>NZ_JBKIWO010000001.1:0-1755193 GCF_046600695.1 Marisediminicola sp. LYQ85
GTGGTCGTGCTGTCGCCTGCAGGGTCGTCTGCTCCGGTCGATTTCACGTATTTCGCGGTGACGACGGTCGATGAGGTGGAGCCGGGTTCGGGTCCGGAGGCTGGGGGCGTCGAGGTCACCATTGTCGGGTCGTGTTTCACGGGTGCGACGGATGTTCTGTTCGGTGGGGTGTCGGCGACGAGTTTCGAGGTCCTGTCTGACACGGAGATCACGGCGATCGTTCCGGCGGGCACGGGTGTCGTCGATGTCACGGTCGTGGGTCTCGGTGAGTGTGGTGAGGGGACGATCGAGGACGGGTTCGAGTTCGAGCCTGCGGCGTCGGCTGTGTCGTTGGATCCGGAGAGTGGTCCCGAGGCTGGGGGCACGATCGTGACGATCACGGGCACCGATTTCACGGGTGCGACGGGGGTGACGTTCGACGGTGTTGCGGGCACGGAGTTCGAGGTCGTGTCTGACACGGAGATCGTCGTGACGAGCCCCGCAGGCACGGCGGGCACCGTTGATGTGGTGGTGGTGAGTCCGAATGGGGATTCGGATCCCCTCGACTTCACCTACATCGTGGTTCCCGCGGTCGCCGAGATCGATCCCGACCGCGGTCCCGAGGTCGGGGGCACCGAGGTGACGATCACGGGCACCGACTTCACGGGTGCAACCGGGGTGACGTTCGACGGTGTCGAGGGAACGGACTTCGAGGTCGTCTCCGACACCGAGATCACCGTCACGACTCCCGCGAACCCGGCGGGCACGGTCGACGTCGTGGTGCTGCACCCCGACGGAAACTCTGCTCCGGTCGACTTCACCTACTTCGCGATCCCGGTCGCCGTCGAGATCGATCCCGACCGCGGACCGGAGGTCGGTGGCACCGAGGTGACGATCGTCGGCACCGGGTTCACGGGGGCGACCGGTGTGACCTTCGACGGTGTCGAGGGCACGGACTTCGAGGTCGTGTCTGACACGGAGATCACCGTGACGAGCCCCGCAGGCACGGCCGGCACCGCGGATGTCGTCGTCCTCTCTCCCGACGTCGACTCGGCTCCGGTGGACTTCACCTACTTCGCCGTGCCCGTGATCGCCGACCTCGATCCCGATCGTGGACCCGAGGCCGGAGGCACCGGGGTGACCATCACGGGCACGGGCTTCACCGATGCCACGGGTGTGACCTTCGACGGTGTCGAGGGCACGGACTTCGAGGTCGTCTCCGACACGGAGATCACCGTGACGAGCCCCGCCGGCACGGCGGGAACCGTGGATGTCGTCGTCCTCTCTCCCGATGTCGATTCGGCTCCGGTCGACTTCACCTACTTCGCGCTCCCGGTGATCGTGCTCATCGACCCGGACACCGGCCCCGAGGCGGGTGGCACTGAGGTCACGATCATCGGAACGAACTTCACCGGCGCGACCGGTGTGACGTTCGACGGTGTCGAGGGAACGGACTTCGAGGTCGTCTCCGACACCGAGATCACCGTGACGTCGCCGGCGGGCACGGGTGTCGTGGAAGTCGTCGTCGTCACACCCGACGTGTCGTCCGAACCTGTCGACTTCACCTACTTCGCCGTGCCGGTCATCTCCGAACTCGACCCCGATCGTGGCCCGGAAGCCGGTGACACGATCGTCACCATCACGGGCACGGGCTTGAGCGCCGCGACCGGCGTGACCTTCGGCGGTGTCGAGGGCACGGACTTCGAGGTCGTCTCCGACACCGAGATCACCGTGACGTCGCCGCCCGGCACGGGTGTCGCGGAGGTCGTCGTCATCACTCCCGACGTCGACTCGGCGCCTCTCGACTTCACCTATTTCGCGGTTCCCGTGATCGCGGAGCTCGACCCGGATCGTGGCCCGGAAGCCGGTGACACGGTCGTGACGATCACGGGCACGGGGTTCACCGATGCGACGAGTGTCACCTTCGACGGTGTCGAGGGAACGGACTTCGAGGTCGTCTCCGACACCGAGATCACCGTGACGTCGCCGGCGGGCACGGGTGTCGCGGAGGTCGTCGTGATCACTCCGGACGTCGATTCGGCGCCTCTCGACTTCACCTACTTCGCGGTCCCGGTTGCCGTCGAGATCGATCCTGACAGTGGCCCGGAGGCGGGCGGCACCGAGGTGACGATCACCGGCACTGGATTCACGGGTGCTACGGGTGTGACGTTCGACGGTGTCGAGGGCACGGACTTCGAGGTCGTCTCCGACACCGAGATCACGGTCACGAGCCCCGCCGGCACTGCCGGAATCGCGGATGTCGTCGTCAGCACTCCGGATGCCGACTCGGCGCCGATCGACTTCACCTACGTCGTGGTCCCGGCCGTCGCGGACATCGATCCCGATCGGGGCCCTGAGGTCGGCGGCACCGAGGTGACGATCACGGGCACCGACTTCACGGGTGCGACGGGTGTCACGTTCGATGGTGTCGAGGGCACGGACTTCGAGGTCGTCTCCGACACCGAGATCCTCGTTACCACTCCCGCGAACCCCGTCGGACCGGTCGATGTCGTGGTGTTGCACCCCGATGGCGATTCTGTTCCGGTCGACTTCACCTACTTCGCGGTTCCGGTGATCGTCGAGATCGATCCTGACAGTGGCCCGGAGGCGGGTGGCACCGGGGTGACGATCGTCGGCACTGGATTCACGGGTGCGACGGGTGTGACGTTCGATGGTGTCGAGGGCACGGACTTCGAGGTCGTCTCCGACACGGAGATCGTCGTGACGAGCCCCGCGGGCACGGCGGGAACCGTCGACGTGGTCGTGGTCACGCCGGATGCCGACTCGGCGCCGATCGACTTCACCTACGTCGTGGTCCCGGCCGTCGCGGACATCGATCCCGATCGGGGCCCTGAGGTCGGCGGCACCGAGGTGACGATCACCGGCACCGATTTCACGGGTGCGACCGGTGTCACCTTCGACGGTGTCGAGGGCACGGAGTTCGAGGTCGTGTCTGACACGGAGATCGTCGTGACGTCGCCGGCGAATCCGGTGGGTGTCGTGGATGTGGTCGTGCTGTCGCCTGCAGGGTCGTCTGCTCCGGTCGATTTCACGTATTTCGCGGTGACGACGGTCGATGAGGTGGAGCCGGGTTCGGGTCCGGAGGCTGGGGGCGTCGAGGTCACCATTGTCGGGTCGTGTTTCACGGGTGCGACGGATGTTCTGTTCGGTGGGGTGTCGGCGACGAGTTTCGAGGTCCTGTCTGACACGGAGATCACGGCGATCGTTCCGGCGGGCACGGGTGTCGTCGATGTCACGGTCGTGGGTCTCGGTGAGTGTGGTGAGGGGACGATCGAGGACGGGTTCGAGTTCGAGCCTGCGGCGTCGGCTGTGTCGTTGGATCCGGAGAGTGGTCCCGAGGCTGGGGGCACGATCGTGACGATCACGGGCACCGATTTCACGGGTGCGACGGGGGTGACGTTCGACGGTGTTGCGGGCACGGAGTTCGAGGTCGTGTCTGACACGGAGATCGTCGTGACGAGCCCCGCAGGCACGGCGGGCACCGTTGATGTGGTGGTGGTGAGTCCGAATGGGGATTCGGATCCCCTCGACTTCACCTACATCGAAACGCCCGCGCCACTCGCCCTCTCCCTCACTCCTGACCGCGGTCCCGCATCAGGTGGCACGACCGTGACCATCACGGGAAGCGGCTTCACGGGCACGACCGACGTGACCATCGGTGGCGTGCCGGTGCTCCGGTTCACCGTGCTCTCCGACACCGTCATCACGGCGGTGACCGCACCGAACGATCCCGACCTCCACGACGTCGTCGTCGAGACGGCCGTCGGACCGTCGAACCCGCTCGACTTCGAGCATTTCGACGACGGCACGGTCGACGACGTTCCGTCGGTGACGCCCGACGCCGGTCCGGAGACCGGAGGGACCACGGTCATCATCACGGGAACGTGTTTCACGGGTGCGACGGACGTGCTCTTCGGTGACACGTCGGCTGCATCGTTCACGGTGCTCTCCGACACCCGGATCGAAGCGGTGACGCCCGCCGGGTCGGGAACGGTCGACGTGAGTGTGATCGGGGCCCCCGGATGCGACACGGTCGTGGTCGCCGACGGCTTCACGTTCGGAGCCGCGCCGACCCCGGATGGCCCGACCCCAGGCGGGCAGACGCCCGGTGATTCGGCACCGGCGGGCGGCTCGGGATCCACGCCGCCGGTCCTCGCGACAACAGGGTCGGATGGCGGGGCACTCGGAACCCTCGCCCTCGCGTTGCTCCTGCTCGGGTTCGCGCTCGCGACGGTTCGCCGCAGAGGCCTCCGGGAGGCCGCCCGCGGCTGATCGCGCCCCATCCCCACGCCGCATCGTCGGCACAGACCGGAAGCCCGTGCGAACCCCACTCGCACGGGCTTCCCCTGTGTGCGCTCGCCCTGTCGTGTCGCACGCCGCGAGTACGCTGTAGACCGTGGTCACAGCTCTCTATCGCCGGTATCGGCCCGAAACCTTCGCCGAGTTGATCGGGCAATCTCAAGTGACCGACCCGCTGCGCACCGCGCTGCGTTCGGATCGCGTCAACCACGCCTACCTCTTCAGCGGGCCTCGAGGGTGCGGCAAGACCACATCCGCCCGAATCCTCGCGCGCTGCCTCAATTGCGTCGAGGGCCCCACCGACACCCCGTGCGGCGTGTGCCCCAGTTGCGTCGAGTTGAGCCGCGACGGTGCGGGCTCCCTCGACGTCGTCGAGATCGACGCCGCGAGCCACAACGGCGTCGACGACGCACGTGATCTGCGAGAGCGCGCCGTCTTCGCGCCCGCGCGGGACCGCTACAAGATCTTCATCCTCGACGAAGCGCACATGGTCACCCCCCAGGGCTTCAACGCCCTGCTCAAGATCGTCGAAGAACCACCGGAGCACATCAAGTTCATCTTCGCGACGACCGAGCCAGACAAGGTCATCGGCACCATCCGTTCGCGCACCCACCACTACCCCTTCCGGCTCGTGCCACCGGCGCAGATGCTCGAGTACCTCCAGCAGCTGTGCGAGAGCGAGAAGGTCGAGGTCGAGGCGGGCGTGCTCCCCCTCGTCGTGCGTGCGGGTGGCGGAAGCGTGCGAGACACACTCTCGCTGCTCGATCAGCTCATCGCGGGATCCGACACCACGACCGTGCAATACGAGCGAGCGGTCGCCCTTCTCGGCTACACGCACGGAGCCCTCTTGAGCGAGGTCGTCGACGCTCTCGGGGCCCGGGACGCCGCCGCGGCGTTCGCCGCCGTCGACCGCGTGATCCAGACCGGCCAAGACCCCCGCCGCTTCGTCGAGGACCTCCTCGAACGACTGCGCGACCTCGTGATCGTCGGCGCCGTGTCGTTCGGCGGGTCACTCGACGCGGCCGCCTCCGTGCTGCGGGGCGTCGAACCCGAAGAACTCGATCGGATGTCGCAGCAGGCCGCCATGTTCGGCACCGCTGGGCTGAGTCGGGCGGCCGACGTCGTCAACGCGGCCCTCACCGAGATGACGGGCGCGACGTCGCCGCGACTGCATCTCGAACTGATGATCGCGCGGGTTCTCGTGCCCGCGAGCGACGAGACCGAGCGCGGCGCCCTCGCGAGAGTGGAGCGCCTCGAGCGCCGCATCGGGATCGAGAGCCCCGAAGGTGCAGCGCCGCCCGCATCCGTTCGGGCAGCCGTGCCGGCCCCTGCCAGCGAACAGCGGGCCAGCGAACAGCTCGCCAGCCAACAGCCCGCCCCGCAACAGCCTCCCGCCGAGCCTCCCGTCGAGGTCGAGGTCGAGGCCGCCGCCGCACCCGCTGTCCCGCCCGCCGGGGAGCCTGACCGGCCCGTCGAGCCCGTGCAACCGACATCCGTCGCCGACGTTCACGAGGATGCCCCCGACGCGCCGGCCCCCGTGGCCCCCGCAGCCCCCGTGACCCTGCAGCACGTCAAAGACGCGTGGCCCGAGATCCTCGAGGCCGTGCAGAAGGCCAAGCGGGCCGCGTGGATGGTCGTCTACACGGCACACGTGCTCGATCTGCGCGACGACGTGCTCTACCTCTCGTTCGTGAGCGAGAACGACGTCACGAGCTTCAAGCAGCAGACCGCGGGTCACGGCGTGAGCGAATACCTCCGCAACGCGATCGTCGAGGTGCTCGGCCTCAGGGTCAAGTTCGTCGCGAGAGTGGATGCCTCGGCCAAGCGGGATTCTGCCCCCGCGCTCTCGCAGCCCGACGTCGCGCCGGTGAACGACGATGCGGCGGGCGTGGCGTCTGCGCCGCCAGTGCAGACGCCGGCGGCCCAGACACCGGCGGCCCAGACGCCTGCAGCCCCGACACGGCGAGCCCAGACGCCGCCATTGCACACCGCGACGGCGGCGCCGGCCACGACGTGGGCGACCGTCGCCGTGCCCGGTTCCGACCCCGGTTCCGCTTCCGACTCCGACACGAGGGAGGCAGCACCCGCGGCCAACCGGGCGCCGGAGCCGTTGCGCTCGGCCGGGGCAGCCTCCGCAGCGACTCGCGAGCCGATCGTCGTTCCGGAGCCCGTCGACGAGGCCGACCGTGAGCCCGAGCCGGAGTTCGAGCCCGACGATTCCCCCATCGTCGGTGCCACTCCTCCCGCGGGAGCGGGAGCAGGAGCAGCCGCACCTGCCGCCCCGCCCGCCCGAGAGGAACCCGCCCCTCGAGCTGCCCCGCGTGCGCCCGCGCGCCCCGAGCTCGACAAGCGACGCTACGGAGAGTCCGTCGTGCGCGAGATCCTGGGCGCGAGCTTCATCGAAGAGCTCAGCGTCGCCCCGCGCGTCACACCGAGGGGTGACTGACCGTGTACGAGGGAATCGTCCAAGAGCTCATCGACGAACTGGGCCGCCTCCCGGGTGTCGGTCCGAAGTCGGCTCAGCGCATCGCGTTCCACATCCTGCAGACCGAGACCTTCGACGTGACGCGGCTCGCGCAAGTGCTCATGGACGTCAAAGAGAAGGTGCGGTTCTGCGCCGTGTGCGGCAACGTCTCCGAGCAGGAGACGTGCGGAATCTGTCGTGACCCTCGCCGCTCGCTCGCGACCATCTGCGTCGTCGAAGAGGCGAAAGACGTCGTGGCGATCGAGCGCACGCGAGAGTTCCGCGGGCTGTACCACGTGCTCGGGGGCGCCATCTCGCCCATCGACGGCATCGGACCCGACGACTTGCGCATCCGTCAGCTCATGCAGCGTCTCGCCGACGGCACCGTGACCGAGGTCATCATCGCGACCGACCCCAACCTCGAGGGCGAAGCGACCGCGACCTACCTCTCGCGGCTTCTCATGCACATGGAGCTCACCGTCTCGCGACTGGCCTCCGGTCTGCCCGTGGGCGGCGACCTCGAATACGCCGACGAGGTCACCCTCGGTCGGGCTTTCGAGGGTCGACGCACAGTCGAACACTGACGACCGAACACTAGAATCGGTTGTCGGCCGCGAAGGCCCCACCCACCCACGAGGAGTCCGCGTGAGTTTGATCGTGCAGAAGTACGGCGGTTCGTCCGTCGCCGACGCCGAGGGCGTCAAGCGAGTGGCGAAGCGGATCGTCGAGACGCGCAAAGCCGGGCACGACGTCGTCGTCGTGGTCTCGGCGATGGGCGACACGACCGACGAGCTCGTCGACCTCGCCGAGAGCGTGACCCCGATGCCGTCCGGCCGAGAACTCGACATGCTCCTCACCGCGGGGGAGCGCATCTCGATGGCGCTCCTCGCCATGGCGATCAAGGGCCTCGGCCTCGAGGCTCGGAGCTACACGGGCAGTCAGGCCGGAATGATCACGGATGCCCGCCACGGTCGCGCGCGCATCGTCGACGTGAGCCCGGGGCGCGTTCGCGAAGCACTCGACGTCGGCGCGGTCGCGATCGTCGCCGGCTTCCAGGGGTTCAATCGGGGCACGGGAGACATCACGACGCTCGGCCGCGGCGGGTCCGACACGACGGCCGTCGCCCTCGCCGCCGCGCTCGACGCCGACGTGTGCGAGATCTACACGGACGTCGACGGAATCTTCACGGCAGACCCGCGCGTCGTGCCGACAGCCCGCAAGATCGATCGCATCACGAGCGAGGAAATGCTCGAGCTCGCCGCAGCGGGAGCCAAGGTGCTCTATATCCGCGCCGTGGAATATGCGCGCCGGCACGGAGTCACGCTGCACGTACGGTCGTCGTTCAACAACACCGAAGGCACTCTCGTGCTGAACCCCGAGGATGGAGCACCGATGGAAGAGCCGATCATCGCCGGCATCGCCGCCGACCTGAGCGAGGCCAAGATCACGGTCGTCGGGGTTCCCGACATCCCGGGGAAGGCCGCGCAGATCTTCACGATCGTCGCGTCGACCGACTCCAACATCGACATGATCGTGCAGAACGTCTCGGTCGCGGCGACCGGCAAAACCGACATCTCGTTCACGCTCCCGAAATCCGAGGGTGGTGCGGTCATCCGCGCTCTCGAGGCAGCGCACGACGCCGTGGGCTTCGACTCGCTCCAATACGACGACCAGATCGGCAAGCTCGCGCTCGTAGGGGCCGGGATGCGCACGAACGCGGGTGTCTCCGCCAAGCTCTTCACGGCGCTGTTCGACGCGGGAATCAACATCGAGATGATCTCGACGAGCGAGATCCGCATCTCCGTCGTCACGCGCGCCGACACGATCAACGAGGCCGTGCGCGTCGTGCACCGCGCGTTCGACCTCGACGGCGACGTCGAAGCGGTCGTCTACGCCGGGACCGGCCGATGACCGCCCTCGGGTCGACCACGGGCATCCGTCTCGGTGTCGTGGGCGCGACCGGACAGGTCGGTGCGGTCGTGCGCACGCTCGTTCTCGAGCGCGGTCTCGACATCGCCGAGATCCGGTTCTTCGCCTCGGCCAGGTCGGCCGGCACATCGCTCGATTTCGGCGGGGTCGACGTCATCGTCGAAGACGCCGCGACGGCGGACCCCGCGGGGCTCGACATCGCGATCTTCTCTGCGGGGGCGACGACCTCGAAGGCCCAGGCGCCGCGCTTCGCTGCCGCGGGGGTGACCGTCATCGACAACTCGTCGGGGTTCCGCATGGACCCCGAGGTTCCCCTCGTCGTGAGCGAGGTCAACCCCGAGGCCGTCGACGACGCCGTCAAGGGCATCATCGCGAACCCCAATTGCACGACCATGGCGGCGATGCCCGTGCTCAAGGTGCTTCACGAGGAGGCGGGGCTCGAGCGTCTCATCGTGAGCACCTACCAGGCGGTCTCCGGCGCAGGGCTCAAGGGGGGCGAAGAACTCCTCGAGCAGTCGCGAGCCGCGCTCGCGGGCGACACCATCGGGCTCGTGCACGACGGGCGCGCCGTCGAGTTCCCGGAGCCGGTGACCTTCCCTCGCACGATCGCGTTCGACGTCGTCCCGCTCGCGGGGTCGATCGTCGACGACGGACTCTTCGAGACCGACGAGGAGAAGAAGCTCCGCAACGAGAGCCGCAAGATCCTGGGTCTGCCCGCCCTGCTCGTGAGCGGCACGTGCGTGCGCGTGCCCGTCTTCACGGGCCACTCGCTCTCGATCAACGCCGAATTCGCGGCGCCGATCTCGGTCGAGCGAGCGCACGAGCTGCTCGAGGGTGCGCCCGGGGTGACCCTCGCCGACGTGCCGACGCCGCTCGACGCGGCCGGTCGCGACGACAGCTACGTCGGTCGCATCCGCTCCGACGAGGGGGTTCCCGACGGTCGCGGGCTCGCGCTCTTCATCAGCAACGACAACCTGCGCAAGGGTGCTGCGCTCAACGCCGTGCAGATCGCCGAACTCATCGCCGACAAACGGAACTGACGGCCGCGCCGAACCACCACCATGCCCTCTCGCCGCACGCTTCTCGCCCTCGGGGTGACGCTCGGTCTCGTCGCACTCATCGGAGCCGTCGTGGTCCCTCTCCTGCTGCCCGGTGACGACTCGGGAGACGCGGATGCCGTCGTCGACCCGAACGCGCCCGTCGTCGCGTTCTACGGCGACTCCTACACTCTCGGCACGGGGGCGAGCGATCCCGCGGAGCGGTGGTCGACCCGCATTGCCGAGGACCGCGGGTGGACCGAGTTCAATCCGAGCGTCAACGGGCTCGGCTTCGTCAACAATCGGCAGTCATTCGACGGCGACGACCTCCCCGCGCTCATCATCGCGGAGGATCCCGACATCGTGTTCGTCACGATGGGGCTCAACGACAACTTCTCGTACGACCGCGCCGCAGCCGACATCGAGACGCAGATCACGCGCGACTTCGATCGCCTGACCGAGGGTCTGCCCGACGCGCGCTTCATCGTCGTGGAGCCGTTCTGGTACACCGAGGAGCGCCCCGACTCTGTCGAGACGATCATCGGGTGGGTGCGCGACGCCGCAGCGGCGATCGATGCCGACTACATCCCCGGGGCATCGACGTGGATCCGGGGTCAAGACGAGTTCATGGCGCCCGACGGTCTGCACCCGAACGACGCGGGGTACGGCCACATGGCCGAGCTCATGGATGCGGCGCTCGTCGATCTCGGACTGTGATGCGCGAGACCGCGACGACGGGGCGGGGGAGCCGTGCGAGAGACGATGCGGAGGCCTTTCACGGCCGACGGACACAGTCTCGGAACGTAAACTGGGGTCATGAACACAGCTGAGCCGGTCGACGTCGCCCTGATCGGCGGAGGAGTCATGAGCGCCACTCTCGGCGCCCTCATCACGAAGCTTCAACCGGACTGGTCGATCGCGGTCTACGAGCGATTGAGCGACGTGGCCCTCGAATCGTCGAACCCGTGGAACAACGCGGGCACGGGGCACTCGGCGCTGTGCGAGCTCAACTACACGCCCCAGCGCCCGGACGGGTCGATCGACATCTCGAGCGCCGTGAAGGTCAACGAGCAGTTCCAGATCTCACGACAGTTCTGGTCGAGCCTCGTCAACGACGGCGTGCTGCCCGACCCCACGGCGTTCATCAACCCCGTTCCGCACATGAGCTTCGTCTGGGGCGAATCGAATGTCGCCTACTTGCGCGCGAGGTTCGACGCTCTTGCGGACCACCCCCTCTTCTCCGGCATGGAGTACAGCGAAGACGCCGAGGTCATCCGATCCTGGGTCCCGTCGATGATCCCCGGCCGGGCGAAGAACCAACCGATCGCGGCGACGCGCATCGACGTGGGCACGGACGTCGACTTCGGAGCCCTCACCCGGGGACTGTTCTCCTACGTGACGGGCAACGGCGGGTCGCTCAAGACGGAGACCTCGGTCACGTCGCTCAAGCAGGAGCGCAGCGGTCTGTGGCGGCTCGGGCTCCGCGACGAGGTCGGCACCACGAGGTCGACCGTGCACGCGCGCTTCGTCTTCGTCGGCGCGGGCGGTGGGGCGCTCTCACTTCTGCAGAAGTCCGGCATACCGGAGATCCGCGGGTTCGGCGGTTTCCCGGTCAGTGGGCAGTTCCTCCGCACCGACAAGCCCGAGGTGGTCGCGCAGCACAGTGCGAAGGTCTATGGCAAAGCGGCCGTCGGTTCCCCGCCCATGTCGGTTCCCCACCTCGACACGCGCGTCGTCGATGGCGAGGCGAGCCTCATGTTCGGGCCGTACGCGGGGTTCAGCCCCAAGTTCCTCAAAACCGGGTCGCTCCTCGACCTCTTCCTGTCGATCCGGCCCCACAACATCATCCCGATGCTCACTGTCGCGAAAGACAACCTCGACCTCACCTGGTATCTCGTGAAGCAGGTCGCGGCGTCGAAGAAAGCCAAGTTCGACGCCCTCCGCGAGTTCGTTCCCAGGGCGGACCCGGCCGACTGGTACCAGATCACGGCGGGCCAGCGGGTGCAGGTCATCAAGAAGGACGCCGAGAAGGGTGCGGTGCTCCAGTTCGGCACCGAGGTCGTCGCCGCGTCTGACGGAACCATCGCGGGACTGCTCGGGGCCTCGCCCGGTGCCTCGACGGCCGTGCCGATCATGCTCACCGTGCTCGAGCGGTGTTTTCCCGACCACATCGCCGAGTGGACTCCCGCCATCACGGCGATGATCCCGAGCTACGGCACCCTCCTGTCCGACGACGCCACGCGCGCGAAGACGACCCTGCGATCGACGGAGTCGGCGCTCTCCATCGCCTGACGCACCTGTAGGAGGTCCGACGTGTGACGTCGGGCGGCCAAATGGGGGACGTGCCGAGGCTTCTCGTTCGGCCCCATCGCCCGCCCGACGTGCGATCTCGCCGTGAGCATGCCCAGAACGGGGTACATCGTTCGTCGGCTGAGTGGGTTAGCGTGGGGCGACCGGGTCGTCAGCGCCCGAATCGTCGACGAGTCGGACAGGAGCGCACGTGAGCGACGAAGTGCGCACCATCGACGGGCCGCTCCTCGGTCGGGCATTCGCCGCCGGATCTCGAGCGACAGCGTCGATGGCCCTCGTCGCGTCTCTCGTCGTCGCCCTCGTGTTCGCCGCCTCCGACAGCGGCCTCCCGATCCTGCTCAAGTCGAGTCTTCTCGTCGCGACGCTCGCGTGTCTCGGTCTTCTCGTGTGGACGCGGTCCTGGATGTCGGGGGTCGCCTACCTCGTCGTGGGATCGTTCGCCGTCTGGGCCTACGTCGGCACCTTCGCCCCGTATGTCAGCGAGAACGAGTTCTTCGACGTCATCGCGGTGACGCTGCCCCACGTCGCCCTCGTTCTCGTCGGATCACCCCGACGACGGCTCGGCGACGCGGCGATCTGGAACACCGCGGGCTATCTCGCGGGAACGGCCGCGGGGGTCATCGCCCTCCTCGGCACCGGCGAGGTGTACCCGTTCTGGTCGCTCGTCACCTACGCCTACGCCCTGTCGCTCGTGCTCCTCACGCTCGCGTGGATCGGCAACCGGCGCGACGCGTTCTCGATCGCCCCCATTCGTCAGGCCGCCCACGACGAGGTCGCCGCGACCGCGCGGGCGCGCGTCGAGGCGAAAGCCGCGGCCCTCCTGCACGACACCGTCCTGAGCCACCTCGCGGCGATCGCGCACGCGCCCGACGGACCCCTCGACCCCGATCTCGCGCGGCAGATCGAGTACGACCGCGCGACCATCCTCGGAGAAGGGTGGCTCTCGGAGTCATCGACCAGCTCCACTCTCGTCGCGGAATGGGAAGACAGCGTCCTCTACCGCGCCGTCACCGAGGTCGAGAGATCGGGGCTCACGGTCGAGCTCAGCGGAGATCCCCTCGCGGCTCTGCGGTTGCCTTCGGGCCGGCTCGCCGAACTCTCGCTCGCCGTCAAGCAGTGCCTCGTGAACGTGCGTGTGCACTCGGGTCAGGATCGCGCCGAGGTCGCGGTGCACGCCGCCGACGACAGCGTCATCGTCATGGTCATCGACACCGGTCGCGGGTTCGACGAGGCCGCGGTCGGATCGGACCGCTTCGGCATCAGCGGATCTGTTCGCGGCCGCATCGACCGTCTCGGAGGGTCGACGCAGATCTGGAGCACACCGGGGGAGGGGACATCCATCATCCTCGACGTGCCCCTCGAGGCGACTGCGCCCCTCGAGGCGACCCGGCCGATGAGCGCGACGCCGAGCTTCGAGGAGAGGTCGTGACGGCGGGGCACGGCGCGCGATTCGAGCGAACCCGCCAGCAGGTCGACCCCGCCGTGACGACGGGTTCCCACATTCCGAGTGTCATCCTCGCGATCGGATCCGTCGTGTGGGCCGGAGGCGTCACGATCGTGAGCCGCACTCGCGACGACGGCGTCGGGGTGGCCGGCCTCGAATACGAATTGCTCGCCCTCAGCGTGCTCGCTCTCGCAGCGCTCGTGGTCGCCGTCGGGTCGAACCCCCTCCGGGCACCCTTCACGCGGCTCTCGCACGTGACCGTGCACGCGCTCGTGATCGCGGCGGCGGTCATCCTCGCGTGGGGCCTCCGCGGTGTCGACCCGTGGGTTCGCGACGATTGGCCCGCGCTGAGCCTCGCGCTCCTCATCGTCGCGATCGGCGCGTACCGCCCCGTGGGCGAGATCCTCGTCTTCTCGTTGACCTCGGCGACCGCGATCGGTGCCATCACGTGGATCAAGAGCGACGCCGCCGCAACGGATGCCCCGGCCGTCGCCTTCGTCGTCATCGTCGTGGCACCGCTCGTGTGCGTCGCCCTCGGTGTCGCGGCCTCGACGGCGATCATCATCGCGTCGCTCGAGCGACAGAACCTCGAGGAGAAGACGGTCGCGGCGGCGGAACTCGGCGACGTCACCGCGGCGGTCATCAAATCGGTGCAGCGTGATCGCGTGAGCGTGCTCGGTCGAGACGTCTCCCCCTTCTTCGACGAGGTGATCAAGCGCGGTCAGATCACGGCCTCGGATCGTGAGCGCGCGCGAGCGATATCCGACGACATCCGCGGCATCATGGTTTCGGAGGCCGGACGCAGCTGGCTCGACCTCGCGCTCGGCAGCGTCGTGCGATCGGGGGAGTGGCCCCACGTCGTCGACGACCGGCACGGGCTCGCCGACTCGTTCAGTGAAACCCAGCGCCGCGCCATCCGGGCACTCTTCATCGAGCTCGACGGCGACCAGAGCCTCGATCGGATCGCCGTGCGGCTCACCAAGAGACTCGATCGCCCGTTCTGCGTGATCTCCGTCGCCCTCGGGGCGACGGCCCACGACATCCACTCCCGTTACGACGCCGTCTTCGCCGTTCTCCGAATCGCCTTTCCGGCGTTGAACGTCGACGTCACGCCAGGCACGATCATTGCGAGGTTCCGAATTGACCAAGGCTGATCCTTCCGCGGAGGCGAGACGCACGCGCCTCGCGATCCTCGACGACCACGAGATGCTGCTCGACAGTATGAGCTCGTGGATCCGCAGCAACGCCCCCGACTTCGACCTCGTGCTGAGCGCGCACACGTGGCTCGAGCTCGTGCACAGCAACAACTTTCCGACCGACCTCGTGTTCATCGACTTCCAGCTCAAAGAGAAGGTCTCGATCGAGGCGCGCGTGCGCACGTGCCGTGCTGCGGGCGCCAAGGTCATCGTCATCACGAGCCTCGACACGACCGAGGCGCGTGACCGGGCGCTCGCAGCGGGCGCATCGGCCTTCCTGCTTAAATCGGCTCCCATGCGTGAGGTCATGGACGGCGCCCGCGCGGTCATGGGGCTCGAGCGCGGCCCCCACCAGGCGACCGACTGGCGGCCTCTCCCGAGCGGTGCGGTCGGACCGGTGCGCCCGCGGTTGAGTGCGGGGGAGGCCGAAGCCCTTAGGCTCTACGTGTCGGGCTCGAGCACGGTCGAAGTCGCTCGCGCGATGAACGTCCAGTACGAGACCGCGAAGACATACATTCGGCGCGTCCGCGAGAAATACGCGAAGGCCGACAGACCGGCGAGCAAGAAGGCGGACCTCACCCGCAGAGCCGCCGAGGACGGATATCTCACCTAGTGGCCAAGCTCTACTTCCGGTACGGCGCGATGAACAGCGGCAAGAGCACGGCGATGCTGCAGGCGGCGTACAACTACGAGGAGCGCGGCCAGCACGTGCTGCTCGCCAAGCCCCGCATCGACACCAAGGGCGACACCGCCATCATCTCGAGGCTCGGTGTCGGGCGCCCCGTGGACTTCGTCATCGCTCCCGACGACAGCGTCGCCGATCTCGTCGCGGCGCAGACGGCGAGGGTGCGCGCCGAGACCGGCGACCGGGTCAGCTGCCTCCTCGTGGACGAGGCGCAGTTCTTGACCGAGTCGCAGGTCGACGACCTCCTACGCATCGCTATCCTCGACGACGTTCCGGTGCTCGCCTACGGCATCCGCACCGATTTTCAGACTGCGGCCTTTCCGGGGAGCAGGCGCCTGCTCGAGGTCGCGCACTCGCTCGAAGAGCTCAAGACCATCTGCCGGTGCGGCCGCAAGGCCGTGTTCAACGCGCGACGCGTCGGTGACCGGTTCGTCTTCGACGGCGATCAGGTGGCGATCGACGGCGTCGATGTGGCCTACGAGTCGCTCTGCGGCGCGTGCTACCTCGACGAGAGCGGCGGCACGTTGACGAGTGGTCGCCGCGGCGTGGCCGAGTTCAGCTATCGCGCCGCACCCGATCCCGACTTCGCGTGACCGAGGCAGCGCTGCCCCAGGGTCATGGGGGAGTCGTCGCCGGTTCGGCGGGGCGCCAGCCGTGGCGGCGCCGCGCACTCCTCGCGGCGATCATCGTCGTCGTCGTTCTCGCGGTGGCCGTCGCGTGGGTCGCATTCCGCTCCCTCGCGGCTCGAGGCGAGCTCGAGGGCGCCCTCCCGGCGGCCGAGGTCGCGCGCTCCGCGATCCTCGCGGGCGACGTCGACGGGGCGGCCGCAGCCGTGCGCGACGTCGAGACGCGCGTCGTGTCCGCGGAGCGGTTGACCTCGGATCCCGTCTTCGCGCTCGCGACGGCGCTGCCGTTCGTCGGGCCCAACCTCGAGGCGTTCCGCACGGTCATCACGAGCCTCGACGAGGTGACCCGCAACGCTCTCGTGCCCCTCGTGGGCGATCCCGAGGCGATGTCCGTGGAGGCGTTGCTGCCCGTCGACGGTCGGATCGACATCGAGGCACTCGAGCGCATCGCGCCCGTGCTCACCGCGGCCGACCGCTCGTTCGAGCGCGCCGTGGGCGCTGTGCGGTCGGTCGACACCTCGCGTGTGGTCTCGCCGGTCGGTGACGCCGTCGACGAACTCGAGTCGGTGCTCGCCGAGGCCTCGACCCTCGTCTCCTCGGCGTCGCGGGCAGCCGATCTCCTCCCGGCCGCGCTCGGGGCGGACGGCGACCGCAACTACGTGCTCGTGTTCCAGAACAACGCCGAGGTGCGGGCGACCGGGGGGCTACCGGGTTCGCTCGCGCTCGTCTCGACGTCGGACGGCCGCTTCGAGCTCACGGGGCAAGCATCCGCCGAGTCCTTTCCGACCTACCCCGATCCCGTGATCGACGTCGATGCGGCGACACAGAGTCTCTACGGCGGTCTCACCGCGCGCCTCATGCAGAACACCAACTCCACGCCCGACTTCGCGACGGCGGCCGAGGCGATCGCCGCGATGTGGGAGCGCCAGTACGGCGTCGACGTCGACGGGGTCATCGCCGTCGACCCTGTGCTCCTGAGCTACCTCCTCGAGGCATCCGGCCCCGTGGAGCTCTCGACCGGCGACGTCATCGACTCCGACAACGCCGTGCCGTTCCTGCTCTCGGACGTCTACGCGCGATACCCCGATCCCGACACGCAGGATCTCGTGTTCGCGGATGCCGCGCGCGCCGTCTTCGACACGCTCTCGACCGACTCGCTCGACCCTGCCGCCCTCGCCGATGCGCTCGCGCGCGGGGGTGCGGAACACCGCATCCTGCTCTGGAACGCTCGCGACGACGAGCAGGCACGCCTCGCCGGAACGACTCTCGCGGGGGGCCTGCCGGCGACGAACGACGGCGCGACGGCGATCGGGGTGTACTTCAACGACGCGACGGGGGCGAAGCTCGGCATCTACCTCGACGCCGACGTGAGCCTCGACGTCGACGCGTGCAACGCGGAGAGCCTCGCGACCTACGCGACGACTGTCGATCTCGCGTCGAGCGTGCCGCTCGACGGGGGCACGAGCCTACCGGAGCGCGTCACGGCCGGGGGAGTCTTCGGTGTGGAGCGCGGCACCGTGCGCACGCGCGCGATCGTCTACGGACCGGTCGGCTCGCGCGTGACGACGGTGGAGGTCGACGGGGCGCCGACCGACGCGCAGACCGTCGAGCACCTCGGCCGACCCGCGGTGCAAGTGATCGTCGATCTCCCCCCGACCACGTCGGCCTCGGTGAGCGTAGAGTTCGCACTAGAGCTCTCTCGACAGACTCCTCCCGAGGTGGCCGATGCGGCGACCGACGGCGCAACAGACCCCGTCATCACGGTGACTCCCCTCATTCGCGAGGTGCCGACGAGAATTTCCTCACGCGATTGCGGAACTTCGGGGTAGTATGGCGAATCTCGGGCCCGAGTGTCACCCAACACTCGCGCACACCCAACCGAGAACCCGAACGCGTCCCTAGCGCGCATAACCAAACACGAGGATCACCCGAAGATGCTTCGACCCACTATTGCCGCGCTCAGCGTGGCCTTCATCGCCGCGCTCGCGGCGCCCACAGCAGCCATGGCCGCCCCCGCCACACAGCCCGAGAGCCACTGCGGCGTCGGCGTCGGCGGAGTCGTCGTCGAGCAGCCGATCGACGAGGAGTACGCCAACGGGCGCCTCGTGGCGGCAGACTCCTACTCGGTCGCCCCCGGCGAGACCTTCGCGGTCACGTGGAGCGACGGATACTTCACTCCTGACGCCGACGTGACCGTCGCCGTCGCGGGGGTGTCGGCCGAATCGGCTGACATCGTTGCGGCAACCGGTTCCGCCGCGGGAACCCTCTCGACGGCGGCAGCCGCCAACGGTTCGATGACCGTCGAGGTCACCGCCCCGCTCACGTCGTCGGGATCCCTCTCGGTCGACGGCATGTCCGACGGATCGTGCGGTGGCGTGACCGTCGCCGTGACCGACTCGAGCCCCGTCGCCGTCGCCGCCGACTCTCAGACCGACGAGCTCGCCTTCACGGGCTCGAGCGTCGCGACGATCCTCGGTGTGACCGGTGGCGCGGCTCTCGCGTTCGGTCTCATCCTGCTCGCCGTGCGTTCGCTCTCGCGTCGTCACCAGACCGAGTAGCACGCTGAACCCCGAAGGGCCGCACACGAATCGTGTGCGGCCCTTCGCCGTTTCCACCGCCCGTGCACTGGGCGGGATCTGCCGGTCGTCGGCCGTGCGCCGACCTCGGTCGCGTAGCCGTTAACGAGCGAATCGCCCTCCCGGAGGAGGGCGATTCGTGTCGTGCTGATGTCGGGGTAGCGGGATTTGAACCCACGACCTCTTCGTCCCGAACGAAGCGCGCTACCAAGCTGCGCCACACCCCGATCAACACCGTCGATCGCGACCGACCGTGCTTCTACCCAGAATAGCCCACATCGTCACCCGTGAGGGTCACGACGACGGCTTCGGGACGACACGCGAAACGCACGGGGGCGTAGATCGACGTGCCGAGTCCCGCGGAGACGTTGAGGTAGGCCGCACGCAACGCGTGATGCCACAGGCTCAGGCCCTTGACCTGGTCGCGCGGGATGTCGCAATTGGTCACGAGGGCGCCATACCCCGGCACGCACACCTGCCCACCGTGGGTGTGTCCCGCGAAGATCAGCTCGGCGCCGTTGGTGACGAGCGAATTGAGAACGCGGCGATAGGGGGCGTGTGTCACGCCGATGGTCACGACATCGGAGCCCGTGAGATCGGACTGCCAGCCGACGTTCTCCCGCAACTCGTCGAGCGCGCCGGGGATCTTGTCGAGGCGGTCGAGCCCGATGTGCGGGTCGTCGACTCCGACGAACTCGAACTTCGAGCCCTTCATCGAGATCGCTCGAGCGGTGTTGTCGAGGGAGAGCCAGCCGAACTCGTCGAACACCGCGTCGAGGCTCGCCGTATCGAGGCGCGACGGGGCTCGGTCGGGCACGCTCGACGGGCCCGCGAAGTATCGCAGCGGGTTCTTGGCCGAGGGTCCGTGATAGTCGTTCGACCCGTGCACGAAGACCCCGGGAACACCCGAGAACGGCTCCAGGGCTTCGCGCACCCCGGCGATGCCGTCTGCATGACCGAGGTTGTCACCGGTGTTGACGATGAGGTCGGGTTCGAAGACCGCGAGCCCGCGCAACCACTCCTGCTTGGAGCGTTGCCACGGGGCCATGTGGATGTCGGAGAGGTGCAGCACCGTGATGGGCCGCGCTCCCGGCGCGAGCACGGGGACGGTCTCGTGACGAACCGTGAAGGCGTTCCTCTCGACGAGAGCCCCCCACGCGAGTGCCCCCGCGCCGGCCGCGGCGACCGAGGCCGCCGCGACGACCGCGGATCGCGACCGCGAGGTCACGAGCAGTCGGGCCGCTCGTCCGAGTCTCCCCGACCGACCGTGATCGTCACGCCGTCTTCGGTCGAGACCGTTTCGCCCGCGGCGGGCGAGCTGCTGCTGATCTCGCACTCGGTGCCGCCCGCGGCGAACTCGACGGTGATGTTGCCGCGATCGAATCCGGCCCGGCGCAACAGCGACACGGCTTCACTCGGCGAACGACCATTGAGGCTCGGCATTTCGACCGACTGGGACCCGTCACTCGGATTGACCTCGACGACGGAGCCCCGCGAGACCTGAGCTCCCGCTCCGGGACTCGACGACGCGATCTGGCCCTCGGGGAGGTCGGAGGCGACGGGCTGTCCGAGCGCGAACTCGAGGCCCACACCCTCGAGGAGCGCTTGTGCGGCCTGAGGGCTCTGGCCCGCGACATCCGGCACAGCCTGCGTGAGGCCGCGCTGGAGGTTCGTCGGGGGCTCGGGGAAGCCGGTCTGAGTCGCATACGACGGGTTCGTGTGCAGCGACTGCAGGATGCTGTTCATGATCGGCCAGCGCGCGCTCGCAGCAGTCTGGCCCGCGACGGTGATCGCACGGAGCGACTGCTGACCCTGGATGTTGCCGACCCAGACCGCGGTCGCGAGGTTGACGCTCGACGAGATCATCCAGGTGTGGAAGGCGTCGGCCGTTCCGGTCTTTCCGATGAGCGGCGTTCCGTCGTAGGGGTTGGCGGCCGAACCGGTCCCGCCGTTCATGACGGCCTGGAGCGCGGTGGCGGCCGCTGCCGCGACCTCCGGCGAGATGGCCCGCGCGCAGTCCTGCTCCTGACCGACGAGCTCGTTGCCGTCGGGGTCGACGACGCGGTCGACGGCGATCGGCTGGCACAGGATGCCGCCGCTCGCAACGGTCGCGTAGGCGTTCGCCATCGTGAGGGGCGCGACCTCGTCGGTTCCGAGAACCATGGGGGCGAACGTCTGCAGCTCGCCGCCGTCGGCCCGGTGGACGCCCATCGATACGGCGGTGTCGCGGATCTCGCACAGGTCGAGTTCTGACGCCATGTCGTAGAAGGCCGCGTTGACCGAGCCCGCCGTCGCTTGCGTCACCGACATCCGACCGGCGTTGCCACCGCCGTCGTTGCGCACGGTGTAGGTCGCGTTGCCCGGCGAGCACGCGGCGGGAAGTTGCGCCGCGGTGTACTCCCGCTGGGTTCCGTCGACGAATTCGTTGAGCCCGCGGCCGTTCTTGAGCCAGTCGACGAGAGTGAAGAGCTTGTACGACGAACCGGACTGGAAGCCCGACGATCCGCCGTAGTCACGGTCGGTGTTGAAGTTGACGGCCGTCGATGTGGGGTCTTCCGGCACCTCGGAGTTGTCGAACGGCTTGTTCTGCGCCATGACGACGATGCGGCCTGTGCCGACCTGGATGGTCGATGCGGCCGCGCCGAGAGCGAATCGGGTCTCGTTCGCGGGAGCGTTCGCGGCGAGGACACCTTCGGCGTGCGCGTTCTGGTCGAGGTCGATCGTCGTGTAGATGTCGTAGCCGCCCTTGGTCCACGCGGCCTGGCGGTCTTCGGGGGTGGCTCCCAGGGCCTCGAGGTTGGGGACGTTGCGCACGACGTAGTCGCAGAACTGCTTGGCTCCGGTGGCGTAGTTGCACCCGCTCGCCGGGGCCGACAGCTTGATGGAGTTCTCGTTGACGGTCGAACTCGTCGCGCGCTCGTACTCGTCTTGAGTGATCATCCCCTCGTCACGCATCGTGCCGATGATGACGTCGCGCCGCGTCTGGTTGCGCTCCCAGTTGTCGGGGTCGTTGGGGCTGCGCAGGTTGGGCTGCTGGACGATAGCGATGAGGCTCGCGGCCTGCGCGATGTTCAGGTCTGCAGCCGACGTGGAGTAGTAACGCTGAGCGGCGGCCTCGATGCCGTAGGTGTTGCCGCCGAACCCGGCGATGTTGAGGTAGCCGAGCAGGATCTCCTGCTTCGTGTAGCGCTTCTCGAGACCGATGGCGAGCTTCGCTTCGCGCAGCTTGCGGTCGATCGAGTTGTCTTGCGCCTCGAGAACGAGCGCGTCGCGCTCTTCGGGCGTCGGCGCGTTCTGGGCGTCCTGGATGGCGGCGTTCTTGACGTACTGCTGCGAGATGGTCGATGCGCCCTGGAGGTCACCGCCCGTGACGTTGTTGAGCGCCGCACGCGTGATCCCCGCGAGGTCGACGCCGCCGTGCTCGTAGAAGCGCACGTCTTCCGCGGCGACCGCGGCATCCTTGACGTTCTGCGAGACGTCGTCCCACGCGACCTCTTCGCGGTCCTGATTGAAGACCTCGGCGAACGGGACCTGCTTGCCGCCCGAGAGCGCCCACAGTGTGTTGCGCTGAGACTGCTGGTTGATCTCCACGTAGTCGGGGAGGTCGTCGAAGATGCCGACGGTGCTTTGCGCCGTCATGCTCGTCACGGCGAGAGCGGGGGTGACCATCGCGGTCACGAGGACGCCTGCGAGAGCGCTCAACCCGACCAGACCGGCGAGGGCCCCGAGCACGCCGACAGGCTTGGTGTTTTGGGCAGACATATCATCAAGAGTAAGCGACGCCCGCCAAATCTGACTGAATGGATGCCGAGATGACCACGTGGGAGTACCTGACCACCCCCCTGATGATCCACAACACCGCAGCGATTCTGAACAACTGGGGCGACCAGGGCTGGGAGCTCGTGCAGGTCGTGACGGGCCCCGAAGGCGGCCTCGTCGCCTACCTCAAGCGCGAGAAGACCGGCGGCGAGTGATGGCGTCGATCGAGTCGCGGCTCTCCGAACTCGGGCTCGAGATCCCCGCGGTCGTCGCCCCCGTCGCCGCCTACGTGCCCGCCGTCGTGAGCGGAAACCTCGTTTTCACCGCGGGACAACTGCCCATGGTCGACGGGGCGCTCGCCGCGACGGGCAAGGTCGGGTCGACGGTCGATCCCGACCACGCGAAGTCGCTCGCCGCGACCTGCGCGCTCAACGCCCTCGCGGCCGTCGAATCCGTCATCGGATCGCTCGACCGTGTGACGCGCGTCGTCAAAGTGGTGGGGTTCGTGGCATCCGCCCCCGACTTCACCGGGCAGCCCGGGGTCATCAACGGTGCGTCCGAGCTGCTCGGCGAGATCTTCGGCGACGTCGGCGCACACGCCCGCAGCGCCGTCGGTGTCACCGTGCTTCCGCTCGACTCGCCCGTCGAGGTCGAACTCGTCGTCGAGTTCGCCTAGAGACCGCCCCCGGCGGGCTCGCGTGGGCCCGTTTACTTCATCGTGTCGCTGATGATCTGCATCACCGAGGTGTCGGCGAGGGTCGTCGTGTCACCGATCTCGCGGCCCTCCGCGACATCCTGCAACAACCGCCGCATGATCTTGCCCGAGCGGGTCTTGGGCAGCTCATTGACGATGAAGATCTGCCGCGGTCGGGCGATCGCCCCGATCTGCTCGGCCACGTGCCCGCGCAAGAGAGTCGACGCTTCATCCGCGGTCTGCTTCGCCGCCTGCTTCGACCTCAGGATCACGAACGCCACGACGGCCTGACCCGTCGTCTCATCGGCGGCACCGACGACGGCGGCCTCCGCGACGATCGGGTGAGACACGAGGGCCGATTCAATCTCCGCCGTCGACAAGCGGTGGCCCGAGATGTTCATGACGTCGTCGACGCGGCCGAGAAGCCAGATGTCGCCGTCGGGATCGACGTGCGCCCCGTCGCCCGCGAAATACTTCGCGTCGCCGAGAGCCTCGAAGCGCGACCAGTAGGTCTCGCGGAAGCGCTCGGGGTCACC
Organism: Marisediminicola sp. LYQ85; assembly: GCF_046600695.1. NCBI lineage: Bacteria > Bacillati > Actinomycetota > Actinomycetes > Micrococcales > Microbacteriaceae > Marisediminicola > Marisediminicola sp. LYQ85. The sequence goes on from NZ_JBKIWO010000001.1 coordinate 23,556, forward strand.
CCAGATGCCGCGCAGCATCGACGGCCAGGGCTCGGAGACCACGAGCAGCCCGCCGTTGGGCGGGTCGACGCGCGAGCCGTCCTCGCCGAGGACGTCGATCGTGATCCCGGGGATCGGCACCTGGGCGGAGCCGGGCTTGAGCGTCGTGAGCCCGGGGAGGGCGGAGATCATGATCGCCCCCGTCTCCGTCTGCCACCACGTGTCGACGATCGGCGTGACGCCGGCCCCGATCACCTCGCGGTACCAGATCCATGCCTCGGGGTTGATCGGCTCACCGACCGAGCCGAGCAGACGCAGACTGCTGAGATCCGACGCCTGGGGGATCTCCCGCCCGAGCTTCATGAACGTGCGGATCGCCGTCGGCGCCGCGTAGAGGATGCTCACGCGGTACTTCTCGATGAGCTTCCACCAGCGACCGGGCTCCGGGGCATCGGGCACCCCCTCGTACATGACCTGGGTCGCGCCGTTGGCGAGCGGCCCGTAGACCACGTAGCTGTGGCCCGTGACCCACCCGACGTCGGCGGTGCACCAGTAGACATCCGACTCGGGGTGCAGATCGAAGACGTTCCTGTGCGTGAACGCGACCTGCGTGAGGTATCCGCCACTCGTGTGCAGAATGCCCTTCGGTTTCCCGGTCGTGCCCGAGGTGTAGAGGATGAAGAGCGGATGCTCGGCCTCGAAGCCGAGCGCCTCGTGCTCGTCGGCGGCGTCGGCCATCGCATCGTGCCACCAGATGTCGCGGTCATCCGTCCACTCCACCTCGTTCTCGCCGCGGCGCACGACGAGCACGTGCTCGACGCTGTGCTCGCCCGGCTTGGCGAGGGCGGCATCGACGGCGGGTTTGAGCGGAAGCACGGCGTTCTTGCGCCACCCGCCGTCGGCGGTGATGACGAGGCGCGCGTCGGCGTCGTCGATCCTCGCGCGCAAGCTGTCGGCGCTGAACCCGCCGAAGATCACGGAGTGCACGGCGCCGATGCGCGCGACGGCGAGCATCGCGACGACCGCCTCGGGGATCATCGGGAGGTAGACGGCGACGCGGTCGCCCGCGACGATGCCGAGGTCGAGGAGGGCGTTCGCCGCCCGTTTGACCTCGGCCGTGAGCTCGGCGTAGGTGACGGTGCGGGAGTCGCCGGGCTCGCCCTCCCAGTGGATCGCGACGCGGTCGCCGTTGCCCGCGATCACGTGTCGGTCGAGGCAGTTGTATGCGACGTTGAGCTCGCCGTCGGCGAACCACTTCGCGAACGGGGGGTTCGACCAGTCGAGAGTCTCGGTGAAGTCCTTGTGCCAGTGCACGAGAGAGCGGGCCTGTTTCGCCCAGAACGCGAGCCTGTCGTCGGCGGCCTCGGAGTAGAGCGACGGAGTCGCGATCGACCCCTCCGCGAAACTCTCGCTCGGCGGGAACCGCCGGGTTTCGAGCTGCAAACTGTCGATCGAGTTGCTGGCCATGGGGATCCTCTTCGATCTCGAGAAGCCCGGGCGGGCTCCATCTGGGGCGTGGACCGAGTCTAGGGAGAGACCGAGGGTCTGTCAGGACGAATCGGGGGGCGGCGCGGTCGACCCGACGCGGAAAAATGGTGCGCCGGCACTCTCCTTTTTTGCAGGGTCGAGAGCTACACTGGCGAAGTCGATTTGATTCGATGAGCGATGCCGACGATTCCCCCCAATCAGGCGTCGCTGTGGCGGCACCAGTTTCCCCCAACCGGTGCCGCCCCTCTTCTTTAACGAGCGCGTCTGCGGGTTCACGGGCGCTCCTGCGGGTTCACGCTCCTCTCCTCTCCTCTCCTCCCGTTCCGGCGGTCGACGCGAGAGCGCACACCGACGCGAGCTCCGCGCTGAAGTGCCTCGCGAGGGTCGACCATCGGGGGATGCGGCTCGATTGCGACACCGACGGCGTCACCCCGGGGGCGGGAGCGCGTGCATTTGCCACCCCCGTTCCTTTCGTCGCTGCGCGACCCGAGCACACCGACGTCGAGGGTGGCCCGGGCGGTTCGGGTGATCCGGGGGTGGTGGGCGGCGGCGGCCAGGCCCCCGGTCGTGCTGCTCGTGGTGGTGGCGTTCGCTCGGCCCCCGACCGCGCTGGAGCCGCGGAGTTCGGTCACCTCGCCGACGTCATCTCCGACGGCACCGTGACGGATGTCTTCGTCAACGGGGTCGGGCCCTACTGGGTCGATCGTGGTGCGGGGCTCGAGCGGGAACCCGACCCCGGCGTGAGCGAGATCGAATTGCGTGCCCTCGCCACGAGACTCGTGAGCGCGGGAGGACGACACATCGACGAGGCCGCGCCGTGCGTCGACGTGCGGCTGCACGACGGCATCCGCGTGCACGCCGTGCTTCCACCCGTGTCGCCGGCCGGAACCCTCCTCTCGGTGCGACTCCCCCGGGCCGTGCGCCTCACGATCGACGACCTCGAACGCGGCGGCTTCTTCGCCGTCGTGGCGCGGTCCGTGGTGCTCGAGCTCGTGCGAGAGCGCCGCAACATCCTCCTGACCGGAGCGGGAGGCAGCGGCAAGACGACGGCGCTCGCCGCACTCCTCGCGGGGGCGCGTGCCGCGGACCGCATCGTCGCGATCGAAGACGTCGCCGAACTGCGCGTCGACCACCCCCACTTCGTCGGACTCGAGGCACGCCAGGCGAATATCGAGGGCGCCGGTGAGGTGACGCTCACGCGACTCGTGCGCGAAGCACTGCGGATGCGGCCCGACCGACTCGTGCTCGGCGAGTGCCGCGGCGCGGAGATCCGCGAGCTGTTCTCCGCCCTCAACACAGGCCACGACGGGGGAGCGGGCACGCTGCACGCCAACTCCCTCGCCGATGTTCCCGCTCGACTCGAAGCGCTCGGCGCTCTCGCCGGACTCGACGCGACCGCGACCGCGCGCCAAGCCGTGAGCGCGATCGACGCCATCCTGCATCTCGAGAGAACGGATCGCGGCAGGCGCATCGTGGCGATCGGTCGGTTCGCGCTCGACGCTCGCGACCGGCTCGCGGTCGTGCCGATGGGTGGCGGTGACGGTGGCAGCGGTGGTGGCGGCGGGGACACCGGCGGCGGGGCGGGTGGGCAATCCGATGGCCACGCGTGAGCCCGGACTCGAGGCGGTCTCGTCGAGCGTGCACCGGCTCGGCGTGCTGCTCGGCGCCGGAGTCTCGCCCGTCTCGAGCTGGGCGCACGTCGCGGCGCTCGGAACCGCTCACACGACACCGCTCCTGACCGCCGTCGCGCGGGCGACCTCGCGGGGTGCGCCGGCCGACCGAGCCATTCTCGAGGGGCTCGAGCTCGCCCACCCGAGCCATCGCGGGGCGTGGCGCGCGGTCGCCGCGGCGTGGCGCGTCGCCACGGTGTCCGGCGCCCCGCTCGCCCCGACTCTCGGCGAGGTCGCCGCGTCGCTGCGGTCGGTCGCCGCAGTGCAGCGCGACCTCGGTGTCGCGCTCGCCGGCCCCGTGGCGACGGCTCGACTCGTCATGGTGCTCCCCGCCGTCGGGCTTCTCTTCGGGGTCGCGCTCGGGTTCGACACGATCGGCACACTCTTCACGACTCTCCCCGGCGGTGTGTGCCTCACCGCGGGTGCCATGCTCATGGGCGTCTCGGCGCTGTGGAACTCGCGCTTGCTCGCACGAGCGCGGCTCGACGACGCGACCCCCGGCATCGAGCTCGACCTCACGGCGATCGCGGTCTCCGGGGGTGCGGCGCTCCCTCGAGCGCGGACGACCGTGCGCGAGGCGATCGCCGCGTGCGGGCTCGCCGATTCCGGCGGCGTGCGGCGGGACGCGGGCGCACCCGCAGCCGGGTCTGCTGCCGAGTCTGCGCGCGAGCCCGCCCGTGAGCCCGACGCCGTCGATGCGGTGCTCGGGCTTTCCGAGCGCGCGGGGGTTCCCGCGGCCGTGCTCTTGCGGAGCACGGCCGACGAAGTGCGCCGCGACGCGCGCAGCGAGGGAGAGCGTCGGGCCGCGTCGCTCGCGGTGACGCTCATGCTCCCCCTCGGCATCTGCGTGCTCCCCGCCTTCATGCTCCTCGGTGTCGCGCCGCTCCTGCTCTCGGTCATCTCGTCCACAGTCGACGGATTCTGACCTCCTCCGACCGTGTCGGTCTCGACGTCCCACGACGGGAGCACGGATGGCAGCCTCGATGCGAGCCTCTCCCTTATGTAAGGAACGTCATGACTCTCCACGCCGCAGTCCCTCCCGTCCCTCCCGCCGCGGCCCGCCGCGCCGTCGCCGACCGCGCTCCGTCGGCCCGCGACCACGCGTCCGACCCGATCGACCCGGCGCTCGCCTCGGGCCCCGGCCCCGCATTCCTCGACGATCGGGGTGCGGCCACTGCCGAATACGCGATCGCGACGATGGCCGCCGTCGGATTCGCGGGGCTCCTCGTCGTCATCATGCGCAGCGACCAGGTGCGGGGAATCCTCACCGACCTCGTCGAGCGTGCGCTGACCTTCGCCGGGTGACGCCGTGAAGCGGGTGTCAGCCGCCGGCGAGCGTGGCAGCGTCACCGCCGAGTTCGTCGTCGTGGTGCCGGCGATCGTCATGGTCCTCGTGCTGTGTCTGCTCGCGATGCAGGCGACCACGCGCCAGGTGCGGTTGCAGGATGCCGCGGCCGATGCGGCTCGCTCCCTCGCCCGCGGCGACGACGCCTCGGCGGCATCGGCGCTCGCGAACTCCCGCGTCGCGGGGGCCGTGCTCGCGTCGGAGACGCGCGGTGACCTCGAGTGCGTGACCCTCACGGCTCCCGGGGGAGCGGCGGGCGGGGTTCTCCAGCTCGTCTCGCTCACGGCCGGGTCGTGCGCTCTCGGCGGCGGGCGGTGACGTGGTCGAGCCCGACGCTGCCGCATCCGCTCACGATTCGGGTGCCGCCGCCGTGCTCGCCATCGCGATCGCCGCTGCGACGGTCGTGTTCGCGGTGGCCGTCGCGTCGCTCGCAGGCGCGCTCACGACTCGACAGGGAGTGGTCGGTGCGGCGGATGCGGCGGCGCTCGCGGCAGCCGACGCCGCGAGCGGCGCCGTCGCGGGAGCGCCGTGTGCGCTCGCCGAACACATCGCGAGCGTCAACGGTTCGGAGCTCACGGCATGCGTCGTCGACGGGCTCATCGCGACTGTCGAGGCGAGTGCCGTCGTCGCCGGACTGCCCGTGCGCGCTCGCGCCACCGCGGGCCCGCCCGAGTCGGGATGAATTAGGAGGCCTACGCAGTTGGGTGTGTATGGTGTGCGTTGTCGGTCGCTCTCAGGGCGGATCGGCCCGGCCGGGGCGCAGAACCCGCCCGGTGGCGCGGTTCGCGCAGCGATTCGCACCGTGGAGCATCGGCGCAGCGCACGACACTCGACGCGGCAGAAGACGCCGTCGTCGTCGATCAATGCAGCACCCCAGTGAACGCAATACCCATCAGCGCAACAACGGCAGTATGAGCAAGGAGTCCCGTGGCAGTCACGAAGCGACTGGTGATCGTGGAGTCACCCGCGAAAGCGAAGACGATCGCCCAGTACCTCGGCGAAGGGTATGAGGTGCAGGCCTCGGTCGGCCACATCCGCGACCTCATCGAGCCGAAGAACCTTCCCGCTGCACTCAAGAAGGGGTCGCTCGGCAAGTTCTCCGTCGACGTCGACAACGGCTTCGAGCCCTACTACGTCGTGTCGGACCAGAAGAAGAAGACCGTCGCCGATCTCAAGCGCGCGCTCAAGAACGCCGACGAGCTCTATCTCGCCACTGATGAGGACCGCGAGGGCGAGGCCATCGCGTGGCACCTCCTGCAGGAGCTCAAGCCGACGGTGCCCGTCAAGCGCATGGTGTTCCACGAGATCACGAAAGAGGCCATCGAACGCGCTCGCGACAGCACCCGCGACATCGACACCGCCCTCGTCGACGCTCAAGAGACCCGTCGCATCCTCGACCGCCTCTACGGCTACGAGATCTCGCCCGTGCTGTGGCGCAAGGTCGGCCCGGGCCTCTCCGCGGGCCGCGTGCAGTCTGCGGCGACGCGTCTCGTCGTCGAGCGTGAGCGCGAGCGCCTCGCCTTCACCGCGGCGACCTACTGGGACCTCTCAGCCAAGCTCGCTCCGAGTGCCGACGCGACCGCGTTCGACGCTCGGCTCGCTCGTGTCGACGGCGCCAGAATCGCCCAGGGCAAAGATTTCGACGACCGCGGGCAGCTCAAGAACGATGCTCGCGTGCTCGTCGAGGAGTCGGCCGAAGCGCTCGCGCTCGCGCTGCGCACCGACGCCACCGTCGCCGTCTCGAGTGTCGAGTCCAAGCCGTACACGCGCCGACCCGCCGCACCGTTTACGACGTCGACGCTGCAGCAGGAGGCCGCGCGCAAGCTGCGCTTCACCGCGCGCCAGACCATGAGCGTGGCCCAGGGTCTCTACGAGAACGGCTACATCACCTACATGCGAACGGATTCGCCGAACCTGTCACAACAGGCCGTCGACGCCGCTCGCAAGCAGGCCGCTCAGCTCTACGGCTCGGAGACCGTGCCCGAGAAGGCGCGGATGTACAGCGGCAAGAGCAAGAGCGCACAAGAGGCGCACGAGGCCATCCGTCCCGCGGGTGACACCTTCCGCACCCCGTCGCAGCTCGAAGGAACGCTGCGCGGCAACGACTGGAAGCTCTACGACCTCATCTGGAAGCGCACCGTGGCGTCGCAGATGGCCGATGCCAAGGGTGCGACCGCATCCGTCGTGCTCACGGCGACCGTCGCCGAGCGCCTTGCGGCCTTCCCCGGCACCGGACCGACCGTCGCCGAGTTCACCTCGAGCGGCACCGTCATCACCTTCCGCGGGTTCATGCTCGCCTACGAGGAGGGCAAAGACGAGGAGCGCAACCAGTCCGCCGAGCCCGCCGAAGCGAAGCTCCCCCCGCTCGAGGTCGGCCAGAGCCTCACCGTGTCGAGCGTCGACGCCAAAGGGCACGAGACGAGCGCCCCGCCGCGCTACACCGAGGCGAGCCTCGTGAAGACCCTCGAAGAGCTCGGTATCGGGCGCCCCTCGACCTACGCGTCGATCATCTCCACGATCATCGACCGCGGCTACGTCACGCCGCGCGGCCAGTCGCTCGTGCCCAACTGGATCGCCTTCTCGGTCGTGCGACTGCTCGAAGAATTCTTCACCGAGCTCGTGCAGTACGACTTCACCGCCGGCATGGAGAGCGACCTCGACCTCATCGCCGGAGGCTCGCAAGACCGGGTCGACTGGCTCACGAGCTTCTACTTCGGCGGAGACAAGCACCGCGGACTCCGCAACGTCATCGACAACCTCGGCGACATCGATGCGAAGACCATCAACTCGATGCCGCTGACCGACGACATCACCCTGCGCATCGGAAAGTACGGGCCCTACCTCGAGGTCGCGCCCGACGAGCCCGTCGCCGAGGGCGCGGAGGCACCGACGCCTCGCCGAGTCAACCTGCCCCTCGACCTCGCTCCGGATGAACTCACCGCACAGAAGGCGCAAGAGCTCGTCGACGCGCCCGTCGTCGTCGATCGCGTCATCGGAATCAACCCCGACAACGGCAAGCAGATCGTCGCGAAAGACGGCCGCTTCGGCCCATACGTGACCGAGCTCGAGGTCGAACCCGAGCCCGACGCGGCACCCGTCGACCAGGCGACGGGGGAGATCCTCGGCGCGGCGGCCAAGGCTCCCGCGAAGAAGCCCGCGAAGAAAGCGGCCGCCGTCAAACCGCGCACCGCCTCGATCTTCAAATCCATGGACCTCGCGACCGTCGACCTCGCCACGGCCCTCAAGCTGCTCTCGCTTCCTCGAACGGTCGGCCAAGACCCCGAGACCGGTGAAGACATCACCGCGCAGAACGGCAAGTTCGGGCCCTACCTCAAAAAGGGAACGGACTCCCGGTCGCTCACCGAAGAGGATCAGATCTTCGAGATCGACCTTCCCGGCGCGCTCGAGGTGTTCGCGCAGCCGAAGTACGGCGCTCGTCGAGCGTCCAGCGCCCTCAAGGAGTTCGAGGCCGACCCGGAGAGCGGCAAGCCGATTCGCATCAAGGACGGTCGCTTCGGTGCCTACGTGACCGACGGCGTGACGAACGTCACGATCCCGCGCGGCGAGACGATCGAGGAGATCGACTTCGACCGCGCCGTGCAGATGCTCGCCGACAAGCGTGCGAAGGGCCCGGCTCCGAAGAAGCCGGCAGCCAAGAAGCCGGCGGCCAAGAAGCCGGCAGCGAAGAAGCCGGCAGTCAAGAAGCCGGCAGTCAAGAAGCCGGCAGCGAAGAAGCCGGCAGCCAAGCCCGCTGCCTCAAGTACGGCCAAGACGCCCACGACCACGAAGGTGGCAGCAGCCAAGCCTGCCGCGCGGGCGGGCGCGGCGACCGCCGCGAGCGTGACGGTCGAGGACACCCGGGCCGACGCGACGTGACCGGTCTCTTCATCACCCTCGAGGGCGGTGACGGGTCGGGCAAGTCGACCCAGTCGGCCCTTCTGACGCGGTGGCTGGAGTCGACCGGCGCGACCGTCGTGCACTCCCGCGAGCCGGGCGGCACCGAGCTGGGTATCGAGCTCCGCGAGATCATCCTTCACCGCCGCGGCTACATCGCGCCGCGCGCAGAAGCGCTGCTCTACGCCGCTGACCGCGCGCACAACATCGCCACACGAGTGCGACCGGCGGTCGAGCGCGGCGACATCGTGATCCAGGATCGCTACCTCGACTCCTCGGTGGCCTATCAGGGCGCCGGGCGCGTGCTCGATCCCACGGAGGTGCGCGACCTCTCGGTGTGGGCGACCGAGGGGCTCCTTCCCGACCTCACGGTCCTGCTCGACCTCGACGTCGCGACGGGTCGCGCGCGACTCGACGCCGACGCGAAGGTGTTCGACAGGCTCGAAGCCGAAGCGGCCGAATTCCACACGCGCGTGCGCGACGGGTACCTCGCCCTCGCCGCCGCCGAGCCCGACCGGTTTCTCGTCGTCGACGCGACCCTCCCCGTCGACGAGATCCACGCGCTCATCGTCGCCCGCGTCACGACCCTGCGCTGAGCCCGTCGTGCCCGCGCGCAGACCGGCGGTGCTCACACCGGCAGTGCTCACGGTGCCAGCGCTCACGACGCCAGTCCCCATACCGCCGGCGCTCGCACAACCGCGTCGTCGGTGCCGATTAGGCTGATCGCATGTCTGTGTGGGACGACCTGACCGGCCAGCCGGACGCGATCGCGGCGTTCCGGGCTGCCGCACAGCAGACCGCCGACGGCGATGCGAGTCGGGCGATGACGCACTCCTGGCTCGTGACGGGGCCCCCCGGTTCCGGGCGCTCGAACCTCGCGTTCGCGTTCGCCGCCGCACTCCTCAGTGGCACCCCCGACGGTGACGATGTGACGTCGAAGCAAGTCGCGGCACGCACGCATCCCGACCTCGCGGTGCTGAGCACGGAGCGCGTGATCATCACGATCGACGAGGTGCGCGCTCTCGTCAAGAGCTCGAACTACTCACCGTCGGTCGCGCGCTACCGCGTCATGATCATCGAAGACGCCGACAGGATGCGCGAGAGCGCCTCGAACGTGCTCCTCAAAGCCCTCGAAGAACCACCACCGCGCACCGTCTGGATTCTGTGCGCGCCGAGCGAAGCAGACCTCATCCCCACGATCCGCTCGCGAGTGCGCAGTGTGAGGTTGCGGGTGCCGAGCGTCGACGACGTCGCGTCGCTCATCGCGCGCCGCGATCACGTCGACGCCGATGTGGCCCAGCGCGCCGCGCGCGAGGCGCAGAGCCACATCGGAATGGCGCACCGTCTCGCAACCAACGCCGAAGCACGGGACCGCCGCGATCGCACGCTCTCGACGGCCCTCGGCATCCGCTCGGTCTCCGACGCGGTCGTCGCGGCCGCGACCCTGCTGGCGCTCGCGGGCGACGACGCGAAGGCGATCACGACCGAACGCGACGCGGAGGAGCGCGAGAGTGCCCTGCGATCGCTCGGCGTCGCCCCGGGCGGCACGGTGCCCCCGGCGTTGCGAGCCCAACTGCGCACGCTCGAAGAAGACCAGAAGCGCCGCGCGACGCGCAGCCTGCGCGACGGTATCGACCGCATCATGGTCGACCTGCTCTCGCTCTATCGCGACATCCTCATGCTGCAGCTCGGAGTGGGCAGCTCCCTCGTCAACGCGCACATCGAGCGCGAGGTGCGCGCGGCGAGTGCCGAGTCGACAGCGGAGCAGACCCTCGCAACGATCGACGCCATCACGCTCACGCGCAAGCGCATCGAGGGCAACGTCGCCCCCGCGCTCGCCCTCGAGGCGATGCTCGTCACCGCGGCGCGCGGGACCCGCGGATGACGCGGGCGCACCGGCCCGTGGTGGAACGGCGAAGCGGGGCCCGCCGCGGTCGCGCTGTCGCCGTGCTCGCGACGGTCCTCGCCGCGGCGGTCGCGCTCACGGGGTGTGTGTCGGCCTTCATCCCCGAGCGGTCCGCGACATCCACCCCCACGGGCGAGACCGTCTCCGCTCAACTCGAACCGTTCTACGGCCAGGTGCTCGAATGGAGCGCGTGCGAGGGCGGCTTCCAGTGTGCGACCGCGATCGCGCCCCTCGACTGGTCGGAGCCGTCGCTCGGCGAGATCGACCTCGCGCTCATCCGCTCGACGGCACCGAGCGACCCGATCGGTTCGCTGCTCATCAACCCGGGCGGGCCGGGAGGTTCCGGCTTCGATTTCGTGCGCGACAGTGTCGACTTCGCCGCGTCACCGCGACTGCAGGAGCGATACGACATCGTCGGCTTCGACCCCCGCGGGGTCAACAGGTCGTCGGCGGTGTCGTGCTACGACGACCCCGCCGAACTCGACGCCTACCTCTTCGATCTCCCGTCGGCCGAGCCCGGCACGCCCGAGTTCATCGCCGAGTCCGAGCGCGTGACGGCCGCGTTCGGTGCGGCGTGCCTCGAGCACACCGGTGATCTGCTCGGTCATGTCGACACGGTGAGTGCGGCGAAAGACCTCGACATGCTCCGGGCCGCTCTCGGAGACGCGCGGCTCAACTACCTGGGCTACTCCTACGGCACCCTCCTCGGGGCGACGTTCGCCGACCTCTTCCCCGGCAAGACCGGTCGACTGGTGTTCGACGGCGCCATCGATCCGGCGACCACCGACTTCGACGTCACCCGCACGCAAGCGGAGGGGTTCGAGAGTGCGCTCGAGGCCTACCTCGAGGACTGCCTCACGACGTCGGCGTGCCCGTTCCGCGGGTCGGTCGACGATGCGGCGGGGGATATCGCGGCTCTCCTCGACAGTCTCGACGCGAGTCCCCTCCGGGCGACAGACGGCCGTCAACTCGGCAGCCGGACGATGTTCTACGCGATCATCCTCCCCCTCTACAGCGCGGAGAGCTGGCCCGTGCTCACCGAGATGTTCGCGTCGGTGCTGCAGGGCGAGGCCGACTACGCGTTCCAACTCGCCGACAGTTACTACGCCCGCGACGCCGACGGGGTCTACGCCGACAACTCGACGGAGGCGTTCATCGCCATCAACTGCCTCGACTACACGTCGTCGGGCACGCCGGAATCCCGCGAGGAGGAAGCCGAGCAACTCGCCGAGGTCGCCCCCGTCTTCGGTCCGACGATGTCGGGCGGCGGAACGTCGTGCGCCGAGTGGCCGTTCGAGTCGACCCGCGAGCGCACCGAGATCGCCGCGGAGGGCTCGGCTCCCATTCTCGTCGTGGGCACGACCAACGACCCCGCGACTCCCTATATCTGGGCGCAGAGTCTGAGCGAGCAGCTCGAGAACGGCCACCTCGTGACCTACGACGGTGAGGGTCACACGGCCTACAACAAGTCGAATGCGTGTGTGGATGACGCGGTCGACGACTTCTTCCTCGAGGGCACGGTGCCGCGAACCGATCCGCTCTGCTGACAGCCCCTTGCTGCAAGTTTGCAGTAACTGCAAGAATAGATCCGTGATCACTCCCGCGCCCGGCCTTCGCGAGCGCAAGCGCGCCGCAACCAAGTTCTCGATCGAGTCTGCGGCCCTCACCCTCATCGACGAACGCGGGTTCGAGAACGTGACGGTCGAAGAGATCAGTGCCCACGCGGATGTCTCCCCCCGCACCTTCTTCAACTATTTCGTGTCGAAGGAGGCCGCCGTCGTCGGTGAGGGCCCGCAGTTTCCGGAGGGCGACGACATCGAGCTCTTCGTGGTCGCCGCGAGCGAACGAGCCCTGCTCCCCGACCTCGCCCACCTGCTCACCCTCGCCGCCGACGCGACCCCGGGAGACAAGGCGCTCTCGGCGATGCGTCGCCGCATTCTCAAGGGCAACCCGCAGCTCTTCGCGATGCGCATCGCGACGATGCGCTCGTTCGAGGATGAGCTCGCCCTCGTGGTGGCGCGCCGGCTCGCCCACGACGATCCCGCGCTCGCCTCTGACGACGCCGTGCTCGCCGACCGCGCGAGGCTCGTGACCCTCGTGGCCTTCGGTGCGCTGCGTCACGCGTGGGCGAGTTGGGCGGATTCCGACGGCAGCGTGTCGCTCGCCGACCGCGTTCTCGACTCGTTCGCGATCCTGCAGCAGGTGGCCGGGCGAACCGCACCGGTTTGATCGGCTAAGCTTTCATGCTGTGCCGCCGGGAGACCGGATCGTCACGCCGCCTTAGCTCAGTCGGTAGAGCATCTCACTCGTAATGAGAAGGTCGTCAGTTCGATTCTGACAGGCGGCTCCGTCACTCGATCAGGCGTCCGCGTCGTGTTGCTCGCCGTGCGTACCGCCCGGAGCCGGGCACCGCGGCGAACCGCGGCACCCGACCAGCGCTAGCGGATGATGCCGTGCGAGAGCGCCTGTGCGTGCACGCGCTCGTCGTCCATCGCGGCTCGAGCCTCGAGAACCGAGGCGGTCACCGGTGGCCGCGAGCCCCACACGATCATCGCCACGCCGACGCGCGCAACGAGCGACCCGAGCGGGGTCGGCCGAGACACGTGCCGCGTCTCGCCCTCGAGCGACGAGTCGATCGTGACCACCACGCGCCTCGTCACCGTGATGGCGGCGGTCGCCGTGACCTCCGTCGTATCGACGACAGTCTGACGCGCGGGCCGGTCGAGAACAGTGTTCATGATGGTTCTCCTTTCTGCCGACCTCGGGAACCGGTCGGCGGGGCGACGCGCCCCGGCCGCTGCAACAGCACGTTCGCATCCTGGGGGTCGGGCACGGACCGGGCAGACGGATGCCTGCGCGGCGGAGAGGGGCGACCGACGCACGACCGTGCGCTGCGACGGATGTCGCGGGGTCGGCCGCTGATCAGACAGCGGCGGGGAGCGTCGGCGAGACCGGAATGGTCAGGTGCCGAGACTGCTCGAGAGCGGGACTACGCGGGGAGCGTGCTGCTCAGGCGGCAGAGAACGGAGCGACGCAGGGGGCGATAGACGGCGTGAATGCGAACGTCATGGCGTGCTCCTTTCGGTGAATCGATGCGGTGCGAGCGGGTGCCCTGCGAACCGGGTCTGACAGTAGCAGCCGCGTGACGGCGAAGGGAAGAGGCAATCGAGACGGGCTCAAATGAGCACGATGCTCAAGCCGGCCCACAGCACGACGGAGAGCGAACCACCGATCAGGCGGTTGCGGCGGCTTGCGCCGGGGGCGGTGAGGGGAAGCGTCGGCCATCGCAGCACGGCACCGGCCGCGCCGATCGCGATGGCGACGACCGCGATCATCCACAGCCACCAGGGGAGAGGCGCATTGGCGGTGATCACCGCTTTCACCGCCACCGCGATGAACACGACCTCGACGAACGAGGTCACGAGCTGCACGCGGTCGCGCGGCGGTTTCTTGCCCGGGCGCCAGGACCGCACCGCGTAGGCGGCGGGAAGACCGACGAGCGCGGCGATGCCCGCGACGAGCAGAACGGTGACGATCATGATGCCGCCTCCCCGACGAGCTCGGCGTCGAGCAGATCGACGCCTGCGGCGTCGACGTTCGTCGCGCTGTCGACGACGACGAACGCCGCGCGCCCGGCCTCGCGGTCGAGGGCGAGCATGCTCGCGAACCCTCCCGTGCGGCCGTTGTGCCAGGTGACGACAAGGTCGGGCTCGGCCGCGGCCCCGGGCTCGGTCGAGACATGCCAGGCGTAGCCGACCTCGAGGGCGTCGTCCACGGTCGACGACGGGTCGAGAGCCGCCGAGCCGGGTGCTGAGCCGTCGAGCAGCGCAGACGCCCAGATCGCCATGTCGCGCGGGGTCGAGCGGATGCTCCCCGACGGCGCATACGACCCGAGAGTCCACGCGTCGGAGTGGCGTCCGCCGGCGGTGAGCCCGGTGGGGGCGTCGGCGGGCAGATCGTCGGCCCGCTGCGGAACCGTCGTCTGCGTCATCCCGAGCGGACCGAGGATGCGGGCCTGCAGCAGCATCGCGTAGGCATCGGGATAGTCCGTCGTCGCCAATCCCGGGGTGCTTGCGACAGCGACAGCGTGCCCCAGAAGCGATATTCCCATGTTGGAATACGAGTAGTCGCCGCGCCCGCCCAGGGACTCGCTCCGCGCGTGGTCGAGAAGCTCGTCGAAGTCGTAGCCATACGGATCCGTTCCGAACGCGACCGAACGGTAGTTGGCGAGGATGGCCCCGAACCCGCCGGGCACACTCGGGAGGCCGGAGGTGTGCTGCGCGAGTTCCGCGAGGCTGACCTCGGCGATCGGGGCTCCCTCCAGGTCGAGGTACTCGCCGACCTCGTCGTCTGCAGAGACGTCGCCGCGCTCGATGGCGTCGGCGAAGAGTGCCGCGGTGAACGTCTTCGACACGCTGCCGATCTCGTACACGGTGTCGTCGGCGGCGCCGAAATGAGCGGTCGAGACCGAATCGCCGTCGACCACGACGACACTCGCCGTGCGGAGCGCCCCGGCGCTTTCGAGCATCGGACGACTCGCCTGAACGAGGTCGGGGTCGCCCGCGACGTCGGTCGACAGAGCGGGCCCGCGGGGAACCACGGCGACACCGAGAGCGACCACGGCGACGGCGACGGCGATCGCGAGGGCGCGGAGACGAAAGGAGGTCTGAGGCATGGCGGATGTTCCTGGTCGGGGTCAGTACAGACCGGCGGCGGTGAGGATGACGAGCAGCGGCACGAGCTTCGCCGCGGGGATCGAATAGCGTCCGCGACCGGGTGACTCGAGCCACCCCGCCGAGACGAGCTGGTTGACGTGATGGTAGATCTGGCCGGTGGTGCCGAACCCCTCGAGGGCGGCGAGCTCGGCGACCGTCGACGCCCCGTTCGCGACGACGTGCAGGATGCTCAAGCGCGTCGGGTGGGCGAGCGCGGAGATCGCGGGCGCGACGGTGTCCCAGTCGCGGCCGAGAAGTGTGTCGGTGGCGGCGCCGATCTGCCACTCCGCGTGCATCCCGGTCGGCAGGTCGACGGCCCCCGTGAAGACGACACCGCCCGGCGGCGGCAGTTCGGTCTTGAGCCGCGTGAGTGCCCAGAAGATCTCGGGGTCGAGTGCCGGCGCCGCGACGGGAGCCGCCGCAGCCCCCTGATCCGCCGCCGACAGGATGCCGGCGCCGTCGTCGAGGCGCTGCTCGAGCAACTCGATGCGGCGTTCCATCGCCGCGAGGCGGTCGACGAACGGATCGCTCTCGGTCCTGACCATGCTCAAATTCTACGGAATTACGTAATAAGCGCAAGAGGAGTGACGCCAGGTCGCGCTGGTAGGTTTCTGGAGGCGCTGCACCGCGCGGTCCGCACTGAGGAGGAACCCATGCCCGGAACACTTCGATGGGGAATTCTCGGCCCCGGCGGAATCGCCCGCCAGCAGACATCCGACCTGATCGGATCGGGGTTCTCGGTCGTCGCCGTCGGTTCCCGGTCGCTCGAGTCGGCGCAGTCGTTCGCCGACGAGTTCGGCATCGCGCGAGTTCACGAGGGCTACGAGGCTCTCGTCGCCGACCCCGAGGTCGACATCATCTACGTCGCGACGCCGCACTCGCACCACTACGAGCACACCAAGCTCGCGCTCGAGGCGGGCAAGCACGTGCTCGTCGAGAAGGCCTTCACCGTCACGGGTGATCAGGCGCAGATTCTCGCCGAACTCGCCGAGCAGCGCGGTCTCGTCGTGCTCGAGGCGATGTGGGCTCGCTTTCTGCCGCACATGGCGCGCATCCGCGAGATCATCGCGGCGGGCACCCTCGGCGAGGTGCGCACCCTCCTCGCCGATCACAATCAGAAACTGCCGACCGACCCCGAGCACCGCCTCAACAACCCGGCCCTGGCCGGGGGCGCTCTGCTCGACCTCGGAATCTACCCCGTGTCGTTCGCGTGGGACGTCTTCGGAGCGCCGGACACGACTCTCGCCCACGCGGCGCTGAGCGAGACGGGCGTCGACCGCCAGACCGCGATCATCTACGGGTACTCCGGCGGCCGTCAGGCCGTGCTGCACACGGCGCTCGACGCCCTCGGCTCGAACCGGGCGACCGTGATCGGCACGGAGGGCCGCATCGAACTGGACTCCGTCTGGTACAACGCGACGTCGTTCACCGTCTTCGACCGGGCGGGTACCGTGCTCGAGCGGTACGAGTCCGACATCACCGGTCGCGGCATGCAGTTCCAGGCGGCCGAGATGGAGCGCCTCGTCGAGAACGGTCTGCTCGCGGGTGACCTCCTCCCGCCGTCGCAGAGCGTCGCCATCATGCGCTCGCTCGACCACATCCGTCGTCAGATCGGCCTCGACTACCCGGCCGATATCATGGCGGTCTGACCCGCACGGCAGCGGAAACCACCTCGAGAGAACGGATTCTCGTGAGCAGAGCGCTCTTCATCATCGACGTGCAGAACGACTTCACCGAGGGGGGCGCGCTCGGTGTCGAGGGCGGCACTGCGGTCGCGGCGGGCATCACCGACCTCCTCGAGCGGGCCGCGAGCGACTACGACCACGTGTTCGCCTCCCGCGACTGGCACGACGCCGTCGGTGACAACGGGGGTCACTTCGCTCTCGACGGCGCGACACCCGACTACGTCGTCACGTGGCCCGTGCACTGCGTCGCCGAGACCGACGGCGCCGCCTACCACCCGTCTCTCGACACGTCGCCGGTCACCGTGCACGTGACCAAGGGGCAGGGCGTGCCCGCGTATTCGATCTTCGAGGGCACGACGGATGCCGGCGAGACCGTCTCCGCCGCCCTCGAGTCGCTCGGCGTGACCGACATCGACGTCGTCGGTATCGCGACCGACTACTGCGTTCTCGCGTCGGCTCGCGACGCCCTCGACGCCGGTCGCCGCGTGCGCGTGTTCCGCGACCTCGTCGCGGGCGTCGCGCCCGAGTCGAGCGCGAAAGCGCTCGCCGACCTCGCGGACGCCGGGGCCGTCATCACCGAGTCGCGCTGATGCTCGGGCGGGGGCTCCGCGCTGTCATCCCGATCGTGCTGATTCTGGCCTGGCTCGCCGGCGCCGCGATCGGCGGGCCATACTTCGGCCGCATCGACGAGGTGTCGACGAACGACCAGACGAGCTTTCTGCCCGCGACATCCGAGTCGACGGTGGTGCAGGAGAGCCTCGGGGACTTCACCGACGCCTCGGCGATCCCCGCCGTCGTGGTGTTCGACCGCGACGGGGGGCTCACCGACGACGATCGGGCCTTCGCGGCCGACATCGCCGAGAGCCTCGGTGATTTCGAGGGGGTCGTCGACGGGGCATCCCCCGCCATCGAGTCCGACGACGGTGAGGCGTTCCAGGTGTTCGTGCCGATCTCCTCCGAGGGGTCGGCCGACATCATCGACGCCATCCGGGTCTACCTCGAGACGCAGACTCCCGACGGGCTGACCCACTTCGTCACGGGCCCCGCGGGGTTCACCGCCGACATCGGGGCGGCGTTCAGCGGCATCGACGGAATCCTGCTCCTTGTGGCGCTCGGTGCCGTGCTGCTCATCCTCCTCGTGGTCTACCGATCACCCCTCCTGCCCTTCCTCGTGCTCGGCACGTCGCTCTTCGCTCTCTCGGTGAGCATCCTCCTGGTCTGGCAGCTCGCTCGCGCCGAAGTCGTGACCCTCAACGGCCAAGTGCAGGGCATCCTCTTCATCCTCGTGATCGGGGCGGCGACCGACTACTCGCTGCTCTACGTCTCCCGCTATCGCGAAGCCCTCGAGACCGTCGAGTCGAGGTGGGATGCCACCGTGCTCGCGTTCAAGGGCAGCCTCGAGCCGGTGCTCGCGTCGGGAGGCACCGTGATCGCGGGTCTCCTGTGCCTGCTGCTCTCCGACCTCAACTCGAACAAGGCACTCGGGCCCGTCGCGGCGATCGGTGTGGCCCTCTCGATGCTCGCGTCACTCACCCTCCTTCCCGCGCTGCTTCTCGTCGCCGGACGGGCGTCGTTCTGGCCCTTCCGACCGCGGTTCGACGCGACGCTCGCGCTGTCGTCGATCTCTCCGACGACCCGCCCTCGTCGAGCGCGCGGAGTCTGGGGTGCCATCAGCAGGCTCATCGCCGCCCGCGCGCGGGCGGTGTGGGTCGTCGCGACCCTGCTGTTGCTTGTGGCGTCGATCGGCGTGCTGCAGTTGCGCGCCGACGGTGTGGCGCAGAGCGACCTCGTGCTCGGGCAATCCGAGGCCCGCGACGGTCAGGAGGTGCTCGGCGAGCACTTTCCCGGCGGATCGGGGAGCCCCGCATTCATCCTCGGATCGGCCGACAGCATCGACGACCTCGCCGACGCCGCTCTCGACGTGTCGGGTGTCGACTCCGTGGTCGCCGTGTCGGACGACAGCCCGAGCGGCACCGTGCCCGCCGGATCGGATGCGGCGGTGGGACCCCCGGGAGGCCCGCCCGGCGAGCCGACCGTCGTCGACGGCGCCGTGCTGCTGCAAGCGACCCTCGCGGTCGCGCCGGACTCCACGGAGGCCGACCGGGCGATCCTCGACCTTCGGGACGCCGTGCGGTCGGTCGACGACGGAGCTCTCGTCGGCGGAGTGACGGCGACCGCCGTCGACACCGATCGCACCGCCATCCACGATCGCACCCTCCTCATCCCGATCGTTCTCGTCGTGATCCTGCTCATCCTCATGCTCCTGCTGAGATCGATCCTCGCCCCCGTGCTGCTCATCGCGAGCGTCGTGCTGTCGTTCGGCGCGGCCCTCGGAGTCTCCGCGCTCGTCTTCAACGGGGTGCTCGGGCTCCCCGGTGCCGACCCGTCTGTTCCGCTGTTCGCGTTCGTGTTCCTCGTGGCACTGGGGATCGACTACAACATCTTCCTCATGACGAGGGTGCGCGAAGAGAGCCTGCGTCTCGGCACGCGCGAAGGGGTTCTGCGGGGGCTCTCCGTGACGGGCGGCGTCATCACGTCCGCGGGCATCGTGCTCGCGGCGACGTTCGCGGCGCTCAGTGTCATCCCCATCCTGTTCCTCCTGCAGATCGCGTTCATCGTGGCGTTCGGCGTGCTGCTCGACACCCTCCTCGTGCGCTCGCTGCTCGTGCCCGCGCTCGCCTACGACATCGGGCCGCGCATCTGGTGGCCCTCCGCGCTCTCGCGAGCGAACGACCGCGCCCGATCTCCCGAGGAGACCCGACCATGACTGTGACCGAAACCGCACTGCTCGAGGGTGTTCCCGACAGGCTCTTCATCGGCGGCGAGTGGGTCGAGTCGACCTCGGGCCGGGCCATCGAGGTCCGTGACCCCGCGACAGGGCTCGTGCTGAAGACCGTGGCGGATGCCTCCGTGGCCGACGGTGCTCGTGCGCTCGACGCCGCGGTCGCCGCCGCGCCGTCGTGGGCCGCGACACCGGCGCGCGAGCGCGGCGAGATCCTCCGCCGGGCCTTCGACCTCCTGCAGGAGCGCCGGGAGGAGTTCGCTCTGCTCATGACGCTCGAGATGGGCAAACCCCTCGCCGAGTCGCGCGGGGAGGTGACCTACGGCGGCGAGTTCCTCCGCTGGTTCGGCGAGGAGGCGGTGCGCATCGCGGGCCACTACGGCCCCAACCCCGAGGGCACCGGAACCATGGTCGTGAGTCACCGTCCTGTGGGTCCGTGCTACCTCATCACCCCGTGGAACTTCCCGCTCGCGATGGCGACCCGCAAGATCGCGCCCGCGATCGCCGCCGGGTGCACGTCTGTCGTGAAGCCCGCCGAGCTCACCCCGCTCACGACGCTCCTCTTCGTGCAGCTGCTCGCCGACGCGGGGCTGCCCCCGGGGGTCGTCAACGTCATCACGACGTCGACCGCGGGAGACGTGAGCGAGCCGATCATTGCCGACCCGCGCCTCCGCAAACTGAGCTTCACGGGATCGACCCCCGTGGGTGTCTCACTCCTGCGGCAGGCCGCGGGGGGAGTGCTGCGCACATCCATGGAGCTCGGCGGCAACGCACCGTTCGTGGTCTTCGACGACGCCGACCTCGACAAGGCTGTCGAGGGGGCGCTGCTCGCGAAGTTCCGCAACGTGGGTGAGGCGTGCACCGCAGCCAACCGGTTCATCGTGCACGAGTCGGTGGCGGAGGAGTTCGCCGAGAGGGTCACCGCGGCCGTGAGCGAATTCGTCGTCGGTCGCGGCACCGACGACGGCGTGCGCATCGGCCCGCTCATCAACGACGAGGCGGTCGCCAAAGCGGGAGCGCTCGTCGACGACGCCGTCGCGCGCGGGGCGACGGTGCGCACCGGGGGAGCAGCGCTCGAGGGCGACGGAACGTTCTTCGCTCCGACGGTGCTCACGGGTGTGGCGCGCGGGAGCGACATCCTGCGCGAGGAGATCTTCGGTCCCGTTCTCGCCATCTCGACCTTCGCCGATGAAGCCGAGGCCGTCGCGATGGCGAACGACACGCAGTACGGCCTCGTGAGCTATGTCTTCACTCGCGATCTCGCACGCGGACAGCGGATGATCGACGCCCTCGACACGGGGATGATGGGGCTGGGCGTCGGGGTGATCTCGAACGCGGCCGCCCCCTTCGGTGGCGTCAAGCAGTCCGGGATCGGGCGCGAGGGCGGGGCGCTCGGCATCCACGAGTACCTCGAGACCAAGTACACGCTCATCGCGCCGGCGTCGTGAGGGTCGCGCCGTGAGGGTCGTCGTCGAACAGGTCGACTCGCTCGACGACCCCCGGCTCGCCGACTACGCGCACCAGACGGATGTCGCGCTCAAGAAGTCCCGCGGAAGCGAGCACGGCCTCTACCTCGCCGAATCCCTCCTCGTGATGCAGCGCGCGCTCGCCGCGGGGCACCGGCCGCGGTCGGTTCTCGCGCTCGGCGGGTCGGTCGACGACGCGGTCGCGGCGCTCGAGGCGAAACCGGGCGGTGCGGATGTCGACGGTCCCGGCGACGTCGTCGTGCCCGTGTTCTCGGGGCCCGGTGACCTCCTCGAACAACTCACCGGCTATGTGCTGCATCGCGGTCTCATCGCCTCGATGCATCGCCCAGCGCTCCCAACGGTCGAGGCCCTCCTCGCTGATGCGCGTCGCGTCGTGATCATCGAGAACGTCGCCGACCCGACCAACGTGGGGGCGATCTTCCGCTCGGTAGCCGCGATCGGGGCAGACGCGGTGCTCGTGACCGACCGGTGCTCCGACCCCTTCTACCGCCGCGCCATCCGCGTGAGCATGGGCACCGTGCTGCAGGTGCCGTGGGGGAGGGTCGGCGCGTGGCCGGCGACGAAGGAGCTGCTCGCGGCATCCGGATTCCATGTCGCGGCCCTCGCGCTCCGCGACGACTCGGTGACGCTGCGCGCCTTCGCGGCACGAGCCCCCGAGCGAGTGGCGCTCGTGCTCGGCGCGGAAGGCGACGGTCTCACTCTCGAGGCGCTCGGGGCCGCGGACACGATCGTTCGCATCCCCATGGCGCACGGCATCGACTCGCTCAACGTCGCCGCGACCGCCGCCGTCGCGATGTACGCCCTCGCCGACTGAGGCTCCGCCCGCCCCGCCCCGCGACGGTTCGGGGCGAGTCGGGGCGGGCTAGATCTCGAAGCGCGTCTCGACCCGGTCGTCGACGGCTGCCGAGAGCCGGCCGAGCATGTCGTCGGACATCGGCGGCAGGTCGTCGAGGGTGAACCAGCGCGCCTCGAGGTTCTCACCGTCGGCCGGGGCGGGGGTGCCGGACACCCAGCGCAGGCGGAACGTGAGATCTAGGTACTGGCTCTCGTCGCCGTTCGGGTAGACGATCGGCTCGGTCACGCCGATGCGCGCGAGCCGCTCGGGCACGGCGACGACGTCGGCCTCCTCGAGGGTTTCGCGCGCGGCGGCGACGGCCGGTTGCTCGCCGGGGTCGATGATGCCGGTGACCGGGGTCCAGGCTCCCGTGTCGGAGCGACGCACGAGCAGCACCTCGTCGCCGCGGATCACGACGGCCGTGACACCGCTGAGCCACAGTGGCGCGGTCCCGATCTTCTCGCGGAGTGCCAGGACGAAGTCGGGGGTGGCCATGAGAAAAACTGTAGCGCCGCGCGAACGCAGGGCGCGTCGAAGAGTGGTCTCGGAGCCTGTCGGAGGGCTACACGAGCAACTGGTGCTTCGCGAGATCCTTGTAGAGCGGTGTTGAGACGACGAGCTCCGAGTGCGTGCCCACCCCCACGACACGACCGTGGTCGAGCACGACGATCTGGTCGGAGTCGACGACCGTCGAGAGTCGATGGGCGATCACGATGAGCGTGCGGTTCTCGGCGACCGCGTCGATCGCCTCGCGCAGCATCTGCTCGTTGAGTCCGTCGAGTGACGACGTCGACTCGTCGAGGAGCAGGATGGGCGGGGCCGCGAGAAGCGTGCGGGCGATCGCGAGACGCTGGCGCTCGCCACCCGAGAGCATCACGCCGTCTTCGCCGACGGGTGCGTCGAGTCCGAGCTCGTTGCGGTCGAGCACCTCGGTGAGGTTGACGTCGCGCAGCACGCGCACGCAGTCGTCGTCCGACGCGTCGGGTGCGCCGAGCTTGAGGTTCTCACGGATGGTGCCCGCGAGCACGGGGGCGTCTTGCTCCACGTAGCCGATCTGGGCGCGCAGCTCGGAGCGGTCGAGTGCACGGAGATCGGTGCCCCCGAGCCTGATGACGCCGGAACTCGGGTCGTAGAACCTCTCGATGAGCGCGAGGATCGTGCTCTTGCCCGCGCCGGAGGGGCCGACGAGCGCCGTGCGCTTGCCTCGGGGTGCGGTGAACGAGACGCCGTGCAGCACGGTGCGGTCGCGGGTCGGGGGAAGATCCGCGGCCGGTGCGGTGGGTGTGGTCGGGGCCGGGGGTGCGGCGGAGGTCGCATCCGCGGTGCGGGGGGACGAGACATCCGTTCCCTGCGGGGCACCGGCCGCCGAGTCGGTCGGGGCGGCGCTCGCCGCATCGGTTTCGGGTGCGAGCTCGGTGTAGGTGAACTCGACGTTCTCGAACGCGAGCGCGTCGTCGGAGTCGACCGCGGGGGAGGCGCTGCGGGCGATCGCGGCGTCGCCCTCCGTCTCGCTTGGCAGGGCGATGATCTCCTGGATGCGGCCCAGGGCGCCGAGGGCCGAGTTGACCGATGTGATGGCGCCGAACGCCTGACCGAGCGGGCCGATCATGAGGAAGAGGAACAGGATGAATGCGACCAGGTCGGCGACCGTGATGTCGCCGTTCGCGACGCGGAACCCGCCGACCCCGAGCACGACGAGGAACGACACCTGCAGGGCGATGCCGGCGATCGGCACGACGAGAGCGGAGATTCTCGCGACACTGATTCCCATGCGCCACGCGCCCTCGGCGTGCTTCTCCACTTCGGCGATCTCGCGGGCGGCGGCGTTCGACGCGCGGATGGTGCGCACCGCGCTGATCGACCGCTCGACGGCTGCCGCGAGGTCGCCGACCTTCTCTTGAGCTTTGCGGCTCGCGACACGGATGCGGGCACTCAGCGTCACGACCGTGATGACCGACGCGGCGATCACGAGCACGGTGAGGCCGAGGAGGATCGGGTCGAGGATCGCCATGGCGATGAGAGCCCCGACGAACGTGAGCGACCCACCGATGGCCTCGACGAGGCCCTGGGTGAGAACGGCGCGCAAGAGCGTCGTGTCGGAGCCGACCCTCGACACAAGGTCGCCGGTGCGGCGCACGTCGAACTCGCTGATGGGCAGGTTGAGCATGCGAGACACGAGCCGGCGACGGCTCGACAGCACCACGCCCTCGCCCGTGCGCTGCAACAGGTAGTGCTGGAAACCGCTGATGAGACCGGATGCGACGACGAGCGCCACGAGCAACCACACGATGAGCTGCAGGGAGTCACCAGCCTCCACGATCGTGATCACCTGGCTCACGAGGAGCGGTTGCGCGAGCGACGCCGCGGCGCCCAGCACGCTCAGGATGATCACGAAGGCGAGCACGCGGCGATGCTCGAAGAGGTAGGGCAGCAGTTGCGAGAACGTCGCGCGCGGGCCCGAATCGGCCTGGGGGCGACCGAAGAGGGAGCGACGCGGGCGAGGCGGGTTCTGCTGGGAAGTCATCGAAGCTCTCTGGGGATCGTGCCCGGTGCGCGGCGGTGGGTGCGTGGTGTCGGCTGCGTGGTGGTGGACTGGGCGATGCAGTGGCAGGCAGGGCTGGACGGCTCGGAGGCGACCGGCTCCGGGCTGGCCGGCTCGGGCCGGGTCGGCATCACCCAGGCGCGCCGGTGCCAGCGTATCGGCGCGGGGTGCGCCCTCGTGGTGAGTTCGCTGAGGGCGAGAGGCGGGTCGAGTACTCGTCCTCGCGAAAGACTCCTCCTCCCCGCCCCCTGTGGAGAACCCACTCTCCGCAGACGGTTCGTTCTTCTTTCGAACACCCGTTCGATTCGGGAGAATTGATGCATGCCCACCCTCTCCGCCGCTCTCCTCGATCGGGCCGCTGTGGTCGCCGATCTCGGCGGCACGGCGGAGTCGATCGCAGCCCTCGACCACGCTGATCTGACGGCGGCCGTCGAGTCCGTCGCGGCGCTGCAGCACAACGTCGACCAGTTCGCCGCTCTGATCGCGGGGGAGGTCGCGCACCGGTCGCGCCCTGAACTCGGTCACCAGGGACTCGCCCAAAAGGCGGGTTTCGTGAGCCCGGTCGCGATGATCCAGCGTGTGGCGCACGTGAGCCGCGCCGAAGCCACCCGCCTGGTCGAGACCGGATCTTTGCTCGCCGAAGCCGCGTCCGCGGGCGCGCAGCCAGTGGGGGGCCACGACGGTTCCGCCCCACCGTCGTGGCGCGACGCTCTCGCCGCGGCCGTGACGTCAGGTGCCCTCTCGCTCGATGCGATGGATGCGATCCGGCGGGTGTTCTCCGAGATCACCGGCGTCGACGAGATCGTGCTCGAGGACGCTGCAGACGACCTCATCGCCGCGGGACCGGGTCTGACCCCGGAACAGCTCTGGCGCCGTGCGAGGCAGGTGCGTGATCTCCTCGATGCTGACGGGATCGAGCGTCGGGAGAAACAGCACCGCGACCTGAGGACGGTGCGCACCTGGTGGGACGCCACGACCGGAATGCACTGCGGGTCGTGGCGGCTCGCCCCCGAAGACGGGGCTCTGGTTGCGGACGCGTTCGCTCAGATCCTGTCACCGCGGCGGGGTGGTCCCCGCTTCGTCGACCCGGCCGCGCGTGCGACCGCGGAGGAGCTGCTGAACGATGGCCGCACCGACGAGCAGGTCAGTGCCGACGCGTTCGTCGACCTGGTGCGCCTCGCGGTCGATGCGGATCCGGGAACCCTGTTCGGCGGGCGCCGCCCGGCCGTGCGGATCGTGGTGACCGCGGACCGGCTCGAGGGCAGGACAGGTCCAGGGTTCCTCGAGGGCCGCACCGACACCGTGTCGGCTCCGACGATCGAACGGGCGATCTGCAACACCGGAGTCATCAGTGTCGGCTTCGACCGCGACGGCCAGTGCGTGAACGTCGGACGGGACCGGCGCCTGTTCACCGAACGGCAACGCATCGGGTTGACCGTCAGAGACGGCGGATGCCGGTTCCCCGGGTGCGAGAGACCTCCGTCGTATTGCGAGGCCCACCACATCAACCCGTGGGCTGGTGCCGAGGGCCGCACCGACATCGCCGACGGCATCCTGCTGTGTCGGAGGCATCATCTGCTGATCCATGACAACCGGTGGCAGGTGCACCGAGACCGAGCCGACTACTTCCTACGACCACCACCGGACGTCGATCCGGGGCGGGTGTTCATTCCGATGCCGTCCCGGAGCCCGGTCGCCCATGAGATCGCGATGTAGCGATGTGACGACGCAACCCGGCCCGAACCGACCCGGACCCTCAGCTCACGTTCGAGGTGTACTCGAGGTCCCGCGTCTCCTTGCTCAGGATGAGCGCGACGAGCGTGATGGCCCCCATGACGCTCAGGTACACACCGACGAG
Organism: Marisediminicola sp. LYQ85; assembly: GCF_046600695.1. NCBI lineage: Bacteria > Bacillati > Actinomycetota > Actinomycetes > Micrococcales > Microbacteriaceae > Marisediminicola > Marisediminicola sp. LYQ85. Next base: position 49,742 of record NZ_JBKIWO010000001.1, read on the forward strand.
CACCGGGCTCCCGTCGGCGAGACCCCAGAGCCACACCGCGATGAACGGCGCCACAGCAGCACCGAGGATGCTCGCGACGTTGTAGCTGATCGCCGACCCCGTGTACCGCACGTTCGTCGGGAACAACTCGGGCAACAACGCCCCCATCGGACCGAACGTCAACCCCATGAGAGTGAACCCGATCACGAGCAACGCGTTGACACCCACATCTCCACCCCCGAGGAGTGGCACGAACAGAAAACCGAAGACGATGATCGCGAGAGTCGTCACGATGAGGTGCGCACGACGGCCGAACCTCTCCGCGAGCGGACCAGACACGAGCGTGAAGATTCCGAAGAACACGACACCGACGATGAGCATGATGAGGAAGTCGTTGCGCGTGTAGCCGAGGCCCGCGACATCCGCATCGACCGGCGTCGTGCCATACGTGAGCGTGTACGTCGTCATGAGATAGAAGAGCGTGTACGTCGCGAGCATGATGAACGTTCCGAGGATGAGCTGACGCCAACTCGACTTGAAGACTCGCGCGAGAGGCAGTTTCTCGACCTCACCCGACTCGATGACCTTCGTGAACGCGGGAGTCTCGATGAGCTTGAACCGCACGTAGAGACCGATGATCACGAGAACGGCGCTCGCGAGGAACGGCACACGCCACCCCCACGACAGGAAGTCGTCTTCGGGCAGCGTGAGGTTGAGGATGAGGAACACGCCGTTGGCCACGATGAAACCGATCGGCGCACCGAGCTGCGGGAACGTGCCGTAGATGGCGCGCTTGCCTTCGGGAGCATTCTCCGTCGCGAGCAACGCTGCGCCACTCCACTCGCCACCGAGACCGAGACCCTGGGCGAAACGCATGATCACCAGAAGGGTGGGGGCGAGAACCTCCCAGCCGGGCGTGAGCGCCGTCGGGATGCACCCGATGAGCACCGTCGCGACACCCATCGTGAGCAGCGACGCCACGAGGGTGCCCTTGCGACCGATCCGGTCACCGAAGTGCCCGAACAGGATCGACCCGATCGGCCGCGCGACGAACGCCGCGCCGAATGCCGCAAACGACTTGAGGAGCGACATGGTCGGGTCGTCCCCGGGGAAGAACAGGATCGGGAACACGAGCACGGCCGCCGTCGCGTAGACGTAGAAGTCGTAGAACTCGATCGACGTGCCGATGAGGCTCGCGAAGATGACACGAGAACGAGGATTGGTCTTGGCAGACGCGGTGGGGGCGGTGACGGACGACATGCAGAAACTCCGGACAGGCTGACGGGGCTGGACCGCCGGGCACGGGACCACCTGATGCGGGGTCGACGAGTGCGAGGCGAAAGAAGAGAGGCGGCCGTTCGTGACGGCCGCCAATCACCTTACGCTCATCTTCGAGGGCTCACAGCGCACTGATGCGCCACGACACCTCGTGCGTCGCCCCGGGCTCGAGCTCGACGACATCCGTCTTCGAGTTGAACGCGTCGGGCGGACACGTCATCGGCTCGACCGCGAGCCCGATGCGGCTGGGCTCGGGCGCCGGACGATCCGCGGTGTGGATCTGCACCCAGGGGCAGGCCTCGTCGAACTCGATCGCGACCCCGCTCCCCGCCGCGGTCGTGACGCGCACGGTCGCGCGAGGGGAGAATTCGAGCGACGTGTAGGCGTGATCGACGAAAGTGTCACCGATCACCCGCCCCCCGCGGAAGTCGAGGGTGCCGTCGAGAACCGAATCGACGGAGGCGACGCGGTCGGGGAGCAAACGGTCGCCCTCGGTGAGGAACACGTCTGAGGCCGACAGCTCGAGAGTCCAGTCGTCGACGATGCCCTCGCCCGCCACGAGGTACGGGTGCGCACTGCACCCGTAGGGCGCCGTCGTGTCGCCGACATTGGTCGCACCGATCGACTGCGTGAGACCGTCGCTCGACACCGTGAACGTGACCGAGACACGCACCCGGTGCGGATAGCCGACCTGCGGCGGGATGATCGCCGCGAGCGTCACCGCATCGCCGACGTGCTCCACGACCGAGAAGTCCACCCAGCTCACGAGCCCGTGGAGGGCGTGACCCCGCTCGGGTTCGGTGAGGGCGAGCTGCCGATCCTCGCCCGCGAACGTGTAGGTGCCGTCGATGATGCGATTGGGCCACGGGGCGAGCGTCGCACCGCGGAAATTGCGTCGGACCTCGTCTGCCGCGAACGGAACCGTGAGGTCGCGCCCGTCGAACGTGAGCTCCCGCAGCGTCGCACCGGTGCTCGCGACCGTCACCCGGTAGCCGTGCGCCTCGATCACGTACTGCGTGCCCGAGAGGGGCGTGTCGCCGGTGGCGGTGGCGGTGGGAGCGGCGGCGGTGTCCTCGGTCATGGTGAGCCTTTCGTCGTGTTCCCCCACTGTGTCACGCGGAGGGAGCGACCGGGGTCAGGCCGAGAGCTCCGGGAAGAACACGCGCTGCACCCAGAAACCCGCGAGCACGATCGACCCGAGGATGACGACGATCTTGATGTAGACGATCGGATTCTTCATCAGAGGGCCGCCTCGAGCTTCGCGAACTCGAGCTTCGCGAGCGAGCGGATCACGAGGGCCGTCGAGACCGCTGCTTCGGCCGCCTCGGCACCCTTGTCTTCGCTCGACTCGGGGAGTCCCGCGCGGTCGAGTCCCTGCTGCTCCGTGTCGACCGTGAGCACACCGAAACCGATCGGTTTGCCGCAGTGCACGCTCACTTGCGTGAGACCGGAGGTCGTCGCATCCGCGACGTACTCGAAGTGGGGCGTCCCGCCGCGGATGATGACGCCGAGCGCGACGACAGCGTCGGCTCCCGCGTTGAACGCCGCCTTGCTCACGACGGGGAGCTCGAAGCTCCCGGAGACCCGCACGACGTTGACGTCGGCATTCGCGTGCTCGAGATACCGTTTCGCCCCCGCGAGGAGGCCCTCCGCGATGGTCTCGTGCCATGACCCGGCGACGATCGTCACCGAGAGTCCCGTCGCGTCGAGGGGGGTGGTGTCGGGGGCGCCGGCTCCGGTCACAGTTCTTGCTCCTTCAGAGTCTGGATCGCCGCGGCAGCGACGAACCTGTCGAGTGCAGCATCGTCGGGCAACATGTGCCCCATCCGATCGCGCTTGGTGCTGAGGTAGGCCTCGTTGACCCCGCCCACCCCGACCACGAGAGGCACCTGGTCGATCACGGTGATGCCGCGGTCGACGAGCTGCTTGACCTTGTCGGGGTTGTTGGTGATCACTCGCACCGAGGATAGTCGGAGGTCCTCGAGGATCGCGACCGCAGCACCGTAGTCCCGGCCGTCGGCGGGGAAACCGAGCGCGAGGTTGGCGTCGAGAGTGTCGAGCCCGTCTTCCTGCAGGCGGTAGGCCTTGAGCTTGTTGACGAGACCGATCCCGCGACCCTCGTGCCCGCGCATGTAGATCACGACGCCCCCGTGTTCCTGGATGGTGTCGAGCGCCGCATCGAGCTGCGGTCCGCACTCGCACTTGAGCGAACCGAACACCTCGCCCGTGAGGCACTCGGAGTGCACCCGGATGAGAGCACCGTCGGTCGGCTCACCCGCGATGACGGCCACGTGGTCGGCCCCCGACATCCGGTCGCGGTAGGCGCGGAAACGGAACGGTCCGCGGCTCGTCGGGATGGTCGTCTCGACCTCGAAGATCACGCGCGAGCTCTCGGGCAGCGGGGTGACCGTGGGAACCTCCACGTCGGCGTGCACCTCGTGGAGGTAGGCGATGAGGCTCTCGATGGTGATGACGGTGAGCCCCTCGCGCTCACCGAGCGCGAGCAGACCGGGGAGGCGCATCATCTCGCCGTCGTCGGCGACGATCTCGGAGATCGCCCCGACGGGGGTCAGGCCCGCCAGTTTCATGAGATCGACGGCCGCTTCGGTGTGACCGTCGCGCTCACGCACCCCACCCTCGGCCGCACGCAGCGGCAGGATGTGGCCTGGCCGGTTGAGGCTCGACGGCGTCGACTCGAGGTCGGCGAGCACGCGCAGCGTGTGGGCGCGATCGGCGGCACTGATGCCTGTGCTGAGCCGGTCGGCCGCGTCGACCGTGACCGTGTAGTTGGTGCCTCGGGGGTCTTCGTTGTGGGCGACCATCACGGGCAGCTCGAGACGGTCGGCGATCTCGTTCGTCATGGGTGCGCAGATGAACCCCGACGAGTTGCGCACGAGCCACGCGATCCACTCCTGGCTCGCGAGCTCGGCCGAGATCACGACGTCGCCCTCGTTCTCGCGACCCTCGTCGTCGACGACGATCACGGGTCGGCCAGCACGCAGCTCGTCGAGGGCGGTGGGGATGTCGGCGAGGCTCACGATGCGCTCCCGTTCCGGAACGCGAGCATCCGCTCCACGTGTCGGGCGAGGATGTCGGTCTCGATGTTGACCGTGTCGCCGACGGTCTTGCGGCCGAGCGTCGTGACCGAGAGTGTCTCGGGGATGAGTGACACCTCGAACCAGTCGGTGCCCACGTCGCTCACGGTGAGCGAGATGCCGTCGATCGCGATCGAGCCTTTGCTCGCCACGAGGGGTGCGAGGTCTGCCGAGAGACTGAACCGCACGATCCGCCACGCGCTGCCCTCGGTGATGGAGAGCAACTCGCTCGTGCCGTCGATGTGACCCTGCACGATGTGTCCACCGAGACGGTCGCCCACCTGGGCTGCACGCTCGAGGTTGACCGGCTCACCCGGTGTCGGAGACGTGAAGGTGCTCATGGCGATCGTCTGCGCCATGACGTCGGCGGTGAACCAGTCCGGCCCCTGGTCGACGACCGTGAGGCACACGCCGTTGACCGAGATGGAGTCGCCGTGGGAGGCGTCGCCGACAACGAGGGGGCCGCGCACGGTGAGCCTCGCGGCATCCGTTCCCGGCGACCACTCGACCACTTCGCCGAGCTCTTCGATGATTCCGGTGAACATTAGAGGGTCCTTCCGTCGGTGCCTGAGGGTGCTGAGAGTGCGGGCGCGGCCGCTGCTGGTGGGGCTGGCGCGGGGCGCGCGACCAGCAGGATGTCGTCGCCGAGGATCTCGAGACGCTCGACCGCGAGCCTGCGGGCGTCGGCGATTCCCGGCACGCCCACGTCGCCGAGCGCGAGCCGGTCGCCGCCGAGCAGAACGGGGGCGAGGTAGACGAGAAACTCGTCGACGAGCCCCGCGCGCACGAACGCGCTCGCGAGGGTCGGCCCACCCTCGACGAACACCGAGCGGATGCCCCTTTTGAACAGGTCGGCGAGCACGGCGTCGAGATCGTGGCTGCGCGCCTCGATGAGCGCGTGCGGATGCTCGCGCACGCGCGCCGTGGCCGCGACCGCGCGCTCGCCGACCACGACGGGCACGGGCTGGTGGGGGAGGAGTTCGCCCGCATCCCCGCGCGCCGTGAGCGTGGGGTCGTCCGCGATCACGGTGCCCGTGCCGACGACGATCGCGTCGGCATCCGCCCGCCTCTCGTGCACGTGCTGCCGCGCGGCCGTTCCCGTGATCCACTGGCTCGACCCGTCGGCGGCCGCGGCCCGACCGTCGAGGCTCGAAGCCCACTTGAGGGTCACGACGGGGCGCCGGAGGGTCATGGCCGTGAGCCACCCGTGCAGAAAGGCGGTGGCCTCGTCGGCGAGCACTCCCTCGACGACGTCGATTGCCGCGTCACGCAGTCGCGCGGCGCCGCCACCCGAGGCGTGACCGGGGTCGGCGACCGCGTAGACGACTCGCGCCACGCCCGCGGCGATGAGTGCCTCGGTGCACGGTCCGGTGCGGCCGTGGTGGTTGCACGGTTCGAGGGTCACGACCGCTGTCGCCCCGCGGGCGGCATCGTCGACGAGGTGGCTGAGGGCATCGACTTCGGCGTGAGCGGTGCCGGCACCGCGGTGCCAGCCCTCGGCGATCACCGTGCCGTCGGGGGAGAGGATGACGCACCCGACGCGCGGGTTGGGTCCGGTCTTCACGCCGCGCGACGCGAGGGCGAGCGCCGCGCGCATGGCTTCCTCGATCGTGGTGCTCATCATCCGGTGTCCTGAATCTCGAGTGTCGAGACGGTCTCCGGGATTCCGCGCGGTGCACGCGGGATGGTGCGCAGGGTCGACCGATCCTGCTCGTGCTGCCTCTCATCCAGACTGAGAGATCTCGCGATCTCATTACTGTCGGTCCCGGAATTCCACCGGCTCAACCGAACGGGATGTCGCCATCTCGTGCGGGTCGCGGACTGTCACCGCCGGTTCGGATTCTCACCGACCCCGGAGCACGTACTGCTGTCGAGTGTAGTCAACGCGTTTCGGGGCGCGGTATTCCCCGTCACCCGCCCTCGCCCTCGCCCTCAGAGCTCGGAGCTCAGAGCGGCCAGCCGCCCGCGCGCGACCGGGGGTCGCTGCGCAGGAGGCTCGCTTGCCACGCATCGACGCGTTCGTCGCGGTGCACCATCGATTTGCGCGCCGTCCCCTCGAATCGGAAGCCCGCGCGCCGCGCGATCATCGCCGACGGCACGTTGCCGGCAACCGCTTGCCAGTGGATGCGCTGGAGGTCGAGCGCGGTCGGATCGAACCCGAGGTCGATCACCGCGGCGAGGGCCTCGTCCATGAGGCGAGCCCGTCGCCTCGACCGTGCGAGCCAGAACCCGACGGTCGCCGAACGGACCGGTTCGAGTCGCAGCTCGATCACGCCGGCGAGTTCGCCCTCGAGTCGGATCGCCCAGAGCACGACCCCGTCGCTCGCCGGGTGTCTGCCCGACCGGCTCGAGGAGGCGTAGTCGGTGGCGAAGGAGGTGGCGTGATCGAGGGTGTACGGCTGCGGAACGGGAACCCAGCGCTGCAGTTCGGGGTCTTGGCAGAACTCGGCGATCCGGGGGGCGTCGGAGGGCACGACGGCATCGAGCACGAGCCGCTCGGTCTCGAGGCGCACGACGGGGTCGGGTGCGTCCGTCTCGCGTGCGCCGGTCTCCCCTGCGCCGGTGTCACCCGCACTCCCGTCGGTCATCGGCGTACTTTCGGCAGCAGGCCGATCCTGTCGTAGACGGTCGCGAGGGTCTGCTCCGCGATCTCGTTGGCCCGGTCGGCGCTCACGGCGAGGATGCGATCGAGCTCGGCCGGGTCATCCATCAGTTCGAGCGCGCGAGTGCGGATCGGATCGAACACGGCCACGACCGCGTCGGCGACGTCGCCCTTGAGGTCTCCGTATCCCCGCCCCGCGTACTGCGCCTCGAGGTCGGCGATGGGTGAACCTCCGAACGCCGAGAGGATCGTGAGGAGGTTGGACACACCGGGTTTGGCGCCGCGGTCGAAGCGGATCTCGCGGTCGTCGTCGGTCACCGCCGACTTGAACTTCTTCGCCGTCGTCTTCGCCTCGTCGAGCAGGAAGACGACTCCCGAGGTCGACGCCGCCGATTTGCTCATCTTCGACACCGGGTTCTGCAGGTCGTAGAGCCGTGCGCCCTGGGCGAGGATCGTCGGTTCGGGCACGACGAAGGTCGAGCCGAATCGGCTGTTGAACCGCGTCGCGAGATCCCGCGTGAGCTCCACGTGCTGTTTCTGATCGTCGCCGACCGGCACCTGGTGGGTCTGGTAGAGCAGGATGTCCGCCGCCATGAGGGTCGGGTAGGCGAAGAGCCCGAGCGACGCGGCATCCGTTCCGTTCTTGGCCGCCTTGTCTTTGAACTGCGTCATGCGGCTGGCCTCGCCGAAGCCCGTGATGGTGTTGAGCACCCACGCGAGCTGGGCGTGCGCGGGAACGTGGGACTGCACGAAGAGGGTCGACTTCTCGGGGTCGATCCCCGCCGCGATGTACTGCGCGGCGGTGCGGCGGATCTGCGCGCGCAGCACGGCCGGCTCCTGCGGCACGGTGATCGCGTGGAGGTCGACGACGCAGAAGATCGCGTCGTGCGACTCCTGCATGTCGCGCCACTGCCGCAGCGCCCCCACGTAGTTGCCGATGTGGAGGGAGTCGGCCGAGGGCTGCATCCCGGAGAAGAGACGGGGTTTGGAGGTCATGGTGTGCTTTCTTGGCGGGAAGGGGGGTCAGATCACGTAGTCGACGACGACGGGAGCGTGGTCGGACCATCGGGTGTCCCACGCGTCGGCTTTGTCGACGGCATACGACGTCACGCTCGCCGCGAGGGCGGGCGTGGCCACGTGGTAGTCGAGTCGCCACCCGGTGTCGGTGTCGAAGGCTTTGCCGCGCTGCGACCACCACGTGTATGGCCCTTCGACCTCGCCCGCCCACGCGCGGCCGACGTCGACCCAGCCGAGGCCGGGCCCCGTCGAGCCGTCGACGCCCGTCACGGTCTCGCCGAGGGGGCCGAAGAAGCGATCGAAGTAGGCGCGTTCGTCGGGCAGGAACCCCGCGTTCTTGCGGTTGCCCTTCCAGTTGCGGATGTCGATCTCGCGGTGTCCGACGTTGAGGTCGCCGACGACGAGCGCGTGGTCGGAGTGGCTCGCGAGCTCGGGGAGGCGCGCCTCCATCGCGTCGAGGAAGGTGTACTTCTCGACCTGCTTGGGGGTGCCGACCTCGCCCGAGTGCACGTAGGTGCTCACGACCGTGATGCTCGCGTCTCCGACGGTGAAGTCGGCTTCGAGCCAGCGCCCGGCGCTGTCGAACTCGTCGGCGCCGAGGCTCACGCGGTGAACGGTCGCGACGTTCCGGCTCGCGATCGCGACCCCCGCACGGCCTTTCACCGTGGCCGCGTCGTGCAGGATGCTCCACCCGTCGCCGAGGAGCCCCGCGAGGTCGTCGGTCGACGCGCGCACCTCCTGGAGGGCGAGGATGTCGACACCGCGACCGTCGAGCCAGTCGCCCATGCCCTTGCGATACGCGGCGCGCACTCCGTTGACGTTGACGGTCGCGATGCGGAGGGGCTGAGTCATGAGGTCAGTCTATTTTGAGCCGCGCCGCGAGATTCGCGCCCAGACCCGCGCGAGCCCTTTCGGCCGCTGCGCCTCGGCGGCGATCCGCTCGAGCTCGGCGATGCGTTCCTGCTCCCGCCGTTCCTCTTCGGCGGCCACGGGGTCGGCGGCGATCCCGCTGTCGTTCATGCCCACGGCGACCCACGCCGCCGAGATGAGGATGGCCTGGCACACGAGGTTGAAGAAGATGAGCAGACCGATGATGATCGCGAACGTCTCGAGCAGCGGGTTGGTGCCCGCGCCCCCGAGCAGAGTGTTGCCGAGCAGTTTGAGCGCGCCGACGAGCACCCCTCCGAGCAACGCGCCGCCGAAGAGTCTGCGGCGCGGGATCGGAATGCCCGCGAGCACCCGGTAGAGCGCTGCGAGCACCACGGTGTCGAGCGTGAGCACGATGATGAGCCCGACGACCGTTCCGAGGGTCGCCGAGAACCAGGAGTCCTCGCCGATGCCCACGAGGGAGAGGAAGAAGTCCATGAGCACGGTGCTGAGCGACGAGAGCACGGTCGAGAGCAGGAGGGCCGCACCGAAGGCGAGCGCGAGACCGAAGTCCTTCGCCTTGAGGATCAGGATGTTCGCCTGCACCTGCTGGAGGCCGAACATCCGTCGCACGGCGTCGCGCGCCGACGCAAGGAAGTTGAGCGCGATGAAGAGCAGGATGACGAGGGCGGCGAGGCCCGTCCAGTTGAGTCCGCCGGTCTCGAGCAGATCCTCGGGGTCGATGGCGCCGTCGGGCTGCTCCGGCGACTCGATGAGCCCGGGCACCGCGGCGGAGATGGTGTCGACTAGCTCGTTGCGCAATCCGATGTCGTTCTGGATCACGATTCCGGCGATCGAGAAGCCGACCCACAGGGCGGCGAAGGTCGCGAAGAGTGCTTGGTAGGCGAGACCGGTCGCCATGAGGGGGCCGATGCGCGAAAGGTAGTGGAAGAGCACGCGCACCGGTTTGAGCTCGAACACGGTCGTCACGATTCGGGAGACGGCACCGCCGATGCCGCCGGGGGTGGCCGTGCCCTCGCCGGCGTCGCGCGAGTCGTTCGCGGGCGAGACGACGGTCGTGCCGGTGCCGGTGCCGGTGCCGGTGCCAGTGCCGCCCCCCGAGCGCGTGTCATCCGCCCTCTCGTCGACGTCGGCGGTGACGCGATCGTGTGCGCCGTCGCCTCGGCGCCCGACGGTGCTCTCGTCGTGCGCGCGCGGCTTCGCCATTCCGTCAGCGTAACAAGGCCGGGATAGGCTGACTCGAGCCCCCGAGACACGGGGCGACGAGCATCACGGGGGCCACGGCGGCCCCAGAGCGGAAGTTGTGACAATGGACCTGAGCGGCGTCGGAGTCGGCAGCACAGTCGCGGTGGGGCGCATCCTCAGGATGCCCGAGCCTCTCGCCAAACCGGAGCAGGCGCAGCATTCCGGAGACGCCGAAGCGGAGTTGCGCTCGACGATCGACGCACTCGATGCCGTCGCAGCCGAACTGCTCGAACGCGGTGCGACGGCGGGCGGTGCGGCTCAGGAGGTTCTCGAGGCCGCCTCGATGATGGCGAAGGATCCGACCCTCGCCGACGACGTGAAGGCGCGCATCGACGCCGGGTCGACCGGCGAGAGGGCCGTCTTCGACGCGTTCGCGGCGTTCCAAGACATCCTCATCGGCATGGGCGGCTACATGGCCGAGCGCGCGACCGACCTCGGGGATGTCTCGCAGCGCGTCATCGCGCGCCTCCGCGGCGTGCCGGCACCGGGCGTTCCCGAGAGCGACGAGCCGTTCATCCTCGTCGCTCCCGACCTCGCCCCCGCAGACACCGCTCTCCTCGACCTCGACAAGGTGCTCGCCCTCATCACGCGCGACGGCGGTCCCACGAGCCACACGGCGATCCTCGCGCGATCGAAGTCGATTCCCGCGATCGTCGGCGTCACCGGTGCCCTCGACCTCGCCGACGGAACGCTCATCATCGCGGATGCCGCGAGCGGGGCGATCACGGTCGACCCGAGTGACGACGCCGTCGAGTCCGCTCGCGCTCGCATCGCCGAGCGAGCGGCCGCCCTCGCGGCCCCCATCACGGCAGGCGCGCTCTCCGACGGCACCGCGGTGCCCCTGCTCGCGAACCTCGGCTCCCCCGCCGATGCGGAGGCCGCCGTCGAGCTCGGGGCCGAGGGTGTCGGTCTCTTCCGCACCGAGTTCCTCTTCCTCGACGCGAAGACCGCGCCGACGGTCGAAGACCAGCAGGCCCAGTACCGCGATCTCCTCGGCCACTTCTCGGGCAAGAAGGTCGTCGTGCGCGCTCTCGACGCGGGGGCGGACAAGCCCCTGAGCTTCCTCAACGACGCCGAAGAGGAGAACCCCGCGCTCGGCCTGCGCGGCTTGCGTGCCCTGCGCGCGAGCGAGCAGATCCTGCGCGATCAGCTCACGGCGCTCGCGGGCGCCGAAGCGGAGTCCGACGCCGACCTCTGGGTCATGGCCCCCATGGTGGCCGACGCCGCCGAGACCGACTACTTCGTCGAGCTCGGCCGCGAGCTCGGTCTCACGACCGTCGGTGTCATGGCCGAGATCCCCTCGCTCGCTCTCGTCGCCGACCAGGTGCTCGAGTCGGCGGACTTCGTGAGCGTCGGCACGAACGACCTCACCCAGTACACCCTCGCGGCAGACCGCATGCTCGGGAGCGTCGCGTCGTATCAGGACCCGTGGCACCCCGCCGTGTTGCGTCTCGTGAAGCAGCTCGGTGACGCCGGTGCGGCCGCGGGCAAGCCCGTCGGTATCTGCGGTGAGGCGGCAGCCGACCCGCAGCTCGCGATCGTGCTCGTCGGGCTCGGTGCGACGACTCTCAGCATGACGCCCGCGGCTCTCGCCGACGTGCGCGCGGCACTCCTGACGGTCACCCTCGACGAGGCCAGGGCGCGTGCCGCTCGCGCGCTCGGCGCTCGCACGGCCGCCGACGCGCGCGCCGCGGCATCCGCGAGCTGATCCGCACCGCGGACGGACCCTGACCGTCCCGCACCGCTGACGACGAAGCGCCCGGCACCCTCACGGGGCCGGGCGCTTCGTCGTGTCCCGGTTGGGGAACGACGATCGTTACGGGGTGCCGCGCATGATCGCCTGCTTGACCTCGGCGATCGCTTGCGTCACCTGGATGCCGCGGGGGCACGCCTCGGTGCAGTTGAAGGTCGTGCGACAGCGCCACACACCCTCCTTGTCGTTGAGGATGTCGAGGCGCACCTGCGAGCCCTCGTCACGCGAGTCGAAGATGAACCGGTGGGCGTTGACGATCGCTGCCGGTCCGAAGTACTGTCCGTCGGTCCAGAAGACGGGGCAGCTCGACGTGCACGCGGCGCACAGGATGCACTTCGTGGTGTCGTCGAACCGCGCACGCTCGGCGGGGCTCTGCAGGCGCTCCTTCTCGGGCTTGCTCGAGGCGATGAGGAACGGCTGCACCTCCGCGAAGCTCTCGAAGAAGGGGTCCATGTTGACGATGAGGTCCTTCTCGAGGGGGAGCCCCTTGATGGCCTCGACGTAGATCGGCTTCGAGATGTCGAGGTCCTTGATGAGGGCCTTGCACGCGAGACGGTTGCGGCCGTTGATGCGCATCGCGTCCGACCCGCAGACCCCGTGGGCGCACGAGCGGCGGAAGGTCAGCGTCTGGTCCTGCTCCCACTTGATCTTGTGCAGAGCGTCGAGCACCCGATCGGTAGCGAGAACCTCGACGTCGAAGTCCTCCCAGCGCGGCTCGGCATCCACCTCGGGGTCGAAGCGCCGGATGATGAGCGTCGCCGTGAACATCTCGACCTCGTCGGATGCCGCGTTGTCTCGTTCGAGTACGGGAGTGCTCATCAGTACTTTCTTTCCATCGGCTGGTAGTTGGTGATCACGACGGGCTTCGTCTCGAGTCGGATGTGCTCGCCCGCATCCGCGGACTCGGGGTCACCCGTGAGGTAGGCCATCGTGTGCACGAGGTAGTCGTCGTCGTTGCGGGTCGGGAAGTCCTCGCGGAAGTGACCTCCGCGGCTCTCCTTGCGCGAGCGCGCCGAATACACGAGCACTTCGGCGAGGTCGAGCAGGAACCCGAGCTCCACGGCCTCGAGCAGGTCGGTGTTGAACCTCTTGCCCTTGTCCTGAACCTTGATGTTCTTGTAGCGCGCTCGGAGGTTCTCGATGAGCTCGGTGACCTCGGCGAGGGTCTCCTCGGTGCGGTAGACCTGCGCGTTGCGGTCCATCGAGTCCTGGAGTTCTTTGCGGATGACCGCGATCCGCTCGGTGCCGTCGCCCTGACGTACCCCGTCGAGGAGCGCGAGCACTCCCGCGGCGGGATTCTCGGGCAGGGGCACGAAGTCGGCGGACTTCGCGTAGATCACGGCGTTCTTGCCCGCGCGCTTGCCGAACACGTTGATGTCGAGGAGCGAGTTGGTTCCGAGGCGGTTGGAGCCGTGCACGCTCACGCACGCGCACTCTCCGGCGGCGTAGAGACCGGGAACGACGGTCGTGTTGTCGCTCAGCACCTCGGCGTCGACGTTGGTCGGGATTCCGCCCATCGCGTAGTGCGCCGTCGGGAGCACGGGCACGGGCTCGTAGTAGGGCTCGACGCCGAGGTAGGTGCGCGCGAACTCGGTGATGTCGGGGAGCTTCGCGTCGATGACGGCGGGCTCGAGGTGGGTGATGTCGAGGTAGACATAGTCCTTGTTCGGGCCGGCGCCGCGACCCTCGCGGATCTCGGTCGCCATGCACCTCGCGACGATGTCTCGGGGGGCGAGGTCCTTGATGGTGGGCGCGTAGCGCTCCATGAACCTCTCGCCCTCGCTGTTGCGCAGGATCGCGCCTTCGCCTCGGGCGGCCTCGGAGAGCAGGATGCCGAGCCCCGCGAGTCCGGTCGGGTGGAACTGGAAGAACTCCATGTCTTCGAGGGGGAGTCCCTTGCGCCAGATGATGCCGACGCCGTCACCCGTGAGGGTGTGCGCGTTCGAGGTCGTCTTGAAGATCTTGCCGTAGCCACCCGTCGCGAAGACGATCGACTTCGCCTGGAAGACATGGATCTCGCCCGTCGACAGCTCGTACGCGACGACACCCGAGGGGCGCTTGACCGTTGCGCCGTCTTCGACGACCTCGGTCATGAGCAGGTCGAGCACGTAGAACTCGTTGAAGAAGTTGATGCCGTGCTTGACGCAGTTCTGGTAGAGCGTCTGCAGGATCATGTGACCCGTGCGGTCGGCCGCGTAGCACGCGCGACGCACGGGCGACTTGCCGTGCTCGGCCGTGTGACCGCCGAAGCGACGCTGGTCGATCTTGCCGTCGGGCGTGCGGTTGAAGGGCAGCCCCATGTTCTCGAGGTCGATGATCGCGTCGATGGCCTCTTTCGCGAGGATCTCCGCGGCGTCCTGGTCGACGAGGTAGTCGCCACCCTTGACGGTGTCGAAGGTGTGCCACTCCCAGTTGTCTTCCTCGACGTTGGCGAGGGCCGCGGCCATGCCGCCTTGCGCGGCACCCGTGTGCGACCGGGTCGGATAGAGCTTGGAGATGACCGCCGTGTTGGCGTGGGGACCGGCCTCGATGGCCGCGCGCATGCCGGCACCACCGGCTCCCACGATGACGACGTCGAACTGGTGGTAGTGGATTCCGTCGACGATGGTGCTCGGCGAGGTGCCCTCGCGGCTCAAGAAGCCACTCCACAGAAGGAGGGCAGAAGGTCGGCGGGAGCGCCGACGGGGCAGGGCTCGAAGGTGTAGATCACAAGGGTTCCCAAAACGAGGAGGACGACGGTGGACGCCGCGAGGGCGCCCTTGAGGATGGTGCGCACGAGCCTGTTGCTCGCGTAGTCGTTGACGATCGTGCGCATGCCGTTGGAGCCGTGGATGAGCGCGAGCCAGAGGAGGAGGGTGTCCCAGACGATCCAGAACGGGTCGGCCCATTTGCCGGCGACGAAGGCGAAGTCGATCGCGTTGACGCCTTCGCCGACCATGAGGTTGACGAACAGGTGGCCGAAGATCAGCACGACGAGAACGACACCGCTCGCGCGCATGTAGATCCAGCCCCACTTCTCCCAGTTGACGCCGCGGTTCGCGACCGCGGTCGACGCCGACCGGGGTGCCTGAATGTTCTCGGTAGTCATCGTCAGCCTCCGAAGACGTGCATGAGGTGGCGGGGGGCGAAACCGATCATGAGCACGGCCCACATCACGAGGACCACGACGAACATGAGGCGGTGGTACTTCGGGCCGACCGACCAGAAGTCGATGAGGATGATGCGCAGACCGTTGAGGGCGTGGAACCCGATCGCGGCGACGAGTCCGAGCTCACCGAGCCCCATGATCGGGGTCTTGTAGCTCTCGATCACGACGTTGTAGGCCTCGGGGCTCACCCGCACGAGCGCGGTGTCGAGCACGTGCACGAGGAGGAAGAAGTAGATCGCCACACCCGTGATGCGGTGCAGCACCCACGACCACATTCCCGTGTTGCCCCGGTAGAGGGTTCCTCGAGGGATCTTCGGTGCGGTGATCTTGGGCAGCGGATACTTTTTCTCAGGACCGCGTTCGGCCAGAGTTCCCGCGGATTTCTCAGACACGAGTAACCCTCCCTGCGGATGATTGTGGCCCCGACGCCGGGGCGAGCATTCGTTCGTCGACTGAACGACTTTCAGTCTATTCGGCACCCGCTGACCCCGCTTCTCAGGGCAGCCTAAATCGCTCGACGTCGAGACACTTCCCAGCAAGGTCGCCGGGTCAGATCGCGCGCGCGAGAACCTTCCTGTCGCGTGCTGTCCGCGCGGTGCGGTAGTGCCCGAGGAGCTCGTCGCACACGGCGTCCCACGATCGGGAGAGCACGCGGCGGCGACCCGCCTCGCCCAGTCGCGCGCGCAGCGCGGGGTCCAGACTCAGCCTCTCCACGGCGGCGCGCAGAGTGCGATCGTCTGCGGGGTCGAAGAGGTAGCCGTCGAGGCCGGGCGTCACGAGGTCGACCGGGCCACCGGCTCGCGGAGCCACGACGGGCAACCCCGTCGCGTGGGCCTCCTGGAGCGTCTGACCGAAGGTCTCCTCGGTGCCCGTGTGCACGAAGAGGTCGAACGACGCGTAGGCCGACGCGAGCTGTTCACCCGCGAGAGCACCGAGGTAGGTCACCGGCATCCCGTGAAGTGCGCGCTTCACCGAGGGCATCCCGGGGCCGTCTCCGACGATCACGATGCGGATGTTCGCGACACCGCGCAGCGCGCGCAACCGCTCGATCTGCTTCTCGGGTGCGACCCTGCCCACGTATCCGACGATCGTCTCGCCGTGGGGCGCGACCTCGCGTCGGAGCGCGGTGACCGCGTCGGATGAACGGTTGCGCGGGTGGTAGCGCTGCAGGTCGACTCCGCGCGCCCAGCGTTCGACTCGGGACACCCCCGCGCGAGTGAGGTCGGCTATCGACGCGGTCGACGGGGCGAGGGTGACGTCGGCGCCGTCGTGGATCCACTTGATGAGGCGCCAGGCGAACCCGGTCGCGGCGGCGAGGTTGTTGCGCCTGGCGTATCCGGCGACGTCGGTCTGGAAGATCGCGACGCTCGGGATGTGCAGGCGCTTCGCGGCGGTGAGGGCCGTGGCGCCGAGCATGAAGGGGGAGGCGACGTGCACGACGTCGGGCGCGAAGTCGGCGATGATGCGCTGCACGAGCGGGCTCGGGAGTCCGACCGGAAACTGGCGGTAGGCGAACGCGGGCACCTGGCGCACGGTGAATCCGGCGTAGCTGCTCGGCGACCCCGCCGAGGGGGTGATGACGATGGCCTCGTGGCCGCGAGCCCGAAGGTGGTCGAGCACCTTCATCACGCTCGTGGTCACTCCGTTGACGGTGGGGAGGAAACTCTCGCTGACGACTGCGACACGCATGGCGACTCCGATCGAGTGGACGAGTGTCACGCTACGGAGGCGGATCGGCGGGCCGGAGATATCCGCGTGTCTCCCGAGTGAATGGCGGATGACGGCTTGGGGTGCGCGGTGTCCGCCCGGTGTCGTCCGCCCGGTGCTGTCCGGGCGGTTCTGTCTGCGGTGTTCTGTCCGCTCAGTAGGGTGGCGACATGAATCGACAGCGCGACGGGCTCGAGAAGTTCTACAGCATCATCCCCGCGGGGGGCATCGGTTCACGCCTGTGGCCGCTCTCGCGCGCCGACGCGCCCAAGTTCCTGCACGACCTCACGGGATCCGGCAGCACTCTCCTGCGCGCGACGTGGGATCGTCTCGCTCCCATCTCGGGGCCCGACCGCATCATGGTCGTCACGGGGCGCGCGCACCGCGCGGCCGTCGAAGCGCAACTGCCCGCACTCGCCGACGCGAACGTCGTGCTCGAGAGCGAGCCTAAGGACTCCTCCGCGGCGATCGGCCTCGCCGCCGCCATCCTCGAGCACCGTGAGCCCGGAGTCATCGTCGGGTCGTTCGCGGCCGACCACGTCATCGGCGACCGCCGCGGTTTCCGTCGCGCCGTTCTCGAGGCCGTCGCCGCCGCGGAAGACGGTTTCATCGCGACCATCGGGATCACCCCGACCGAGCCGGCCATCGGGTTCGGCTACGTGCACTGCGCGGAGCCGCTCGCGATCGACCGCGCCCCGTCGGCGGTGCGCGCGGACCGGTTCGTCGAGAAGCCCGACGCCGAGACGGCGGCGGCCTACCTCGCCGACGGCAGATACCTCTGGAACGGCGGGATGTTCATCGCGAAAGCCTCGATGCTCCTCGAGCAGCTCGGCGAATCCCGCCCCGAGCTCCTCGCGGGCATCCTCGAGCTCGCGCGCGTGTGGGACACCCCCGAGCGCGGCGCGGTCGTCGATCGCGTGTGGCCGACCCTCGAGAAGATCGCGATCGACTACACCGTCGCCGAACCCGCCGCGGCCGCGGGACGCCTCGCCGTCATCCCGGGAGACTTCGACTGGGACGACGTCGGTGACTTCGCCGCGATCGCGAAGCTGCACGCGCGCGGCCGTAAGTCGGATCTCGCTATCCTCGGCGAGAACGCGCGCGTGCTCGCGGACTCCTCGAGCGGGGTCGTCGTGAGCCAGACCGGGAGGCTCATCTCCCTCATCGGAGTCACGGACATCGTCGTCGTCGACACGGAGGACGCCCTGCTCGTGACGACGAGTGCCAACGCGCAACGTGTCAAGGCCGTCGTCGACGCGCTCAAGCTCTCGGGGCGCGACGACGTTCTCTGAGGCGCCCGGCCAACACCCGGAGCGGGACCGGTAACGAAGGGGTAACGAAGGCTCCGGGCTGCCCGTCTGGCCCGGCGGGCGAGACGGGCTCCTGGCTACCGTTCGAGACATGTCCCGATTCCGCACCGCCCGCACCACGACCACCCTCGGCGCCATCCTGTTCGCGACCCTCGTCGTCTCCGGGTGCGCGACCCCGCCGGACAGCGAGGAGAGCGAGGGCTCGTTCTGCGCCGTCATGGTCACCAACTCGGGCGGACTCGAAGACCGCTCGTTCAACCAGTCGAGCTGGGAGGGGCTCCAGCAGGCCGAGGGCGACCTCGACATCGCCGCCCAGGTGCTCGTCTCCGAGACCGAGACCGACCTCGCGCCGAACGTCGAGCAAGCGGTCGCGACGGGGTGCGACTTCGTCTTGACGGTCGGCTACGAACTCGCCCCCGCAACAGCGGAGCAGGGCGAGCTCAACCCCGACGTGGACTTCGCGATCGTCGACGAGCTCGTCGACGGCGCCAACATCAAGCCGATCGTCTACGACACGGCTCAGGCGGCCTTCCTCGCCGGATACCTCGCCGCGGGGGTCTCCGAGACCGGGGTCGTCGCGACCTTCGGCGGCGGCAACCAGCCGCCCGTGACCCTCTTCATGGACGGGTTCGTCGACGGAGTCGCGCGGTACAACGCCGACACCGACTCGAGCGTCGAGGTGCTCGGTTGGGACAAGGTCGATCAGGATGGCGTCTTCACGGGGGACTTCGAAGACATCAACAAGGGGCGTCAGACCGCTCAAGCCTTCATCGACCAGGGAGCCGACGTCATCCTGCCCGTCGCCGGTCAAGTGGGCCAGGGGGCCGCCGCCGCCGCGGTCGAGGCCGACGACGTGTCGATCATCTGGGTCGACAACGACGGATACGAGACCCTCCCGGAGGAGTACCGGGGCATCGTGCTCACCTCGGTCCTCAAGAACACCGGTGACGCGGTCGTCGAGATCGTGGGGCAGAGCATCGACGGCACCTTCGACAACGACGCCTTCGTGGGCACCCTCGAGAACGGCGGCGTCGCACTCGCGCCGTTCCACGAGCTCGAGTCCCTCGTCTCCGCCGAGCTCGCCGAGCAGCTCGACGCTCTCGAGGCCGAGATCGTCGAGGGCTCCCTCGAGGTCACGTCGCCCAGCACGCCCTGACCTCGCCGCGGGGCGTCGCGGTTCCGCTTCATTGCGCGCTCGTTTCGGGGCGGTCGCGGATTTGTAACCATTCGGCGTCAGGCCCGCCAACTGGTGCTCGGCCGTCGTCGCACTGAGTAACGTGGTCGCAATAATCGGCCCGACGACCGAGTTCGGGCGGCATCTTGGAGGACACCTTGAGAAACACCACACGGAGGACCGTCTACAGCGGTCTTGCTCTCGTCGGAATCGGCGCGCTCCTCGCAGGATGTGCGGCTCCGCCCGAGGACGAGGGCGGCAGCGGCGAGTCGATCGACTACACCCCGTGCATCGTCTCCGACTTCGGTGGATTCGACGACCAGTCGTTCAACGAGAGCAGCTACGCCGGCATCGAAGCCGCAGCTGACGACCTCGGTGTCGAGTTCAACGAGGCGGAGTCGACGGCGGAGGACCAGTACGCCGGCAACGTCTCCGGAATGGTCGACCAGGGTTGCGACTTCATCCTCACGGTCGGATTCGCTCTCGCGAACGCCACGCGCGACGCCGCCGAGGCCAACGAAGACGTGAACTTCGCCCTCATCGACTCCGGTCTCTCGACCGACGACGGCGAGCCGCTCGAACTCGACAACGTCAAGCCGATCCTCTACAACACGGCCGAGGCCGCCTTCCTCGCGGGGTACCTCGCGGCCGGCACCTCCGAGACCGGAACCGTCGGAACCTTCGGCGGACTCCAGTTCCCGTCGGTCACGATCTTCATGGACGGCTTCGTCGACGGCGTCGCGTACTACAACGAAGAGAAGTCGGCCGACGTCACCGTGCTCGGCTGGGACAAAGAGGCGCAGGACGGCCTCTTCACCGGTGGGTTCGAGGCGAACCAGACCGCGAAGACCACTGCCGAGGGACTCCTCGACCAGGGTGCCGACGTTCTGCTCCCCGTCGGTGGCCCCATCTTCATCTCCGCCGGTGAGGCCATCCGCGACCGCGACGACAGTGCTGCGCTCATCGGAGTCGACAGCGACCTGTTCCTTACCGCTCCCGATTTCTCCGACCTCTACCTCACGTCGATCCTCAAGCAGATGACCGACGCCGTCGAAGAGGTCGCCGTCGGCGCAGCCGAGGGTGACTTCGACGCCGCCCCGTATGTCGGAACGCTCGAGAACGGAGGGGTCGACATCGCTCCCCTCCACGACTTCGAGTCGACCGTCGACGAGGAGCTCCTCACCGAGATCGACGAGATCCGCGAGCAGATCATCAGCGGAGACATCGTCGTCGAGTCGGTTTCGACTCCGTAACACCACGCAGTGCCCACACGGGGAGGCCGGCGGTTGCCGGCCTCCCCGCCGTGCGTATCGGGCCTCTCGCCGAGAGGCGGGACCCAGACCTTATAGATTGGTTCGCATGAAGCTCGAGCTGCGCGGCATCACGAAGAGATTCGGTGCCCTGGTCGCGAACGACCACATCGACCTCACCGTCGAGGCGGGGGAGATCCACTGCCTCCTCGGCGAGAACGGGGCGGGCAAGTCCACCCTCATGAACGTGCTCTACGGCCTCTATCAGGCCGACGAGGGCGAGATCCTCCTCGACGGCACCGTTCAGGCCTTCTCGGGCCCCGGTGACGCGATGGCCGCGGGCATCGGCATGGTCCACCAGCACTTCATGCTCATCCCGGTCTTCACCGTGGCGGAGAACGTCATGCTCGGCCACGAGGAGACCGGTTTCGGCGGGCGCCTCGACATCGGCGCCGCTCGGGCGAAGGTGCGCGAGATCTCCGCGAGATTCGGCTTCGACCTCGACCCCGACGCCCTCGTCGGCGACCTGCCGGTGGGAGTGCAACAGCGGGTCGAGATCATCAAGGCGCTCTCGCGGGATGCCCGCGTGCTCGTGTTCGACGAGCCGACAGCCGTGCTCACCCCGCAGGAGACCGACGAGCTCATGGCGATCATGCGCCAGCTCAAGGAGTCGGGAACCTCGATCGTCTTCATCACGCACAAGCTGCGCGAGGTGCGCGAAGTCGCGGACCGCATCACCGTCATCCGCCTCGGGAGCGTCGTGGGCGAAGCGCAGCCGTCGGCGTCGAACGTCGAACTCGCGTCGCTCATGGTCGGTCGCGCCGTCGAGCTCACCGTGAGCAAGCACGAGGCGAAGCTCGGCGCCGAAGCCCTCATCGTCGAGAATCTGAGCGTCGTCGACGCGCGCGATCAGGTCGTCGTCGACGACGTGAGCTTCACCGTCCGTGCGGGCGAAGTGCTCGCGATCGCGGGAGTGCAGGGCAACGGGCAGACCGAGCTGACCGAAGCGCTTCTCGGGCTCCAGGATCGCGTGACCGGGACGATCACGCTCGACGGCTCCTCGATCAGCGGCCTCTCGGTGCGCAAGGTCCTCGGCGCTGGCGTCGGATTCGTTCCCGAAGACCGCAAAGAAGACGGCCTCGTCGGCGAGTTCACGATCGCCGAGAACCTCATGCTCAACCGCTCCGACTCCGAGCCCTTCGTCAAGGCGGGGAGCCTGCGACTCGGTTACCTCTCCGAGTTCGCCAACCAGAAGGTCACCGAGTTCGACATCCGCACGCAGAGCGTCGACACCCACGTCGGTCGACTCTCGGGCGGAAACCAGCAGAAGGTCGTGCTCGCGCGCGAGCTGAGCCGCACGCTGCGCCTCTTCGTGGCGGCGCAGCCCACCCGCGGACTCGACGTCGGGTCGATCGAGTTCGTGCACGAGCAGATCATCGCGACGCGCGACTCGGGCGTTCCCGTGATCGTCGTGTCGACCGAGCTCGACGAAGTCGTCGCGCTCGCCGACCGGATCGCCGTGATGTACCGCGGTCGCATCGTCGGAATCGTGCCGGGCACCACCTCTCGCGACATCCTCGGACTCATGATGGCCGGGGAGACCCCGGGAAAGGACGCCGCCGCGTGAGCGACAACCAACTTCCGCGAGTGACCCCCACCCCACCGGGTGACGGAGCGGCCCACGGCCCCGAGGCCACCGCTCCGACGGCGGCGGAGGTCGCCCCCGAGCAGCGTGCCCCCTCCGGAGACGACGGCGATCGCTGGTCGAGAGCACTGCGCGAGATCGCGTCGGGCAACGTGCTCATGTCGATCCTGAGCATCATCCTCGCCCTCGTCGTGGGAGCCGTGCTCATCGCGTCGACGAACGACGAGGTGCAGGAGGCCGCGGGGTACTTCTTCTCGCGGCCGTCCGACATGCTGCGCGCGATCGGCGAGGCCGTCGGCGGGGCGTACTCGGCCCTCTTCCAAGGGTCGGTCTACAACTTCCGTCGCGAGGGTTTCGCGGCGGGCATCCGACCCCTCACCGACACGCTCACCTACGCGACCCCCCTCATCGCGGGAGGTCTCGGAGTCGCCCTCGCGTTCCGCGTCGGTCTCTTCAACATCGGTGGTCGCGGGCAGATGCTCGTCGCCGCGGGTGCCGGCGGATGGGTCGCGTTCAGTTGGGAACTGCCCGCGGGAATCCACCTCGTCGTGGCGCTCGTGTTCGGTATCGCCGCCGGAGCCGCGTGGGGAGGAATCGTCGGTGTGCTCAAGGCGCGCACGGGAGCCCACGAGGTCATCGTGACGATCATGCTCAATTACGTGGCGTTCTACCTCATCAGCTACCTGCTGCGCACGCCCGTGCTCGGCACCCCCGGGTCGAACAACCCGCAGAGTCCCGCGAGCCTCCCGACGGCCGTCTTCCCCGACCTCCTCGGGCCCGGATACAACCTCCACTTCGGGTTCCTCATCGTCATCGCCGCCACGGTGTTCGCGTGGTGGCTCATCGACAGGTCGAGTCTCGGGTTCCGCTTCCGCGCGGTCGGTGAGAATCCCGCGGCCGCTCGGGTCGCGGGCATCGACGTCAAGAGGGTCTACATCGTCGCGATGCTCATCTCCGGCGGACTCCTCGGTCTCGCGGGCGTGAACCAGGTGCTCGGCACGACGACGAGCGGCTTCGGCGCCGGGATCGACGCGGGCATCGGCTTCGACGCCATCACGGTCGCCCTGCTCGGCCGATCCCGCCCGTTCGGAGTGTTCCTCGCCGGAGTGCTCTTCGGGGCGTTCAAGGCGGGAGGCTTCTCGATGCAGGCTGCCGAGGGTGTCCCCATCGACATCGTCGTCGTCGTGCAATCGCTCATCGTCCTCTTCATCGCGGCGCCGCCGCTCGTGCGGGCGATCTTCCGCCTGCCGGCCCCCGGCGCCCGCCCCGCCCGCTCGCGCAAGGAAGGGGTCACCTCGTGACCGACACGAAGCTCAGCACGGGGTCGGCTCCCTCCCCCGCGGGCGCGCACGCGAAGCCCGGTGCCGTCCGACGCAGCTACCGCACGCCCATCGTGCTCGCGGCGTTCGCGGTCGCCGGCATCCTGCTGTTCGGGCCGTTCGGCCGCGAGGGGGTGTCGACCCTCGCGCTCTCGACGCGATCAGACGCCATCCAGCTCACGCCGCTCGGCCTTCCGACGCTCGCGACCGGGTACGTCATCGCCGTGCTCCTCGTGGTCATCGCCGTCGTCGCCTTCCTGCGGGCGCGCTCCGGCACGAGGGTGCCGCTGTGGCTCAGCGCCCTCTTCGCGTTCCTGCTCCTGCTCGGGTTTCTCGTGTGGGCCTCGGCCGACGCCAACCTCCCCGTGCCCGGTCTGCTCGCGGGTGCGCTCGCGCTCTCCGTTCCGCTCATCTTCGGAGCGCTCGGGGGAGTCATCTCCGAGCGCGTCGGCGTCGTCAACGTCGCGATCGAGGGCCAATTGCTCGCGGGGGCGTTCTGCTCGGCACTCGTCGCGTCGATCACGGGCAACCCCTTCGTCGGCCTCATCGCCGCGATGGTCGCGGGAGTGCTCGTCTCGTTCGTGCTCGCGGCGTTCTCGATCAAGTACCTCGTCGACCAGGTGATCGTCGGCGTCGTGCTCAACGTTCTCGTCTCGGGCCTCACGGGCTTCCTCTTCAGCGTGCTCTTGAGCCCCAACTCGGCGGCGCTCAACTCGCCCCCGCGCTTCGCGAACATCACGATCCCGGTGTTGAGCGACATCCCGATCATCGGCTACGTGCTCTTCAGGCAGACCTTCATCGTCTACCTCATGTACATCGCCGTCATCGCCGTCTACATCGCGCTCTTCCACACCCGATGGGGGTTGCGCTTGCGCGCCGTCGGCGAGCACCCGCAAGCGGCCGACACCGTGGGTATCAAGGTCGCCGCGACGCGATTCTGGAACGTGTCGATCGCGGGAGCGATCGCGGGGCTCGGCGGAGCGTTCTTCACGCTCGGCTCGGTCGGGGCCTTCGGCAAGGAGATGACGGCGGGAGCGGGCTTCATCGCCCTCGCGGCCGTGATCTTCGGGCGGTGGGACCCCATCAGGGCGACCCTCGCCGCCCTGCTCTTCGGGTTCGCGAGCAGCCTTCAGGGCGTGCTCAACATCATCGGCTCCCCGGTGCCGAGCGAGTTCCTGCTCATGCTCCCGTACCTCGTGACAATCCTCGCCGTGGCCGGGTTCGCCGGCAAGGTGCGCGGCCCTGCGGCAGCGGGCAAGCCGTACATAAAATCGTGAGCGACACCATCGACTGGAACGCTCTGCGGTCGACCGCACTCGAGGCGATGACCCACGCGTACGTTCCGTATTCGAAGTTCCCCGTGGGCGTCGCCGCGCTCGTCGACGACGGTCGCGTCATCGCGGGGTGCAACGTCGAGAACGCGTCGTACGGACTCACCCTGTGCGCCGAGTGCGCTCTCGTCTCGACCCTCCACATGACCGGGGGCGGGCGTCTCGTGGCCTTCACGTGTGTCGACGGCAACGGCGCGACGCTCATGCCGTGCGGGCGCTGTCGCCAATTGCTCTTCGAGCACTCGGCTCCCGGCATGCTCCTCGAGACGGTGTCGGGCGTCAAGACGATCGACGAGGTCATCCCCGACGCCTTCGGTCCACGCACTCTCGAGGAGTACCGATCATGACCGCACCGACCACGACCGCACCCGAGGCATTCGACGTCGTCGACCTCATCCGCTCCAAGCGCGATGGACGCACGCTCTCGACCCTCCAGATCGACTGGCTCATCGACGCCTACACGCGCGGCTTCGTCGGCGACGAGCAGATGGCCGCGATGGCCATGGCGATCTTCCTCAACGGCATGGAACGCCCCGAGATCCGCGACCTCACTCTCGCGATGATCGCGAGCGGGGAGCGCATGAGCTTCGACGGTCTCACGAAGCGCACCGTCGACAAGCACTCGACCGGGGGAGTCGGAGACAAGATCACCCTCCCGCTCGCGCCGCTCGTGGCCGCGTTCGGCGTCGCCGTGCCGCAGCTCTCGGGGCGCGGCCTCGGCCACACCGGAGGAACCCTCGACAAGCTCGAGAGCATCCCCGGGTGGCAGGCGAGCGTGAGCACCGAGCGCATGACCGAGATCCTCGACGAGGTCGGGGCCGTCGTGTGCGCCGCGGGGTCGGGGCTCGCTCCCGCCGACGGCAAGCTCTACGCCCTCCGCGACATCACGGGAACGGTCGAATCGATCCCGCTCATCGCGTCGTCGATCATGAGCAAGAAGATCGCCGAGGGCACATCGGCCCTCGTGCTCGACGTCAAGTTCGGCTCGGGAGCGTTCCTGACCGACATCGAGCAGTCGCGGGAACTCGCGCGCACGATGGTCGCTCTCGGCGAAGACGCGGGAGTCGCGACATCCGCTCTGCTCACTGACATGAACGTTCCCCTCGGCCTCGCGATCGGCAATGCCAACGAGGTGCGCGAGTCGGTCGAGGTCCTCGCGGGCGGTGGCCCCGCGGATGTCGTCGAACTCACGGTGGGCCTCGCGCGCGAGATGCTCAGGCTCGCGGGCCAACCTGATGCCGACGTCGAGGCCGCCCTCGCCGACGGCCGCGCGATGGATGTCTGGCGCTCGATGATCCGCGCGCAGGGTGGCGACCCCGTGGCGGCCCTCCCGGTCGCGCGCGAGACCCACGTCGTGCGCGCCGAGCGCGCGGGAGTGCTCGTGGAGCAGCAGGCGCTGCCCTTCGGCATCGCCGCGTGGAGGCTCGGGGCGGGCCGCGCGCGCAAACAGGATCCCGTGCAGCACGCTGCGGGCATCGACCTGCACGCGAAGCCCGGAGACACCGTGATCGAGGGGCAACCGCTTTTCACCCTCAGCGCCGATGAGCCGGCGCGGTTCGCGCGGGCGCTCGAGGCGCTCGACGGGGCGTGGCGCATCGGCGACGCGTCGGAGAGTGTGGCGCGCGGCCCCCTCATCGTCGAGAGGATCGGGCAGTGACCTCGCGACTCCCGCCGCACGCGCGAGGTGGCACCGGGTAGATTTGACCCATGAACACTCCCGCCGAGGATTACCGCCTCCGGGGCGGCGCCAACATCAGCGCTCTGCCCAAGATCTCGCTCCACGATCACCTCGACGGGGGCCTGCGGCCTCAGACGATCATCGAACTCGCCGACGCCACCGACATCGCGCTCCCCGAGACGGATGCCGCGAAACTCGGCGCCTGGTTCGCCGACAACGCCGACTCGGGGTCGCTCGTCGACTATCTCAAGACCTTCGACGTCACGACCGCGGTCATGCAGACCCGCGAGGGACTCGTCAGGGTCGCGAGCGAGTTCGTGCAGGACCTCGCGGCAGACGGTGTGATCTACGGCGAGGTGCGCTGGGCGCCCGAGCAGCACCTCACGCGCGGGCTGAGCCTCGACGAGGCCGTCGAGGCCGTGCAGGAGGGCATCACCCACGGGATCGACGCCGCGCTCCACACCGGCCACCGCATCCGTATCGGCCAGCTCGTCTCCGCGATGCGGCATGCCGACCGGGGACTCGAGATCGCGCAGCTCGCCGTGCGCCACCGCGACGCCGGAGTCGTGGGCTTCGACATCGCCGGAGCCGAGGCCGGGTTCCCCGCGAGCAACATGCGCGACGCGTTCGACTACCTCGCCCTCCACCTCTTTCCGACGACCGTGCACGCGGGCGAAGCCGACGGGGTCGACAGCATCCGCAGCGCCCTCTTCGACGGTCGCGCGCTGCGACTCGGCCACGGTGTGCGCATCGCCGAAGACATCGAGGTCGATCGCGAAGACGCCGAGAACGCCTACGTCACGCTCGGTGCCGTGGCGCAGTGGGTCAAAGACCGCCAGATCCCCCTCGAGCTCAGCCCGCAGTCGAACCTGCAGACGGGCGCGATCGCGGCGTTCGGCGACGACCTCATCGACCACCCGTTCGACCTGCTCTACCAGCTCGGGTTCCACGTGACGGTCAACACCGACAACCGCCTCATGAGTAACACGAGCCTGAGCAAGGAGCTCGCCCTCCTGAGCGAGACCTTCGACTACGACCTCGACGACCTCGAGGTCTTCCAGCTCAACGCCGCCGCGGCCGCCTTCCTGCCGCACGAGGAACGCGAAGAGCTCGCCGACCTCATCGACGCGGGATTCGAGCAGGCCTAGATGGCGCTACCGACCCTCACCGAGCCCGCTGTCGTCGTCGGAGCTCACGCAGACGACTGGCGTGCCGCCGTGCGCCTCGCCGGCGCCGCCCTCGTCGACATCGGGGCGGCGAAGCCCGGGTACTCCGACGAGATGATCCGGATGATCGAGGAGCACGGCCCCTACGTCGTCATCGCCCCGGGGCTCGCTCTCGCCCACGCCCGGCCCGGACCCGAGGTGCTCGCCGACGGGCTCTCGGTCGTGACCCTCGCGACCCCGGTTCCGTTCGGCCACCCGCACAACGACCCCGTGAGCGTCGTGCTCGCCCTCGCGATCACCTCGATCGAGGGGCACCTCGAGTCGATCGCCGAACTCGCGAACGTGTTCAACGATGCGAGCGCCATCCCGGCGATCGCCGCGGCACCCGATGCGGACGCCGTGATCGCCATCATGGAGAAGGACTCGTGAAGATCGTCGCCATCTGCGGTGCGGGCATCGGAAGCT
This sequence comes from Marisediminicola sp. LYQ85, assembly GCF_046600695.1. Classification (NCBI taxonomy): domain Bacteria; kingdom Bacillati; phylum Actinomycetota; class Actinomycetes; order Micrococcales; family Microbacteriaceae; genus Marisediminicola; species Marisediminicola sp. LYQ85. The sequence goes on from NZ_JBKIWO010000001.1 coordinate 77,792, forward strand.
CCGGAATCCTCAAGATCAACGCCGAGAGGGTCTTGCAGAGGCTCGGAATCGAGGCGGATGTCACGGCCGCCGACATCGCCTCGGTCAAGGTCGTCGCGGCCGACGCGCAAGTGATCCTCACGTCGATCGAGTTCGTCGAGGCGATCGGCAAGACCTTCGCCGACGTCGTCGTCATCGACAACTACTTCGACCAACAGGAGCTCGCCGAGAAGCTCGAGAAGTCACTCGGCTGACACAGCAGCCCGACGGTTCAGGCGAGAATCTCGCGCACGCCCGCATCCAACTGGTCGACCGTGACCTGGGCTGCCTGCAGGCGCTCGGCCCCCGAGCCGGCCGTGCTCGCGGCGTCGATGTAGACCTTGACCTTGGGCTCCGTGCCGCTCGGACGCACGATGACCCGCGACCCGTCGACGAGCCAGAAGCGCAGGATGTCGCTCGGCGGGTACGCCTCGAAACCGTCGGCGAAATCATCCACTCGGTCGACGAGGTGGCCCGCGATCTCGCGCGGCGGCACCGTGCGCACGCGCGTCATGATGCGGGAGATGTCGGCGAGATCGGTGACGCGCACCGAGATCTGCGACGACGCGTAGCCTCCGAAACGCTCGGCGAGTTCGACGATTCTGTCGGCGATCGTGCGGCCGTCGGCGGCGAGCTCGTTCGCGAGGGCGAGCAGGTCGACCGCGGCGGAGATGCCGTCCTTGTCGCGGACCTTGCCGGGGTCGACGAGATAGCCGAGTGCCTCCTCGTAGCCGAAGACGAGGTCGGGGGTGCGGGAGATCCATTTGAACCCGGTGAGGGTCTCGACGGAGTCCAGGCCGTGAGCGCGCGCGATCGCTCCGAGCGCGGGAGAGCTCACGAGAGAGCACGCGAGCGCACCGGACACCCCCGAGGCGGCGGCGCGCTCTGCGGCTCGCCAGCCGAGCAGCGAGCCGACCTCGTTGCCCGAGAGCCTGCGCCAGCCGCCATCCTCGGCGGGAATCGCGACCGCGAGCCTGTCGGCGTCGGGGTCGTGCGCGACGACGAGCTGGACTCGCGCCCGGGTCGCCTCGGCGAAGGCGAGATCGAGCGCGCCGGGCTCCTCGGGGTTGGGGAACGCGACCGTGGGGAACGCGGCGTCGGGCTCCTGCTGGGCGAGAACCGATCGCGGCTCACCGAGACCGGCCTCGGCGAACACGCGCCTCGACGTCTCCCATCCGACCCCGTGCATCGCGGTGTAGGCGAAGGAGACCGGGGCGGGGGAATCGGAGGTTCGTGCCGCGAGCTCTGCCGTGCGCCCGACGTATTCGTCGACGACGGCGTCGTCGACGGTCTCGAAGTCCGATGACCTCGCGAGCGAGGCGATGTCGACGCTCGAGGCGACGCTCAGGATGTGCTCGGCGATCGCGGCATCGACGGGCGCGACGATCTGCGACCCCGCGTCGTCGCCGCCCAGATAGACCTTGTAACCGTTGTCGGCGGCGGGATTGTGGCTCGCGGTGACCATGACCCCGGCGCTCACGCCGAAGTGGCGCACGGCGAAGGCGAGCACCGGGGTCGGGAGCATGCGGGGGAGGAGGAGTGCGCGCACGCCCGCTCCCGCCATGATCTCGACCGTGTCGATCGCGAACTGGCGCGAATTGATGCGCCCGTCATAGCCGACCACGATGCTCGGAGCCGTCGAGCGTTCGAGCAGGAACGCCGCGAACCCCGCTGCAGCCTGGGAGACGAGCACCCGATTCATCCGGTTCGGTCCTGCCCCGAGGGCGCCCCGCAACCCCGCGGTGCCGAAAGCGAGACGCGAGGAGAAGCGGTCCTGGAGTGCGCCGAGGGCGTCGTCGGGAGTGGGGGTGTGGCCAGCCGCGTGCACCGACTCGGTCGCGGTCGCGCGACCCGACTCGACTCCCCGCCCGGACTCCACCGCCCCGATGAGCGACTCGAGCTCGGCCCGCGTGACCTCGTCGGGGTCTTGCGCGAGCCACGCGCGCGCGGCGTCGAGCAGACCGTCGACGGTGTCGACGCTCACAGCGCACCCACGATGTTCGCGAGCAGGGCGCTGATGCGCGGTTCCGCTTCGCGGCCGGCCTCGAGAACCTCGGCGTGACTCAGCGGCGACTGCTGGATCCCCGCCGCGAGGTTCGTGATGAGCGACATCCCGAGGATCTCCATGCCGGCCTGGCGGGCCGCAATCGCCTCGAGAGCCGTCGACATGCCGACGATGTGGCCGCCGATGGTCTTCGCCATCTGCACCTCGGCGGGCGTCTCGTAGTGCGGACCGCGGAACTGCGTGTAGACGCCCTCGTCGAGGGTGGCGTCGACGGTCTTCGCGATCGCGCGCAGCCTCGCCGAATAGAGGTCGGTGAGGTCGACGAAAGTCGCGCCCTCGAGAGGCGAATCGGCCGTGAGGTTGAGGTGGTCGCTGATGAGCACGGGGGTTCCGGGGGTCCACGTGGGCTTGATGCCCCCCGCGCCGTTCGTGAGGATCATGATGCTCGCGCCCGTCGCGGCGGCCGTGCGCACGCTGTGCACGACGCGCCGCACGCCGTGACCCTCGTAGTAGTGGGTGCGGGCACCGATGACGAGGGCGTGCTTGCCGCTCGGGAGTGCGACGGACCTCAGGGAACCCACGTGCCCCTCGAGGGCCGGCTTACTGAAGCCCGTGACATCCGTCGCCGGAATGGTCGCGACGGTCTCGCCGATGAGGTCGGCGGCCTTCGCCCAGCCCGACCCGAGAGTGAGAGCGATGTCGTGACGCTCGACCCCCGTGAGCCTCGCGATGTCGGATGCGGCGGCGGCGGCGACCTCGAACGGGTCGGCTGCGGGGTCGTCGAGGGGGTGTGCTGAGGTCGGAGACATGCCCTCCACCCTATTGTTCGGGCGGCGACTCGGGCCGCTCATCGCGCTGCTCATCGCGCTGCGCATCCCGTCGCGGCCCGCCGCGCGGCCGGCCGCGCGGCATCCGCCCATTTGGGTCGCACGCGACCGAGGGGAGACAATGGAGTAATGGCCTATGAGTTCGAGCGCAAGCAACGCATCGCGATCCTCGGGGGAGGGCCAGGCGGATACGAGGCGGCCCTCGCGGGCGCCCAACTCGGGGCCGACGTGACCCTCGTCGAGCGGGTCGGCGTCGGAGGCTCGGCGGTGCTCACCGACGTCGTGCCGTCGAAGACCCTCATCGCGACGGCCGAGGCCTCCAAGTCGATCGGCAACGCGACCGACCTCGGCGTGCAGTTCTACTCTCGCGGCGACACCGGTCGCCCCGTGCGGCCCGACATCGCCGTCAACCTCTCGGCCGTCAACGCCCGGCTCCTTCGACTCGCGCGGCAGCAGTCGGAAGACATGAAGTCGCAGCTCATCAAGGCGGGAGTGCGCATCGTGCAGGGCGCCGGTCGCCTCGACGGCCCACAGCGACTCATCGTGTCGACCGGGCGGGGCAAAGGCGCGACCGACTTCGACGAGATCGACGCCGACACCCTCATCGTCTCGGTCGGGGCGAGCCCCCGCATCCTGCCCTCGGCGAAGCCCGACGGCGAACGCATCTTCACGTGGACCCAGCTCTACTCGCTCGAGAGCGTGCCCGAGCACCTCATCGTCGTCGGCTCGGGAGTCACGGGAGCCGAATTCGCCTCGGCCTACACGGCGCTCGGCTCGAAAGTGACCCTCATCTCGAGTCGCGACCAGGTGCTTCCGGGAGAAGACGCCGACGCGGCGCGCGTGATCGAAGACGTCTTCACCCGCAACGGCATGACCGTGCTCTCGAAGTCCCGGGCCGAATCGATCGAGCGCGTGGGCGACGGGGTCGTGGCGACCCTCTCCGACGGGCGCATCATCGAGGGGAGCCACGCGCTCCTCGCCGTCGGATCCATCCCCAACACCGCGGGCATCGGACTCGAAGACGCGGGGATCCAGCTCACCGAGAGCGGCCACATCCGCGTCAACAGGGTCGCGCGCACATCCGTGCCCTCGGTCTACGCGGCCGGCGACTGCTCGGACTTCCTCCCCCTCGCCTCCGTCGCGGCGATGCAGGGTCGCACGGCCGTGTTCCACGCGCTCGGTGACGCCGTGAACCCGACCGAACTGCGCAACGTGACCTCCAACATCTTCACGCAGCCCGAGATCGCGACCGTCGGATGGACCCAGAAGCAGATCGAGGAGGGCGTCGCCCAGGGCGACATCTACAAACTCCCGCTCGCCTCCAACCCCCGAGCCAAGATGCAGGGCATCAAGGAGGGTTTCGTCAAGCTCTTCGCGCGCACCGGATCGGGCACCGTCATCGGGGGTGTCATCGTCGCCCCCAACGCGTCGGAGCTCATCCTCCCCATCGCCCTGGCCATCGAGCACCGCCTCACGGTCGACCAGGTCGGTCGCGCGTTCGCGGTGTACCCGTCGCTCTCGGGCAGCATCACGGATGCCGCGCGCGCGATGCACATCGTCGCGTAGCGGGGTCGCGTAGCGGGGTCGAGTAGCGGGGTCGCACGGCGGGGTCGCGTAGCGGGGTCGCGCGGCGGGGTCGCGCGGTCCGGGTGCTCGGCCGGGCGTGCTCGGCCGGGGCGCGTGGCGGGGGTGCGCGGCGCGCAGGATCATTCCGCAGCATCCGCCGCCGCTTTCGGCATCCGCGCCGCAGATTTGCACGGCGGATGCCGATTCCGGTGGCGGGTAGCTGGTGTGCGCATGCGCCCAGCTCCGCGCCCACACCTGCGCCCAGGACGCCCGTGATCGGCCGAGACTGCACAGCCCGGTCCGGCGCGGAGCGCGGCCCGGCGCGGCGCAGAGCACGGCGCGGAGCACGGCGCGGAGCGCGGCCCGGCGTGCGGCCCGAGTGGGCGCGGTGGGTCCGTCCTCCCCAGGGCCGCGGGATCGAGCGTGCCGACGGACATCGCGCGTCCGCCGCCGTCGACCGCGGCCGTGTGGCCGACTGGACCGGTGCCGACCGGTGAGCAGACTCCCGCCTCCGTCGACGACCTCGTCCTCGCCTCCCACCTCGCGCAGACCGGTGGCCTCGACGGGCTGTACCGGGCGGTTCGAGCGGGCCGTTTCCTCAGGCTCGCGCGCGGGGTGTTCGTCGCCGAGACGATCTGGCGGGGGATGTCTGCCGACGAGCGCTATCTCGCGACCGTCCGGGCCTGCGCGCGATCGGTTCCCCATCGCGAACTCCTGTTCTCGCACCACTCCGCCGCGGCGCTGTGGCGACTCCCCGTGCTCGGTGCGTGGCCCCGGTTGCCCGAGGTCGTGCGAGAGCCCGCCCCCGGCGGCCGGTCCCGGCGCGCGCTCACCGTGCATCCCGACGGTGTGCCCGACGACACCGTCGTGATCGACGGGCTGTGCGCGACGACACTCGCCCGCACCACCGTCGACATCGCACGGACCGCCCCGTTCGCGAGGGCCGTGGCGATGACCGATCGCGCCCTCGCCATCGGCACCGTCGAGTCGAGCGATTTCTCCGCAACCCTGCGCGCCGAGGCGGAGGCCCACCCGTCGCCGAAGGGGTCGGCCCGCGCCCGTCGCGTTCTCGCGTTCGCTGATCCGCGCTCGGACTCGGCGGGCGAGTCGCTCAGTCGGGTGACCATGAGCCTCCTCGGCTTCGCGCCACCCGAACTGCAGCGCGAGTTCCGCGATCGTGCCGGGTCGATGTTCGCCGACTTCTGGTGGCCGAGCGCCCACGGCGGCGAGGCCGGCATCGTCGGCGAGTTCGACGGTGTCGGCAAATATCTGCGATCCGACATGCTCGGGGCGCACTCGACAGCCGACGCCCTCGTGGCTGAGAAACGGCGGGAGGACCGCATCCGCGCCCTCGGTCCGCGCGTGGTGCGGTGGGGTTGGGACACCGCGCGGTCGCTCAGCGAGCTCGAGCGGGTGCTCGCCGCCGCGGGTGTGCCGCGGGCTCCCCACGCTCGCGGGGTGCGGTAGGGCGCGTGCGCTGCGGCATCCGCGCACCGTTTCGGCACTCGCTGCGCGAATATGCGCGGCGGCTGCCGGTTCGGGCGGCGGGCGGGCGGCGGGCGGGCGGCGGAGGCGCCCTGGCGGGCCGGGACGCGGCGTTGGGCGGGATGCGCCGGGCGGGATGCGCCGGGGGCCGGGATGCGGCGGGGGCCGGGATGCGGCGCGGCGACGGCCCTGCGGCGGACTTGCGCCGCAGCAACCGCACACCGTTTCGGCACTCGCCGCGCGAATGTGCGCGGCGGATGCGAATCCGGGCGGCGGGTGGCGGCGGGGGCACCGGGGCACGGCACGGCACGGTGGCGAGGCACGCACGGCACGGCGCGGCGACGGCCCCGCGGCACGGCACGGCGACGGCGCCGCGGCGCGGCCGCACACTTGCGCCGCGGCATCCGCGCACCGTTTCGGCATCTGCGCGCGGATTATGGGTGGCGGATGCCAATGAGGACGGCGGATGTCGCGGAGCCCGGCGCAGCGCCCGCCGCCACGCGCGCCGCGAGCCTCAGTCGGTGATCGCGAGGAGCACGTGCCCGGAGGGCACCGTCGCGCCGACCGCGGCGTCGATCGGCCCGACGACACCGTCTTTGTGGGCTGTGATGGGTTGCTCCATCTTCATGGCCTCGAGCACGAGAACGAGGTCGCCCTTGACGACACGATCGCCTTCGGAGACCGCGATCTTGACGATCGTCGCTTGCATGGGAGACGTGACCGCATCACCGGATGCGCTCGCCGACACCCCTGCGGCGCTGTGCCGCCTCGGAGCAGGCAGGAGCGCGGCGGGGCTCGACGATGCCGACCCGAGCCGACGGGGGATCCCCACCTCGATGCGCTTCCCATCGACCTCGACGACGACGGTCGTGCGCTCCGCCGCGGGAGTCTGGTCGGCGAGGGAGCCGCTCCACGGTTCGATCTCCCCCGCGAACTCGGTCTCGATCCAGCGCGTGTAGACGCTGAACGGGGCACTGGTGAACGCGGGGTCGCGCACGATCGCGCGATGGAAGGGCAGAACCGTGGGGAGTCCGGCGACCTCGAACTCGTCGAGGGCGCGTCTCGACCGCTCGATGGCGTCGGCGCGCGACGACCCCGTGACGATGAGCTTCGCGAGGAGGGAGTCGAACGCTCCCGTGATGACGTCTCCCGTCGTCACTCCGCTGTCGACGCGCACGCCGGGGCCCCCGGGGAATCGCAAGACGTTCACGGGGCCGGGGGAGGGCATGAAGTTGAGGCCGGGGTCTTCGCCGTTGATACGGAACTCGATCGAGTGCCCCTGCGCGACGGGATCGCCGTAGCCGATCGGTTCGCCCTCGGCGAGACGGAACTGCTCGCGCACGAGGTCGATGCCCGTGACCTCCTCGGAGACGGGGTGCTCGACCTGCAGCCTCGTGTTGACCTCGAGGAACGAGATCGTGCCGTCTTTCGCGACGAGGAACTCGCACGTTCCCGCGCCGAGGTATCCGACCTCTTTGAGAATCGCTTTCGACGCCGTGTAGAGCAGCGCGTTCTGCTCGTCGGTGAGGAACGGCGCGGGCGCCTCCTCGACGAGCTTCTGGTGGCGCCGCTGCAGCGAGCAGTCGCGCGTGGAGACGACGACGACGTCTCCGTGGGCGTCGGCGAGACACTGGGTCTCGACGTGGCGCGGCTCGTCGAGGTACTTTTCGACGAAACACTCCCCGCGCCCGAACGCCGCGACGGCCTCGCGGGTGGCCGAGTCGAAGAGTTCGGGCACCTCCTCGCGCGTGCGGGCGACTTTGAGGCCGCGACCGCCACCGCCGAACGCCGCCTTGATGGCTACGGGGAGACCGTGCAGATCGACGAAGTCGAGCACTTCCTCCGCACCGGAGACGGGGTTGAGCGTGCCGGGCGCGAGCGGTGCGCCGACCTTCTCGGCGATGTGCCGTGCGGAGACCTTGTCTCCGAGCTTCTCGATGGCGTCGGGCGACGGCCCGATCCAGATGAGGCCCGCGTCGATGACGGCGCGAGCGAAGTCGGCGTTCTCGGCGAGGAACCCGTATCCGGGGTGCACGGCGTCGGCTCCCGAGCGACGTGCGATCGACAGGATCTTGTCGATCACGAGGTAGGTCTCGGCCGAGGTGGAGCCGTCGAGGGCGTAAGCCTCGTCGGCGAGCTTGACGTGCCGCGCATCCCGATCCTGGTCGGCGTAGACGGCGACCGATGCGATCTTGCTGTCTCGAGCGGCCCTCACCACGCGAACGGCGATCTCTCCACGATTGGCGATCAAGACCTTCGTTATGCGGGGCATAGTCCTCTACCCTATTGCCGCCCGGCGCCGCCGTTTTGGCGGACACAGACAAAGATGCGGGATGCGCCCCTGCCGCGACCTACAACACTGCGGCGACACCCGCGGCACCGGGGGCAGTCACGATGCGGCGCCGCCGCGGTTCCACAGTGTCGGCCAGGCGACGTCGAACTCGAGAAGGAGCCCGCGGACGGCCGCGAGTGACAGCCCGACGACCGCGTGGGGATCGCCGTCGATGCGCGTGATGAAGGGCGCGCCGAGGCTGTCGATCGTGAATGCCCCCGCGACGAAGAGGGGTTCGCCCGTCGCGATGTAGGCGTCGATGTCGGCGTCGGAGATGTCGTCGGCGAAGGTCACCTCGGTCGTCGTCACGATCCCGCTGCCGCGGCCGACCCGCCCGCCGCGGTGGTCGATGAGCCAGTGGCCGGAGTGCAGATGCCCGGTGCGACCGCGCTGCAGATGCCAGCGTTCGCGCGCGACCTCGGGGCGGTGCGGTTTGCCGTAGGTCACGCCGTCGAGTTCGAACGCGGAGTCGCCTCCGAGCACGAACCCGTCGATGGGCTCTCCGAGCACGCTCGTGCCCGCGACGGCCTCGGCTTTCGCGCGAGCGAGCAGCGCGACCATGTCGTGGGCTGTCGGCGCGCCGTTCGCGGCCGTGTGGGCGTCGACGGCGGCATCCTCGTCCACCTCCGAGGGCACGACGACGGGTTCGATGCCCGCCGCTCGGAGTGTCGCGAGTCGGGCGGGCGAGGTCGATGCGAGGTACAGGCGCAACGCGGCTCCTATGCTCGGGGGATGGGTGAAATGCAGGGTACGCGGGTCGAGGTCGAGATTACCGGCGTCGCCCACGGCGGTGTCATGGTCGCGCGACACGAGGGGCGAGTCGTCTTCGTGAGCGACGCGATCCCCGGCGAGCGTGTCGTCGTGGAGATCACCGACGATTCGAAGAAGTCGTTCTGGCGCGCCGATGTCGTGGAGGTCGTCGAGGCCTCGGAGCACCGCCGACCGCACGTCTGGGCCGAGGCGGCCGTCGATCGGCCCCCGGCCGACCGCGCGGGCGGTGCCGAGTTCGGTCACATCGACCTCGCCTTCCAGCGCGAGCTCAAGAGGCGCGTGCTCACCGAGTCGCTCGAGCGCATGGCGGGAGTCGTGTCGGATGTCGTCGTCGAGGCGTTGCCCGCCGGGTCCGTGCCCGCAGACGCCTCGCCCGCTTCTGCGCCGGCTCCCGATGTCGACGGCACCGGGTGGCGCACGCGCGTGCGGCTGCACGTCGGGGACGACGGTCGTGCCGGGCCCTACGCCGCGCGTTCCCACCGCGTCATCCCCGTCGAGTCTCTTCCGCTCGCCGTCGACGAGGTGCGATCGATCGCTCCGCTCGACGAGAGCTTCTCGGGCGCCGACTTCGTCGACATCGTCGTGCCCTCGACCGGTAATCCGTTCGTGATCGCCGGTCAGTCCGCACCGGCAGGGGGGCGCGGTGCCGCGGGCGCGAAGCGTCAGAAGAAACCGCGAGCCAATCGCATCGTCGAGCGCGTGGGCGACCGCGAGTTCCGGCTCGACGCCGACGGCTTCTGGCAGGTGCACCGCCACGCGGCGGCGACCCTCACGAGCGCCGTCCAGTCCTCCGTCGACGAGGCCGACTTCGACCCGACGGCGTCGAACCTCGATCTCTACGGGGGAGTCGGTCTGCTCGCGGCCGCTCTCGGTGACCGTTTCGGCCGCTCTGTGCGGGTGACGTCGGTCGAGAGCGACGAGCGGGCGACCGATCACGCCGCGCACAACCTCTCCGACTGGGTCGGCGCGGCGGCGGTCACCGCGAGGGTCGACGCCTATCTCCGATCCCTCACCGCGACGGCGGGTGCGGCCGAGCGCGCGCGACTGACCCGCGCGACCGTCGTGCTCGACCCTCCGCGATCGGGTGCGGGTAAGGGCGTCGTCTCCGATCTCGCGGCTCTGGGGCCGCAGAACATCGTCTATGTCGCGTGCGACCCTGTCGCGCTCGCTCGCGATGTCGCGCTCTTCGCGGAGCGCGGATACAGCCTCACGGCCCTTCGAGCCTTCGACCTGTTCCCGTCCACCCACCACGTCGAGGCCGTCGCGACCCTCCGCCGCGAGTGACATGACGCTCTGCGCGGGATGAGTCGCGCTCGCCGTCTCGCGCGGCCTTAAGATGGGGCTGCGCTCGCGAGTTCAGCGACCGGCTCGAGACGGGATTCCCATGGTGACGACAACGACAGACTCGGACCCCCGTTCGGCCACCCCCGCGGGTGTTCGCGTGTCGGTCGTCGACGACCACGAATCGGTGCGGCTCGGCGTCAAAGCGGCGTGCATCGATGCCGGGTTCACGTTCGTCGTCGCGGCGGCCTCCGTCGACGAGTTCGTCGCCGAGCTCGGTGACAAGGAGTGCGACGTCGTCGTGCTCGACCTGTCGCTCGGCGACGGGTCGACGGTGACCGACAACGTCAAGCGCGTGCAGGCCGTGGGAGCCGCGGTTCTCGTGCACAGCATCGCCGATCGCGTCGCCTCGGTGCGCGAGGCCCTCGCGGCCGGCGCCGCGGGAGTCATCCCCAAGTCGTCGGCGACGAGCACGGTCATCTCGGCCGTCGCGACGGTCGCCCGTGGCGAGGTGCTCAACAACCTCGAGTGGGCGACGGCGATCGACGCCGACAGTGATTTCGCGAAGGCGCAGCTCGGTCGCCGCGAGCGCGAGATCCTGCACCTCTACGCCTCGGGCTTCCCCCTCAAGCTCGCCGCGCAGCAACTCGGCATCGGCTACTCGACGGCTCGCGAGTATCTCGACCGCATCAGGGTCAAGTACGTCGAGGTGGGTCGTCCCGCCCCGACGAAGGTCGACCTTCTGCGTCGCGCCGTCGAAGACGGCATCCTGCCCGGCATGGACGCGGATAACGGTGATGGCCGGTAGGCAGTCCGCTCGCGTGGCATCCACCCCGTCGCGGGTAGCGCGCAATCCCATCAGCCGCCGGCAGATCGAGACGGTCATCGCGCGGTCGTCCGGTGTCTTCGGGCTCGCCTTTGGGGCGCAGACTCTCCCGACGGTGTTCGAGCAGGCCGGTCAGACGGTCGTCGGGTGGAGTGCTCCGATGACGACGCTCGTCTTCGGGTCTCTCGTGTTCGCGGGGGTCGCCTCCGCGCTCAAGCGCTGGATCGTGCCCGCCAACGTCATCGTCGTCGTGGCGTGGTTCGCCGCGATGATCTCGTGGCCGCTGAGTCTCGCCGACCCCTCTGCGCCGGTCGACGGCCGACCGTGGCCGTGGTTCCTCTGCACCGTCGCGACGGCGGCCGCGGCCGTCGCGTGGCCCGTGTGGGCGTCGACCGCGACGCTCTTCATCGCCCCCCTCACCTACGGTGTCGTGAGGCTGTCGCCCGCGGGAGGTGAAACCGATGTCGACCTCGTCGCCCTCGACATCGTCTACGCCGTGCTCCTCGGCGGCGCCGTGCTCATCATCATCACGCTCTTGCGCCAGGCCGCCGCGGCGGTCGACCTCGCGCAATCGCTCGCTCTCGAGCGGTATTCCACCGCGATCGGCCAGCACGCGACCGAGGTCGAGCGCGTGCGCGTCGACGCGATCGTGCATGACAGCGTGCTCACGACCCTGCTCGCCTCGGCGAGGGCGGTGACGGCGGATTCGCAACGCCTCTCCGCGCGCATGGCTCTCAACGCCATGGGGTACGTGCGCGAGGCGGCGACGTCGTCGCCCAGTACGACCGAGACCGTGAGCCTCGCCGAGCTCGCGAGGCGCATCTCCGACGAGGTCGTCGCGCTCGGGGCGGAGTTCGAGGTGCGTTCTCCTGCCGGGGCGGGTGAGTCGGATGGCGGCATCCCCGGCGATGTCGCCGAAGCCGTCTATTCGGCCGCCGTGCAGTCGATGGTCAACAGTGTGCAGCACGCGGGCACGCGCCCGGACGTCGCCCGGTGGGTGTCCGTCGGCAGGTCGCTCTCGTGCCCGCTCGTCATCGAGGTCGGCGACACGGGCGACGGGTTCGTGTTCGACGAGGTTCCGACCGCGCGCATCGGTCTGCGCGTCTCGATCATCGAGAGGGTCGCGAACGCGGGAGGCAAGGTCGACGTCGATTCGGCACCCGGCGAGGGCACGGTCGTGACCATCCGCTGGCCCGACCCCTCCGACGACGGGCCGCCGGCGTGGGAGCGGGAGGCGGGGACCGGGGTGACGACCGCGTGATCATCTCCATTCCCCGATCTCTCATCATCACCCTCGCCGCGATATTCTCGGCCTACCATCTGGTTCTCGCCGCGGTGTCGTTCGACGTCGCCGAGTCCCGCGGGCCCGTGATCGCCGCCATGGTCATCTACGCTGCCGCGACCACGGCGAGCCTGCTTCCCTACCGGTCTCCGCGCATGCCGATCTGGCTCGCGGCGTTCAACGTCATCGCGACCATCGCGATCTCCCTCCTCGTCACGAGCCAACTGCCCGACGGCCCGGGAGAGAGCTACGCGGCCTGGCACACCGCCGCGATCGGAACGCTCATGGTCATCACGTCGACCCGGATGCGGCAGTCGTTCGCGTGGGTCGGCGTCGGCGTTCTCGTCGCCCAGAGCATCGCCTGGCAGGGTGTCGGCGAGCTCGCCGACCTCGGGATCGTCGGAAGCGTGGTCTGGGTGGGCATCTCGCACGCCCTCGCCTACTCTCTCGCCGCGGCGGCCCGGGACGCTCGGCAATACGCTCTCGCCGAGCGTGAGGCCGCCGAGTGGCGCGCGGCCCAGGAGGCCCACGTGTTCGAGCGACAGTTCCGGCTCGGCCAGACCGCGCGCATGGCGACACCGATGCTGCGCCAGATCGTGGCGAGCGGCGGCAACCTCACCGAGGAGGAGCGCCAGGAGTGCCTCTACCTCGAGGGGGCCATCCGTGACGAGATCCGCGGGCGCACGCTGCTCAACGACCGCGTGCGTGCCGCAGTCATGGCCTCGAGGCGCCGGGGGACGACCGTGACTCTCCTCGACGAGGGGGGAATCGACGACCTGCCCGACGACGAACGCGATCGTGTCCTCGATCGGCTCGCTGTGGCCGTCGAGGAGACGAGGACCGACCGCATCGTCGTGCGCACCGTGCCCGTGGGTTCGGACATCGCCGTGACGGTCGTGGGCCTCAGTTCGGGTAACGACGGCATCCACTCGCTTCTCGGGCACGAGCCCGACGACGACGATGACGGCGACGAGATCGACCTGTGGCTCGAGATCCCCCGCGTCGGCGCGGCGGCGACGGCCGTCTGAGCTCGACAACGTGAGGCCGCGTCTCCTGGATGATCGGCGAGACATTCCGCACCACGAGAAAGCGGGACCGGCCCCGTGGACCGGTCCCGCATCAAACTGTGAGTCAGGACGACAACCCGAATGTCGCCCTGACTCGCCCCCGAATCACTGGCCCGCTTACCCTAGTCGGCCAGTGATTGGTGGTGCACTCGTGAAGAGACACCTAGCACGATCAAGTCTGCACGCTCGTCGGGTGTCCCGAAGTCGGCATTTCTGAGGACTTCTGGGGGACAATTCCGCACCCGGTCCAGATATTGACCGGCATCAGCATACGACACCTCGCGCTCGAACGCACGGGGTGCCGGGGTACATTCTCGCGGACGACACCCGATCACGCACCGATCATCCTCGGGTCAGCCGGAGAACGACCGCCACGCGCCGATCGTGTGGAGAGGCACGCGGCCGGCCCGCTGGGTCCGCTGCCACGCGCTCGTCGTAACGGGCGGAGCCATTTCGTCGTCGGGTTCGGCGGCCATTGCGTCGATCACGGCGAGTGCCGCGGCGAGCTCGACATCGGTCGGGGAGCCGCGGAGCACCTCGATGCCCGCGCAGGATTCCGTGGCCCGTGTCACAGCGGGATGTTTCCGTGCTTCTTTGCGGGGAGGCTCGCGCGCTTCGTCCGCAGGGCGCGGAGAGCCTTGACGATCGCGACCCTCGTCGCCGCCGGTTCGATGACCCCGTCGAGTTCGCCGCGCTCGGCCGCGAGGAAGGGCGACGCCACGTTGTAGGTGTATTCGCTCGCGAGTTTCGCGCGCACCGCCGCGACATCTTCGCCCGCCGCTTCGGCCGCGCGGATCTCGGGGCGGTAGAGGATGTTGACGGCGCCCTGCCCGCCCATGACGGCGATCTCCGCGGTCGGCCACGCGTAGTTGATGTCGGCACCGAGTTGCTTCGAACCCATGACGATGTAGGCGCCGCCGTAGGCCTTGCGTGTGATGACGGTCACGAGGGGAACGGTCGCCTCGGCGTAGGCGTAGAGGAGCTTGGCCCCGCGCCGGATGACGCCCGTCCACTCCTGGTCGGTTCCGGGCAGATACCCGGGAACATCCACGAGCGTGATGATGGGGATCGAGAAGGCGTCGCAGAAGCGCACGAACCTCGACGCCTTCTCGCCCGCCTCGATGTTGAGGGTTCCGGCCATCGCGTTCGGCTGGTTGGCGATGACACCGACAGCGCGCCCCTCGATGCGACCGAAGCCGACGACGATGTTGGGGGCGAAGAGGGGCTGGGTCTCGAGGAACTCGCCGCCGTCGACGATGTGCTCGATGACCGTCTTGACGTCGTACGGCTGGTTCGGGCTGTCGGGGATGATCGTGTTGAGTTTGCGGTCGGCGTCGGTGATCTCGAGCTCGACGTCGCTCGCATACACGGGGTGCTCGGCGAGGTTGTTGTCGGGGAGGTAGCTCAGGAGTGTCCGCGCGTAGTCGAGGGCGTCGTCCTCGTCGCTCGCGAGGTAGTGGGCGACTCCCGACTTCTGGTTGTGCGTGAGGGCTCCACCGAGCTCCTCCATGCCGACATCCTCGCCCGTCACGGTCTTGATGACGTCGGGGCCGGTCACGAACATCTGGCTCGACTTGTCGACCATGATCACGAAGTCGGTGAGCGCGGGGGAATACACCGCGCCGCCCGCCGCGGGGCCCATGATGATCGAGATCTGGGGGATGACGCCCGAGGCGTGCGTGTTGCGACGGAAGATCTCGCCGTATTTGCCGAGTGCGACGACACCCTCCTGGATGCGAGCGCCCCCCGAGTCGAGCATGCCGATGATCGGCACGCCCGTCTTGAGCGCGAGGTCCATGACCTTGAGGATCTTCTCACCCGCGACCTCGCCGAGGGACCCGCCGAAGATCGTGAAGTCCTGGGCGTAGACGGCGACCTGCCTGCCGTGGATCGTGCCCGTTCCCGTGACGACGGCGTCGCCGTACGGCCGGGACTTGTCCATGTTGAAGGCGGTCGTGCGGTGTCGCACGAACTCGTCGAGTTCGACGAACGAGCCGTGGTCGAGAAGAGTCTCGATGCGCTCGCGCGCGGTCTTCTTGCCCTTGGCGTGCTGCTTCTGGATGGCGGCTTCGCCGCTCGCCGTCACGGCCTCGTGGTAGCGGAGCTTGAGGTCGGCGAGCTTGCCCGCGGTCGTCGAGAGGTCGGGGGAAGCGTTGTCGTCGATCACGCGTTCACTTTACCCACCGCCCTCCGTCCCCGAGTGGTCGCCTCCCGTCCCCCTCCCGTTCACTGCCGAGACAGCGCCCGGACCGACAGCGTTCCTACCGTCGGGGTGTGAGTACCAGAGGGGGCGCAGGAGTGACGTATACGCCATCGCCGCGCGCTTCCGTCGTGGCCGTCATCCCCGCGAGGGGCGGCTCGAAGGGGGTGCCGGGAAAGAACCTGCGCCGCGTCGGGGGCGTTCCGCTCGTGGCGCGGGCCGCGGCATCCGCTCGCTCCGCGAAGCGCATCGACCGCGTGATCGTGAGCACCGACGACCAGGCGATCGCCGCGGCGGCCAAGTCGGAGGGCGCCGACATCATGGCGCGCCCCGCCAAGCTCTCGGGCGACACGGCGAGCTCGGAGTCCGCTCTGCTCAACGTGCTCGAGCGACTCGATCACACCCCCGACATCATCGTCTTCCTGCAGGCGACCTCACCGTTCATCGACCCCGCCGACCTCGACCGCGCCATCCACCGCGTGCAGTCGGGGGAGTGTGACGTCGTGTTCTCGGCGATCGAGACCCACGCTTTCCTCTGGCGGCTCACCGACACGGGGGCGGAGGGGGTCAACCACGACCACACCTTCCGCGCTCGCCGTCAGGATCGCGAGGCCCACTACCAGGAGACGGGCGCGTTCTACGTCATGCGCGCCGCCGGGTTCCGCGACGAGAAGTACCGCTTCTTCGGCACCGTGGGCGTGGCCCTCACCGACGAGCGCCGCTCGATCGAGATCGACACGGCGCCGCAACTGGAGCTCGCGAGCGCGATCGCCCCCATCGTCGACCCCTCCCACGACATCGATGTGGATGCGGTCGTCACCGACTTCGACGGAGTCCACACCGACGACACCGTCGTGATCGGCGCCGACGGCAGCGAGTTCGTGACGACGAACCGGTCGGACGGCCTCGGTGTCGCACGCTTGCGGGATGCCGGGATTCCCGTGCTCATCCTCTCGAGGGAGAGGCACCCTGTCGTCGCCGCGCGCGGACGCAAGCTCGGCGTCGAGGTGCTCCAGGGCGTCGACGACAAAGCCACGGCGCTCACCGACTGGGCGGAGCGCAACGGCATCGACCTCGCGCGACTCGCCTACCTCGGCAACGACGTCAACGACCTTCCCGCGCTCGAGATCGCGGGGTGGCCCGTCGCGGTCGCCGACGCGAATCCCGCGGTGATGACCGCAGCGCGAGTCGTGCTCGCCCACGCCGGCGGACACGGCGCGGTGCGCGAGCTCGCCGACCGCGTCTTGCGCTCACGGTCGCCCCGGAGGGCGAGCCCCGGAACCGGCCCCGTCGACACGGGCATCCCCATCAGCACCGATCCCCGCAGCACCGATCCCCGCACCACAGACCCCATCACCACACGCACGACCACATCAGAGGAGCAGTCATGGCCGTTGTCATTGGCGGAAAAGCCGTAGGCGAATCGCACCCCGTCTACGTGATCGCCGAAATCGGCCTCAACCACAACGGTGACGTCGAGCTCGCGAAGAGACTCATCGACGTCGCCGCCGAGGCGGGTGCCGACGCGGTCAAATTCCAGAAGCGCACCCCCGAGATCTCGACCCCCGAGCACATGCGCGACGTGCCGCGGGAGACCCCGTGGGGCACGATGACCTACCTCGACTACCGCTACCGCGTGGAGTTCGATCGCGACCAGTACATCGAGATCGGCGACTACGCGGCACTCAAGGGGCTCGCGTGGTTCGCGTCGCCGTGGGACGAACCCTCCGTCGACTTCCTCGAAGGCCTCGGTGCCGTCGCCTACAAGGTCGCGTCGGCCTCCGTCACCGACATCGGGCTCCTCACGGCGATCGCGGAGACGGGCAAGCCCGTCATCCTGTCGACGGGGATGTCGACGCTCGACCAGATCGACGCCGCCGTCGCGGTGCTCGGCACCGAGCGCCTCGTCATGCTGCACGCGACCTCGACGTACCCCCTGCCTCCCGAGGAGGCGAACCTGCGCACGATCGGCACGCTCCAGCGCCGATACGCGGGTGTGCCCGTCGGCTACTCGGGTCACGAGCGCGGACTGCAGATCTCGATCGCGGCCGTCGCCCTCGGTGCCGTCGCCGTCGAACGGCACATCACCCTCGACCGCACGATGTGGGGCAGCGACCACGCGGCCTCGCTCGAGCCCCACGGGCTCACACAGCTCGTGCGCGACATCCGCATCATCGAGGAGGCGCTCGGCGACGGCGAGAAGCGCGTGTTCCCCGGGGAGCTCGCACCCCTCGCGAAGCTCCGACGCGTGACGGTGTGACGGAGAGACCTCTCGCCGTTCTCGCGGTCGCCGACTCGGACTCCTACCTCAAGTGGGGTGCCGCGACGCTCGGTCGCATGCCGCAGTCGTGGACGACCGACCTCGTCGTCGTGGAGACACCCGCGGTGCCGAGCGCGCGCCAAGTCGCCGCGGCCCTCGCGGGCACGGTGTTCGAGACCCGCGGAGTCGACATCCGCGGTGCCGACGAGATCGCGCGCCGCGTCGCCGCCGAACGTCCCGACATCGTTCTGCTCTCGGTGCGAGGCCCCGTCGTGAGGGTGCTCGTGCGGGCGATCCTCGGTGACCGCGAGGCGCGGCGGGCGACCGACGCGAGTGGCGCGCGGGCGGGTCGTCCGGGCGGGCGAGGCGCGACGACGCCGTGGCGTCCCGTGCTCGTGAGCGGACTCCCGGGGATCTCGATCCCCGCGACCCGCAAGGCGCTCTACTACCGCGCTCAAGTCGACGCGCTCATCCTGCACAGCGCGCGGGAGATCGACGAGTTCCGCGCGCTCGCCGCGACGATGGGGGTCGGGCAGCGCTTCGCGCTCTCGACCCTCCCGTTCCTCGCCGACACTCCGCGGCCGACCGGAACCGCTCGCGGGCGGGGATCCCGTGACCGCGCCGCGACCGACATCGTCTTCGCCGCCCAAGCGAAGGTGCCGAGAGAGAAGTCCGACCGCGAGCACGTGCTCCGTGAGCTCGCGACGCTCGCCGACGCCGACCCCTCCCGCCGCGTCGTGCTCAAGTTGCGCGGTCTCGCGGGGGAGCCGCAGACCCACGCCGAGCGGTATCCCTACGACACCCTCCTCGCCGAGATACCGGAGGCCCGCGGCAAACTCGTGATCGACACCGGACCGATGTCGGCGTCGCTCGACACGGCGGCGGCCCTCGTGACGGTGAGCTCGACGGCGGCGATCGAAGCCGTGCATCGGGACATCCCGGTGCTCGTCCTCGACGACTTCGGGGTCTCCAATGGCCTCATCAACACCGTCTTCGAGGGCAGCGGCCTGCTCGGGCCGCTCTCGTCGCTCGCGACGACGGGGGCCAGGCTCGCCGACGCCCGCTGGCTCGACGACAACTATTTCCACGCGCCGGACACGGTGGACTGCATCGCCGTGCTCGAGACTCTCGTCGTCGAGCGCGAGGCCGGAACACTCGCCGTGCGCCCGCAGTTCCGCGGAACCCTCGGCGGCACACTCCGGCGCGTGTGGGATCGCAAGCGTGCGCTCGGGCGATACGACCGCTCGGCGGCGGGGTTCCTCGCGCTCGCCGTCGGTATGCCCGCGCGATACGTCGTGCTCGCCGTGCGAGCGGCGCGCCGGTCGATGCGTTCGACGTCGGAGGATCGCCGGATGACGCGCCCCTAGGCTCGGGGAATGCTTTTTCCCCGCGCCTCGGCTCTCGCTCCCGTGATCGACCTCGAGTCGACGGTGAGCACGAACGACGAGGTGCTCGCCCGTGCCCCGGGCGCCGACGAGTTTCTCATCGTCGCGACGACGACGCAGACGGGAGGCCGAGGGCGGCTCGGTCGGGAGTGGGTAGCCCCGCCTCGACAGACCCTTGCGGCGTCGGTGCTCCTGAGACCTCGGGACTCCGCGGGCGTCGCCGTACCTCTCGACCGCTGGGGATGGGTGCCGCTGATGGCGGGGCTCGCGATGAGTCGCGCGGTCGACGGCGTGCTCCCCTCGCCTCGCGCGGCCCTCAAGTGGCCGAACGACGTGCTCATCGCCGAGCGGAAGGTCTGCGGCATCCTCGCCGAGATGCTCCCCACCGGTGACGGCGTCGTCGTGGGTGCGGGTGTCAATCTCACGCTCGCTCCCGATGCTCTCCCCACCCCCACGTCGACGTCTCTCGCCATCGAGGGCGCCGTCGGCGATGTCGATGCTCTCGCGGACGCCGTGCTTGCGACGTGGATCATCGAGTTCTCGCGGCTCTACCTCCCGTTCGCCGCGGCCGGAGGTGAAGCTCGGGCGAGCGGAGTGCGCTCGAGGATCGTCGCGTCGTGCGATTCGATCGGGAGGCCCGTGCGCGTCGTGCTTCCCGACGGGTCGGAGCTCCGCGCGGACGCCGTCGACATCGACGACACCGGCCGGCTCGTGGTCGAGCTGTCGAATGGCAGCAGGCAGTCTGTCGCCGCCGGGGATGTGACTCATCTGAGGTATGAATGACGCATGGCTGATGAGCGCGGAACCGGGGAGGTCGAGCGCATCGTCGCGAGTCTGCGACCGCACGGACGAGCACTCTTCTGGCCGTCGCTCGTGCTCATCGCCACGTGCGGGGCGAGCGCCTACTTCGTCGGTCGCTTCGACGAGGAGTGGCAGAACCTCGCGGTGGCGGGTGGCGCTGCAGCGCTCGTTCTGCTCGTGTGGGTCCTCCCGCTGCTCTCCTGGCTCTCGAAGCGCTACATCATCACGACGCGGCGCATCGTGTTGCGCCGCGGACTCTTCGTCCGCTCGAGGCAAGAGCTCCTGCACAGTCGGGGCTACGACATCACGGTGCGCAAGAACGCGGTGCAGAGCTCGCTGCGGTGCGGCGACGTTCTCATCAACACGGGCCTCGATTCGCCCGTCGTTCTGAAGGACATCCCCGCGGCGGACCTCGTGCAGCGCACTCTCCACGACCTCATGGAGAGCAGCGTCAATCCGATCGCCGCACGACGCCAGGCCGCTCAAGCCGAGGTGCGCGGCGAGACGACCGCCTGGGGTGGCCGCTGAGAGACGTCGAGCGGCGTTAGTGTGTCGGACGTGACTTCTCTCTCCACTCCCCTCACCATCTCTGTCATCGGCTGCGGATACCTCGGAGCCGTGCACGCCGCCGCGATGGCCGAACTCGGCCACCGGGTGATCGGCATCGACGTCGACAAGGCCAAGATCGACCTCCTCGCGGCAGGACGCCCCCCGTTCTACGAGCCCGGCCTCCCAGAGCTGCTCACCTCGGCGACCGCATCGGGCCGACTGACCTTCAGCACGGACATCGCCGCCGCCGCCGAAGCGACGGTGCACTTCGTCGCCGTCGGAACCCCGCAGCGCGCGGGAAGCAACGCCGCCGACCTCACCTACGTCGACGCGGCCGTCGAGTCGCTCCTCCCGCACCTCTCCGAGGGTGATCTCGTCGTCGGCAAGTCGACCGTGCCCGTCGGCACCGCCGAGCGCCTCGCGGCCGTCGTGTCGGGCGCGGGGGTCGGCGCGACCCTCGCGTGGAACCCCGAGTTCCTCCGCGAGGGCTTCGCGGTCAAGGACACCATCTCGCCCGATCGCCTCGTCTACGGAGTCGGGGAGGGTGACGAGCACGCCGAGTCGGTGCTCGACGCCGTGTACGCCGCGGCGCTCGCCGCCGGAACCCCCAAGGTCGTCACGGGCTACGCGACAGCCGAGCTCGTGAAGGTCAGTGCGAACGCGTTCCTCGCCACGAAGATCTCGTTCATCAACGCCATGGCCGAGGTCGCCGAGGCGACGGGAGCGGATGTGACCCAGCTCGCCGACGCCATCGGCTTCGACGCGCGCATCGGCCGCCGGTTCCTCAACGCGGGCCTCGGGTTCGGCGGTGGCTGCCTTCCGAAAGACATCCGCGGGTTCATGGCCCGGGCCGAGGAGCTCGGTGTCGAGCAGGCGCTGAGCTTCCTGAGCGAGGTCGACAGCATCAACCTCCGTCGCCGCGGCCGCATGGTCGACCTCGCGACCGAGGTGCTCGACGGTGATGTGAGCGGCAAGCGCATCGCCGTGCTCGGTCTCGCGTTCAAACCCGACTCCGACGATGTGCGCGACTCGCCCGCGCTCGACGTCGCCGTGCGCCTCGCCGAACTCGGCGCGATCGTCGTCGCGACCGATCCCGAAGCCGTCGAGACCTCGCGCGCTCGCCACCCCGAGCTCACCTACGTGTCGACCGCCGTCGAGGCGGCACAGGACGCCGACGTCGTTCTGCTCCTCACCGAGTGGAAGCAGTATCGCGACCTCGACCCCGCCGAGCTCACGTCAGTGGTGTCGGGCCGAGCTCTGCTCGACGGCCGCAACTGCGTCAACCCCGTGGTCTGGCGTGAGGCCGGGTGGACGTACCGCGCTCTCGGGCGTCCCTGACGACATCGCCGGAGCCTCCCGGAACACCCACGCTCGATACAGCGCGAAGCGGAAGGCCGACCCGAGCACGAGTCCGACGACGTTCGCCGAGACATTGTCGGCGAACGCGCTCGTGAATCCGAGCACGTAGTGGCTGACCCACAGGCACACGAGGGCGATGAGCATCCCGCCGACGCTCACGATCGCGAACTTCACGCCCTCGACGACCGTCTCGCGGTGCGTCGTCGCCGCGGATGACTCGGGTGACCTGAACGTCCAGTGGCGATTGCCGAGCCAGTTGACGGCGATCGCGACGGCCGTCGAGACGACCTTCGCGACGAGGGGGCCCTCCGCGACATCCGCGGGAGACAGGACGGTCGCCCGCAAGAGGTTGAAGAGCCCGACATCGACCGCGAGACCCACGAGTCCGACGAGACCGAACTTGGTGAGCTGGGAAGCCAGGCGGTGCATGCGGGCTCCCTGATGCTGGACGGCGGCGGTGATGCGCCAAGATGGTTCGAGGCGGTTCGAAATACTAACCGTCGCGTCGTCTCGGTAACTGGAAGGTCGGCATGACTCTCACGATCGGTGTCATCGGCGGTGGGCAACTGGCCCGCATGATGATCCCCGCGGCGATAGCCCTCGGGATCGAGATCCGCGTGCTCGCCGAGGCGGAGGGCGCGCCGGCATCCCTCGCCGCGACCGCGGTCGGCGACTACCGCGACGCCGAGACGGTCGTGCGCTTCGCCCGCGACGTCGACGTCGTGACCTTCGACCACGAGCACGTGCCGCAATCCGTGCTCGCGGCGCTCGAGGATGCCGGGGCGATCGTGCGACCGGGCCCGGCCGCCCTCCTCTTCGCGCAAGACAAGCTCAGCATGCGCGAGCGTCTCGACGCCGCGGGTATCCCCGTTCCCGAATGGGCGAGGGTGTCGACCCCCGCCGACCTCGACGACTTCGTGAGCGCCCACGGCGGTCGCGCCGTCGTCAAGACCGCGACGGGCGGATACGACGGCAAAGGCGTGAGGGTCGTGGCGTCGAGCGCCGACGTCGCCGACTGGTTCGGAGACGAACCCCTCCTCGTCGAGGAGCTCGTCGTGTTCCGCCGTGAACTCGCGCAGCTCGTCGCGAGACGGCCGTCGGGGCAGATCGTCGCGTGGCCGCTCGTCGAGAGTGTGCAGCGCGACGGAGTGTGCGCCGAGGTCATCGCGCCCGCGCCCCGGTCGAGCGGACGGCTCGCCGAGGCGACCGAATCGGTCGCCCGCCGCATCGCCGAGCTCCTCGACGTCACGGGAGTGCTCGCGGTCGAACTCTTCGAGACCGACGACGACCGCATCCTCGTGAACGAACTCGCGATGCGACCGCACAACACGGGGCACTGGACGATCGACGGCTCGACGACGAGCCAGTTCGAGCAGCACGTGCGAGCGACCCTCGACCTCCCGCTCGGAGCGACGGACGCTCACGCGGGCTGGGCCGTCATGGTCAACGTGCTCGGCGGTCACCCCGACGGCGCCCTCGTCGACAGCTACCCCGTGACCTTCGCCGACCAGCCCTCGGTCAAGGTGCACAACTACGGTAAAGACCCGAGACCGGGCCGCAAGGTCGGGCACGTGACCGCGACGGGTGACGACCTCGACGACGTCGTCTGGAGGGCCCGCGCGGCGGCTTTCCTGCTGGGATCGGAAGCCGTCGATCGCCCGACGTCGTAACCGTGCACACCACCGCAGAGCGAGCGAACACGCTCCCTCGCTTGCCGAGGCGAGAGCGCGCCACGAAGTACGATGGCCGTTATGCCTGAGCCCCTCGTCGCTGTCGTCATGGGCTCGGACTCCGACTGGGCCGTCATGAAGGCCGCATCCGTCGTTCTCACCGAGTTCGGTGTCGCGCACGAGGTCGAGGTGCTCTCGGCGCATCGCACGCCCGAGCGGATGCTCGAGTTCGGCGCTCGTGCGAGCGAGCGGGGACTCCGCTCGATCATCGCGGGTGCCGGCGGCGCCGCGCACCTCCCCGGCATGCTCGCGTCGGTCACGACACTCCCCGTCATCGGCGTTCCCGTCGCGCTCGCGACCCTCGACGGCCTCGACTCCCTCCTCTCGATCGTGCAGATGCCCGCGGGTGTTCCCGTCGCGACGGTGTCGATCGGCGGTGCTCGTAACGCGGGACTCCTCGCCATCCGGATGCTCGCGGCCACCGACCCCGCCCTCGCGACGGCTCTCGCGCAGCACGCGTCCGATCTGAAGGATCTCGTCGCGACGAAGAACGAGAACCTCAAAGCGAGCCTGTGAGCACTATCAGCCCCGTCAGGCACCCCGACCTGAAGTCACCCTCGACCATGACCCGTCGGGCGTGGTGGCTCGTGGGACTCAACATCCTCATCCCCGGTTCCGCCCAGCTCATCGCCGGCAATCGCCGGCTCGGGCGCTTCGGCGTCTCGATGACGTTCCTGCTGTGGACGCTCGTCGTCGTGGCCGCCGTGCTCTTCTTCGTGCTCCCGCGCGTCATCTACGGTGTCGCGTCGAATCCGATCGCGCTCACCGTCGTGCAGATCGCTCTCGTCGCCTACCTCGTTCTCTGGGTCGTCCTCACACTCGACACCCTCAGGCTCGTCAAGATCGTGCGGGCATACCCGAGGGCGAGGCCCGCGATCGCCGCGCTCGCCGTCGTCGCGCTCGTCGCGACGACGGGTGTCGTCGGCTACGGCGCCATGGTCGCGGGCGTGACCCGCAGCACGATCGAGGCCATCTTCGCGAACGGGCAATACAAGGAGCCCGTCGACGGGCAGTACAACATCCTCCTCCTCGGTGCGGATGCCGGCCCCGACCGGGAGGGGCTGCGGCCCGACAGTCTCTCGGTCGCGAGCGTCAACGCCGAGACCGGTGCGACGACGATGATCGGCGTTCCGCGCAACTTCGAACGCGCGCAGTTCGCTCCCGAATCACCCCTGTGGGGAGCGTTCCCGACCGGGTACGACTGCGGCGACGAGTGCCTCATCAACTACCTCTACACCTACGGCGACGAGCACCCCGAGCTGTATCCCGAGGCCGAGGCCGAGGGCAGTTCCTCGGGTATCGAGGCGACGCGCGACGCCGTGTCGGGGGTCACGGGCCTCGAGATCCAGTACTACGTGCTCATCGACATGCAGGGTTTCGCGAATCTCATCGACTCGCTCGGGGGTGTCGACATCGAGGTGCCGTCCCGCACGGCGATCGGCCCGATCACGGCGCCCGATCCTCTCTATTACGTCGAGCAAGGGGAGCAGCACTTCAACGGTGGCGAAGCCCTCTGGTACGCGAGGTCGCGCTTCGACTCCAACGACTACGACCGCATGGCGCGCCAGCGTCAAGTGCAGGAGGCCGTGCTCACCCAGTTCGACCCCTCCAATGTGCTCACCAAGTTCCAGGACATCGCGGCGGCCGGCGTTCAGGTGGTCGACACGGACATCCCCGCGGTCATGCTGCCGGGGTTCGTCGATCTCGCCGACAACGGGAGGAGCATCCCGATCACGACCCTCGAGCTCGTGCCCGGGGTCGTCGACACGCTCTACCCCGACTACGACCAGATCCACGCGCTCGTGAGGTCGACGATCGCGACGGCCGCGACGGCCGACGGCGGCTGACTCGGCACCTGACTCGGCCTGACGAGCGACGAGCGACGAGCGACGAGCGACGAGCGACGAGCTCGGGCGCGCTTAGAGGTCGGCGTGCAACTGCCAGACCCGCTGCGCGGAGTCCCGCCACGCGAATGCGCCCGCGCGGTCCGATCCCGAGACGGCGAGGCGACCGGCGAGGTCGGTGTCCCTCACGATGTCCGCGATCCGGGCCGCGAGTCGCTCGGGGTAGGTCTGCATGTCGACGGTCGAGACGGTGACGCCGGCACCCGCCGCGACCTCGACGACGGCGGGCGAGTCGGAGTGCACGACGGGGGTGCCGAAACTGAACGCCTCGATCACCGGGAGGCCGAAGCCCTCGGCGAGGCTCGGGAAGACGAAGACCGTGGCGCGGTCGTAGACGACCGAGAGCTCGGCGTCGGTGAGGACGCCCAGGATGATCACGCGGTCCGCATCGAGACCGAGCTCGGCGGCGACGCTGCGGATGTCCTCGTGGCCCGACTCGGGGGTGCCCGCGACCACGAGCGGCAGTCCGGAGTCGTCACCCGTCGCGAGCGAGGTGAGGAGCTCGCGCAGGCCCTTGCGGGGGTGCAGGGAGCTCAGGGTGAAGAGGTAGCGCTCGGGGAGGCCGAGAGCCGCGGCGCGCTCGGTGGCGTCGACGGGCACGACGAGCTTGCTGCTCACGGCCCCGCCGATGACTCTGACGCGCTCACCGAAGTCGAAGACGTCACCGATCTGCTCGGCGACGCTGTAGCTCGGCACGACGATCGCGTCGGCGTAGCGGTGCGCTCGCTTGAGCATCGACCGGTGCCACGAGACCTGCCGGTTCTTGAGCAGGTGCGGATGAGTCCACGGCACCGCGTCGTGCACCGTGACGACGGTCTGCGTTCCGACGTCGTTGACGGGATCGTGCTTCGAGAGCGGGGCGAGGAGGCTCGGAGCGTGCACCATGCCGCTTCCGGGGAGTCTCGTGATGCCGTGCTGCCAGGCGAGCTGCAATTCGCGGCGCGCGAGGGCGCTCTTGAACAGGTCGACCATGCCGGGGAGGAGCGTGGCGAGCCGGTCGTATTCGGTCGACGCCGACGACGACACGACACCGCTCACCTCGCAGCCGAAGGGAGCCGTCGCGATGAGTTCTCTCGTGAGCTCCTCGGCATAGCGCCCGACCCCCGTGGGCCCGGGCGCGATGATGTCGTCGACGACGACGCGGAGCGTCGTCGTCACGAGGGGTCCATGATTCCCCTGCTCATCGCGTCGGCGAGGGCGTCTGTCCAGTCGCGCATCGGCGCGAGGCCGGCATAGGTCCACGCGTCGTGCCCGAGAACGGAGTACGCGGGGCGAGGGGCGGGGCGCACGAAGCTCCCGCTGTCGGTCGGAGTCACGCGCTCGGGGTCGAGACCCGCGTTCGCGAAGACGACCCGCGCGTAGTCGAACCAGCTCGTCTGACCCGAGTTGGTCGCGTGATACGCGCCGAACGGTGCGGCCGAGTCGACGAGCGTCACGATCTGCTTCGCGAGATCGAGGGTCCAGGTCGGTTGACCGACCTGATCGCTCACGACCGTGAGGGTGTCGCGGTCGGCGGCGAGACGCAGCATCGTCTTGGCGAAGTTCGGCCCGTGCTCGCCGTAGAGCCACGCGGTGCGCACGATGTAGCTCCGCGCTCCGTTCGCCTCGACGACGAGCCTCTCGCCCTCGGCTTTGCTCGCGCCGTAGACCGAGACGGGCGCGTGCGGGGCGTCTTCGGGGTAGGGCGAGGTCGCGACGCCGTCGAAGACGTAGTCGGTCGACACCTGCACGAGCACTGCCCCGACCTCGGCCGCGGCGGTCGCGAGATGGCCGGCACCGGTCGCGTTGACGGCGAACGCCGCATCCCGCTCGGTCTCGGCATCGTCGACCCTCGTGTGCGCGGCGGCGTTGATCACGACGTCGTGGCCGGCGACGGCCGACCGCACGGCGTCGAGGTCGGTCACGTCGAGGTCCGACCTCGAGAGCGCGGTGACGTCGCGCCCGTCGAGCACGGACTGGAGATCGCGGCCGAGCATTCCGCTCGCGCCGGTGAGGAGGAACCGGGTCATGATCAGCTCAGGGCCGCGCGCTCGCGCAACGGCTCCCACCACGAGCGGTTGTCGCGGTACCACTGCACGACCTCGGCGAGACCCTGGTCGAACGGCACGCGCGGCTCGTAGCCGAGCTCGGATCGGATCTTGGAGATGTCGACGGAGTATCGGAGGTCGTGACCGAGGCGATCCTGCACGCGGTCGACGTAGGACCAGTCCTTGCCCGTCGAGTCGAGGAGGAGCTGCGTGAGCTCCTTGTTGGTGAGTTCGGTGCCGCCGCCGATGTTGTAGATCTCGCCGGCGCGACCGCCGACGAGAACCATGGCGATTCCGCGGCAGTGGTCGTCGACGTGCAGCCAGTCGCGGATGTTGTTGCCCTCGCCGTAGAGGGGAACGTGCTTGTCGTCGATGAGGTTCGTGATGAAGAGGGGGATGACCTTCTCGGGAAAGTGGAAGGGGCCGTAGTTGTTCGAGCAGCGAGTGATCGAGATGTTGAGGCCGTGCGTGCGGAAGTAGCTGCGCGCGAGGAGGTCGCTCCCCGCTTTGGATGCCGAGTACGGCGAGTTGGGTTCGAGCGGGCGCTCTTCGTCCCACGAGCCCTCGGCGATCGAGCCGTACACCTCGTCGGTCGAGACGTGCACGAAGCGCTCGAGCCCGGCACGGAGCGACGCGTCGAGGAGTTTCTGCGTTCCGAGCACGTTCGACTCGACGAAGATCGAGGCGTCGCGCACCGAGCGGTCGACGTGCGATTCGGCGGCGAAGTGCACGACGGCGTCGACGTCGGGAAGCAGCGAGTCGAGGAGGTCGGAGTCGCGGATGTCTCCGTGCACGAAGCTGAAGCGCGGGGAGTCGGAGACCGAGGCGAGGTTCTCGAGGTTGCCCGAGTAGGTGAGGGCGTCGAGCACGACGATCTCGGCTCCCTCGAGCCCCTCGTAGGCGTCGCCGAGGGCACGCCTCACGAAGTTCGAACCGATGAATCCGGCGCCGCCGGTGACGAGAATCTTCATGCCCACTCCTTCTGATACTGCGTTCTGTGCCCCCGACAGTCTAGTTAGTGGTGCGGTTCGCCGAAGGTGCGCCGCCCGACGACGGCCGCGCGCACGCGCAGACCGACCGTGAGGGCGGCTCGCACGGGCCACAGGAGCGCCCCCGGGTACTTCTTGTGCATGAACTGCCGCGCGCTCTCGTGGTGGGCGTCGATCATCCGCTGGGAATCGGTCGTCGTCGAGTGCGCGCCCGTGTGCACCGCGGTGGCGGAGGGCTCGTAGACGTTGCGGTACCCCGCCTTCCCGATGCGGTAGCCGAGGTCGACGTCTTCGAAGTACATGAAGAACGAGGGGTCGAAGCCCCCGAGGTCGTCGAAGACGCGCCGTCTGACGAGGAGGCACGCGCCCGAGAGCCATCCGGCGTCGCGGCGGAGCGGGGTGTCGTCGGAGTCCCGGCGGTACGCGCGGCTCCACGGGTTGCTCGGCCAGAGGTTGGCGAAGAGCGCGTGACCGATCCCCGTGCGCAGTGAGGGCACCGATCTCGCCGAGGGGTAGACCGCGCCCTCGACGCCGGTCAGCACGGCCGGTCCGATCGCCCCGACCGTCTCGTCGGCGTCGCCCTCGCGCACGAGGATGTCGATCGCGCCCTCGCCGAGCACGACGTCGGGGTTGCTCACGAGGATCCAGTCGACGGAGGAGGGGAGCTCCCGTGTCGCCGCGTTGACGGCTCCGCCGTAGCCGAGGTTCGAGGCGAGAGGGAGGTAGCGTGCGCCCGCACGCGAGACGAGTGAGTCGAGGTGCTCGGATTCATCCACCCTGTTGTCGGCGACGACCACGAGAGGCGACTCGGTGACCGCGGCGGAGGGGATGGAGGAGAGGAAGGGCCCGAGCACGGACGACGACCCGAAACTGACCGTCACGACGGCGACACGAGGGTGACCGATCGGATCGGGAGGTGAGAGGGCCATGGAAATCCGATCCTACCCGCCAGTCCCCGGACCGACGGGCGACAACACGGACAGTACGGGGTGTACGGATGTTTGATACGGTCAACCCATCGGGGGACATTAGTCGGGGGACAGATGATTGCACGAATGAAATTCCGCGCGCTTCTCACAGTCGTGATCGCGGCGGCGCTCGCCGTCGGGGGAGTCACAACCGCCGCGGTCGCCGCACCACAGGACGAGGTGCTCGCGTCGGTCAACAGTGAGCGGGCGAAAGCGTCGCTCGCCCCGTTGCGCGCCGACGCGAAGATGGATGCGATCGCTCAGGAGTGGGCCAACCAGATGAGTCGCACGGGCAACTTCGCCCACAGCACCAACGAGTGGCGGGCGGCCCGCCTCGCCTCGGGCTGGCGGCTCAACGGCGAGAACATCGCCTACGGTTACCGCACCTCGGCCCAGGTGATGAGCGGGTGGATGAATTCGCCCGGCCACCGCGAGAACATCCTGCGCTCGGGCTACACCCGCATGGGCGTCGGCTACTCCTCCACCGGGCACTACTGGGTGCAGATCTTCGCGGGCTACCCCGCGGACTCGACGCCTCCGACCCCGTCGCTCTCGGCCACGCCGACACCCAAGATCACAGGGAGCCCACTCGTGGGCAAGACCCTCACGGCCGCCCCGGGAACGTGGGGGCCGGCGCCCGTGACGCTCAAGTACCAGTGGTATGCGGGAGGCAAGGCGATCGCGGGGGCGACGAAGAAGACGCACCTCGTCACCTCCTACGACGTCGGAACCCGCGTGACCGTGAAGGTCACGGGGTCGAAGAGCGGATATCGTTCGGTCGCCAAGACGAGCGCCGCGACGGCGGCCGTCACGACGGACATCGACGCGACGCGGGTCGCGGGAGCGAGTCGCTACGCCTCCGCCATCGCGCTATCGAAGAGCATCCCCGTGCGCTCGGGTGGGGTTGTCTACGTCGCGAGCGGCGTCAACTACCCCGACGCGCTGAGCGCGGGCCCCGCGGCAGCGCACGACGGCGCTCCGCTGCTCCTCACGAAACCCGGCGCCCTTCCGGCCGGTGTCGCGACCGAGATCGCGCGTCGCGCCCCGAGCTCGATCGTCGTCGTCGGCGGCGAGAGCGCGGTGTCGGGGGCTGTCGTCTCGAGCCTCGAGCGCATCGCGCCCGTGACGCGCGTGTCGGGATCGAACCGCTTCGAGACCTCGCGGCTCATCGCCGAGCACGCGTTCGGTGACGGTCGCGTGTCGGCTGCCTACCTCGCCACGGGCAACGGGTTTCCGGATGCCCTCTCCGCGGGGTCCGCCGCGGGAGCCCAATCGGCTCCCATCGTGCTCGTGAAGGGGTCGGCGTCGAGCGTCGATTCCGCGACGCTCGGTCTGCTCCGCCAGCTTGACGTCGACAGCGCGGTGCTCGTCGGCGGCACGAGCGTCGTCTCGGCGGGGATCCAGCGATCCCTCGCGAGCGCGGGCATCCCCGCGACCCGGCAGGCGGGAAGCAACCGGTTCACGACGTCTGCGGCGATCAACGAGGCGGCATTCGCGTCGAGCGCGACGGCGTTCATCGCCACCGGCTACGACTTCCCCGACGCGCTCGCGGGGTCGGTGCTCGCCGCCACGAGAAACAGCCCCCTCTTCATCAGCCAGGCGGCGTGCATCCCGCGGGCGATCGTCGATCGCATCTCGGAGTCGGATGTCACGGACGTCGTGCTGCTCGGTGGCGAGAGCGTGCTCTCCGATGCCGTGTTCGACCTGCGCGCGTGCAGCAAGTGATGCGCCGTCGCTAGAGTTGCGGGCGTGCCATCGCCCGACGGATCCCCCGGCGACAGTGTGCCCGTAGCCGTCTCGGTGGCGCTGTGCACGCGCAACGGCGCCGAGTTCGTCGGGGCGCAGGTCGAGAGCATCCTCGGGCAGTCCCTCCGACCCGCCGAGATCGTGCTCTCGGACGACGGGTCGACCGACGACACCGTCGAGATCGTGCGCCGCATCGTCGAGGCGCATGCCGAGGCCCACGGTAACGCGGTCGCTCTGACGGTCGTCGTCAACCCCGAGCCGCTCGGGGTCACCGGCAATTTCGAGAGCGCCATGCGCGTGTGCGCGAACGACCTCATCGCGCTGTGCGACCAAGACGACGTGTGGCGCGAAGACCGGCTCGAGCGTGCGGCCGGCGAGTTCGCCCGACGACCCGAGCTGCTGCTCCTGCACTCCGATGCGCGCATCGTCGACCGCGGCGGCGTGCCGAGCGGGATCGGACTCTTCGTGACCCTCGGCGTCTCGGAGGAGGAACGGCGAGCGATACACGACGGCGACGGGTTCGCGGTCTACATCCGCCGCAACCTCGCGACCGGGGCGACGACGATGGTGCGGAGGCGACTGCTCGACCTCGCCCTCGACTTTCCCCGCGAGTGGGTGCACGACGAGTGGCTCGCGATCGTCGCGGCGGCGCTCGGCGGCGCGGATCTCGTCGACGACACCCTCATCGACTACCGGCAGCACGGCGCGAACGCGATCGGTGCGACCGCGTTGACGGTGCGGCGCCGGTTCGCGAAGCTCGCGGAGCCGCGGACCGCGCGCAACGCGCGACTGCTCGAGAACTCGCGCATCCTCGTCGACCGACTCGGGGCCCTCGCCGTGCCCGTTCCGGCATCCGTTCTCGCGCTCGCCGCGGGCAAGGTGGTCCACGAGACGTTCCGCTCGTCGCTCGCTCGCTCCCGCCCGCTCCGGGTGGTTCCGATCGCGCGCGCACTGCGGCGCGGCGACTATGCGAGGTTCGGCGGCGGGGCGCAGGATGCCGTGCGCGACCTCGTGCAACCGGCCTCGTGAGGGTCCGGATAGGATTCTGCACGTGCTAATCCGTGAGCTGTCGATCCCTGATTCCTTCGAGATCACCCCGATCCAACGAGAAGACGACCGAGGTGTGTTCCTCGAGTGGTACCGCTTCGACCGGCTGGAAGAGGCTGTGGGCCACCCGCTGTCGCTCCGGCAGGCCAACACGTCGGTCTCGAAGCGCGGCGTCGTGCGCGGCATCCACTTCGCGTCCATCCCGCGCGGTCAGGCCAAGTACGTCACGGTGACCCACGGAGCCGTTCTCGACTACATCGTCGACATCCGGGTCGGTTCGCCGACGTTCGGACAGTGGGACGCCGTGCGCCTCGACACCGTCGACCGCAAGGCCGTCTACATCCCCGAGGGCCTCGGGCACGCCTTCGTCGCCCTCACCGACGACGCGACGGTGAGCTACCTCGTGTCGGACGTCTACAACGCGGCAGCCGAGCACGGCATCAACCCCCTCGATGCGCAGATCGGCCTCGAGTTCCCCGATGAAGCGGGTGAAGCGCTCCTGTCGCCGAAAGACACGTCGGCCCCGTCGCTCGCCGAGGCGGCCGAGACCGGGCTGCTGCCGACCTGGGAAGCCACGCGCTCGTTCTACCAGCAGCTCGACAACGGGGAGGTCTGACCCATGCGCGGAATCATCTTGGCCGGAGGCAGCGGAACGCGCCTGTGGCCCATCACGCGGGGCATCTCGAAGCAGCTCATGCCCATCTACGACAAGCCGATGATCTACTACCCCCTGTCGACGCTCATGCGCGCCGGCATCCGCGAGATCCTCATCATCACGACACCCGATGACCAGGCGCAGTTCCAGAGACTGCTCGGCGACGGCAGCGAGCTCGGTGTGAGCTTGAGCTACGCCGTCCAGCCGTCTCCCGACGGCCTCGCCCAAGCGTTCATCATCGGCGAGGAGTTCATCGGTGACGAGAAGGTCGCCCTCGTGCTCGGCGACAACATCTTCCACGGTGTCGGACTCGGGTCCAACCTCCGCAGCCACAACGACGTCGACGGCGCGCTCATCTTCGCGTACCACGTGTCGAATCCCCGCGCCTACGGTGTCGTCGAGTTCGATGACGACTTCCGCGCGCTCTCCATCGAGGAGAAGCCCGTCGAGCCGCGGAGCAACTTCGCGGTGCCCGGGTTGTACTTCTACGACAACTCGGTCGTCGAGGTCGCCAAGACCATCACGCCGAGCGCGCGCGGGGAGCTCGAGATCTCGACGATCAACGAGATGTACCTCGACGACGGAAAGCTGCAGGTGCAGGTGCTCGACCGCGGAACGGCGTGGCTCGACACCGGGACGTTCGAGTCGATGGTGCAGGCGACCGAGTTCGTGCGCGTCGTCGAGGATCGCCAGGGCTACAAGATCGGCTGCATCGAGGAGATCGCGTGGCGTGCCGGGTGGATCAGCGACGAGGAACTCGCCGCGATCGCCGCCCCCCTCGTGAAGAGTGGATACGGAACCTACTTGAGCCGCTTGCTCGGGGGCTGAGTGAGATAGCAGCACAACCGCTGCGGCAGAACGCTGCAGCAGAAACGGGGCGGGGGAGTCGAATGACTCCCTCGCCCCGTTTCGTTCGGCCGCGGCACTCGGCCTAGCGGCAGTTGGTGTACTTCGCGACCTCGCCCGTCACGACCGACGTGCCCCCGAGGATGACCATGCTCGTGGTCCTCGCCGCGATCATCTTCTGCGCGAGGGGGATGCGCATGCAGTTCTTCGGCACGAGATAGAGCGGATTGTTGTTCTTGCCGGCGAGCGCCGCGCCGGCGAGGGCGTCGGAGTACGCCGTGCCCGACGCCGCGTAGATCGTTCCCATGCGAGCGTTCGCGAAGGCTGCGGCGTTGAGCTTCTCGCCCGTCTCGAACCTGTTGACGCCCGCGATGCGCGTCACGGCCGTGCCGCCGTTGATCCCCTTGGTGTTGCGCAGGATGTCGGTGCTCACGACCGCGACCCCGCCCGCGATCCTGACCTCGTCGACCCCGAGGTCGCCGAGGAGGGCGATCGCCTCGTCGGTGAGGGTGCTCGCGCTACCGTCGACGAGGATCACGGGGGCGTCGACCGATCCCGCTGCCGCACCGGCGGAGAGGGCGTCGGCGTAGCCGCGCCCCGTCGCGAGGTAGGCGACCGTCGCACCCTTCGCCGCGAATGCGCCGCGAGCGACCTCGAGCGACGTCGAGTAGCGGTTGCCCCCGCTGTCTCGACGCACGGGCGAGATCGTTGCGAGATCGGCTGCGACAGCCTCGGAGACGGCGTCGACACCCCCCGAGATGACGATGAGCGACGGTCGCAGTCGCTGGATCTCGGCGCGCGTCGCCGGGTCGATGCCGTCGCGCCTCGTGAGCAGGAGCGGGGAGTTGTTCGTCGCGGCTGCCGGGGCGGCGCTCAGGGCGTCGGGGAAGTTCAATCCGTTGGCCACGTAGACCGTGCTCGTCCGCGGGGCGTAGTTGGCGCGCGAGATCTGCACGGCCGTGTCGAAGCGGTTGACACCCGCGGTGCGCGTCGCCGTTGCGGCGGGAGTGATGTTGGGCGGCAGCGGGGCGGGGGTGTCGACGATGGGCGAGCCGAACCAGTCGTTGTAGAACACCCAGAAGTTGCGGTTGCCGTACGACGAGCACGCGTCACCGGTTCCGCGGAGGTTGTTGAGCGCCGCCTGGTTGGGGCGGTACGGCGTGTAGTTGTAGAGCGCGGCGGTCGCGTAGTTGGTGATGTTGACCGTGCGGCTGCCGCACGCGGCGTTGGGGTGCCACTGAATCGCGCGCGATCCCGGCTGGATGCCGAAGCGGCTCGCCTTGTAGGTCTTGAGCTGCAGCGTCCCCTGGTAGATCTGGTTGCCGAAGCCGAGCGAGTTGACGGCGCACGGGGCCGTGTCGGGGCACGCGTATCCCATGGCCCGGTCGAGAGCGGCCTTCGACGGGTTGTTCTTCGTCACGAGGGCCTGCTCCTTCTGCAGGGTCACGAGGATGACCTTGGCGCTGATGCCGCACGCGCGCTGCACTCGGAAGATGACGGTCGCCGCGCTCAGCGCCGTCCCGCCCTGGAAGGCCTCGCACCGCACGTTGCCCGTGCTGTCGGAGACGATCCTGGCTCGAGACGCGACCCTGTCGGTGCGCACGTTGAGACACTGATCGGTCAGACAGTTTCCGATGCGCGCGTTGAGGAAGTCCCGGATCTGCTTCTCGGTCATCGCGGAGCTGTCGTAGAACTCGCTGTCGCTGATGATCGTGCCGGCCTTGAAGTCGCTCGCGGTGAGGGCCTCGGCGCGGTCGGTGCCCTGCACGAGGCCTGTCGCCGCGAGCGTGAGGGTGAGCGCGATCGTCACGAGCCATCGCACCGGTCGTCGTCGTCGCGGAGCATTCGAGACACGTGTATCCATGAAAAAGTCATTCCCCCGTTGTTACGCACCCCCGCGAACTCCGGTGGCCGGTCGTCGACCCCGACGCCGCAGACCTGGCCATGCTGTCATCATTCGCGGCGGGTGTCCACGACCCGGCCGGGGCGTGGCGCGCTCTAGGCTCGACGCGTGACACCGCGCCGCATCAAGTCCCTCGTCAAGAATGCCATCCGTCGACGGCTCCTCGCCGGCCGGTTCCGCTTCGATCGCCACGACTTCTCCGCGGTCAGCGGTCGAGAGGCGATCGTCGTCATGTGCCTGTGGAATCGACCGAGCCGTCTCGAGCACATCCTCCGGATGCTCGACGGTCAGGAGCATCCCGAGGGCGTCGTGCTCCTCCTGTGGAACAACACGCGCGCCGACAGGGAGACCTACGACGCGGCGATCGCTGCGCACGATTCCCGGGGATCGCTCCGCCGCGTCGACATCGTGCACTCGCCCTTCAACCTCGGGGCGATCGCGCGGTTCTACTGGGCTCGTCGGCTCGCGGTGGCGGGCTACGAGGGCCCGATCATCGTTCTCGACGACGACGAGGATGTCGACTCGCGCTTCGTCTCGTCTGCCCTCGAGCAGTACGACCCTCTCGCCCTCACCTCGTGGTGGGCGTTCACGGTGCACTCGGTCTACTTCGACCGCACCGCCGCGCGCGTCGGCGACCGCGTCGATTACGCGGGGACGGGCGGGATGGTGTGCCCCGCGACGCTCTTCCGCGACCCTCGGTTCTTCACCGACATCCCCGCGCCGTTCTGGTTGCTCGACGACATGTGGCTCAACCACTTCGCGCTCGCGCGAGGACTCAGGCTCGCCAAACTCGACGTCGAGATCGCGTTCGTCATGGACGAGACCAATCAGGCGCACGGTCAGGCCGAGCTCAAGCAGGACTTCTGGGAGTACCTCGGAGGTCAGAAGCGCGCGACGACGTGAGTCAGCGTTCTCCGAGGTCGCGGAACTGGGGAACGGCGTGCACGATGCCGACGGCGAGGTCGTAGTCGGGAACGTCGAAGGCGCAGGACTGCGGTCGATCGTGGATGTGTCGCCCGATGCTGTCCATGAGCGACACGTTGACGAAGTACTTGCCGGTTCCGAACTGCACGTCTTTGAGGATGAACTCGACGCGGCGATCGCCCGAGAGCGGCGTGAGCTCGGCGCCCAGGCGCTTCGACGTCGTTCCGTAGGTCGCGTGCCCGAGCGCCGTGTCGATCTGGATCGCGCAGACCCAGTCGGTCATGACGGCCTGGTGGGTCAGATCGACGGTGATGCGCAAGTCGCTTCCCGGCGCCACGGGGTCGCCGGGCTTGCCGTCGACCGGCCCCGCGGTCGCTGCGCGCACGCGACCGAGTGTCTCGGGCGCGGGGGGAGCGACGGAGGCGTCTTCGAGGCGCTGGTCCTCGAGGAGGTCGCGGAAGCGCGCGACGGCTTCGACGGGGTCACCCTCGAACTCGACGTTGCCCTTGTTGAGCAGCACGACGTGGTCGCACATCTCCGACACCTGGCCGAGCGAGTGCGACACGAGGATGATCGTGCGCCCCTCGGCCTGGAACGACCGGATCTTGTCGAGGCACTTGCGCTGGAACGCCTCGTCTCCGACGGAGAGAACCTCGTCGACGAGGAGCAGGTCGGGGTCGGTGTGCACCGCGACCGCGAAGGCGAGCCGCACGTACATTCCCGAGGAGTAGAACTTGACCTGGGTGTCGATGAAGTCGCCGATGCCGGCGAAGGCGAGGATGTCGTCGAACCTCTCGTCGGTCTCGGTGCGACTGAGGCCGAGGATCGAGGCGTTGAGGTAGACGTTCTCCCGACCGGTGAGGTCGGGGTGGAACCCCGCCCCGAGCTCGAGGAGGGCCGCGATGCGTCCGCGTCGCTTGACCGATCCGGAGGTCGGGTCGATGATTCCGCCGATGACCTTGAGGAGGGTGCTCTTGCCCGAGCCGTTGTGTCCGATGAGCCCCACGGTCGTGCCAGCGGGGATCGAGATCGAGACGTCCCGCAGTGCCCAGAACTCCTCACGATGACGACGCCCGAGGCGGCCGAGGGTCACGAGGCGCTCTTTGAGCGAGTTGTCGCGGCGGATGACGAATCGCTTCGACACCGAGTCGACGACGGCGATGGTCGGTACTTCTGTCACTGGTTCTCTCTCACTCGAAATGCGCGGCACCGGTTACAGCTCTTGTGCGAAGTTGCCCTGGAGGCGGGCGAACACGCGCTGGAAGCCGATGAGCAGACCGAGGCCGATGACGATCGCCACGAGCATGCGCGGCAGTAGTTCGCCTGGGTAGTCGACGACGCCGTCTCCCCCGACCCAGAACGCCTGCTGGAAACCGAGTACCGCGAGGGTGACGGGGTTGTTCGTGTAGATGTCGAGGAGGAGGCCGTATCCGACGATGTCGCGCACCATCTCCCACGCGTACACCACGGGCGAGGCCCACAGCATGATGAGGAGGAGCACTTCGGTGAGGTACTGGATGTCGCGGAGGTAGACGTTGACGGCGGAGAGCAGGAGCCCGAACGCCGTGCCGTAGACGACGAGGATCGCGAGCGACGGGATGAGGTAGAAGATGTCGACCGAGAGGGGGATCGCCCCCGCGATGATCGTCGCGATGATGAGGATGCCGAGCTGGATGAAGAAGTTGAAGAGCGCGGACCCGACGCTCGCGAGGGGGAAGACCTCGCGGGGGAGGTAGACCTTCTTGATGAGCCCGCCGTTGGCGACGATCGATGACGTCGATCCGCCGATGATCTCGCTGAAGAGGCCGTACGCCGTGAGCCCCGTGAACACGTAGATGGCGAAGTCCGGGATGCCGCGCTCGGCCCCGAGGAACTTGCCGATGACCACGTAGTAGATCATGAGCTGCGTGAGAGGGCGGATGAGCGTCCACACGAAACCGAGGGCGCTGTCCTTGTATCGCGACTTGAGGTCGCGCCTGATCAGCAGGTTGAGCATCTCGCGATGACGGAAGATGTCCTGGATCGATTGCACGGCTCCCGTGAACGACCGCGACTTGGTCGTGTTCACGAAGGGGAGCTTCTCGAGGCTGGCGAATCTCTCAGCAGGGTCCATCGGAGCCTCCCGGCGGGTTAGTCGACAACCGCATCACTCTACACGCGCCGACATCCCCGTCTGCTTCGGGGGCGCTAGGCACCGGGCCTGAGCTTTCGCACGCGGGAGGCGAGAGCGTCGGTCGCCCGCACGACCGTCCTCGAGCGCAGGGAGTGGAGTTCGGCGTGGAGCGCGTCGAGTTCGGCGCGCTGCGTGCGCACGACCTCGTCGAGCTCACGTCGCGCGATCCGCTCGCTCTCGAGGTCGTCGCGTGCGTGCACGAGCTCCGTTCGCGCGGTCGCGACGTCGGCTTCACGAGCGATGAGGGCGCGGCCGGAGTCGGAGAGCACGCGCACGAGGTCGGCGGGGAAATCGACGGGGGGCGAGGTCGAGTCGGCCGCGCCGCCGAACCGCGCGAGGAGGCCGTCGTCCCGTGTGAAGGCGGAGCCAGCCTCGAGGTCGTCGGGGGAGGGGAATCGTGCCGCGTAGTAGGGAAGGAGAACGCCCGCTCGCAAGCGCGCGAAGTCGAGCATGCCGTGGTGGTTGGGGCTCGGCGTGATCGAGGGGTTGGCGAGATACGCCGCCCCCGAGATGTCGACGCGGTGCTCGTATTGTTCCCACGCGCGCCACGGCACGTGGAGCACCTCGAGCTCGAGGCCCGCGGGCACACCTCCCGAGTTCGGGATGCTCGCGGCGTGATTGCCCTGGGCGACAGTCACGTCGGGGGCGCCGACGTGGATCGCGTTGGGGGTCGGGTGGCTCTGCAGCCCCACAGCACGGAGCTCGTCGACGGTCCGGCCGTCGCGCCACACGAAGTCTGCGAGGCGGGAGCCGCGGCGCACGAGCGGACCGATCATGTTGACGACGGGAACGAGGAAGGAGCCGATCGATGTCGGCATCGCCTCGAACACCGCGCGCAAGTCGAGGGTGCGGTCGACGGGGAGGAGGAACTCGTCGGCGTCGGCGTTGATGACCCAGTCGACACCGTGCTCCGTCGAGAGCCGGCGGGCCATCGAAGTGACCACCGCGGCTTGCTGTTTGCGATGCACGGGGTCGTGCTCGAGGAGGATGCTGCCGGCATCCGCGAGGCGCTGGAGGATCTCCGTCGTGCCGTCCGTCGACGCGTTGTCGGTGATGACGAGGGTGTCGACACCCTGCTCGAGATAGAAATTCACCGTGCTCTCGATGATGTCCGCTTCGTCGCGAA
Organism: Marisediminicola sp. LYQ85; assembly: GCF_046600695.1. Taxonomy (NCBI): domain Bacteria; kingdom Bacillati; phylum Actinomycetota; class Actinomycetes; order Micrococcales; family Microbacteriaceae; genus Marisediminicola; species Marisediminicola sp. LYQ85. The sequence continues at coordinate 117,844 of NZ_JBKIWO010000001.1, forward strand.
CCATCATCGTCAGTCCGAGCTTCACGTGGACTCCTTCGGGTTGGGGCTCCACCCGAGGGTGGCCTACGCGTCTGGGCCGCGCAAGTCGGTCAGGAGGGGTGAGCCGGAGCGCGAGAGGCGCGGGTCGGCCGGCGGCGCACCGGGCGCGCGGCGTCGAGCGATTAGCATGTTCACCGCAGACTCCTGTCCGGCGTCGTGTGACCACCACACCCTCGAGGAAAGGCCCACCCCCGTGAAGCAGTGGATTGTGGGGCGGCTGCGCCGCGTTCTTCCGCAGGACAGCTCGAGCCGACGCGTCGCCCGGATCGGCTACGGAGCCTTGCGCGACGCGCGCGGGGTGACCCGATCGGTCTCGACCGCGATCCGCGAAGAGGTCGTGTCCGGCGCGGGAGACGACGCCTACGGCGCATGGCGCCGACAGCACCGTGATCCGGTCATCGTCGAGGGCTCGGGCGCGGTCACGACCGACTTCACGATCGTCTTGCGGGGCGGCCCGGGAGACGCCAAGAGCTCGAGCGCGACGGTCGACAGCATCCACCGGCAGTCGGTCGGTCGCGTCGACATCCGCTGGGCTCACGACGGCGACGATCTCGCGGCGATCCTCGAGACTCTCACGTCGCACTTCGTGCTCTTCCTGAGGGAGGGCGACGTGCTCGAGCCGACCGCTCTCGCTCAGATCGCCAAGAAGCACCGCATCGACCCGCGCCTCGACCTGATCTACTTCGACTCCGATACGCGCGGAGCACGGCGCCGCGAATCGCCGCGATTCCGCCCGGAGTGGTCGCCCGAGATCCTCCTCGGAGCCAACTACCTCGGTCGCGCGTTCGCGATCTCGCCCCGCATCCTCGATGCGGAGGCGGGGGAATCGCTCGGGCCGCGCGCCCTCTGGCGCAACCTCCTCGCGATCGACCCGACGACGACGCGCGTCGGGTCCATCCCCGAGGTGCTCCTCTCCGAGGTGGAGGGGGCAGACGATCGCGTCGTCGCCGCCGACGCCGAGATGGTCGAGTCGGCCCTCGCGCGCCGCGGCGAGGTCGCTCGCGCGGTCGTCGACGACGGCATCGTGCGCACCTTCTTCGAGCCGAGCGTGTGGCCGACCGTGTCGGTCGTCATCCCGACGCGGCACTCCCGCTCCAACCTCTCGGTGCTCCTGCCGAGCCTCGCGGCATCCGACTACCCGCACCTCGACGTCACCATCATGGACAACGGCGAGCAGTCGCCCGAGAACCGCGAGTGGTACGAGCAGTGGAACTCGCAGCTCGACCTCTCGGTGACCTGGTGGAGCGAGACCCCGTTCAACTACTCGCGGGTCAACAACGTCGGGGCGAGGTCCGCTGTCGGAGACGTCATCGTGTTCCTCAATGACGACACCGAGATCGTCGACCCCCGCTGGTTACGCGAATCGGTCGGACTCCTTCTGCGCGAGGGAGTCGGCACCGTCGGATTCCGTCATCTCCGAGCCGACGGGCTCATCCAGCATGCCGGTGTCGTCGTGGGCCCCGGTGGCTTCGCCGACAACCTCTTCGTGGGCCGCGACCCCCACGAGGACACCCTCATCGGGCCGACCAACTGGTACCGCAACTCCCTCGCCGTCACGGGCGCGTGCGTCGCGATCCGCCGCAGCGACTTCGAGGAGGTCGGCGGTTTCGACGAGCGGTTCGAACTCACCGGGAGCGACGTCGTGCTCGGGCTCGACCAGGTCATCCACGGCCGTCGCAACGCGGTCATCCCCTTCGACGTCGTGAGGCACTACGAGTCGATCACGCGCGGCACGCACGTTCCCCCGCAAGATTTCTTCGCGAGCTACTGGCGGTACAACCCGTGGCTGCGCAACGGCGACCCCTACTCGTCGCCCAACATCTCCCGGTCGACCGCCGTCCCGCGCTTCGCACGCACCGACGACGAGGTGCCGATCAAGCGCGCCCTCGAGACCCTCGGCCGACCCTACGGAAGCGTCGCGCAGTCGGCGTCGATCTCCGACGAGGCCCGAGGCCTCCTGGGAACCGCGTCGGTCTCGCGCGAGACCGTCGAAGACGTGCACAAGACCCACGCCGACAACGCGGCACCGTTCGAGATCCGCACCGTCAACTGGTTCATCCCCGACATCGACATGCCGTTCTTCGGTGGGCTCAACACGGCGTTCCGCCTCGCCGACAAGCTCGCGCGCGACCACGGCGTCGTCAACCGCTTCGTCGTGCTCGCGGCACCGAACCCGCTCTTCTTCACCTCGGCCCTCGCCGCCGCGTTCCCGAACCTCGCCGACGCCGAGGTGCACTTCTACGACGGCAGCGCGACATCGATCGAGGAGATCCCCGGGGCGGATGCGGCCGTCGCGACGCTGTGGCTCACGGCCATGCACGTCGCGCGCTCGAACGACGTGAAGCGCAAGTTCTACCTCGTGCAGGACTTCGAGCCCGGTTTCTACGCCGCGAGCACGATGTTCGCGATGGCCGAGGAGTCGTACAGGCTCGGTCTCTACGCGATCTGCAACACGCCGAGCATGTTCGAGAGCTACACGGGCGAGTACGGCGGCAAGGCGACGTCGTTCATCCCGGCCGTCGACGCGTCGATCTTCCACGCCGAGGGGCGGGAGACCCCCGATCCCGACGCTCCCGTGACGATCTTCGCTTACGCGCGCGACCACTTCCGCAACTGCTGGGAGCTCGTCTACGCCGCCCTCGCCGAGATCAAGCGCCGTCACGGCGACGGGGTTCGCATCGTCGCTGCGGGCGCTCGGTACCTCCCCGACAGCGCCGACTTCATCGACCTCGGCCTCATCGACTATCGCGAGACCGGGCGGCTCTATCGCGACGCCGACATCGGTATCACGATGCAGATCTCGCGCCACCCCTCGTATCTCCCGCTCGAGCTCATGGCGAGCGGGGTCGCGATGGTCGTGCCCGACAGCCACTGGTTCACGTGGCTCTTCGACGACGGCGTCAACGCCGAGATGTCGATGCGCTCCTTCGACGACGTCGTCGCGAAACTCGACCGTCTCGTGACCGACCCCGAGTTGCGCGCGCGCATCGCGAGCGGCGGGCTCGAGACCATCGCCGAGAAGCACTCCGACTGGGATGCCGCCCTCGACCACATCTACGACTACCTGTGCGACCCGGAGAGAGACCGATGACCGTTTCGACCACACCCGCCCACTCGACTCCGAGGAGCCGCGCGTGCTGAACCGACTCAAGAACATCGCGAAGGACCTCCTCGCGATCGCGTGGATCCGCCGCATCTACGAGAACGTCAACAGGGCGTTCCTCGAGACCTTCGGATCGAGCCGCATCCTCTCGCACCTGTTCTTCTTCGTGAGCTTCATCACGTTCAACCGCGAGCAAGCGGCGACGCTCCGCGGGCGCCGCAACTACTACCGCAACAAGAAGGCGCACCGCCGCTCGCACGTCGAGTTGCGCCGTAACATCCACCGCTTGGAGAAGGGCCTCATCATGCGGCCGCGGCGCGAGGTCTTCGCGCGCGACTACATCGGCGAGACGCTCGAGTTCTACCGGTTCGCCGCGCAGCAGGTCGCCGCATCGCCTTCGTCTATGGACCGGGGCGAGATGGACTGGGCGCACAACGTGCTCGAGGAGTTCTTCTCGGCGACGGGCACGACCGACCCGACCATCTCGGCCGCCCGTGCGGCGTTCGAGGCCGTCGGCTACCGTCCGAGCGAGACCGGGTTGGTGCCGTACCACAAGAAGCAGATCTCGTCGGTGACGTTCGAACAGCTCGAGGAACTCGCGATGCAGCGCCGCTCGGTGCGCTGGTTCGACGACCGGCCGGTGCCGCGCGAGTCGATCGACCGCGCGCTCGAAGTGGCGCGTCAGGCCCCGACCGCGTGCAACAGGCTCCCCTACGAGTTCCGGGTCTTCGACGACGAGAAGATGGTCCGCACCGTCTCGTCGATCCCCTTCGGTGCGGCGGGATACGCCCACAACATCCCCGCGATCGTCGTCGTCGTCGGCAAGCTCGACAGCTACTTCAGCCCGCGCGACCGCCACGCGATCTACGTCGACTCGTCTCTCGCGGCGATGTCGTTCATGTTCGGCCTCGAGACCCTCGGCCTGAGCTCGAGCGTCATCAACTGGCCCGATTTCGAGCCTCTCGAGGTCAAGATGCAGCGCACGCTCGGCCTCGAGGTCTCGGAGCGGGTCGTCATGCTCATCGCCGTCGGCTATGCGCACCCGGAAGGAATGGTCCCCTACTCGCAGAAGAAGGAGCTCGACTCCATCCGCCGCTTCAACGCGCTCGGCTGATCGTGCGGGTTCCGCAGTGGCTGCGCTCGAAGAAACTCTGGCGTCGGGTCGCGACCGTCGTGATCGTCGGGGTCGTGGGCGTGCTGTTCACGCTCGCCCTCGTCGAGAACTGGGCGCAGGTGCGGGAACAGGACCTCTCGTTCAGCTGGCTCTGGATCGTGGCGATCGTGCTGTTCGCGGCCGCGGTTCCCCTCTCGGGAGTGCTGTGGGCGGCGATCGTCAACAGGTTGAGCGAGCCGGGGCTCCACGTCTCCGTGCGCGACGGTGTCATGGTGCACTCCGCCTCGTGGTTGCTCAAATACATCCCCGGGCAAGTGGGCTCGCTCGTCAACAAGGTCATGTGGGGCGCGAAGCAGGGGTTCAGCCGCGCCCTCATCGTTATCACGTTCATCTACGAGAACGTCTTCCTCCAGGTCGCGTCGATCGTGCCGAGCGCGATCATCCTCCTCGTCGTCGCGGGGCCTGACGCCTTCGCCCTCGACGGCCTCACGATCGTGCTCGCGATCGCGGCGGCCGGTCTCCTCGTCGTCGTGCTCACACCGCCCCTGTTCCGTCGCGTGCTCGACGTCGTGAGCCGTCGCGCGATCAAGCGTGACCTCCCGCCCGCCTACTTCCTGCCCGTCACAGCGTCGGCGGGCTTCATCCTCGCCTTCACGCTCCCGCGCGTCGTCAACGCGTTCGGCTTCGTCGCCGTCGTCGCGTCGTTCCGGCCCATCGAGCCGTCGGACTGGGCGCTGCTCTCCGCGGCCTACGTGCTCGCCGGGGCGATCGGCATCCTCGCCGTCTTCGTGCCGAGCGGCCTCGGTGTGCGCGAGGGCGTGCTCGCGGTGTGTCTCGTCGCCGGCGGCTTCACGATCGCCGAATCCATCGTCGCGGCCATCCTCGCGCGCCTCCTGAGCACGGCGGCCGACGCGGTCGTGGCTATGCTCTATGGGTCCCTCCGTGCCCTCTCCAAGAAAGACTCCTGACTGTGCGCTCTCCCCACATCTCGATCATCGGCTCCGCATTCTCGGGCAACAAGGGGGCTTCGGCGATGCTCGAGAGCGCGATCACGACGCTCCGCGCGAGGATCCCCGGGGTCACCTTCACCCTGTTCAGCATGTATCCGTCGGAGGATGCCGCGCTCAACGACCACGCCGACGTCGAGATCATCGACGCGCGACCGCGCCAGCTCGGGGTCAACATCAACACCCTCGCTCTCGCCTACCGGGTGCTCCGGCCCGCGAGGTCCATCCTCAGGAGCCGCTCGCGCGCCGTCGCGGCCCTCGCGAAGTCCGACGTGCTGCTCGATCAGGGCGGCATCACCTTCGCCGACGGGCGTGAGAAGTTCCTGCTCTACAACGTCGCCTCGATACTCCCCGCGCTCAACATCGGCACGGCCGTGTTCAAGTGCGCTCAGGCCGTCGGGCCGTTCATGTCGCCCGTCAACAGGATCGCCGCCAAGACGTTCCTGCCCAAGGTCGCGACGATCGTCACGCGCGGGCGCATCACGCACGACTTCGCTCGCGGGCTCGGTCTCACCAACATCCACGCGGGGGCCGACTACGCTTTCTCGCTCGAGCTCGACGGCACCGAGCACGATGTCGCCTCGAGTGTGCTCGACACCGCGTTCTTCGACGAGGGGCGCGTCGTCGGCATCAGCCCGAGTGTCGTCGTTCAGAAGAAGGTCGATGCCGCCGGCGCCGCGGGCGACTACAGCGCGCATGTCGTCGCTCTCATCAACCATCTGACCGCGCGGGGCCTCAAAGTCTTCCTCGTGCCGCACAGCGTGCGCACGGGCACCGACGCGACGCACAATAACGACCTGCCGCTGTGCCGCGACCTCTTCGCCCGCATCGACCACCGCGATCGCGTTCTCTTCGCCGACACCGAGCTGCCGTCGCAGGTTCTGCGATACCTCATCGGCCGCTGTGACTTCTTCATCGCGAGTCGGTTCCACGCGATGGTCTCGTCTCTCGCGATGAAGGTCCCGACCCTCGTGATCGGGTGGAGCCACAAGTACCGCGAGGTGCTCGAGATGTTCGACCTCGAGGAGTGGGCCATGGGGTTCGCGACAGCATCCGCCGACGCCATGATCGCGCGGTTCCGTGAGCTCGAGGCGGCGGAGGACAGCGTCAGGGCGAAGCTCGAAGAGCACTTGCCCGCCGTCAAGGCGCTCTCGGTGCAGCAGGCCGACCTCATCGCGGAGCTCGTGCTCTCGAAGCGCTAGTCCTCGAGCGCGCGCGGAGCCTCGGCGAGGGTCGCCCTGCGGGCGACGAGCACGGCGAGGAGGGCGAGGGTTCCCGCGACCGCGCCGACGATGCCGACGACGGGAGCCCACTCGGGAGCCCCGTTGCGGCCCGCGAGCACCATCGAGGTCGCCACGATGTCGCCGATTCCGGGCACGGTGTCTGCCCGGTAGGCGACGAAGGCCCACAGGTTCCATCCCCACAGCACCGTCATGGCCGCGGGGATGAGCACGATGCGCGCGCGCGGGAGGGCGGCGATACCGAGACCGAGGATGATCGCGATCGAGATCGTCGACGGGAGGAAGTACCTCCAGTTGTAGGCCCCGTAGCCGCTCGCGTGGCTGAGCTGCAGCACATAGGAGCCCGCGAGGTGACCGAGGATGAGGGTCGTGAGCAGAGCCATCTCGATTCGGCCCGCGGGGGTCAGAGGATTCTGCTTGCGACGGACGATCCAGCGGATGACGACCGCGATCGTGATGGCGACGAGCACGGCGAAGAGGGCGACGGACGCCGATTCGGCGAGCGCGCGGTAGTCCGTGGTCCCGCGGTGCAGCAGCGCGCGCGGCACGATCGTGTAGAAGTCGGGGTCGACGAGGTTGTCGACGAGGCTCCGCTCCTGCCGCGTGCCCACGGGGGCTTTCGGGGTCGAGCGGTACCAGGCCCCGCTGAGCTCGGCGTTGCGCACGTAGAACCACCCGAAGACCGCGATCGGCACGGCGAGGAGCACTCCCGTCGCGACGAGCGGCCGCAGGTACCAGCGTCGACCGCCCGCCCTACGGTGCAGGATGCCCGCAACGATGACCGCGACGACCGCGACTCCCCACGAGAGCACGAACGTCGCTTTCGTTCCGAAGCCGAGCGTCGAGACGATGACGAGCGGAATGAACAGTCTCGCGGAGATGCCGCTCTGGATGAGCCGGCAGCTGATCGTCACGGCGAGCAGGGAGAGGAGCGTCACGAGGAGGTCGTTGTAGACCTCGGCGGAGAACCGCAGGTAGTAGAAGGTGAAGCCGCCGATCGCCGGGAGGGTGATGGCGAGGGCGACGCGTCGGGTGTAGCCGAGAGTCCATCCCGCCCAGGCGAGAACGGCGAGGCCGGCGAGACCGATCACGGTGTTGACGAGCCGCAACACGAGAACGCCGTGGCGCCAGTCCGGGCCCGCGAGCGTCTCGCCCACGAGCGCGGCTCCGATCGCGTACCACAGCGGGGGGTGAGCCGACGAGAACTGCCGCGCGGCGATCTTCGCCTCGAACGACGGTTCGCCGTGCGTGGTCCACTCGTGGCCGACGGGCTGCGGAAGCTGTCCCTGTGAGACCTGGTAGACGTAGTCGAGGTGATCGAACGCATCGGCGGTCCCGACCCACGGAAGGGTCAGGATGCCGACGATCGTGACCGAGAGGAAGGTCACCGCGATCGCGATCCACGCGAGCGCGACGGTGACGGCGCCGGGGTCGAGCCGCCTGAGGGACGTCGTGAGTGTTGTCATCGAGGCGCTGGGGCCCTTTCGGGCGTGGAGCCGCCGTCGGTGGTGGCGGGGATGGCCGCCGCTGTCGCTGGTGTCTGAGCTTTCAGGGCACGCCACATCGCGACGACGGTGAGGGTGCACGTCGCGGCGACGAGAGTGCCGACGATCGCGAGACCGACGATGCCGAAGGTCGACGTCGCCGCCCAGTTGCCGAGCGAGCTCACGGGGGAGATGTTGTTGTCCCTGTTGTAGAAGCCGTCGAAGGCGAGGATGACGCCGTAGGCACTCACGGCGATCGCCGCGCACGTCGCGGCGAAGCCGAACCTCACCCGTGCGCGCTCGTCGCGGATCCCGCGCAGCGCACCGATGGCCGCGAGCAGGATGAGGGCGACGACGGCGGAGAAGAGGTAGCGACCCTGGATCGCGTAGGTCACCTGGGTGCGCTCGTAGACGCTCCACGTCGTGTAGCCGAGGAACAGCAGCGTCGCGATCGGGAACGACGCGAGGACCCAGGCGTCGCGCCGGAGCGGCCCGCGCCGGAAGGCGTAGATCGCGATCACCAGGAGGCTCACGACCGTGAGGAGGTCGGTGACGATCGACGACATCGGAATCTCGAGTCGACCGAAGTATCCCCAGAAGCTCGCGGAGAGACCGTTCCAGAACTGAGTGAGGTAGAAGTGGATGTCTGGCCCACTCCCCTCGGCCCACGGCACGCGGGGACGCGCCTCGGCGAGCCCACTCGGTTGCACTTCGCCGTAGAGCAGGATGTTGCGAATCCACCACCAGCCCCCGAGAGCTCCCGCGATGCCGAGGGGAACGAGTGCCGCGAGGATGCGGCGCCCCCACGGGATCGCGCGGCCCCGACCGAAGAGCATGACGACGGCGACGAACGGTACGGCGGGCAGACCCGTCCCCTTCGTGAAGATGAGGAGCCCGAGCACAACGCCCATCGCGACGAGGGTGCGCCATCGGGAGTCGCCCGTCATGACCTTCGAGGCGAGCCACGTGAGGGCCGCCGCGCCGAGGATGACCATCGAGTCGTTCGTGACCGACGACCCGATCTGGGCGACCTGCGGGATCAGGAGGATCGACACGGCGCCGACGAGGGCCGCGCGGGGCGACCCGGTCACGCGTCGCACGGCGCTCCAGATGAGCAGTGGGAGGGGGACGAGGAACAGCACGTTGAGCATGCGGAGCGTGAGCAACCCGATGTCCCACCGCTCGTCTTCGAAATCGGTGGCGGCGAGAACCGCGCCCGCGATGACGTAGTAGGTCGGCGGGTGCTGACTCATCTGGTCGATGCGGTCGCTGTCTCCGGGCGCTTCGGCCGTGAGCTCGTCGAACGTCTCACGCTCGTCGGCGCGGGTTCCCGGACCGAACTTGTCCATGAGGTGGACTGAGGCGAGGTACTCACCGTCGCCCGGGGCTGGCCACTCCGGATCTGTCGCCATGCGCACGGCACTGCTGTAGTGAGCACCCTCGTCGGGGGCGCGGAACGCCGGGGTCAGGAACGCCCACAGGGTCAGGATCGCGAAGAACGCCGCCGTAATGGCCACGAGGGCGTGACGTTCGCGGCGAGACGACCGCGGTCGCACCGGACGGGCGTCAGCTGCCATATCGCTGCATCTTGAGGTAGTCGAGCGTGTCTTCGCTCAACGTCCTGTTGATTCTCGTGAGGTCGGCGACGACGCCGATGACGAGGGAGAGCAGAGCGCCGATGAGCAGGAGCACACCGAGGAGCAGCGACTGCAAGTGGTCACCCGCGACCTCGAGCGTCGTGAGCACGAGGTACCTGATGAAGGGGATGAGGCCGAGGGCCGCAAGCAGGGCGCTGATCCACGCGAAGAGCGCGTAGGGGCGATACATGAGGTAGGCGCGCACGATCGCCGACCCCGACTGGAACATGTGCTCCCAGATGTTGCTGAACAAGCGCGACTCGCGCGTCTTCGCGTTGATCTCGATCGGCACGCTCGCGATCGCGAGTCGCTTGTAGCCCGCCTGGATGATCGTCTCCATGCAGTAGCTGAACCGCGTGACGATGTTGAGTCGGATGAGCGAGTACTTCGAGTAGGCGCGGAATCCGCTCGCCGCGTCGGGGAGGCTGAGCCCCGCGGCGCGACTGACGACCCAACTGCCGAACTGCTGCATCCGCTTCTTGAACGGGGAGAAGTGGGCGACCGTCGCGGTCTGGCGATCGCCGATGACGATCTCCGCCTCACCCCGGAGGATGGGCTGCACGAGGTCGGCGATGCGTGCCTGGGGGTACTGGTTGTCGCCGTCGGTGTTGACGACGATGTCGGCGCCGTGCAGGAGCGCGTAGTCGACGCCGTCGCTGAACGAGCGGGCGAGACCCATGTTGCGGGTGTGATGCACGAAGTGGGTGACCCCGTAGGACTTCGCGACCTCGACGGTGCGGTCGCTCGATCCGTCATCGATGACGAGGATGTGGATCTCGTCGATGCCGTCGATCTGCCGGGGGATCGATTCGAGCACGAGCGGAAGAGTCGTTTCTTCGTTGAGGCACGGAATCTGGATAAAAAGCTTCACAAAAATTCCTCGAGCGATGTCGCAGTCGGGCGGCGTCGGAGCCGCGCTCCATATCCACGATGTGCAGACAGTCTAATCCCCGGCGGTACACCCGTCGGCCAGCCGCCGCGTCGTGCCGACCGGGTCTCCCGCACCGGCACCAGTAGGATCGTCCGAGTCAACGGAGTGGAAGTGGGTCCCCATGCCTGAGCTGCGCCCAGGCGTCGTGTCTGTCGTCCTCGTCAACTATCGGGGTGCCGACGACACCATCGAGGCGATCCGCACTCTCGGTGAACTCGAGTGGCCGAGCGAACTGCTCGAGATCGTCGTCGTCGAGAACGCGTCGGGGGATGACAGCGCTGAGCGCATCCGCGCCGCCGCCCCGCACGTGACGCTCATCGTGTCGAAGACCAATACGGGGTTCGCCGGCGGGTGCAACCTCGGTGTCGCGTCGAGCTCGGGCGAGTTCATCGCGCTGCTCAACAACGATGCGAAGCCGGATGCCGCGTGGGTCAGCGCCGCGGTCGCGAAGTTCGGCGAATCGCCCCGCATCGGTGCCGTCGCGAGTCGCGTGCTCGACTGGGACGGCGAACTCGTGGACTACATCGGGTCGGCGATGACCTGGTACGGCATGGGATTCAAGCCCTGGACCGCCCAGGCGATCCCGAAGAGGGTCGACGACCCTACCGACGTGCTGTTCGGCACCGGGTCGGCGATGTTCGTACGCCGGTCGGTGTTCGACGAGCTCGGCGGTTTCGACGAGCGCTACTTCATGTTCTTCGAAGACGTCGACCTCGGTTGGCGACTCAACCTGCGCGGGTGGCGATACGCCTACGCGCCCGCTTCGCTCGCCTACCACAAGCACCACGCGTCGATGTCGTCGTTCGGTGCGCACAAGGAGACCTACCTGCTCGAGCGCAACGCGCTCTTCACGCTCTACAAGAATCTCGGCGACGAGTCGCTCACCGAGATCCTGCCCGCCGCCATGGCCCTGTCGGTGCGCCGCGGCATCTCGCAGGGGTCCGTTGACTCCGAGCAGTTCGAGTTGCGCTCGCCGGGCGCGAACGAGCCCGAGACGACGATCGCGTCGACCACGCTCGCGCCCCTCTTCGCGATCGACCGGTTCGTCGAGGAGCTGCCGTCGCTCCGCGCAGACCGCGAGCGGATCCAAGCGACGAGGGTCGTTCCCGAGAACCGCATCTGGCGGCTCTTCGGGCACGCCGACGCGCCCGTCTATCAGGAGGAGAGCTATCTCCGGGGGTATGAGAATCTCGTGACGACCTTCAACGTGACCGAGCCCCCTGCGACGCGCAACGTGCTCATCATCACGGGCGACCCTCTCGGCGACAAGATGGCGGGCCCCGCCATCCGCGCGTGGAACATGGCCGTCGCTCTCGCCGACGACAACGCCGTGACGGTCGTGACGCTCTCGGGAGCGGAGCCGCTCGACGCGCCGTTCGACATCGCCCACGTGCGAGCGGGCGACGATCGCGCGTTCGCGCCCTACGAGAAGTGGGCGGACGTCATCATCTTCCAGGGGCACGCGATGGCGGTCTTCTCGGCCCTGCGGTCGACGTCGAAGATCGTCGTCGTCGACATCTACGACCCCATGCACCTCGAGCAGCTCGAGCAGGGCCGCGAACTCCCGGCGGCCACGTGGGCGAAGCAAGTGGACGACGCGACCGACGTTCTCAACGAGCAGCTCGCGCGCGGCGACTTCTTCTTGTGCGCCTCCGAGCGTCAGCGGCACTTCTACCTCGGTCAGCTCGCGGCCCTCGGCCGCATCAACCCGGCGAACTACGCCGACGACCCCGACCTCGACGGGCTCATCGCCGTCGCCCCCTTCGGCATGACGAGCACCCCGCCCCGTCACGAGAAGACGGTGCTCAAGGGAGTGAAGCCCGGCATCGGTGCCGACGACAAGGTGCTCCTGTGGGGTGGAGGGCTCTACAACTGGTTCGACCCGAAGACCCTGATCCGCGCGGTCGCGAAGGTTAGCGAGACCCACGGCGACGTGCGGTTGTTCTTCCAGGGAACCAAGCACCCGCACCCCGGCGTGCCCGAGATGGCGATCGTCGCCGAATCGCGTCGCCTCGCCGCCGAACTCGGAGCCCTCGACACCTCGGTGTTCTTCAACGACTCGTGGGTCGACTACACCGACCGCCAGAACTACCTCACCGAGGCCGACGCGGGGGTGAGCACGCACTTCTCGCACGTCGAGACGACGTTCTCGTTCCGCACGCGCATCCTCGACTACCTCTGGGCCGAACTGCCCATGGTCGTGACCGAGGGTGATAGCTTCGCCGAGCTCGTCGCGACCGAGAAGCTCGGCATCGTCGTGCCCTCGGGGGATGTCGACGCTCTCGCGGCGGCGCTCGACCGCATCCTCTTCGACGAGAAGTTCATCGCCACGAGCCGACGGAACATCCGCAGGGTGCGCACGCGGTTCTTCTGGGAGGAGACCCTGCGCCCCCTCACCGACTTCATGGCCCAGCCGGCGCACGCGGGTGACCGACAGGGTGTCGTCGGGGCGTCGGGCAGGGCGACCGATTCGGCGGCGATGCGGCGCAGGCAGCGGCCGCACGGCATCCGTCACGACGTGCAGCTCGCCGCCCACTACTTGAAGCACGGTGGCATCTCGACGGTCGCCCGCAAGGTCGGCAGCCGACTGAAGCGCTTGCGCGGGCGCTGAGCGGGCGCTGAGCGGGCACTCGACAGCCGAGCTGCGCCGCCCTACCGGCGCCGGGCGACGGGCGCCGCGGTCTACGCCTCGGGGAGTCGCGATCTCCAGCTCAGCTCGTGCGCCGAGCGCACGCAGCAGATCACGAGCAGGAGCCAGCCGAACTCGACGAGGATCGAGCTCTCGGCCGCCGAGGTGAGGATGAGTGCGACGAGCACGAGGGGGACCCACGCGAACACGACGCTCCGCTTGTTCGACGCGAGCAGCCACGATCGCACGAGCGTGAGCCCGAGGAGCGCGATGAACGCGAAGAGCCCGACGATGCCGGTCTGCAGGAGGACGTCGAGGTAGGCGTTGAGTGCCGACGAGTGCGCGGGCCCGAAGGGGTCGATGCCGATGTACGGGGGCAGGTCGCGCCGCCAGAGGCCGAGCCATCCGAAGCCCTCGACGGTTCTCGTGGCCGCGCGCTCGACGACGTCGAGCCAGAGGCTGTAGCGGAACTCGAACTCGCTGCCCGCGTCGAGCACGGCGATGAGTCGCGAGCGGAACACGAAGGCCGCGGTGAGCACGAAGACCGTCGTGCCGAGGAGCGCGAACTGCGCGACCCGTCGAGGGTCGGGATCGAGCCGGCGCAACCACACGAGCACGGCCGAGGTCACGGCGACGGCGGCGAGCACCCCGAGACTCACGGGCGACCCGGTGAACCACACCGAGAGGGCCGCGAGTACGATCGACCCCACCGCGAGCCCACGATCGGCGGACCGCGTGACGAGCTCGATCGAGAAGGTGATGAGCGCGATGACCGCGACGAGGCCGAGCTGGTTGCGCGTTCCGAGCAGGCCCTGGATGGGGCCGCCGTCGGCGAGGGACCCGTCGATCCTCAGGAACGGGGCCGAGGTGTCGAGGAGGATGCCGACGAGCACTTCGAGGGCGAGCGACGCGACGAGAACGGTGCGCAGCACATCACCGACCGCGCGGACGATCTGGATGAGATCGCGCCGCAGCGCCACGAAGACCCCGAGTGAGGCGAACGCGACCTGGTACGCGATCGAGCCGAGTGTCGCCCACTGGTAATCGCTCCAGAGGATCGTCGCTCCGCACCATCCGATGAAGAGGATGAGCGAGATCGGCAGCAACCCGCGCCACTCGATCTCCTCGCGCGACACAGCGAGGGAGGCGCCCGCGAGCACGACGAGGCACACGAGGGCGCCGATGAGCCCCTCCCACCCCATCGTCGCCTTGACCGTCGACGACAGGAAGGCGGTGCCGAGGATCGCGACGGTGAGCGCTTGGGTGAACCGTGCCGACGCGAGCACCGACACCCCGACCTCGATGAGGGTGCGGTGCGGCGGTGGGGTCACGATCGCACCTCGGCGTCGACCACGGAGGGGAGGGAGCGCGCCCTCGACGGGTGGCTCGCCTTCGTCGACGCGGCGAGGACGACGAGCAGGAGCCAGCCGCCCTCGATGAGCAACCGACTCTCGGCGAGCGACTGCACGAGGAGAGCCGTCATGAGCAGGGGGGCGGCGAGTGAGACGGACGAGAATCGTCCGCGCTCGGAGGCCGAGGTCACCACGCGATCGGTCGCGAGCAACCACGCGCGCAGTGTCGTCGAGAGAACGAGGGCGCCGAAGACCACGAGCCCGACGATCCCGAGTTGTAGCCACACGTCGAGCCACGCGTTGTGGGCGTGCAGCTGCACGACCCCGTTGCGGGTCACGAGGTCGGCGAACGGCTCGCGCCACGGCGCCCAGAAGCTGATCCATCCCCACCCGAGGGCGGGGCGCTGCTCGGCGAGTCCGATGACGGCCTCCCAGATCCCCGCCCGCCCGGTGAGGTCGGAGCTCTTGCCGAGGGTGCTCAGGATGCCCTCCCTCGCGACGAGGGCGATCGCGACGAGACCGACGCCCGCCACCGCGAGCGACCCGTAGACGATCGCGCGCGGCCGACCCGAGGGGGTGCGTCGCACGATCAGGATCATGGCGAGCACGACGGCGACGGCGACGAGGCCGAGGAGAACGGTCGCGGATCGGGTGATCGCGACCGTTGCGCCCGCGAGGGCGAGCCACGCGATCGCGCGTGATCGGCGGATCATGCCCGCCGCGAGTTGCACGCCGAGAACGATGATCGCGAGGAAAGCGACCATCGCGAGGAGGCTCGACGATCCGACGATGCCCTGCACGGGTTCGCCGTCGAGAAGCACGTTGCGCGACCAGAACAGCAGAAGGGGCGGGTCGACGCGATCGGCGCCCACGACCCACACGGGCAGCACGGGGGCACGCACGACGAAGGCCACGACGAGTTCGAAGACGAGCGACAGAGCGAGGATCGCCGTGAGCGCTCGACCGAGAGCCCGGAGGATCGCCGCGCGATCGACCGTGAGCGCGACAGCGAGCCCGATCGTCGTCGTGAGGAGCTGCAACAGGAGTCCGGCGGCGGACTCGAGCGGATAGCGCGACCACACGATCGACGCGGCGCACAGCGCGAGGAACGCGACGAGAGGCACGGGCACATCGCTCGCGCGGAGCACCAGGCGGTGCCTCACGAGCACGACGATCGCGAGCGCGAGCGACGCGATCACGACGACGCCGTAGCCCCACCACGTGATCGAATTGCGCCACGCGTCGGCGGCGAAGCCCGTGAAGAACACGAAGGCCGCGAACCCCGTGAGAAACCCGCGGCTATCGAGCGTCGTCATGGGGCAAGGCTACCGCCCGCACCCCGGTGATCCCGCGGCGGGAGGGCGGCAGCGCGGGTGGGCGGCGCCGATCAGACGAACGCGGCCTTGCCCGTGATCGCGCGACCCACGATGAGCGTGTTCATCTCGCGCGTGCCCTCGTAGGAGTAGATCGCCTCGGCGTCGGCGAAGTAGCGGATGACGTCGTAGTCGAGCACGATGCCGTTGCCACCCATGAGCTCGCGGCACCATGCCACGGTCTCCCGCATGCGCGCCGTCGTGTAGAACTTGGCGAGCGAGGCGTGCTCGTCTCGCTGGGTGCCCTCGTCGAGCATCGCCGACACGCGAGTGACCATGCCGATCGACGCGGTGATGTTGCCGAGACTCTTCGCGAGCAGGTCTTGCACGAGCTGGTGGCTGCCGATCGGCTTGCCGAACTGCACGCGCTCGTCGGCGTACTTCACGGCGGCGTCGTAGGCGCCGACCGAGTTTCCGACGGCGGCCCACGCGACCTCGGCGCGCGTGAGGCGCAGCACTGCCGCGGTCTCGCGGAACGACTTCGACTTCTGCAGGCGGTTGGCTTCGGGAACGACGACGTTCTCGAGGGTGATGTCGGCGTTCTGCACGATGCGCAGGGCCTGCTTGTTCTCGATGCGCGTCGCCGAGTACCCGGGCGTCGACGTCGGGACGATGAAGCCCTTCACCTGGCCGTCGGCGGTGTCCTTCGCCCAGATGATCGTCACGTCGCTGATCGAGCCGTTGCCGATCCACCGCTTGGCGCCGTTGAGCACCCACGAGTCCCCCTCGAGGGTCGCCGTCGTGCGCAGCCCCTGCGCCGCATCGGAGCCCGAGAGCGGTTCGGTGAGCCCGAATGCACCGAGCAGCTCTCCCGACGCGAACTTCGGGAGCCACTCGGCGCGCTGCTCGGGCGACCCCGCCACGGCGATGGACCCCATCACGAGACCGTTCTGCATTCCCACGAGGGTCGCGAGGCTCGCATCCACTCGCGCGAGTTCGAGAGCGACCCAGCCGCGGAAGACCGCGGAGTTGTCGAAGCGCTTGGTCTCCTCCCACGGTTGCCCGAAGAGTCCGAGGTCGGCGAGCCCTTGCACGATGTGGCGGGGGAAGAACTCCGCGTTCGACCACAGGTCGTTGACGAGGGGGCGGACCTCGGCTTCGAGGAACGCGCGCAACTCGATGATGAGGGCCTTCTCCTCGTCGCTGAGGGCGTTCTCGTATCCGTAGAAGTCGCTGCTGAGGGGCTCGAAGGTCATGACCTGCTCCATTGCTCGGTTTCGATGCTGGTTTCGGCGGCACGGTGTCACGTCGTGCGGCTCTCGGAGCCTAGATCGGGGAGGGTCGAGGGGCGAACGGGTTGGTAGTTTGGTCTAACGCGGCGCCAGCCCGAGTCGGGCACCTTTGTAGGTCGCGCCCACTCGTCGGCCGATCCCGAGGCAGTCGCCTCACGAGCGAAAGCACCGGATGTTCGTCAGCATCACCAACACCCCCAGGCCGTACGCGTGGGGTTCCCGCTCGGCGATCGCCGAGCTCGTCGGTCGCGAGAGGTCGGTCGAGCCCGAGGCCGAGCTGTGGTTCGGGGCCCACTCGGGTTCGCCGAGCGTCATCGTCGACCCCGCAGCCGTGGGCGGAGCGCGGACCCTCGACGAGTGGATCTCGGCCGACCCCGTCGCGGCTCTCGGGTCGCCCGACGCCGAGCGACTCCCGTTTCTGCTCAAGCTCCTCGCCGCCGAGGCTCCACTCTCGCTGCAAGCGCATCCGACTCCGGAGCAAGCGCGAGAGGGCTTCGCGCGGGAGAATCGCGCCGGGGTGCCCCTCGACGCGCCGAACCGCAACTACAGGGACGAGTTCGCGAAGCCCGAGATCCTCGTCGCGCTGAGCGAGACATTCGAGGCGGTGTGCGGCTTCCGTGAGCTCGCGGAGTCACAGGCGGTCATCCGCGACCTCGCCGAGCGGGCGGAGACGTCGTCTTCCCTCAAGCTCTGGGCGTCGAGGCTCGAGGGTCACGGGATCCCCGACGGCGCCGACCCCCTCGAGCACGCGGTCGCGTGGCTGAGCGCTGGCGGATCCGAGGTCGATGAGATCGTGCGCGTGCTCACGGCCACGTCGGCGGCGGTGTCGGCGGAGGAATCCGCTCCGCCCGCGACGCTGCTCGCCGCGCGCACCGTGGCCCTCCTCGCGGAGCACCACCCCGGTGACCCGGGGATCGCCGTCGCCCTCTTGCTCAACAGGGTGACCCTTCGGCGGGGTGAGGCGCTCTACCTGCCCGCGGGCAACATCCACGCCTATCTCCACGGCCTCGGCGTCGAGATCATGACGGCGTCGGACAACGTCTTGCGCGGGGGGCTCACGGTCAAGCACGTCGACGTCGGCGAGCTCACCTCGGTGCTCGACTTCTCGGCGACGCCGCCGCCCGTGATCGAGCCCGAGCGGCCGTCCGAGGGGATCGAGATCTTCCGGCCCGATGTGAGGGACTTCGTTCTCGCGCGAGTCGACGCCGCGTCGCGCGACGGGTCGGACCCCGTGCTCGTGGGCCTCACGGGCCCCGCGATCGCGCTCTGCACGGGAGGAGAGGTCGTGATCCGCGACGAGACGACGGGCGAGAACGCGACCCTGTCTCCCGGCCAGGCGAGCTACCTCACGCCCGAGGTCACCGCCGTGGCGGTCTCGGGGGGCGAACTGTTCGTCGCGATGCCCGGCTGAGCGGCGGGAGTCATCGGGGGCGCCTCCGGAACGAGAAGAACTTGTGCCCGAGGTAGCTCATGATCGTCGTGATCACGACGATCGTCGCTTGAGCGAGCCACGACGGCCACCCCGCGAGCTCGATGAACACGGGCAGGAGTGCCGCGTTGACGGCGAACATCACGACGTAGACGCTCTCGAAGCGCACGAAGTCGAGGATGACGTTCGACCGCCCCGTGAGGCCGAAGGTCACGCGCCGATGCAGCACGAAGGCGAGCACGGTCGCGAGAGCGTAGGAGAGCGCGAGGCTCACGAAGTACCTCCCGTCGAGGAGCGCTTCGAAGGCGAGGAAGAGCGCGTAGGCGACGACCGTGTTGACACCCCCGATGACAACGAACCGTGTGCGCTCGTCGGCGAGGAGGGTCCGGAGCCGAGGGTGCATCCCGCAAGCGTGCCACGGGGTGGTCCGCCGACGGTCATAGGCTTGCGGAATGACTTGGCTTGTGACCGGCGGTGCCGGCTATATCGGTTCTCACGTGGTGCGCGCTCTCGTCGACAACGGCCTCGCGGCCGTCGTCTACGACGACCTCTCGAGTGGTCGTGAGGAGTTCGTCCCGGCGAGCGTGCCCTTCGTGCGCGGGAGCATCCTCGACGGTGACGCTCTCGTGCGCAGTTTCGACGCGCACGGTGTCACGGGGGTCATCCACGTGGCCGGCTTCAAGTACGCGGGGGTGTCGGTGTCGCGCCCGCTCCACACCTACGCGCAGAACGTCACGGGCACGGCGACCCTCCTCGCGGCGATGGAGGATCGCGGGGTCGATCGCGCCGTGTTCTCGTCGAGCGCCGCGGTCTACGGAACGCCCGACACCGATCTCGTGACCGAGGACACCCCGAAGAACCCGCAGTCGCCCTACGGCGAATCGAAACTCATCGGCGAGTGGCTCCTGCGCGATCAGGAGGTCGCCGCCGGGTTGCGTCACACGTCACTGCGGTACTTCAACGTCGTCGGCTCCGGCAGTGACGGCGTCTTCGACGTGAGCCCGCACAATCTCTTTCCGATCGTCTTCGAGGCCCTGCTCGACGGCAGGACGCCGCGTATCAACGGAGCGGACTACGACACGCCCGACGGCACGAACGTGCGTGACTACATCCACGTCGTCGACCTCGCCCACTCGCACGTGCGCGCCGCCGAGCGCCTCGACGCGGGAGAGGGCCTCGAGGCGGCCTACAACCTCGGGAGCGGCGCGGGGGTCTCGGTCGGCGAGATCATGACGACGATCGCCGAGGTCACGGGCATCCCGTTCTCTCCCGAGGTGGGACCCCGCCGCCCCGGCGATCCCGCGCGCATCGTCGCGGCGGGGGACCTCGCCGCGCGCGACCTCGATTGGCGCATGCGGCACTCGCTCCACGACATGGTGTCGAGCGCCTGGAGCGCGAGACGGGGCACTGCCGCGTCGTGACGGTTGCGCATCGGCATCAAACCGTCGGCGCGTCGCCAACTCTCGATAGCCGGTTGAGGCTTTACGATTCGCGACTTGACGCGAGCTAACTACACGGGTGTAATTATCCCTAACGCGACAGGCGGACGCCGGAACGCCGTGCGGAGGGGAGATCGTGATATGGCTATGGCCAACGATGACAGGTCGAGCAGGCAACTGGACTCGGGGGAGTCGGGTTCCGTGAGGCGCGGGGTTCCCGACGACTGGTTCGTCGACCCGGTTCAGCTCGGAGTCCCCGGGGTCCGCAAGCCCCAGCTCGACGACGACAACCCGCTCGCGTGGCAGACCGACTCGCTGTGCGCGCAGACGGACCCCGAGGCCTTCTTTCCCGAGAAGGGCGGTTCGACTCGCGACGCGAAGAAGATCTGCCTCTCGTGCGAAGTGCGGTCGGATTGCCTCGAGTACGCCCTCCAGAACGACGAGAGATTCGGTATCTGGGGCGGACTCTCCGAGCGCGAGCGACGCAAACTGCGCAAGCGCGACAGCGCGTGACCTGAGTCGTCGAGCTCGGGGCTTTGCCCGCCCGCGTGTGTCACCCGTCTGATCTGCGCCACGCGGCTTTAGGCTCGGTCAGATGCGTCAGCGAGTAACCGCGATCGTCGTCGCCCACTCGGGCGCCGACCTCCTCGAGCGAACCCTCGAGGCCGTCGGACGCCAATCGAGGCTCCCCGACAACCTCGTCGGAGTGGATGTCGCGTCCGTCGACAGGTCGAGCGAGGTCTTCGCGCGCTCCTCGGCAGCGCACCTCGTCGCCGCGCCGTCCGGTTCGTCGTTCGGTGCGGCCGTATCGCACGCCCTCGACGTCGCCGTGCCCCCGGGGGAGCCGGGGGAGTGGCTCTGGCTCCTCGCGCACGACAACGTGCCCGAACCGGACGCGCTGGCCGCGCTCCTCGGCGCGGTCGAGATCGCACCCTCGGTCGCGATCGCCGGACCCAAGCTCATGCGCATCGACGACCCTGCCGTGATCGCGGAGTTCGGCGAATCGATGACGAAGCTCGGGGCGTCGGTCGGACTCGTCGCGAGCGAGCTCGATCAAGCACAGCACGACGTGCAGAACGACGTCCTGGGTGTCTCCGCCTCGGGAATGCTCGTTCGCCGGTCGCTCTGGGCCGAGCTCGGCGGGTTCGACCCCGCCCTCGGCTCGACCGACGCGTCGCTCGACTTCTCCATCCGCGCGAGACTCGCGGGACACCGTGTCATCGGCGTTCCCGCGGCCAAGGTCGCGAGTGCCGGTGGTCCCTATCTGTTCGACGCACCGCGCGTGAGCTCCGCCAAGCGCACGACGATCGCGCGCGCAGCCCAACTGCACCGGCGGCTCACCTACGCCCCCCTCGCGGCGGTCCCGCTGCACTGGCTGTCGCTCCTGCCCCTCGCTATCGCCCGATCGATCGTGCACCTCCTCGCGAAACGGCCGGGGCTCGTCGGCGCTGAATTCGGTGCGGCCCTCACGGCGGCCGTCGGTATCGGCAGGGTCGCCGCCGCGCGCCGAACGCTGCGTCGCACGAAGACCCTCGGATGGTCGTCGATCGAGCCGCTGCGCATCACGGCGCGGGCTGCGCGGGAACAGCGCGCCCGCAAATCCGGCACTGCGCCGCGCGGTGCCGTGCCCGTCGCCCTCGTCGAACCGCTCGGGTTCATCTCGGGCGGGGGACTCTGGGCGGTCGTCATCACCGGTCTCCTGGGGCTCATCGCCTTCGGCACTCTCCTCGGCTCGACGACGGTCGTCGGTGGGTCACTCGTGCCGCTCGCGGACTCCGTGTCGCAACTGTGGAGCAACGTCGGGTGGGGTGCGAGGTCGATCGGCACCGGATTCGACGGTGCAGCCGACCCGTTCGCCGCCCTCCTCGCGGTGCTCGGGAGCATCACCTTCTGGCAACCGTCGCTCGCGATAGTGCTGCTCTACCTCGTCGCCCTCCCTCTCGCGTCACTGAGCGCGTGGTTCTGCGCGAGACGCTTGAGCGAGAGGCCGTGGCTCCCCGCCCTCGCCGCCATCCTGTGGGCGGTCGCCCCGCCGTTCCTCGGCTCCCTCCACACGGGCCACCTCGGCGCGGCGATCGTGCACATCGTGCTGCCGGTGTTCGTCGTGCTCCTGCTCGGCGCCTCGAGTTCGTGGGCGGCATCCGCGGGGGCGGCCCTCGTCTTCGCCGTGATCGCCGCCTCGGCTCCGTCGACCGTTCCGGTTCTCGTTCTCGCGTGGGTCGCGCTCATGGTGTTCCGCCCGTCGAACGCGCACCGTGTTCTCGCCATCCCGCTTCCGGCCGCGGTGCTCTTCGCGCCGCTCGTCGTCGACCAGATCACGCGGGGCACCCCGCTCGGTCTGCTCGCCGACCCTGGCGTGCCGTCGGGTGGCGGCACCCTGTCGGGACTCCAGCTCGCGCTCGGCTCGCTCACGGGAGGCTCCGACGGCTGGACGGAGTTGCTCGGCGAGCTCTCGCTCCCGTCGACGGCGGGACCGATCGTGGCGTCCGCACTCTTGCTCCCCCTCGCGGTGCTCGCGGTGCTCGCCCTCTTCGTGCGCGGGTCGCGCCGAGCGATCCCCGCGCTCGCCGTCGCCCTCGTCGGCTATGCGACCGCCGTGCTCGCGTCGCGGATCTCCGTGACCTCGATCGCCGACGCCCCCGTCGCCCTGTGGTCCGGTGCCGGCGCGAGTCTCTACTGGCTCGGTCTGCTCGGGTCGGCGATCGTCGCTCTCGACGCCATCGGGCGGGCGGCGACGAGCGCCGCTCTTCTCGTCGGGGTCGCCTCGGTTCTCGTCGCCGTGCCCCTCATCTCCGCCGTCTTCCTCGGGTCGACGACGATCGCGCCGTCGACCGATCGGATGCTCCCGGCCTTCGTCGACGCCGAGGCCCAGTCGCGCCCCGACGTGGGCACCCTCGTTCTCGACCCTGTCGCGGGCGACGAGATCTCGGCGACGCTCGAGCGCGGTCGGGGCACGCACCTCGACGACCAGTCGACCCTGTGGTGGACGACGACGGATGCGGGCGCCGAGGAGGTCGCCGTCGCGACTCTCGCGGGCAACCTCGTGTCGCGCAGCGGGTTCGATTCCGCGGCCGAACTCGACCGCCTCTCGATCGCGTTCGTACTGCTCGCCACTTCTGAGGGCGAGGAGACCGACGCGGTCACCACGCGCGCGAAGGAGGCGCTCGACGGCAACGCGCTGTTCGTCCCTGTCGGCGACACCGCTGCGGGATCACTGTGGCGCTATTCGGGTGACGAGACGGCCTCGGGCGAGCAAGCGGACGCGCAGCTCGATCGGGGCAGCCGCAACACCGAGTCGGTCTACGGGATCCTCGTGCTCGTCGTTCAGGGCCTCGTCGTCGGCCTCACCGTGCTGCTCGCTATCCCGACCGGATTGGGTCGGCGCGAGGTCGCCGATCGCGGCCGGGTGAGCGATCGACCCGCGACGACGTTCGAGAGGACCGACGATGACTGACCGCACGGGACGCGACGACGGCGCCGGCCCAACGGAGCCACCCGCTACCGGCCCCGACCCGGTCGAGCAGGGCGCCGCCGAGCCGGGCGCCGCCGAGCAGGGCGCCACCGAGCCGGGCGCCGCCGAGCCGGCCGCCGAGCCCACCGCCGCCGAGCCCACGGGGCTCGAGCCGGAGGAGGAGTCGTCTCTCGAGACCCCGCTCCCCGAACCGACGGGGGAGCAGAACCCGCGCGCTCGCCGCTTCCGCCGTGTCACCCGCAAGGGCGCGATCGTCGTGACCGCTCGCGGCCTCACGGGCGCCATCGCGGTCGCGGTCGCGGTCGTGGCCATCGGCGCCGCGACGGTCGTGACCGATCGCGCCTACACCGTCGATCCCCCCGTCTCGCTCGTCGAGCCCCTCGCGACCGCGCAGCAGCGGGTGTGCCCCGGTCCGCTCCTGCAATTCGGCGACGAGTCGGGAGGCGCGACGGTCGTCTCGTCGGTCGGCGAGGTCGACGAGGTCGTGCGGGCGACGGAGCCGGGCGCCGAGTCCGCGCCGCTCGACGACACCGACGACTCTCGCGACGTCGCTCCCACTCTCGTGACCCTCCCGCCGTCGAGCGCGTCTGGTCCGTCGAGCGACGATGTCGCTCTCGCGGGCGCCCAGTCCGCCGACGTGTCGGCGGGCGACCTCGTCGGTCTCACCGCGGCCGAGTGCTCCGAGGCCGCGGGCGACTCCTGGCTCGTCGGTGGGGCGACGGATGTCGGGCGCAACACCCTCGTGACCCTGAGCAACCCCTCGGCCGTCGCCGCGGTCGTCTCGCTCCGCATCTACGGCGACGAAGGCGAGATCATCGCGCCGGGCACCGAGGGCATCACGGTGGCGCCGAGCACGCAGCGCGTGTTCTCGCTCGCCGGGTTCGCCCCCGATCTCGTCTCGCCCGTCGTGCACGTGTCGAGCCAGGGCGGCCTCGTCGTCGCCAACCTCCAGCAGTCCACAGTGCGCACCCTCGCTCCCGGCGGGGTCGACATCGTCGGCACCACGGCCACGCCGTCGCGGTCGGCGGTCATCCCCGGATTCCGCGTCGTCGACGGCGAGGACGTCGTCGCGGCCCAGACCGAGACGGGGTTCGTCGACCTCGAGAGCATCGTGCGGATCTTCGCGCCCGGGAGTACCGACACGACCGTGACGGTCACCATCACTCCCGAGACCGACCTGTCGTCCTCGGGCTCCGGCGATGGCGACGACGGCGACGGCGTCGGGTCCGACGCGACCGCGGACGCCGCGTCGTTCGAGGTCGAGGTCACCGCGGGCGAGGTCACCGACATCCCTGTCGCGGGGCTCGAAGACGGTCGCTACACCGTGAGGGTCGACTCCGAGGAGCCCGTCGTCGCGGCCGCTCGCGTGAGTGTCGTGGCCGACGAGGTCGCGAGCGACTTCATGTGGCTCACGGCGCCGAGCCCGCTGCGGGAGACCGCGATCGCGACCGTCGCGCCGGGGCCCGCGGCCCGCATCCACCTCGCCAACGCGAGCGGCGAGCAACGCGACGTCGTCGTGACGATCCGTCGCGACGACGACGACGAGGTGACCGAACGACAGACCGCCGTGACACTCGACGCGTCGGAGAGTGTCTCACTCGCCGTCAGGGCGGGTGACGAGGTCGACCTCGAGGGCGTCGAGGGTGTCACGGCCGCCGTGACCTACTCGGGCGAGGCGCAAGCGGCGTCGTACCGCATCAGCTCCCCCGGCGCCGGGTCGAGCGACATCGCCGTGTATCGCGGTCGCCCCGCCGCGCGCTGACCGCCGCGCGCCCGATCCCGTCGTGAGCTCGTCAGAGCGATCGATAGCGCTCGGGCGCGAGATCCCAGGGGTCTTTGCCGAGGTACTCCGCGACGGCGCGGAAGACGCAGCTCTCGACGTAGAGCTGCCGTTGCACGTCGTCGGAACGCTGCAGCTTCGAGAAGCGCTCGACGGGCAC
The DNA here is from genome assembly GCF_046600695.1 of Marisediminicola sp. LYQ85. Lineage (NCBI taxonomy): Bacteria > Bacillati > Actinomycetota > Actinomycetes > Micrococcales > Microbacteriaceae > Marisediminicola > Marisediminicola sp. LYQ85. The sequence continues at coordinate 143,266 of NZ_JBKIWO010000001.1, forward strand.
GCGGAAGAGCGTGATCCTCTTCTCGGAGGGAGCCACACGCCAGCGTTCCACACCGGCGGTGTCGGTCGGGTTGTCGGTCTCGACGCCGAGCCGCGACGGGAGGTCGGCGACCTCGACGCGCACGTCGTGCAGGTCGTCGGCCCAGAGATCCCGCAGGTAGTCGGCCGTCGATGCGACGGTCGACTCGAAGAGGTCGGCGCGCGTGCGCAATCGCGGAAGCGGCGGCACCGTGACCGACGAGCGGATGCCGCGACCGTGGCGGTCGCGAGATACCCCTCGAGACACTCCGCGTCCGGTCGCGCGTCGCGCGGGCCCTGTCATCAGGTCAGTCTAGGCTGACGGCAAATGGATGGACGGCTCTGCAGCAAGGTCGCCTGCGTCAGTGACGCGGTGTCGACACTCACCTACGACTACGGCGACTCGATGGCGGTGCTCGGCCCCCTCAGCTACGCCCCCGAGCCGCACAGCTACGACCTGTGCCCCAAGCACTCCGAGCGCCTGTCTGTTCCGCAGGGGTGGCAGGTCGTGAGGCACGTCGTCATGCGTGACCTAGGATTTTCGGCATGACTGACGAGGGCGCGGGCCCGATCGACCTCTCCCCGTTCATCAAGGCCTACGACGTGCGAGGCCTCGTCGGGTCGCAACTGACCGACGACGTCGTGCGGGCCCTCGGGGCGGCGTTCGCCGACGAGGTCGGCGCCCCCGGGTCGTCGGTCGTCGTCGGCCACGACATGAGGGACTCGTCTCCCGGTTTCGTCGAGGCCTTCTCCCGCGGTGTCGTCGCTCGCGGTGTCGACGTCGTGTCGATCGGGCTGTGTTCGACCGACGAGACGTACTTCGCGTCTGGTCGACTCGACCTCCCGGCCGCGATGTTCACGGCGAGCCACAACCCGGCGACCTACAACGGCATCAAGTTCAGTCGTGCGGGCGCCCAGGGAATCAGTTTCGACACGGGGCTCGAGTCGATCCGGGATCGCGCGACGCGCTACCTCGAGAACGGGATCGACGCGGTGGAGACGCCCGGCGTCGTGGGCGAGCGCGACGTGCTCGCCGACTACGCGGGATACCTGCGCGAGCTCGTCGACCTGCGCGGCATCCGCCCTCTCAAGGTCGTCGTCGACGCGGGCAACGGCATGGGCGGGCTCACCGTGCCCGCCGTGCTCGGGGGCTCCGCCGGGCTCCCCGAGCTGCCTCTCGACATCGTGCCGCTGTACTTCGAGCTCGACGGCACGTTTCCGAACCACGAGGCCAACCCTCTCGACCCCGCGAACATCGTCGACCTGCAGCGCGCCGTCGTCGAACACGGCGCGGACCTCGGGCTCGCGTTCGACGGTGACGCCGATCGCTGCTTCGTCGTCGACGAGCGTGGAGAGGCCGTCACACCGTCGGCGATCGCCGCGATCGTCGCCCTCCGGTCGATCGCGCGGGCGAAGTCGCTCGGCGACGACGAGGTCGTCGTGCTGCACAACCTCATCACCTCGAGGTTCGTGCCCGAGACGATCGAGTCCGCGGGAGCGGTCGCCGTGCGCACCAGGGTCGGGCACTCGCTCATCAAAGACGAGATGGCGTCGACGGGAGCCGTGTTCGGCGGCGAGCACTCGGCGCACTACTACTTCAAAGAGTTCTGGGGCGCAGACAACGGGATGCTCGCGGCCATGCACACGCTCGCCGAGCTCGGGTCGAACGACGAAACGATGTCCGCCCTCTCGGCGAGGTTCACGCCGTATTCGGCGAGCGGAGAGATCAACTCGACGGTCACCGACGTCTCGGCGGCATACGCTCGCATCGTCGACGCCTTCGCCTCGTCGGCGGAGTTCGATGAGCTCGACGGGCTCACGGTCACGGGAACGCGGCTCGCCGACGGTCCGTTCTGGTGGTTCAACGTGCGGCCGTCGAACACCGAGCCGCTCCTGCGCCTCAACGTCGAGGCGGAGACCTCGACCGAGATGACGCGCGTGCGCGACGCGGTGCTCGAGCTCATCCGGCGCTGACACCCCCGCGTCGGCGCGCAAACGCACAGCCCGTGAGCCCGCCGACCTGAGACAATGGCGCCATGACGCTCGCCACCACCACTCTCCCCTTCAGGGTCGCCGACCTCTCTCTCGCCACCGCGGGGCGCCACCAGTTGCGTCTCGCCGAGAACGAGATGCCCGGGCTCATGGCCCTCCGCGAGGAGTTCGGCGACAGCAAGCCCCTCGCCGGCGCGCGCATCGCCGGCAGCCTGCACATGACGGTGCAGACGGCCGTGCTCATCGAGACCCTCGTGGCGCTCGGTGCCCAGGTGCGATGGGCCAGCTGCAACATCTTCTCGACCCAGGACGAGGCTGCCGCGGCCGTCGCCGTCGGTCCGACGGGAACCCCGGAGGCTCCCGCGGGTGTGCCGGTGTTCGCGTGGAAGGGCGAGTCGCTCGAGGAGTACTGGTGGTGCACCTCGCAGATCTTCGACTGGAGTGCCGAGGCCGAGGCCGCCGGCGCCTCGTGGACCGGCCCCAACATGATCCTCGACGACGGTGGCGACGCGACGATCCTCGTGCACAAGGGTCGCGAGTTCGAGGCGGCCGGCGCGGTGCCGGATGCCGCGCCCGGCGATTCGGCCGAGTACGGCGTCATCCTCGACACCCTCCGGGCCTCGCTCGCGTCGAGCTCCGACCGCTGGACCCGCATCGGAGACGACATCCTCGGGGTCACCGAGGAAACCACGACGGGCGTGCACCGCCTCTACGAGCTCTCGAAGAACGACGATCTGCTGTTCGCGGCGATCAACGTCAACGACTCGGTCACGAAGTCGAAGTTCGACAACAAGTACGGCATCCGCCACTCGCTCCCCGACGGTCTGAACCGCGCGACCGACGTGCTCATCGGCGGCAAGGTCGTCTTCGTCGCGGGCTACGGCGACGTCGGCAAGGGGGCGGCGGAGGCCATGCGCGGCCAGGGTGCCCGCGTCATCGTCTCGGAGGTCGACCCGATCTGCGCGCTCCAGGCGGTCATGGACGGCTTCCAGGTCACGACGATCGAGAGCGTGCTCGACCAGATCGACATCGTCGTCACCGGAACGGGCAACGAGAACGTCATCACGGTCGAGCACCTCCTCGGCCTCAAGCACCTCGCGATCGTCGCGAACGTCGGTCACTTCGACAACGAGATCGACATGGCGTCACTCGAAGCCCTCGAGGGCGCCGAGCGCGTCGAGATCAAGCCCCAGGTGCACGAGTGGCGCCTTCCGAACGGTCGCGCGATCCTCGTGCTCTCCGAGGGCCGCCTCATGAACCTCGGCAACGCCACGGGCCACCCCTCGTTCGTCATGAGTACGTCGTTCACGAACCAGGTCCTCGCGCAGATCGAGCTCTACGCCCACGGCGAGAACTACGAGAAGAAGGTCTACGTGCTGCCGAAGCACCTCGACGAGAAGGTCGCGCGCTTGCACCTCGACGCCCTCGGGGTCACGCTCACGACCCTGACCCCTCGCCAGGCCGCCTACATCGGCGTCGACCAGGCCGGGCCGTACAAGGTCGACCACTACCGCTACTGAGGTGCCGCGGGCGGGCTCTCGCGCGCAGTCTCGAGTTCGACCACGAGGTCGTGTTCGTGAGCCGGTGCGAGTCCCGCGCCGCCGGGGAAGGGCGAGTCGCTCTCGTGTGCGAGCGCGGCGTCGCGGAGGGTGTCTTCGAGCGGGCGCACGGTCAGTCCCGCTGCGCGCGCGGCGGCGGACGACCTCGCGTTCATGCCGTACCACGAGCGATCCGACACCCACAGGGGCAGCGATCGCGGACCGGCCCACTCGGAGACACCTCGGTCGAGGAGCCAGCGTTCCGCCGCGACGACGGTGGGAGCGGTGCTTCTCGTCACCGCTCTCGCCGCTGCTCTCGCCGCGTCGAGGTGAGCGGGAAACGGCACGGGGGTGCCCCCGGCGTTGAACACTCCCGCGGTGCCCGCCTCGGCGGCGCGCACGAGCCAGTCGGCCAGATCACGGACGTCGATGAGGGCGGTCGGGAGGTCGGGGGCGTCGGGAACGAGCACGGGACCGCCGGAGATCGAGTCTCCCGCCGTCTCCCGGGCGAAGCGTCGGGGCCAGTAGTCCGTGCGTCCTGTCGGGTCTCCCGGCCCGCCGATGAGCCCTGCTCGGGCGATGAGCGAGCGGCCCGACCCGAACGCCGCGAGCACGGCGCTCTCGCATGCGACCTTCGCCGGCCCGTAGTGGTCGGGGTCGGTGAAGCTGTCGGCGACGAGCGCCGGGAGGAGTTTGGCGGTCTCGTCCGCACCCTCGTCGCTCTGCGAGGCGTAGACGTTGCCCGTCGAGACGAAGACGTAGCGGCCGGACCGCGATCGGAGCTCGCGCACGGCGCGGCGCACATGCCCCGGTTGCCTCGCGACATCGACGACGACATCCCAGTGCGCTCCCGCGGGGAGCGGGAGCTCGCGCGGGTCGTCGCGGTCCGCGACGACGAGCTCCGCGCCGTCGGGCACGGCTGAGCCGCGCGCGAGGCACGTGACGTCGTGCCCCCGCTCGAGCGCCGTCGCGGCGATCCGGTGACCGAGCCAGGCTGTACCGCCGAGGACGAGGAATCTCATGTCCGAATGGTGTCACGCCGGACGGGCGGAGAGCCCGCGGGTGCCGGTCGCCTCGCCGCGGCCGAGAGGTCAGTCGCGATCGGGGAACCGGTGCGGCATCCCCGTGAGCACCGGATCGAGCTGATCGAGCCTTGCCCGCTCGAGCGCGAGAGCCGCGCTGTCACGATCGCGTCGGATGGCTGTGACGGCGAGAAGGAACGCTTCGGGGTGGATGTCGGGAACCGAGCTGACGAACGGAGTCGCCTCGACCGCGAGTTCGTCGGCGACCCTCATGCGAGCCGTCGCGGTCATGCCGGGGGCGCCCACGAGGAATTGCGCGATCCGCCTCGACAGCCGATCGGGGAGCCGCCGCACATCCGCCGTCTCGGCCCACGCCTCGAGCTCCGTCGGCACCGAGAACTCCGGCTCGACCGCGGAGCTCACGCGCTCGTGCTGGCTGTACGTGCCCGCGAGGATGTCGCCGATGCGCTTCGTGCGGGAGTTGAGAAGCCCGACGACGGCCGCGAGTCCACCGAGGGTCGTGATGATCTCGAGTGAACCCGTGAGGGCGCGGATGAACGCGTGCCGAAAGCCGATCGCTCCGCCGTCGTCGCGCACGATGCGGGCGCCGACAGCGAGTTTGCCGAGCGATTTGCCCCGCGTGAGCGTCTCGATCGCGGTCGGCACGACGATCGTGACGAAGACGAACAGCGCGACCGAGATGGCCGCGACGGCCGCATCGTCGAGTGACCCGGAGACGAGCGGGCTCGTGAGGAGCAGCACCCCGCCGATGCCGAGAACGACCACGAGGAGGAAATCGATCATCGCTCCGGCGGCACGCAACACGAAACTCGCGGGCCGCAGATCGAGGGCGACCGCCTCGCCCGTCACGAGTTCGTCGTCGGTCTCGTAGTCCGGTTCGAACTCGGGGAGCTGAGCCATGCCTAGTATTTAAGCAGATGGATCTTCACGCATACTCCGCCGCCCACCGCGATGAATGGGACAGGCTTGCCCAGCTCGGCAATCAACGCCGCCACACGGGGGCCGAAGCCGACGAGCTCATCGAGCGCTATCAGTCGGCGACGGCGCAGCTGTCGACGATGAAGACGACGACGGGCTCGTCGACGCACGCCGACCGGCTGTCGCTGCGTCTGAGCCGCGCGCGCTTGCGTTTCACGGGGGTCGGCGTCAACGTCGTCGACCAGATGCGGATGTTCTTCTTCCTGCAGTTGCCCGCCGCGCTCTACCGGATCCGATGGACGACCCTCGCCGTCGCCTTCGCGACGGGGCTCATCGGGTTCCTCACGGCGCTGTGGTTCATCGACAACCCCGCGCTCCTCACGGGTCTCGGCTCGGAGGCGACGAGGCGGGCCTACGCCGAGGAGGAGTTCGTGGGTTACTACTCGAACAACCCCGAGGCGTCGTTCGCCGGCCAGGTCTGGACGAACAACGCGCGGATCGCCGCGCAGTGCATCGCGTTCGGCATCACCGGGCTGTTCGTGCCCTACGTGATCATGCAGAACGCGATGGGCCTCGGGCAGTCCGCGGCGATCATGAATGAGTTCGGGCGTCTCGGCGACTTCTTCCTCTACATCTCCCCTCACGGCCAGCTCGAGCTCTACGCGGTCTTCGTCGCGGCGGCGGCCGGCCTCCTCATCTTCTGGTCGTGGGTCGCCCCCGGCGCTCGCACGCGAGGCGAGGCTCTCGCTCAAGACGGGCGAGCCCTCTTCACCGTCGCGATCGGCCTCATCATCGCCCTGCTCGTCTCCGGTGTCATCGAGGGCTGGGTCACCCGCCAGGAGAGTTGGCCGTGGCCCGTCAAGATCGGCATCGGCACGATCGCCCTCGCGGCGTTCCTCGCCTACCAGTGGGGCCTCGGCGGTCGTGCGTCACGGGCCGGTCAGACGGGTGACCTCGAGGAGTTCGAGGCCGGAGCCCGTCGCATCGTCGCGGGCTGACCGGATCGCGCGACCCGGTGGCTAGAGGCGGCCGGCGCGCTTGAGCGCGATGTAGCGGTCGGCGACCGCGGGGGGAAGGTCCGCGGGGGGAGCGGTCACGACATCCGCTCCGAGCCTCACGACGGCTTCGGTCACGCGCGCGGTGTCGAGGAGCGAGCGCTCGGCGGCGGCGGCACGATAGATCGACGACCGATCGCTGCGATCGGCCACAGCTTCGACGATGGCGGGGTCGCTCACCGATGACACCACGACGAGGTGCTTGCGCGTCAACTGGGGAAGCACCGAGAGCAGCCCGCGCGAGGCGCCCGGTGCGTCGATCGACGTCATGAGAACCACGAGTGCCCGTTGCGACGTGACAGAGTTCACGAGAGCGGGCACCGCGGACCAGTCCATCTCGATGAGCTCGGGATTCACGGGAGCCATCGTCGTGACCATGCGGTTGAGGAGCTCGGGACCGTTGACCCCCTGCACGCGACCGCGGATGCGCCGGTCGTAGATGACGGTGTCGACGCGATCACCCGCGGTGCTCGCGAGGGCCGCGAGGAGCAGGGCCGATTCGAAGGCCGTGTCGATGCGCGGCTCGTCGGCGATGCGCGCGGCCGAGGTGCGCGCGCTGTCGATGACGACGACCACGCGCCGGTCGCGCTCGGGGCGCCACGTGCGCACCATGAGGTCGTCGCGTCGCGCGGTCGCGCGCCAGTCGATCGACCGCACATCGTCTCCGCGCACGTATTCGCGCAGGCTGTCGAACTCGGTTCCCTGGCCGCGCACCTGCACGCTCGTGGCGCCGTCGAGTTCACGGAGGCGCGCGATGCGCGACGGGAGGTGCTTGCGCGAGTTGAACGGGGGGAGCACCCGCAGAACGCTCGATTCGGCGATTGTGGCTTGTCTCGCGGCGAGGCGCAGCGGCCCGAACGACCGGATGGTCACGTGCACGGCGCGACGCTCACCTCGACGGAACGGGGTGAGGATGGTCGTGACGATGCGCCTCTCGCCCGCCGGGATCGAGACGGCCGACCTCGTGCTCGCCGCTCCCGCCGACGGTTGCCAACCGTCGCGCACGATGCCGCGGATGCGCCGCACGCCGCGATTCGTGATCGTGAGAGTGCTCGTGACGCTCTCACCGAGTCGCACGCGCGACGGCACGTCGCGCGTGAGGGTCACCGCCCGGGGAGAACCCGCGAGCAGGATGTCAACGGCCCCGAGCACGATCGCGAGAGCGAGCCACACGGCCGCGGCGGCGGGTTCGCCCGAGAGCACGATCGGCACGATGCCAACCGCGACGAGGGCGACGAACCAGCCGGAGATGGCCACTAGATCGGCACCTGCACGTGCTGCATGATCGAGCGCAGGATCGTGTCCGACGTGACGCCCTCGAGTTCCGCCTCGGGGCGGAGCTGGATGCGGTGGCGCAGCACCGGGAGCGCCATCGCCTGCACGTGGTCGGGGGTCACGCCGTCGGACCCCGTGAGCCACGCCCACGCCTTCGACGCGGCGAGCAGTGCGGTCGACCCGCGCGGCGACACCCCGAGTCTCACCGACGGGCTGCTCCGGGTGGCGCGCGCGAGGTCGACGGCGTACCCGATGACGTCGGCGTTGGTGTTCACGCGAGCGACGAGGGCTTGAGCTTCGGCGAGCTCGGCCGCCGTCAACACGGGAGTGACCCCCGCGGCGGTGAGGTCGCGCGGCGAGAACCCCGCGGCGTGGCGACGCAGAACCTCGACCTCGACGTCGCGCTCGGGCAGATCGAGCACGAGCTTGAGCAGAAAGCGGTCGAGTTGCGCTTCGGGCAGGGTGTACGTGCCCTCGTACTCGACGGGGTTCTGCGTCGCCGCGACCATGAACGGCACGGGCAGCAAGCGGCTCTCGCCGTCGACCGAGACCTGGCGCTCCTCCATCGCCTCGAGAAGCGCGGACTGCGTCTTGGGGGGAGTGCGGTTGATCTCGTCCGCGAGCATGATGTTGGTGAAGACCGGACCGGCCCGGAACTCGAACTCGCCGGCCTTCGCGTCGTAGACGAGCGATCCGGTGACATCGCCGGGCATGAGGTCGGGGGTGAACTGCACGCGCTTGGTGTCGAGGCTCAGCGCGTGGCTCAGCGAGCGCACGAGGAGGGTCTTCGCGACCCCCGGCACACCCTCGAGCAGCACGTGGCCGCCCGCGAGAAGGGCGATGAGCAGGCCCGTGACCGCGCCATCCTGGCCGACGACGGCCTTGCCGACCTCGGTTCGCACGTTGGCGAAAGCTGTTCTCAACTCGGTTGTCATGAGCGTGGCGTCTCCGGATCGATCGGTGGTCTCTGGTGGGGAAGGCGTGGTGTGGGATGGGTGGTCGTCACGGGGCCACCGCGCGGCGCACGGAGGCTTCGAGGGCGAGGAGGTCGTCGCTCGAGCGCACGAGGTCGACGTCGGTCTCGGGGGTCGAGTCGACGAGGGTCTCCCTCACGCTCCGCGGATCGGTGCCGAGCACGGAGGCGACCGCGAGGATCACCTCGTCGAGCGTCGCGGAGCTCGCGAGTCCGCACGCTCGCGCGAGGCGAGCGACACTGCCGATGCGCAGCGCGTCGAGGGCCCGGGAGCGTGCCGCCGCCTTCTGGTAGAGGCGCGCTCGACCCTCCATGGTCTCGCTCGACCGCGGTGTGACGGGGAGGTTCTCGACGATGAGCGGACCGAACCGGCGACCCCTCCAGACGGCGGCGACGACGACGAGAGCCACCGCGAGGGTGATCGCGGGCGTCACCCACGGCGGAGTGAAGTCCGCCGGGTTGACGATCTCCGACGAATCGGATGCCGACGGCAGGTACCAGACGAGGGTGTCCGTCTCGCCGAGCACCGTGAGCGCGAATGCGGCGTTGCCGAGCGACCGGATCTGCCCGTTGGTGAGGGCGTCGGTCGCCCCGAGGATGTCGAGGGTCGAACCGTCGCGATCGATGCTCACGAACGAGTAGGCGGGGTCGCTCCCCTCGCTCTCGCTCCGCAGGCACACGTCGGCCGTCGCGGCGGCATCGTCGTCGACGCGGTAGGACACCCCGCCGGGCGACACCGTCGCGTCTGCCGTGATCGCGGGGCGCGAGCATCCGGCCTCGAGGGCGTCGTCGTCGGGGGATCCCGCGGCACTCACGCCGGGGGCGAGCTCGCGCAGCATCGTGAAACCCGGCTCGATGAGCACCGTGCGCGCGGAGAGCGCCGTGACCTCGGCGAGCTGGTCGGCGTCGAGGATGCCGTCGGGGTCGAAGAGGGCGATCGAGACCGACTCGGCCGACGCGGCCGAGAGAGCCTGCCTCGTCTCGTCGAGGCTCGAGGTCTCGACGACATCGACACCCTGCTGACGGAGCACCTCCGCGACGGCCATCGTGCCCTCGGGAGCGGGGTTCGCGGGGGAGAGTCTCCGGGCATCGTCCGACGCGCCCACGAGCAGAAGTGACCCGACCGCGAGCAGCACGACACCGAGGAATGCCACGATCCAGAAGAGCGACCTGCGCCCCGATTGCCTCAAGGTCGGGGTGAGGACCGTCGCTCGGGAGTCCGGCGCGGGCGCGAGGGCCGGAGCGGGCGCGAGGGCCGGAGCGGGCGCTGGCGCGGTCACGCGGGCACCGGTGCGTCGAAGAGGGGGCGAGCCGACCTCACGCGAGCCTCGAGGGCGACCACGCGCGACCACTGCTCCTCGCTTCCCGTGCGATCGAGGTAGCGCACCTCGTCGAAGTCGGATGCCGCGGCGGCGAGCCCCGCGGCGGAGTCGGGGAAGTGCGCTCCCGCGGCCGCGGCGAACGCGCTCGCCGTCATCCCGGGCGTCGGCGTCACGACGGCGCGTTCGGCGAGCCCGCGCGCGATGGCGCGGAACATCTCCTCGATCGCGAGATCCCAGCGGGCGTCGCGCGCCGCCGCTTCGGCCGCGCGGCGGATGGCCGCGGCGTCACGTTCGTCGTCATCGCCGAAGAGAGCCCCCGTGACCGCGCTCTTGCGGTTGATGCGCGGGGCTCCGTAGATCACGTAGAGGCCCACGAGACCGGCGATCACGACGACCGCGACGACGATCCAGGCGAGCGAGGGCGGGCCGCCCTCGATGCCGTCGAGGAGACCGAGGATCCAGTCCCACACGGCGGAGGCGAGCCTGTCGAAGAGGTTGGGTTGCGCCTCGGTGTAGACCGTCTTCGCGAGTTCGCGCTCGAGGAGATCGCGGGCCTCGTCGACGTCCGGCTCGATGGGGGCGAGCCTCATGCCGTCTCGCGCACCGTCTCGAACGGGTTGCGGGCTCCGGCGTCGCCCACTTGCCTCGCCTCGACGTAGCGGATGAGGTCGAGGTCGAGCCCCTCCTTGCGGATGCGCTGATCGAGGTACAGCAGGGCGGTCGTCGCCGACTGGATCACGAGGATGACCGCCGAGATGACGACCGTCGCGATGAGGCTCACGACGACGGTCACGACGAGCACGACGATGACGACGGTCTCGTCACCCGTGGGCGCGAGGATGGCGGGGAGGAACGAGGCCGCGATCTGCAGCGGGGCGCTCACGATGCTCGACGCGACGTTGAGGATGATCGCGACGAGGAGGAGGGTTCCGAACGTGCGCCAGAAAGCGTTGTTCGTGAGCCGCCACGAGCGCGAGATCGCCGCGCGGATGGACACGCGCTCGAGCACGATCGCGCTCGGCACGAAAGCGAGTTTCGTCGTGAGCCACGCGGTGAGCACGATCCCCCCGAGAACGAGCAGCACCGCGAGACCGATGCCGATCGCGATGCCCGCGTCGCCCGCGACGAAAGCCGCGACGACGACGGCGATCGCCGCGACGAGGGCGACGAGCACGATGACGGTCACGACGAGGGTGTACCCGACGACGGCGCCGATGCGCCCCTTCGCGAGGCGCCACAACTGGGGGAAGCGGAGCTTCTCACCGAGAGACTGCCTCGCGACCTCGAGCACGACGATCGCTTGCATGATGGCCGTCGCGACGAGCAGCAGGATCATGGGCACGAGGGTCGACAGCACGATGAGAGCGACCGCTCCCGCCGCGATGTCGTCGGCGTCGGAGGCGCTCGCCGCCGAGTCGATGCGGGAGAACGCGAAGAACGTCACGAGCCCCGTGACGAGAAAGGTCAGGAGGTAGGCGACGCCGACGAGGAGCAGGCTCACACCAAAGGTCGGCCGCGGGTTGCGGCGGAGCAAACGGTACGGCGCTCCGAGGATCGTGCCGAACTCGAGAGGCCGCAGCGGAATGAGCCCGGGCTTCGGCGGCGGCGTCCATCCGGCGTTCGCGCCGGGCCCCGCACCCGGAGGTGTCGCGGGGGTCGTCGCCGGGCTGTACGACGGCTCGCTCCCGCTCGGGCGCACGGGTCCCGCGGCCTCCGGCGACTGCCACGCGTGGTTGTCGGTCACTCGATCCCCCTCGAACCGCGCCCCAGGTCGTGGGCGCCACCCGACGATGCTTTCACACTCGACTACTGTTGTGCCAAAGCTCCACCCACGTCCGCGCGACGGGCGTGCGAATCCGAAGACGGAGACGATGACAGCACGCATCCTTGTGGTCGACGACGACACAGCGCTCGCCGAGATGATCGGCATCGTGCTGCGCACCGAGGGCTTCGACCCGGTCTTCTGCGCCGACGGTTCGGGGGCGTTCGACGCGTTCGTGGCATCCAAGCCCGACCTCGTCCTCCTCGACCTCATGCTCCCGGGCAAAGACGGCATCGAGGTGTGCGCCGAGATCCGCGCCGAGTCCGGGGTGCCGGTCATCATGCTCACGGCGAAGTCCGACACGGCGGATGTCGTGCGCGGCCTCGAGAGCGGAGCGGACGACTACGTCGTCAAACCGTTCAACCCCAAAGAGCTCGTCGCGCGCATCCGCACGCGGCTTCGACCGACCGCGTCCGATTCGACCGACGTGCTCACCGTCGGAGACATCGAGCTCGACGTCGCGGGCCACGAGGTGCGTCGCGGCGACAGCAGGATCAACCTCACCCCGCTCGAGTTCGAGCTCCTGCTCGCCCTCGCCTCCAAACCGCAACAGGTGTTCACGAGGGAGATGCTCCTCGAGCAGGTGTGGGGCTACCACTACAAGGCCGACACGAGGCTCGTCAACGTGCACGTGCAGCGTCTGCGCGCCAAAGTGGAGGTCGACCCCGACAACCCGCAGATCGTGATGACCGTGCGGGGCGTCGGCTACCGCGCGGGCTCCCACTGACGGGCTCCGCGTGACGTGGCGTTCGGCGCTCGCGCGACTGCTGCGGTTCTGGCGCACGTCGCTGCAGTTCCGCACGGTCGCGATCACCGTCATCCTCTCGAGCGCCGCGGTGACGATCATCGGGGCCTACATGTCCGTGAGCATCGGCGGCAACCTCTTCGCGTCGCGACAGGAACAGGTCAACTCCGAGGCGGTGCGCGCCAACCTCATCGCGCAGCAGATCTTCGACGCGACCGATGACGCCAACCCCGTCGAGCTCGCGACCCTCGGGGTGCAAGTGCAGACGGCCGTCGCGAGCTCGACGACGAGCCCGGGAGGCACGGGCATCGCGATCCTGCGCTCCGACCAACCGCCCACGCCGCAGATCCTGCAGCCGACGAGCAGCCGGGACTTTCCGGACGAGGTCGTGACGCCGCAGATGCGCGTCGCCGTCTCGGAGACGTCGGAGCGCGTGTTCCTGCAGTCGGTCGACCTGCCGAACGACGCACCGGGGCTCGTCGCGGGGTCGAGGTTGACCGTGCCCTCCGCGGGGCTCTACGAGCTCTACCTCGTCTACGACCTGAGCGACGCGGAGCGCACTCTGGGTTTCGTGCAGCAGACTCTCTTCGCCGGCGGTCTCGCGCTCGTCGCGCTCATCGGCGGGGTGACCTACATCGTCGTGCGGCTCGTGGTCGGCCCGGTGCGACTCGCCGCCGAAACGAGCGAGAGGCTCGCGGCGGGCGAGCTCGAGGTCCGGATACCGGAGAAGGGGGAGGATGTCATCGCGACCCTCGCTCGATCGTTCAACGGCATGGCCGACAGCCTGCAGCAGCAGATCACCAAACTCGCCGACCTCTCGCGAGTGCAACAGCGTTTCGTCTCCGACGTCTCGCACGAGTTGCGCACACCGCTCACGACCATCCGCCTCGCGGGCGATGTTCTCTACGACCAGCGCGAGAGCTTCCCGCCCGCGACCGAGCGCACGGCCGAACTGCTCCACACCCAGGTCGAGCGATTCGAGGTCCTCCTCGCCGACCTCCTCGAGATCAGTCGCTACGACGCGGGGGCCGTCGAACTCGACCTCGAGCCGACCAACCTCGTGCGTCTCGTCGACGACGCCGTCGACCAGATGGGTTCCCTCGCCCACGAGCGGGGGAGCGAGATGTTCGTCGTCGCGCCCGGAGGCTATTTCGAGGCCGAAGTGGATGCCCGGCGCATCCGCCGCATCCTGCGCAACCTCCTCGGCAACGCCGTCGAACACGGCGAGGGGCGACCGATCGTCGTCACGGTCGACAGCAATGCGACCGCGGTCGCCATCGCCGTGCGCGATCACGGCATCGGCATGAGCGAGAGTGACGTCGAGAAGGTCTTCGAGAGATTCTGGCGCGCCGACCCTTCTCGCCGGCGCACGATCGGCGGCACGGGTCTGGGGCTCGCGATCTCTCTCGAAGACGCCATCCAGCACGACGGCCACCTCGATGTCTGGTCGGAGGTCGGCACCGGCACGTGCTTCAGGCTCACCCTGCCGCGCGTGCGCGGTGTCGGAATCGCGAGGTCGCCACTCGAGCTGCCCCCGCAGGAGCTCGTCGACGCGCCGCCCGGTGAGGACGGCCCATCGTGACGCGCCACGCTCGCTCGCTCGCGGCCCGGTCGGTGCGGGCGGTGGCCGGGGCCGCCCTCGTCGCCGTCGCGCTCGCCGGGTGCGTCGGCATCCCGTCGTCGGGTTCGGTCATCGTCGGCGAAGACCTCGTCGAGCAAGACGCCGGATTCGAGTACTTTCCGCTCGGTCCCGTCGCCGGCGCCGAGCCCGCCGACATCGCGCGCGGATTCGTCGATGCCTTCACAGGATCGGCGAACGACTACGAGGTCGCGAGGCAGTTCTTGAGCGACGGGTTCGAGGCCGAGTGGAACCCGCGTCGCTCCGTCACGGTGCGCAACACCGAGGGGCGATTCACCGAGGTCGACGACGACACCGTCGAATACTCCCTCGCCTCCGTCGCAACCGTCGACTCGGCGGGGGCGTACCGCCGCAACTCCGAGCCCGCGGCGCTCGTGCTGCCGTTCGACTTCGTGCAGGAGAACGGGGAGTGGCGCATCAGCTCGGCCGACGACGGCATCGTGCTCTCCGACATCACCTTCCGCTCGCTCTTCGACACCCACACGCTCTACTTCCTCGACCCCGAGAACGACGAGCTCGTTCCCGACCTGCGGTGGTTCGCCACCGGCTCGGCGACTCAGCGCATCGTCACGACGCTCTTGAGCGGTCCGCCCCCGTGGTTGAGCGGGGCCGTGCGAACCGCGTTTCCCGAGGGCACCCAGCTCGACGGTCCGAGCATCGACGTGCAGGCCGGCGTCGCCGACCTCGGCCTCACGACCGAGGCGCTCTCGGCCGACGACGCCGAGCGGCAGCTCATGCAAGTGCAGTTGACCGAGAGCCTCGCGACCGTGCCGAACATCCGCCGCGTCAGCCTCACGGTCGGCGGGACACCGCTCATCTCGAGCGAGGTCTCCGACACCGTTCCCCAGCCCGAACCCTCCGTCGACTCGCGCGCGCTCGTCGAGCGCGAGGGGAGCGTCGGGTTCGTCTCGGGAGACGGGGTCGCCTCGATCGGGTCGCTCGGAGAGAAGATCGCCGACCTCGACGCCGTCGGCGCGACCGTCGCCCTCGAGCAGGGGGTCGCGGCCGTGCGCAGCTCGTCAGGCGTCTCGCTCGTGAGGGCGGGCGAGGGCGCGGCGACCCTCCTCGACACGCGGCAGTCCCTCGTGACCCCGTCTCTCGACGACGTCGGATTCGTCTGGGTCGCGTCGCAGACCGACGCCTCCGTAGTCTTGGCCTACAGCTTCGACGGGGCCGTCACGAGACTCGCGACCGGACTCCCCTCCGACGCGGATGTCGCTGCGATCGACATCTCCCGTGACGGCGCGCGCATCCTGATCTTCGTCGAGTCCGAGGAGGGGACGCGGCTCGTCGTCAAGGCGATCAGCCGCGACGCCAACGCCGACGGGGTGCCGCTCGCCCTGAGCGAGTCGGTGCTCGACTCCGTCGTCTCCGGGGCGGACGCCCTCGATGCGACGTGGGTCGACGAGCTCACCGTCGCGACGCTCTCGACGACGGGATCGGGCAGCGCCGTCGTGGCACACACCGTGGGTGGCGACCGCACCCCGCTCGGTGCAGCGCCCGGCGCCGTCGCCCTCGTGGGCGGGAACGGGGAATCCAACCTGCGGGCGATCGACGACTCGGGGATGATCCTCCTACGCAGCGGAAGCGGATGGACGGAGACGGGCGTCGAGGTGGGTTTCATCGCGACCCAGCGCTGACCCGGAGTGAGCCCCCTCCCCGGGGGTGACGCGGCACGGTCGCTCCACGGTGAGGTGCTGGCGACGTTCGAGAGCCGCCCCGGGCGCGAGGCTCGGCTCATGCCGCGCCGCCCGCCTGCCCCACACCCGCTCGCGCGCGAGGCGGTGCCGGGGCGCGCGCGAGAGGCGCTGCCGGCGCTCGTGCGCGAGGCGGTGCTCGACGCCGCGGCGGTCGTGCTGCCCGTGTCGTGCGCCGGGTGCGGCGCCGACGGGCGCAGCGTGTGCCGGGAGTGTCTCGCCGCCCTCGCCCCACAGCCTCTCGCTCCCGTGACTCTCGACGCCGCGAACCTCGCGGGGAGCACGGTGTCGGTGACCGCCTCCGCGCGCTACGAGCGGGTCATGCGCGCGGTCATCGTCGCGGTGAAGGAGAACGGCAGACGAGACGCGGCGACACCCGTCGCACTCGCGCTCGCGGCATCCGTGCACCGAGCCCTCGAGGGGGTGAGGGTGGATGCCGGGGCGCCCGCGATCGAGATCGCGATGGTGCCGTCGTCGGCATCCGCCTATCGCGCGCGCGGGTTCGATCCGGTCGCGCTCCTCGTGCGGCGGGGAGGGCTCCCGGGGCCCGCTCGAGTGCTCCGCCGCGCCCGCTCGACCGTCGCCCAGAAGTCGCTCGACAGCGCCGCGCGTGCCCGCAACGCGCACGGGTCGCTCGCCGCCCGATCGCGTCTCGACGGCCGCTTCTTCCTGCTCGTCGACGACGTCGTCACGACCGGTTCGACTCTCGCCGAGGCGACACGGGCGATCACGGCGGCGGGCGGTAACGTCGTGGCGGCCGCCGCCGCGGCGGCCACGCCGAGACGCTCGAGCAATACCCGGGCATCGGATGACATCACCGTTTCCGGAGACTAGGTTGGGCGAAAGAGGCGCGGAGCACCGCGTGGTTCACGAGGGTGCAGCACTACCGTGCCGAGCGAACTGGGAGGACGTCATGGAAATCTCCATCAACGGACTGGGCCTCGGAATCACCGATCGATTCCGCGACTACGCCACCGAAAAGGCCGAGAAGATCGCGCATCTCGCCGAGAAGGCCCAAGCCTTCGAAGTGAAAGTCTCCCGTCACAGCGGGAAGAACGGGTCGTCGGGGGATGACCGCGTCGAGCTGACGCTCATCGGCCCCGGGCCGCTCGTGCGGGCCGAGTCGAACGGATCCGACAAGTACGTCGCATTCGATCTGGCCTTCGACAAACTCGTGCAGAGACTCCGCAAGGCGAAGGACCGCTCGAAGGTCCATCGCGGTAAGCACCGACCGACCTCGCTGCGCGAGGCGAGCGCCGACGGTTTCAGCGTCGTCGACATCACCCCCGCCGATCCCGAGGTGCTCGATCGCGTGCGCACGGGCGGAATCGACATCGTGCCGTCGGCGACGGCCGACGAGACCGAAGACGACTGGAGCCCTGTCGTCATCCGCAAGAAGGTGTTCGCGTCGATGCCGATGACGGTCGACGACGCGCTCTACTACATGGAACTCGTCGGGCACGATTTCTACCTCTTCATCGACGCCGAGACCGACCGCCCGAGCGTCGTCTACCGACGCAAGGGCTGGGACTACGGCGTCATCGGTCTCGACGATGACGCCGCCGAGATCCAGGAGAGCGTGACGGCGTCACGGAAGCGATCGAGCTGACCCGCTCGCGAAAGAGAGCACGCTGAGGGGCGTCGATCCACGAGGATCGGCGCCCCTCAGCACGCTCCTAGTGGCGCATCGCTAGGATTGGTCAGCATCACGGATCGGTCACGGACCGGTTTCACGGCCCTGATCGATCTGGCGGCCTCACGAAAAGCATTGGGAGTTTCTGGTGGCAAATGTTCTCGAGCGCGTTCTCCGAGTCGGAGAAGGCCGCACCTTGCGCAGACTCAAGCGGTATGCGGAGGCGATCAACCACCTCGAAGACGACTTCACGGGTCTCACCGACGAGGAGCTGAAGAACGAGACCGTCGAGCTGCGCGAGCGCTACTCGAACGGCGAATCCCTCGACGACCTCCTCCCGGAGGCGTTCGCGGCGGTGCGCGAAGCGTCCAAGCGCACGCTCGGGCTCCGGCACTTCGACGTTCAGCTCATGGGTGGCGCCGCCCTCCACCTCGGCAACATCGCCGAGATGAAGACCGGTGAGGGCAAGACCCTCGTCGCGACGACCGCGGCATACCTCAACGCCATCGCGTCGCGCGGCGTGCACGTCATCACGGTCAACGACTATCTCGCGAACTACCAGTCCGAGCTCATGGGGCGCGTGTTCCGCGCCCTCGGAATGACCACGGGCTGCATCGTCGCGGGGCAGACTCCCGCGGTGCGGCGCGAGCAGTACGCCGCCGACATCACCTACGGCACGAACAACGAGTTCGGCTTCGACTACTTGCGCGACAACATGGCGTGGCAAGCGCAGGACATGGTGCAGCGCGGGCACTTCTTCGCGGTCGTCGACGAGGTCGACTCGATCCTCATCGACGAGGCCCGGACCCCCCTCATCATCTCGGGGCCGTCGTCGGGCGAGGCCAACCGCTGGTTCACCGAGTTCGCGCGACTCGCGAAGAAGCTCGAGCCCGGCGTCGATTTCGAGGTCGACGAGAAGAAGCGCACCGTCGGCGTGCTCGAGCCCGGCATCGAGAAGGTCGAGGACTACCTCGGCATCGACAACCTCTACGAGTCGGCGAACACCCCGCTCATCTCCTTCCTCAACAACTCGATCAAAGCCGCGGCGCTGTTCAAGAAAGACAAGGACTACGTCGTCATGAACGGCGAAGTGCTCATCGTCGATGAGCACACGGGCCGCATCCTCATGGGGCGTCGCTACAACGAGGGCATCCACCAGGCGATCGAGGCCAAGGAGGGCGTCGCGGTCAAGGCCGAGAACCAGACCCTCGCGACCGTCACGCTGCAGAACTACTTCCGGCTCTACAAGAAGCTCTCGGGCATGACCGGTACGGCCGAAACCGAGGCCGCCGAATTCATGAGCACCTACAAGCTCGGCGTCGTCTCGATCCCCACCAACCGCAGCATGGTGCGCATCGACCAGTCCGACCTCGTCTACAAGAACGAGACGGCCAAGTTCGAGCAGGTCGTCGAAGACATCGCGGGGCGCCACGAGAACGGCCAGCCGGTTCTCGTCGGCACGACGAGCGTCGAGAAGAGCGAATACCTCTCGAAGATGCTCGCGAAACGGGGCATCAAGCACGAGGTGCTCAACGCCAAGAACCACGCGCGCGAGGCCGCGATCGTCGCTCAGGCCGGGCGACTCGCCTCGGTCACCGTCGCGACGAACATGGCGGGTCGTGGAACCGACGTCATGCTCGGAGGTAACGCCGAGTTCCTCGCCGTCGCCGAGATGAACGCCAAGGGTTTGAGCCCCGTCGACACCCCCGACGAGTACGAGGCGGAGTGGGACGACGTCTTCTCCCGCGTGAAGGCGGAGGTCGAGGAGGAAGCGGCGAAGGTCCGGGAAGCCGGCGGCCTCTACGTTCTCGGCACCGAGCGTCACGAGTCCCGCCGTATCGACAATCAGCTGCGGGGGCGGTCTGGTCGACAGGGTGACCCCGGCGAGAGCCGGTTCTACCTCTCGCTCACCGACGACCTCATGCGCCTCTTCAACTCCGCCGCCGCGGAGTCGCTCATGGGTCGCGGAAACGTGCCCGACGATCTCGCGATCGAGTCGAAGGTCGTGAGCCGCGCCATCCGCAGCGCGCAGAGCCAGGTCGAGTCGCGCAACGCCGAGATCCGCAAGAACGTGCTCAAGTACGACGACGTCCTCAACCGGCAGCGCGAGGCGATCTACGGCGACCGCCGCCACATCCTCGAGGGCGACGATCTGCAAGACCGCACCCAGAAGTTCCTCGAGGAGGTCATCTCCGAGGTCGTCGACGAGCACGCCGCCGCAGGCAGCGCGGATGACTGGGATCTCGACGCCCTGTGGACCGAGCTGCGCACGCTCTACCCCGTGTCGATCACCGTCGACGAGGTGCTCACCGAAGCGGGATCGCGCGGTCGGCTGACGCGCGACTTCCTCGCCGACGAGATCCTCGCCGACGCGAAGCTCGCCTACGACAAGCGCACCGAGGCCCTCGGCGAGCCCGCGATGCGCGAACTCGAGCGTCGTGTCGTGCTCTCGGTCATCGACCGCCGCTGGCGCGACCACCTCTACGAGATGGACTACCTGAAAGACGGCATCGGCTTGCGCGCGATGGCTCAGCGTGACCCGCTCGTCGAGTATCAGCGCGAGGGTTTCACGCTCTATCAGAGCATGATGGGCCAGATCCGCGAGGAGACCGTCGGGTTCCTCTTCAACCTCGAGGTCGAGGTCTCGCCTGCCGGTGCCACCGCGGCGATGCCGACGGTCGCGGCGAAGGGACTCGGAGCGTCTGGCGCTCCCGTCGACAAGCTCACCTACTCGGCGCCCAACCCCGACGGCGAGGTCGAGGTGCGCAACCAGCGCGGGCAGATCGAGCAGGCCGCGACGGCACGGGCGCAGCGCGAGAGCGACGAGAAGTCGGGTGTCCCGCAGGCTCCCGCGTCGCAGCCGACTCAGGGCGGCCCCAAGCGGTCACCAGGCGGACGAGGAGCCGGGGGAGCCTCGGCTCCCGCGTCGCGCGGAGCGTTCGGCGAGCAATCGTCGGGGGCCGCTGCCGCACCGGCGAACCGGGCTCAGCGACGCTCGCAGACCAAGGGCAAGTAGAGGCAGCAGAACGGCAGCCGACGGGTCTGTCTAGAGCACGTTGATCGCGGTCGCGCGCCATCGGTCGTCGAGACCTTCGAGCCTGATGGCGACGGCGCGGGTTCGCGCCCGACCGCGCACGATGACGACGGCTTCGACCGCGCCGTCCCGCGGCTCGCACATCGTCGTCGACCCGATCGCGAAGGTCGGGCGCACGACGGGCTGGTGTTTCGCGTGCCGGGCGCGGGCGGAGATCACGACGCGCTTGAGCAAGTGCCGATAGACGTCGTCGGTGACCCAGCGGGAGATCTGCTCGAGATCGCGGGCGCCCGCGAGGATCTCGATGACGCACCGCGTGAGATTCTCGAGGAGCGGCTCGGGGCTCGGGAGCGAGGAGGTGCTCGCGGGTTGGTGCCCGAAGAACTCCTCGGCCTCGATGCGGGACCGCGGTCTCGGGCGATCCGCTGGGGCGGGGGAGGGGCTCGCGGTGGCGAGCGCCCTCTCGGGCGCGGCGGCCCGGGCGGAACCGGCGGGCTGGACTGGCATCGCGTTGCTCATGGCATCTCCGAACCGAGGTCGTTGGTCGTCACGGCATGCCCCCCGAACAGGGGATGCGGCGCCGTGAGAAATCATCGTGACAGCTCGGTCTACCCGAGTCCACGCCCCACAACGGGGCTGTGGATAACCAGCATGGCGCCGGATGCCCGCCACTAGCTTTCGACGATGCGCTGGGACGACTTGTTCGACGACCTCGAGGGTCAACTCGAACACGAGCTCTTCGCCGAAGAACTCGACGTCCGTGCCGAGGAGGAGCGGCTGCGCATCGGGCGACTGTCGCTCCGCGACCGCGTGGCCGGCATCCGCAGCGCGGCGGGGAAGCACGGTTCGCGCATCGTCCGCCTGCTGCTGTGCGACGGCACCGCGATCGACGTCGCCCCCGCGACGATCGGAAGAGACTGGCTGTCGGCGGATGTCGCGGGCGACACGTCGAGGCGCGACCAGTGCATCGTGCCGTTCTCGTCGATCGCGGGCGTCGTGTTGTCTCGCGAGCGCGTCGTCGAGAGCATCTCCGCCCCCTCCACCGGGAGGGAGGGACCGCCCGATTCGCTCTCCGCGAGGCTCACCCTGAGTTTCGTCCTGCGCGATCTGTGTCGACGCCGATCGACCGTGGAGGTCCGGTTGCGCTCGGGGAGCGCGGTGGGCACGATCGACAGGGTCGGCCGCGACCATCTCGACCTCGCGATCCACGAGCGGGGCGTGCCCCGGCGCGAGTCGCTCGTGAGCGAGTACCGCATCGTGCCGTTCGATCAGGTCGTGCTCGTGCGCGTCTGACCGCCGCGGGGTCGGTCGGGGTCGAACGAGTACTCGGGCAGTGACGAGTATTCGGCTTGGTTCCAGAGTCCGATGCGGCGGGATTCCTCGTACTTGCCCTCGATGTACGCCTCGAGCACGGTGCGTTCGATGCGCCAGTGGCCGGCTCTGCCGACCTTGATCGCCGGCAGTTCGCCCGATCGGACGAGCGAGTAAGCCTGACTCGCGGAGATGTTGAGGATCTCGGCGGTGTCGGCGAGCGTGAGAAAACGGCCGAGGCCGTCTGCGCTCGCCAACTCGTCCATGCGTCGATTATCGAGGCCGCAGCGATACCCCGGCGGCCCTGTGGATAACTCGCTCTCGTCGGCGCCCGGGAGTTTTGGATAGGGCGACGGCGACGGCATCGCGAGGGATGGCCGCGAAAGGGTGGGGACGAGATGGCGAAACCGCGCACAGCGCTCGAGAGACCTCCGCGCTCCGCCTGGTTCGACCCGAGATTCGCGGTCGGCATCGGGCTCATCGTCGTCTCGGTCGCCGCGGTCACGACACTCGTGTCGTCGCTCGACCGCACGGTCGATGTCTGGGTGGCGAGCGCCGCTCTGAGCCCCGGCGACGTTCTCGAGAGCGACGACGTGACGGTGCGCTCCGTCTCCCTCGGTGACGCCCACGGTCTCTATCTGGCGGCCGACGAGAGGCCGATCGCCGACCTCGTCGTCACGAGGGTCGTGTCGAGGGGCGAACTCATTCCCGCGGCCGCGGTCGGCTCTCGCGAGGGGACGACGCGAGCGGCCGTCGTCGTGGGGGTGCCCGGGCGGCTCCCCGCGGGCGTCGGGCCGGGAGCGAGCGTCGACATCTGGAGCGCGCGCGAGAGCGAACCCGGTGTCTTCGGCGCGCCCGCCGTGCTCGTCGGCGATGCGACGGTCGTGAGGATCATCGAGAGCGAGGGCATCATCGCGGGTGACGACGACCTCGCCGTCGAAGTGCTCGTGCCTCGGGAGAGCGTCGCGCGCGTGCTCGAGTCCCTCGCCAACGACGACGCCGTGTCGCTCGTGCCCACGAGCCTCCCGATCGGAGGCTGAGGTGGTCGCCGTCGCCCTGGCGCTCCCGCCCGGACTCGACGAGGCGGTCGCCCGGGACCTCGAGCGTCACGGGCACACCGTCGTCGCGCGGTGCGACGACGTCGCGGAGCTCACCGACGCGATCGGGAGTCGGATCGCCATCGCGACTGCCGGGCCCGTGTCGCGGATCGACGCGGCCATCGTGACGGCCGATCGACGGATGCTCACCGTCGACCTGCTCGCGGCGTGCGACGCGGCGGGAGTGCGGGTGGTCGCGATCGTCGCAACCGACGCGCACCGGAGGCACGCGGCATCCGTCGGACTGCTCGAGACCGTCGACGCCGATGCGCCGTTCTCGGTCGTCGAGCGGATGCTCACGGGGCTGCCCTCGGTGCCGCCGCGGGAATCGCGCCCCGCGCGCGGTCGCGTCGTGGCGGTGTGGGGGCCTGCGGGGTCGCCCGGGCGCACGGCTCTCGCGATCTCGATCGCCGCGGAGCTCGCGGCCGCGGGCTCGACGGTCGCTCTCGCCGACGTCGACACCCACAGCGCGTCGATCGCGCCGTCTCTCGGCCTGCTCGACGAGTCCCCGGGGTTCGCCGCCGCGTGCAGACTCGCGGGGGCCGGGAGTCTGACGGTGCCCGAGCTCGAGCGGATCGGCCAGCGATACCTCACCGGACACGGGAGTTTCTGGGTGCTCACGGGGCTCGGACGACCGAGTCGGTGGCCCGAGCTCTCCGGCGACCGCGTGACGGCGACCCTCGAGGCGTGTCGCGACTGGGTCGACGTGACCGTCGTCGACACCGCCTCGAGCCTCGAAGACGACGAGGAGATCAGCAGCGACCTCTTCGCGCCACGGCGCAACGCCGCGACGGTCTCGGCTCTGCGTTCGGCCGACCGCATCGTCGCCGTGGGGGCGGCCGACCCCGTCGGGCTCTCGCGTTTTCTGCGCTCGCACGCCGACCTGCTCGAGGTCGTCGACACCGCGCACATCGATGTCGTCGTGAACCGCGTGCGCATGAGCGCGGTCGGGCTCAACCCTGCGGCGCACGTCGAGCAGACCCTCCGACGGTTCGGGGGCATCGTGCCCACCGCTCTCGTGCCCGACGACCGCCACGCCTTCGACACCGCCGTGCTCGAGGGGCGCACCGTGCGAGACACCGCGCCGAAGTCATCCGCGCGCGTGGCGATCCAGCGCTTCGTCGAGGCCACCCTCGTGCCGGAGGGGCGAACCACGACGAGACGGGCTCGGCGGGCACAGCGGGCACGGCGCTGACATCGGATGTCGGATGTCGGATGTCGGGTGTCGACTCCGCGGAGCCGTCGTGCGGCGTGCTCACGCCCCGGGCCCCGCTCCTGCCAACATCCTGCGTCTCTCGAAGCGACGCACGAAAAGTGGTTCGCTTGAACCATGACCTCGACGCCGAATCCGACGCCGAACCCGACGCCGCCCGGCACCGTGGAGTTGCCGATGTTCCCGCTCGGGTCGGTGCTGTTTCCGCACATGCCCATCCAGTTGCGTCTCTTCGAGCCCCGCTACCTGCAGATGCTCGCGCACCTCATCGAGACGGAGGAGCCGCGATTCGGGGTGGTCCTCATCGAGCGGGGTCACGAGGTCGGCGGCCAGGCTCTCACCGGGGCGAACGCGGAGAAACGCTTCGAGGTCGGCACCGTCGCGGAGATCACGCAGCTCGAGTCGGGCGAGGGCTTCGTGGGGCTCGCCGCGACGGGCACGAACCGCATCGTCGTCGACGAGTGGTTGCCCGACGACCCCTACCCGCGCGCTCTCGTTCACGAATTGCCCGAGCTCGCCTGGAGCGACGATCTCGAGCGAGAGAAGGCCGAGGCGGACCAGGCGGTGCGTCGCGCCCTCGCGATCGCGAGCGAATTCGTCGAGCAACCGTGGGCGGCGAGTGTCGAGATCTCGAGCGATCCCGTCGAAGGCTCGTGGCAACTGGCGGGGGTCGCCCCCGTGTCGGAGCTCGACCAGTTGCGATTCCTCGGCAGCTCGTCGCTTCGCGACCTGCTCGTCGCGGTGGCGACCGAAGCCGTCGCCGCGTCGGAGACCCTCGTCGCGTCGTGGTCGGACGAGGAGTGAGCCGCACCCCCCGGCGGTTACGCTAGACGCGTGTCGACCCTCAGTGATCTCGTTCTCGCCCAGGGCCGCTCGAGCGAGGCCGACGTCGAATGGCTCCACCTTCTCGTCGGCGACTGGCAGCTCCTCGCCGACCTCGCGTTCGCCGACATCGTGCTGTGGGTCCCGACGACGACCGACTCCTTCGTCGCCGTCGCGCACGCGCGCCCCTCGAGCTCGGCGACCCTCTTCTACCGCGACTTCGTCGGGCAGAACATCAAGCCCGAGTGGCGCAAGCAAGTGACGGATGCGTTCGTCTCCGGCCACATCATCGACTCCGCAGCGCCGGACTGGTACGAGGAGACCCCCACTCGCGTGCGGGCCGTCCCGGTCTTGCGACGCCTCGCCGCGACGGGAGCCCAGACGACGGATGCTCCCGTCGCCATCATCACGCGACACACCAACCTGAGCGAGGCGCGCACCCCGAGCCGGCAGGAGCTCACCTTCAACGAGTGCGCCAACGACCTCTTCGCGATGATCGCGGGGGGAGACTTTCCGGATCTCGGGGCGCCGACGGGACCGCGCCGAGGTGCGCCACGGGCATCCGACGGTTTGCTGAGGCTCGACACCGACGGGATGGTGAACTTCGCGAGCCCCAACGGTCTCTCGGCGTTCAACCGCATGGGGTTCGCGGGCGAACTCGAGGGGGAGTCGCTCGCCGAGGTCACGACGATGCTCTTGAGCGGCCAGAGCGTCGTGGACGAGTCGCTTCCCCTCGTCGTGACGGGGCGCGCGCCGTGGCGAACCGACATCGAGGCTCGCGGGGTCACGGTGTCGCTCCGAGCCATCCCGATCCGCGACCGCGGTGAGCGAGTCGGCGCCATCGTGCTGTGCCGCGACGTCACGGAGCTGCGTCACCAGGAGCGCGAGCTCATCACGAAGGACGCGACCATCCGGGAGATCCACCACCGGGTGAAGAATAACCTGCAGACGGTCGCCTCGCTGTTGCGCATCCAAGCGCGACGATCGCACTCCGAGGAGGCGCGGGAGTCGCTCAACCAGGCGATGAGGCGCGTCGCGGCGATCGCCGTCGTGCACGACACGCTGAGCGAGGGCCTGAGCCAGAACGTCGACTTCGACGCGGTCTTCGATCGGGTGCTCCTGCTCATCGCCGAGGTCGCCTCGACCCACAACACCAAGGTGCACCCGAAGTCGACGGGGAGTTTCGGGGTCCTCCCGAGCGAGTACGCGACGCCGCTCGCCCTCGCGCTCACCGAACTCGTGACGAACGCCGTCGAGCACGGCCTCGCGGGCCGCGAAGGCGACGTCGAGATCGACGCGACGCGATCCGAGGAGCGATTGAGCGTCAAGGTGCGCGACACCGGCGCGGGGATGCCCGAGGGCAAGGTCGGGTCGGGGCTCGGCACGCAGATCGTGCGCACGCTCATTCAGGGCGAACTGAGCGGCACGATCGACTGGCACACCATGGTCGGCAGCGGCACCGAGGTGACGATCGACATCCCGCTCGCGTGGATCACGACCGAACGCTGACCGACCCGCGGGCCCGGAGCACCCGACCCGTCGGAGGGGCGTTCCTCAACACACGCCCGAACGGAAAGACCCCGGTCGCACCGAGTGGTGCGACCGGGGTCGGGGTTCGACCGCCGGGATCGAGCGGGGGGCTAAACCGGCGGTGCGAGGGTCAGGATGCGCGGCGGGCGCGGGCGGCGCGACGCTTGAGGGCGCGACGCTCGTCTTCGCTCAGTCCGCCCCAGACGCCCGAATCCTGGCTCGTCTCGAGGGCGTACTGGAGGCACTGCTCGGAGACACTGCATCGGCCACAGACCGACTTGGCTTTCTCGATCTGGTCGACAGCGGGTCCCGTGTTTCCGACGGGGAAGAAGAGTTCGGGGTCGGCCGTGAGGCAGGCTGCGTTGTCGCGCCAATCCATGGGTGTACTCCTTAGTTGCATACGGAACGTGAGGTCGAGTCGACCGGTGATCTCGCGAGAAATCGCGCGCTCGCCGATTGGGTTGTCGACGATGAGGCTGCGCTCACGGCCCTGTAAGCATCAAAAACAGCCTCACATAGACTCTCATATCGACTTAACCAAATCAATAGTTTTGTATTGGATTCCGCTGTGAGCCACCCCGACACCGGCGCGCCTGAGGGCGCTCGATCACCCCGCCGACCCGTAGCCCTCCTCGTGCTCGCGGGCATCCTGTTCCTGCAGGGTGCGGCGCTCGCCGTGCTCACCGCGGTGCTCGTCGTCGAGCTCGTCATCGCCGTTCCGGTGTCGTACGGAAGCGCGGTCGTGCTGACCCTCCTGACCGGCGCGGCCGCCGCGTGGCTCGGGGCGATCGCCGTCAACCTGCTCCGCGGTCGGGCGTGGACGCGAGGTGCGGCCATCACGACGCAAGTGCTCCAGGTCGCGATCTCGATCGGGAGCTTTCAGGGTCTCTTCGCGCAACCGGCGGTCGGATGGGCCATCCTCGTTCCCGCCGTCATCGCCCTCGTGCTGCTGTTCACGCGCTCGGTCGTCGCGGCGACGGCGCGGCGAGACGAGATCTGAGCCGACCGTCGACCCGAGAGGACGACGGGCCGGGCCCGGTCTCCCCGGACGCGGTGGGCCCGTCCTCAGTCGGCGCTGAGCTTCTTGCGCAGCGACGCGACGTGGCCCGTCGCCTTCACGTTGTAGAGCGCGAGCTGGATGACGCCGCTCTCGTCGATCACGAAGGTCGAGCGCAGCACGCCCGTGACGGTCTTCCCGTAGAGCGACTTCTCGCCGTACGCCCCGTAGGCGTGGTGCACCGCGAGGTCGTCGTCGCTCAGGAGCGGGAACGTGAGGCTCTGCTCCTCCACGAACTTCTGGAGCGCGTCGATCGGGTCCTTCGAGATGCCGAGGATGCGATACCCGGCACCCGCGAGCGAACCCATGCTGTCGCGGAAGTCGCACGCTTGAGTAGTGCACCCCGGCGTGGACGCGGCGGGGTAGAAGTAGATGATCACTTTCGAACCCGCGAGGTCGGCGAGCGAGACGCTCGCGCCCTCCGAGTCACTGAGGGTGAAGTCGGGAGCGGTGTCTCCGGCCGCCAGTCGCGTGGTCGTGTCACTCATGTCGTCTCCGAATCGTCGGTGCGCGGCACGTTGAAGAGCCGCCGCCGTCTCATGCTAACCTTGATCCTCGGCTCGGGTCTTCGCCCCGAAACCGCGCATCCCTAGCTCAATTGGCAGAGCAACTGACTCTTAATCAGTGGGTTCTGGGTTCAAGTCCCAGGGGGTGCACTCCAGACTCACCGCGCCAGCGCCGTCGGCACATCCGCCCGACTCACCTGGAGCACCATGCCCGAACTCATGCCCGCCGTCGTCGCGGCCGCGGGGGTCGTGATCGCGATCATCGTCGCCATCGTGATCACCGCCGTCATCGCCGCCGTCCTCCGCGTCGTGGGGCGCCACCGCTCGTGGCCCGCCGACCTCATCGCGCGAGCGCGCAAACCGTTCCGCATCACGCTCGTGCTCTCGCTCGTGTGGATCGCTCTCGAGGTCACCCTCCCCGGCGGCGACTGGCGCCCGGCCGTGACCCTCGCGTTCCGCATCGCGTTCATCGCGGCGTTCGCGTGGCTCGTGGCATCCATCGCGATCTTCTTCGAAGACCTCGGGCTCGGGCGCTACCGCGTCGACGTGCCGGACAACAGGGTCGCGAGGCGACTGCGCACCCAGGTGCTCATCATCCGCAGGCTCACGGTCGTGATCATCGTCGTGCTCGCGCTCGGCGCGATCCTGCTGAGCTTTCCCGGGGTCGAGGCGCTCGGTGCGAGCATCCTCGCATCGGCCGGTCTCATCTCGATCGTCGCGGGGCTCGCGGCACAATCGAGTCTCGCCAACCTCTTCGCGGGTATGCAGCTCGCGTTCAGTGACGCCATCCGCATGGACGACGTCGTCGTCGTCGAAGGCGAGTGGGGGCGCATCGAGGAGATCACGCTCACCTACGTGGTCGTGCACCTGTGGGACGACCGTCGCCTCGTGCTGCCCTCGACGTGGTTCACGACGACACCGTTCCAGAACTGGACCCGCCGCAGCTCCGAGCTGCTCGGCTCCGTCGAGCTCGACCTCGACTGGGACGTGCCGCTCGACGACATGCGCGCGGAACTCGACCGGCTGCTCGCGGACTCCGAACTGTGGGATGGCCGCGCTTCGGTGCTGCAGGTGACGGATGCCGTCGGCGGCTACGTGCGCGTGCGCGTGCTCGTGACGGCGGTCGACGCCCCGACGCTCTTCGACTTGCGCTGCGACGTGCGCGAGGGCCTCGTGACGTGGTTGCGGAGCATCGGCTCGGTGGGTGTGCCCCGGGGTCGCGTCGCTCTCGTCTCCGATACGGCCGAGTCGGATGCGCGCGGCGACCGTGCCGCGCAACCGGACGCGGGTCAGCGCCGCCCGCGCGAGAGCGTCGGCCTCTTCACGGGCGATGAGCGAGCGATCGAACGCGCGGGTCAGCTCACCGGCACGATTCCGATCCAGACCGCGCGCGACGACGAGTCGGCCGACGGCCCGTGGGACGCCGACCGCTAGAGCTACTGAGCCGGGCCGCGCGGGTCAGTCGGCGTCGGGTGTCGGCGCCGACGGGTCGACCGTCGGAGTGGTCTTCGCTCGCGTGCGCGGGGTCTTCGGCGCGGTCGCCGGTGCCTTAGCGGGTGCCTTCGCCGGGGTCTTGTTCGGCGCCGCGGGTGCGGGGGTCGGCGTCGTGGCAGGGGCGGACTCGGGCGATGGTGCAGGCGCAGGCGCAGGCGCAGGCGCGGGCTCGGGTGATGGTGCGGGCTCGGGCGCAGGAGTGGGCTCGGGCGACGGCGCTTCGGGCGCGCCCGCCGGCGTCGATCCCGCCTTCGGTGCTCGCGGAGCGTTGCGGTCGACGTAGAGCTGGGCCGCGCGCGTGCCCACGAGCAGGAAGCGCACGAACAGGAACAGCAGTCCGACGACGACGACGAACGCCACGAAGGCGATCGCGAGGTTGAGGATGGAGAACAGCACTCCGCCGAATCCGAAGTCGTTCCACGCGGGTGAGTAGCCCACCGCTAGTCGTCCAGCTCGCCGCGACGGTCTTCGTCGATGACGGTCCCGATCGCGATCGCGAGAGACACGCCCCAGCCGACCCACATGAGAAGGAGTCGCCAGTCGCGCGGTCCCTCCTTCGTCGCCTGCAGGGTGCTCCACCCGCTGAAAAGGGCGGCGATGACGCTGCTGCTGAAGATGTATTTGCGCACGGGTCCTCCAAGACGGTGTGGGTCAACGGTACCCCGGCGCCCGCGGACCTGCGAAGACACTGGGAGGCTGACCGAGCGGTCAGTAACTGTCCGATCGGTCAGTTAGGGTCGTTCGCGTGTCCAGCGCAACCGACCTCCGTGAGATAGCTCTCGCCGAATTCGCGACCGCCGGATACGCCGGGACCTCCATCCATCGCATCGCCGAGCTCGCGGGGCTGTCCAAGTCCGCCGTGCTCTACCACTACAGCTCGAAAGAGGCTCTCCTCGAAGCCGCGATCTCCCCCGCGATCACGACCATGGAGGCCCACATCGCGCGCTTCTCGAGCAGACCGTTCGGCCCGGAGACGCGGCAGGAGTTCCTCGAGGGCTTCGTCGACTTCCTTCTCGAACACCGTCGCGAAGTGAACCTCTTCATCAACCAGGGTCCCTCTCTCGTCGACGTGCCCGTCGTCGACAGGGCGACGGAGGTCATCCGTCGTCTCGCCGACTTCTTCGAATCGGCGTCACCGGCTCTCGAAGACCGCATGCGTTTCGCGGTCGCCCTCGGGGGCGCCGCCTACATGCTGTGCGCCGAGCAGTATCTCGAACGCGAAGCCCAGCCGATCGACGAGACCAGGGTCGCTCTCGTCACGATCATCACCGAACTCCTCGCGCCCGTGGGTGCGAACTCCACCACCTGACCCTCGGGAGACCCGCACAATGGCCACACTGCTCTACCGACTCGGTCGGTTCTCGTTCCGGCACGCGTGGACCGTCATCGCGGTGTGGCTCGTGCTCTTCGTCGCCGTGCTCGGCGGAGGCTTCGCCCTCGGGGGCCAGACCAACGAGTCGTTCGAGATCCCCGGCACCGAGTCTCAGGAGGCGCTCGATCGGCTCGAGGCGGTGTTCCCGCAGGTCGCGGGTGCGAGCGCGCAGGGGATCGTCGTCGCCCCCGACGGCGAATCGGTGACCGACGACGACGTCGTCGACACCATCGGCGAGCTCGTCGACGAGATCTCCGCCATCGACGGCATCGAATCGGCACTGAGCCCGTTCGACGAGTTCGCCGACGGCGCGATCTCCGACGACGATCAGTCCGCGCTCATCCAGATCCAGTTCGACGGCGTCGCGACGGACGTGACCGAGGAGACCCTCGACGAGCTCGTCGCGAGCGCCGAGATCGGGCGCGACGCGGGACTCGACGTCGAGTTCGGCGGCCAGGTCTTCCAGGAGAACGAGTTCGGCATCACCGTGACCGAGGTCTTCGGCGTGATCTTCGCTGGGATCGTGCTCTTCATCACCTTCGGATCGCTGCGCGCGGCGGGAATGCCGCTCGCGAGCGCGCTCGTGGGAGTCGGCATCGTCATCGGCGGCATCACGGGCATCTCGGCGTTCGCAACGGTGTCGAGCACGGCGCCCCTGCTCGCCCTCATGATCGGCCTCGCTGTCGGGATCGACTACTCCCTCTTCATCCTGTCGAGACATCGAAACCAGCTCGCCGTCGGAGAGGACCCCGAGGAGTCGACGGGGATCGCGGTCGGAACCGCGGGCAGCGCCGTCGTGTTCGCGGGGGTCACCGTCATCATCGCCCTCCTCGGGCTGCTCGTCGTCGGGATCCCCTTCTTGAGCGTCATGGGCGTCGGTGCCGCGTTCGCGGTACTCATCGCGATCTTCGTCGCTGTGACCCTCCTGCCCGCGTTCCTCGGGCTCGCCGGGTCGAAGCTCACCCCGAAGCCTGGCTCGCGCGCCTATCGTCGCGCGATCGCCCACGACGACGAGAACGCCAAGCCCACGATGGGTGCGCGCTGGGTCGGCATCGTCATGAAGGCGCCGATCCTCGCGGCACTCGGTGTCGTCGCGATCCTCGGCACCCTCGCGGTGCCCGCACTGAGTCTCGAGCTCAGCCTCCCCGACAACGGGTCGGAAGCCCCCGACACGACGCAGCGTCAGGCCTACGACCTCATCAGCGACGAGTTCGGCCCCGGATACAACGGCCCCCTCGTCGTCGCGATCGACATCACCCAGACCGTCGACATCCTCGACGACCTCGAGGCCATCGGCGACGAGATCGGCGAGCTCGACGACGTCGCCGCTGTGAGCCAGGGCATCCCCTCGCCCGGGCTCGACACCGCGATCATCCAGGTAACTCCGGAGAGCGGCCCGAGCACCGAGGAGACGAAAGCGCTCGTGCAGTCGATCCGCGACCTCGCGCCCTCGATCGAATCCGAGTACGACACGCCCATCAACGTCACGGGGGCCACCGCCGTCGGCATCGACATCTCGAATCGGCTGTCCGAAGCGCTCCTCCCCTTCGGGATCGTCGTCGTCGGTCTCTCGATCGTGTTGCTCATGATCGTGTTCCGCTCGGTGCTCGTCCCCGTCAAGGCCGCCCTCGGGTTCCTGCTCTCGGTCGTCGCCTCGTTCGGCGTCGTCGTCGCTATCTTCCAGTGGGGGTGGTTGAGCGACCTGCTCAACGTCGCGACGCCGGGCCCGATCCTGAGCTTCATGCCGATCCTCCTCATGGCCGTTCTCTTCGGGCTCGCGATGGACTACGAGGTGTTCCTCGTCTCGGGGATGCGCGAGGAGTTCGTCAAGACGAAGAACGCGAGACTCTCGGTGAGGAGAGGGTTCTCGAGTGGCGCCCGAGTCGTGACCGCGGCCGCGCTCATCATGTTCTTCGTGTTCTTCGCCTTCGTGCCGGAGGGGTCGGGAACGATCAAGCCCATCGCCCTCGGGCTCGCCGTCGGCATCGCCTTCGACGCGTTCCTCGTGAGGATGACGCTCGTGCCCGCGATCATGACCCTGCTCGGGCGGCACGCCTGGTGGCTCCCCGCGTGGCTCGATCGCATTCTCCCCAACCTCGACATCGAGGGTGAGCGACTCGGGCACCACCGCGACGCGGTCGACTGGGTCGCGACGCGCGAGCCCGGCGCGATCGTGACGGAGGACGTCGTGGTGGGAACAGGCCACTCCCGCACCGACCCCGTGACCGTGACGATCCCCGACGGCAGCCTCGTGCTCGTCACGGGTGACGCCGCGAAGCGCCGCGTGTTGCTCGCGGGGCTCGCCGGCAGGGTCGAGCTCGAGTCGGGGCGCGCGAGCGTCGCCGGGCGCGTGCTCCCGACCGAGTCGGGCGACGTCGCGCGCCTCGTCGCCCTCACCGATCTCGACGGCCGCACCGCCGACGACGGCGGCGCGACGCTCGGGAGCATGCTCGCCGAGCGACTCCGGTTCACGCGCACCGCGGCGGCCGGGCGGTCGCGCGGCGGGGGAGTCGACGACTGGATCTCGCGGGCCGCCGACGCGACCTCGCGCGGCGAGACGCGGGTGCGAGCGACCGACACCGTCTCGGCTCTCGACCCCGCAGACCGGGCCTTCGCCCTCGCTCTCCTCGCGATCGCCGAGGGGGCTCCCATCGTCATGCTCGACGAGGGCGAACTGGGCCTCGACCCCGAAGCGCACGCCGCGCTCCTCTTGCGCGTCTCCCGACTCGCGCCAGCCTCGACGACCCTGCTCGTGGGCACGTCGACCCCGCTCCCGCCCTCGGGCGCCGACCTCGCGGCAGACCGCGTCGTCGTGACCCTCGATCTCTCCCGACGCTCGCTCGAGCCGTCATCCGCTTCGAAAGGCGTCCTCTCATGAGCCGCAGCTCCCGCACCCCTCGCCGTAGCCGGGGGATCGCCGCCCTCGCGGCGGTCGCCCTCGTGCCTCTCGCCGTCGCGGGCCTCGTCGTCGGTGCGCTGAGCGAAGCCGATTCGGGCCTCGACAGCATCCCCGCGGCGATCGTCAACTCCGACGAACTCATCAATCAAACCGCGGACGACGGCACCGAGACCCCCGTGTTCGCCGGGCGCCAGCTCGTCACCGAGCTCACGGCCGACGATGTCGAGGGGTTCGAGTGGACCATCACGAACGAGGATGACGCCGAGGAGATGCTCGACTCCGGTGAGGTCTACGCGATCCTCACGGTGCCCGAGGACTTCTCCGAATCGATCCTGTCGCTCCAGGGGGACGACCCCCAGCAGGCCACGATCGACATCCGGACCGACGACCGCCACAGCTACCTCGCCGGGGCCGTGGCCGAGACCGTCGGATCGAGCCTGACCTCGGCGTTCGGAAGCGAGATCACCGCGCAGTACCTGAGCGGCCTCTACAGCGGGTTCGGCGAACTCGGGGCGGCGCTCTCGGATGCCGCGGACGGCGCGACCGAACTCGAGTCGGGTTCGGGCGACCTCACCGACGGTCTCGACGAACTCGCGACCGGTGCGGGGACCGCGGCGTCGGGTGCCGACACGCTCTCCTCGGGAGTGAGCGAATACACCGACGGGGTCGGCGCGCTCAGCAGTGGGCTCGGCCAGTTGCAGACCGGCGCCGGGGGGCTCTCGACGATCTCCTCGTCGCTCGGAACCTACACGAGCGGCGTCAGTCAACTCTCGGCGGGCATCGCCGGGGCGACTGCGGCGCTGGGCGACGGGGACCCGAGCAACGACGCCGTCGCTCAAGCGACCCTCGCGGCGCTGAGCGCCCAGTTGCAGGATGCCGCGGCCGGCGGTGCGCAACTGTCGGCCGAGACCACGGGCGCGCTCCAGGGCGTGCAGTCGGGCATCGCGCAGAGCGCGACCGGCGCTCAGCAGCTCGCGGCAGGGTCGGCGGCGCTCGACTCGGGAGCGTCATCGCTCGCGTCGGGACTCACCGACCTCGAGACCGGGGCCGCGGCGTCGGTCGACGGGTCGCGTCAGCTCACCGACGGGCTCGGGGAGCTCGCCGACGGGCTCGCGACCGGCGCCGAGCAAGTGCCGGCGTCCGCGGACGACACGACGGACGCGATCGACGTCGCCTCCGACCCCGTCGGGCTCGAGGTCGACCGCGACAACGAGGTGACCGACATCGGCCAGCTCGTGTCGACGTTCTTCGTGCCGCTCGGACTCTGGCTCGGAGCCCTCGCGATCTTCCTCGTCGCGCGCCTGCCTTCGGCCTCCTCGCTCGGGTCGACCGCGCGGGGAACGCGCATCGTGGGGGTCACACTCGGTCGCGCGTCGATCGTCGCCGCCGTGCAAGCCCTCCTGCTCGTGCTTCTCCTGCACACGACGCTCGACGTTGCGTGGAGCCTCGTCGGGTGGACGACGGCGCTCGCGATCGTCATGGCAGTGAGCTTCACGGCGCTGCACTACCTGTTGACGCTCGCGTTCGGGCGGGTCGGCCTCGTCGTGTCGCTGCTTCTGCTCGCGATCCAGGCGACGGCGACGGGCGGTGTCTACCCTGTCGAGGTGCTTGCCGGTCCGTTCGAGGCGATCAGCCCCGCGCTACCCCTGACCTACGGTGTCGCGGGAATGCAAGCCGTGCTCACGGGAGCCGACCCCGGGGCGATCGTCGGAAGCATCCTCGCGTTGCTCGCCTTCGGAGTGCTGAGCGCTCTGCTGTCGGTCGCGGTGCTGTCGAGGGTGCGCCGCACGACGGCCATCGCGAGGCTCGCGCCGGCGAGCTAGCTGCGCGGGAGAGACCGTTCGGTCGACGCCGGCACCTCGCGTGCCGGCGTTCGCCGTGCCGGTCGAGCGGATGCCGACCCCGCGGACGCCGGCGGAGCGGATGACGACCGAGCGGATGACGACCCCGCGGAGAGCGCTCGCCGAGCGAAGTCGAGCGTGACTCCGAGCATCTCGAGTCGGCGAGCCTCGCTGCGCGCGGCGCGCGTGTTGATCTCGGCGACGACCGAGCCGCTCCAGCCGAGCCCCGCGAGCCTCTCGAGCACCGCCGCGACAGGCTGGTCGCCGTCTCCCGGCCGCAAATGCTCGTCGACGTGTCTTCCCGAGGTGATGCCGTCGCACAAGTGCACGTGGCGGAGTCTCGGGCCCATGTTCCGCGCGATGTCGAGGGAGTCCAGTCCTGCGGAGGCGGCGTGCGAGAAGTCGAGGGTCATCGCGTCGACGTCCATGAGCGTCGGGTCCCAGCCGGGCGCGAACGCGTCGACGGTGATCCCCCGCGTCGTGATCGGAAACATGTTCTCGACGGCGATCGAGACGCCCGATCTCTCGGCCGTCGCCCGCACGATCTCGGCGAACCGCGACGCGAACGATCTCTGCCACCGGAACGGCGGATGCGCGACGACGACGGGCGCACCGAGCTGCGCCGCGAGATCCGCCGACCTCTCGAGCTTGCCGACGGGGTCGCGACCCCAGACGAGCTGACTCAGAAGCAGAACGGGGGCGTGGACGGAGAGCACTCGCATTCCATACCGGTCGGACAGGGTCCGGAGCGTGTCGACGGACCTCGTCGACGGATCGCTCGTGATCATGACCTCGACGCCGTCGTAACCCGCAGTTGCTGCGAGCCTGAAGGCGCCCTCGGTCGACAGTGGATAGACGCTGCTCGTGCTCATCCCGACGGTGATCATCACGACAATCGTAGAGGCGCAGGTCAAACATCGGGTGGCCGGGTGAAGGCCAATCGGGGCCGCGTAACACGCGCGGCACCCGGCCCGCTAGAGGGGCCGCCACCCCCGCGGTCGAGTCGGGGCACCTGCTACCGTCGAGTGTGCTTATTTCGCGATGCTGCGTGGCATACCGATGAGAGAGCACGCCGACACATGACTTCACCAGCCGACACCACCGCCCACCCCGCCCCGGGTCAGGAGACGGCGGTCTACGACTTCGTCGTCGTCTCGAATCGCCTCCCGGTCGACCGTGTCGTCGGTCGAGACGGCTCGGCGACGTGGCGCCAGTCGCCCGGCGGACTCGTGACCGCGCTCGAGCCCGTCATGCGAGCGCGCGATGGCGCGTGGGTGGGGTGGTCGGGTCAACCCGATCTCGACTTCGAGCCGTTCGACAACGACGGCATCCGCGTCGTCCCGATGCGCTTGAGCGCCGTGGAGGTCGAGCAGTACTACGAGGGATTCTCGAACGACACCCTCTGGCCGCTCTACCACGACGTCATCGCACCCCCCTCGTATCACCGCGAGTGGTGGGAGGCCTACGTCGAGGTCAACCAGCGATTCGCGGATGCGACCGCCGCGATCAGTGGCCCCGACGCGACGGTGTGGGTGCAGGACTACCAGCTCCAGCTCGTGCCCAAGATGCTCCGCGCACTGCGGCCCGACCTCACGATCGGCTTCTTCAACCACATTCCCTTTCCGCCATACGGCATCTACTCGCAATTGCCGTGGCGCACGCAGATCATCGAGGGGCTTCTCGGAGCCGATGTCATCGGATTCCAACGGCTCGCCGACGCCAACAACTTCTCGCGCGCCGTGCGCAGGCTCAAGGGCTACACGACGAAGAACCCGCGCATCGAGGTTCCGCTCGTCGACGAGTCCGAGGGGGTGCGAACGCACGGACCGACGCGCACCGGCCAGAAGTCGCGCACGGTCGTCGCGAAGCAGTTTCCGATCTCGATCGACGCCGCGGCATACGAGGCACTCGCTCGAACCCCCGCGATCCAGGCTCGTGCGCAGCAGATCCGCGAGGACCTCGGCAACCCGAAGACGATCATGCTCGGCGTCGACAGGCTCGACTACACGAAGGGCATAGGTCACCGACTCAAGGCCTTCGGCGAACTGCTCGCCGACGAGCAGCTCTCCGTGGAGGACGCGACTCTCGTGCAGGTCGCGAGCCCGAGTCGCGAGCGGGTGCAGACCTATATGCACTTGCGCGACGAGATCGAACTCACGGTCGGTCGCATCAACGGCGACTACGCGACGATCAGTCACACGGCCATCAGCTACCACCACCACGGCTACCCTCGCGAGGAGATGGTCGCCCTCTACCTGGCAGCGGACATCATGCTCGTGACCGCGCTTCGCGACGGTATGAACCTCGTCGCCAAGGAGTACGTCGCGTCGCGCTTCGACAACGACGGAGTGCTCATCCTGAGCGAGTTCGCGGGAGCCGCCGACGAGCTCAAGCGCGCGACGCTCATCAACCCCCACGACATCGAGGGACTCAAGGACGCCATCCTCGAGGCCATCGAGCTGCCCGCGCGCGAGCGCGCGACGCGCATGAAGTCGCTGCGCAAGCGCGTTCTCGACAACGACGTCGAGAAGTGGTCGGCCGAGTTCCTCCGTGTGCTCGCAGAGAGTCGCGGCTCGGCGCCGCGGGAGTCGTGAGCCCCGTGGTCGACGTCGACGTGCCCCCGGATTTCTCCCGGTTGCCCGAGACTCTCGTCGGTGCCATGCGTGAGCTCGCTCGCACGAGGCGGCTGCTCGTCGCGCTCGACTTCGACGGAACCCTCGCCCCCGAGGTCGACGACCCCGAGCAGGCGAGGGCGACTCCGGAGGCGCGCGCCGCCGTGCTCCGCCTTCTCGACATGCCGAACACGCGCGTCGCCCTCGTCTCCGGACGCTCCGTCGCGAGCCTCGAGCATGTCGCCGACCTGCCCGACAACGCGCTCCTCATCGGGTCGCACGGCATCGAGTTGCGACTCGATACCCCCGACACCCGGATCGATCTCAACGCCGACGAGCTCGAGCAGCGCGACGTGCTGCGCGACGTGCTCGGGGAGGTCGCCGACTCCCTCGACCAGGTGTGGCTCGAACCGAAGCCCGCGGGTTTCGCCCTGCACACTCGCCTCGCGACGGCGCACGATAGCCGGATAGCGCACCTCGTCGCCCTCAGCGAAGCGTCTGCCGAAGTCGATGATCTGACGGTCCGCTCCGGAAAGAACGTGCTCGAGTTCTCGGTGCGCTCGACGACCAAGGGCGAAGCGATCGAGCACTTGCGCGCGTACACCAAGGCGACGGCGGTCTTCTTCGCGGGAGACGATGTGACCGACGAAGACGGCTTCGCCGCTCTCGAGCCCGACGATCTCGGGCTCAAGAGCGGGGAGGGCGCGACGCTCGCCCAGCATCGGGTGCCCGGACCCCGCGAGGTCGCGCGCGCTCTCGGGCTGCTCGCGGATCTGCGCGAGGGCGACGTCCACGAGCAGTAGCCGACGGCCTCGGCATGCCCGCCGGGTAATATGAGGGTGCGGCTGTCGAGGAACCGACCGGTACTCCCCAGCGACGACGTCTCGCCGCCCTGACGATTCGGGAGGTT
The DNA here is from genome assembly GCF_046600695.1 of Marisediminicola sp. LYQ85. Classification (NCBI taxonomy): domain Bacteria; kingdom Bacillati; phylum Actinomycetota; class Actinomycetes; order Micrococcales; family Microbacteriaceae; genus Marisediminicola; species Marisediminicola sp. LYQ85. The sequence goes on from NZ_JBKIWO010000001.1 coordinate 182,633, forward strand.
GCATGATCACGCTCCTCTCGGTGTTCGGTCTCGTCGCGATCATCGTCCTCCCGCTCACGCGCGTGCTCGGCCGGCGCGTGTTCCTCGTGGCGGCGGCCGTGCCGCTCGCCGCCTTCATCCACACCGCGACGCTCGCGCCGCGCATCCTCGCGGGTGACGTCGTCGTCGATCGCCTCGAGTGGATCCCGCAGCTCGACATGGCGATCTCGCTGCGCCTCGACACGCTCTCGTGGATCATGACGCTCGTCGTCACGGGCGTCGGAAGCCTCGTGCTCGTCTATTGCGCGCGGTATTTCCGCGCTGACGAAGAGGGCATCGGCCGCTTCGCCGGGGTGCTGCTCGCTTTCGCCGGATCGATGTACGGCCTCGTGCTCGCCGACGACGTCTTCCTGCTCTTCGTGTTCTGGGAGGCGACGAGCGTCTTCTCCTATCTGCTCATCGGGCACTACGCGAGTCGCAAGTCGAGCAGGGGCGCGGCGCTGCAAGCCCTCCTCGTGACGACGCTCGGCGGACTCGTGATGCTCGTGGGTCTCGTGATCCTCGCGGTGCAGAACGGCACCTCGAGCCTCGCCGAGATCATCGCGATGGCGCCGACGGACACCCTCTCGATCGTGTCGATCTTCCTCGTGCTCGTCGGGGCGCTCTCGAAGTCGGCGGTCATCCCGTTCCACTTCTGGTTGCCCGCCGCTATGGCCGCCCCGACCCCCGTGAGCGCCTATCTCCACGCCGCCGCCATGGTCAAAGCCGGCATCTACCTCATCGCCCGATTCGCTCCGGGTTTCGCCGAGATCCCGGGCTGGCGCGAAACACTCGTGATCCTCGGCGTCGCGACGATGCTCGTCGGGGGCTGGACCTCGCTCAAGCAATACGATCTCAAACTCGTGCTCGCCCACGGAACCGTGAGCCAGCTCGGATTCCTCACGGTCATCGTCGGCTACGGAACCCGCGACGCCGCGCTCGCGGGCGTCGCGATGCTCCTCGCCCACGCCCTCTTCAAGTCGACCCTGTTCCTCGTGATCGGAATCGTCGACCACCGGGCTGGCACGCGCGACCTGCGCAAGCTCTCGGGCCTCGGCCGCGAAGCACCCATCCTCGCGACGATCGCCGCACTCGCCCTCGCGTCGATGGCGGGACTCCCGCCCACCTTCGGGTTCGTCGCCAAAGAGGCCGTTTTCACGGCGCTCTTCGAGGATGCGGTCGGGGGAAGTGTCATCGGCGCCGTCGCGATCATCGGCGTCGCGATCGGCACCGTGCTCACCGTCGCCTACAGCGCGCGGTTCTTCTGGGGGGCGTTCATGCGCAAGCCCGGTTGCGAGCGCGTGCGCCCCGTCGACGAGCACATCGACTTCCTCTTCGCTCCGGGGCTCCTCGCGGCGAGCGGCGTCGTGCTCGGGGGCTTCGCGCCTCTCGTCGACGACTCCATAACCGGTTATTCGAGCGTGTTCGCCTCCGAGGGGGAGCCCTACTACCTCGCTCTGTGGCACGGGTTCGAGCCCGCGCTCGGAATCTCGGCACTCACCCTCATCCTCGGTCTCGTCATGTTCGCGATGCGCACGCGCGTCTCCGAGTTCCAGGCGAAGGCGGGAACCGGCATCTCGGCCGCCGACATCTACTGGGCGTCGATGCGGTTCATCGACCGCACGGCGGCGCGCACGACGAGCGTGACGCAGCGAGGATCGCTGCCGTTCTACCTCGGCATCATCCTGCTCGTCTTCGTCGTCGCGGTCGGCGCCTCTCTCGCGTTCTCGGACTCGTGGACCGTCACACTCCGGCCGTGGGACTACCCGGCCCAGCTCGCGATCGGCGTCGTCATGGTCGTCGCGTCGCTCGCGGCGACTCGCGCGGGCAAGAGGTTCCAAGCCGTCGTCCTCGTGGGGGTCACGGGGTTCGGGATGTCGGCGCTCTTCGCGCTCCAGGGCGCACCCGACCTCGCTCTGACCCAAGCCCTCGTCGAGGTCGTGACCCTCGTCGCCTTCGTGCTCGTGCTCCGACGCCTCCCCCCTCGGCTCGGCAAGCGCAACGGGAGCACCCACCGCGGACTGCGGGCGTTCATCGGAATCTCGTTCGGCGTGCTCATGGGGCTCGTGGCGCTCGTCGCGGCGGGCAGTCGGGTCGCCTCACCCATCTCGCTCGAGTGGCCCGACCTCGCGTTCATCGAGGGGCACGGCCGCAACGTCGTCAACGTCGCCCTCGTCGACATCCGCGCCTGGGACACCATGGGGGAGCTCTCGGTCGTCATCGCGGCGGCGACGGGAGTCGCGAGCCTCATCTTCATCAGCGGCAGGCTCGACACCCTGCCGCGTGTCGGTCGCCGCGAGGCGCGCAAGACGATCGGGGAGCGTCGACAGAAGGCGCGCGATTCGGCGAACACGGATGTGCGCAACTCCTGGTTGCTCGCGGGCCGCACGCTCGCGCCCCGCAACCGCTCGATCCTGCTCGAGGTCGTCGTGAGGCTGACCTTCCACGCCGTGATCATCGTCTCGGTCTACCTGCTCTTCGCGGGGCACAACCTGCCGGGCGGCGGCTTCGCCGGGGGGATCGTCGCGGGGCTCGCCCTCGTCGCGCGCTACCTCGCGGGCGGCCGCTTCGAGCTCGGCGCCGCCGCGCCCATCGACGCGGGAAAGCTCCTCGGCACGGGCCTCGCCCTCGCCGTGGGCACCGCTCTCGTGCCGCTCTTCTTCGGGGCGCCGCCGCTGACCTCCGCATACATCGAGGGAACCGTCTGGCTCTTCGGTGACGTCGAGTTCGTCTCGACGACGATCTTCGACGTCGGGGTCTACCTCGTGGTCATCGGCCTCGTGCTCGACGTGCTGCGGAGCCTCGGTGCCGAGGTCGATCGGCAGCAGGAAGACGAGAGCGCCGCTTCCGACAGCGCGGCGGATGAGACCGAGAGGGTCGACGCATGAGCCTCTCCCTGACCCTCGTCATCGTCATGGCGATCATGTACGCGTGCGCCGTCTACCTCATCCTCGAGCGCAGCCTCACGCGCGTGCTGCTCGGGTTCCTCCTCGCGGGCAACGCGACCAACCTGCTCATCCTGATCATGGCGGGCGAGGCGGGCATGGCGCCGATCGTCGGGGGCGGCGTCGAACCCGGCGAGATGAGCGACCCGCTTCCGCAAGCTCTCATCCTCACCGCGATCGTCATCACGTTCGCGGTCTCGGCTTTCCTCATGGCCCTCATCTACCGGTCGTGGCGACTCGCGCGCGAAGACGAGCTGCTCGACGACGCCGACGATGTCGCGATGCGCTCGGGCGAGCCGAGCGTCGTCGACGACCGCATCGACATCGAGGGCGACGACACCGAGTTCGGCGTGCGAGCGCGGGCAGCGATCTCGACAGCGCGCGACCTCGAGGAGCGCGACGAACTCGCGGCGCGCATCGCCGCGAGCACAGATCGCGCGTCGGATGACGCGGCAGCCGCCGACGCGTCGACCGCGACCGATCACGACGAGGACCGCACATCATGATCGAGTCACTCGTCCCCCTCGTCGTCATCCTCCCGCTGTTCGGGGCGGCGGCGGCTCTCGCCGTCGGTCGTCATCCCCGCACACAGCGCGCGATCACGACGATCGTGCTCGCGGCGGTGCTCGCGATCAGCATCGTCATGCTCGTCGTCGTCGACCAGGGCTCGCCCCTCGTCGTCGAGGTGGGCGGATGGGAGGCCCCGTTCGGCATCGTGCTCGTGGTCGATCGCCTCGCCGCCCTCATGCTCTCGGTTTCGGCAGCGGTGCTGCTCGCGGTTCTCATCTTCTCGATCGGGCAGGGCCTCGCCGATCCCGATGACGACACCCCGGTCTCGATCTACTACCCGACCTACCTCATCCTCGCGACCGGCATCTTCATGGCGTTCATCGCGGGCGACCTCTTCAACCTCTACGTCGGGTTCGAGATCCTCCTCGTGTCGAGCTACGTGCTCATCACCCTCGGGGGCACCGAGCGCCGCATCCGCGCCGGCGTGACCTACATCGTCGTGAGCCTCGTCTCGTCGATCCTGTTCCTCTCCGCGATCGCGATGATCTACGGGGCGGTCGGCACGGTCAACATCGCGCAGATCTCGCTGCGCATCGCCGAGATCCCCGTCGACACGCAGATCATCCTGCACGTCATGCTGCTCGTGGCCTTCGGCATCAAGGCGGCGGTGTTCCCGCTGTCGTTTTGGCTCCCGGACTCCTACCCGACGGCGCCGGCTCCCGTCACCGCGGTCTTCGCCGGGCTGCTCACGAAGGTCGGTGTCTACGCGATCATCCGTGCCGAGACCGTGATCTTCCCCGGGCCCGAGCTCAACCCCGCCCTCATGATCATCGCCCTCCTGACGATGGTCGTCGGCGTGCTCGGGGCCGTCGCGCAAGCCGACATCAAACGACTGCTCTCGTTCACGCTCGTGAGTCACATCGGCTACATGATCCTCGGAGTCGCCCTCGGCACGTCGGAGGGGACCTCGGCGGCGATCTTCTACATCGTGCATCACATCGTCGTGCAGACGACGCTCTTCCTCGCGACGGGCCTCATCGAGCGCCGCGGTGGCACGACGTCGATCAACAAGCTCGGGGGGCTCCTCGCGTCGTCGCCCATCATCGCCGTGCTCTTCTTCATCCCGGCACTCAACCTCGGGGGCATCCCCCCGTTCTCGGGGTTCATCGGCAAGCTCGCCCTCTTCGAGGCGAGCGCCGAGCAGGGCACGCCGCTCGCCTACATCCTCATCGGCGCCGGCGCCCTCGTCTCGCTCCTCACCCTCTACGCTCTCGTGCGCGTGTGGAACATGGCGTTCTGGCGTCCGGCCGACGAGGTCGAGGGCTACGAGTCGACGCTGCTCAACAACGTGAGCGAGGCGCCGGGCGACACGTCGGTCAAGGCGAGGCTCGCGATCCCGCGAGTCATGGTCGCGGCGACCGCGGGCATGGTCGCCCTGAGTGTCGCCCTCACCGTCTTCGCCGGCCCGCTCTTCGGCGTGAGCAGTCGGGCGGGGGAGAATCTCGAGGGACCGTCGTTCTACGTCGACCTCGTCTTCCCGGGCGCCGTCGAAGAACCGGCATCGATCGACGAGACGGGAGGAATCGATGACTGACGGCCAGACCCGCGTCGAGCGTCGGGCGAGCCTGCGCGAGCAGCTTCCACTCCTCGTCGTGCTCGTCGCGCTGTGGATGCTCCTGTGGGGCTCGGTCTCGTGGCTCAACCTCGTCACGGGCATCGTGCTCGCTCTCGTCGTGACACGCGTGTTCTACCTGCCACCCGTCGAGCTCTCGGGTCGCTTCAACGTGCTGTGGTTCGTCTGGTATCTCGCGCGCTTCCTCGTCGAGCTCGTGGGCGCGTCGTTCCAGATCGCCCTCAAGGCCTTCGATCTCAAGGGGGTGCGGGGCAACGCCGTCATCGGCGTCAACCTCCGCACCCGATCCGATTTCATCCTGACGCTCACGGCGATCAATCTCTCGCTCATCCCGGGGTCGCTCGTCGTCGAAACCGATCGCGAGCGCTCGGTGCTCTACCTCCACGTGTTCAACACGAAGGGCGCCGCCGACGCGGACGCGATGCACGGTCGCGCTCTCGAGATCGAGGAGCGGCTCGTGCGCATCTTCGGGTCGAAGGCCGACGTCGAGAGGATCTGCTCGTGACGATCACGACCATCATCAACATCATCACGGGGGTCTTCTTCACGGGGGCGGCGCTCGCGATCATCTTTCGCATCGTTCGCGGTCCGTCGATCCTCGATCGGATGATCGCCTCCGATGTGCTCCTCACGACCCTCATGCTCGTGGTCGGTGCCGAGATGGTCTACAACGGGCACACCCGCACGATCCCCCTCATGGTCGTTCTCGCGGCCACGGCCATCTTCGCGACGGTCGCTGTGGCGAGGTACGTCTCGAAGCAGGACCTCGCGACGACAGGCTCACCGGATGCCGCCCAGGCTCCCTCCGCGAGACCGACGGAGGCCGAACGATGATGCTCGACGACTGGCTCGACCTCGCGGCCGCGATCTGCCTCATGCTCGGGGCGTTCCTCTCCCTCGCGGCGGGGGTCGGTCTCGTGCGCTTTCCCGACGCCCTCTCGAGACTCCACGCGGCGACCAAGCCGCAAGTGCTCGGGTTGCTGTTTATCGTCGTCGCGATCGCCCTCGAGGCCCGCAGTTGGTCCGTGCTCCTGACGCTCGTGCCCGTCGTCGTCTTCCAAGTGCTCACGGCGCCGATCTCGGCGCACATGGTCGGTCGCGCCGGTTATCGCACGGGCAACTTCCGCGGCGACCTGGTCGTGGTCGATGAACTGCACGACGCGGTCGAGCGCGCATCCAGGACCGACGACATCCGCTCCCCCCAAGACGGCGCCTGAACGGCGGGCATGCTGAACGACGGGCATGCGGGGCGACGGGGAGGGATACTCTCGTAACATGCCGGAAATCGACTTCAAACCCCGCTCCCGCGTCGTCACCGACGGGATCGAAGCCACGACCTCGCGCGGCATGCTGCGCGCCGTCGGAATGGGTGACGCCGACTGGGACAAGCCGCAGATCGGCATCGCGAGCTCGTGGAACGAGATCACCCCGTGCAACCTCTCGCTCGACCGCCTCGCGCAAGCGTCGAAGGAGGGGGTGCACTCGGGTGGGGGATACCCCCTGCAGTTCGGCACGATCTCCGTCTCCGACGGCATCTCGATGGGGCACGAGGGCATGCACTTCTCCCTCGTGAGCCGCGAGGTCATCGCCGACAGTGTCGAGGTCGTCATGCAGGCCGAGCGCCTCGACGGGTCGGTGCTGCTCGCGGGCTGCGACAAATCGCTCCCCGGCATGCTCATGGCGGCCGCGCGACTCGACCTCGCCTCGGTGTTCCTCTACGCGGGCTCGATCGCGCCCGGCTGGGTCAAGCTCAGCGACGGCACCGAGAAAGACATCACGATCATCGACTCGTTCGAGGCCGTCGGTGCCGTCAAGGCCGGCCGCATGAGCGAAGAGGACGCCAAGCGCATCGAGTGCGCCTTCGCCCCGGGAGAGGGGGCGTGCGGCGGAATGTACACGGCCAACACCATGGCGAGCGTCGCCGAGGCCCTCGGCATGAGCCTCCCCGGGTCGACATCGCCCGCCTCGGCCGACCGCCGCCGCGACTACTTCGCCCACCGCTCGGGCGAAGCCGTCGTGAACATGCTGCGCCTCGGCATCACGACGCGCGACATCCTCACGAAAGACGCCTTCGAGAACGCGATCGCCGTGGCCATGGCGCTCGGAGGCTCGACGAACGTCGTGCTGCACCTCCTCGCGATCGCGCACGAGGCCGAGGTCGAGCTCACACTCGACGACTTCAACCGCATCGGCAGCCGCGTGCCGCACATCGGCGACCTCAAGCCCTTCGGGCAGTACGTCATGAACGACGTCGACCGTCACGGGGGCATCCCCGTGCTCATGCGCGCGCTCCTCGAGGCGGGACTCCTGCACGGCGACGCCCTCACCGTGACGGGCAAGACGGTGGCCGAGAACCTCGCGGAGCTCGACCCCGAGCCGCTCGACGGAAAGGTGCTCCGCACCCTCGACAACCCCATCCACGCCTCGGGCGGGCTCACGATCCTGCACGGTTCGCTCGCACCCGAGGGTGCGGTCGTGAAGACGGCCGGGTTCGACGCCGAGATCTTCGAGGGGCCGGCCAAGGTCTTCGAACGCGAACGAGCGGCGATGGATGCGCTCACCGAGGGCCTCATCGAGAAAGGCGACATCGTCGTCATCCGATACGAGGGGCCCAAGGGAGGGCCGGGCATGCGCGAGATGCTCGCGATCACGGCCGCCATCAAGGGCGCGGGGCTCGGAAAAGATGTATTACTCTTGACGGACGGACGATTCTCAGGCGGCACAACCGGCCTGTGCATCGGCCACATAGCTCCCGAAGCGGTCGACTCCGGTCCGATCGCCTTCGTGCGCGATGGTGATCTGATACGGGTCGATATCGCAGCTCGCTCGCTCGACCTACTTGTCGATCCCGCAGAGCTCGCAGCTCGCCGAGACGGCTGGGCTCCACTGCCACCCCGCTACACGCGAGGGGTGCTTGCCAAGTACTCCAAGCTCGTGCGCTCCGCCGCTGTCGGCGCCGTCACGGGCTGAGGGCCGAGCAGCCCCGGTCACCCCGTTCGCCCACGCACTCGCTCCCGCGACTAAGGATCCGATCTTCATGTCCACCGAATCCAAGCCGACGCCTGTCGCGCGTCCCGCCGAACCCGGTCGCGCCGCGACGACGCAACCGGAGATCCTCACCGGGTCGGGCGCCATCCTGCGCACCCTCGAGAAGCTCGGGATCACCGAGGTCTTCGGGCTCCCGGGCGGCGCGATCATGCCGTTCTACGACGAACTCATGTCGTCCGACGCCATCCGCCACATCCTCGTGCGACACGAGCAGGGTGCCGGCCACGCCGCCGAGGGGTACGCCTCGTCGAGCGGTCGCGTGGGGGTCGCCATCGCGACATCCGGTCCGGGCGCGACGAACCTCGTCACCGCCATCGCCGACGCCCACATGGACTCCGTTCCCCTCCTCGCGATCACGGGCCAGGTCTTCAGCACGTCGATGGGCACCGACGCGTTCCAGGAGGTCGACATCGTGGGGATCACGATGCCGATCACGAAGCACTCGTTCCTCGTCACGAAGCCCGAAGACGTGCCGGCGACCCTCGCCGCGGCGTATCACATCGCCACGACCGGGCGCCCGGGCCCCGTGCTCGTCGACGTGACCAAGGACTGCCAGCAGGCGAGTGCCCCGTTCGTGTGGCCGCCCAAGGTGGACCTGCCCGGATACCGCCCCGTGACGAAAGCGCACGGAAAGCAGATTCAGGCCGCGGCGCAACTGATCCTCGAGGCGAAGCGCCCCGTGCTCTACGTCGGAGGCGGCGTCGTGCGCGCGGAGGCGTCTGCCGAACTGCTCGCACTAGCCGAGCTCACGGGTGCCCCGGTCGTCACGACCCTCATGGCGCGCGGCGCCTTCCCCGACTCGCACCCCCAGCAGCTCGGGATGCCCGGCATGCACGGAACCGTGCCCGCCGTTCTCGGACTGCAGGAGGCAGACCTCCTCGTGGCACTCGGGTCGCGCTTCGACGACCGGGTCACGGGCAAGCCGAGCGAGTTCGCGCCCGACGCCAAAGTCGTGCACGTCGACATCGACCCCGCCGAGATCTCCAAGATCCGCGTCGCCGACGTGCCGATCGTGGGTGACGCGAAAGACGTCATCGCCGACCTCACCGCGGCGTACACGACCATCTCCTCGGGCACGAGCAATGACATCTCCGCGTGGTGGGAACGGCTCGAGAGTCTGCGCGAGCAGTTTCCGCTCGGCTACGACGAGCCCGAAGACGGCTTGCTCTCGCCGCAGTACGTCATCGAGCGCATCGGCCAGATCACGGGCCCCGAGGGTGTCTACGCCTCGGGCGTCGGCCAGCACCAGATGTGGGCGGCGCAGTTCATCAAGTACGAGCGCCCCAACGCGTGGCTCAACTCGGGCGGCGCGGGCACCATGGGCTACGGCGTGCCCGCCGCGATGGGCGCCAAGGTCGCCCAGCCCGACCGCACGGTGTGGGCGATCGACGGCGACGGATGCTTCCAGATGACCAATCAGGAGCTCGCGACGTGCACGATCAACCAGATCCCCATCAAGGTCGCGGTCATCAACAACTCGTCCCTCGGCATGGTGCGCCAGTGGCAGACGCTCTTCTACGAGGGCCGCCACTCGTTCACCGACCTCAACACGGGCCACGACACCGTCATGGTTCCCGACTTCGTGAAGCTCGCCGAGGCATACGGTGCCCTCGGCATCCGCGTGACGAAGAAAGAGGATGTCGACGCCGCCATCCGTCTCGCCAACGAGACCAACGACCGCCCCGTGGTCATCGACTTCATCGTGAGCCGAGACGCCATGGTGTGGCCGATGGTTCCGCAGGGAGTCGGAAACTCGTCGGTGCAATACGCGAGACAACACGCCCCCGAGTGGGAAGAGGAGTAGAGCCATGAGTCACGTCCTGTCCCTCCTCGTCGAAGACAAACCGGGTCTGCTCACGCGCGTCGCGGGGCTCTTCGCCCGCCGCGGGTTCAACATCGAGTCGCTCGCGGTCGGCAAGAGCGAGATCCCCGGACTCTCGCGCATCACCGTCGTCGTCGACGTCGAAGAGTTGCCGCTCGAGCAAGTGACGAAACAGCTCAACAAACTCGTCAACGTGATCAAGATCGTCGAGCTCGAGCCGGCGCAGACCGTCGAGCGCGAGCACATGCTCATCAAGGTGCGCGTCGACAACACGACGAGAAGCCAGATCCTCGAGGCCGCCAACCTGTTCCGCGCGCGCATCGTGGATGTCTCGACCGACGCCCTCGTGATCGAGGTCACGGGTAACACCCCCAAGGTGCACGCGCTCCTCAGGGTGCTCGAGCCCTACGGCATCAAGGAGATCGCCCAATCGGGTCTCCTCGCCATCGGTCGAGGCTCGAAGAGCATCACCGAGCGCGTCTTCAAGAGCTGACCGCACCGAATCGCCCTGCCGCACCGGCCGGGACGCCGACCCCCACCATCAAGGAGAACACTGTGACTGAAATCGTCTACGACAACGACGCCGATCTGTCGATCATCCAGAGCAAGAAGGTCGCCGTCATCGGCTACGGCTCGCAAGGACACGCTCACGCGCAGAACCTGCGCGACTCGGGCGTCGAGGTCGTCGTCGGTCTCAAAGAGGGATCGAAGTCGATCGCGAAGGCCGAGGAGGCCGGGTTCCGCGTGCTCACCTCGGCCGAGGCCGCCGCGTGGGCCGACGTCATCGTGATCCTCGCCCCCGACCAGCACCAGCGTCACCTCTACGCCGACGACATCGCGGGCAACCTCTCCGAGGGCAAGGCTCTCGTCTTCGGCCACGGGTTCAACATCCGCTACGGCTACATCACGGCGCCCTCGGGGGTCGACGTGCTCCTCGTCGCTCCCAAGGGGCCGGGCCACACGGTGCGCCGCGAGTACGAGGCCGGTCGCGGTGTGCCCGTGATCGTCGCCGTCGAGCAGGACGCCTCGGGCGCCGCGTGGGATCTCGCGTGGTCGTATTCGAAAGCCATCGGCGGACTCCGCGCCGGGGGGATCAAGACGACTTTCACCGAAGAGACCGAGACCGACCTCTTCGGCGAGCAGGCCGTTCTCTGCGGTGGCACCTCGCAGCTCGTGCAGTACGGCTTCGAGACCCTCATCGAGGCCGGCTACCAGCCCGAGATCGCCTACTTCGAGGTTCTCCACGAGCTCAAGCTCATCGTCGACCTCATGTGGGAGGGCGGCATCGCGAAGCAGCGCTGGAGCGTCTCCGACACGGCCGAGTACGGCGACTACGTCTCGGGCCCCCGCGTGATCGACCCCTCGGTGAAGGAGAACATGCAGGCGGTGCTCAAGGACATCCAGTCCGGTGCCTTCGCTGAGCGCTTCATCACCGATCAGGATGCCGGAGCCCCCGAGTTCCTCGCGCTGCGCGAAAGGGGCCAGGCCCACCCGATCGAGGCGACGGGACAGAAGCTCCGCGCCCTCTTCGCGTGGAAGCAGCAGGACGCCGACTACACCGACGGCAGCGCCGCCCGCTAAGCGTCAGCACCCCGCACCACGAACGAGGGGCAGTCGCGACCGGATCGGTCGCGACTGCCCCTCGTTCGTTTCTTCGTCCTCGTTTCGCCGGGGAGGGCGGCGCGGGGAGAGCGGCGCTAAGAGGTCCGCGTGACCGAGCCGACGCGCGTCGTCGTCAGGCGGCGGTCGTCTGCGGTGGTCGCGTACTTGTCACCGACGAGCTCGATCGACCCCGTGGTCTCCTTGTCGTCGCACGACGACCCGACCCACAGCTCGACCGTTCCCGCCTCGACGATGCGCGTGCCCGCGCTCCCCGTGTAGGCGAGCCTCGTCGGCGGAACGTCGAACTCCACGACCGTCTCCTGCCCGGCGTCCAGGTCGACCCTCGCATAGCCGAGCAGTTGCGCGACCGGTCGCGTGACCTGGGCCTGCACGTCGCGAGCGTAGAGCTGCACGACATCCGTTCCCGCTCGCTCGCCCGTGTTGGTCACGCGCACCGAGACCCGGAACGAGCTCTCGGTCGGGCCCGTCGCGTCCACCGCGAGGTCGCGGTGCTCGAACGACGTGTACGAGAGCCCGAAACCGAACGGACGCACGGGAGCGCTGCTCGCGCTCGTGATCTCGTTCGGACCCCCGAGAACCGGGTGGAGGTAGGAGTACGGCTGCGCTCCCGCCGACCGGGGGAGCGAGACGGGCAAGCGACCACTCGGGTTGACCGCCCCCGAGAGAATGGCGGCGAGAGCCGATGCGCCCTCCTCCCCGGGGAAGAACGCCTGCACGACCGCACCGGGAACCGTCGCGGCGTCGAGGGCCCACGCGAGCGAATACGGCCGCCCGGTGAGCAGGACGACGACGACCGGGGTGCCCGTGGCCACGAGCGCCTCGACGAGCTCCCTCTGAACGCCGGGGAGGTCGAGGCTCTCGACGTCGTTGCCCTCGCCGACCGTGCCGCGGCCGAAGAGCCCCGCGCGATCGCCGACGACGACGACCGCGACATTCGCGTCGTCTGCAGCGGCGACCGCGGCGGCGATGCCGGAGCGATCGATGCCCTCGACGGTGCACCCGGTGTCGTGGGTGATCTCCGCGTCGGGGAACTCGGCGCGGACGGCCTCGAGCACCGTCGGGATCTCGAACCCGATCTCGACCCCGGGGTGGTGCGCGAGCACGTGGTTCGCGAACGAGTAGCACCCCATGAGGGCCTCGGCCGAGTCGGCGTTGGGTCCGACCACGGCGATCCGGCGGGGTGAGACGAGAGGGAGCACCGCGTGGTTCGAGAGCAGCACCACCGACTCCTCGGCGAGGCGGCGCGCGAGACGACGGTGCGTCGCGCTGTCGAGATCGATCGACGTCGGGGGAGTGTCGAATGTCTCGTCGAGCAGACCGAGACGCTCCTTCTGCGCGAGCACGCGCTCCACCGCGCGATCGACGATCGCGACATCCATGCCCCCGGACTCGAGGAGGTCGAGGAGAGCCTCCCCGAACGCGTCCGTCGTCGGGAGCTCGACGTCGAGCCCCGCCGTGAGAGCCAAGCGCGCGGCATCCGCCGGACCCGCGGCCACACCGTGCATCGTCTCGAGGAACTTTACGGCGAAGTAGTCCGAGACGACGACCCCGTCGAACCCCCACTCGTCGCGCAGGATTCCCGTGAGGTACTGCGCCGTCGCGGCGACGGGCATCCCGTCGATCTCGGCGTAGGAGTTCATGACACTGCGGGCGCCGCCGTCGCGCACGGCCATCTCGAACGGCGGGAGCAGCACGTCGGCGATCTCGCGGGGGCCGGCAGACACGGGAGCGTGATTGCGACCGGACCGGGACGCCGAATACCCGACGAAGTGCTTGAGGGTCGCGTCGATGCCGGCATCCTGCAGTCCCCGCACGTAGGCGGTGCCGATCGTTCCGACCACGTAGGGGTCTTCGGCGATGCACTCGTCGACGCGACCCCAGCGAGCGTCACGGATGACGTCGAGCACGGGGGAGAGGCCCTGATGGATGCCGAGGCGGCGCATCGAGTCACCGATGCTGCGGGCCATCTCCTCCACGGTGTCCGGGTCGAACGACGCACCCCACGCGAGCGGGGTCGGGAAGGTCGCCGCCTTCCACGCGGCGAGACCCGTGAGGCACTCCTCGTGCACGATCGCGGGGATGCCGAGCCTCGTCTCGGCGCGCAGCCTGCGCTGCTCCGCCCAGAGCCACCCCGCACGCTCGATCGGATCGACCGGACGGGTTCCGTAGACGCGACTCAGGTGCCCGATCCCGTCTCGCGAGATCTCCTCGTACTTCGTCGAGGAGGCCATCTCCCCGGCCATGGGCGCGACGACCTCATCGCCCTGATCGACCCAGAAGCTTCCGAGCTGGCCCAACTTCTCGCGCAGCGTCATCGACTCGATGAGTGCGCGGACGCGCGACGAAACAGCGGTATTCACGGTAGACACTGTCTCTCAGCCCTTCACAGCGCCGGTCAGACCGCCGACGATGCGACGCTCGAACAGGCTGAAGAACACGAGAGCCGGGATCATCGACAGGGCCGTGAACGCGAGAACCCGAGCCGTATCGACCGAGTACTGCGACGAGAACACCTGGGTTCCGAGCGGCAGCGTGAACAACCCCGGGTCGTTGAGGATGAACAGCGGGAGCATGTAGCTGTTCCAGCTCGCGATGAACGCGAGGATGCCGACCGTGATCACCCCGGGCACCGACAGCGGGATCACCATGCGCCAGAAGAAGCCCAGTCGCGAACATCCGTCGATGGATGCCGCCTCCTGGAGTTCGTTCGGGATCGCCGCGAGGAACGGCACGAGGATGATGACCGTGATCGGCAGCGCGAACGCGACCTGAGGCACGATGACACCCGCGAGGGTGTTCGTGAGCCCGAGGTCACGCACGAGGATGTAGAGCGGGGTGATCGCAACCGTCATCGGGAACATCAGTCCCGCGGCGAAGATCGCGTAGATGAGCCCGCGACCCCGGAACGAGTAGCGCGCGAGGCCGAACGCGGCCATGAGGCCGAGCGCGACGACGATGACCGTCGTCGAGATCGCGGCGATCGACGAGTTGCCCACCTGCTGCCAGAACACGGGGTTCGAGAGGACCTCGACGTAGTTCTGCCACTGCCACGCCACGGGGAAGCCCGAGGGGTCGACGGTGATCTCCGAGTTCGACCGGAAGCCGCCGAGGATGATGAACACGACGGGCGTGAGCATGAGCCCGATGAGCACGAGAGCGATGAAGTAGATCACGAGGGACTTCGAGCGCTTCGGTGCGACCGACGAGGTCGTCGGCTGCTTGCGCACCACCGGGGACGGGCCGCGCGGAGCGGTTGTGAGTGCGGTGGCCATCAGGCTTTACCTCCGGTGACAGCGCCCGCGGTGTCGCGGCGCAACAGGATGCGCTGGTAGAGCAGCGCGATCGCGAGCGACAGCAGGAACATGACGACGGCGACGGCGCTGCCGTATCCGTAGCTTCCGGCATTTCGCCCGTTCGCGACCATGTAGGTCGCCATGGTGGATGTTCCCGCGGTCCCGGCGACGTATTGACCCCAGATGATCCAGACGAGGTCGAACAGTTGGAGGGACCCGATTATCGAGAGGAACGCCCAGATGCGGATGGTCGGTCCGAGCAGGGGCAGAACGATGTAGCGCTGCACCTGCCAGTAGGACGCACCGTCGATCGACGCCGCTTCGGACAGCTCCTCGGGAACACCCTGCAGTCCCGCGAGGAAGAGGATGACGGCGAAGCCGATGTACTTCCACGTGATGATGACGAGGAGCGTCCAGATGGCGATCGCGGGGTTCGACAACCAGTCCTGCGCGAGGTCACCGAGTCCGACCTTGACGAGCAGACCGTTGAGGGCGCCGTTCGTCTGGAGCATGAGGCTCCAACCGATTCCGACGACGACCTCGGCGATGACGTAGGGCACGAAGATCAGCACGCGGATGACCGACTGACCGCGCATCTTGCGGTTGAGGAGCAGTGCGAGGCCGAGAGCGAGGGGGCCCTGCATGATGAGGGATGCCACGGCGATCAAGACGTTGTTGCCGAGCGCATCGTGGAACGACGAGTCGGTGAGGATCGTGACGTAGTTGCTCAGGCCGACGAACTCCGTGGCCGGTCCGAACCCGGACCAGCTGAAGAAGCCGTAGTAGGCCGCGATCGCGACGGGGAAGATGACGAACGCGACGAAGACGACGAGCGCGGGCCCGATGAGGAGTGCGAGTTCGAGGCGGGGGATCCAGCTGGCGGAACGCCGGCGGGTTTCCCCCGTGGGGAGGCGGGCGGGCGAACCCGACGGGGGCAGCTTGGCTGAGCTGCCCCCGTCGTTGTTCGTCGCCCCTGGCGCGCCCGCGTCGACGCGGGTCGTGTCTTGGGCCGATGTCATGGTTCTGTCGGACTAACCGCGGGCCGCAGCGTCACTCACGGCATCGACGATCGACTGAGCGTCTCCGTTGCCCGCGAACATGTCGACGACCGCCACGTTGAGTGCGTTTCCGACGTTGAGGCCGTAGAGGGTGTCGAGCCAGACGATCACGTACGGGGCCTCGTTGTAGGCCTCGAGCACGCTCTGGAGCGAGGGGTCGTCAACGACGCCCTGGGCTTCCTGCGACGCGGGAAGTGTCACGAACGCCTCGGCGTATGCCTCCTGGTTGGCCTGCTCGACCGTGAAGTTCAGGAAGTCGACGCACTCCTCGGGCGCGTTGACCCAGCACGAGTACCCGTCGACTCCACCCATCATCGCGCCGGGTTCTCCGTCGCCGCCGTCAACTGCGGGGAACGGCATCCAGCCCAGGTCGGGGAGGGGCTGCTCGTCAGGGGTGAGCCCGGCGATCACACCGGGGTTCCAGGCGCCCATGAGCTCCATGCCGGCCTGCTTGTTGGCGATGAGTCCCGCCGACGATCCTGCGCCCTGCTGTGCGGCGGTCGTTAGGTAGCCCTCGTTGAACGGTTCGGTCTCGAGGAAGTCTTCGAGGTTCTCTCCGGCCTCGAGCCAGCACGGGTCGTCGAAGCTACGGGTTTCGGCCGCGCTGTTCATCGCGTCTTGCGAGCACGCGCGCAGCGCGAAGTTGTAGTACCAGTGCGCGGCGGGCCACGCGTCGTTGGCGCCGACGGCGATCGGTGCGACGCCGGAGTCCTTGAGGGCGTCGGTCGCGTCCTCGAGGTCGTCGAAGGTCTCGAGCGGAGTGGTGACGCCCGCCTCGTCGAGCACGTCGCCCGAGTAGAAGAGACCCGACGGGAGAACGGCGACGGGCATGCCGTAGATCGCGTCATCGATCGCGAAGGCGTTGAGCACGGCGTCACCGAGGGCGGTGCGTGTCGCATCCGACACTCCGCTGGTCAGGTCCATGACCTGGCCGGCCTCGACGACGTCGGCGAGCTTGCCGCCGCCGCGCGCCATGAAGACGTCGGGGGCGTCGCCCGAGTTGAGGGCGGTCTGGAGGCGGCCGTCCATCTCCTCGTTCTGGATCGACTGGACGTCGATCGTCACGCCGGGGTTCGCTTCTTCGAACGCCGCGACGGTGTCTTCCCAGTACTCCACACCCGGGCCGGTCGTGGAGTTGTGCCAGAACGTCATCTCGACGCTCCCGTCGGCGTTGTCGGAGCCCGACCCGCCGCCACCACACGCGGTGAGGGTGAGGGCACCCGCCACCAGCAGGGCCGAGCCTGCGAGGAACTTCTTGGTTCTCATGTGCTGTCCGTTTCTCTTCATTGAGTCGTACCTGTCGCGGAACGGGGAGTGCGTGAGCACTGTGAGAGCGGCGGCTTCGCTGCTCCCGGAAAACCCCAGCGTCCAAGATCTCCTCCAGTGTGTTCATCGATGCGCTGGGGTGTCAAACGTTTTCGAAAACCTTTTCCATTCGTTATAGTCAGCTCATGGGACGCCGGACAACAATCAACGACGTCGCCGCGGCCGCCGGCGTCTCCGTCTCGACGGTGTCGAAAGCCGTGCACGGGCGATACGGGGTCTCGCCCGAGACGGTGCGCCGCGTCATCGACATCGTCGAGAAGCTCGGCTACCAGTCGAGCCTCGGCGCGAGCAGCATGCGGTCGCAGCGCACGGGTGTCATCGGTGTGCTCGTTCCCGGCTTCGAGCCCTTCAGCGCGGAGATCCTCAAGGGTGTCGGCTCGGCGGTTCGCGGAACCGGGTTCGACCTTCTCGCCTACTCCGGATCGGAGGACGGCTCGGGCGACGGATGGGAGCGCCGGTCCGTCAGTCGACTCAGCGGCACCCTCGTCGACGGACTCATCATGGTGACCCCGTCGGTCGTCTCGGTTTCGGGCGAGGTCCCCGTCGTGGCGATCGACCCGCACACGGGTCGCGCCGACCTGCCGACCGTCGAATCCGACAGCTACCACGGGGCGCAACTCGCGACGCGATACCTCATCGGGCTCGGGCACACGCGCATCGGGTTCGTCGCGGGCCGCCCGGATCTGCGTTCCTCCGGGCTTCGCGACGCGGGGTACCGCAGCGCCCTCATCGAGGCGGGACTGCAGTTCGATCCGTCCCTCGTCGGGATCGGTCGATACGAGGTCGACGCCACGAGGCAGCTCGCCTTCGAGATGCTCTCCCGCGCAGACCGGCCGACCGCGATCTTCGCCGCGAACGACCTCTCGGCGATCGCCGTCGCGGCCGTCGCATCCGAGCTCGGGATCTCGGTTCCCGACCAGCTCTCGATCATCGGGTTCGACGACATCGCCGAGGCATCGCGGCACTCGCCGCCGCTCAGCACGGTGCGTCAGCCGATGCAGTTGCTCGGCGAGATCGCGGCGTCGATGCTCTTCGCTCTGCTCAAGGGCGAGAAGCCCGAGGTGACGCACGTGCAGCTCCCCACGAGGCTCGTGCCCCGCGGAACGACGTCCCCGCCCCGCTGAC
The DNA here is from genome assembly GCF_046600695.1 of Marisediminicola sp. LYQ85. NCBI lineage: Bacteria > Bacillati > Actinomycetota > Actinomycetes > Micrococcales > Microbacteriaceae > Marisediminicola > Marisediminicola sp. LYQ85. The sequence continues at coordinate 201,034 of NZ_JBKIWO010000001.1, forward strand.
CCTGCGGCCCGCGCCCGCGCCACAGTACGCAGTTTCCGCGAGCGGATGCCGGAACCGGCACCCGCTCGCGGAAACTGCGTACTTTCGGGGGATGGGTCAGCCCGTGAAGAGGGCCGTGACGCGCGTGAGGGTCACGATGACGCCGTAGAGCAGCGGAACTCCCACGAGCGCCCACGCGACCGTGATCTTCGCGGTCGTCGCGCCCGATCGTGCGGCAGGTGCGGTGTTCGTCGTCGACATGTCAGGCTCCCTTCGCGGCGGTCGTCGCATCCGCGCGCATGTCTGCCGGCTCGTGGTACTTGGCCGCGACGGGCTTCACGAGGAGGTTGGCGATGAATCCGATGATGAGCAGACCCACCATCGTGAGCAGCGCCGGCTGGTAGGCCTGCGCCGTGAGTTCGCCCGGGGTGCCCTGGGCGTCGAGGAACGCGTTGATGATGAGCGGACCCGCGATGCCCGCCGCCGACCACGCGGTGAGCAGCCGACCGTGGATGGCGCCGACTTGGAAGGTGCCGAAGAGGTCGCGCAAGTACGCCGGGATCGTCGCGAACCCCCCGCCGTAGAACGAGATGATCACGAACGCGAGCGCGACGTAGAGGAACGTCGTGCTGAACCCGAAGAGCGCGAGCAGGATGTAAAGAGCGGCACCCACACCGAGATAGACCATGTAGATGCGCTTGCGACCGATGATGTCGGATGTCGACGACCACACGAAACGCCCGGCCATGTTGCCGATCGACAGCAGTCCGACGAACCCGCCGGCGACGGCCGCGTTGACCGCCGACGCCCCGTCGGCGTCGCGGAAGAAGTCCTGGATCATGGGGGCCGCTTGCTCGAGGATGCCGATGCCCGCGGTGACGTTGCAGAACAGCACCACCCAGAGCAGCCAGAACTGGCGGGTCTTGATGGCGTTCTTCGCCGAGACGTTGTCGGTCGTCACGAGTGCCTTGGTCTTGACCGTGCTCGGGTCGAAGCCGGCGGGCTTCCAGCCGTCGGCGGGCACGCGGATCGTGAAGGCGCCGAACATCATGTAGACGAGGTAGATCGCGGCGAAGGTGAGGAAGAGCTTGCCGACGGCGTCGCCGCTCGCCACCCACCCCTCGGTGCCCGACTCGGGGTCGTAGGCCGTGAGCAGGAGGGTCGAGAGGGGGCTCGCGATGAGCGCGCCACCGCCGAAGCCCATGATCGCCATTCCCGTGGCGAGTCCGGGGCGGTCCGGGAACCACTTGATGAGGGTCGACACGGGCGAGATGTAGCCGATGCCGAGCCCGATGCCGCCGATGAAGCCGTAGCCGAGGTAGACGAGCCAGAGCTGGTTGGAGAAGATGCCGAGCGCGCCGATCACGAAGCCCGCCGACCAGAGGAGGGCCGCGGTGAACATCGCCTTGCGCGGTCCGTTCTTGTCGACCCACGTGCCGAGGATCGCGGCGGAGAGCCCGAGCATGACGATCGCGATCGAGAAGATGATGCCGATCTGGGTGAGGCTCGCCTCGAAGTGGTCGACGAGGGCGGTCTTGTAGACACTCGTCGCGTAGGCCTGCCCGATGCACAGGTGCACCGCGAGCGCCGCCGGGGGGATGAGCCAGCGATTGAATCCGGGGGGTGCGACTGATCGTTCACGGTCGAGAAAACTCATCGGGGTGTCCCTTACGGTGCGGGGTGGCGGCGAGGGCAGCGGCGCTGCTGTTCGGTCGAGCGGTCTCACCCTACGTCGAGGTCGGTCGGCGCGGTTAGGCTCGGGGAGTGGCGAGGCTTCGAGACGACAACGACGACGCCCTCAGTTGGGGCGACGAGATCGGCGACCCCAGCCACATCGATCACGAGGCGGATGCTGCGGTTCCCGGCCTCGAGGGTGGCCCGACCGATCCCGACACGACCTCCGATCGCGGGACCGGGTCCGGGCCGGAGTCCGCGTCCGCGACGGGGTCGGTGCTCCTCGTGGTCTACGGGGTGCTCGCGGGCGCTTACCTTCTGTTCACCGTGGGGTGGGTCATCGCGATCCAGGGGTCCGTGTTCGTCGCGAGCAACCTCTTCATCGACATCATGTTCCAGTTCGGCGAGTTCCTCTCGATCGCCTCGCCCGCGCTGTGGTTCACCGCCACGCTGCTGCTCACGCGTCGTCGCCGGGCGATCGCGCGCGTCGGTTGGCTCGTCGCGGGGCTCGTGATCGTGGCGCCGTGGCCGTTCATCGTCTCGGGGGCGGGCATATGACGACCGGAGCGCCGCAGTCGGCCTCGCAGCCGGAGTCCGCGCGGCCCCCGCAGCCCCAGCGCGAGCGCATGAGTGCCGTGCGCTGGGCGGTCATCGTCCTCTTCGGGCTGCTCTTCGCCTACGACCTCTTCGGGGCTCTCGCCAACCTCACGGGTGTGCTCGCCGTCGTCGACGCCGAGAACGCCGTGCGCGCCTCCGTGGACCTCGACCTCATCTCGCCCCCGTGGGCACTGCTCGTCGTGACGATCGTGCTGCCCGTCGCGGGGTTCGCGATCGCCGCGCTCGTGGGCCGACGGCACTCGGTCGCCACGGCCGCGCTCGTCTTCGCCGCGGGCCTCGCGGCCGTCGCGGCCCTCACCGCGAGCCTCACCGCCCTCGCCTAGAGGATCGCGGCGAGCACGACCACGAGGATGAGCACGAGCTGCCCCGCGAATCGCGGCCAGAAGGGGATCGCGAGCGAACCGAACCTCTCGGGGTGCTCGGCCGCGTAGGCGTTGGCGGGGAACACCGCGATGAGAAACAGCACGAGTCCGACGGCGGCAGCCCCGCGCAGCTCCGGGATGAGGATGCCGACGCCCCCGGCGATCTCGCACACCCCCGTGAGGTAGACGAGGGCGAGGGGGTTCGCGATCCCGTCGAATCTCAGCCGGGGCGGGATGAGCTTCGCCATCACTCGCGCGGGTCCGGGCCTGAAGTGGTTCACGCCCATCCCGACGAACACGAGGGCGACGACGACCCGCAGCACGACCCCGACGATGTCTGCTGGCGAGTCGGTCATGCGCCCAGTCTGCGCCCTTCCGGTTTGCGCTCGTCGGCCCAGTAGGCTCTCAACGGTACTTTCCGGGCTATCGAAGGACTCTCCGTGGCGAAGCCGATCGTGTTGATCGCAGAAGAACTCTCACCCGCTACCGTCGACGCCCTCGGGCCCGACTTCGACGTGCGATCGGTCGACGGCACCGATCGTGCGGCGCTGATCTCGGCGCTCGCCGACGCGGAGGCGATCCTGATCCGCTCGGCGACGCACATGGATGCCGAGGCGATCGCGGCCGCGTCGTCGCTGCGGGTCATCGCGCGCGCGGGTGTCGGGCTCGACAACGTCGACATCAAGGCGGCGACGACCGCGGGCATCATGGTCGTGAACGCGCCGACGTCGAACATCATCTCGGCCGCCGAACTCACGGTCGGACACATCCTGAGCCTCGCCCGGCACATCCCGCCAGCGCACGCGGCGCTCGCTCAGGGCCAGTGGAAGCGCTCGAAGTACACGGGCACCGAGCTCTATGAGAAGACGATCGGCATCATCGGCCTCGGCCGCATCGGGGCGCTCATCACGGCGCGCATGCAGGCGTTCGGCACGAGGGTCGTCGCGTACGACCCCTACGTGACCGCCCAGCGCGCCCAGCAGCTCGGCGTCACGCTGCTGTCACTCGACGAGCTGCTCGCGCAATCGGACTTCATCACCATCCACATGCCGAAGACCCCCGAGACCACGGGCATGATCTCCGACGCGCAACTCGCCCTCATGAAGTCGAGCGCCTACATCGTCAACGTCGCGCGCGGCGGTCTCATCGACGAAGACGCCCTGCACCGAGCCCTCAGCTCGGGTGAGATCGCGGGAGCCGGACTGGATGTCTTCGTGAGCGAGCCGCCCACCGGTTCACCGCTCCTCGCCCTCGACAACGTCATCGTCACCCCGCACCTCGGTGCCTCGACCGACGAGGCGCAAGAGAAGGCCGGCGTGTCGGTCGCCCGATCGGTGCGCCTCGCGCTCTCGGGAGAGCTCGTGCCCGACGCCGTGAACGTGGCAGGCGGGGTCATCGACCCGACGGTGCGCCCCGGCATCCCGCTCATGGAGAAGCTCGGTCAGGTGTTCTCGGGGCTCGCCCAGAGCCCCGTCACGAGCATCGACATCGAGGTGCGCGGCGAGATCGTCGAGTTCGACGTGAGCGTGCTCAAGCTCGCGGCGCTCAAGGGGATCTTCACGAACATCGTCTCGGAGTCGGTGTCGTACGTGAACGCTCCGCTCCTCGCCGAGCAGCGCGGGCTCGACGTGCGCCTCATCACGGATGCCGTGAGCGACGAGTACCGCAACATCCTGACGATCCGCGGGGCCCTGAGCGACGGCTCGCAAGTATCGGTCTCGGGAACCCTCACGGGCACGAAGCAGATCGAGAAGATCGTGGAGATCAACGGCTACGACGTCGAAGTGCCGATGGCCGACCACTTCATCGTCATGGTCTACACCGACCGCCCCGGCATCGTCGCGATCTACGGTCGCGAGTTCGGCGAGGCGGGCATCAACATCGCGGGCATGCAAATCAGCCGGCGCGAGGCGGGCGGGCAGGCGCTCGCCGTGCTCACGGTCGACTCCCCGGCGCCCGACGCCCTGCTCGAGTCGCTGCGTCTCGCGATCGACGCCGACGTCATGAGCGAGATCGACATCACGACCTGAGTCGCGCGAGACGACGAGAACGGGCCCGGCACAGTGTGCCGGGCCCGTTCTGTCGTGCGGGTCTGTCGAGAAGCGGTGTCCCTAGATGAGCGGGTCGCTGTCGCGACGCGTCTCGCGCTGCACACCACCGTCGACGTTGCGGGTGACCTCGACGCTCGAGCGCTTCTTGAGCATGAACGCGAGGGAGATGAGGAAGATGACGACTCCGGCACCCATGAGGATGTAGCCGACGAGGTCGAGGTTGACGAAGCTGGTTTCGACGTTGAGCGCGAAAGCCAGAATGGCTCCCACGACGAAGAGGAAGATTCCCGAACCGATACCCATGTGATTGCCTGCCCTTTCGTGAGGCCGCCCGATCGTGGTGAGCACGTCGATGTCGACTTCGATGTGCGACAACCCTAACCTCAGCAGACGTTCAGGTCGGGGAAATCGGGGCGTTGGCGGCTCCGCTACTGTGAATCCATGCCTCGGAGAATCAGCCTCGCCGTCATCCCCGGAGACGGAATCGGGCCCGAAGTGGTCGCCGAAGCCCTCGCGGTGCTCGCGGCCGCGACGCCCGACGAGGTGTCGGTCGAGACGACCGAGTATCCGTTCGGCGCCCGCCACTATCTCGAGACGGGCGACATCCTCACGACGGGCGATCTCGAGGCTCTTGCCGCTCACGACGCCATCCTTCTCGGCGCCGTCGGGGGAGACCCCCGAGAACCGCGGCTCTCGGGCGGCATCATCGAGCGGGGTCTGCTCCTGAAGCTCAGGTTCGCGTTCGACCACTACGTCAACCTGCGGCCGACAGTGCTCTTCCCGTCGGTCGTCTCGCCGCTCGCCGACGCGGGCGACGTCGACTTCGTCGTCGTGCGCGAGGGCACCGAGGGTCCGTACGTCGGCAACGGCGGAGGCATCCGTGTCGGCACTCCGCACGAGATCGCCAACGAGGTGAGCGTCAACACCGCCTTCGGTGTCGAGCGCCTCGTGAGATTCGCCTTCCAGACCGCGCGCTCGCGTCGGGGCACGCTCACCCTCGTGCACAAGACCAACGTGCTCGTGCACGCGGGCGGTCTGTGGCAGCGCACCGTCGACGCCGTCTCGAGCGAGTTTCCGGATGTCGCGGTCGACTACCTCCATGTCGACGCCGCGACGATCTTCCTGGTGACCGATCCGTCGCGGTTCGACACGATCGTCACCGACAACCTCTTCGGCGACATCCTGACCGACCTCGCCGGCGCCATCAGCGGGGGGATCGGCCTCGCCGCGTCGGGCAACATCAACCCCGACGGCGCCTTTCCGAGCATGTTCGAACCGGTGCACGGCTCGGCCCCCGACATCGCCGGGAAGGGCATCGCCGATCCGACCGCCGCGATCCTGTCGGTTGCGATGCTCCTGGACCACCTCGAGCTGCCCGATGCCGCCGCGCAGGTGCGCGACGCCGTCACGAGCGACCTCGCCGTCCGCGGCCCCGGCGACCCCCGGCGCTCGACGAGCGAGATCGGCGCGGCGATCGTCGCAGCGCTCCCCGATCACCAGCTCACCCCGACCTCACCCGACACCTCGAGCGCGACCCACGGAGGCACCCCATGAGCGATGCGACGACTTTCCCCCTCACGTTCGAGCACGTCCCGTCGACGAGCGCGCGCGAGTCGGCGGAGCGCGAGGCGATCCTCGCCGACCCGGGCTTCGGCAAACACTTCACCGACCACATGGTGCAGATCGATTGGTCGGTCGACGCGGGGTGGCACGAGGCCCGCGTGACGCCGTACGGACCACTGCAACTCGACCCCGCGGCATCCGTTCTGCACTACGCCCAGGAGATCTTCGAGGGGCTCAAGGCCTACCGTCACGCGGATGACTCGATCTGGTCGTTCCGACCCGAGGCCAACGCCGCGCGACTGCGGCGATCGGCGACGAGGCTCGCCCTTCCCGAGCTCGCCGAGGCCGACTTCGTCGAGTCGCTCCGCCGCCTCGTGAGCATCGACTCGGCGTGGGTGCCGTCGGCGCCCGAGACGAGCCTCTACCTGCGCCCGTTCATGATCGCGACCGAGGCGTTCCTCGGGGTGCGCGCCGCCCAGAAGGTCGGCTACTACGTCATCGCGTCTCCCGCGGGCGCCTACTTCGCGACCGGGGTCACGCCCGTGTCGATCTGGATCTCCGATCACTACTCGCGAGCGGGTCGCGGCGGAATGGGCGCCGCGAAGACGGGCGGAAACTACGCGTCGTCGCTCCTGCCCCAGGCCGAGGCATACGAGCACGGGTGCGCCCAGGTGCTCTTCCTCGACTCGGAGGAGCAGACCTACATCGAGGAGCTCGGCGGCATGAACGTCGTGCTCGTCTACCGCGACGGCACCCTCGTGACACCGCAATCCGACAGCATCCTCGAGGGCATCACGCGCGACAGCGTGCTCCAGCTCGCCGAAGACCGCGGCCACCGTGTCGAGCGCCGGCGGGTGTCTCTCGCGGAGTGGCGCGACGGCGTCGCGAGCGGCGACATCACCGAGGTGTTCGCGTGCGGCACGGCCGCCGTCATCACGCCCATCGCTCAGCTCAAGGGCGACGGGGTCGAGATCGGGTCAGCGGATGCCGCGCCAGGTGAACTGACGATGTCGCTGCGCGACGAGCTCACCGACATCCAGTACGGCCGTCGCGACGACCCCCACGGGTGGATGACGCGACTCGCGTGAGCGCGGGTGCGGGCAGGGGCGTGGGCGACCGAGCCCGCGCTGTGCCGTCGGGGGCCGCAGGGCCCAGGCGATAGTCTCGACACCGTGAAGATCGCGCGATTCAGCACCGGTGGAGACCCTCGCTACGGCATCGTCGACGACGACGCCCTCGTCGTTCTCACGGGCGACCCCATGTTCAGCGGATTCGACACCACGGGGGAGCGCGTTGCGCTGAGCGACGCGAAACTGCTCGCGCCCGTCATCCCGCGGTCGAAGGTCATCTGCGTCGGACTCAACTACGCCGACCACAAGAGCGACATGGGCGACATCGGCCCGGCCAACCCGCTCCTCTTCCTCAAGCCCAACACGGCCGTCGTCGGCCCGGGCGACACGATCGTCATCCCCCCGGTCGAAGGCCGCATCGTGCACGAGGGTGAACTCGTCGTCGTGATCGGGTCGATCGCCAAGCAGGTGAAGGCCGAGGACTACGCGAGCGTCGTGTTCGGCTACACGATCGGCAACGACGTCTCGGCGCGCGACGTCATGTTCGCCGACGGTCAGTGGGCGAGGGCGAAGGGCTACGACACCTTCGCGCCCATCGGGCCGTGGATCGAGACCGACCTCGACGCCCAGAACGTCGCGATCACGACCTTCGTCGACGGCGAGCAGCGCCGCGCGGGGTCGACCGCCGACATGATCCACACGATCCCCGAGATCATCGAGTTCGCCTCCGACGTCTTCACCCTCCTGCCCGGTGACATCATCATGACCGGAACTCCCGCCGGGCTCGGCGGTTTCACCGACGGTCAGACCGTCGACATCACGATCGAGGGCATCGGCACGCTCTCGAACCCCGCACGCAACCGCTGATCGTGGCTGCGCGCGCTCGCGCTCTCGCCCCCGGTCTCGCCGTCGCCGGGGCGGGGGCTCTGCTCGCGGCCATCGTCGCGCTCGCCCTTCCCGTGGTGCCGCTCCTCACGGCCGCCGTCGTGCTCGGCATCGTCGTGGGGCAGCTCCCCGCCGCGAAGCCGCTGCTCGACGGGCCGCTCGCGCCGGGTATCCGCTTCGCCTCGAAGACCCTCATGAGGGTCGGAATCGTGCTGCTCGGATTCAGACTGAGCCTCGTCGACATCGCCGATCTCGGTGTCGTCGCGGTTCTCGCGATCGTCGCGCTCGTGGTCGCGACGTTCTTCGCGACGTGGGGGTTCGGGCGCGCGATGCGGCTACCCGGCGACGAGCCGCTCCTCATCGCCGCCGGATTCTCCATCTGCGGGGCATCGGCGATCGGCGCGATGGGGGCCGCGACGCGCAGTGACGCCCGACAGCAGGCGACCCCCGTGGCTCTCGTGACCCTGTGCGGCACCCTCGCGATCGCGGTGCTGCCGCTCGCCGGCTCTCTCGTGGGTCTCGACCCCGAGCAGTTCGGGCGCTGGGTCGGCGCGAGCGTGCACGACGTCGGCCAGGTCGTCGCGACAGCCCAGACCGCGGGGGCGGCCGCTCTCGCGATCGCCGTCGTCGTCAAACTCACGCGCGTGCTCATGCTCGCGCCGATGGTCGCGATCGCGACGACGGCGCTGCGCGTGCGCGATCGTCGGGCGGATGCCGCGGGCACGCCTCGCGAGGGCGTGACCGGCCGCGCACCGATCGTGCCCCTCTTCGTGGTCGGGTTTCTCGCGGCCGTGCTCGTCAACACCCTCGTGCCGCTGCCGACTCCGATGCTCGAGGTCGTAGACGGCGTGCAGGTGATCGTGCTCGCGGCCGCACTCGTGGCGCTCGGTTCGGCGGTGAGGATCGCGACCCTCGTGCGCACGGGCTGGCGAGCGCTCGTGGTCGGGCTCGCCTCGTGGGCGTTCATCGCGTCGGCCGCGCTCGCCCTCGTGACGCTCGGGTCGTGAGGCCCGGGACGGTCGGGTCGCTCGGGTCGCTCGGGTCGTGACCCGCGGGGCTCTCGAGGGTCGGCCCTCTAGAATCGGGGAGCCATGTCTGACACCTCCGCTCCCGCCCTTTTCACCACTGCGACCGGAAGCGACGTGCGCGTGCGTTTCTGCCCGTCGCCGACGGGAACGCCTCACGTGGGGCTCATCCGCACCGCCCTCTTCAACTGGGCGTACGCGCGGCACACCGGGGGCAAGCTCATCTTCCGCATCGAAGACACCGATGCCGCGCGCGACAGCGAGGAGAGCTACGCGCAGATTATCGAGGGCCTCCGCTGGCTCGGTCTCGATTGGGACGAGGGCGTCGACGTCGGTGGCCCTCACGGCCCCTACCGCCAGTCGCAGCGCTCCGACATCTACTCGCAGATCATCGAGAAGCTGCGTGCGAGCGGGCACCTCTACGAGAGCTTCGCGACGGGCGAGGAGATCGAGGCGCGCAACGTCGCCGCCGGTCGCGATCCCAAGCAGGGCTACGACAACTTCGAGCGCGAGCTCACCGCCGAGCAGCGCGAGGCCTACCTCGCCGAGGGCCGCGCTCCGGCGCTCAGGCTCCGGGTGCCCGACACCGAATTGAGCTTCGACGACCTCGTGCGCGGCGAGATCACCTTTCCCGCCGGGAGCTTCACCGACTTCGTCGTCGTGAGGCCCAGCGGTGCACCGCTCTACACGTTCGTGAACCCCGTCGACGACGCGCTCATGGGGGTCACCCACGTGTTGCGCGGCGAAGACCTGCTCTCGTCGACCCCGCGTCAGATCGCGCTCTATCACGCGCTCATCGAGATCGGCGTGGCCACGGCGATCCCGCGCTTCGGGCACCTCCCCACCGTCACGGGCGAGGGCAACAAGAAGCTCAGCAAGCGCAACCCCGAGTCGAACCTCTTCCACCACCGCGACCGCGGTTTCGTGCCCGAGGGCCTCATCAACTACCTCGCGCTGCTCGGCTGGTCGCTCACCCACGATCGCGACGTCTTCACGATCGACGAGATGATCGCCGCGTTCGACGTCGCCGATGTGAACCCGAACCCCGCGCGCTTCGACCTCGCGAAAGCCGAGTCGATCAACGGCGACCACATCCGGATGCTCCCGGTCGACGAGTTCGCGCGCCGCCTCACGCCCTACCTCGCCGGCATCGCGGAGTCGCCGCGCGACGACGCGACGATTCTCGCCGCGGCGCCTCTCGTGCAGGAGCGCATGCAGCTTCTCAGCGAAGCGCCGGGGCTGCTCGCCTTTCTCTTCACCGCAGACGACGACATCGTGTGGGAAGCCGACGCGATGCCCAAGGGTGACGTCAGGCCGACCCTCGACGCCGCGCTCGCCGCACTGAGCGGTCTCGACGAGTGGACGACCGAGAGCACCGAGGCGGCATTGCGCACGGCCCTCATCGACGAGCTCGGGCTCAAGCCCCGCCTCGCGTTCGGCCCCGTGCGCACCGCGATCTCGGGGCGCCGCATCAGCCCGCCCCTCTTCGAGTCGCTCGAACTGCTCGGCCGCGAGTCGTCGCTGCGCCGGATCGAGAGGTTCGCGGCGTCGCTATGAGCGAGGTGAGCACCGCCGGGGTCGACGCCCCGATCAGCGACGTCGCGATCATCGGGGCCGGTCCCGCGGGTCTGAGTGCCGCACTCAACCTCGTGCGCGCGCGTCGACGCCTCGTCGTGATCGACAGCAACCGTCCGCGCAACGCCGCGACGTTCCACTCGCACGGCTTCATCACGCGCGACGGTGTCTCGCCCCTCGAGCTGCGGCGCCTCGGTCGCGAGGAGCTCGAGGCCTACCCGAACTACGAGTTCCACCAGTCGATGGTCGTCTCGATCGATCGGGCGGATGACGCCTTCGAGGTCTCGACGAAGGGCCCGGGCTTCACGAAGGCGGTCTACCGCGCGCGCTCCGTCGTCATCACGACCGGGCTCACCGAGATCATGCCCGCGCTCCCGACCCTGCGCGCGTTCTACGGCACGAGCATCCACAGCTGCATCGAGTGCGACGGCTGGGAGGAGCGCGACAAACCGATCGCCGTCATCGGCGAGACCGACGACCTCGCCTCGAGGGCCCTCCTCGTCTCCCAGTGGAGCGACGACGTCATCGTGTTTACGAACGGCGTCGGCGAGATCACGGCGGCGGATGAGGCGGGTCTCCTGAAGCGGGGCATCCGCGTCGACCGGCGCCCCCTCGCCGACGTCGAGGGCGACCAGACCGGACTCACGGGCGTGCGCCTCGCCGACGGTGAGGTCGTGCCGCGCACGGCGGCGTTCGTGCGGCCGCGGTATGCCCCGAAACTCGAGTACGCGGCATCCCTCGGGCTCGAGGTCGATGACCTGGGCCTCCTCGTCGTCGACGCGCGGGGGCGCACGACCGTGCCCGGCGTCTACGCCGCGGGCGATTCGACGCCGCCGGGACCCCAGCAGCTCATCGTCGCCGCGGGTGCGGGAGCACGCGTCGCGTCGGCTCTCAACGAAGACCTCCTCGGCGCGCTCTGACCGATTTCGGCGTGCGACTGCGGCGGGTGCGAGCGACCGGCGAGCGGCGTTCGTGCGCCCGAGTATGACTCGGCTCCGCTCGTAGGCTAAAGTGGACTGTCGTCCCGATTCCGGTCGGAAACGGTGGGGTATGGTGTAATTGGCAACACGGAAGATTCTGATTCTTTTGTTCTTGGTTCGAGTCCAGGTACCCCAGCACTGAAACACACGAGGCTCCGCCGCTGCGCTCTGGGAGCCTGCAATCATCGCCTCCGCCTCCGCTTCCGACGACGTGTCGGAGCGTGACTCTGCCGCTCACGCTCGCCTGGTCGGCCGTGCTCATCGCCGTCTTCGGATCACTCACGATGTGGAGGTATCGCGACGCCCGGTGAGGCCCGCCCGCCGATTCCCGGCGGTTGTCGAGCGGGTTCGCAGGAGAGCGAGTTGCGTGTTTAGGTAAGCCTAAGCTAACGTCTCGATACGTGAGCAGCGAACGCGTCCCCACCGGCATCCGCGGCCGTGCGCTCACTCTCGATTACGAGAAGACCGACGTCGTGCACGACGCGAGCATCAGCTTCGAGGCGGGAACGGTCACGGCCCTCGTCGGGCCCAACGGGAGCGGCAAGTCGACCCTCCTGCGTGCTGTCGCGCGACTGCACGCCCCGCGACTCGGCGGCGTGCAGCTCGACGACGACACCGACGCCCTCCTCCTCGCGCGCGGCGACTTCGCGCGCCGCGTCACCCTCCTCGCTCAGACACGGCCTCCGGCCACGGGCATCACCGTGCGCGACGTCGTCGAGTTCGGCAGGCACCCGCACCGTGGCCGTTGGCGCGGGGGAGACCCCGGTGGCGCGGCGGCGATCGAGCACGCGATGACCGTCACGGGCGTCCACGAGTTCGCGGGCCGTGCGATCGACCGGCTCTCGGGCGGTCAGATGCAGAGGGTCTGGCTCGCGAGCTGCCTCGCGCAAGAGACCGGAGTGCTCCTGCTCGACGAGCCCACGACGTTCCTCGACCTCCGCTACCAGGTCGAGATCCTCGACCTCGTGCGCGAACTCTCCGACGACCACGGCGTCACGATCGGCGTCGTGCTCCACGACCTCGACCAGGCCGCGTCCGTCGCCGACACCGTCGTGCTGCTCGCCGACGGCGCGATCGTCGCGACGGGTGCCGCCGCCGACGTCTTCACCCCTGAGCGCCTCAGCGACGTCTACGGCATCCGCATCGACGTCGACCACGATCCCCTCACCGGCGGCTTGCGCACTCGCGCGATCGGCCGCCACCACTCACGACACGAAAGAACACCCACACCGCGATGATCACCTCACCCTTGAAGTCAGCAGCACGCCGCAGAACCCTCACCGCGCTCGTCGCGGCGGCATCCGTCACTCTCGCCCTCGCCGCCTGCGGCACCACCGAGTCGACCACCGACGAGGATGCCGCGGTGAGCGGCGGCCCGATCACGATCACCGACGCCCGCGGTGTCGATGTCGAACTCGACGGACCCGCGACGCGCGTCGTCGGCACCGAGTGGAACGTCGTCGAGCACCTCGTGTCGCTCGGTGTCATGCCCGTCGGGGCTGCGGACGTCGAGGGCTACTCCGCGTGGGTCACCTCCGAGCCGCTCGACGGCGACGTCGAAGACATCGGCACGCGCGGCGAGCCGAGCATCGACACGATCGCGAGCCTCGACCCCGACCTCGTCGTCGCCACGAGCGACCTCCCCGAAGCCGCGATCGCGCAGCTCGAGGAGATCGTCCCCGTGATCGTCATCACCTCGGCAGACGCGAGCGCGCAGATCGAGCGGATGTATGACAACACGCGCATGATCGCCGAAGCGACGGGCACGAGCGACGTCGCCGACGAGGTGCTCGCGGGCTTCGAGACGGCGGTCGCCGACGGTGCCGCCGCCATCGAGGACGCCGGTCTCGAGGGGGCGCCCGTCGCGTTCTCCGACGCGTACGTCGCGGGCGGTGCCGTCTCGATCCGGCCGTACGTCGAGGGTTCTCTCATCGCGTCGGTCAACGAGGAGCTCGGCCTCACGATGCCGTGGGACCTCGAGGGCGACCCGGCATACGGTCTCGCCGCAACCGACGTCGAAGGCCTCACGGCGCTCCCCGACGACGTGAACTTCGTCTACATCACCAACGGGTCCGAAGAAGACGACGCCTACGCGTCGACCCTCGCGGGCAACGCCGTGTGGGAGTCGCTCCCGTTCGTCGAAGCGGGCGACGTCACGAGGCTCCCCGACGGCATCTGGATGTTCGGCGGCGCCTCGTCGATGGAGGTCTACATCGACTCCCTCGTCGACGCCCTCAGCTGACCCGCCGAGCCGCCGACCCGCACCCCGCCGACCCGCACCCCGCCGCCCCCGTGAATCAGACCGCGCTCGCCCCGAGATCCGCCGTGCCCGAGGGGCGCACGGACCCGGGGCGACGCGTCGGTTGGGGAGTGCCTGCGCTCGCGGCCGGCCTCATCGCGGCGATCGCCGTCATCGCCGCGGTGCACCTGACCCAGGGCACCGCGGCGGTCGGCGCGGCAGACCTCCTCGCGCTTCTCGGCGGGCGCGCTGCCGACGGCTCGGATGACGCGGCCGCGGTCCTCGTGGCGTCGCGGGCACCGCGACTCGTCGCCGGACTACTCGTCGGGTTCGCCCTCGGGGCTGCGGGGGCGGCGATGCAATCGGTCTCCCGCAACATCCTCGCCTCGCCGGACACCCTCGCGGTCAACGCGGGAGCCCACCTCGCGATCGTCGCGGTCGCGGCGTTCGGCATCAGCCTCCCCGTGATCCCCACGGGTCTCGTCGCCTTCGCCGGTGGCCTTCTCGCGGCGGCCCTCGTTCTCGGGCTCTCCTCGGGTGGCAGCGGCCCCGTGCGGCTCGTGCTCGCCGGGTCGGCGATCGCCCTCGGGCTCTCGGCCGTCACGAGCATGCTGCTCCTTCTCTTCGCGCAAGACACCGTCGGCCTGTTCTCGTGGGGGAGCGGCAGCCTCGCGCAGATCGGCATCGCCGCCGCCCGGAGCATGGCCCCCGTCATCGTCGTCGCCGTCATCGTGCTCCTCCTGCTCGGCCGCCGACTCGACATCCTCGGTCTCGGCGACGACGCCGCGCGTGTCGTCGGAGTCAACCCGCGGATGACGCGCATCCTCACGGTCGTGGTCGCGGTGCTGCTCGCGGCCGCGGCGGTCACGATCGCGGGCCCGATCGGTTTCGTCGGGCTGTGTGCGCCCGCGATCATCCGGCTCCTCGCTCCCCGCATCCGCGGGCTGCACCGCCACCGCGCACTCATTCCGCTCGCGGGGCTCGCGGGGGTCGCGATCGTGCTCGGGGCCGACGTGCTCCTGCGCGTGTTCGTCGGGAGCGACCGCAGTGTCGCCGTGCCCACGGGCGTCGTGACGACGATGCTCGGGGCGGTGTTCCTCACCGCGCTCGCGTGGCGAATGCGCGACACCGGGGCGACCTCGACCGCGGCGGGGCTCACGCGCGTGCGATCGGTGCGGCGCTACCTCGTGACCCTCGTCGTCGCCGTCGTGCTCCTCGTGGCCCTCGTGGTCGCCTCGAGCCTGCTCGGTGACGCCAAGCTGCTGCTCGGCGACGTCGCCAACTGGATCACGGGGCAGGCGGGCACGGGGGTGACGTTCATCCTCGACACCCGGATGCCTCGCGTGCTCGCCGCGGTGCTCGCGGGCGCCGCGCTCGCGCTCGCGGGAGCGCTCGTGCAAGCGGTGTCGCGCAACGCCCTCGCCGAACCGGGCATCCTCGGCGTCGTCGGGGGAGCGGGGCTCGCCGCGATCGCCGTCATCACGATCGTGCCGCTCGCGAGCGCGTGGCTCGTCACGGGAGCGGCCCTCGTCGGTGCCGTCGTCGCCGCGTCGATCGTGTTCGGGCTCGCCGCGCGCGGGGGTCTCGCGCAGAACCGCCTCGTGCTCATCGGAATCGCGGTCTCGGCCGCGAGCCTCGCGATGATCACGCTCCTCGTCGTGCTCACCGACCCCTTCAACAGCACGAAAGCCCTCACGTGGCTCGCGGGGTCGACCTACGGACGCTCGTTCGCCGCGATCGCCCCCGTCGCGATCGCGATCGCCGTCGCGATCCCCCTGCTCGTCGCGAGCCGCCGCGACCTCGACCTGCTCGCGCTCGACGACGAGACGCCGCGACTCGCGGGCATCGACGTCTCCCGAGCGCGCTTCGCTCTCCTGTGCGTCGCGGTCGTGCTCACGGCCACCGCGGTCGCGTCGGTGGGGGTCATCTCGTTCGTGGGACTCGTGGCCCCGCACGCCGCGCGCGCTCTCGTCGGCGGGCGACACTCGCGCATCCTCCCCGTCGCCGCCATCCTCGGCGGGCTCCTCGTGTGCGTCGCGGATGTCGTCGGCCGCACGGTCATCGCCCCCGACCAGTTGCCCGCCGGTCTCGTGACCGCGCTCGTCGGGGCGCCGTACTTCGCGTGGGTGCTGTGGCGCTCGCGAGCGGGAGCATCGAGGCTCGTCTGATCGCGTCGGCGAAACCGCCTACCCTGAGGTAATGCCTGCGCCACGCTCCGCTCCGTGGTGGCGCCGCACCCGCCGAAACTCCGTTCCTCGCGCCGACCGCCCGCGCCTCTCGCGCGACGTCTACGTGCTCGGCGTCATCGCGTTCTTCGTCATGGTCGGCTTCGGCGTCGTCATCCCCGTGCTCCCCGTCTACGCCCGCAGTTTCGGTGTCGGCTACGTCGAGGTCGGGGCGGTCGTCTCGGCGTTCGCCCTCATGAGGCTCGTCGCGAGCCCCGTGGTCGGCCGGATGATCGACGCGCTCGGAGAGCGCAGTGTGCTCTCGATCGGCATCGGAATCGTCGCGGTGTCGAGCGGACTCGTCGGCATCGCCCAGGACTACCCGCAGTTGCTCATCCTCCGCGGGGTCGGCGGCATCGGTTCGGCGATGTTCAGCGTCGCCGCGATGACGCTGCTGCTCGGTTCGACGGCCCCGACGATGCGGGCTCGCGCGGTCGGCTTCTATCAGGGCGGGTTCCTCATCGGCGGGATGGCGGGGCCCGCGATCGGCGGGCTCCTCGCCACGATCTCGCTCCAGGCACCGTTCTTCTTCTACGCCGCGACCCTCGCGGTCGCGGGGGCCGTCGGTGCGGTGCTGCTGAGGTCGGGAGCGAAGCCGACGGCGGATGACGCGGCGGCCGTTCGCGTGCCGCTGCGCGTCGTGGCACGCGACCGCCGTTTCCAGACCGCGTGCGCCGCGAATTTCGCGCAGGGCTGGACCTCCTTCGGTGTGCGCGGAGCCCTCGTTCCGCTCTTCATCGTCGAAGTCCTGCGCAACCCGACCGCCGCGACGGGCGTCGCCTTCGCGATCGCCGCGGTCGCGCAGACGGTCGCCCTCGCCCCCGCCGCTCGCTTCGTCGACATGGTCGGTCGAAAGCCCGCCGTCATCGGGGGTTTCGCTCTCGCCGCCGCAGTCGTCGCGGCCGTTCCGTTCTCGACCGACATCGTCATGCTCACGGTGCTCTTGAGCGTCTACGGGGTCGCCGCCGCATTCATGGGCACGGCGCCGGCCGCTCTCGTCGGAGACGCCGTCGCGGGTCGCGGGGGCAGGCCCGTCGCGGTGTTCTCGATGTTCTCGGATGTCGGTGCGATCGTCGGTCCGATCGCCGCGGGACTCCTCGCCGATTCGGTCTCCTACGGCGCCGCGTTCTTCGTCGGTGCGGTGTTCCTCCTCGCGGTCGCGCTTCTCGCGATCACGATTCCGCGCCCCGCTGATCGACCGGGCGAACACTAGCGCCGACATCGCGTGAGCGCATCTCGTTTCGGTAACGGTTGGGCCGCGCAGAGGGGCGCAAATGGCCGGGCGCCATCCTCGATCCGTCGATACGACCATTGGCATCGGGGGAGCTGCGCGACCGCGGATTCCCTGTTCCGCCGAGGATGCAAGGGGTGGTTCGGCCATCACGCTCTCGGTATGGTCAGTGGCTGGTCGCCCCGTCGGGCGGCTCGACTGACGCTGATACATAACCGATGTGACGAGGTGCGCTATGTGGGAATTCCTGAGTGAGCGCTTCGACCAGATAGCGTTCGCGTCGCTGCAGCACTTCAGCCTCGTGGTGCAGTGTGTGATCCTCGCCACGGTCATCGCCGTGGCGATCGCCGCCCTGGTGTACCGCAGCCCCCGGTTGAGTGCGCTCACCAACGGCATCTCGGCGATCGGGCTCACGATCCCCGCGTTCGCCCTCATCGGGTTGCTCGTCACCCCGCTCGGGTTCGGCGTCGCTCCCGCGGTCGCCGTGTGCACGTTCTTCGCCGTGTTGCCGATCCTGCGCAACGCGATCGTCGGGTTCACCGGCGTCGACCCCGCGATCGTCGAATCTGCGCGCGGCATCGGGATGGGGCGTGTCCGCGCGTTCTTCCAGATCGAGCTGCCCCTCGCGTGGCCCGTCATCCTCGGGGGCATCCGTGTCTCGGCGCAGCTCGTCATGGGCATCGCCGCCGTCGCCGCGTTCGTTCTCGGTCCGGGCCTCGGCGGGCTCATCTTCTCCGGCCTCTCCCGACTCGGCGGAGCCAACTCCCTCGAGTCCGTGCTCACCGCCGTCATCGGCGTCGTGCTGCTCGCTCTCGTGCTCGACCTCATCCTCGTCGGCATCGGCCGACTGACCACTTCGCGAGGTATCCGTGTCTGAAACACCCACCGTCACCGCCGACCGCTCCGACTCCGCAGGCGAACCCGCGGGCGTGAGCGGAAAGTCGATCCTGCTCGACAAGGTCACCAAGCGGTACCCCGGGCAATCGGGGGCCGCAGTCGACGGCCTGACGCTCGAGATCCCCGCGGGCAAGATCGTCATGCTCGTCGGGCCGTCCGGTTGCGGCAAGACCACGACGCTCAAAATGATCAACCGCCTCATCGAGCCGACCGACGGTCGCATCGTCCTCGGCGACGAAGACGTCACGAGCATCGACGGCGACGAGTTGCGCCGCCGGATCGGATACGTCATCCAGGCCGGCGGACTCTTTCCGCACATGACCGTCGCCGCGAACATCGCCATCGTGCCGAAGATGCTCGGGTGGAAGTCCGACCGTATCGCGGCTCGCGTCGACGAGCTGCTCAATCTCGTGTCCCTCGACCCCGCCGCCTACCGCGACCGGTACCCGAAAGAACTCTCGGGTGGTCAGCAACAGCGTGTCGGTGTCGCGCGCGCCCTCGCCGCCGACCCTCCCGTGTTGCTGATGGACGAGCCTTTCGGCGCGGTCGACCCGATCACGCGACAGCGACTGCAAGACGAGCTCATTCGGATTCAGGAGGAGCTGCAGAAGACGATCATCATCGTCACCCACGACTTCGACGAGGCGGTGAAGCTCGGCGACTGGATCGTCGTCTTCACCGACGGGGCGCAGATCGTGCAGTACGACACCCCCGAGCGCATCCTCGCCGAGCCGGCGAACGAGTTCGTCGAGAACTTCATCGGCTCCGGTGCCGGACTCAAGCAACTCACTCTCCAGCGCGTCGAAGGGGTCGAACTCGCCGACGCGATCACCGCGAAACCCGGCGACGACCCGCGGGCGGTGCTCGGGGCGATCGAACAGGCCGGACACAATCACGTCGTCGTTCTCGACGAGCGTGACCGCCCGATCCAGTGGCTGAGCCGTCGGCAGCTCAATCGACTCGACTCCATCGACTCGACCCCCGACCCGCGGCTTCCCGTCGTCGGGCGTCGCGCGACCCTGAACGACGCCCTCGACGAGATGCTCGTCTCGAGTGCGGGGGCCGCGCTCGTCACGGGCAAACGCGATGCGTTCATCGGTGTCATCAACGTCGAGACGGTCATGACCGCGATCACGGCAGCGAGAGAAGCGGCCTCGACGGCGGCATCAGCGCCTGTCGGCACCAACACCGGACCCATCGGCGGTGTCGCGAGCAACGGTACCGACGAGCACGCTCCCCGCACCCCCGCTGCGGGGCCAACCGCAGTGTCGGGTGGCGACACCCGTGAGTGAGGTCACGGCGGTCGAGACCAAGGCGGATGCCGCGCCGCCCACGGTCTCGTGGCGCAGCCTCATCGCCCAGCCGATCGGCATCCTCGTCGTGCTCGGCGGCTTCCTGGCCTGGCTTTCTTTCGCGCCGCTCACCGCGACGGAGCGCACGACACTCGACCCCGGCGCCCTCTGGAGTGCGACGGTCGAGCATCTCGCGCTGACGTTCACGGCGGCGCTCATCGTGCTCGCGATCGCCATTCCGCTCGGCATCCTGCTCACGAGGTCGGCGCTCCGCAAGTTCGTTCCTCCCGTGCTCGTCGTCGCCAACTTCGGTCAGGCCGCTCCCGCTCTGGGGCTCCTCGTGCTTCTCGCGATCTTCATCGCCTCCGGTTTCTGGGCGTCGATCACGGCTCTCGTGCTCTACGCCGCTCTCCCGGTTCTGCGCAACACGATGATCGGAATCAGCGGCGTCGATGCTCGGCTCGTCGAAGCCGGGCGCGGAATGGGCATGAGTTCCACGTCGGTGCTGTTCCGCATCGAGCTGCCCCTCGCCGTGCCCGTGATGCTCGCGGGCATCCGCACCGCGCTCGTCCTACTCGTCGGAACCGCGGCGCTCGCCGCGTTCGTCAACGGCGGTGGGCTCGGGCTTCTCATCACGACGGGCGTCAACCTGTACCTCACGAGTGTGCTCGTGTCTGGCGCCCTCCTCATCGCACTCCTCGCGCTCGCGATCGACTGGGTCGGCCGCGTCGTCGAGTTCGTCGCTCGCCCGAAGGGCCTGTGATGTCGCGTCGCAACCCCAGAAAGTCTCGAATGTCGTCTTTCCGTCGTCCCCTCCTCGCTACGATCGTCGCCGGCACCGCTCTGACCGCTCTCGCGGGCTGCGGACTGCAGCCCGCGACGGCATACGTTCCGCCCGTCGGCCCCGGTTCGATCGAAGAACTCGACCTGCCCGACGACGCGAGCATCACGATCACGTCGAAGAACTTCACCGAGCAACTGATCCTCGGCAAGATCGCGGTCATCGCGGCGTCGGCGGCGGGTTTCGAGGTCGAGGACCTCACGAACGTGCCCGGCAGCGTGCCGGTGCGGGAACTCATGCTCTCCGGCGACGCCGACATGACGTGGGAGTACACCGGAACCGCCTGGCTCACCTTCCTGGCAGAGGAGGAGGGGATCCCCGACCAGCAGGAGCAGTACGAAGCGGTGCGCGATGCGGACGCCGAGAACGGGCTCACCTGGTTGCCCACGGCTCCGCTCAACAACACGTACGCGATGGCTGTGCGAACCGAAGCGGTCGAAGAACTCGACGGCGTCGCGACGCTCTCGGATGTCGCGGCTCTGCCCGTGGAGGACCGCACCTTCTGTGTCGAGCCCGAGTTCAACTCTCGTGCCGACGGAATGAGCCCGATGCTCGAGGCCTACGATCTCGAGCGCGGTTCCGACGACGGCGTGCCCGAGTCGAACATCGGGATCTTCGACACGGGCGCTGTCTACACGGCGACCGATCGCGGCACCTGCAACTTCGGCGAGGTCTTCACGACCGACGGCCGCATCGATCAGCTCGACCTCACGGTTCTCGAAGACGACCGCGGTTTCTTCCCGGCGTACAACGTCGCCGCCGTTCTCGCGACCGAGACTCTCGAGGAGTACCCCGAGCTCGAGCAGGTCTTCGGTCAGATCTCCCCCGAGATCACAGACGAGACCCTCCGCGAACTCAACCTCAGAGTCGACTCGGCGGGCGAGGAGCCGGCGGATGTCGCACTCGACTTCATGCTCGACCGCGGGTTCGTCACCGAACCCTGAGCGCTAGAGGTCGAGTGAGCTTCCGGGCTCGAGGGCGAAGAACTCTCCGCCCCCCTTCTCTGTCGCGGCCTTGATGCGGTCGTTCGACATGCCCTTGCCCGCGACCGAGAGAACCATCTCGTGCACCGCGAAGCTGCGCCGCGGGGCGATCGCCTCGACGTAGTCGATGACCTCGCCGATCTTGAGCCAGGGTGCACCCGCCGGAACTGCGAGGGTCGGGATGTCGACACCCTCGGGGATGAAGAAGGAGTCTCCCGCGTAGTAGAGCTCGCCGTCGACGAGGACGCCGACGTTGTCGACGAGCGGGATGGAACGGTGGATCTCCGCGTGGGTTCCGCCGAAGAACCGCAGCGAGAACGGCCCGGCCTCGATCTCGTCACCCGCGGCGACCACGGTCACGTCGACGTCGTCACCTGCGGCGGCGGCGACTCCGGCGGGGCCGTAGATCGTCGCTCCGCTGTTGACGTCGAGGATGCGACGCAACTGCTCGGGAGTCCAGTGGTCGGGGTGCTCGTGGGTGATGACGATGGCCGTCACGCCGCGAGCATCCGACAGGGGAGTCGTGAACATGCCGGGGTCGACGATGAGCGATTGACCCGACTTCTCGAGAACGAGGCAGGAGTGTTCGTACTTGGTGACCTTCATGCGTCGAGCCTACGCTCGCGGAGTCGCGTGCGACGGCAGCGCGGTCACTCGCTCGGTTTGGTCGGCCGCTTGCGCGTGTGGCATACTCGTGGAGTTGTCCACTTTCGGCCCCATCGTATAGTGGCCTAGTACGCCGCCCTCTCACGGCGGTAACACGGGTTCGAATCCCGTTGGGGTCACCACAAACCCGGATATCGCACTGTACTGAACGAAGTACCGTGTCGATCTCCGGGTTTTTTGGCGTCCGGAGCCGCGAATCGCGCGAGGGCAAGCCCCCGGTCTCACCGAGGTCGTCGTGACACGATGGTGTCTCGACCAGCAGTGAGGACACGATCATGAGCGACACCACCAACTCGACCCCCGCGAGCCACGACGACGAGGGCACCCCGAAGCCCGGCGGCGTGGGCGACGACAAGACCATCCCCGACTCCGACGACGGACTCGCGGTGAGCGTCACCGAAGAAGACACCCACTTCAACGCCGAAGAAGACCCCGAGGCCTGACCCGAGGCATCCCTCGGCTGCCGCCGCTCACCGCCCCGACGCGTCGACCGCACGATTGTTGATAACTTTGCCTCAATCCATCCGGTCGACGTGATCGGGGCCGTTCGAGTTGATCGGGCCAGGGGCGGCGTGAGCGGGGGTGACGTGAGCGAGAACGAGACGGTCCGTTTCGCCGCGGGCGCCGCGACGGCCGCGTTCGAGTTCGGCGGTTCGAGCGATCGCGGCTCGGTGAGGCGCATCAACGAAGACAGCTTCCTCGCGCGCCCGCCCGTGTTCGTCGTCGCCGACGGCATGGGCGGCCACTCGCACGGCGACCGCGCGAGCCAGACCGCGATCGCCGTGTTCTCCCGCCGCTTCGGCGACGCCGCCCCCGCGCGGCCCGACGACGTGCTCGCGGCCATCCGCGAGGCCAACGACGACGTGCTCGCGCTCGCCGGATCGGGCGAGTCGCTCTCGGGAACGACCCTCGCGGGCGTCGCCTTCGTCGCGGTGAGCCCCGCGGGCGGCTACCACTGGATGGCCTTCAACGTCGGGGACTCCCGCGTCTACCGCTGGGACGGCCGCAGCCTCACCCAGTTGAGCGTCGACCACTCGGTCGTGCAAGAGCTCGTCGACGCGGGGGTGCTCTCGCGCGGCGAAGCCGAGCGGCACCCCGACCGCAACGTCGTGACGCGCGCCCTCGGAGCGGACTCCGACGTCGACCCCGACATCTGGCTCCTGCCCGCCGACGGGCGGCAGACGTTCCTCATCTGCTCCGACGGCCTCACGAAAGAGCTGAGCGACGACGAGATCGCGCGCATCATCGTCTTCCACGCGACGCTGAGCCTCGGAGACGAGCTCGCGATGTCGCTGAGCGAGCGGCTCGTGAGGGCCGCGGTCGCGGCGGGCGGATCCGACAACGTCACGGCCGTCGTCGTCGAAGCGGATGTCGCGAACATCCGTGCCGACCCGACCGCCGACGACGGCGCCGACGACGACACGATCGACCGACGGGGCGTCTCTCGACACCTCGAGGACACGAGCCCGAGGAGATGAGCGCGTGAGCGTGCACTATGCCGCAGCCGAAGCCGAAGCCGAAGGGTGGTTCGGGGTGATCCGTGACGGCCTCGCGGTCGTCTTCGACGTCGAGCCCGGGCCGGCCGTCGTCGACGCCGCCTGGTCGGCGATCACTGGGGAGAGCGCCCTGCCCGCACTCCTCGACCTCCTCACCCGGGACGGCCTCTCGGCGACCCCGCCCTTCGCGGTCGTCGACTGGACCGCGTCGACGCGCGAGATCCGGGCGATCGTGCGGGGAGGCGTCACCCTCGACGTCACCGATGACGAGGGCGCCCACGACACCCTCTCGGGTGCCGGAGCGGCGACCTGGATCGAGCGGCACTTCTCGTCTGTGCGGTCCGCGACCCTCACGGTGGATGCCGCGACCGTCGCGTCGTCGTCTCCGCTGCTGCCCGTCACCGCGGGCGCCGTCGTCGCGGCGTCGCTCTCGATCGAGCTCGCGGTGTCGGAGCAGGGCGCGCCCGCGGTGGCGCCGGTGCCCGAGCCGGCGCCAGCCGAGCCGCTGCCAGTCGAGCCGCTGCCAGAGGAATCGGTGCCCGACGAGTCGACCCTGGCCGCGACACCGTCGTCCGACGGGGACGGCGACGATGATGACGATGTCTCGGGCGACACGGTCGTGCGGCCGCGACGCAACGCCGCCGCTGCTCCCGCACCGACGAGCGCCGACCTCGCGAGCGCCGACCTCGCGAGCGCCGCTCTCGCGAGCGCGGATCTGCCGAACGCAGACCCACCCCCCGCCCCCGAGGCGGAGCCCGCCACGGTTCCGCTCGCGGGCGACCACGACGGCGAGACGATCATGACGAGCGACATCGCGGCCCTCCGGGGTCGCCGTCGCGAGGCGGCGGCCACGGGATCACCCGCGGTCCTCGCTCAGCCCCGGGTCTCGGTGCGCCTGCCCGACGGCTCGCGCGAGTCGCTCACGCAACCCGTTCTCGTGGGGCGTGCGCCGAGCGTCTCGAAGGTCTCGGGCGGGTCGCTTCCGCGTCTCGTGTCGCTCGGCACGGGCGATCAGGACATCTCGCGCAACCACGCCCAGGTCGCTCTCGAGGGCGACACCATCGTCGTGACCGACCTCCACTCGCGCAACGGCACCTTCGTGGTGCTTCCAGGCAAGTCGCCGCAGAAACTGCGTGCGGGGGAGCCCACCCCTGTCATCGTGGGCACGATCATCGACCTGGGCGGCGGCATCTCGCTCACGGTGGACGAGGACTGATGCGTCGCCCCGCATCCCAGCCTCCCGCGCTGCCCGGATACACCTTCGTGAGTGTGCTCGGCTCGGGCGGTTTCTCCGACGTCTACCTCTACGAGCAGCAGCTCCCCAAGCGTCGTGTCGCCGTCAAAGTGCTCCTCGCCGACGAGATCTCCGGGGCGGACCGCGCGGCGTTCGTGGGCGAGGCCAACCTCATGGCCCAGCTCTCGACGCATCCGTACATCGTGTCGATCTACCACGCCGACGTCGCGAGCGACGACCGGCCCTACTTCGTCATGGAGTACTGCTCCGGCCCGAGTCTCGCCGAGCGCTACAAACAGCAGACCTTCGCCGTCGCCGACGCGCTGCGCACGGGCGTGCGTCTCTCGAGCGCCATCGCGACGGCGCACTCGGCGGGCATCCTCCACCGTGACATCAAGCCGGCCAACGTGCTCACGAACGACTACGGGTGGCCGGCCCTCACCGACTTCGGCATCTCGTCGGCCGTCGAGGACGACTCTCTGCAGGCCCACACGGGCACGCTCAGCGAACTCATCGACGAGAGCGGCGCGACGGGAACGGGCTCGATCGGCATGTCGGTGCCCTGGTCGCCCCCCGAGATGTTCGAAGACGACCCCAAGCCGGATGTGCGCTCCGACGTGTTCTCGCTCGCCGCGACGATCTACACGATCATCGCCGGGCAGACCCCGTTCGAGGTGCGCGGTCGCTCGAACGGCACCCTCGATCTGATCGGACGCATCGAGCGCGGCGCCGTCACCCCGATCTCGCGCACCGACGTTCCCCGCTCGCTCGTCGCCGTGCTGCAGAAGGGTATGGCGACCGATCGAGCGCAGCGATTCGAGTCGGCGATCGATTTCGCGCGGGCCCTCCAGCGCGTCGAGCTCGAGCTCGGATACTCCCCGACGCCGATCGACGTTCCGAACCTCGACGTCGTCGCCGATGAGCGCGTCGACGGGGGAGACGACCCCGACGCCACTCGAGCCCGATCCGTCGCGACCATCGAGGCGCAACCGAAGGCTCCGCTGACCCCGGGGGATTCGCCGGCTCCCGTGATCCCCCCTCCGAGTGCGGATGCCGCAGAGACCGTGGCGCGCCGGTCGACGAGTATCGAGGCGCAACCGAGCACGCCCGCTCCCGACGAGACGGTCGTGCGGCCGCGCACCCGCGAGACGACGGGGCGCGCCTCGACCCAGTCCGCCTCGACCAATGCCGCGTCGACGCAGGGTGCCTTGACGTATGACACCTCAACCGACGCTGCGGCTACCGGCGCTGCCGCGACATCCGGTTCCGTCGCCGACGAGACCGTCGTTCGGCCCGCGCGCACCGAGCGGACCGCTGCCGACCCGCCCGCGGCCGCGGTCGGGGCTGCGGGGGAGGCGTCCGCAGCGGAGGCACCCGCGGGGTCAGGCGATGCTGTCGCCTCCCGACCGCGGAGTCTGACGGCGTGGATCGCGGGTGCCGCTGCCGCGGCGATCGCGATCGCGGTCGTCGTGAGCCTCGTCGTCTTCGGCCCGCCCGCGGGCCCCGACACCGCGACGAGTCCGAGCGCGCCCGCGGGCGGACCCGCCGTGCTCGACACCATCCCCGCTCCCGAGCTCGAGGGTGCAGAAGACGAGGGCGACAGTCTCGTCTTCACCGTCTCCAACCCCGACGCCGAGGAGGGCGACACCATCCGGTGGGCCCGCTTGCCGCAGGTCTCGACCGACCCGCCGCGCACGACCGACGACGGGGTCATTACGATCGACCCCTGGGCGGGCGAGCGCGTGTGCATCGAGGCGAGCATCATCCGCGACGGTCGATCGTCGGCCAACCCCCTCGAGGCGTGCTACCCCGAGTAGTCTCCGGGGGCGGCCGGGGCGACCACGCTCGGCCCGACCGGTACCTCGACGATCAGGAAGTGATTCTCGTGACAACCACACCCCTCGCGACGGTCAAGCCGTTGAAGGTCGAGTTCTGCGGAGAGTGGCACGACGTCGTTCATCCGGCCGACTTCCACGTCGGCCGGGAGTCCGACCTCGTGATCGACGACAACCCCTACTTGCACCGGCGGTTCCTGCGCATCTACGAGGACTTCGGCATGTGGTGGCTCGGAAACGTCGGCAACCTGCTCTCGGCGACGGTCACCGACGCCACGGGGCAAGTGCAAGCCTGGCTCGCTCCCGGGGCGAGGCTCCCGATCGTCTTCGAGAAAATGATCGTGCTCTTCAGCGCGGGGTCGACGACCTACGAGTTCACCATCCACTCGGCCGAGGACTACTACAACACCTCGACCGCGATGGCCGGCTCGGGCGGGTCGACGACGATCGAACCCGTGCCACTCACGAGCTCGCAGCGCTTGCTCATCGTCTCGCTCGCCGAACACGTGCTGCGCCAGTCGTCTCCCGGGCGCGGGGAGATCCCGACCTCCGCCGAGGCGGCGGCGCGGTTGCACTGGTCGATGACGACCTTCAACCGCAAGCTCGACAACGTGTGCGAGAAGCTCGACAAGATCGGCGTCGCGGGGCTCCGCGGAGCCAAGGGCAAACTCGCGACCAACCGTCGACTGCGCCTCGTGGAATACGCCGTCGCCACGCGGCTCGTCGGGCCCGACGACCTCTACTTGCTCGATCGCAACGACCTCGACAACCGGGATCCCGACGCGAACGGGTGAAACCGGCGGGCGCCGCCCCTCTCGGGGGCCACGCTCCGCGCCGCCATTCTGTTAGCTTGGTCACCGACCGGCCCGCGGGGGTGTGCATCGCGGCCGGCGAATTCATTCTGGGGCTTCTGGGGGTACGCGCTTGAGCGCGCTGACGACGTGGATCACGAAGCGGAAGAAGGCTGTCGCCTCGACGCTCGTCGTCGCTCTCGTCGCCGGGGTGCCGCTCACGATCGCCGCCCTGCACCCGGGATTCCCGGTGACCGACGTCGACCTCACGGCGCGCGACGTCTGGGTCACCAACGGTGAGCAGCTGCAGGGTGGGCGACTCAACCGTCAGATCGAAGAACTCAACGCCTCGGTCGTGGCATCGAGCTCGGAGTTCGACGTGCTGCAAAACGGAGACACCCTCTTCATGGTCGATCCCGTCGGGGGACGGGTCGAGTCGGTGAGCCCCTCGACGACCGAGGTCACCTCGTCCATCGACGTTCCCGTGGGTTCGGAGGTCGACTACGGCGGCGACGTGCTCGCGATCGTCTCGCCCGAGGGCGACCTGTGGATGACCGGCTCGGTCGGCGACCTCGTCTTCAACTACGCGCAGACCGACCCCCTCGTGCGCCTCGGAGACGGTGGCCACGCGGTCGTCACGAAGGCGGGAGCGGTCATCGCCGTCTCGCCCGAGGAGGGCGCGGCCTACCGCATCGAGTCGCTCGGGGCCGAGATCGTCGAGACGGAGTTTCCCGAGATCGGCGCGTTCGAGCTCACCGCCGTCGGAGACGAAGCGGTCGCGCTCGACACGACGACGAGCACGGTCGTCAAAGAAGACGGAACGGTGTTCGAGCTCGAGCACGACGGCTTGCGCATCCAGCAGGCCGGCCCCGCGAACGAGGCCGTCTACGTCGCGTCCGGCGACGCCCTGCTCGAGGTCGATCTCGGGTCGGGCGAGACCGTCGAGCACGCGGCATCCATCGAGACGCCCCTCACCTCGCCCGAGGATGCCTCGGCCCCCGTGTTCCTCGACGGGTGCGCGCACGGCGCGTGGGCGGGAGCGCAGCGCTACCTCCTCGCGTGCGAGGGTGCGGAGGGTCAAGCGCAGGAGATCACGGAGCCCACGGCGGGGAACACCCTCGAATTCCGTGTCAACCGCTCGGTCATCGCGCTCAACAACCTCACCAACGGCAACACGTGGCTCGTCGACGACAACATGCGTCTCGTCGACAACTGGGAAGACGTCACGCCCCCCGAGGAGGCCGACGGCGTCGAGGGTGACGAGAAGTCGGCGACCCAGTCGCTCTCCGACACCCTCGCCGAGCGCACCGAGAACAACCGGCCGCCCACGGCCACCGACGACGAGTTCGGCGTGCGCCCCGAGAAGACCACGATCCTCCCCGTTCTCGACAACGACACCGACCCCGACGGCGACATCCTCGTCATCTCGCGCTTCGACGACATCGCGTCGTCGACAGGCAAGCTCGACCCGATCGACGGAGGCCGGGCGCTCCAGTTCACGCCGTCGGAAGACTTCGTCGGCAATTTCGCCTTCAGCTACACCGTGGACGACGGGCGAGGGGGCACCGACAGTGCTCGCGTGACCGTCAACGTGCGACCGCCCGAGATCAACGAGCTACCCGAATCGCAGCGGCTCTCGGCGACGACGGCCGAGGCGAACCAGCAGATCACCTACAACGTGCTGAACGACTGGCTCGACCCCGACGGCGACGACCTC
Source organism: Marisediminicola sp. LYQ85 (assembly GCF_046600695.1). Lineage (NCBI taxonomy): Bacteria > Bacillati > Actinomycetota > Actinomycetes > Micrococcales > Microbacteriaceae > Marisediminicola > Marisediminicola sp. LYQ85. The sequence goes on from NZ_JBKIWO010000001.1 coordinate 230,263, forward strand.
TACCTCGTCGGCGCGAGCCCGCGGTCGGGCGACCTCGTGCAGTTCACTCCCGACGGCTACGTGACCTTCTCGCACCGCACGTCGGAGATCGGCGTCAAAGAGGTCACCGTGCAGGTGAGCGACGGCATCGGGGATCCCGTCGAGGGAGTCCTCACCGTCGACGTCCAAGCGACGGGATCGCTCAGCCCCATCGGCACTCCCGACTTCGCCGAGACCTTCACGGGTGAGCCCGTCGTGGTCGAGCCCCTCGACAACGACCTCTCGCCCTCGGGCGCTCAGCTCTCGCTCTCGAGCATCGCCGAGCCCGGCCGGGGAGCCACCGCGTCGCTCAACGCCGATCAGGGCACGGTGACGTTCAGCGCTCCGACCGCGGGCATCTACTACGTGACCTACACGGTGAGCGCGGGCGGGATGTCGAGCGAGAGCATCATCCGCGTCGACGTGACAGACAAGATCGACGACGAACGACCGCCGATCGCCGTGAAAGACACCGCCTATCTGCGCGGGGATGCGCCGACGACCGTCTCCGTGCTGTCGAACGACACGAGTCCGTCGGGTCGCGTGCTCGCCGTGCAATCCCTCGACGTCGACGACGACCTCCTCGCGCGCGGGCTCGTCGTCGAGTTGCTCGAGAGCACCCTCATCCGCGTGACCTCGCCCCAAGCGCTCACCGAGCAGGTGTCGTTCAGTTACACGATCTCCGACGGCGCCAACACGGCGACGGCGGGGGTCACGGTCGTGCCCGTGCCTCCCCTCACGAAGCATCAGCCCCCGATAGCGAACGACGACACCGCGACGGTGCGCGAGGGCGACATCGTCACGGTCGACGTGCTCGAGAACGACTACCACCCCGACGACGTCACAATGTCGGTCGAGGAGGAACTCGTGAGCGAGCCCGCCGAGGGGCTCGCCTTCGTCAACGCGAACACCGTGCGTTTCCAGGCTCCGGACGAGCCCGGGCAGTACAGCGTCGACTACTCGGTCGTCGACCCCTACGGGGAGACCTCCGCCGCGAACGTGCTCTTCACCGTCACGCCCGTCGACGAAGACGCGAACCAGGAACCCGTTCCCGAGCCCCTCACCGCGCGGGTGCTCTCGGGCGGGTCGATCCGCGTGGAGATCCCGCTCGACGGCATCGACCCCGACGGCGACTCCGCGCAACTGCTCGGCTTCCCGGTCAACCCCACGCTCGGCACGATCGTCGACGACGGCATCGACTACTTCGTCTACGAGGCTGTCGGCGGGCTCGCGGGCACCGACGAGTTCAGCTACGAGGTCTACGACGCGTTCGGGGCCACGGGCATCGCGACGGTCAAGATCGCCGTCATCCCCGAGCCGACCGAGAGTCTTCCGCCGAACGCCGTTCCCGACAGCGTCGCGGTGCGTCCCGGCAGGGTCGCCCAGGTGGATGTCACCGCCAACGACTCCGACCCGCAGGGGGCGGCGATCAAGGTCGAAGACGAGCTCATCGACGTGCCCGACGACATCCCGGTCGAGGTCGAGCGCAGCCAGACGGTCATCATCGAGGCGCCGGACGAGGAGATGTCGTTCTCGTTCCGGTACGAACTGACCAACAACCTCGGCGGTTCGTCGGTGAGCTACGTGCAAGTGCAAGTGACTCCGGATGCCCCGATCCTCCCGCCGAGCGCCGACGACATCATCATCGACACCGCGGACATCGCGGGCGAGCAGTCGATCTCGGTCGACATCTACGACAACGTGTTCAACCCCGGGGGGCGCAACTCCGACCTCGCCGTGTCGCTCGAGGGGCCCAACGCGTCGTCGGCCGAAGTGCTCGACGGGGGCAGGGTCGAGGTGACGCCCGGGGAGACGCGTCAGGCGATCGCCTATCGCGTGACCGACGACGTCGAAGACCTCGACGCGATGGCGTTCATCATCGTGCCCGCGGCGACGGGCGAGGAGTTCGACGATCCGCCGATCATCGACCCGTCGCTCCCGGTGCAGTACATCGACCAGAACGAGACGAAGGAGTGGGATCTCTCGGAGATCGTCTTCGTGCCGTCGGGTCGCGACGTGATCATCACCGACCCCGCGAGCGTGAGCGCGGTGCAGAGCAACGGCGACTCGAACTACGTCGACGAGGACACCATCCGCTTCACCCCGCCGCTCGACTACCGGGGCCCCGCTGCGATCAACTTCACGGTCACCGACGGGTCGAACCCCAACGACCCCAATGGCAACGTCTCGTCGCTGCGGCTCAACATCATCGTCGGCGACCCCGAGTCGCGCGACGTCGAGCCGACCTTCACGTCGCCCTCGGTCGAGGTCGAGGCGGGCGAGTCGGCGACGATCGACCTGCGCGAGTCGACGGGGCACCCGAACCCGCAGATCCTGCAGGAGATCACCTACTCCGACATCACGGGCGCGAGCGAGGGTCTGCAGGTCGAGCAGGCCGGTTCGACGCTCACCCTCTCGGCGCCGATCGACGCCGTCAAGGGAACGGCGTCGACCCTCGGCGTGACCCTGCGCTGGGGCGACTTCGAGGTCCCCGGCACCGTCAACGTCACGGTCGTGTCGTCGTCGAGGCCCCTCGCCGTCGCCGTGAGCGACTCGGCGGAGGCCGCGCGCGGCGATGGCGCAACGGTCGTGCCTGTTCTCGCCAACGACTCCAACCCGTTCCAGTCGACGGGGCAGTCGCTGCGCGTGATCGACGCGAACGTCGACAACAGCGGTGAGCCGGCATCGGTGACGTTCACCGAAGACAGCGTGCGCATCGCCCCGAACCCCAACCTCAAGTCGGGGGAGATCGTCGTCATCTATCGCATCGCTGACGCGACGAACGATCCGGATCGCGAGGTCAACGGCACTGTGAGCCTCGTCGTGAGCGACGTTCCCGACGCCGTCGCCAAACCGGTGCGCCAGCCGAACAACGAGATCGGTGCCGACGGCACGGCGACGTGGGTGTTCCAGGCTCCCGCGACCAACGGAAAACCGATCACGTCCTACGACATCACCGTGACTCCGGCCATCAGCAACCCGCCCACGTGCACGGCGGGGGCACCCTGCACGCTCACCGGGCTCACGAACGGCACGGCGTATCGCATCAGCGCCGCCGCCGAGAACATGCGCGGTCGCGGCGGTTTCTCGCCCCAGAGCGACCCGATCACGCCCTTCGGCACCCCGGGAACACCCGAGCCGACCAAGACGACGCAATCGAAGTGGTCGCCCGCGAACATCACCTGGAGCTGGCCGGCGGTCGACGCCCGCGGTGGATCGACGACGTACTTCTGGGAGCTCAACTCGGGGCAGAAGGGTCAGGGCACGTCGACGTCGGCGACCGTGTCGGGCCTCGGTCCCGGCACATACACCCTCTCGGTCTACGCGCGGAACTCGGGCGGCAGGGACGGCCAGACGGGCACCTCCGCTCCCGCCGAGGTGCGGCAGCAGCCCACCCCCAACGCCGTGCGGAACCTCTCGGCGAGGGCGTCGAGCCCGACCGCGGACGCCGACCTGACGTTCTCGTGGAACCCGCCCAACAACGCGACCGCGGATGCCGCGGGCGACGGCCTGCGCTACCGCTGGTCGGTCAACACGGGTGGGGGCGGAACCGTGACCGGGACGACCGTGAACCTCAACGGCAGGGGCCAGGGCAACCACACCATCACCGTCGTACCGTTCAACGACAGCGGCGACGGCCCGGCGCAGACCGCCTCGGTGCGGGTCGACGCCCCGCCGCCACCGGCCCGCAACCCCAGTGTCGAACCGCGCCGCGGTGACGGCAGGGTCGGCCAGCAGCAGTGTGGCAGCTGGAGCTGCGCCTACCCGGCGATGTCGTGGAACGATGTCGAGCCCGGAAGCTACAACCTCTGCTACACCCTCTCGGGCAACGATGCGATCAGCGGCTGCCAGCGCGTGAACATCGCGAGTTCGGGCAGCCACCAGTTCACGGGTCAGGGATTCCGCGGCTGGCCGAACAACACCCTCGCGGTGCGGATCGAGGGCGTCGCCAACGCCTCGAAGTCGTGGGGCAACTCGTCGTGTCTCAACACCGGGAGCGGATGTCGCAATGGCCCGTGACCGTCGCCCCGCCCCCTCGTCCTCCCGTTCTGCCCACACCCAGGAGAAACCGTGCCCGTAACCCAAGAGCAAGCCGACTGGTTCGCCGACGCCTTCCGCAAGCTCATCGGCAATGTGAACAAGGCGATCGTGGGCAAGGACGAGGTCATCAAGCTCGTGCTCACGGCGCTCGTCTCCGACGGTCACGTGCTCCTCGAGGACTTCCCCGGCACGGGCAAGACCGTGCTCGCGAAGGCGCTCGCCAACACCCTCGACGGCACGACGTCGCGCATCCAGTTCACGCCCGACCTGTTGCCCTCCGACGTCACGGGCGTGCAAATCTTCGACCAGTCGAAGGGCAAGTTCACCTTCCACCCCGGCCCGATCTTCGCGTCGATCGTGCTCGCCGACGAGATCAACCGCGCGAGCCCCAAGACCCAGAGCGCGCTCCTCGAGGTCATGGAGGAGGGCATCGTCACGATCGACGGCGAGAGCAACCCGGTCGGCGCCCCCTTCATGGTCATCGCGACCCAGAACCCCGTCGAGCAGGCCGGAACCTACAAGCTGCCCGAAGCCCAGCTCGACCGGTTTCTCATCAAGACCTCGCTCGGCTACCCCGACACCAAGACGACGGTCGCCTTGCTCATGTCGTCGTCGTCGCGAGCGCGCGCCTCACTCGTGTCGCCGATCATCAAGCCCGATTCGATCGTCGCGATGACGGCTCTCGCGACGGAGGTCTTCGTCGACGAGTCGGTGATGACCTACCTGAGCGAGATCGTGGATGCCACGCGCGTCAACAAAGACATCCTGCTCGGGGTGAGCATGCGAGGTGCCCTCGCCCTCGCGAGGGCCGCGAAAACGTGGGCCATCGCCGCCGGGCGCACGTATGTCACACCCGACGACGTGCGCGACCTCGCCGTTCCCGTCTTCGCCCACCGCATGATCATCGACCCCGAGTCGGAGTTCGCGGGTGTCAAGGCCGAGGACCTCGTGAGCCGCATCCTCGTCGACATCGAACCGCCCGTCTACCGCGCCGCGTGACCGCTCCGCACGAGGTCGCTGTCGAGCGAGCACAGCGAGCCGGTCTCTCGATCGTCGCGCCGCTGCGCGCGCTCGCCGCGGCGACCGGGCCGCGGCTCGCGGCTCTCGCGCGCGTCGTGGGGCGCGCGGTCGGCCCCGTGCTCGGCGTCGTCACCCCCGCGGGCTGGACGGTGCTCGCGTTCGCCGTCGTCGCCGTGACACTCAGCCTCGTCTTCGCGTGGCAGGAGTTCACCTACCTCGGTTCGGTGCTGCTCGCCGCCTTCGTGCTCGCGACCGTGTTCCTCATCGGTCGCTCGTCGTACGGCGTCGAGATCGAACTCAACCCCCGACGCGTCGTGGTCGGAGACCGCGCCCTCGGGCGCATGGTCGTGACCAACACGGGTGCGCGACCGCTCTCTCCCGTGCGCATGGAACTTCCGGTCGGCAAGGGGCTCGCGGAGTTCCAGCTGCCCGCGATGGCGCCGGGTGAGGAACACGAGGAGCTCTTCGCCGTGCCCACGACCAAGCGGGCCGTGATCGTCGCGGGTCCCGCCGAGTCGGTGCGGGGAGACCAGCTCGGGCTCATGCGCCGCGCGGTGCGCTGGACCGAACCCGTGGAACTCTTCGTGCACCCCGCGACGGTGCGCCTCGCGGCCACGGCGTCGGGCCTCGTGCGCGACCTCGAGGGGCAGGTGTCGAAGAAGATCACCAACAGCGACATCGCGTTCCACGCGCTCCGGCCCTACGTGCCGGGAGACGATCGCAGATACGTGCACTGGCGCACGTCGGCGCGCATCGGACAGCTCATGGTGCGCCAGTTCGAGGAGACCCGTCGGTCGCAGCTCACCATCATCCACAACAGTCTCGAGAGCCTCTACGCGAGTGAGGAGGAGTTCGAGCTCGCGGTCTCGGTCACGGCGTCGATCGGCGCTCAAGTGCTGCGGGACGGCACCCAGATGAACATCGTGAGCGAGAGCGGGGTGTGGCGCACCCCCTCGGTCACGTCGATGCTCGACCACTCGAGCCGCATCGAACCCGCGGGGCGGATCTTCGAGAGCACGCGCAGTTTCGCTCGCGAGCAGACCAAGCGGCTGCCCGCACCGAGCATCGTCATGATCGTGGGCGGGTCGCTCATGTCGACGGCCGAGTTCCGCAGCATCGAGAGCCTCTTCGGGCAGGACACGACGCAGATCGGATTCCGCATCTCGGCGGGGGCCGCGCCGTCGATCTCGGCCGTCGGCTCGCTCACCCTCGTGACGGTCGGCAGGCTCAGCGACCTCGGCATGCTCGTGAGGGTCGCCTCGTGAGCGCGTCGGCGCCGCAGCAGACGCAGGCGAAGCCGGTGCGTGCGCCTCGACCGGCAACTCCGAAGCGGATGCCGTCGACCCGCACGTGGGCCGACATCGCCGTTCTGCTCACCCTCGCGATGCTCGGCGTCGTCGGGTTCGAGCCGCCGTTCGGCGGGTTCGGGTTCCTGCTCGCGGGAATCGGCGGTCTCGCCGTGGGGGCGGCCACGGGCATCCTCACCTCGATCTACCGTCTGCCCGTGATAACGACGACCCTCGTCGCGGTGACGGGCTACTTCCTCCTCGGCAGCGCCTTCGCGGTTCCCGGCCAGGCGCTCGCGGGAGTCTTCCCGAGCCTGCAGTCGCTCGCCTCCCTCGCCGTCGGCGCGGTCTACGGGTGGGCCGACATCGTCACCCTCCAGACCCCGATCGGTGCGCCGCAGTACATCGCGGTCGTGCCCTTCGTCGCGACCTGGCTCGTGGCCCTCATCGCGACGACACTCGCGGCGCGATGGCTGCCGTCGCGCCCGCGTGCCGCGTGGCGTCACGGGGTCATGCTCATCGGGCCCGTGCTGCTCTACCTCGCGGGGGTCCTCCTCGGCACCGACACCCCGTTCCAAGCGGGCGTTCGCGGCGTCACCTTCGCGGTGCTCGCCCTCGTGTGGCTCGCTTGGCGACGCTCGAGCGAGGGCACCCTCGCGGCCGAGTCCGCGGCGCGCAACCGGCGCCGCAAACTCGCGGGCACCGCCATCCTCGTCGCGGCGTCCGTCGTCGTCGGCACCGGATCGGCTCTCGTGCTCGCTCCGCCGAACGACCAGCGATTTGTTCTGCGCGACGAGATCGAACCGCCGTTCGACCCCCTGCAGTACCCGAGCCCGCTCGCGGGGTTCCGTGAGTACAGCAAGCTCATGCAGGAAGACGTGCTCTTCACCGTCGACGGGCTCGCGCCCGCCGATCGGCTGCGTCTCGCGACGATGGACACCTTCACGGGCAAACTCTGGAACGTCACGGGCCCCGAACTCCAGACCGCCGGTTCGGGGTCGTTCGCTCTCGTCGGTCGCGAACTTCCCCGGCAGGATTTCATCACCGCGGATCGGCGCGAGAACGTCACCGTGACGATCGAGGCCTACGACGACGTGTGGGTGCCGAGCGTCGGCTACCCGACCGATCTCGAGTTCACCGCGGGAGACGCCGCCGACGACACCGACAGCCTGCGCTACAACGAGGCGACGGGCACGAGCGTGCTCACGACGGGCGTGAGCGAGGGCGACAGCTACACGATCGACGCGGATGTGCAGCGCGTGCTCTCGGGCGACGACCTCGCCGACGCGAGCCCCGCCGCGATCTCGCTCCCGCCCATCACCGACAACCCCGACATCACGACGGCGAAAGCCCAGGAGCTCGCCGGAAGCGCGACCGAACCGGCGGCGCAACTCGAGGCCATCCGGCTCGGGCTCGCGGAGCAGGGCTTTCTCTCTCGGGGGCTCGCGTCCGACGCCGTGCCCTCCCGGGCGGGTCACGGAGCCGATCGCATCGACGAGCTCTTGAGTCGAAACCAGCTCATCGGAGACGAAGAGCAGTACGCCTCGGCGTTCGCCCTCATGGCGTCGACCTACGGCTACCCCGCTCGCGTCGTCATGGGATTCGCTCCCGAGGTCGTCGAGGGGCAAGTGACCGAGGTGCGCGGTGAAGACGTGAGCGCGTGGGTCGAGGTCGCCTTCGAGGACATCGGGTGGGTCGCCTACGACCCCACCCCCGACGAGACCGACATCCCGCAAGACCAGACCCCGCAGCCGCAGATCGAACCGCAACCGCAAGTGCGTCAACCGCCGCGTGCCGACAACGACCCCGAAGACCTCCTCACCCCCGTCGAGCTCGACAACGAAGACACCGACGACGAAGACGCCTTCGTGTTTCCGACGTGGCTCGTCGTGCTCGCGCTCAGCATCCTCATTCCCGCCGCGATCATCCTCATCCCCGCGCTCATCATCGGCGCGCTCAAGGCTCGCCGCGCTCGCCGTCGCCGGGACGCGGCGACGGGGGACGCCCGAGCCGCGGGAGCGTGGGACGAACTCGTCGACCAGTACACCGAACTCGGCTACGCCGTGCCCGCCCGATCGACACGCCCGATGATCGCGCGCGACCTCGAACGCCAGGTGCCGGGGGAGGAGCCGCTCCCGCTGCGATCGCTCGCGACGGCGACAGACCGCGCCGTGTTCTCCGGTGCCGACCTCGATGCGGCGAGCACCGACGAGGTGTGGTCGGAGGCCATCGCCGCCGTCGAGATCGCGCGTCGCGCCGTCACGCGCTCCCGCCGCATCCTCAGCAGGTATCGCTTGCACCGCCGTCGGCGTCGCCGCGGTCGCGCGTGACCACTCGGCTACCATGGCGTTCGTCGCTGAGCGGGGAGGTCGCGGGATGACGCCAACAGATCCGCACGCGGACGAGGGTCGGCCGTTCATCGCGCCGCCCCCGGGTGCGGATGCCGCGCCGCCCACTCAGAACGGTTCGAACGGTTCGGACGGGCCGGGCCGCAGCGCTACCGACGGCTCCGCCGGAGACCCCGCCCCCGACGACTTCATCAGCCTCCCGCCGGGCGTCGTCGACATCCCCGATCCCGACTCGGGAACACGCCGCGTGCAGCGGGCCAGACCGGACATCGCCGAGCCCGCGGCGACCCGCGGGCCGACCGCGCCGGCCGCGCCGGGCGGGATCACGTTCTTCCCTGCGCCGATCGGAGCCCCTGCACCGATCGGAGCTCCTGCGCCGCCCGTGCGCGACGCGCCGCCCGCCACCCCCGCGCCCGCCGCGCAACACGACGTCGAGACGGGGCAGACGGCAGCCGTCACGTGGCGCTTGCGCCTGCCCGGTGGCGACAGCATCCTCGTCGACCGGGCGGTCTTCGTGGGGCGCAACCCCTCGGCGACCGACGTCGCCGGTCTCGCGACCGCGGGCGCGCGACTCGTCGCCGTGGTCGACCCGGCCAAGACGGTGTCGAAGACGCACGCCCTCTTCGTGCTCGACGGCACCGACCTGCTGGTCGTCGACCTCGACTCGACGAACGGCGTGCACATCACCGCTCCCGGCGACGCCGAGCGTGCCGCGACCCCCGGCCAGACCACCGCCATTCCGGACGGCGCTCGCGTCGAACTCGGCGACTTCGCTCTCGACGTCTCTCGCGGCTGACCCCCGTCGCAACGAGCGCGCAGCGGTGCGCGTCGTAGACTTGCGAGATTACGCCCGTGTTACACGCGGTCGAGAGCACGTCACGAAGAGAGAGGGCGATTCAGTGGGCAGGACGCTGGCGGAAAAGGTGTGGGACGACCACCTCGTGGTCAAAGGCGACGACGGATCGCCCGACCTCCTCTACATCGACCTCCACCTCGTCCACGAGGTGACGAGCCCTCAGGCCTTCGACGGGCTCCGTCTGGCGGGCAGGCCAGTGCGGCGGCCCGATCTCACGATCGCGACCGAAGACCACAACACTCCGACCATCGACATCGACAAGCCGATCGCCGATCTCACGAGCCGCACGCAGATCCAGACCCTCCGCACGAACGCGGCCGAGTTCGGTGTGCGCCTGCACTCCCTCGGCGACGTCGAGCAGGGCATCGTGCACGTCGTCGGCCCGCAGCTCGGACTCACGATGCCGGGCGTCACCGTGGTCTGCGGCGACTCGCACACGTCGACGCACGGTGCATTCGGAGCCATGGCGTTCGGCATCGGCACGAGCGAGGTCGAGCACGTGCTCGCGACGCAGACGCTCCCGCTCAAGCCGTTCAAGACGATGGCCATCACCGTCGAGGGCGAGCTGCGCCCGGGCGTCACCGCGAAAGACATCATCCTCGCCGTGATCGCCAAGATCGGCACGGGAGGCGGCCAGGGATACGTTCTCGAGTACCGCGGCAGCGCCATCCGGTCACTCTCGATGGATGGCCGGATGACGATCTGCAATATGTCGATCGAGGCGGGCGCTCGCGCGGGGATGGTCGCCCCCGATCAGACCACGTACGACTACCTCGAGGGACGCCCCCACGCTCCGACGGGTGCCGACTGGGATGCCGCCGTCGAGTACTGGAACACCCTCGCGACCGACGACGACGCCGTGTTCGACGCCGAGGTCTTCCTCGACGCGAACGAGCTCGAGCCCTTCGTGACGTGGGGAACCAACCCCGGCCAGGGCGTCTCGCTCAACGACAGCGTTCCCGACCCCGCGACGATCGTCGACCACAACGAGCGGGCCTCGGCCGAGCGCGCCCTCGAGTACATGGCCCTCGAGGCCGGAACCCCGATGAAGGACATCGCCGTCGACGCCGTGTTCATGGGGTCGTGCACCAACAGCCGGATCGAAGACCTGCGAGCCTTCGCCTCGATCATCAAGGGGCAGAAGAAAGCCGACGGCGTGCGCGTCATGGTCGTGCCGGGGTCGGCGCGCGTGCGCATCGAGGCCGAGGCCGAGGGAATAGACCAGATCGTCAAAGACTTCGGAGCAGAGTGGCGATTCGCGGGGTGCTCGATGTGTCTCGGGATGAACCCCGACCAGCTCGCTCCCGGCGAGCGCTGCGCGTCGACCTCCAACCGCAACTTCGAGGGACGCCAGGGCAAGGGCGGTCGCACGCACCTCGTGTCGCCGCTCGTGGCAGCCGCGACCGCGGTGCGCGGAACGCTCTCGAGCCCCGCCGACCTCGCGGTCGCCGCCGAGAGGGGCGCGATCTGATGGACAAGGTCACCGTCATCACGGGTGTCGCCGCGCCGCTCGAGCGCGCGAACGTCGACACCGACCAGATCATCCCCGCCGTGTTCCTCAAGCGCGTCACCAAGACGGGTTTCGACGACGCACTCTTCTACGGATGGCGGCAGGACCCCGACTTCGTGCTCAACCGACCCGAATTCCAGGGTGCGAGGGTGCTCGTCGCCGGACCGGACTTCGGCACGGGCTCGAGCCGCGAGCACGCCGTGTGGGCCTTGCGCGACTTCGGGTTCGCCGCCGTGCTCAGCCCGCGATTCGGCGACATCTTCCGCGGCAACGCGGGCAAGCAGGGGCTCCTCGCGGCGCAGATCACCGAGGCCGAGGCCGAGGAGTTCTGGGCACTCATCCGCTCGAACCCCGGCATCGAGGCGACCGTCGACCTCGAGGCGCGGACCGCGACGATCGGCGAGCGCACCGTGGCGATCGAGGTCGACGACTACACCCGCTGGCGTCTTCTCGAGGGCCTCGACGACATCAGTCTCACCCTGCGTGACGAAGCGCAGATCACAGAGTTCGAGGGGCGCCGGGCATCCTGGCGACCGCGCACTCTGCCCGTAAAGTAGATCGACCGATCAGAAATCAGTGCAGGTGAACTCAATGAACTCTCTCGTCACAGACGCCCAAAAGGCGGGTCAGCGCGTGGGAATGACGTCCGACTCGATCATCATCGACGGCGGTAAACCCCTCAGGGGAACCATCGAGGTGCGCGGGGCGAAGAACCTCGCGACCAAGGCGATGGTCGCGGCACTCCTCGGGCAGACCCCGAGTGTTCTGCGCGATGTTCCCGACATCAGCGACGTGCAGGTCGTGCGCGGACTCCTCGAGGTCTACGGGGTCAAGGTCACGAGCGAGGCGCGCGGAGAGCTGCGGTTCGACACGAGCAAGGTCGAGACGGCCGATTTCGCCGAGATCGACGCGCACGCGGGAGCGAGCCGCATCCCGATCCTCTTCTGCGGACCCCTCCTGCACCGCCTCGGTCACGCGCGCATCCCCGACCTCGGTGGTTGCCGCATCGGCGACCGCCCCATCGACTTCCATCTCGACGCGCTGCGCAAGTTCGGCGCGATCGTCGACAAGACTTACGAGGGCATCAACCTCACCGCACCGAACGGCCTCAAGGGTGCCGACATCGAGCTGCCGTACCCGAGCGTCGGGGCGACCGAACAAGTGCTGCTCACGGCTGTGCTCGCCGAGGGCACGACCGAGCTCAAGAACGCGGCCATCGAGCCGGAGATCATGGATCTCATCGCCATCCTTCAGAAGATGGGCGCGATCATCTCGGTCGAACCCAACCGCGTCATCCTCATCGAGGGTGTCGAGAGCCTCGACGGCTACAAGCACCGCGCGCTCTTCGACCGCAACGAGGTCGCGAGCTGGGCGTCGGCCGCACTCGTGACCGGGGGAGACATCCTCGTCAAGGGTGCCCGCCAGTCGGAGCTCATGACCTTCCTCAACGTCTTCCGCAAGGTCGGCGGCGCGTTCGACGTGCAAGACGACGGCATCCGCTTCTGGCACCCCGGAGGCAACCTCAAGCCCGTGACGATCGAGACCGACGTACACCCCGGGTTCATGACCGACTGGCAGCAGCCGCTCATCGTCGCGCTCACGCACGCTCACGGCGAATCGATCGTGCACGAGACGGTCTACGAGAACCGTTTCGGCTTCACCGACGCGCTCAACGAGATGGGCGCCAACATCGTCGTGCACAAGACCGGACTGCCCGACCACCCGCGTCGCGTCGCTCGCCGCGATTTCGAGCAGGCCGCCGTCATCACGGGACCGACGAAGCTGCACGGCGCCGCGATCTACGTTCCCGACCTGCGCGGAGGGTTCAGTCACCTCATCGCGGCGTTGAGCGCCGAAGGTCGATCGGTCATCAGCAACATGGGCATCATCAGCCGCGGCTACGAGCACATCATCGACAAGCTCGAGGCGCTCGGGGCCGATTTCGTCTACGAAGGCTGATCCGGCGTGACGAAACGCGCGTCCGAGAAGACCCCGATCTTCCGGTTCCTGGCGTTCCTCCTGCTCCCCGTGATGCACGTGCTCGCGCGGTATCGCCTCCACGACGGAGACAAGCTCCCGAAAGACGGAGCGTTCGTTCTCGCACCCAACCACTACAGCGAGATCGACCCCGTCGTCGTGGGGGTCGCGATGTGGAAACTCGGGAGGATGCCGCGCTACCTCGCGAAAGCCGACCTCTTCAAGTACCCCGTCATCGGCACCCTTCTGCGCGCCTCCGACCAGATCCCGGTCGAGCGGACGGGCGCCGTCCGCGGGAGCGACCCCCTCGTCGCAGCACGCAAGATCGTCGACAAGGGGCTCGCCGTCGTCATCTACCCCGAGGGGTCGCTCACGCGCGACCCCGACCTCTGGCCCATGCGCGGCAAGGCGGGGGCCGTGCGCATGGCGCTGCAGTCGGGCATCCCCATCATCCCCGTGGCTCACTGGGGAACGCAGAAGGTCATGCCGCGCTACGCCAAGCGCATCAGCGTCTTTCCGCGCAAGACCATCGACATCAAGTTCGGCGACCCCGTCGACCTCTCCGCCTTCCGCGACAAACCCCTCGACGGCGCGACGGTGACCGCCGCGACGTCGCTCGTCATGGATGCGATCACCGCCCTGCTCGAAGACCTCCGAGACGAGAAGGCCCCCGCGACGCGGTGGGACCCGTCGAAGAACAACCAGAAAGAGACCGGTCGCTTTTGAGCATGACGATGCCGATCCGCCTGCCCATCCCCGGAGCGACGAGGATCGCCGTCCTCGGCGCGGGCAGCTGGGGCACGACCTTCAGCAAGGTGCTCGCCGACGGGGGAGGCGACGTCGCCCTGTGGGCGCGGCGGGCCGAGCTGGCTCGCGAGATCTCGCAGAGCAAGCGCAACAGCGAGTACCTCCCCGGCATCAACCTCCCGCGCAACCTGTGGTCGAGTTCGCGCTTGCCCGACGTGCTCGACGGCGCGGAGATCGTGTTCATCTCGGTTCCGAGCCAGTCTCTCCGTGGCAACCTCGCGATCGTGAAAGAGCTCATCCCCGCAGACGCTATCGTCGTGAGCCTCATGAAGGGCGTCGAGAAGGGGTCGGGCCTCCGCATGAGCGAGGTCATCCACGAGGAGCTCGGCATCGACCCCGAGCGCGTGGCCGTGGCATCCGGACCCAACCTCGCCCTCGAGATCGCCAAGCAGCAGCCGACCGCGGCCGTCGTGTCGTCGGTGAGCATGGCGACGGCGACGACCGTGGCCGTCGCCGCGACCAACCCCTACTTCCGCTCTTTCGTGAACACGGATGTCATCGGCACCGAGTTCGGGGGAGTGCTCAAGAACCTCATCGCCGTCGCCATCGGTATCGTCGACGGCGTCGGGCACGGAGAGAACACGAAGGCCTCGATCATCACGCGAGGCCTCGTGGAGATGACGGAGTTCGCCGTCGCGTTCGGTGCGCGCCCCGAGACCCTGTCGGGGCTCGCAGGGCTCGGCGACCTCATCGCGACGTGCGGTTCGCCCCTCTCGCGCAACAACACCGCGGGCCGTCTGCTCGGGCAGGGCTACGCGTTCGACGACGTCGTGACGCAGATGAACCAGACGGCCGAGGGCCTCTCGTCGGTCGCGCCCGTGCTCGAGCTCGCTCGCGCCAAGGGTGTCGACATGCCCATCGTCGAGCAGGTGGCCGGAGTGCTCGCCGGTACGATGAACCCGCGCGACATCGCGCCCCATCTCACCACTGACAGCGACGAACCGCAGACGGAGTCCTAGGTGCCAGCACAACTCACGGTCGTCGTTCTGTTCGGCGGCCGGTCGAGTGAGCACTCGGTCAGTTGCGCGACCGCCGGCGGTGTTCTCTCGGCGATCGATCGCTCGAAGTATCGCGTGATCCCCGTCGGCATCACGCGCGACGGGGCGTTCGTGCTCGAGAGCGACGACCCCGACCGTTTCGCGATGACCGGCGAACTGCCGTCGGTCATCGACACCGGGTCACGCGTGCACTGGCCCGAATCCGCGGTGTCGCGAGAGCTCACCGTGACCGAGGAGGGCGTCACGCGTTCGCTCGGCGATGTCGACGTCGTGTTCCCGATCCTGCACGGCCGTTTCGGTGAGGACGGCACCGTTCAGGGCATGCTCGAGCTGCTCGGGCTGCCGTACGTCGGCGCGGGCGTGCTCGCGTCGTCGGTGGGCATGGACAAGCACTTCACCAAGACGGTGCTGCAGGCATCCGGTATCGCCGTGGCGCCGTGGGTGACCGTGACCGAGTCGGCGTGGCGGCGCGACCCCGACCGTGAGCTCACCGCGATCGACGCTCTCGCCTCGAACGGCTCGCTCTACCCGCTCTTCGTCAAGCCCGCGCGCGCGGGGTCGAGTGTCGGCGTCTCGAAGGCGACGGATGCCGCGAGCCTCACCGAGGCCATCGACACGGCTCTGCGCGAAGACACCAAGGTTCTCGTCGAGACCGCGATCGTCGGCCGCGAGGTCGAGTGCGCGGTGCTCGCGGGGCGCGACGGTGGTGCCCCTCGCGTGTCTGTCGCCGGGGAGATCATCACCCCGTCGGGCGTCTTCTACGACTTCGAGTCGAAGTACCTCGACGCGGACGCCGCGAGGCTCGAGTGCCCCGCCGACCTCGCCCCCGAGCAGCTCGCCGAGATGCAAGACCTCGCAGCGCACGCCTTCGTCGCCATCGACGGATCCGGTCTCGCGCGCGTCGACTTCTTTCTCACGGCAGACGGTTTCGTCATCAACGAGCTCAACACGATGCCGGGTTTCACGCCGATCTCGATGTTCCCGAAGTGCTGGATGGCGTCGGGCATGAGCTACCCCGAACTGCTCGACGAGCTCATCACGCTCGGCCTCGAGACCGCCCGCTAGCGAGCCCTGCCCCGCCCTAGGGTGCGGGCGTCAGCACTTCGCTGTCGCCCGTCGTGAAGTCCTGGGCGACGGTGCACTCGCGGTCGACGGGGTTGACGCCGACAGCGGTCGCGAGCTCGTTGAGCGCGGTGGCCTCGGCGAACTCGGAGTCGACGATCACTTGCACGGCGGGGTCGCGACCGTAGGTCGTGAAGCGGCCGAAGGCGTCGTCGGAGTCGTCGACGAGCCAGTCGACACCGTCGATCGTGACGCAGCGCTGCTCCGACGGACCGGGCACCGCGACACCGCACGTGAGCAGCACGACGGCGGGTTCCCCCCAGGCACCCGTGGCCTGGGCATCCGTCTGGCGCTTCTCGAGTTCGCCGATCGTGTCGGGCAACCGCACCGTGATCTCGGCGCACAGCGGGTCGGTCGCCTCGGGAGCGGCCTCCATCGGGACCGTCGCCGTGCACCCCGTGAGGGCGACGCCCGCGAGGCCGAGGGTCACGAGGATGCGAGCGGCAGTCGTCACCGCTCGCGTGCGCGAGCGTGTGCCCGTGCGTGTGCCCGTCGAGTTCATCGTGACCAGGTTAGCGTTGAGCGCATGACGCCACCTGAGACCCCCGCTGACGGCGCAAGCAACGCAGACACCCTCGGCAGCGTCGGTGAGGGGGCGGTGCTCGAGCGCATCTTCCCTCGGCTGCCGGGGGCGGCATCCGCTCTCATCGGCCCGGGAGACGACGCCGCCGTCGTCGCGGCACCCGACGGCCGTTTCGTCGTGACGACCGATCTCATGGTGCACGGCCCCGACTTCCGGCTCGCGTGGTCGACCCCCGTCGAGCTCGGACTCAAAGCGGCGGCCTCCAACCTCGCGGATGTCGCCGCCATGGGCGCCGTGCCCACGGCGCTCGTCGTGGCGATCGCCGCTCCCTCGAACACCCCGGTCTCGACCCTCGAGCTGATCGCCGACGGACTGCGGGAGGGCTGCGAGAGCCTCGCGCCCGGGTGCGGGGTCGTGGGGGGCGACCTCTCGGTGTCGGCGACCCTCACGATCGCGGTCACGGCGTTCGGCGACCTCGAGGGCCGCGACCCGGTGCTGCGCTCGGGTGCGAGGGTCGGCGACACCGTCGCGGTCTCGGGGGCACTCGGGCGCTCCCTGCGCGGACTCGAGCTGCTCTTCACCCGCGGGGTGGATGCGGCGGGGGAGCCGGATGCCGCGGCGACCGCAGAGCTGCGCCGCGAGCATCCCGCCCTATTGACGGCCCATCTCGCCCCGACGCCGCCGATCGCCGACGGCCCTCTCGCGGCCGAATCGGGGGTCACCGCGATGCTCGACGTGAGCGACGGCCTCGCCCTCGACGCGGCCCGCATCGCGCGCGCGAGCGGTGTCGGCATCGACCTCGAGTCGGCGCTGCTCGGCGACGACCCCGACGCGGCGATCGCGGGCGGCGAAGACCACTCGCTCCTCGCGACCTTCCCCGACGGCGCAGCCCTCCCCGGGGGGTTCCGCCGCATCGGAACGGTCGTCGAAGCGCAGGCCCAACACGGGCCGCGAGTCACGGTCGACGGTGCGACGCCGGCGCGGTCGGGCTGGGACCCCTATGCGGGCTGGGACGGCGCGGCGGGCTAGTCCTGCGCGCCGGCTAGTCCTCAGCGGCGGGCCGAGCCGGCCCCGCCCACCACAGCGTCGTGTCGCCGTAGTCTTTGCGCCGATCGAGCCGCAGGGCGGCGGGCCAGCGCGGTTCGGATGTTCGCGAACTGCGCTCGACGAGCACGATCGCGTCGCTCGTGAGCTGCGGCGCGAGAGCCTCGAGCGTGCGTGCGAGGTCGTCGTCACTCAGGTCGTACGGCGGGTCGAGGAAGACGAGGTCCCACGCGGCCCCCGCTGCGGCCGCCAAGAACCCCTCCACGCTCGTCGCCCGCACCTCGACGAGCGGGGCCGGCGACGGAGCCCCCGCGAGCACCGCTTTCGCGTTGCTGCGGCATACCGCCGCGGCCTTGCCGTTCTTCTCCACGAGAGTGACCGACCGGGCTCCGCGGCTCGCCGCCTCGAGCCCGAGCGCGCCCGACCCGGCGAAGAGGTCGAGCACTCGCGCGCCGTCGAGAGCGTCGCGCGACTCGAGCGCCGAGAAGATCGCCTCGCGCACCCGATCACTCGTCGGGCGGGTGCCCGCATCGGGCACGCGGATGGCGATGGAGCCGGCGAAGCCGGCGATGATGCGCGTCATGAGCATCCACGTTACCGGCGGCTTTGGCGGAACGACCGCACCCGGGGCGCGCTCCCCGGCGCCGAGACTGTAGACAAACGACAACCCGTTCGGTCGAAACGGGTGGATGTTCGACACTGGCGTCATGGCCAGTGTCGACCGATCCACCAAACCCTCGTTCACCAAATCACTCTTCCTCGGGCATCTCGCGTCAGACCTCGTTCTGCCGTATCCGACGATGGCCGAGGAGGAACGGCGCACCGTCTCGGCGCTCGTGAACTCGGCGCGCGACTACCTCGAGAACGTCTACGACCCGCAGAAGGCCGAGCGCGAACGCTGGGTCGGAGACGACACCATCCGCGACCTCGGCGAGCGCGGCCTCCTCGGCCTCTTCGTCGACAAGCAGTACGGCGGCCAGGGGCTCAGCCAGTCGGGCTACTGCCGCGTCATGGAGGAGTTCGGGCGCATGGACGGCGCGCTCGCCGTGGTCATGGGCGTGCACCAGTCGATCGGCACGAAACCCATCCACCTGTTCGGCACCGACGACCAGAAGGCCCGCTGGCTTCCCGATCTCGCCGCCGGCCGCAAGCTCGCCGCGTTCGTGCTCACCGAACCGAACGTCGGGTCGGATGCCTACAACCTCGAGACGTGGGCCGAACGCCAGTCCGACGGCTCGTGGATCCTCAACGGCGAGAAGCGCTGGATCGGCAACGGCGATCAAGACGTGCTCACGGTCTTCGCCCGATCCGACCTCGGCCACGTGGCCCTCGTCGTCGAGAAGGGCTCGGAGGGGCTCAGCACCGGCCCGCGCTTCGAGACCCTCGGGCTCAAAGCCAATCGCCTGCAGCGCGTGCACTTCAACGACGTGCGCGTGCCGGCCGAGAACCTGCTCGGGGAGCCGGGCGACGGCTTCCGCATCGCGATGAACACCCTCAACAACGGGCGAATGTCGATGGGGACCTCGATCGCGGGAGGCATGAAGCGCTTCCTCGACCTGACCCTCGAGCATGCGACATCGCGCCGCCAGTTCGATCGCGCGATCATCGACTTCGAGCTCGTCGAAGAGAAGACGGCGTGGATGACGACGCAGATCTACGGCCTCGAGTCGATGTCGTACCTCACGACGGGCCTCGTCGACCTCGGCGTCGCCGACTACTCGCTCGAATCGGCGATGACCAAGATCGTCGCGAGCGACACCGGCTGGTACGGCCTCAACAAGGCCGTGCAAGTGCACGGCGGCACGGCCTACATGGACGACCACCCTCTCGCGAAGGCTCTGCGCGACTTCCGCATCTTTCCGATCTTCGAGGGGGCGAACGACGTCATGCGCGCGTTCGTGGCCCTCAACGGCATCAAGGCGCTCAGCGAAGACCTCCCCGACGTGCGGTCGCTCAGCATCAGCGACCCCGGCAAAGCGATCGGCGTGCTCGCGCCATACGTGTCCGGTCGCATCAACCGCGTGATCCGCCCGGGAAGGCTCGCCGGGCCCCACGCGGCGTTCGCGCGGCACAGCTCCGCGGTGAGCGAGCAGACCGTGCGGCTTCGAGACGCCGCCGAAGCCGCCCTGCGCAAACACGGCAAGAAGGTGCAGGAGAAGCAGCTCCTGCAGAAGAGGCTCACGGCCGTGGCATCCGGTATCTACTCGCAAGTGGCCGTGATCGGGCGGGCGTCGGCGACGATCGCCCGCGACGGGCTCGACGAGTCGGCCGCGGAGAAGACGGTCGCCATCAACTTCCTCAAGAGCAGCCAGCGCGAGGTCGCGAGACAGCTCAGGTCGCTCGAGAAGAACGACGACCGGTACACGCGCGTCATCGGGGCGAACGTGCGGGCGTCGAAGGGGTACCGCTTCGAGTTGTAGCGTTCTCGCATGTCTGCCGAATCGCGCTCGAGCGTCGTCGCCAACGTCATCTATGCGAACGGGAAGCGTGCTGCCGCGCCCGCCGATCTCGCCGCGACCTTCGCGGAACTCGAGGCGCACCCCGACTCGATGGCGTGGATCGGTCTCTACCGGCCCGACGCGGCCGAGCTCACCGAACTCGCGGAGCGATTCGATCTCCACGAGCTCGCCGTCGAAGACGCCGTGCTCGCGCACCAGCGGCCCAAGATGGAGCGCTACGGCGAGAGCGTGTTCCTCGTGCTCCGCGCGGCGCGCTACCTCGACGCCGAGGAACGCGTCGAGTTCGGCGAACTCCACATCTTCGTGGGCAAGGGATACGTCGTCACGGTGCGTCACGCCGAGAAACCCGACCTCTCGATCGTGCGCACGCGGCTCGAGGACGACCCGGAGCTGCTCGCCCTCGGGCCGGAAGCGGTTCTCTACGGCATCCTCGACGCCCTCGTCGACGGCTATTCCCCGGTCGTCGACGGCCTCGAGAACGACATCGACGAGATCGAGTCGCAAGTGTTCGACGGCGACCCCGCGGTGTCTCGACGCATCTACGAGCTCTCGCGCGAGGTCATCGACTTCCAGCTCGCCGCGAAGCCGCTCAGCGGCATCCTCAGGTCGATCACCGACGCCTTCGACGAGTCGGACATCGACCCGAGGCTGCGGGCCTACCTGAGGGATGTCGACGACCACGTCGTCGCGGTCACCGAGCGCATCGCCGAGTTCCGTGAGGTGCTGCGCGACATGCTCACCGTCAACGCCACTCTCGTGGCGCAGCGTCAGAACGACGAGATGCAGCGCGTCGGTGTCGCGAGCAACCGGCAAGCGGAGGAGGCCCGCAAGATCTCGGGGTGGGCGGCGATCCTCTTCGCGCCGTCGCTCATCGGCTCGGTGTACGGCATGAACTTCGCGAACATGCCCGAGCTCTCGTGGCAGTTCGGCTACCCCTTCGCGCTCGGCCTCATGGTGGCGGCGAGCGGAACGCTCTTCGTCGTGTTCCGCAAGCGCGGCTGGATCTGAGCCCGCGCGAGCCGGGCAGGAGCGCGCCGCGAGCGCGGCCGCAGTCACACCCCTCGCCTACGATCGGAGCATGCCGGATTCGCCTCTCGACGCGCGCCTGAGCGGCGCGCTCGGGGGGCGCACGGCGTCGGCATTCGCGAAGGCGTTCGGTGTCTCGACGGTCGGCGACCTGCTCTCGCACTACCCGCGCCGCTACGCGCGCCGCGGTGAGCTCACGGCCCTCGCCGAGCTGCCCCTCGATGAGAACGTCACGATCGTGGCCGAGGTGCTCGAGGTGCGCGAGCGCCCGATGCGCGCGCGTCGGGGGTCGATCCTCGAGGTCAAGATCAGCGACGGCAGCGGCATCCTCACCCTCACGTTCTTCAATCAGTCGTGGCGTTCGAAAGAGCTCCGGCCGGGCAGTCGGGGCATCTTCGCGGGCAAGGTCACCGACTACCGCGGAACGCGCGGGCTCAATCATCCGGACTACGAACTCTTCGACGTCGAGCTGGGGCGCGGTGAGGCGTCGGTGTCGAAGTGGGCGCAGCAACCGATCCCGATCTACCCGGCGACGGCGAGTGTCGCGTCGTGGCAAGTGCAGAAAGCGATCGGGGTCGTGCTCGACACGCTTCCGGCGCTCGCCGACCCGGTTCCCGAGTCGGTGCGGAGCGAGCGGCAGCTCATGTCGTTCTCGCGCGCGATCGACCTCATCCACCGGCCCGAGAAGGATTCGGACTGGCGAACCGCGCGCGACGCCCTGAGGTTTCAGGAGGCGTTCGTCTTGCAAGCGGCCCTTCTGCAGCAGCGCGCGAGGTTGCGCTCGCGCACCGCGACGACGCGCGTCGCCGGGGCGGGCGGGATGCTCGAGCGGTTCGACGCTGACCTCCCGTTCGAGCTCACGGGCGACCAGAAGTTCGTCGGGAGAGAGATCACGGCCGACCTCGCCTCGGACGCCCCGATGAACCGCCTCGTGCAGGGCGAGGTCGGCTCGGGCAAGACCCTCGTGGCGGTGCGCGCGATGCTCGCGGTCGCCGAGTCTGGCGGGCAGTCGGCGCTCCTCGCCCCCACCGAGGTGCTCGCAGCGCAGCACGTGCGCTCGATCGCGCGCGTTCTCGGGCCGGAGCTGGCCGCGCGAGTGCGACCGACCCTCATCACGGGGCAGATGCCTCTCGCCGATCGCCGCAAAGCGACCCTCGCGTCGGTGAGCGGGCACGCGAGCATCGTCGTCGGTACCCACGCGCTCATGAGCGAGAGCGTCGAGTTCTTCGACCTCGGTCTCGTCGTCGTCGACGAGCAGCACCGCTTCGGTGTCGAACAACGGGAATCGCTGCGACAGAAGGGGCACACGCCGCCCCACGTGCTCGTGCTCACGGCGACCCCGATTCCCCGCACCGTCGCGATGACCGTGTTCGGCGACCTCGACGTCTCGACGATCGCCGAGCTGCCGGCGGGCCGCGTGCCGATCGAGTCGTTCGTCGTGCCCCTCGCCGAGAAACCCGCGTGGGGGTCGCGCATCTGGCAGCGCATCTCGGAGGAGCTCGCGCTCGGGCGGCAGGCGTTCGTCGTGTGCCCCGCGATCGACAGCACGGTCGTCGAGGTCGGCGACGAGCCCGACGCCGCCGAGGTGCGGGATGCCGCGGATGCGGGTGAAGCGCCCGTCGCGCGCGCCAACGTGACCGACGTGCTCGCGAGCATCCGCGCGAGACCCGAGTTCGCGGGCCGACGCGTCGAGGAGCTGCACGGCCGCATGCCGGGCGAGCTCAAAGATCAGGTCATGCGCGCCTTCGCCGCGGGCGACATCGACGTGCTCGTTGCGACGACGGTGATCGAGGTCGGTGTCGACGTGCCGAACGCGTCGGTCATGGTCGTGCTCGACGCCGACCGGTTCGGGGTGTCGCAACTGCACCAGTTGCGTGGCCGGGTCGGGCGCGGCGGGGTGCCCGGGCTGTGCCTCCTCGTGACCCACGCCGAGGCCGAGTCGCTCGCGCGCGAGCGTGTCGAGGCTGTCGCGTCGACCCTCGACGGTTTCGAGCTCGCCCAGAAAGACCTCGAGTTGCGGCGCGAGGGTGACGTGCTCGGTCGCAACCAGGCCGGGGGGCGCTCATCGCTGCGGTTGTTGCGCGTCGTGACCGACGGCGACCTGATTCTGGAGGCTCGGGAGGCGGCGGGGTTCGTGCTCGACGCCGACCCCGAGCTCGAGTCTCACGAGGCACTCCGGGAGGCTCTCGAGCGCCGCCTCGACGAGTCGAGCCGCGACTTCCTCGCCAAGAACTGACGCGGGGTCGCCGCTTACCACTGCTGCCCCGATGCGAGCTGGGCTGGATGTCACAGAACGGCAACATCGGGCGGTTAGGGTCGAGTCATGCACCGGATCGCTGTCGTCCCTGGCTCCTTCGACCCTGTGACTCTCGGGCACCTGGATGTGATCGAACGCGCGGCGGGAATCTTCGACGAGTTGCACGTGCTCGTGGTTCACAATCCGGCCAAAACGGCTCTCCTGCCGGTCGCGCAGCGTGTGTCGCTCATCGAGAAGGCGATCCAAGACGCCGGTTTCGCGGGCGACATCAGGGTCACGTCGTGGAGTGTCGGTCTGCTCGTCGACTACTGCACGGATGTCGGGGCGAGCGTGCTCGTCAAGGGCGTGCGGTCGCAAGTGGATGTCGCGTATGAGACGCCCATGGCGATCGTCAACCGCAACCTCGCGGGCGTCGAAACGGTGTTCCTGCTCCCCGACCCCGCGCACGCGCACGTGTCGAGTTCGCTCGTGCGTCAGGTGTCCGGTCTCGGCGGGGATGTCTCGCCCTATGTTCCTCGCGCCGTCGCCGATTTTCTGCAGAAGCCCCGCGGCTAGCTGCGGTGCGCCGCGCGTCTCACCGCCGCAACGCGGTCATGAGTGCGCGGTTGCGGCCGAGGGGTTTCCACACCTGGTCGGGGTCGAGCCAGGGCGGGGCGAGCAGTCGGGGGCGGCCCGCGAACATCCGCATCGTGAAGGCGGAGGCGTGCAGCAAATGGTGATGGGCAGAGCACAGTAGGGCGCCGTTGTCGACATCCGTCGTGCCGCCGTGCTCCCACTCGGTGACGTGATGCGCTTCGCACCACGACGGGGGAGCCGTGCATCTCGGCCACACGCACCCGCCGTCGCGAACGGCGAGGGCTTTGCGTTGTGCGGCGGAGAACAGGCGTCTCGTGCGACCGAAGTGCAGGATCTCGCCCGCGTCACCGACGAGCACGGGCCGGAACCCGGCGTCGCACGCCATCGTGCGCACCGTCGGCGCCGAGACCGGTTCGGTCACGTCGTCGAGCCACCCTGCCCCGACCCCGGAGCGCAACTCGTCGAGGGTGATGACCGCCATGACTGCGGTCATCGGCCGAAGCGACCCGGGTCCGGCCGTCGCGGCGCCCCTCGGCACAGCGCCTGTCGACACGGCTCCCGTCGGCGCAGCTTCCGTCGGCACGGCGCGTTCGGTGTCGCGGGAGCGGAGTCCCGCGGTGATGGTTCCGATGAGAACGTCGAGGCGCCGCTGTTCTCTCGTGCGCGGGTCGGCGAGGGTCTCGACGAGGTCGCCGTCGGGTGTGGGCGTGACCGTCGTTCCCGTGCGCTCGTCGGCTTCGTCGATGAACTGCGGCTCACGACCGGGGTCGGTGCCGTGGGACAGCATCGAACGCACGAGCGCGGCGGATTGCGGATCGAGCACGAGGGTGCCGCGCGTCATCCCGTTCGTTTCGCGGCCGAGGGTGAAACCGCGCCTCTGCCGGAGGTCTTCGTCGCGGGGCTCCGTTCCGTCGGGGTCGATCGCTTCTCGCCAGGCGAGGGCGTGCACCGACACGAGGTCGGCGCAATCGGAACGCGCGACATCGACGAGCGCGCGCTCCGCTCGGTCGACGTCTGCGGGGTCGGCTGCGCTCGAGGCCGAGTCGAGGCAGCGGATGATCGCCCTCGCCGCGTCGGTGCCGACCTCTCCTTCGGCCACCGCCTCGGCGACGGCCGGGTAGCTCGGTGGCAGGAGGCGGCCACCGAGCTCGCGCCGCGGGCGGAGGCCGGCGGCGAGGCGGAGTCGACGGGCGGCTTCGGACGGCGACACCCGCGTGTGCTGCTCGAGGAGGTGCGCCGGGGTGGAGTGCCCGAGACGACGCGCGAGGGAATCGCCGGCGAGTTCGACGCGAGAGCGCTCGGCGAGCTCGCCGGCGACGGCAACCCTCAGCGCGTCGATGACTCTGCCCGCGTGCTCGACGTCGCGGAGCAGAGCCACGACCGCCCCATCGTCGAGCCCCGTCAATTGCGAGGCGAGAGCGGCGGCGGCGTCGCCCTCGCCCTTACCCTCGCCCTTACCCTCGCGACCACGCCCGTTTGCATCGGCACCGCTGATGGCGGACCCGAGCTCACTCGCCGATCGACGCACGGCGAGTGCGAGATCGGTGCGGGGTGGTCTGTTCATGCTCACACGGTGACACCAGCCACTGACATTCGAAATCTCCCGGTCAGAGGGGTTTTTAGCTGTGGATGAATGGTAGTCGTTGTCGGCTGGGGAGGAGATGACACAGCCTCCGCACGAGTCGCCGCTCGAGCGCGGGATGGACGCCACTAAGCTTCGGCGCATGACGCACCCCGCCGCGCCGAACCCGTACGTGCCGAACCCCGCCGCGCCGAACCCGTACGTGCCGAACCCGTACGCCCCGGCATCCCTCCGCCCACCGCTCTCGAAACGACACAAGCGCGGGGCATTCTGGGCGGGCTTCGTCGGGCTCAACCTCGTCAGCCTCGGTGGCTCACTGCTCGTGTCTGCGGCGGGAGTGGCCGCGTTCGTCGCCTTCCTCAGCGCGGCCATGGATTCGACCGGGTCATCGTCGCTCCCGAGTTCGCCAGACGCCTCGGCCTCGCAAGACGGGTTCGCCGAAGCGATCGACAGCATCGACCTGTGGGCGTGGCTCACCATCGCTGCCCTCGTCGGGTTCGCGGTGGTCGCTCTCGGAGTGATCGCGAGCGGCCTGATCCTGCGCGGGCGAGGAGTGCGCAAGCCGTGGGCGGTCACCTGGAGTTCGATCGGCATCTCGCTTCCGGTGCTCGTCGTCATCGGATTCGTCGGCGCGACGGTGGCTCAATTCGTCGGAGTCGCGGCATCGATCGCGGCGTTCAGCTCCATGACCACGTCGGCCGCGCCAGCGGGATCACCCGAGGGCGACCTCACCGCGGCTCTCACGGCGGCACTCGCGACCGGAGCCGTCGGGCTCGTCTTCTCCGTCATCGTCGTCGGCATCGCGGGGTGGCTCATCTGGTGGTGGATGACGCACGTGTTCCGCGGGTCTACTGCTGCGAACGGGGAGTGAATACTCGCGAGGGTGCGGTGATGGGTGGTCGGAGCGGCAGACTGTCAGGGTGACTCTCAAACTCGGATACAAGGCATCGGCAGAGCAGTTCGACCCCCGCGAGCTCGTCGAGATCGCGGTCGCGGCCGAAGCGCACGGCATGGAGAGCGTCGCGGTGAGCGACCACTTCCAGCCCTGGCGGCACGAGGGCGGTCACGCACCGTTCTCGCTCTCGTGGATGGCCGCGGTGGGCGAGCGCACGAAGACCATTCAGATCGGCACCTCCGTGATGACGCCGACGTTCCGCTACAACCCCGCCGTTCTCGCGCAAGCGTTCGCGACGATGGGGGTGCTCTACCCGGGGCGCATCATGCTCGGTGTCGGAACGGGTGAGGCGCTCAACGAGGTCGCGACCGGATTCCGCGGGGCGGGCGAGCAGACCTGGCCCGAGTTCAAGGAGCGATTCGCGCGCCTCCGCGAGGCGGTGCAGCTCATGCGGCAGTTGTGGACCGAGGACCGCGTCAACTTCGAGGGCGAGTACTACTCGACCCACGACGCGAGCATCTACGACCGGCCCGAGGGCGGCATCCCCGTCTACATCGCGGCCGGCGGCCCTGTCGTCGCGCGCTACGCCGGTCGCTCGGGTGACGGGTTCATCTGCACGTCGGGCAAGGGCGCCGAGCTCTACACCGATTCGCTCATCCCCGCGGTCAAAGAGGGGGCGGACAAGGTGGGGCGCGAGTTCGAGAGCATCGATCGCATGATCGAGATCAAGCTCTCGTATGACACCGATCACGACACCGCGCTCGAGAACACGCGCTTCTGGGCGCCGCTCGCCCTCTCGAAGGAGCAGAAGCACGACATCACCGACCCCGTCGAGATGGAACGGGCCGCGGATGCCCTCCCCATCGAGAAGATCGCCTCCCGCTGGATCGTCGGCTCCGACCCCGATGCCGTGGTCGACGAGATCGGCAAGTATCTCGATTACGGCATGAACCACCTCGTGTTCCACGCCCCCGGGCAGGACCAGCGCCGCTTTCTCGAGCTCTTCGAGCGCGACATCGCGCCGCGGTTGCGCGCGAGAGCCTGATCGGCGGGGCGGTCGGCCCCGGCACGGAGAAACGACCCGCGCCTCGGTGAGGTGCGGGTCGTTTCTGGCGAGGGCGGTTCAGCGGCGCGTGACGCTGCGACGGCCGCCGACGCGGATCCAGATGAGCAGCACGATGATCGCGCCGATGATGGAGCCGATGATGCCGGCGGGCTGGAAGAAGCCGTCGGTCGCGTCGGCGCCGAAGAGCAGGTAGCCGAGGAACCCGCCGACGAACGATCCGATGATGCCGATGAGGATCGTCATGGGAACCGAGAGGTTCTGCTTTCCGGGGACGAGAAGGCGAGCGACGAAGCCCGCGATGAGGCCGATGACGATGATGCTGATGATGAGACCGAGCATGGTGTTCCTTTCGTGATGCGGAGGGGGTTCCGCGGGGGACGCCCGAAGGTCGGGTCAGTGGCAGTGGAGAACCAGTGAGTCCACGAAACCACCCCCTCGGGTGTGCCACTACACCCCTCGGGGTGGAATAGTCATCCCATGACCCCGCCCCGTTCGACACCCATCACGGTGACCCTCGTCGACGACTACGACGTCGTGCTCACGGGCCTCGCGCACATGTTCGACGACTATCGCGATCGCGTGATCGTCTCGGAGATCGCCGCGAACGCCGAACTCGACGACGTCATCGACATCGTGATGTACGACTCGTTCGCGCAGCCGGAGTCGGACCACGACGAGATCCGCGCCCTCGTCACGAACCCCCGCGCGACCCACGTCGTCGTCTACACGTGGAACTTCGACCAGAGACTCATCGACGATGCCCTCGCGCAGGGCGTCACGGGCTACCTGTCGAAGACGCTCGCCGCCCGCCACCTCGTGGCCGCGCTCGAGCGGGTGCACGCGGGCGAGACCGTCGTGAGCGAGAGCCCGAAGCGCGCGACGAGCAACCTCGGGCTCGACTGGCCGGGCCGCCGGGAGGGCATCACCGATCGCGAGTCCGAGGTGCTCGCGCTCATCACGCAGGGCAAGAGCAACGCGGATGTCGCCACACTCACCTATCTGAGCCCCAACACCGTGAAGTCGTACATCCGCAGCATCTATCGCAAGATCGGTGCCGACAGTCGCACCCAAGCGGTGCTGTGGGGTGTGAAGCACGGCTTCACGCCCGACCACCACCGGATCGATCACTGGCTCGGGGGTCCGTGAGCGCCGGATCGGCGGCCCAGCTCGCGAGCACGGGCAGCATCCGCTCGGTGGGGGAGCCCCGCTCGGCCGTGTAGACGATGAGGCGCTGCTCGGGGTCGTGCGGTGCCGTCACGATCTCGAGGTCGAACTCGAGCTCGCCCACGAGAGGGTGTCGGATCTTCTTCGCGACCGAGGCGTAGTCGCGCACACCGTGGTCGTTCCACCAGCGTTCGGCGTCGGCATCCGCCGCCCGCAGGTCGTCGACGAGGGCGGCGAGTCTGCGATCGTGCGGGTGCCTTGCGAGGTCGCGGCGCAGCGACGCGACCGTCGTCGCCGCGAAGGTCTCCCAGTTGACGATGCGCTCGCGCGCGACGGGATCGAGAAACATGAACCGAGCGAGAGACGACCCCACCGGGAGGTCGTGGAGCACGGTGGCGAGCAGGGCGTTGCGCGCGAGCACCTCGGCGCGCTGCCCGATGATGAGTGCGGGGAGGTGCTCGACGGCGGTCATGAGTCTGAGCAGCCCGGGGTCGGCGTGCTGCGTCGTGGTCGTCGACATCGGCGCCCTCCGCGCTGGCGCAGCGAGGTCGTGGAGGTGAGCCCGCTCGACATCGTCGAGGCGCAGTGCTCGGGCCAGCGAGTCGAGAACCTCCCGCGAGATGGTGGCCTGACGCCCCTGCTCGAGGCGGCTGTAGTAGTCGGGACTCACCCCCGCGAGCACGGCGAGCTCTTCTTTGCGCAGTCCGGGCACGCGGCGGGGGCCGGGGAACGCCTCGATACCGGCCGTCGAGGGCGTGAGTCGATCGCGGCGCGAGCGCAGAAACTCTCCGAGGGCGGCGCGGTCACGAGTCATACCGCCACCCTAGGAGCCCGTGTCGCTTGCAGCCTGGTCCCGTCATGCCCAGGTTGAGCCTGACCTGGTGGCTGCAGCGATGGCCGCTTAGACCTGAGACATGACATCAGCGAACACGCCCCCCTCCTCGTCCACCACCTCGGCGCCCGACAGGCGCACCGCCATCGTCACCGGCTCGACGAGCGGCATCGGCGCGGCGATCGCCCGCGCTCTCGCCGTCGAGGGGGTGCTCGTCGCCGTGAGCGGCCGTGACCGGGCCCGCGGCGAGGCCGTCGTCTCGTCGATCGCCGCCGCCGGCGGGGAGGCGATCTTCGTTCCCGTCGACCTCGCCGGTGACTACGCGGCGCTGCGCGCCTTCGCGGCCGACACCACCGAGAGGCTTGGCGGCCGCGTCGACATCCTCGTGAACAACGCGGGCATCTACCCGGCGACGTCGACTGCCGAACTCGCGGATGCCGACCTCGACGCGATGCTCGCCGTCAACGTGCGAGCGCCCCACGTGCTCGTCGCGGCGACCGCCCCGGCGATGGCCGAGCGCGGCTCGGGGGCGATCGTGACGGTCGGATCGTGGATGGGCCGCGTCGGCAACCCCTTCGCCGCGATGTACTCCGCGACGAAGGCGGCAGACGAGCAGCTCACGAGATCGTGGGCTGCCGAGTTCGGGCCGCGCGGCGTTCGCGTGACCGCGGTCGCCCCGGGCGTCACCCTGACCCCGGGCAACGAGGGCGCGCGCCCCGTGCTCGACGCCATGGCCGCTGGCACCCCCGCCGGTGTCGTCGTACAGCCGGAGGACATCGCGAACGCCGTCGTCTTTCTCGTGTCGGACGCCGCCGCGATGATCCACGGCGTCGTGCTCGACGTCGACGGCGGCATCTCGTCGACGAGGCCGGCGGGCGTGGCGTGAGCGGTATGGACGCCTCCCCAGCCGCCTTCGGCGCCACGAGCACGGCAGCCGACGTCGTCGAGGGCGTCGACCTGCGCGGTGCTGTCGCCATCGTCACGGGTGCCGCTTCGGGCATCGGCGTCGAGACGGCGCGTGCGCTCGCCGCCGCCGGCGCGAGTGTCACGCTCGCCGTGCGCGACGTCGCCGCGGGTGAGAGGGTCGCCGACGACATCCGCGGTTCGTCACGCGAAGCGGATGTCGCGGTCGCGCGACTCGATCTCGCCGATGTGCACTCTGTCGACGCTTTCGCGGCCGCGTGGGCGGGGCCGCTGCACATCCTCGTGAACAACGCGGGCGTGATGTGGACCCCCGAGACGCGGACGCCCGAAGGCTGGGAGCTTCAGTTCGCGACCAACCACCTCGGGCACTTCGCGCTCGCGACCGGTTTGCACACGGCGCTCGCCGCGGGTGCCGCCGAACGACCCGGCGGCTCGCGCATCGTTTCGGTGAGCTCGAGCGGGCACGCGTCGTCGTCGGTCGACTTCGACGACCTCTTCTTCGAGAGGCGGCCGTACGACGCCGGTGTCGCCTACGGGCAGTCGAAGACGGCGAACGTGCTCTTCGCCGTCGAGGCGTCGCGGCGCTGGGCGGGCGACGGCATCACCGCCAACGCCGTGATGCCCGGCGGCATCTGGACCAACCTGCAACGCCACTGGGATCCGGCCCTGCTCGAGACCACCAAGCGCCAGGTCACCGAGGCGGGGTTCACCGCGAAGACACCCGAGCAGGGTGCCGCGACATCGGTGTTCGTGGCGACGTCGCCGACGCTCGCGGGGGTCGGCGGCCGATACTTCGAGGACTGCCACGAAGCGGATGTCGTCGACCACCTCGCCGACGGCCTCCACGGTGTCGTGGCGCACGCGCTCGACCCCGAGGCCGCGCGCCGGCTGTGGATCGTGTCGCTCGCCCTGCTCGAGGCGGCGCGCGCCCGCGAGAGCCGGCGGTGAGCCGCAGCGCCGCGAGCTTCGGCACCTCGAGTTACAGCGCCGCGAGAATCGTCTCGGCGAGCTGACGGGGCTTGGTGAACTGGGGCCAGTGCCCCGTCGGCAGGTCGACGAGCTCACGATCGCGGATGCGTGCGAGCTCGGCCGTGTATGGATGGTCTTCGGCCATGAACTGCCGGAGCATGTCGGCGGGGAACTCGCAGCAGATCACGGTGACCGGCACATCGAATCGCCTCGGGTCACGGAGCTCGAGCGCGTCGGTGGCGACGTGCACCGGCTGCGGGTGGGCGATGCTGCGGAAGTGTTCCCGTGCGGCGTCGTCGAGGTCGGTCAGGTCGGGCTCGTCGAAGACACTCCAGTCGGGCAGGGGGATCACGCCGTCGACCGCGGGCAACTCGTCGTTGATGACCCCGCCGTGCGCGAGGGGTCCGCTGTCGACGTAGACCACGCGGGCCACCCGGTCGGGGCGCGCGTCGACCGCGCCGTGCGCGAGGGCGCCACCGCCGCTGTGGCCGACGAGCACCACCGGAACGTCTGACGCGTCGACCGCGGCCACGACCGCGTCGACGTGGTCGCGGAGACAGATCGTAGACCTGTCGATCCCGGGCTTCGCGGGCTTCGCCGCATTCGCCGCGTCGTCGCGTTCAAGTCCGGGGAGGGTGAGGGCCGTGACACCGTGACCGTGCTCTCGGAGCACCGTCGTCACCTCGCCCCACGAATCGCCGTCGAGCCAGAAACCGGGGATCAGGACGATGTTCATGCGGGAAATGTAGCGCTGGCCGCAGACATCCGCGACGGAAGGCGACCCGCTAGCGCTCCGACACCGCAGCCTCGACCACGGCCTCGAGAACGAGGGTCGAGTCGGCGAGGTCGAACGCCGTGATGGTCATGCCGGCCATCCTCGAGTCGACGGCTTTCTGCAGGTCGATGAGCACGACGGGCTCGCTTTCGCCCCGCTCGAGTTCGACGAGCCCGGGAGGCATGCCGCTCTCGTTGAGACCCCGGTTGATCGGGTCGAGGAGGTAGGGCACGAGTTTGTGTGCGGGGAGGCCCCGCGCGTGCGCGGTGATCGCGAAGGAGACGACGCCCGAGGTGAAGCCGAGAAAACGCGCCGTGACCG
The DNA here is from genome assembly GCF_046600695.1 of Marisediminicola sp. LYQ85. Classification (NCBI taxonomy): domain Bacteria; kingdom Bacillati; phylum Actinomycetota; class Actinomycetes; order Micrococcales; family Microbacteriaceae; genus Marisediminicola; species Marisediminicola sp. LYQ85. The sequence continues at coordinate 262,659 of NZ_JBKIWO010000001.1, forward strand.
TGACGGTGCCCGCGGCCGCGAACGCGAGTTGCTTGGCGAAGGCGGTCGTCTCGATCTGCGTGAGGTCGACCTCGGTGTGGATCGTCGAGCCCTCGCACCGCACGTCGTCGAGCATGACCGGGAGGGCGGCGCCCGAGGTCGCGAGAGCGAGTGCCTCGTCGAAGGGCAGGGTGAGCTTCACGTGCACCTCCGGTCTCACCGAGCGGAACGCGCGGTCGTGATGATGCTAGAGGAGCGAGGCTGGGACTCGCGCCGCCTCGAGCAGCCGTGCGTCGTGACAGCATGAGGGAAGCATTCATCCAGTGGAGGATCCCCATGAGCATCATCAAGATCAACGCCATCACCGTTGCGGCCGACAGCGGGGACGAACTCGCCCAGCGCTTCGCCGCTCGCGCCGGAGCCGTCGACGGCCAACCCGGTTTCGAGGGGTTCGAACTGCTCAAGCCGACCGACGATCGCACGACGTGGCTCGTCATCACCCGCTGGAGCGACGACGAGTCGTTCCAGGCCTGGGTCGATTCGCCCGCGTTCGGCCACGGTCACCGCGGCCCCACCCCAGCGGAGGGTGACGCCCCGAAGGGGCACGTCGGTCTCAGCAGTGAACTGTGGTCCTACGTCGTCGCCGGCGGTTCGGCGGGGTGACCTCTCCGGGCGTGCACATCGGTTATGCCGCGATGCTCGAGCGGTTCCACCCGAACGAGATCCTCGAGTTCGCGGCGCACGCCGAGTCCCGCGGGTTCACGGGCGTCATGGCCGCCGACCACTTCCAGCCGTGGGTGCCGGCCCAGGGCAACGCCTCGTTCGTGTGGAACGTGCTCTCCGCCCTCGGTCAGACGACGTCGGGCGACCTCGGCACGGGGGTGACAGCGCCGACGTTCCGCTGGCATCCGGCGATGGTCGCGCAAGCATCCGCCACTCTCGCCGCGATGTATCCGGGCAGGCACTGGCTCGGCCTCGGGAGCGGCGAGGCCCTCAACGAGCACGTGGTCGGGCAGTACTGGCCCGAGGCGCCCGAGCGCATCAACCGGATGTTCGAGGCCGTCGACATCATCAAGAAACTGTTCGTGTCGGGGCTCAGCCACCGCGACGTGCGGCACGACGGGCAGTTCTACAAGCTCGAGTCGACGCGGCTGTGGACGATGCCCGAGGTCGCACCCGAGATCCTCGTCGCGACGGCCGGGCCCGTGGCGGCGAAGCGTGCCGGTCGCACCGTCGACGGGCTCATCACCGAGGCCGCGCCGGTCGAGAAGGTCGCGATGCTCGTGCAGCGCTTCGCGGAGGGAGCCCGCGAGGTGGGTCGCGAACCCGCGACGATGACCAAGGTGCTCCGGGTGCACGTGAGCTGGGCGGCGACCGACACCGAGGCGATGCGCAACGCGCTCACCGAGTGGCCCAACGGCGGCATCCGCTTTCCGAAGGGCGACATCCGCTCGCCGTTCGAACTCGAGCAGATCGCGCGGATGGTGCGCCCCGACGATTTCGAGGGCCGCATGCCGATCAGCTCCGACCCCGACGTGCACCGCGCGTACATCCAGCAGTTCGTCGATCTCGGCTTCGACCGCATCTATCTGCACAATGTGGGGCGCAACCAGCGAGAGTGGATCGACGTGTTCGCGCGCGAGGTGCTGCCGGCGCTGCGGAAGTAGCGCTGGCCGCACGGTCTGTCAGCCCTCGGAGTCGTCGCCGAGAAGGTCGACCTCGTCGCGTGTCAGTCGAAGGCGAAGACGTTCTCGGAGACGGCCGTGGCCCCCTCGGGCGTCGGACTGTCGTCGGGGCGGATCTCGAAGCGCCCTCCGGGACCGTCGATCTCGAGCTGCCCTGTCCCGCCGCACGCGACGTGCCAGTCGCCGCCCTCCGGTGACACGATGAGACACACGCCGAGCCCGACCACGGAATCTCCGCTCCGCGCGAGCCAGACATCGGTTCCGTCATGCTCGCCCACGAACCGTGCCGACGACATATCGAGGTCGTCGAATGCGTAGCCAGGCAGGTCGGGGAGGGCATCGCCAGGACCCGGCTCTCGCTCGAGCACGGCGAAATCAGAAGTCCCTCCCACGCATCCGGCGAGCACCGCCATGACCGACACCGCGACGATGGTCGCACCTGCACTGCGAAATCGAGCCCTCATACCGCGATGATCCCTCACCTCAGGTGGTCAGCGAAAGAGCCTCTCGAGTCACCATGCCGGTGTGCATCGCCGAGCGACGCCTCCCGAGCTCGGGAGTTCGGGCCGTAGACGCAGGTCCGGGGGCGAAATGGCCATCACTCACAAGAAGGTCTGACGGGTGCGTCTCTGAGATAGTGGCGGCGGAACCGTCGTCGCGCTGGGGGAGTTGCCAAGCCAGAAAGCCGCTGACGAGCATGGCGATGGGCACACCCCCCGGTCGAAGCGACGTGCTCGGCCCGTGTCAGCCACCACGCACAGCGGTTTGGCGCACGCGACACGGGACAATGGGGGAGTGCAGCTCACCGCGTTCTCGATCCCCGGCCTCCCCGAGTTCCAGGCGGGCGACGACCTCGCGCGCATCCTCGGCGACGCGCTCGAACCGGTCATCGAGAGCGGCGACATCGTCGCGGTGACGAGCAAGATCGTGAGCAAGGCGCAGGGGCGTCAGGTCGCCGCCGCCGATCGCGAAGACGCGATCACGAGCCAGACCGTGCGTCTCGTCGCGAGCCGCGAGCATCCGAACGGGGTCACGCGCATCGTCGAGAACCCGCTCGGTCTCGTGATGGCGGCGGCGGGAGTGGATGCGAGCAACACGCCCGACGGCGTCGTGCTGCTGCTCCCCGAAGATCCCGACGCGACCGCGCGCGAGCTGTGTGCGGCGTGGCGGGAGCGGTTCGGGTTCGACATCGGCGTCGTCGTGAGCGACACCTTCGGCAGGCCGTGGCGCGAGGGGCAGACCGACGCGGCGATCGGAGCGGCGGGGCTGCGCGTTCTCGACGACTTGCGCGGGTCGACGGATGCCTCGGGCAAGCCCCTCGCCGTCACCGCGCCCGCGGTGGCCGACGAGATCGCCGCGACGGCCGACCTCGTCAAAGGCAAAGCGTCGGGCCGACCCCTCGCGATCGTGCGGGGGCTCGCTCACCTCGTCGGCGACGTCGACCTCCCCGGCGCGCGCGTTCTCGTGAGGTCGCCCGAGAACGACATGTTCCGGGTCGGCAGCGCCGAGGCGCACGCCGCGGGGTTCGCCGCCGGACTCGCGGCGGGGCGGGCGGAGCGCGCCGAACACGCCGCACCCGATCGCGCTCTCTGAGCACCCCCGCACCGGCGTCTGGCAGACTGCGCCGAGAACACGCGAAGGAGCACGGTTGATGGTGGAGAGCTCGATGAGTGACGTACAGACCGATCCGGCCCGATCGGTTCGGGTGCCCGTGCTGGATGCGGGTGAGTTCCAACGGCTGAGCACCCTCATCGTCGCGAGCGTGGAGAAGGTCATCGACGGCAAGCGCGGCCCCGTCGAGCTCGCGCTCACGGTGCTCCTGGCCGAAGGACACCTGCTCATCGAGGATGTGCCCGGCGTCGGCAAGACCATGCTCGCGCGCGCCCTCGCTCGCTCGGTCGACTGCACGGTGTCGCGCATCCAGTTCACGCCCGACCTGCTGCCGTCGGATGTCACGGGTGTCTCGATCTTCAACCAGGCGACCCGCGAGTTCGAGTTCAAGCCCGGGCCGGTGTTCGCCAACATCGTCATCGGCGACGAGATCAACCGGGCGAGCCCGAAGACCCAGTCGGCTCTGCTCGAGAGCATGGAGGAGCGCCAGGTCACCGTCGACGGCGTCACCCACCCGCTCGCGGCACCGTTCGTCGTCGTCGCGACGCAGAACCCGGTCGAGATGGAGGGCACCTATCCTCTGCCCGAAGCGCAGCGCGACCGCTTCATGATGCGGGTGTCGATGGGATATCCGGATGCGGCGGCCGAACTCGCGATGCTGCGTCAGCGCGAGACCCACAGTCCCCTCGACGACGTGCGCAGCGTCGTCTCTACCGACCAGTTCATCGGCATGATCGCCGCCGTGCGGTCGGTCTTCGTTTCGCGAGCCGTCGAGCAGTACGCGGTCGCGATCGCGCAGGCGACGCGCGCCGAGCGGGCGCTGCGCCTCGGCGCGAGCCCGCGAGCGACGCTCCAGCTCGTGCGGGCCGCGAAAGCGCGAGCGGCACTCGACGGCCGTGAGTTCGTGCTCCCCGACGACATCGACGCCCTCGCCGTTCCCGTTCTCGCCCACCGGCTCATTCCCGCCAACAGGTCGTCGGGCGGCTCGCCCGCGTCGGCGTCCGCCCTCGACGATGTCGTGGAACGCATCGTCGCGCGCGTCGAGGTTCCCCTCGGTTCGTCGACCGCGCCCTGATGCGGTTCGTGGCGCGGGAGCGCGAGTGACGGCGGGGCGCGAATGACTGCGGGGCCCGAATGACGACAGGGCGCGTGCGTCGCTCGTCTCGGCGCCGGGAGGGCTACGGCATCCGATTGACGGCGCGCGGGTGGTGGTTCGTCGTCGCGGCGGGTGCGAGTGCCGCCGGCGCTTTCGCGGCGGGGGTGCCCGAGCTGCTCTATGTCGCGGGCCTCGCGCTCGTGCTCGTCGCCGTCGCGTTCACGCTCGTGGTCTCGCGGCGCGTGCGGCTCGACGTGGTGCGGGAGTTCGCGCCCGCCGTCGCGGCGATCGGGCAGGTCGTGTCGGTCGACGTCACGGTGCGCAACACGTCGCGCACGACTCTCGCCGCGAGCGACGCCGTCGACTTCCGCCCGTTCGGCGCGATCAATCGCGACCGCTCCCTCGCTCTGCCCGCCCTCGGCCCCGACCGCCGGGGCTCGTCGGCGAAGCCGAGCGTCGCCCACGTGCGCTATCGCCTCGAGGCGACGAGTCGCGGGGTGTTCGAGATCGGCCCGTTCGCCGTCACCGTCATCGATCCGTTCGCGCTCGCGACTCGCGTGGTGCCCGCGGGCCCTCTCGACGAACTCGTCGTGACCCCCGCGCTCGAGACCCTGAGGGATTCGGGTCTCGCCGTCATCGCGAGCGAGGGCGCCTCGGCGCTCGTGCGCCGCGCGAGCGGGGCCGACGACGACCTCTCGACACGCGAATACCGCACGGGAGACGCGATGCGCCGCGTGCACTGGCGGGCGACGGCCAAATACGGCGAGCTCATGGTGCGGCAGGAGGAGCCTCGCAGTCACGCCGAGGCGCGCGTCGTGATCGACACGAGGGCGAGCGGATACGGTCCGCTCGCGCCCGTGACGCCGAGGTCGAGCCCCGAGTTCGAGCGGGCGCTCTCGATCGCCGGGTCGATCGCCATCCACCTCGCCCACCGCGGTTTCGCGGTCGAGGTCGTCGAGTCGAGCGCGGCTCAGCTCGCCCCCGTCGCGCCCCTCCCCGAGTTCCTGCGTTCGCTCGCGACAATCGAGCTGAGTGGCGAGACCGGGCGGGTCTCACCCGACTCGCCCCTCGGTGCCCCCGTGAGACTCGACCGCGGCTCGGGATCGCTGTTCGCCGTCGTCAGCAACCCCGACCAGGAGACGCTCGACCGGCTCGAACGGCAGCGGTCGGGGTTCGGGCTCGCCGTCGCGTGCGTCGTCGATCCGGATGCCATCGCCGACGCGAGTTCGGACGACGGCGCCCGCGAGACCGCGACGGCCGCGCTCGACCGGGCGGGGTGGACGGTCATGCTCGTGAGGCCGGGCGACACCGCGGTCGACGTGTGGGCCGCGGTCGCCGACATCCACGGGGTGCGTCATGGCCGTTGACACCCGCAGCCCCGCCCGGGAGGGGCGATCGTCGACGGCGCGCGGCCCCGTGCGTGGCGGGCCGCGAGCGCGCCGAGGGCGGGAGAAACCGCGCTCGACGCTTCTCGCGAGTGCGTCTCTCGCCGGGGCGTTCCTCGCGGCGGCGTTCGGCCTCGGTGCTCTCCTCGACGGGCTCTCGTGGTGGGCGGTCGTGTCTCTCGTCGTGCTCATCGTGCTCGGCGCCGCCGCCCTCACGCGTGCGAGAGCCCGCGTCGCCGCCCTCGCCCCGATCGTCTCCGCCGTCGTGTTCGTCGTCGTCACCACTCTGTTCTTCGCGCCGGGGAGCGCGATCCTCGGCATCATCCCGACGCCCGACACGATCGCGGTGTGGCGTGCGCTCGCGGATGCCGCCCAGACGTCGATCTCCGAGCAGACGGTTCCCGCGACCGCGAACGTCGCCATCGTGTTCGCGGCGTCGGTCGGAATCGGCGCCCTCGCGTGGGTCGGCGACGTCGTCGCGATCACCCTCAGGCGCCCCCTCTTCGTGGCTGTCCCGCTGCTCGTCATCCTCGCGATACCCCCCGTCGTCGCCCCCGGCCGCTTCGACATCGCGTCGTTCGTCGCCACGAGCGCCGCGTTCCTCGCGCTCCTCGTGGTCGTGCGAGGAACCCGGCAACCGGGGGTGGCGGTCGGCATCGGCGCCGTCGCGGTCGTCGGTTCACTCCTCACCCCGCTCGTGCTCCCCGCGGTGCAGCCGTCCGTCGCCTTCGGCCCCGGGCTCTCGACGGGCATCAACCCCGTGCTCAACCTCGGCGACGATCTGCGTCGCACGACCGATCGCACCGTGCTCGAATACTCGACCGAGAGCGGCAGCGCGCAGTACCTGCGCCTCGTGACCCTCGAGCGCTTCACGGGTGACGAGTGGGCGCCGACCCCCACGCGCGTCGACACGGGCAACACGCTCGACGACTTCGGGGCGATTCCGGGGCTCGAGAGCGAGGTCCCTCTGGAACCCGAGACGACGGCGATCGACGTCGCGCGGCTCTCCTCCCCGTGGCTCCCGCTTCCCTACCCCGCGCTGTCGGTCTCGGGGGTCGAGGGGGAGTGGTTCTTCGAACCGCGCGGGCTGTCGGCATCCGGAGTCGGCGAGACCGCGACCGGTCTCGACTACACCGTCTCGAGCGTGCGCGTGACGCCGACCCCCGAGCAGTTGCTCGCGGCCGTGCCGGGCACGGACGACGTCGACGACTACCTCGAGCTCCCAGACGACCTCCCCGAGGTCATCGGGGAGACCGCGCGCACCGTCGCGGGGGATGACGGTGCCTACACCTCGGCCATCCGCCTGCAGGAGTTCTTCCGCTCCGGCGACTTCGACTACTCCGAGACCGCGCCCGTGGACAACGGCTACGACGGAACCGGGATGGAGGTCATCGCGACGTTCCTCGAGGCACGATCGGGGTATTGCGTGCACTTCTCGTCGGCGATGGCCGTCATGGCTCGCGAGCTCGGCATCCCCGCGCGGGTCGTCGTCGGCTTCCTGCCCGGTTCGACGGGGGAGGAGCCCGGGATCTTCGAGGTGTCGACCCACGACCTCCACGCGTGGCCCGAGCTCTACTTCGACGGCATCGGCTGGGTGCAGTTCGAGCCGACCCCGGGCAGGGGAGCGCTCGAGACCTACGCGGATGTGAGCATCGAGGGTGTGCCCGAGGCGACGCCCCCGGCGGAAGCCGAACCGGACGAGCCCGACGACGCGCCCGACCCCGACGTCGACCCCGACGACGGCACCGACCCCGAGACCGACCAGGACCCCGACTCGGCACTGCCCGAGACGGGGAGCACCGAGTCCGCGCAGACGCCACAGGGTGGGCTCGCGTGGGTCGGTGTCGCGGCACTGATTCTGGGCCTCGCACTCGCCCCCGCCCTCATCCGCTTCGGGCAGCGCGCGGCATTCGTGCGTCGCGCGCGCGACGGGCGGAGCGACGCCGTCGAGGCGTGGCGGGAGGTCGTCCGCGACGCGACCGACACGGGCGTCGCTCTCGTCGACACCGCGACGCCTCGCGAGAACGCGCGGCTCATCGAGGAGGCTCTGCTCAGTGCGGAGCCGGCTCTCTCGAGGGTTCTCGCGCGAGTCGAACGCCACGCGTTCGCCGGGGCCACGGCGGCAGCCGCTGCCGGTGCGGGCGCAGAGGGCGACGCACCGGGCGACGTGGCGGCCGTGCGATCGGCGCTTCTCACGAGCGCGGGAGCCGGAGGAGCCCTGCGCGCGACGGTGCTCCCCCGATCGCTCCTGCGCGCGTTCGACCGCGGGCGGACGACCCGATCGTGAGGTGGAGCGTCGTCATCCCGGTCAAACGATTGCCCGAGGCGAAGTCGAGGCTGCGCGGCGATGCCGGCGCTGGCGGCGATGCCGGCGGCGGAGCCGGTGCGGGCGGTGGATCGGCGCCGGCGAGCCCGGCGCCAGACAGCCCGGTCGCCGATCTCGCCCTCGCGTTCGCGCTCGACACCGTGAGCGCGGCGCGCGAGTCGCCCGGGGTCGACCGCGTTCTCGTGGTGTCGAGTGACGCGACCGTCGCGCGGGAGGTCACCGCGATCGGGGGTGTCGTCGTCGCCGACCCGGGAGGCGGGCTCAACGCCGCGGTCGGCGGGGGAGTCGCGGCGGCGCTCGCGGTCGCTCCCAAGGCGGGGGTCGCGGTGCTCACGGGTGACCTCCCGTCGCTCCTCCCCGCCGACCTCGGGGCGGCGCTCGCCGCGGCGGCACTGCACCCGCGAGCCGTCGTGCCCGACCACCTCGGAACGGGAACGACCCTCCTCACCGCGCGACCCGGCGAGAGCCTCGACCCCCGATTCGGTGTCGACTCGCGATCACGGCACGAGAACGCGGGTCACGAGGTGCTCGACATCGCGCTCGGGTCGAGCGTGCGGTGGGATGTCGACACCCCGGCCGATCTCGACCGCGCGGCGCAGCACGGCACAGGGCGACACACCGCTCGAGCCCTCGCCGAGCGCACCGGCGCACACGCCGCGCGACACCGACCGCGCGACTAGGGCCGCGCGACCAGGGTCCCGCGACGAGATCAGGTCGCGAGCGCGAGGGCGTCGCGGGCGATCTTCGCGGTCGCCGCGACATCCGTCATCCACAGCGGAACGGCGGCGGTGCGGATGCCCGCGGCCTCGAGTGCCGGCAGAGAGGCGGCATCGGCGTCGTCGACGAGCCACCCGTCGATCAGCCCGCCGGTCGACCGTGCGCCGTAGTGGGAGGCGACCGCCGCGGCACTCGTCTCGACGCCGATCGCGGCGAGGCAGGCGTCGGCCATTCCCCGCACGGCGGCGCCGGCGATGATCGGCGAGACCCCGATCACGGGTGCCCCCGTTGCGGAGAGTGCCGCGCGCATGCCGGGGAGCTCGAGGATCGTTCCGATCGACACGACGGGGTTCGAGGGGGCGACGAGCACGACGTCGGCGGCCGCGATCGCCTCGAGGGCTCTCGGGCTCGCCGCCGCGGTCTCGATGCCGCGCTGCACGAAGCGGCGGGCCGGGAGGGCGGCGCGGTGTCGCACCCACCACTCCTCGAAGTGCAGTTCGCGCACGGGGTCGCCGACCTCGACGTGCGTCTCGACCTCGTCGTCGGTCGCGGGCACCAGGGTCACGCCGAGATCCCAGCGAGCCGTGAGCCGCTCGGTCGCCTCGCTCAGGGTGAGGCCGTCGCGCAGCATCGAGGTTCGCGCGATGTGGGTCGCGAGGTCGAGGTCGCCGAGAGTGAACCACGGCCAGCCGACCCCGTAGGCGGTGAGCTCGGCGCTCACCCTCTCGCTCTCGCCGACGCGGCCCCATCCGCGCACCTCGTCGTTCGCGCCCGCGAGCGTGTACATGAGCGAGTCGAGGTCGGGGCACACGCGCAGGCCCGCGAGCCACAGGTCGTCTCCCGTGTTGGCGACGACCGTGATCGAGCTCGGGCCACCGGCGCCGATCCCATCGAGCTGCTCGAGGTGCTGCCGGAGGCCGCGCACGAAGCGCGCTCCGCCGACCCCTCCCGCGAGAACGGTGATCGCCGTCATGTCGTGCTCCTGGTTCTGCTTCGGGGTGCGGCCTCCGACGGGGGCTCATCGGGAGCCGCGTCGAACGCGATGACGGGGAGACCCGAGAGCGGATGCGTGAGCATCGTGACCGAGACCCCCCACACCGACTCGATGACCGATCGCGTGAGCGCCGTGCGGGGCGGGCCCGAAATCACGACGCGTCCGCGGTCGAGAACGATCACGTGGTCGGCATACGTCATCGCGAGGTTGAGGTCGTGCAGCGCAGCGACGACCGCGATGCCGCCCGCTGTCGCGAGCGAGCGCGCGAGACCGAGGATCGACAGCTGGGCGCGCACGTCGAGGTGGTTCGTCGGTTCGTCGAGCAAGAGCAACCCCGGTTGCTGGGCGAGCGCCCTCGCGAGGTGCACCCGCTGCCGCTCGCCGCCCGAGAGGGTCGAGAGGGGGCGAGCTGCGAACTCCGCGACACCCGCGTCGCGCATCGCGTCACGCACGATCGCGGCGTCGTCGCGCGAGGGCGCCCCGAAGGCCGAGAGGTGCGGGGTGCGACCGAGCGCCACGGCGTCGCGCACCGTGAGCGGCAGTTCGGCGTGCACATCCTGTTCGACGAGCGCGGCCGACCTGGCCCGTTCACGACGGCCGAGGGCGAACCAGTCGGAGCCGTTCCAGCGCACGTCACCTGACGACGGCCGCGCGACCCCGGCGAGCACACGGATGAGGGTCGACTTGCCCGCGCCGTTGGGTCCGACGATCGCCGTCACCTCGCCACCTCGCACCTCGAGATCGACCTCGTCGACGACGGACCGACCTCCCAGGGTCACCGTGACGACGCTCGCCTCGAGGCGCGTCACGCTCGCACCCTCGCCCGCACGAGCAGCCACACGAAGACGGGGGCGCCGATGACGGCGGTCACGATGCCGACGGGCAGCTCCCGCGGGTCGAATACGGTTCGTGCGAGGGTGTCGCACCAGATCAAGAAGATCGCCCCCGTGAGCGCCGAGAGGGGCAGGAGCGCGCGGTGGCGGGCACCGACGACGAGGCGCACGGCGTGCGGGAGGATGAGCCCGACGAAACCGATCGACCCGCTCACCGCGACCATCCCGCCCGTGAGGAGCGCCGTGCCGACGAGCATGAGCACGCGCATCCGCGCGACGTCGACACCGAGGGCGGCGGCGGACGTGTCACCGAACGCGAACGCGTCGAGCACGCGGCCGCCGACCATGAGGGGAACGCCCACGATCGCGAGAGCACCCACGGCGATCGCGACGGCGGGCCAGCGGGCCCCCGCGAGCGACCCGAGCAGCCACGTGATGATCTCGCGGTAGGAGTCTCCCGTCGCGGTCCAGAAGATGACGAAACTCGTGAGGGCGGCGCCGAGGCTCGACACCGCGACACCGGCGAGGATCGTGCGGCTCGGGGTCAGCGACGCACCGGTGCCCGCGATCGCGAGGGTCGCGACGAGGGCGACGAGGGCTCCGACGAAAGCGGCGCCGGGGAGGGCGACGGTGAGGCCGAGCACGAGCACCGCGACGGCGCCGAGCGAGGCGCCGGAGGAGAGCCCGAGCAGGTAGGGGTCGGCGAGCGGATTGCGTGTGACCGCTTGCATCACCGCCCCCGCGATGGCGAGGCCCGCGCCGACCGCACCCGCTGTGAGCACGCGCGGCAACCGCAACTGCCACACGATGCCGTCGCGCAAGGCGTCGAGAGGGGTCACCCCGAGACCGAGGTTGCTCGCGACCGACAACCACACGTCGGCGACGCGGATGTCTGCCTGGCCGATCGTCACCGCGACGCCGACGGACACCACGAGCGCGATCGTGAGCGCGACGCCGACGAGCACGGGGACCGCGACGGTGCGCCGCGTCGCGGTGCCGCGCGCGCTCTCGATCGTCGCCATGCCGTGATCAGCCCTCGGTCGCACTCTCGGCCAGCGCGGCGGTCGAGAGCTGATCGGCGAGGTCGGCCGCGGCATCGACGTTGCGCACCCCGGCCTCGCCCGCCGCGAAGGGCACCACGAGGTACCGCTCGTCGCGCACGGCCGAGAGCTCGGCGGTCGCCGGATTCGACTCGAGAAGCTCGATCTTGCTCTCGGCGGTGTTCCAACTCGCGTCGACGAGCACGATGACATCGGGGTCGGCGTCGACGATCGCCTCCCACCCGATCGAACTCCAGGTGTCGTCGATGTCGGACGCGATGTTCTCGAGGCCCGCGGCCTCCATGATCATCTGCGGAGCACCGATGCCCGCGCCCACGTAAGGGGTGTCTGTTCCGGAGGAGTACCAGAGGGCGGTGAGACCGCGGTCGTCGGGCTCGACGGCGTCGAGCGCGGCGCTCTGCTCGGCCACGAGGTCGGTCGCGGCATCCTCGGCGCCCAGGAGCACGCCGGCCTCGGCGATCTCGTCGAACACGTCGGCGAAGGCGAGCTTCTCGGGCATGTAGTCGCGGTCTTTGCACGCCGACGGGGCCACATAGGTGCCCACGCCGAAGCCGGCGAGAGAGTCGCGGTCACCCGCCGCTTCGGCCGTGAACATCGACTCCCAGCCCGCGTAGACGAGGTCGGGTTCGAGTTCGAGCACGGCCTCCTGGCTCGGCGCGAAGTCGGAGATCACCGGAACGTCTGCCGCGGCATCCGCCCACCGCTCGGGAACCGGCCCGTCTTGAAAAGCGGCACCGACGATGCGGTCGCCGAGACCGAGCGCGAGAACGAGCTCGGTCGTCGTCGACTTGATAGTGACGATGCGCTCGGGCGCGGCACCCGCCGTGTCGACCTCGGTGCCGCAGTTGTCGAGGATGCCGGCCGCCGCGGCGTCGGGTGAGGCCTCACCCGAATCGGAGGCGGGAGCGGTCGCGCACCCCGAGAGGGCGACGGTCGCGGCGATGACGACGGCGAGGGAGGCTGCGGGGCGGAAGCGGGAGGGGGTCACGGGCGGGCTCCTGGATGACGGCGAGAGGGAACGCGATCCGGGCACACGGCGGTGCAGCAGACGCGAGACCTGTCGCCCCAGAACCGGGATCGACTCGCCGCACCAGATCGGGTGCGGGGGCCTCCCCCCAGCGTAGCGACACTATGCACGGCCGCTCGACGGTCGTAGGTTTTACGCCAGCGTCACTGATCGAAACGACCCCGAAACGTGAGCCGCTGACAATGACACCCACGAGGCACCCCCAGGAGGCACACCGATGACCGTCGTTCGCGCAGCAATCACCCAGACCACGTGGACGGGCGACAAAGAGTCGATGCTCGACAAGCACGAGCAGTTCGCCCGCGACGCCGCGGCCGACGGAGCGCAGATCATCTGCTTCCAAGAACTCTTCTACGGGCCCTACTTCGGCATCACCGAAGACAAGAAGTACTACGCGTACGCGGAGCCGTCCGACGGCCCCATCGTTCAGCGGTTCGCGGCCCTCGCGAAAGAGCTCGGCCTCGTCATGGTGCTCCCCATCTACGAGGAGGACATGCCCGGCGTCTACTACAACACCGCCGTCGTCGTTGACTCCGACGGAAGCATCCTCGGGCAGTACCGCAAGCACCACATCCCGCACCTCGACAGGTTCTGGGAGAAGTTCTACTTCCGCCCCGGCAACATGGGGTACCCGGTGTTCCAGACCTCCGTCGGCCCGGTCGGCCTGTACATCTGCTACGACAGGCACTTTCCCGAGGGATGGCGCGAGCTCGGCCTCAACGGCGCACAGATCGTGTTCAACCCCAACGCGACCAAGCCCGGCCTCTCCAATCGCCTGTGGGAGGTCGAGGGCCCCGCGGCGGCCGTCGCGAACGGCTACTTCGTGCTCCAGCCCAACCGGGTCGGGCGCGAAGACAACGAGTACGGCGAGCTCGCCGTCGACTTCTACGGCACGAGCCAGGTGATCGACCCGCGCGGCAACTTCGTCGGAGAACGGGGGTCGGGAACGACCGAAGAGATCCTCATCCGCGACCTCGAGATGGACCTCATCCGCGAGATGCGTGACGACTGGCAGTTCTACCGCGACCGCCGGCCGGAGTCGTACACGTCGATCCCCAAGCCGTGACCGTGAACCCCAGACGAAAGGCAGGTCGATGAAGACCCTCATCAAGAACGGCACCGTCGTCAACTCCACGGGGCGCGCGCCGGCCGACGTGCTCATCGACGGCGAGACGATCGCCGCCGTGCTCGCCCCCGGTTCCTCGCTCCTCGGGTTCGACATCGAGCGCAACGTCGACACCGTCATCGACGCCGCGGGCAAATACGTGATCCCCGGGGGGATCGACGCCCACACCCACATGCAGATGCCGTTCGGCGGCACCGAGGCATCCGACACCTTCGAAACGGGCACGCGGGCCGCCGCCCACGGGGGCACGACGAGCATCGTCGACTTCGTCGTGCAGTACGCGGGCGAGAACGTGCTCGACCAGTACGCCCTGTGGCACGAGAAGGCGGCGGGCCAGTGCGCGATCGACTACGGGTTCCACCAGATCCTCTCCGACGTGCAGGACTCGTCGCTCACGGCGATGGACGAACTCATCGACGAAGGGGTCACGAGCTTCAAGCTCTTCATGGCCTACAAGGGGGTGTTCCTCTCCGACGACGGCCAGATCGTCAAAGCGATGCAGAAAGCCGCGTCGAACGGATCGATGATCATGATGCACGCCGAGAACGGCAGCGTCATCGACCTCCTCGTGCAGCAGGCGATCGCCGCGGGCAACACCTCGCCATACAACCACGGGCTTACGCGCCCGTGGCAGGCGGAAGAGGAGGCCACGCACCGCGCCATCATGCTCGCCGACCTCACCGGCGCCCCGCTCTACGTCGTGCACGTCAGTGCGAAGCAAGCGGTCGAGCAGATCGCCGTCGCGCGCGACCGCGGCCAGAACGTGTTCGGCGAGACGTGCCCGCAGTACCTCTACCTCTCGCTCGAAGACCAGCTCGGCGCCTCGAGCGACGAGTGGGGCGACTTCGAGGGGGCCAAGTGGGTGTGCTCCACCCCGCTGCGCTCGAAGCACGAGGGTCACCAGCACCACATGTGGCAGAGCCTCCGCACGAACGACATCCAGATGGTCTCGACCGACCACTGCCCGTTCTGCATGAAGGGCCAGAAAGACATGGGCCTTGGCGACTTCTCCAAGATCCCCAACGGCATCGGATCAGTCGAACACCGCATGGACCTCCTCTATCAGGGTGTCGTCGACGGCAAACTCTCGCTCGAGAGGTGGGTTGAGGTGACGTCCACGACCCCCGCGCGCATGTTCGGGATGTACGGCACGAAGGGGGTGATCCAGCCGGGAGCCGACGGTGACATCGTCGTCTACGACCCGAGCGGGCACACATCCATCGGGGTCGACCAGACGCACCACATGAACATGGACTACTCGGCGTGGGAGGGCTACGAGATCGACGGGCACGTCGACACCGTGATCAGCCGCGGCAGGGTCGTCGTCGACGGCAACGAGTACCTCGGATCGAAGGGCGACGGGCGCTACATCAAGCGCGGCCTGTCGCAGTACCTCATCTGATGCCGAAGGTACGCAATTTCCGCGAGGGTACGCAGGATCCGGCACAGTCTGGCGGAAACTGCGCACTGTCGGCGGGCGGAAAGAGGATCTGATGGACTTCGGAGCGGTACTGCAGACCAACCCGCCGGCCTCGCGCACGGTGCACCTCGCCAAGCTCGCCGAGCAGCACGGGTTCAGCCACGTGTGGACCTTCGACTCGCACCTGCTGTGGCAGGAGCCGTACGTGATCTACAGCCAGATCCTCGCCGAGACGCGTCGCGTGAAGGTCGGCCCGATGGTCACCAACCCCGCGACGCGCGACTGGACGGTGACGGCGTCGACCTACGCGACGCTCAACGAGATGTACGGCAACCGCACGATCTGCGGCATCGGCCGTGGCGACAGTGCCGTGCGAGTGACGGGAGGGGCGCCCACGACCCTCAAGTCGCTGCGCGAGTCGATCCACGTGATCCGCGAGCTCGCCAACAGCCGGTCGGTCGAATACAACGGGCAGACCCTCCAGTTTCCGTGGAGCCGGGGTTCCGAGCTCGAGATGTGGGTCGCGGCCTACGGCCCGCTCGCCCTCAAGCTCACCGGTGAGGTGGGCGACGGGTTCATCCTGCAGCTCGCCGACCTCGACATCGCCGAGTGGATGATCGCGACCGTGCGCCGCGCCGCCGAGAACGTGGGGCGTGATCCGGACTCCATAAAGTTCTGCGTCGCGGCCCCGATGTACATCGGCGACGACACCGAGGAGTCCCGAGCTCACATGCGCGACCAGTGCCGCTGGTTCGGCGGGATGGTCGGCAACCACGTGGCCGACATCGTGAGCAAGTACGGGGCAGACAGTTCGGTTCCGCCCGCGCTCACCGACTACATCGCCGGCCGGGAGAGCTACGACTACAACGAGCACGGTCGCGCGGGCAACAGCCACACGAGTTTCGTGCCCGACGAGATCGTCGACAGGTTCTGCATCCTCGGCACGGCCGAACAGCACATCGGGAAGCTCGAGAAACTGCGGGCGCTCGGCGTCGACCAGTTCGCCGGCTACCTCCAGCACGACAACAAGGAGGAGACCCTGCGCGTCTACGGGGAGACGGTCATCCCGGCCCTGAGCGACACGATCGTGGCCCGGTCGTGACGGCCGCGGGCACGCCTTCCGCGGTCGACGCGCCTCCCGCGGTGCGTTCCCCGCGGGGGCGGGCCCGCTCGTCTCGCGCGACGGCGTCGCGCCTCGGCCTCGGCGCTCTCGCGATCCTCGCGGTGGCCGCCGTGTGGGAGCTCTACAAGTGGCTCGGTCCCGCCGACGGCCTCGTCATCGGCGGTGCGCGCATCCTGCCGCGCACGAGCGACCTCGCGATGCCTCACATCCCCGACATGGTCGTGCGGTTGTTCGAACCGGTGACGCGCGCGGATGGTTCCCCGCCCCTGTGGCTCGAGGTCGCGGGTGCGGCATCCCTCACGCTCGGTATCGCCGCGGTCGGGTGGCTCCTCGGCCTCGTCGTGGGCTTCGCGCTCTCGCTTCTCATGGTGCGCTCGCGCATCGCCGAGGCGAGCCTCCTGCCGTGGATCGTGCTGAGCCAGACCGTGCCCCTCATCGCCTTCGCGCCCGTCGTGCGCAGCTGGGGGTCGAGGGTCGAGATCGGCGCGTTCGAGTGGCAGGACTGGATGTCGGTTGCTCTCATCGCCTCGTATCTCGCGTTCTTCCCCATCGCGATCGGGGCGCTGCGGGGGCTGACGTCTCCCGCCGCGATGCACACCGACCTCATGACGTCGTACGCCGCCGGATGGTGGGCGACCCTCGTCAAGCTCCGCCTCCCGGCGAGCGTGCCCTACCTGCTGCCCGCGCTCAGGCTCGGGGCGGCCAACGCCGTCGTCGGGGCGATCGTCGCCGAGGTCTCGACGGGG
This sequence comes from Marisediminicola sp. LYQ85, assembly GCF_046600695.1. NCBI lineage: Bacteria > Bacillati > Actinomycetota > Actinomycetes > Micrococcales > Microbacteriaceae > Marisediminicola > Marisediminicola sp. LYQ85. The sequence continues at coordinate 279,788 of NZ_JBKIWO010000001.1, forward strand.
CTGCGGGGTGGGCTCGGTCGCATGATCGTGCAGTTCGCCGGCCAGGCGAGCGGCGACCCTGCCAAGTCGTGGGGTCCCATTTTCGGAGCCATCCTCCTGGGGCTCCTCGCCGCGGGATCCGTCGCCCTCATCGGCGGCGGGTTGCGCAACTATCGCAGAGCTGAGGTGAGCGCATGACGCTCGACGAAACGGTCCCCACGACGGAGGGCGCTCGTGCGCGTGGAGCCGACGCCGTCGTCGCGTCGGGGGTGAGTAAGGTCTTCGAGGCGGCGGGGGTCACGGCGCTCGACGGCGTCGACCTCGTGGTGAGCGCGGGGGAGTTCGTCTCCCTCATCGGCCCGTCCGGGTGCGGAAAGAGCACGCTCTTGAGGCTCATCGCCGACCTCGACACCCCCTCGAGCGGGTCCCTCGAGATCTTCGGCAAGTCGGCGAAGCAGGCGCGTGTCGACCAGGACTACGGCATCGCGTTCCAGCAAGCCGGACTCCTGCCGTGGCGCACGGTCGCGGCGAACATCGAGCTCCCCCTCGAACTCCACGGGTTCTCGAAGGCGCAGCGCGCCGCCCGGTCGCGCGAGCTGCTCGATCTCGTCGGCCTCTCCGATTTCGGTGAGCGCTATCCCGACGAACTCTCGGGCGGGATGCAGCAGCGCATCGCGATCGCGCGCGCTCTCGCCGAGAAGCCCAACCTCCTCCTCATGGATGAACCGTTCGGCGCGCTCGACGAGATGACGCGCGAGCGCATGCAGACGGAGCTCACGCGCATCTGCGCCGAGACCGGGGCAGCGGTCGTCTTCGTGACCCACTCGATCCCCGAGGCGGTGTTCCTCTCCGATCGCGTCGTCGTCATGTCGCCTCGTCCCGGCCGGATCGAGACGGTCGTGCCCATGGCCCTCGGGCCCGCCTCTGAGCGCGGCGACGGCATCCGCGAAGACCCCGCGTTCTTCGAGATGGTCACGGCCGTGCGCGAGGCCCTCCATCGCGGCGCCCCCGCGAGGGGTACGGACAACCGATGACGGCGCCGTCGCGAGACTCGATCGTGAGGATCGGTGCGCCCGTCGCGCTCGGGGTCGTCGTGCTCGTCGCGTGGCAACTCGTCGTCACCGTGGGCGAGATCGACGACTACCTGCTGCCGAGCCCGCTGAGCATCGTCGAGCAGATCGTCGAGTTCTGGCCCGCACTCGTCGCGGCGGTCGGGAGCACGGGGCTCAACGCCCTCATCGGTCTCGTCGTCGGCTCGGTCGTCGGCATCCTCGTGGCGCTCCTCGCTTCACTCAACCGCGTCGTCGATCACCTCTCGGCCCCTCTCGTCGCGGGCCTCGCGGTGGTTCCGATCGTCGCCCTCGCCCCCGTGCTCAACACGATGTTCGGTGCCGACTCCGAGACGGGGAGGCGCACGATCGCGGGCCTCGCGGTGTTCGTGCCCGTCTTCATCAACACGCTCCGAGGGCTCCGGCAGACCGACCCCGTGCACCGCGACCTCATGAGGTCGTATGCCGCGGGGCCCGGTCAGGTCGTGCGCGTGCTCACGATTCCGGCGGCGCGTCCGTACATCGTCACGGGCATCAGGGTCGCGTCGTCGCTCGCGGTGATCTCGGCCCTCGTCGCGGAGTATTTCGGCGGCCCGCGCGGCGGGCTCGGCTCGCTCATCTCGTCGTCGGCGGCGACGAGCGCCTACGCCCGGGCGTGGGCATACGTCGTCGGCGGCATCGTGCTCGGTCTGCTCTTCTTCGTCGCGACCGCCGCCCTCGAGAGAGCCGCGACACCCCGCAGGCTCACCGTCGCCTCGACACTCACCCCCACGAAAACACCTCTCACCGCACCACGAAAGGAACTGACATGACACACAGCAGGCGTCGTGCCGTCGCTCTCGGAGCAGGTCTCCTGAGCTCGGCCCTCCTCCTCTCGGCTTGCTCGTCATCGGGAGACTCCGGCGGCTCCGGTGGCTCCGGCGATCTCACTCCCGTGAGTCTCCAGTTGCAGTGGCTGCCCCAGGGCCAGTTCGCGGGCTACTACGCAGCCCTCGACCAGGGGTTCTTCGAGGAGGAGGGGCTCGACGTCGAGATCATCCCGAGCGGCGGAGACATCGTTCCGCAAGACGCTCTCGTCGCGGGAGACGTCGACTACGCGATCGCGTGGGTGCCCAAGGCCCTCGGGTCGATCGAGGCCGGCGCGAACATCACCGACATCGCCCAGATCTTCCAGCGCTCCGGCACCCTGCAGGTCGCGTGGGCCGACAGCGGCATCGAGTCGGTCGCCGACTTCGAGGGCAAGCGCATCGGCAGCTGGGGTTTCGGCAACGAGTGGGAGATCTTCGCGGCGATGGCCGCCGAGGGACTCGACGCGACGTCGGTCGAGATCATCACGCAGGACTTCAACATGAACGCCTTCCTCGAGGGCGACATCGACGCGGCCCAGGCGATGACCTACAACGAGTACGCGCAACTGCTCGAGAGCACCGATCCCGACACGGGCGAGCTCTATCAGCCCGAAGACTTCTCGGTCATCGACTACAACGAGGCGGGCGGCGCGATGCTGCAAGACGCCATCTGGGCCGACACCGAGAGGCTCGAGAGCGACGAGGAGTACCAGGAGACCACCGTCGCGTTCCTCAAGGCCGTGATCAAGGGCTGGGCGTACGCCGCGAACGAGCCCGAGGCGGCGGCCGACATCACGATCAACGAGGGGTCGGGCTGGGGTCTCACGCACGAGCTGTGGATGGTCAACGAGACCAACAAGCTCATCTGGCCGTCGGAGAACGGCATCGGAATCATCGACGAGGATGCCTGGAACGACACCGTCGAGGGCGCGCTCTCGGCGACCAACGAGACCGGTGCCTCGCTCATCACCGAGGAGCCGCCGAGCTCCGCGTGGACGAACGAGTGGATCCAGATGGCCCTCGACGAACTCGAGGGGGAGGACATCGACCTCACGGGCGCCGACTTCGAGCCCATCGAGGTCGAGGTCACCGAGGGCGGTCAGTAGCGGCGGGCTCACGCCGTTCTGTCTGGGGCGGTCGGTATGGTGCGACCATGTCGACCGCCCCTCGCACGTCTTCCGACGCTCCCGTGTTCGCACCCACTCGCGCGGCGGGGCTCGAACTCCTCGCCGACTTCGTGCCGCGGGCGGGCCGCGACTACGCCGTCGGGCGCAACACCGACCCCGGCCCCGGCCGCGACACCGCCGTCTCGATGCTCTCGCGGTATGTGAGCCACCGGCTCGTGACCGAGCGCGAGATCATCGAGGGCGTGCTCGAGAAGCATTCCCCCGCCGCGGCGCAGAAGTTCGTGCAGGAGGTCTTCTGGCGCACCTACTGGAAGGGCTGGCTCGAGCTGCGACCGAGCGTGTGGGCGGGCTACCGCGCAGACGTCGAGCGGTTGACCGCGGCATCCGACGACGCCGACTTCTCGGTCGGCCTCGCCGCGGCTCTCGAGGCCCGCACCGGAATCGAGTGTTTCGACGCGTGGGTCTCCGAGCTCGTCGAGAACGGCTACCTCCACAACCACACGCGGATGTGGTTCGCGAGCATCTGGATCTTCACCCTCCGGTTGCCGTGGCAGCTCGGAGCCGACTTCTTCTACCGACACCTGCTCGACGGAGACCCCGCGTCGAACACCCTCTCGTGGCGCTGGGTCGCCGGTCTCCAGACGACGGGCAAGACCTACCTCGCGACGGCAGACAACATCGAGAAGTTCACGGAGGGGCGGTTCCGCCCCGCCGGGCTCGCGCCCACAGCTCCCGCGATCGACGACGACCCCGCACCGGATGCACGCGAACTCCCCGCCGCCGAGCCTGCGCCCGCGGGGCGTGCCGTGCTCCTTCTGCACGACGACGATCTGCACGTCGAGAGTCTCGACCTCGGGCCCGCCGACATCGTGGGGGTCACGGCGTTCTCGTCGGTCGGGTCGCGCTCGCCGCTCCGTGTCGCAGGCGATGTCGCGCGGTTCTCGATCGCGGCCGTCGACGACGGCGTCTCCCGGGCGCGTGCCCACGTCGCCGAGAGGGGAAGCGAGCCCGAGCACGTCGGCCTCGACGACCTCGACGAGTGGATGCGGCGAGCCGACGTCTCGACCATCGTGACTCCCGTCGCGCCCGTCGGTCCCGCCTCCGAGATGCTCGACGCCATCGAGCGCGAGCTGCCCGAGGGCGTGCGGCTCGTGCGCGTGCGTCGCGAGTGGGACACCCTCGCGTGGCCGCACGCGCGTCGGGGCTTCTTCCCCTTCCGTGAGCGCATCCCCGAGTTGCTTCGCGCGCAGCACCTCACCTAGAGCGGGCCTCGTAATAGTGTGAGAATCCGACCGCGACCCGCAGGAGACCCCATGACCGGCATCGATGCAGTGGAGGGTCGTCGCGCGCACGACCTCGACCGCGCTCACGTCTTCCACTCCTGGTCTGCTCAGGGTGCCCTCGACCCGTTCGTCATCGCCGGGGGGCTCGCGTCGACGATCTGGGATTTCGACGGCCGCGAGTACCTCGACTTCTCGAGCCAGCTCGTGAACATGAACATCGGCCACCAGCATCCGAAGGTCGTCGCGGCCATTCAGAAGCAAGCCGAGCTGCTCACGATGGTCGCCCCACCCCACGCCGACATCGCGCGCGGCGAGGCGGCCCAGCGCATCGTCGAGAAGGCGGGCCCCCCGTTCTCGAAGGTCTTCTTCACCAACGGGGGCGCCGATGCCAACGAGAACGCCATCCGCATGGCGCGCCTCGTGACGGGCCGCGACAAGGTGCTGTCGACCTACCGCTCGTACCACGGCAACACGGGAGCCGCGATCGTGGCGACGGGCGACTGGCGCCGCGTTCCCAACGAGTTCGCGCGCGGTCACGTGCACTTCTTCGGACCCTTCCTCTACCGCTCCGAGTTCTGGGCGTCGAGCGAGGCCGAAGAGAGCGAGCGGGCACTCCACCACCTCGAGCGGGTCGTGCAGGCCGAGGGCCCCGAATCGATCGCCGCGATCATCCTCGAGGGCATCCCGGGAACCGCGGGAGTGCTCGTGCCCCCGCCCGGCTATCTGCAGGGCGTGCGCGAGATCTGCGACCGCTACGGCATCAAGCTCATCGTCGACGAGGTCATGAGCGGCTTCGGCCGCGCGGGCGAGTGGTTCGCCTTCCAGCTCGCGGGAATCACCCCCGACCTCGTGACTTTCGCGAAGGGCGTCAACTCCGGCTACGTGCCCGTCGGCGGCGTGATCATCTCCGACGAGATCGCGCGGCACTTCGACGAGCGCGTCTTCCCCGGGGGGCTCACCTACTCCGGTCACGCCCTCGCCGCGGCATCCATCGTCGCGTCGATCGACGCCATGGTCGACGAGGGCGTCATCGAGAACGCGCGGATGATCGGCACCGACCACCTGGGGCCGGCGCTCGCGGCGCTCGCGGCCAGACATCCGATGATCGGGGAGGTTCGGGGGATCGGCGTGTTCTGGGCGCTCGATCTCGTGAGCGACCCCGAGACCCGCGCTCCCGTCGACGCCGCGACGATCGCGGCGCTCAAGCGCGAGCTCCTGGCGCGAGGGGTGCTGCCGTTCGCGGCCGACAACCGCATCCACGTCGTGCCACCGTGCGTCGTCACCCCCGCCGAGGTCGAGAGGGCCATGGTCGCCTACGACGAGGCGTTCACGGCAGTGGCGGCCGCCTCGAGCTGAGAGCGCCGGCCTCCGCGCGGAGTGCGCTGACCGAGAACGTCGGGGAGGCGCACACGGGCACGCGAGTACAATTCCGCGAGTGCCGCACATCTCGAAATCCCCATTCGTCGTCCCCGTCTTCGATCTCATGCACCGTCCGGGTGAGATGCGGGAGAAGCTCGTCGACGCCGTCGTGCCCGAGGGGTTCGGCAACGCGGTCATCGGGGTTCCGACCGGCGGCGAGGTGCACATCGACGTGCGTCTCGAGTCGCTGCACGACGGAATCCTCGTGAGCGCGGATGTCACGGCGACCGCCGTGGGGGAGTGCGTGCGGTGCCTCACCGACGTCGAGCTCCCCATCGAGGTCGATATACAGGAGCTTTTCGCGTATTCTCATGACGAAGCTTTCGACTACGAGGTTCAAGACGACTCCATCGATCTCGAACCGCTGGTCAGAGACGCGGTAGTATTGTCACTTCCGTTTCAACCGGTCTGTCAAGAGAACTGCCCCGGGCTGTGCCCGACTTGTGGGGCGAGGCTCCTCGACGATCCGGGTCACGAGCACGAAGCACCCATCGATCCTCGATGGGCCGCTCTGTCAGGACTCCAGGGTGTGACCGGCACCCCAACCGATGATGTTGCTGGCGCAGAGAACGATGGCGCCACCGAGGAAAAGAGATAGTCATGGCCGTACCGAAGCGCAAAATGTCCCGCGCGAGCACCCGCGCGCGCCGCGCCCAGTGGAAGGCCACGCCTCCCACCCTCGTGAAGACCATCGAGGGCGGAAAGGTCACCTACAGCCTCCCGCACCGCGCGAAGGTCGTCGAAGACTCCACCGGCACCCCTCTGTACATGGAGTACAAGGGCCGCAAGGTCGCCGACGTCTGAGCCGATGACTCGTCCTGCGGACGGTCACGCTCGTGCGCCTCGCGAAGGCGCGCCCCTCGTGCGATCGATCCTCGCGCGTGAACTCGCGGTGGACGTCAGTGAAGAGCTCCTCGAGCTCGCACTGACCCACCGCTCTTTCGCGTACGAAAACGGCGGAATCCCACACAACGAGCGCCTCGAGTTCCTCGGCGACTCGATCCTCGGGCAAGCCGTGACCGTGATGCTCTACACCGAGAACCCCGATCTCGACGAGGGCGAACTGGCGAAGCGCCGCGCGAGCCTCGTGAGCAGTGTCGCTCTCGCCGAGGTCGCGAGGTCCATCGACCTCGGTCGACACATCCGGCTCGGTCGCGGTGAAGAATTGACCGGCGGGCGGGACAAGTCCTCGATCCTCGCCGACACCGTCGAAGCCGTGATCGGTGCGACCTACCTCTCGGCGGGCCCCGAGGCGGCGACCGGACTCGTCATGCGGCTCATCGCCCCGCTCCTCATCGACCCGGCCCGTTTCGGAGCCGCCATGGACCCGAAGACCGCCCTGCAGGAGCTCTCGGCGCAGCTGGGCCGCGGAGTGCCGCGATACGCGGTGAGCGACAGCGGCCCCGACCATTCGAAGCGCTTCCACGCGGCCGTGAGCCTCGGAACCGAGGGCCCGATCGCCGAGGGCGACGGGTCGAGCAAGAAGCACGCCGAGATGGCGGCGGCCCTCCTCGCGTGGACCTCGCTCACGTCGTGATCGCGGGATCCCCGCGTGCCTGAGCTCCCCGAAGTCGAGGTCGTGCGTGCCGGTCTCGCGCCCGCCGTCTCCGGTGCGACCATCACGGCCGTCACGATCTTCGACGAGCGCTCGCTCCGGCGCCACGATGGGCCCGCCGAGGACTTCGTCGAGCGGCTCGTGGGCTCGACGATCTCGGTCGCCGCGCGACGCGGCAAGTTCCTGTGGTTCCCCCTCCTCGAGCGCGACGCGGTCGGTAGCGCCACCGCTCTCGTCGCCCACCTCGGCATGTCGGGCCAGATGCTCTTGCGTGATCGGCAGACCGATGACAGGCTCACGCGCATCCGGTTCGATTTCGCGCATCCCGAGCACGGCGCACTCCGACTCAATTTCGTCGACCAGCGCATCTTCGGGTCGATGGCCATCGACAGCCTCGTTGCGACGAGGGATGGCGGCCCCGGCGGGTTCACGGGAGACGCGAGTCTCGACGCTCCGCTCGTGCCGTCGCACGTCGCGCACATCGCGAGGGACCCCCTCGACCCGGCATTCGACGACGACCGCTTTCTCGATGCGCTCGCGTCGAAGTCGTCAGGCATCAAGCGCGTGCTGCTCGACCAGCGGGTCGTGAGCGGGATCGGCAACATCTACGCCGACGAGTCTCTGTGGGCGGCGAAGGTGCACTTCGACCAGCCCGCGAGTCGACTGTCGCGGCGTCGCGCCCGCACGCTCCTCGGCGAGGTCCGCGAGGTGCTCGCGAAAGCGCTCCTCGAGGGCGGCACGAGTTTCGACAGCCAGTACGTCAACGTCAACGGGGCCTCGGGGTACTTCTCCCACTCGCTCAACGCCTACGGGCAGCAGGGAAAGCCGTGCCCGCGGTGCGGTCGGCCGATCCGCCGCATCCAGTTCATGAACCGCGGGTCGCACCTGTGCACGTGGTGTCAGCGCCTCACGCGCTGACCGACACGGCGCTGACCCCTAGAGCTCCCGGCGCCACGCCCCCTCGGCGCCGACGGCGACGAACCCGATCGCCTCGTTGACCGAGAGCATGTGCCGGTTCTCTTCGGCGTTGAACGTCGTGATGCTCGGGTGGCCGGGGCGCTGCGACCGCAGGGCGTCGATGCCGGCGAGTTTGAGGAGCATCCCGAGCCGGTGACCGCGGTGCTCTCGCAGCACGAGGGTGTCCATCTGGGCGACGGGGAGGTGCCCCTCCGCGGGAATGGAGAGTTCGGTGAACCCCGCGAGAGTGCCGCTCGGCACGTGCTCAACCGCCGTGACGAGGGATGTGCGCGGACTCGCGTCGTTGCGCGCATCCATCGCGATGACGCGAGCGTCGTCCCACGGGTCTTCTGCGATGTCGAGCCCCGCCGAGGGGGCATCGGTGCTCATCCGCTGGTGCAGCATCGCGACATCACCGCGCCAGCGCTCCGGTGTCGCGCCGAGCCAGTGCACGATGCGATAGTCGCCGCCCGCCGAGGCGCGCGCCGACGCCCGCAGCGCATCGAGCGTCGCGTCGTCGACCGGGAGGCGGAGCCTGCTATATCTCTCGACCTGTTCGAGCCGGAATCCCCGAGCCAGGAGGAACGACGTGCCCGGGCTGCTGCGGAGAACGGCGCCGAACCCCGTCGGGGAGTCGAGCCGCTCTGGCTCCGGCGCGTTCTCGACCGGGTAGGGCCCGAGCGCGTAGCTCTGCAGAACCGTGCGACCGTCGATGCGCGCGTGGTCGACGAGCACGTCGAAGAGCGCGGAGCCGATGCCGCGCCCGCGGAACTCGGGTAGAACCTCGACCTTGATCCACGCGGCGACCGCTTCCTCGGCGACCTCGACCTCGTAGAGGCCGCGCCCGACGATGCGGCCCGTGCCGCGCGACGACCCGGCTGACGGCACCCGGGCGAGCCAGGCCCGCTTCGGCTCGTAGGGGTCGTTCCACTCGGGCAGCAGGTCGTCGGCGGAGTAGGCGAGGTCGTCGTCTCCGACGGCGTCGGCCTCGACGAGGTTGGTGAGCGCGGCCATCTCGCGGAAGTCGTCGGCGGCACCGCGCGTCGCCGGGTCGTCGAGGCGGGAGGGGATGACGAGCTCGTCGATCGTGACGTTCATGGTGGCGTCGTCTCCTCGTGTCTGTCGTGTGCCTCTGTCGTGTGCTGCGGATGCTGCGCCGCGGGTCGTGCTGCGCGTGCCACTGCCGCCCGTACCGCCCGCTCCGACAGCCCATCAGGATATCGCGGCGGGTCGCCGCGACGCTAGCGGAGGTCGATCCGGCGCTCCGGTACCGTAGATCCGACCATCGGGCCGTCGACGCCGCCCGAGCCGAGGCGAGTCGAGAGGCATCCGTGTACCTGAAGAGCTTGACCCTCAAGGGGTTCAAGTCGTTCGCCCAACCGACGACGTTCGCGTTCGAGACGGGTGTCACGTGTGTCGTCGGGCCGAACGGTTCGGGCAAGTCGAACGTCGTCGACGCGCTCGCGTGGGTCATGGGCGAGCAGGGCGCCAAGACCCTGCGCGGCGGCAAGATGGAGGACGTCATCTTCGCGGGCACGGCGACGAAGGGCCCGCTCGGCCGCGCCGAGGTCATCCTCACGATCGACAACACCGACGGCGCGCTGCCGATCGAGTTCACCGAGGTCACCATCAGTCGCACACTCTTCCGCAACGGCGGAAGCGAATACGCGATAAACGGGCAGGGCTGCCGGTTGCTCGACGTGCAAGAGCTCTTGAGCGACTCGGGGCTCGGCCGCGAGATGCACGTCATCGTCGGCCAGGGGCAGCTCGACGCGGTGTTGCGTGCGACGCCCGAAGAGCGCCGGGGGTTCATCGAGGAGGCCGCGGGCATCCTCAAGCACCGTCGCCGCAAAGAGAAGACCATCCGCAAGCTCGACGCGATGCAGGTCAACCTCACGAGGCTCAGCGACCTCGCGGGCGAGATCCGTCGACAGCTCAAGCCTCTCGGCAAGCAAGCCGAGATCGCGCGCGAGGCGCAATCGATCGCGAGCGTCGTGCGCGACGCCCGCGCCCGCATCCTCGCCGACGACGTCGTCACGGTGCGCGCGGCGATCACGGCGCAGAGCCGAGGCGAGAGCGAGCGCAAGACCGAGCGCATCGTCGTGCAAGAGCAGCTCGATCAGGCGAGACTGCGCCAGCAGCGCATCGAGGAACGCCAGGTGGGCGACGCCGTCGACCTCGCGAGACGCACCGCGTTCGGCCTCGAGACCGAGCAGGCGCGGTTGCGCAGTCTCTACACTCTCGCCAACCAGAAGCTCGCGCTCCTGTCGCAGCAGGCCGAGCTCGTCGACCCCGATGTCGGGGTGTCGGGGGCGGCCGTCGCCGACGCGCGCGACGAGGCCGCGAGGCTCGCCGAGCTCATCGGCGACGCGGATGCCGCGTGGCAGGAGGCTCGCGCTGTCACGGCCCTCGCGCGCGAATCTCTCGACGGCCTCGACGAGCACATCGCCGCGCAGAGCGACCTCGTGTCGAAGCACGATCTCGAGGTCTCGAAATTGACGGGGCACGTGGAGACCGCGGCGTCCCGTCTCGCGGCGGTGCGGGGCGAGGTGTTGCGGCAGCAGAACGCCCTCGACGCTGCTGCCGTCCGCAGAGACGCCGCGATCGCCGCTTTCACCCAGCTCGAAGCGGATGCCGCGCTCATCGACGTCGGCGAGACCGACCTCGATTCGGCCTACGAGAGCGCGCAGTCCGCCGTCACCGCGGCGGAGGCGGAGATCGACAGGCTGCGCGACGCGCTCCACGGTCACGAGCGCGAGCGCGACGCCCTGTCGGCGCGCGTCGCGGCCCTCTCGAGTGCCCTCGACCAGAAAGACGGCTCGAGCGCCCTCGTCGCGAGCGCGCGGCCCGGTGTCACGGGCCTCCTCGCCGAACACGTGACCGTCGAGCCCGGTTTCGAGGCGGCGATCGCCGCGGCGCTCGGCACTCTCGCCGACGCGGTGCTCGCCGACGATCGCGATTCGGCGCTCGACGCTCTCGCCTTCGCGAGCGACGGCGATCTCGGCCGGGTCGAGCTCGTGCTCGCCGACCCCGGCACCGATCACGAGCGCTCGATCGACGTCGCGCTGCCCGACGGCGCGGTGTGGGCGTCGGATGTCGCGACCGCACCCGTGGGAGTCCTCGGCCTGCTCGCCCACACGCTCATCGCCGCCGATCTCGCCGTGGCGAGGGCCGCGTGGGACTCGATCGAGCGGACGGCGCCCGACGTCGCATCGAGCACGACGGTCATCACCCGGGCGGGCGACGTGCTGAGCCGGTTCGTCGTTCGTGGGGGCTCGGGCGCGACGCGCTCGAAACTCGAACTCGTGGCCGATCGCGACGCCGCGACCGCCCGTCTCACCGAGGTCACCGCCCACATCGAGCGGGCCCGATTCGCGCTCGCCGAGCAGCGCGCCCTCGCGCAGACGGCGAAGACCGCGAGCGCGGCGGCCCTCGCCGAACTGCGTGACTTCGACGCCAGGCTCGCGGCGCAGACCGAGAAACTCAACAGGACGCGCGTGCAGGTCGAGGCCACGACGGGGGAGGCGGAGCGTCTCGAGCGTGCCCTCGCCCTCGCGACCGCCTCGGTCGGTGATGCCGAGGAGGCCGTCACTCGCGCGAAGCACTCCCTCGACGAGGTGACATCCCGCGCGCGCCCGATCCTCGACGTCGCCGCGCGGGACGCCCTGCTCGACGAACTCGAGTCGGCGCGCGAGCGCGAGGTCGAAGCGCGACTGCAGTTCGAGACTGCGAGGGAGCGCGCGCGCGTCGAAGCCGAGAGGGCGGCCGCGCTCGAGAAGCGTCGCCGAGCCGAGCAGGCTCAAGCGGAGGAGGCGGCGCGGCGGGCGGTCATCCGTCGTCGGCGCGTGGACTCCGCTCAGCGCGTGCTCGACGCGCTCCCGACCGTGCTCGACGCCATCGACCGCTCGGTGTCGATGGCGCGCGTGGAACTCGCGGCGCGGGAAGCCGAGCGAGCGGAGCAGAACACCGAGCTCGCGGCGCTGCGTGTCGAAGAGGCGTCGTTGCGTGAACGACTGCACGGCATCAGTGAAAACGTGCACGGGCTCGAGATGCAGCTCTACGAGAGCAAACTGCACCTCTCGGCACTGCTCGAACGCGCGGGCAACGAGCTCGGGCTCGTCGAAGACGTGCTCGTCGCCGAGTACGGCCCCGAGACGCTCGTGCCCGACGACTCGGCGACCGAGAGTGCTGAGACCGCTGAGGGCGCCGAGACCGCTGAGGGCGCCGAGGCCGCCGAGGGTCGCGTCGACGGCGTGCCCTACGTGCGCGCCGACCAGGAGAAACGCCTCGCGCGGGCGGAGCGCACCCTCGCACAGCTGGGCCGTGTGAACCCTCTCGCCCTCGAGGAGTTCGAGGCCCTCGAGCAGCGGCACAAGTTCCTCACCGAGCAGCTCACCGACCTCACGAAGACGCGCGCCGACCTCCTCACGATCATCGAGGAGATCGACGACAAGATGCAGAACATCTTCCGTGCCGCCTTCGACGACACGAGGGAGGCGTTCGATCGCGTCTTCCCGATCCTGTTCCCCGGGGGCACGGGCAGCATCCACCTCACCGACCCCGACGACCTGCTCGCCACGGGAATCGAGGTGTCGGTGAAACCCGCGGGCAAGAAGATCGAGCGGCTCTCGCTCTTGAGCGGTGGTGAGCGATCGCTCGCGGCCGTCGCCCTCCTCATCGCGATCTTCAAGGCGAGGCCGAGCCCGTTCTACATCATGGACGAGGTGGAGGCGGCGCTCGACGACGCCAACCTCGGCAGGCTCCTCACGATCTTCGAAGACCTGCGCGAGACCTCCCAGCTCATCGTCATCACGCACCAGAAGCGCACGATGGAGATCGCCGACGCGCTCTACGGCGTCTCGATGCGCGCCGACGGCATCAGCGCCGTCGTCGGTCAGCGCGTCGCGCGGGACCGCGCCGACGACCGCGAGGCGAGCTGAGCGGAGGCTGCGGGGTCAGCGGTCAGCGGTCAGCTGCGCGTTCGCGGTGCTGCAGGAGTTTCGGGTGCCACGAGCCCCGAAACTCCTGCGGGCGCTGCGGGTTCAGCAGAGACTCCCGCGATTCCGCGCGGCGTGAGCTGGGTGTCGCGGGCCGCGCGGCGGGCGACACAGCGCGCCGCGCCTCAGAACTGCGCGGTGTCGTGGTCCGCGACGATGCGCAGCCAGCGGTAGCCGTAGCCGTCGAGGTCGAGGGTGATGCCGTCGGCGGTGGCCGAGACATCCGCTCCCGACATCATGTCGACGACACTCCTGCCCTCTCCCACGTCGAGCGCGACCGTGAGGTCGACGGCGTCGGCCGCGAAGTTGTGGGCGACGACCACGCGGCCCTCGCCCCACGTGAGCGAGTGCACGAGTACCGCGGGGGTGTCGTGCGCGACGACCGCGAAGTCGCCCCATCCGAACTCGGGTGAGTTGCGATAGTGCCGCACGAGCTCGCGCATGAAGCTCAAGAGCGAGTCGGGGTCGCGACGCTGGCTCGCGACGTTCACGTGCCGGGGTCCGTAGGCGCCGTCGACCACGGGGTTGCGCAGTTTGCGCCGCGGCGCCGACGAGAAGCCGCCGCTCTCCCCGGAGTTCCACTGCATCGGGGTGCGCACGGCCATGCGGCCCTCGAGGTCGAGATTCTCGCCCATCCCGATCTCCTCGCCGTAGAACAGCACGGGTGTGCCGGGCAGCGAGAAGAGGAGGCTGTAGACCATGCGGATGCGGCGGGGGTCGCCCTCGAGCATGGGCGGCAGTCGCCGCACGAGTCCGCGCCCGAACACCTGCATCCTCTCTTCGGGGCCGAAGGCCGCGAAGACCTCCTCGCGCTCCCCGTCGCTGAGCTTGTCGAGGGTGAGTTCGTCGTGGTTGCGCACGAAGTTGGCCCACTGGGAGTCGGCTCCGCCTCCCGTGCGGGATTCGAGAGCCTCGACGAGCGTCGCCGGGTCGTTGCGGGCGAGCGAGAGGTAGAGCTTCTGCATCGAGATGAAGTCGAACTGCATCGTGAGTTCGTCGCCGTGACCGTCGCCGAAGAAGATCGCCTGGTCGTCGCGCTCGAGGTTGACTTCGCCGAGCAGAACGCCGTCGCCCGTCCTCCGGCCGAGGAAGGCGCGCAGCGAGGCGAGGTAGGCGTGGGGGTCGGGCAGCAGGTCGGGGCCACCCTCGACGGGCTCGGTCTCGAGGAGGAACGGCACGGCATCGACGCGGAACCCCGAGAGTCCGAGCTGCAGCCAGAACCCCATGATGCGGGCGATCTCGTCACGCACGACCGGGTTCGTGATGTTGAGGTCGGGCTGGTGCTTGTAGAAGACGTGCTGGTAGTACTGGCCTGTTTTCGGGTCGAGCTCCCAGTTGCTGTCTTCCTGGTCGGGGAAGACGGGTTCGCCGTCATCGGCCGGTGGTTCGTCGCGCCACACGTAGAAGTCGCGATAGGGCGAGTCCCGGTCGCCGAGAGCGGCCTTGAACCACGGATGCCGGTCGGACGTGTGATTGATCACGAGGTCGGCGATGACCCTCATGCCGCGATCGTTCGCCGTGCGGATGACCTCGACGAGGTCGCCGAGGCTCCCGAGGCGGGAGTCGACGGCGTAGAAGTCGGTGATGTCGTAGCCGTCGTCGCGGTCGGGGGTCGGATAGAACGGCATGAGCCACAGGCACGTGACCCCGAGCTCGGCGAGGTAGTCGAGTCTCTGGGCGAGTCCGGCGAAGTCGCCGATGCCGTCGCCGTTCGCATCCATGAAGGTCTCGACGTCGAGGCAGTAGACGACGGCGGTCTTCCACCACAGGTCGCCCGTGTCGGTGATCTTCACGCGTCGAATCCGATCGGTGCTTTCGCCGTCGGCGAGAGCGCGGGCAGCACTCGATCGCCGAAGACGTCGAGAAACTCGTCTTGTGTCGGTCCGACGTGGTGCAGGTAGATCTCGTCCGCGCCGAGTGCGATGTATTCCTCGATCTGGGCGATGTGGACGGACGGGTCGGATGACACGACCACCGAGTCGCGCATGTGCTCGGGTGTCACGTGCTTCGACGCCTCGTCGAACGCCTCGGGTGTCTCGAGATCCCAGGGGATGGGGGGCGAGAACACGTTCGTGCGCCACTGGTCGTGGGCGATCGCGAGGGCCTCGTCGTCGGTCTTCGCGTAGCTCAGGTGCACTTGAACCGCCACGGGACCGGTGCCGCCCGCGTCGCGATAGCTGCCGATCACGCGGCGGAGGGCCTCGGCGGGTTGCGCGATCGTGGCAAGGCCGTCTGCCCACCCGGCGACCCAGCCCGCCGTCTCGGCGCTCACGGCGGCGCCGATGATGGCGGGTGGGTGCTCGGCGCGGGTCCACAGCCGGGCGCGATCGACGACGACGTGCCCGTCGACGCTCATCTCTCTGCCTTCGAGCATGCCGCGGATGACCTCGACGCTCTCGAGCAACCGCGCGTTGCGGATGTCTTTGCGGGGCCAGCCGTCGCCCGTGATGTGCTCGTTCATCGCTTCGCCCGACCCGAGTGCGGCCCAGAACCGTCCGGGGTACATCGCCGCGAGCGTCGACATGGCTTGCGCGATGATCGCGGGGTGGTATCGCTGGCCCGGGGCGTTGACGACCCCGAACGGGAGGGTCGTACTCTGCATCGCGGCGCCGAGCCACGCCCACGCGAATGCCGAGTGCCCCTGCCGCTCGCTCCACGGCGCGAAGTGGTCCGAGCACATCGCGGCGGTGAACCCCACCTCTTCGGCGCGCTGCACGGCGCGAAGCAGGTCGGAGGGGTGCAGCTGCTCGTGGGAGGAGTGGAAGCCGATGACAGTCATCCCCCGACCCTAGGCAACTTCGGCGTTCCGCGCCCGGTCGACGTGAAGTCGGTCGCTCGACGGACGGCGGTGGTGAGCCCGACTCGGAAACTCGGGAGATACGCCGCGGATACATCCGGTTAACACCGCGCGCATAGCGTCGGCTCAGGCACCTGAGCATCGTGTGGTCCTCCGACCGCACTCGCGGGCACAACCCCGTCTTCCGTGATCGCGCGAGCGACATGCGCGCCTCGTCCTGCACGTCACGATCACGAACAGAGAAGGAACGAATGACGTTCACCCGTGTCGTCGCAGCAACCGGTGGCATTGCCGTCGCCGTTGCCGCGGTCACCATCAG
The DNA here is from genome assembly GCF_046600695.1 of Marisediminicola sp. LYQ85. Taxonomy (NCBI): domain Bacteria; kingdom Bacillati; phylum Actinomycetota; class Actinomycetes; order Micrococcales; family Microbacteriaceae; genus Marisediminicola; species Marisediminicola sp. LYQ85. The sequence continues at coordinate 296,118 of NZ_JBKIWO010000001.1, forward strand.
CCCGCTCGCCGCCCAGGCGGACCCGAACACCTCGGCGACGCCGATCGTCCGGGCCACCTCGAGTTACATCGACATGCCCGAGAGCTACCCGTTCCAACCGGCGCTCGAGATCACGCCCGACCTGCCCACCGATGCCTCGCTCTCGCGAGGCCTCACCCCCTACGACGAGATCGCCCCGCAGCTCACCGAGTGGATGGCCGAGAGCGACCTCATCTCGGCGCAGGTCGTGGGCAAGTCGGGCCTCGGTCGCGACATCCACCTCGTGACGATCACGGCGCCGGAGACCGCCGAGCAGACCGCTCAGCAGGATGCCTGGCGCGACGAGGTCAAGAACGATGCGGCCGCTGCGGCCGATGACGCCGAACTCGCCGCGGGCTACAAGGTGCCGCTGTGGTTCAACAGCAACATCCACGGCAACGAGTGGGAGGGCACCGACTCGAGCCTCAACTACATCGACGACCTGCTGAGCGACGACTCGACCGAGACGGCCGAGCTGCTTGCCGGGCACCGCATCTACTTCACCCTCTCGACGAACCCCGACGGTCGCGCACTCGGGCAGCGGGCCGTGGCCGCGGGGTTCGACCCCAACCGCGACATGATCACGGGCGCGACGGCCGAGTCGGCGATCATCCGCGACCTCGCGAGCATCCTCCAGCCGACCAACTTCATCGACATCCACGGCTACACCAACGTGCTGCAGGTCGAACCGTGCGGCCCGCCCCACGGCGAGAACTACGAGTACGACCTGTTCCTGCCGTACGCCTACGACGCCGCGCTCGACATCGAAGCCGCCGTCGCCGCCGCCGACATCGAGGGCAACACCTACCTCGCCGCCGACGGCTCGGTGACGACGACGAACACCGGTCAGATCCGGATCCCCTACCGCGACATCCGCGCGGGCTGGGACGACTGGCCGCCGATCTTCGCCCCGCAGTACGTGGCCTTCCAGGGTGCGATCACCAACACCGTCGAGCTTCCGCTCGGTCGCGTGAACGACAACGTCCCCGAGGGCACCCGCCGCGGCGTCGTGAACACGGCCGTGGGCGAGGTCGTCATCGACTCGACCGTGCAGTACGTCGTCGAGAACGGCGACGCGCTCCTCGAGAACCAGATCGAGATCTTCCGCCGCGGAGACGCCGGAGAGCCGCTGCAGACGATCCCCGCCGACGTCGACCCCGCTTCAGTGCCCGAGCCCAACCAGTGGGCCGAGATCTGGGACGAGACCGACGTCTACCGCGCCGAGTTCCCGCGCGCCTACGTGATCCCGATGGGTGAGGGCCAGCGCTCGGACACCGACGCCTCGACCCTCGTCGACCAGTTGCTCGTCAACGACATCGAAGTGCAGCGCACGACCGCCGACCTCACCGTCGACGGGGTGACCTACGCATCCGGGTCGTACTTCGTCGACATGCACCAGCCCCTCCGCGGTCTCGCGAACGTGTTGCTCGCCGACGGGACCGACATCTCCGACCGCGTGCCCGACATGTACGACATCTCGGCGTGGAGTCTCTCGCTCCTGTGGGGGGCGGATGTCGCAGCCCTCGGCTCGACGACCGACCCCGCCATCGCGGTCACCTCCACCCCGATCGTCGACACCCCCGTCGACGCGACACTGCCCGCAGCCGGCGAGTACCTCGAACTCGAGCTGCGCGGTGTCGCCGAGTTCCAGGCGGTCAACGAGATGCTCTTCGACGGCATCCCCGTGTCTCAGTTCGACGACGGAACCGTCATGATCGGCCCCGACGACGCGTCACGCGCCTCGGCGGCGAACGTCGTCGCCGAGTACGGCGTGACCTTCACGGTGGGCGACGGTTCGAGGCTCGACTCCGAGGAGAACGTCGGGCTCGCGTCGCTCACGGTCGGCTACTCGGGCCCCGCCTCGGGGGCGCAAGACGAGAGGGTGACGCTCGAGAAGCTCGGGTTCCGCTCACCCGTTCTCGTGACCGCGGCGTCGATCACCTCGGGGGCCACCGACCTCTCGCAGATCGATGTGCTCTTCGTCGGGGGATCGCTCGTTTTCGACCCCGCGACACAGGGGGCCGGGATCGCGGCGGTGAACGACTACCTCGCCGCGGGCAAGGGTGTCGTCGGCCGAGCGGGCGCGGGAGCGACCTTCGCCAACACCTTCTCGCTGCTCGCGGCGACGACGGTCAACGGCACGAGCGGATCGAACGGCATCGTGAACATCGAGACGCCCGACGACGCGCTGCTGTCGACCTTCGCGCAAGACACGGCGTTCGTGTCGCCCGCGACGTGGTTCACGACTCTCGGTGCCGACGTGACGGTGGAGCAGAGCTACGCGGAGTCCGATCCCTTCGTCTCGGGCCACTGGTCCGACTCGGTCGGCCAGTCGCGCGCGTCGTCTGCGGGCCAAGCGGCGGCCGTCTCGTCGATCGCCCCGAGCGGATCGCGCACCTTCCTGTTCGGCACCACGCCGACCTACCGCACGCACCCCGTCGGCGCGTTCAGCGACGTCGCCGAGGCGCTCCTGTGGGCGGGGCCCGAGGGAGCCGCAGTCGCCGCGCCCGTCGTCGTGGAGCCCGAGCCGGAGCCCGAGCCGAGCCCGGGAGTGCCGGCACCCGGCGACCCCGCACCCGGCGACCCGAGCCCCGAGGCGCCGCCGGTCGACGGCGGCGTCGGATCGGTCGACGATGAGAGTGGCCCCGCATCCGATTCGGCGGGCGACGCGAGCGGCCCCCTGGCCGTCACCGGGGTCGACGAGGCGGGACTCGCGGGGCTCGCCACCCTCGCGGCGTTGCTCCTCGCCGCGGGCTTCGCGGCGATGGCGGTGGCGCGTCGCCGCGGTCGCCGCAACACCGGCGGAGTCGAGGTCACGGAGGGCTGACCCCGCTCTTCGATCAGCTCGGCGACGGGCCGTCCGCTCAGGCGGGCGGCCCGTCGTTGATCGAGACGACGTGCCAGCCGGTCTCCGTGCGCTCGATGACGCTCGAGGCGGCGTTGAGGATCGGCGGCACCTCCGCCCCCGAGAGCCTGCGCAGAACCTCGCGGATGAGTGTGCCGTGCGCCACGACGATCGCATCGCCGGCGCCGGGCTCGGCTGCGACATCCGCGGCGATCGCCTCGATCGCGGCGAGCCCGCGTGCGGCGACCGACTCCCGCGGTTCGAGCCGCGGATAGTCGAGGTCGGGCCACGCGACAGCGGCGTCGGCGAGCGTCATCCCCTCGGCGTCTCCGTAGTCGCGCTCGACGAGGTCGGGGTAGCTGCCGCGGTAGTCGAGCCCCGCCCCTGCCGCGATGATGCGGGCCGTCTCAGCAGCACGGGAAAGCGGTGACGAGACCACGGCCACCCACTCGCCCCCGTCGAAACGCTCGGCAGACGCCACCGCTTGAGCTCGCCCGGTGTCGTTGAGGGGGATGTCGCTCACACCCTGCAGGCGTCCGGTTCGGTTCCACTCGGTCTGGCCGTGTCTCGTTAGCGCGATTTTCACCCGTCGAGCCTAGGGCAGGCGGCCCGGTCGGCCGCGCCCGCTTAAGCTGGGGGCATGGCAGAGCGTTCGACACCGTGGTCCCTCGGCGGAGCCCTTCGCGGCATGTTCCAGAAGCCGACGATCGACGAGACCACGTGGGACGACCTCGAAGACGCCCTCATCACCGCCGACTTCGGCCCCGCGATCACCGAAGAGGTCATCGAGCACTTGCGCGCCCAGGTGAAGCGCTACAGCACGACCGATCCGGCGGACCTCAAGCGGATGCTGCGCGAGACCCTCGAGGAGCGCCTCGCGCGACTCGACCCGACGCTCCACCTCAGCGCACGCCCCGCCGTCGTGCTCGTCGTCGGCGTCAACGGCGTCGGCAAGACGACGACGATCGGCAAGTTCTCGAAGTTCCTCGTCAATTACGGGCGCACGGTCATCGTGGGCGCGGCCGACACCTTCCGCGCGGCGGCCGTCGAGCAGCTCGCGACGTGGGCCGAGCGCGGGGGTGCCGCGATCCAGCGTCCGCAGCAGCAGGGCCAGGACCCCGCATCCGTCGCCTACCAGACCGTCGATCGCGCGATGCGCGAGGGCATCGAGATCGTCATCATCGACACCGCGGGCCGCCTGCAGACCAAGAGCGGGCTCATGGACGAGCTCGGCAAGATCAAGCGCGTGGTCGAGAAGCAGACCGAGATCGCCGAGGTGCTGCTCGTGCTCGATGCGACGACGGGCCAGAACGGTCTCGCCCAAGCCGAAGCCTTCATCCAGCACGCGGGGGTCACAGGCCTCGTCATCACGAAGCTCGACGGCTCGGCCAAGGGCGGTTTCGTGCTCGCCGTGCAGGAGAAGACCGGCATCCCCATCAAGCTCGTCGGCCAGGGGGAGCGCATCGGCGACCTCACCGGATTCACGCCGCACGTCTTCGTCTCCCACCTCGTCGGCTGATGCCCGTCGCGCGCCGGGACCCGAGTCCGCAGACCGCGCTCACGCGCACGGTGTCACTCGCGGCCGTCACCTTCGCGATCCTCGCGCCGCTGTTCTTCGTGATCATCTTCTTTCTCGCGAGCATCGGCTATTCGACCGCCGGTGCGACCCTCTCGCCGTTCGCGATCCTCTCGACGGGCCTCGGAACGATCGCGGCCGTGTGGGCCGTGTGCCTCGCCCGCACGCGCGTCGTCGGCATCACGACGCTCCTCGTGATGGTGCCGTGCCTGTTCCTCGCGTCGATCGCGTTGCTCACGCTCCTCGCGGGCTGAGACCGGAGGGTCGCGAGAGCATTTGCCGACGTCAGCTCGCGGCGTGCCGCCGGGCGATGCTCACGTAGCGCGTCGCGTTGTCGGCGATGTGCGCCCGCTCCTCGGCGGTCAATTCGCGCCGCACCCTCGCGGGCACCCCCGCGACGAGAGACCCGGGCGGAACCACCGTGCCCTCGAGTACGACGGCTCCCGCCGCCACGAGTGACCCCGCGCCGATGACGGCACCGCTCAGCACCGTCGAGTTCATGCCGATGAGGCAGTCGTCTTCGATCGTGCACCCGTGCACGACGGCGCCGTGCCCGACGCTCACGCCGTTTCCGATGACCGCGGGAGACCCGCCGTCGCAGTGCACGACGCAGTTGTCCTGGATGTTGCTTCTCCGGCCGATCGTGATCGTGTCGACGTCGGCGCGCACGACGGCACCGTAGAACACGCTCGAGTCGGCGCCGAGAGCGACCCGACCGACGAGAGTCGCGGTCGGTGCGATCCACGCCGTCGCATCGAGGTCGGGGGAGTGCCCGTCGAAGGGGAGTGCGGTCATCGGGCCGGCGCCGTCAGTGCGCGGAGGGTCGGGAGTCTCGCCGCGACCGCCTCGAGAACGTCGACCGACCCCGCGTACACGCCGTCGCGCCGCGGCCAGTGCACGACGACATCCGTGAAGCCGAGGGAGGCCGCGCGCGCCGTCGCGTCTTCGAACGCCGCGACACTCTCGAGGGCGAACGACCCTCCGCTGTCGAGCGAGAGGTAGCGATCGATCGACGCGGGATCGCGCCCGGTCGCGGATGCCGCGGTGTCGAGTCTCTCCGCGAGCGCGGCGACGGCGTTCCACCAGTCCTGTCCCGTCGCCCCCTCCGGCCCCGTCGTGACCCACCCGCTGCCGTGTTGGGCGACCACACGGAGCCCCTTCGGCCCGTTGGCTGCGAGCACGAACGGCACGCGCGGCAGTTGAGCGGGTGTGCCGACCATGCGCGCGCCGTGCGCCTCGAACCACTGACCGGTGAGCGTGATGCCCTCCGCCGACGCGGTGGGCTCATGCCGCAGCAGAACGTCGAGGTGCTCGACGAACTCCGCGAACCGCTCGTGCCTCTTTCGCGCCGAGAGCTCGGGCTGCCCGAGCACCGTCGCGTCGAAGCCCGTTCCGCCCGAGCCGATGCCGAGGATGACGCGGCCCCCCGCGATGTCGTCGAGGGTAGCGATCTCCTTCGCGAACGGCACGGGGTGACGGAAGTTCGGCGACGACACGAACGTGCCGAGACCGATCGTCGACGTCACGGTCGCGGCGGCCGTGAGCGTCGGGATGGTCGCGCCCCACGGCTCACTCGCGAGCGAGCGCCACGACAAGTGGTCGTAGGTCCACGCGTGGTCGAACCCGAGTTCTTCGGTGGCTGCCCAGTGACGCCGGGCGACCGCCCACGGCTCCTGGGGGAGGACGACGATGCCGAAACGCATGCGTCGAGCCTATGCCGCTCATCGGTGTTCGGGGTCGGTGCTGGTCGGGGTCGGAGCCGATCGGGCTCGGAGCCGATCGGGCTGGCGTTAGCCGCGGGCGTGCGGCTGATTGCGCACGAGCGCGAGGGCGTAGTCGTCCCACCACTCGCCGGCGGGCGGGCCCCCGTTGCACGTGCCGTCGCTCTGACCCGGGTGCTTGATCCACAGGAGGGCGTCGAGAGCGGAGACCCCGGACGCGACGGACGGCGCGGCGCCGATAGCCGCGCCCGCGGGGTTGCACCAGGTTCCGCGCCATTCGGTGCCGTTGCGCGAGATGTCGATCACGTAGCGCTTGCCTCCGAGCAGCTGCGACACCGTGTCGGCGTAGCGGGTCTCGTCTGCCGTGGTCTTGAAGTTCGAGACGTTCGTCGCGAAACCGCGCGCGTCGTGCACCCCCGCGTCGACGAGGAGCGCGGCCATCTCCGTCGGCGGCACCCAGTTCGAATTGCCGGCATCGAGGTAGACCGAGAGTCCCGCGGCCCCGAGGATCTCCACCGCGTGCTTCACGAGGGGGATGCGGCGTTGCGCCTCGCCGGGGCACCGGTCGCCCGACAGCATCGCGAGAGCATCCGGTTCGACGATGACCACCGCTCCCGAACCCCGCAACGCGTCGGCGACGTCGCGGTTCCACTGCAGATACTCGGTGGGGGTGAGACCGCCCGCCGAGTAGTTGCCGCAATCGCGATTGGTGATGGCGTAGGTCACGAAGACGGGCGTCGTTCCCTGGGCCGTCGCCGTCGCGACGTGTCGCGTGATCCGCGAGGTGAGGACCGCGCCCCGGTACCACTCGCCGAGCCAGATCGCGGTCGGCCGGTCGCTGATCTGCGCGATGAGCTCCGCAGACGCGGTGTCGCCCGCGGCGAGGAAGCGCTCCTTCGCTCTCACCGCGCTCGAGTCGGTCTGGCGCATCGGGCCGCCAGGGAATATCTCCGACGGGGTCTTCATGTCGAGCGGTGACACGGGTCCGACGAACGACACGGCTGTTCCCTCTCCGACGACGGTCGCGGCCGGGGGCGTCAGGATCGACGGCGCGAGCGGGTTTCCCCCGCTCGCGGTGGCGGGCGGAGTAGCCGCCGTCGCCCCGAGCGTCGCCGCGAGAGCGGTCGCGACCGCGAGAACGACGGCCGATCGAATGGCCTTTCCGCGCAGTGCCGTCACGCGCATCGCGAGTCCCTCCCCCGAAGAACCGGGTCGCGCGCCACCCCCGTGGCGCGACCGGTCTCAGCAGGATCGCACGGCGTGAGCCGTGAAGACGGGGTTTGACCCGCTCTGGGGGTGCGGCGCCGATAACGTGGGAGCCGTGATCATCCGCAGCTACCGCACCGACGACACCGAGGCCGTCGTGGCCCTCTGGCGCGAGACCGACCTCACCCGCCCGTGGAACGACCCCTACCGCGACATCGAGCGGAGCGTCGCCGAGAGACCCGAGCTGTTTCTCGTCGGATCGCACAACGGTGCGGTCGTGGCCACGGCGATGGGGGGATACGACGGGCACCGCGGCTGGGTCTACTACTTCGCCGTGTCGCCCGCCCACCGCGGTTCGGGATTCGGACGCCGCATGATGGCCGAGCTCGAGCGACGGCTCACGGCTCTCGGATGCCCCAAGCTCAACCTCCTCGTGCGCGCCGACAACCCCGACGCCGTCGGGTTCTACGAGGCGATCGGCTACAGCCCTGACGATTCCGTGAGCCTGGGGCGCCGCCTCATCGAGGAGTGACCCCGGTCGAGGGCTCCCGGCACCGGGTGACCGTCGCACCGCGACGGGGTTAAACTCGACTCACCATGGCCACCTTCGGAAACCTCACAGATCGCCTCGCCGATACCTTCAAGAACCTCCGCGGCAAAGGAAAACTGAGCCCCGCGGATGTCGACGGAACCGTGCGCGAGATCCGTCGCGCTCTGCTCGACGCCGACGTCGCCCTCACGGTCGTCAAAGACTTCACGGCGCGCGTGCGCGAGCGCGCCCTCGGAGACGAGGTCTCGAAAGCGCTCAACCCGGCCCAGCAGGTCGTCCAGATCGTCAACGACGAACTCGTCACGATCCTCGGCGGTGACCTCGACGGTGGTGAGCAGCGCCGCATCCGGTTCGCGAAGACGGCCCCGACCATCATCATGCTCGCGGGCCTCCAGGGTGCCGGAAAGACCACGCTCGCGGGCAAGCTCGCCAAGTTCCTCGCGAAAGACGGCCACACCCCGATGCTCGTCGCGGCCGACCTCCAGCGCCCCAACGCCGTGACCCAGCTCCAGGTCGTCGGCGAACAGGCCGGCGCCCACGTGTTCGCACCGGAGCCGGGCAACGGAGTCGGCAACCCCGTGCGCGTCGCGAAAGACGCCGTCAAGTACGCGCGAGACAAGCAGTACGACGTCGTCATCGTCGACACGGCCGGGCGCCTCGGAGTCGACGCCGACCTCATGAAGCAGGCCGCAGACATCCGCAAGGCCGTCGACCCCGACGAGGTCTTCTTCGTCATCGACGCCATGATCGGTCAAGACGCCGTCGCCACGGCCAAGGCGTTCCAAGACGGCGTGGACTTCACCGGGGTCGTGCTCTCGAAGCTCGACGGCGACGCGCGCGGAGGAGCGGCCCTGAGCGTCGCCTCCGTCACGGGTCGCCCCATCATCTTCGCGTCGACGGGAGAGGGGCTCGACGACTTCGAGCCGTTCTATCCCGACCGCATGGCGAGTCGCATCCTCGACCTCGGTGACATCCTCACGCTCATCGAGCAGGCGCAGCAGAACTTCGACGAAGAAGAGACGCGCAAGGTCGCCGAGAAGCTCGCGACGGCGACCTTCACCCTCGAAGACTTCCTCGCGCAGATGCAGCAGCTCAAGAACATGGGTTCGCTCAAGAACATGCTCGGCATGCTCCCCGGAGCCAAAGGCATGCGCGAGCAGCTCGACAACTTCGACGAGTCGGAGATCACCCGCACCGAGGCGATCATCCAATCGATGACCCTGCAGGAGCGACGCCAGCCGAAGCTCCTCAACGGGTCGCGTCGCGTGCGCATCGCGCGAGGGTCGGGAACGACCGTGACCGAGGTCAACGCCCTCGTGCAGCGATTCGACCAGGCGGCCAAGATGATGAAGACCGTCGCCAAGGGCGGAGTGCCGCAGGTGCCGGGGATGGGCCCCATCCCGGGAGCGGGGTTCGGCGGTGGCCGCGGCAAGAGCCAGCCCAAGAAGAAGGGCTCGAAGTCGGGCAACCCGGCCAAGCGTGCGGCCGAGAACGCCGCACTCGCGGCGGGGACCAAGCCGTCGGGAGCCCCCGCGGGCACCGGGTTCGGGCTCGGCGGCGGCACGGGGTCGTCGGGCGGCCCGACCGAAGAGGAGCTCGCCTCGCTGCAGAAGTTCCTCGGGCGCTGATCTTCGGCGCTGACTTCGGGCGCTGACCTGCCCTGCGGGTCGCGCGCCTAGTATGCGGGAATGACTTCAGCTCAGCGTCCCGTCCGCATCGGCGTGCAGATCGCGCCCCAACACGCGTCATACGAGAAGATCCGCGACACCGCGGCCGCCCTCGAAGACGCGGGCGTCGACATCCTCTTCAACTGGGACCACTTCTTTCCCCTCTTCGGCGAACCCGACGGCCTGCACTTCGAGTCGTGGACGATGCTCGCGGCGCTCGCCGAGCAGACGAGCCGCGTCGAGCTCGGGGCGCTCGTCAACTGCAACAGCTACCGCAACGCCAACCTCCAGGCCGACATGGCCCGCACGATCGACCACATCAGCGCGAAGGGCGGCACGGGCCGCTTCATCTTCGGCACGGGGTCGGGCTGGTTCGAGCGCGACTACGAGGAGTACGGCTACGAGTTCGGCACGGCGGGCCAGCGACTCGATGCCCTCGCTGCGGGGCTTCCCGTGATCGAGGAGCGCTGGGCCAGGCTCAACCCCGCACCGACCCGCGACATCCCCGTGCTCATCGGCGGCGGGGGAGAGAAGAAGACCCTCAAGATCGTCGCGACGCACGCCGACATCTGGCACAGCTTCGCCGACGTGCCGGCGCTCGAGCACAAGCTCGGCGTGCTCGGTTCGTGGTGCTCCGAGGTGGGCCGCGACATCCGCGACATCGAGATCTCGAACGAGCTCAAGGGGCGCACCGTCGAGACGGCAGACGAGCTGCACGATCGCGGCACGACGCTCTTCACGATCGGTCTCTCGGGCCCCGACTACGATCTGGCTCCCGTGCACGACTGGCTCGCCTGGCGCGACGCGAAGAACGCCTAGCACCCCCCTGTACGCAGTTTCCGCGAGCGTACGCCGGATCCGGCGCACGCTCGCGGAAACTGCGTACATCGGCGGGGCTCGGCGGGGCTCGGCGGGGCTCGGCGGGGCTGCTCGGGTTGGAGCCGGGCGGGGCGGGGCTGCGCGGGATTCGCGGCGCGCGTCAGAGGCCGTCGCGCAGCTCGCGCACGAGCGAGGCGACAACGGCCTTGAGGCTTCCGCCGTTGCTCTCGGCGACGGCGAGCTGGCGCTGGTAGCTCGCGCCCCGGTCGAGGATGCGTTCGACACAGCGCAGCTCCTCGAGACACCCGAGCCTCTCGGCGATCGGCTCGAGGCGGGGGAGCATGGCGCGGATGTCGTCGGTCACGAGCGCTTCGTCGCCGGACGCGTTGCGGATGATGATCGCGTCGAGGCCGTACCGCGCCGCACGCCACTTGTTCTCGCGAACGAACCACGGAGGCATCGTCGGGATCTCGTGTCCGTCGTCGAGAGTCGTCGAGAACTCCTCGACGAGGCACTGTGTGAGCGCGACGATCGCGCCGACCTCCTCGAGGGTCGCCATGCCGTCGCACACGCGCATCTCGATCGTTCCCCAGCGCGCCGACGGGCGGATGTCCCACCGCAGCTCGTTGTAGTGGTCGATGACCCCCACGTGCGTCATGTCGTCGACCATGGCCTCGTAGTTCGCCCACGCCTGGAACTGCGGGGGGAGACCCGCGGTCGGCAGCTGCTGGAAGAGCATCGCGCGACTCGACGCGTAGCCCGTCGATTCGCCCGTCCAGTAGGGGCTCGAGGCGGAGAGCGCTTGAAAGTGGGGGATGTACGCGAGCAGCCCGTTGATGATCGGAAGCACTTTTTCGCGGTCTTCGACACCCACGTGCACGTGCACGCCCCAGATCATGAGCTGGCGGCCCCACCACTGCGTGCGGTCGATGAGGGTCGCGTAGCGCTCCTTGTCGGTCACCTGCTGCGCGAACCACTGGCTGAACGGGTGGGTGCCCGCGCACATGACGTCGACGCCCATCGGCTCCGCGATGGTGCGGACGGTGTCGAGGCTGCGCGCGAGGTCGGCGACGCCGGACCCCACCGTGCGATGAACGCCCGTGACGATCTCGACCGTGTTGGTGAGCAGCTCGGCGGTGATGTGCGGGTTCGCGGTGCCGTCATCCGGTTCCACGGCAGCGAGGATCTCGGGCGCCGCGGGGGCGAGTTCGCCGCTTGCGTGGTCGACGAGGGCGAGCTCCCACTCGATGCCGAGAGTGGAGCGGTCGGACCTCGCGAATTCGATCTGCACCAGCGTGCCCTCCGTCGTGACTGCGACCGATCGGTCGCGAGCGGTGCCCTCATCCTGACAGTCGCGCGGCGGTTTGCGCGTCGCCCGACGATCGTGTTCGGCGGTGTCGTCGTTTTTCTGACAGAATGGTCAGTCGAGTCCTCGCCCGCCCGACCCTCTAATCAGGCGGCGAATGGATTCCCTCAGAGCTCGTGTCGAGTGTGCCCCCACGCTCACGCCATCAGTTCGATCACTCAAATCGATTCAGGAGAATTGTGGCTGTAAAAATCCGTTTGAAGCGCATGGGAAAGATCCGCGCTCCTTACTACCGCATCGTCGTCGCCGATTCGCGCACCAAGCGCGACGGCCGTGTCATCGAAGAGATCGGCAAGTACCACCCGACCGAAGAGCCTTCGGTCATCCAGGTGGACTCCGACCGCGCGCAGTACTGGCTCGGCGTCGGCGCTCAGCCGACCGAGCAGGTCGCCGCGCTTCTCAAGCTCACGGGCGACTGGGGCATCTTCAAGGGCGACAAGAGCGCTTCGGAGAGCACCGTCAAGGTCAAGGAGCCCAAGGTCGGTTTCCAGGCCGACGAGAAGAAGAAGGCCGTGCTCAAGCCCAAGGCTGAGGCGCCCGCGCCCGCGCCCCAGGCCGATGAGGCACCCGCTGCACCCGCCGAGGCCGAAGCGGAGACCGAGTCGGTCGACGCTCCCGCCGGCGACGCCGACAAGGCGTAGTCAGTGCTCGCTGGCGCACTCGAGCACCTCGTCAAGGGGATCGTCGATCACCCTGACGAGGTGCGCGTGGTCGAGAAGAATTCCCCCCGCGGAGATGTGCTCGAGGTGCGCGTGCATCCCGAGGACCTCGGTCGCGTGATCGGTCGCGCCGGTCGCACGGCGAAAGCGCTGCGCACCCTCGTCTCGGCTATCGCCGACGGCAAGCGAGTGCGTGTCGACGTGGTGGACACCGATTTCTAGTCCAGCGCCGTCGAACAAGACCCAGTTGCGGGTCGGTCGCCTCACCAAGGCCCACGGGCTCAAGGGCGCGATCAAGGTCGAGCTTTACACGGATGCCCCGGAACGACGTTTCGTTCCGGGCGCCGTGTTTCAGCTGCAAGTGCCCACGAGCTCCTCGTGGCACGGCAAGACCATCGAGCTCGTCGAGCTCAAGTGGTACAACTCTCACGCCGTCGCATTCTTCAAGGATGTTCCCGACCGCGATGCCGCCGAGTCTCTCGTCAAAGCCATCCTGTGGGTCGACCAGGACCTCGCCGAGAGCCCCGACGAAGAGGATGCGTGGTACGACCACCAGCTCGTCGGGCTCGCGGTCGTGCGTGATGGTGTGACGATCGGTCGAGTGACGCTCGTCGACCATCTGCCCGCGCAAGATCTGTTGCACGTGAAGACGGAGTCGGGCGACGTTCTCGTGCCGTTCGTCAAGGCCATCGTTCCCGCCGTCGACATCGCCGCGGGCACCGTGACCGTGACACCGCCTCCCGGTCTCTTCGAGGAGCTCCCTGACGAGCCGGAGCCGGAGCCGGAGCCGGAGTCGGAGTCGACCGCCGAGCCTGCCGAAGTGGCACCCGTCGAGGCGGCACCCGTCGATACGGCACCTCCGGCCGACCAGCCCACCTGATCGCTCGCGATGCGCATCGACATCGTCACGATCTTTCCCGAGTTCTTCTCGGTGCTCGACGTCTCGCTCCTCGGCAAGGCTCGCAAGGCGGGCCGGATCGAACTCGGCGTGCACGACTTGCGCGACTACGCCTACGACCGGCACCGCACCGTCGACGACACCCCCTACGGCGGGGGAGCGGGCATGGTCATGCGCCCCGAGCCGTGGGGCGACGCGATCGACAACATCCTCTACGCGAGCGAGGGACGCGGCATCGCCGACCCCGTCATCATCTTCCCGTCACCCGCGGGGGAACGCTTCACTCAAGCGATGGCCGTCGAGCTCGCGACGGAGCACCAGCTCGTCTTCGGTTGCGGCCGATACGAGGGCATCGACCAGCGCGTCGTGGACTACGCCTCGACGCGGGCGCGCGTGCGGCTCGTGAGCATGGGCGACTACGTGCTCAACGGCGGGGAGGTCGCATCCATGGCCATGATCGAGGCCGTCGGCAGGCTCATCCCCGGTGTCGTCGGCAACCCCGCGAGTCTCGTCGAAGAGAGCCACAGCGACGGCTTGCTCGAGTACCCGAGCTACACGAAACCCGCCGAGTGGCGTGGTCGAGCGGTGCCGCCCGTGCTCTTGAGCGGCAATCACGGGGCGATCGCGCAGTGGCGGCGCGACCAACAGCTCGAGCGCACTCGGAGGGTGCGTCCCGACCTGCTTCCGCCCGAGTAGAGCCCCTACCCGCCTAGCTCGAGCGGGCGGTCAGAACGACGGGGCCGTCATCCGTGATGGCCACGGTGTGCTCGGCGTGCGCGGCGCGTGATCCGTCCATCGACCGCAGCGTCCAGCCGTCGGGATCGGTGAAGATCTCACCGGTCGACTGCATGAGCCACGGCTCGATCGCGAAGACGAGGCCCGCCCGCAGGGGAAACCCGCGCCCCGGGCGACCGTCGTTGGCGATGTGCGGGTCGCCGTGCATCGTGCGACCCACCCCGTGTCCACCGAAATCGGTGTTGACCTCGTAGCCCGCACCGCGCCCGACGGCGCCGATCGCCGCAGAGATGTCGCCGACGCGATTGCCGACGACCGCGGCCGCGATGCCGGCGTCGAGCGACTTCTGCGTGACGTCGATGAGCCGGAGGTCTTCCGCTTTCGCGGTTCCGACGACGAACGATACGGCGCTGTCGGCGACCCAGCCGTCTACCGAGACGGCGAAGTCGAGGCTCACGAGGTCACCGTCGCGGATGACGTAGTCGAAGGGGAGACCGTGCAGGGCGGCGTCGTTGACCGAGGTGCAGAGCACCTTGCCGAACGGGCTCGCGCCGAACGACGGGTGGTAGTCGATGTAGCAGCTCTCGGCACCGCGCTCAGTGATCCTGCGGTGCGCGAGGCGGTCGAGGTCGAGCAGGTTCGTTCCGACGGCGGTCGCCGCGGTCAGCTCGGTGAGGACGTCGGCGACGAAGGAGCCCGCGGCCCGCATCTCGTCGATCTCTTTCGGTGTGCGCAGCTCGATCATCCCCCCATTCTCCCCGCTTCGACGCGTACCCTGGCACCATGTGGCTTCGTCGAGCGTTCTACTACGTGCAGATTGCCGCGATCATCGCGGTTCCGCTCTGGATCGTCGTCGCCCGATCGATCGCGACCGAGGGGGTCGGCGCCATCGGCGCCCTCGTCTTCGTCATCTGGCCGACCCTCGCGATCGCGATGGTCGCGGTCCTCTTCCTCACGTGGGGTCGCAAGTCGGTGCGATCGACACGAACACTCTCGTGGATCGATGTCGGCGCCCTCTCGGCGTGGTACCTCACGGCGATCGGCTACGGCGTGGCGATCGCCGTCGCCGACTCCCTCTTCGCGGGCCTCCTCGCCGGCGTGCTCTTCCTCGTGACGGTCGCCGTGTTCTGGGTCGCCGTGTGGCAGCTCATCACCGCGGCGCGCAAGCGGGTCGAAACGGTTCTCGCGTCGCTCGATCAGACGGCGGTGCCCGCGGGGGAGTATCAGGCGACCCGATTCGCGCGGGGTGACGGCGACGTCATCCGCATCGACCCGCCTTCGGGATCCAGCAGCTCGCGTTCGTAGCGGTGCAGCGCGGTTCTGTGGCAGAATAACCCCTTGTGCCATTGCTCGGCCCTGCCACAGGGGGGTCCGCGCTGACGGTCGAACCGTCACTGCACACTCACACACTCCAGCTTCACCTGAACAGTGATCGACCCGTGGCGGTCACAGAGAGCGAATCAGCCATGCACATTCTCGACCACGTCGACGCCGCGTCACTGCGCAACGACATCCCCGACTTCCGCGCGGGAGACACCGTCAAGGTGCACGTGAACATCGTCGAAGGCACGCGCTCGCGAATCCAGGTCTTCCAGGGCGTCGTCATCGGCCGCTCGGGCGAGGGCATCCGCGAGACGTTCTGCGTTCGCAAGGTGAGCTTCCAGGTCGGCGTCGAGCGCACGTTCCCCGTGCACTCGCCCGTCATCGACCACATCGAGGTCGTCACCCGCGGCGCCGTCCGTCGCGCGAAGCTGTACTACCTGCGCGACCTGCGCGGCAAGAAGGCGAAGATCAAAGAGAAGCGCTGACGCTTCCCCCAGCATCACCCTGAGCTCCCCTCCGCGTACGATGGAGGGGAGCTCAGGGGTTTAATGACAGATACAGATCCTTCGTCGCGGCCCGCGGGCGCGACCCGGGATGACGAGGCGGCCGATCGCCCATCCGACAGTCGTTCGCGAGGCGTGTTGCTCTTCGTGAGAGACATCGCCGTCATCTTCCTCATCGCGATCATCGTCTCCGTCGGCATCAAGACGTTCCTCATCCGGTCGTTCTACATCCCCTCCTCGTCGATGCAGAACACCCTGCAGATCAACGACCGCATCATCGTCAACCAGCTCGTGCCCGCAGCCATCGACATCGAGCGCGGCGACGTCGTCGTCTTCCGCGATCCGGGCGGGTGGTTGCCCGATCGCCCCGAGCCCGAGGTCAACCCCGTCGCGGGTGCCGTCGACTGGTTCTTGACCCTCGTGGGGCTCAGCGCCTCCGACAGCAACGACCACCTCATCAAGCGAGTCATCGGTCTGCCCGGCGACGTCGTCGCGTGCTGCAACGAGCTCGGCCAGATGGAGGTCAACGGGGTCCCCCTCGACGAGCCCTACCTCGATCTGCCCGACGGCGTGACCAAGGTCTCGTTCGACGACTTCGAGGTGACGGTGCCCGAGAACTCGCTCTGGGTCATGGGCGACAACCGCTACAACTCGCGCGACTCGCGCTACAACCCTCAGCCGCCCGCACTCGGGTTCGTGCCGATCGACAACGTCGTGGGGCGCGCCTTCGTCGTCTCGTGGCCGATCAGTCACTGGAGCTGGCTCGACAACTACCCCGACACCTTCCGCGGCGTCGACCCCGCAGGCGACTGACGTGGCGGTGGCGGATCCGACCCTCGACCTCGAGGCTCGACTGCACTCCGACGGCCACCGCTTCGTGATCGGTTGCGACGAGGTCGGTCGCGGGGCACTCGCGGGCCCCGTCGCCGTCGGCTTCGCCCTCGTCGACACGGCGGTCGACCCCATCCCCGCGGGCCTGCGCGACTCGAAGATGCTGAGCGAGAAGCGCCGAGAAGAGCTCGCCCCGCTCGCGCACGCGTGGGCACGCTATTGCTCGGTCGGCATGGCTACGGCCCGCGAGGTCGACGAGATCGGTCTCTCGGCCGCGCTCGGCCTCGCCGGGCGGCGCGGGCTGCTCGAACTCCACGCTGCCGGAGCCGACATCTCGTCGTCGATCGTGCTTCTCGACGGAGCCTTCGACTGGCTCAACCCCGCCCTTCGAGCGCCGGTGCTCGTGGAGCTCTGCGTCAAAGCCGACCGCGACTGCGCGTCGGTCGCCGCGGCATCCGTCATCGCGAAGGTCGCGCGAGACCGGCTCATGATCGAGGCGGATGCCCGGCACCCCGGCTACGAGTGGGCGGGAAACAAGGGCTACGGTTCCGCCCGTCACCTCGACGCGATCGCACGGCTCGGTGCGACGGACCTGCACCGCCGCTCGTGGCTCAAGTCGGCGGCGCCCACGACCGCGCCCACGACCGTGGCTCTCGCGTCCTGAGCGATTCGCGAGGCGTTGCGGGCGCGGCGGTCGACGTGCTGCGCGAAGCGTAGGATTGCCGCAGCATGGACGACGACGTATTCGAGGATTACGACCGCGAGGTCGAGCTCGCTCTCTACCGCGAGTACCGCGACGTCGTCTCGCAGTTCCGCTACGTCGTCGAGACGGAGCGCCGCTTCTACCTCGCCAACGACGTCGCGCTCGTGAGGCAAGACACCGAGCACGACTTCTACTTCGAGCTCACCATGAACGACGTGTGGGTGTGGGACGTCTACCGCTCCGACCGCTTCGTGAAATCGGTGCGGGTCTTGACGTTCAAAGACGTCAACGTCGAGGAGCTCTCGTCGAAGGAGCTCGAGTTGCCCAAGGATCTCGCGCTCGACGAGTAGGGCGCACGCCGATCGTTCCCTTCCTCCCCAGGTCGGCCTAGCCCGGCGGATGCCTCCGCTGCGAGTTCGGCGCCGCCAGGCGCGCCGCACCTCCGCCACGCTCGATCGCGGAGGTGCTCATGGCGGCGAAAGACGAGCTCGGCAGGCGGGGTGAAGACCTCGCGGCAGCCCACTTGAGCGGCAAGGGGCTCACGATCCTCGAGCGCAACTGGCGGTGCCCGCTCGGCGAGATCGATGTCGTTGCGAGAGACGGTTCGACGATCGTGTTCGTCGAGGTCAAGACGAGGTCGAGTTCGCTCTTCGGGCATCCGCTCGAGGCGATCACGACCGTCAAGCTCGCGCGGTTGCGCCGGCTCGCGGGAGCATGGTGCGAGGCGCACCCCGGTGCGGGCGGCCGAGGCGCGCACATCCGCATCGACGCCGTCGCGGTCATCGCGCCCTCGGGGGCCGAGCCCGTCGTCGACCACCTCGAGGGGGTGTTCTGATGGCCGTCGCGCGCACGAGGGCGGTGTCTCTGCTCGGACTCGCGGGAGCGATCGTCGACATCGAGGCCGACATCTCGAGTGCGCTGCCCGCGTTCGTGATCATCGGACTGCCCGACAGTGCCCTGTCCGAAGCCCAGCATCGGGTCCGCGCGGCCGCGGCCAACTCGGGGCTCGAGCTCACCACCCGCAAGCTCACGATCAACCTCTCGCCTGCCGCCCTGCCGAAACACGGGTCGGCGTTCGATCTCGGCATCGCGCTTGCGGCCCTCGCCGCCGGTCAGACGGTGTCTGCCGAATCGGTCGAGCGGGTTGTGCATCTCGGCGAGGTCGGGCTCGACGGACGACTTCGGCCCACCCCGGGCATCCTGCCGGCCGTTCTCGCGGCCGCGCGAGCGGGCGCCGAGACGGTCATGGTGCCGAAGGCGAACGCCGACGAAGCGAGCCTCGTTCCCGGGGTGCGCGTGGTCGGGGTCGCCTCGCTGCGCGACGCCGCCATCTGGCACGGGGGAGAGTTCGACCCCGTCCCCGTCGAGGCGGTTCCGCTCTCCGTCGACACCGGGCCTCCGAGCGACGACGACTCGCTCGACCTCGCCGACGTCATCGGCAACGACGACGCTGTCGAAGCACTGCTCGTCGCGGCGGCGGGTGGCCACCACATGTTCATGCTCGGCCCGCCGGGCTCGGGCAAGACGATGCTCGCCTCCCGGCTGCCCTCGATCCTCCCCGACCTCGACACCGACGCTGCCCTCGAAGTCAGCTGCCTGCGGTCGCTCGTCGGGATGCCCGTGGGCACGTCACTGCGCACGCGGCCCCCGCTCGAATCCCCGCACCACACGGCTACCGCCGCCTCCATCATCGGGGGAGGGAGCGGCACGATCCGTCCGGGCGCTGCGGCCCGCGCCTCCCACGGTGTGCTCTTCATGGACGAAGCCCCGGAGTTCGCGTCGTCGGTTCTCGACGCCCTGCGTCAGCCCCTCGAGAGCGGCGTCATCAGCATCCACCGGGCCAACTCCGTCGCGCACTTCCCGGGCAGGTTCCAGCTCGTGCTCGCCGCCAACCCCTGCCCGTGCGGTCACTTCGGAGACCGCGACGCCGAGTGCACGTGCCCACCGCACTCGCGACGCCGCTACCTCGCGAGGCTCTCCGGCCCGCTCCTCGACCGCATCGACATCCAGTTGCGCGTGCACCGCATCACCTCGGCGCAGCTCCGCCTCGTCGACGACGCGCCGCGGTCCCGCTCGGCCGACGCTCGAGCGCGCGTCGTGACCGCGCGAGCAAGCGCCCGTGAGCGCCTCGCCACGACAGGGTGGCAGCTCAACAGCCACGTACCCGGCGCGTGGTTGCGGTCGCCGCGAATGAGGCTCGGCACCACGACGACGGCGCCGATCGATCGCGCCCTCGAGCGCGGCGGGCTCACGATGCGCGGATACGACCGCGTCTTGCGCGTCGCCTGGACGTTGAGCGACCTCGACGGATCCCCCCTCCCCGGCGCCGACCACATCGGGCGCGCGCTCTACTTGCGAAAGGCCATGGCGTCATGACGATGTTCGGACTCACCGAGGCTGTCGTCGCACCCCTCGTGCGCGCGGTCATCCCCGACAACGGACTCGATGCGGATGCCGCGGTGCTGCGCTCTCCCGACCGCGACGAGATCGCCGACAGGTTCGCTCGCGCGACCTGGACAGGCATCGCCGAACCCGGCGACCGTGTGGCCGGCGTGCTCGTGAGGGTGCTCGGTGCGGCTCCCGCCCTCACCGCCGTCGTCGACGCGTGGCCCGTCGAGAAGCTAGCCGAGAGGCTCGCCGACCGTGCCGCCGACCGTGCCGCCGACCGTGCCGCCGTCGCGGATTCCGTCGCACCCAGCTCGGTGTCGACGGACGACCTCGCGGCGGCCCTCGCCCGCTGGCGGCCGCGCGTCGTGTCGGCGACCGCTCTGACCTCCCTCACGCAAGCGCAACGCTACGGCGTGCGCCTCGTCCGCCCGGGAGACGCCGGTTGGCCTACGGGAGTCGACGACCTCGGCGACCACGCCCCGATCGCGCTGTGGATGCGGGGAAGGGAGACCACCCTCGAGACCCACGCCTCATCCATTTCCCTCGTGGGCGCGCGTGCCGCGACGAACTACGGCGAACACGTGACGATGGAGGCATCCGCGGGGCTCGTCGATCGCGGATACACGATCGTCTCCGGAGCCGCCTACGGGGTCGACGGGATGGCGCACCGAGCCGCGCTCGCGAGTTCGGGCGAGACGATCGCCGTGCTCGCCGGGGGAGTGGACCGGTTCTACCCGAGCGGACACGACGCCCTCCTCGCACGCATCGTCGAATCGGGGGCGGTCGTCTCCGAGCTCCCGTGCGGGTCGTCGCCCACGAAGTGGAGGTTTCTGCAGCGCAACAGGATCATCGCGGCGATGAGCGGCGCCACCATCGTGCTCGAGGCGGGCTGGCGGTCGGGCTCCCTCAACACGGCGGGCCACGCGGCCGCCCTCGGTCGGCCCCTCGGAGCGGTGCCCGGGCCCGTCACGAGTGCGGCGTCTGCGGGGTGCCACCGACTCATCCGCGAGTTCGACGCCGTGTGCGTCACGAGCGCGGAGGAGATGGCCGAACTCGCGCCCCTCGAGTCCCAGCTGCACTCCGAGCCCGACACGGCTACGGCCGGCGAGGCGCACAGCCGTAGGGGCCGCCGCAGCGACGGAGACCGACCGTCGGCCGAGCAGACCCGCGTGCTCGACGCTGTCACCTCGAGGTCGCCGCGCACCGTCGACGACATCGCCGCGCGCAGCGGCCTCGCGGTCGACACGGTTCGCGGAGTGCTCGGCACCCTCGACCTGGAGGGAGTCGTGCGCCGCGTCGAGCGTGGTTGGGTGCGGTGACGGCGGCCGCGTCTACTCTGGTCGCGTGACCAGCATCGGACAGCACCCCGCAACGCCAGCCGCTCCCGCGCACGTCATCGCCCACTTCAGCGACACCCACTTCCTCGGTGGCAACCGCCCGCTGCACGGGGCCGTCGACACGCAGAGCACCCTTGAGCTCGCGCTCAGCCAACTCGAGAGATCCGGAACCGCGCCCGAAGCGATCGTCTTCACCGGAGATCTCACCGACCTCGGCGAACCCGAGGCCTACGACCGACTCCGCCGCATCGTCGAACCGGCGGCCGCGCGCCTGGGTGCCGAGATCATCTGGGTCATGGGCAACCACGACGAGCGCCACCTCCTGCGCTCCCACCTCCTGAACGACTCGGGCGCCACCGATCCCGGCGCACCCTACGACCGCGTGCACACCCTCGGCGGGCTCCGCGTCATCGTGCTCGACACGACAGTGCCCGGCTACCACCACGGTGAACTCGCCGCCGATCAGCTCGCGTGGCTCCGCGAACAACTCGCGACGCCCGCACCGCACGGCACCCTGCTCGCCCTCCACCACCCGCCGATCCCGACATCCATCGACCTCATGAGCGTTCTCGAACTGCAGCGGCAGCACGAACTCGCCGACGTCATCCGTGACACCGACGTGCGAGGCATCCTCGGGGGCCACCTGCACTACACGACGCACAGCACCTTCGCCGGGGTGCCCGTGAGTGTCGCCTCTGCGACGTGTTACACCCTCGACTTGAGCGCCCTCGCCGGCACCTTCGCGGGAGTCGACGGCGGGCGCGCGTTCAACCTCGTGCACGTCTACGACGACCGCGTCGTGCACTCCGTCGTGCCGATCGGCGACTCGCCCATCGTGAGCGGATTCAGCGAGACCTTTCTGCGCAACATCGCGGCGATGACCCCCGACGAGAGGCTCGAGGTCTTCTCCAACAAGGCATCCACCGTGACCGTCGCCGACATCGAGAACCGGTGACCGCGCCGTGACGACAGACCGATGATGCGCGGCACCCGATGACCGTCGAGCGGGAACCGATGCGCGCGACCGCCCTCGAGCGCACCGTCGACGAATTCGCCACCCATCTCGTGGTCGAGCGCGGTTTGAGCGAGAACACCGCGCGCGCCTACCGATCCGACCTCGCAGACCTCGTGGACTTCGCCGCCGAACACGCCGTCGCGAGCGCGAGCGACGTCACCCTCGAGGTGCTGCGCGACTGGTTGTGGCGGGCATCGGAGCGGGGGCTCACGAGCGCGACCCTCTCGAGGCGATCCGCGTCGGCTCGAGCCCTGACCGCGTGGGCGATGCGAGCGGGGCACACGCCGACCGACGCGGGTGTGCGACTCAAAGCCCCGAGCGCCGACAACCACCTTCCGCGGGTGCTGACTCGCGATCAGGTCGACGCGTGCCTCGAGGTGCTCGAGCAGCGCGCGGCGACGGGCCACCCCGAGTCGATCCGCGACGTCGCGATCGTCGAACTGCTCTACGCGTCGGCGCTGCGCGTGAGCGAGCTCGCCGGTCTCGACGTGCGCCACGTCGACATGGCGAGGCTCACGGTGCGCGTCACCGGCAAGGGCTCGCGCGAGCGCGTCGTTCCGTTCGGCGTGCCGGCGAAGTCCGCCGTCGAGCGCTACCTCGTCGACGCGCGCCCCACCCTCCTGCCCGAGGCGAGCGATCGCCCCCGCATCGAGCCCGCACTGTTCATCGGATCGCAGGGGCGCCGCCTGGGAGTGCGCAGCGTCTATCGCGTCGTCGCCCGGATGCTCGCCGACCTCCCCGGTTCCGGATCGTCGGGGCCGCACACGCTCCGTCACACCGCGGCGACCCACCTCCTCGACGGCGGTGCCGACCTCCGCGCCGTGCAGGAGATGCTCGGACACGCGAGCCTCGGCACCACCCAGATCTACACGCATGTCTCCACTGAACGACTCAAAGACAGCTACCGTTCCGCGCACCCCCGGGCGTAGCGGGGTCACTCGAGCGGGCGGGTCGGCAGGAGCACGGCTCTCGGAATCCCCGTGAGATAGAGGAGCGGCGAGACGTATGCTCCGTCGAGCCTCGCCCCCAGGTGCAGGCAGGGTGCCGCGCAGTGGCCGGCCTCGAGCGTGCCGATCTGCTGCCCCCGCGCCACGATGTCGCCCTCAGACACCAACGGGTCCACGGGCTCGAAACTCGACACGAGCCCGTCGGCGTGTCTGATCGACACGACGGGTCGATCGACGACGACGCCGGCGAAGTGCACGGTTCCCGCTTCGGGTGCCGTGACCTCGGCCCCCTCGGCAGCCCCGACATCGATGCCGCGGTGCCCGGCCGAGTATGCCGTCGCCGGCGCGACGAACTCGCGCACGATGACGTGGGGGGAGGGCGCCGGCCACGCCCACCTCCCAGGCTCGCCCCGATTCGACGGGTCCGAGCCCGGCACGGTGAGCGAGACAGCCTCTCCCGCCCCGCCGCGCACCGACGGGGGCGGTGAAGCCCCCACGATCGCGAGGCACACGAGTGCCGTCGCGGCGAGGCTGAGCCGGGATACCTCGGCGAGGCGGGACGGGAGCGACATGGCACCGAGTCTCGGCCCGGGCGGCCGTCGGAAGATGCTCGCGGCGTCCGTCCGTGGATACCCGGCGACCGCGCCGGTTCTGCAGGACCGGTGCTAGTATTGCCCTCGCAGCGCGCGTGCGCGCTGACTACGCGTGCCCATCCGGCCGCCACATCCACTCAGTCACTCTCCGACGGACTCGTCCGTCGCCGGTGCGGATGTGCGCCAGGGCACCAGGGATCGCGCCACACGGCCGCGACGACAAACTGAGTTGGCGGGCTTCGCCCTGCCGGAAAAGGAGACGGCCATGGCCGTTGTCACCATTCGCCAGCTGCTCGACAGCGGTGTCCACTTCGGACACCAGACCCGTCGCTGGAACCCGAAGATGAAGCGCTTCATTCTGACCGAGCGCTCGGGCAGCCACATCATCGACCTGCAGCAGTCGCTCGCCCACATCGACAAGACCTACGACTATGTCAAGGACACCGTCGCCCACGGCGGAACGATCCTCTTCGTCGGAACGAAGAAGCAGGCTCAGGGCTCCATCGCCGAGCAGGCTCAGCGCGTCGGCCAGCCCTACGTGAACCAGCGCTGGCTCGGTGGGCTCCTCACCAACTTCCAGACGGTCTCGAAGCGCCTCGCGCGCATGAAGGAGCTCGAAGAGCTCGACTTCGACGACACCACGAAGGGCTTCACCAAGAAGGAGCTCCTCATCAAGAAGCGTGAGCTCGTGAAGCTCAACCGCAGCCTCGGCGGAATCCGCAACCTCACGAAGACCCCGTCGGCGATCTGGATCGTCGACACCAAGAAGGAGCACCTCGCGATCGACGAGGCGCACAAGCTCGGCATCCCGGTCATCGCGATCCTCGACACCAACTGCGACCCCGACGACGTGCAGTACCCGATCCCGGGCAACGACGACGCCATCCGTTCGGTCGGTCTGCTGACCCGCATCATCGCGGATGCTGCGGCAGAGGGTCTCATCCAGCGTCACCAGAAGCCCGACGAGGCCGACGCTCCCGTCGAGCCCCTCGCGGCGTGGGAGGCTGAACTGCTCGGACAGGCCGACGCGCCCGCCGCCGACGCTGCTCCCGCGGCCGACGCCGCAGCGACCGAGGCCCCCGCAGCGACCGAGGCTCCCGCAGCCGAGGAGCCCGCCGCCGACCTCCCGGTCGAAGAGAACGACGCCGACGCGGTCGCCGCGGAGAACGAAGCCGCCGCCGACGACACGATCGTCCCCGAGCACACCGTCGAGTCCGACGCTGAGACCGAGGCGAAGATCGAAGCCGAAGCGAGCGACGAGGAGAAGACCCCCGCCGCCCCCACGAAGCCCGCAGCTTCCGCTGCGTCGAGCAAGTAAGGACACCCAGATGGCAAACGTAAGCCTCGCTGACGTCAAGACCCTCCGCGACCGCCTCGGCACCGGGATGGTCGACACCAAGAACGCCCTCGTGGAAGCCGACGGCGACCTCGACAAGGCCACCGAGCTCCTCCGTCTCAAGGGAGCGAAGGGCAACGCGAAGCGTGCCGACCGCTCCACGAGCGAGGGGCTCGTCGCGGCGACTCAGGCATCCGGTGCGACGACGATGATCGAGCTCGCGTGCGAGACCGACTTCGTCGCGAAGGGCGACCGTTTCGGCGCGCTCGGCCAGAACGTGCTCGACTTCGTGTCGACCGCGGGTGCGACGACCGTCGAGGAAGCCCTCGCGGCTCCCGCCGGCAAGCAGTCGGTCGCCGAACTCATCGGTGACGAGGCCGCGGTGCTCGGAGAGAAGATCGAGCTCCGCCGCGTCGCCGTCGTCACGGGTGACAACTTCGAGGTCTACCTCCACCGCACGAGCAAGGACCTCCCGCCGCAGGTCGGCGTGGTCGTCGGCTACACGGGTGACGACGCCGAGACCGCTCGCGGTGTCGCGCAGCACATCGCGTTCGCCGACCCGCAGGTGCTCAGCCGCGACGACGTTCCGGCCGACGAGGTCGAGCGCGAGCGAGCGATCGTCACGGAGATCGCGAAGGGCGAGGGCAAGCCCGAAGCCGCTCTTCCGAAGATCATCGAGGGGCGCATCACGGGCTTCTTCAAGCAAGTGGCACTGCTCGAGCAGGACTACGCGAAGGACAACAAGCAGTCCGTCGCGAAGGTGCTTGAGAGTGCCGGCGTCACCGTCACCGGGTTCGCCCGCTTCAAGGTCGGCGCGTAACACCACGTGTGTCGAGGGGTCCGAGTCGCGTGAGCGGCTCGGACCCCTTTTCGATGCCCGACCCCCTACCCTGTAACGAGCCGCACGCGAGGAGCCCCCATGACATCAGACACCGGTAGACGTCGAGTCCTCCTGAAACTCTCAGGCGAATCCTTCGGCGGTGGCTCCCTCGGGGTCAACCCCGACGTCGTGAGCGCTCTCGCGCGAGAGATCGCCGAGGCCGCGCAGGATGTCGAGGTCGCGATCGTCGTCGGCGGAGGCAACTTCTTCCGCGGCGCCGAACTGAGCCAGCGGGGCATGGATCGTGGCCGCGCCGACTACATGGGCATGCTCGGCACCGTCATGAACGCGCTCGCCCTGCAGGACTTCCTCGAGCAGGCCGGTGCCGCCACGCGCGTGCAATCCGCGATCTCGATGACCCAGGTCGCCGAGCCGTACATCCCGCGTCGCGCCGAGCGACACCTCGAGAAGGGGCGAGTCGTCATCTTCGGTGCGGGAGCGGGGCTCCCGTACTTCTCGACCGACACCGTCGCCGCGCAGCGTGCCCTCGAGATCGACGCCGACGTCGTTCTCGTCGCCAAGAACGGGGTCGACGGCGTCTACTCCGCCGACCCCAACAAAGACTCCTCCGCCGAGCGGATCGACACGATCACCTACCAGGAGGCCCTCGTGCGCGGTCTCAAGGTCGTCGATTCGACGGCGTTCAGCCTGTGCATGGACAACGGCATGCCCATGGTCGTCTTCGGGATGGCCCCCGAGGGCAACGTCGCGGGCGCGATCCGCGGCGACCGCATCGGCACCCTGCTCTCCAACTGATCTGCCGCGACTAAACTCGACTCAAGCCCCACCGAAGGAGACAGCGTGATTGCCGACGTCATGACCGAAGCCAGAGACAAGATGGACAAGTCGGTCGAGGCCGCGAAAGACGACTTCAGCAACGTGCGGACCGGCCGGGCCAACCCCGCGCTCTTCCAGAAGATCCTCGTGGACTACTACGGCTCGCCGACCCCCCTCGCGCAGCTCGCGGGCATGCAGAACCCCGAGGCGCGCACGCTCCTCGTGACGCCCTACGACAAGAGCGCGCTCAAAGACATCGAGCGGGCCCTCGTCAGTGCGCCGAACCTCTCCGCGAACGTCGGCAACGACGGCGAAGTCATCCGCGTGACGCTCCCCGAGCTCACCGAGGAGCGCCGCAAGGAGTTCGTCAAGATCGTGCGCAGCAAGGGCGAGGACGCCAAGGTGTCGATCCGCAACATCCGCCGCAAGGCCAAGGACGATCTCGACGCACTCAAGAGCGAGGTCGGAGACGACGAGGTCAGCCGCGGGGAGAAGGAACTCGAAGCCGTGACCAAGGCGCACATCGACGCGATCGACGACGCGCTCAAGAAGAAGGAAGCCGAGCTGCTCGAGGTCTGAATGTCGGACTCTCCGGAAGGCCCCCAGACACCTCTCGCGAACAACCGCCCGCCCAGGCGTCGCGACGAGTTCGAGGCTCGAGCCTTCGCGACGCGCGACGACATCGTGGCTCAGGTCGCCGCGAGACGCGCGCAATTCGATCAGGCGAACGAGAGGCTCGAGGAGCGCACGGGGCGCAACCTCCCCCTCGCGATCCTGTTCGGGCTCGTTCTCGGCGTGAGCATGCTCTTGAGCCTCATCGTCGTCAAAGAGCTCTTCATGCTCGTGGCCTCGGCCCTCGTGGCGTTCACGGCGCTCGAGCTCGCGAGCGCGCTCCGTTTCGCGGGCCGCGACGTCCCCCGGTTCGCCGCCGTCGCGGTGTCGGTCGCGATGGTGCCCGCGATCTTCTACTTCGAGGGAGAGGGCCTGTGGTTCTCGTTCCTCGCGGCGGTCGTCCTGCTCGCCCTCGCGCGCACGGCCCAACTCGCGACCCCCACCGGGCGCGTCCCCGCCAAGCAGTTCTGGAGTGACATCGGGGCGGGAACGCTCATCGTCGCCTATGCGCCATTCCTCGGCGGGTTCGGGGTTCTCCTCACCGCTCAAGACGGCGGGGAGTGGTGGACTCTCGCCTTCCTGATCGTGGTCATCTCGACCGACACGGGGGCGTACGCAAGCGGACTGCTCTTCGGCAAGCACCCCATGGCCCCGCGCATCAGCCCCAAGAAGACGTGGGAGGGATTCGCCGGATCCGCCCTCGTCGCGGTTCTCGCTGGCGTGCTCCTCGCACTCTTCATGCTCGGGCAGCCCTGGTGGTTCGGGCTCATCTTCGGTCTCACGATGGTCGCGACGGCGACGGTCGGCGACCTGACCGAATCGCTCATCAAGCGCGACCTCGGCATCAAAGACATCAGCACGTGGCTCCCCGGGCACGGGGGCTTCCTCGACCGACTTGACTCGGTGCTCCCGAGTGCCGCGGCCGCCTACGTGCTCTACCTGCTCTTCGCGTGACCGTCCGCGGGGTTACGGCCCTCGTCGGGGCGTGCGGCAGAATGTCTGCGTGAGCACAACATTCCCCCGCACCCGTCGATCCGTTCTCGGTTACGATGTCGAGCAGGTCGAGGACTTCCTCGAGGATGCTCGACGCGCCTACGGGGCCGAGCCCGGCGAGCTCACGGTCGTGACCGCCGCGAGCATCCGCAACACGGCGTTCGCGATGCAGAAAGGCGGCTACTCGCCCGCGAGCGTCGATGCCGCCCTCGAGAGGCTCGAGGATGCGTTCGCCGTGCGTGAGCGCGAGGCCGCCGTGCAGGCGCTCGGAGACGAGGAGTGGTTCTCGCGCGCTCGGGAGCGCGCACAGGAGATCCTCGATCGACTGGCCCGACCCGAGGGGGCGAAGTTCGATCGCGCCGGTCGGTTGACGGCGGGATACGACGTGCGCGACGTCGATGCGTTCGCCGAGCGTCTCACGAGGTACTTCCAAGACGGCGCGAGCGTGACCGTCGACGACGTGCGCACCGTCGCGTTCCGGTCGGTGCGACACGGCTACCGCGAGGCCCAGGTCGACATGGTCCTCGACGCCGTGGTCGACGTCATGCTCTCGGTTCGCGCGTGACGTGACAGACCTTCCGGGGCACCGGAAGCGGTCTCGATGCGGCGAATCCGACACTATGGTCTAAAATGTTATAAATATGGCCCGTCACACTGATCTCGTGTTCTCCACGCCGTCGCTCTCGACCGCAGGAGACTCCGCTCAACGACGAAAGATGCGTCGGCGCGGAACGACCCTCCCGATGTTCGCCTCCTTCGCGGCGCTCGCGTTCGTGCTCGTCTCGGTCACCTCGCCGATGTCGCAGAACGACGCGGCCGCGGCCGCGGTCATGGCGCAGATCGAGCAGGGAACGACTCAGAACCTCGCTGTCGGCACGGTCGAGACCGCGACGGTGTCGCGCGACTCCTACGGCGTCACCGGCAAGCCCGAGCCCGTCGAGGTCGCTGCTGCTCCCGAAGAGACCGAAAGTGACGACGTCGCGTCGGCCGAGCCGGAGGCTCCTGCGACCGCTCCCGTCGCCGGCACGCCCGATCCCGGGTCCGCGCAGGCGATCGCCCACGACATGGTTCTCGCCCGCGGATGGGGCGAAGGCGAATTCTCCTGCCTCGTCTCGCTGTGGAACAAGGAGTCGGGCTGGAACACCTTCGCCGCCAACCCGAGCAGCGGTGCCTACGGCATTCCGCAGTCCCTCCCCGGCAACAAGATGGCGTCGGCCGGCGGCGACTGGGCGACGAACCCTGCGACTCAGATCACCTGGGGTCTCGGATACATCGCGGATCGCTACGGAAGCCCGTGCGGTGCGTGGGGTGCGAGCCAGGCCCAGGGCTGGTACTGACCCTCCGCCGTACACTGGAGGGATGCCCCGCAGCAACCGCCCTCGCTCAGCGCGAGGTCGCGGCAACGGGGGCGGCGCGAGCGATGAGGAGTACGACATCGCGAACGCGTTGCGCGGTCGCGCGACCGTC
The DNA here is from genome assembly GCF_046600695.1 of Marisediminicola sp. LYQ85. Lineage (NCBI taxonomy): Bacteria > Bacillati > Actinomycetota > Actinomycetes > Micrococcales > Microbacteriaceae > Marisediminicola > Marisediminicola sp. LYQ85. The sequence continues at coordinate 325,883 of NZ_JBKIWO010000001.1, forward strand.
GAGTCCAAGCGCGGTCGCTCCTTCACCGTGCAGCAGGTTCCCGCATCGACCAAGACCTACGTGTGCCCGGGGTGCTCGCTCGCGGTGACACCGGGAACGGCGCACGTCGTCGTCTGGCGCGCCGACGGACTCATGGGCGAAGCCGACGACCTCGCCGCGCGCCGTCACTGGCACACGCACTGCTGGCGGATCTCCTAGGGTCCGCGACAACGAGAGAGAAGACCCCGTGGAGATCAAGAGTTCTGTCGTGCTACCGGCGCGTCGAGAAGACATCGAACTCACGACGGCCGACGGGCTGACTCTCGTCGGAGAGCTCGCTCTGCCGGAGAGCGCGGAGCCCGTCGCCACGATCGTCGCCCTGCATCCGCTGCCGACCGCGGGCGGCTTCATGGACTCCCACATCATCCGCAAGGCAGCAGCGCGGCTCCCGGCCCTCGCCGACATCGCGGTGCTCCGATTCAACTTCCGGGGGGTGACGTCTCCCCGCGGAACCTCCGAGGGGGAGTTCGGCGAGGGCATCGCCGAACAGCACGACCTCGCAGCCGCACTCGACTTCGTCGCCGCCCGGGGTCTCCCCGCTGCATGGCTCGTCGGCTGGTCATTCGGAACGGAGGTCGCTCTCAAGCACGGGCGCTCCGCCGACGTCGAGGGAGTCATCCTGCTCTCGCCCCCGCTGCACCGCACGTCCGACGCGGAGGTCGCCGCGTGGGCCGACAGTGGCAAGAGGGTCGTCGCGCTCATCCCCGAACTCGACGACTATCTGCGTCCCGAGGCAGCCATCGAACGCTTCGCGAGCATCCCCGACGCCGAGATCGTGGCGGTCGAGGAGGGCAAACACCTGTGGGTCGGCGAGAATCAGACGAGGCGCGTGCTCACCGAGATCGTCGCGCGACTGAACCCCGGTGTGCTCCCGCTGCCCGAGGAGTGGAACGACTAGGGCTGACTAAAGCTCGTTCTGCCGTGGCACGACGACCTGCCGGATGACGAGCTGGATCGAGGCCGCGACGGGGATGGCCACGAGCGCCCCGAGGATACCGAGCAGGGTTCCGCCGGAGAGAGCCGCGATGACGACGATGACGCCGGGCACCTGCACGGCCTGGGTCATGATGCGCGGATTGAGCACGTATGCCTCGATCTGCATGTAGACGAGGTAGTACCCGGCGACATAGAAGACCTCGGGGGTTCCGTTGAAGAGCCACACCGCGAGGGTGATCGTGATGGAGGCCGTGATGGTTCCGACGAGCGGGATGAGGGATCCGAGGAACGCGATGAAGGCGAGGAGCGCGGAGTACTCGACCCTGATCACGAACGTGAGAACGATGAACGACAGCACACCGTTCACGAGTGCGAGGGTGCCCTGGCCGACCACGTAGCGACCGACCGAGGCGCTGATCTGCTCCGTGATGTCGATGAACGCCGGTCGCTTCGACGCCGGTACGAGCGTGTAGATGCCGCGCTTGAGGTTGGCGAGCGAGGCGATGAAGTAGAGCATCAGGATGATCACGATGAGCGCGCCCGTGACTCCTGTCGCGATCGTGATGCCCGCCTGCAGCACTCCGCCGCCGAGGTTTCCGATGAACTGCGGATCCTGCACGGCGCTCGTGATCTCGTTGAGCACGAGGTCCACGTCGAGCCACGGGAAATTCTGCTTGACCTCGTCGATGAGCGACTCGTCTTCGATGCCCGCGATGAGGATGGGCACCTGCACGATGAGGGTGTCGACCTGATCGACGATCACGGGGACGATGGCGAGGACGAGTCCCGCGACCACCGAGAGCACGCCGACGAGAACGATGAGGATTGCGAACGGCCGCTTGATGCCCTTCTTCTCGAGCCACGTGACGAATGGATCGAATCCGAGGGCGAGGAAGATGGCCGCACCGATGTAGGTGAGGATCGTCGCGAGCGACGTGATGGCCGCCCCGATCGCGACTGCCACGAGCACGCCGAGTGCACCGAATAGACCGAATCGGAACGCGTTGTGGATCTTCACGGGGCCCCTCGATTTCCGCTCAGTCGGCGGAGGCTTCTTCCGCGTGATTCAACATGCCGCGGAGCCCCTGGAAGTAGCCGGCGACCGCTTCGCGCTCAATCCTAATCTTGGCCAGTCGCTCTTCCGCGTCGGACACGAGCGCCTGCGTGCGCGTCTCCGCCTCCGAGATCATCGCGCGTGCTCGCGCCTCGGCCGTCGAGATGACCTCGTTCGCCGTGGCGTCGGCCTCGGCCGCCGCCGCCGCCGCCCTCTCGCGGGACTCCCGTTCGAGCTCGTCGGCTTCGGCGCGCTGGTCGGCCACGCGCGCGGTGGTCTCGGCGAGCTGGCGGTCCGCTTCGTCCTGGAACTTCGAGAGCTGGGCGACGGCCTCCTGATGCTTCGCGAGGAACTCCTGCTCCGCCTCGCCTCGCCTCGCGGTCAACTCGACGTCGAGGTCGATCCTCGCCTGGTCGGTGTCGGCGACGATGCGAGTGCGCGTCTCGTCGAGTTCGAACGCGAGAGCGGCGCGGGTCTCGTCTGCCTCGCGCCGCAGGTCGGCGCGCTCCTGAGCGACCTCGCGTGCGACATCCGCTCGCTGCTGATCGATGTCGTGCTCGAGCTGGGCCCGCGCGGTGGCGGTGTCGGCCTCGAGGGTCGCTCTGGCCGTCGCGATCTCGGCCGCGAGTTCGGCGCGAGCCTTCTCGGCTTCGGCGTCGACACGCGTCGTGGTCGCGGTCGTGGTCTCGTCGAGCACCGCGTAGGCCGCAGTCGTGCGGGCGTCGAGCTCAACTCGCTTGGCCTCGAGTTCTCGGTCGAGTTCGGCCCGTCGGTCGGTGACCTCGCGATCGAGCGCCGCTCTGCCGTCGAGGAGGTCGCGCTCGAGTGCGGTGCGCTGCTGCTCCGTCTCGGCGGCGAGCCTCGCGTGTGCGTCCTCCATCTCGCGCGCGAGAGCGGCGCGGCCCTCGTCGATCTCGCGAGCGAGTTCGGCCTCCTGATCGGCCTTCGCCGCGGCGAGAGCCGCCCACGCATCGGCCGTCTCCCGCTCGAGCGTCGCTCGCGTCGTCGTCTCGTCGCGGTCGAGTCCCGTACGCCTCGTCGTCGTCTCGAGTTCGAGCGCGGCGCGCGTCTCGGTCACGTCGGCGTCGAGGTCCGCTCGCGTCGCCTCGACCTCGCGAGCGAGCTCCGCCGTCACGCGAGCGACGGTCGCTTCGAGCTCGGCCGTCGTGGTCTCGACGTGCCGGGTGAGGTCGGTGGTCTTCTGCTCGACCTCGCGGTCGAGGTCACCCCGGCGCTTCGCGTCGATGCTCTCGAACTCCGCCCTGCCCTTCGCGGTGTCGCGTGCGAGGGCCGCAGCGTGCTCGCGAGCCTCGCTCGTCTCGCGTGCCGCGACGGCGCGGATCTCTGCGGCATCCCTGTCGGCGTCGGCGCGAACGGTGGCGACCTCGCGTCGCACGGTCGTTCTCGATTCTGCGGCTTCCGTCGCAACCGCTCCGCGGATGGCGGCGGCCTCGCGCACGGCGTCGTCGGTCAGCCGCTGTGCCTCGGCGGCGGCGCGCTCGAGCGTGTGCTGCGCCTCGTTCTCGGCGTCGTCGATGATCGCCGCGGCGCGCTCCTCGGCGCGGGCGACGAACGCCTCCGACGATTCCATCGCCTCGACGCGCAGGGAGTGCACCTCGTTCTGCACGCTCGTCCGCATGCGTTCGGCATCGACATCCGCTTGACCGATGAGCCGAGTCGACTGCTCCTCGGCGACCCGGAGCATGTTCTCGAGCTTCGTGCCGAGACCGCTGTATGTGGGGGCGCCGTTCTCCTCGATCTCCGCTTCGAGCTGGCTCACCGAACCCTGCAGTCGCTTGACCTCGGTGACCGCCTCGGCCTTGTCGCTGTTGGCCTTGATGAGCTCTCGGCGCAGATCGCCGAGCGCCTTGTCGACCTCGTCGCGGTTGTATCCGCGCATCGCGGTCGTGAAAGTCTCGTCGTCGCTCGCCACGGTATCTCCTTGCAGTTCGGCTCGACCCGGGTGCCGTCGAATCAGTCACGAGTGTAGCGACGGCGGCGTTTTCGTTGCCCGGTCAGCGAACCCTCGGCTACCGTTCGCGCGTCTTCGGCTATTCTTGACTGTCTTTGCCTGTTGCCTTCCGGTCGTCATCGGCCGGATCGACCCCCCACCGCTCCGCGCGCGACGCGTGCTTCGATGAGCGGACCGGGGTTCCGCTGTGCGGGTTCGGCAACACGAGAGGAGTAATCCGTGCGTTTTGTTCTGGCCATCGTGAGCCTCGTCATCGCGGTCGTGCTCGCGGGCTACGGGGTCGCTCAGCGCACCGTGCTCGCCGACCCCGACTCGCTCACCGCCTCGGTGCAGACGACGGGAGACGCAACCGTCACCGTCATCGACGGGGCGACCCTCGACGCCCTCGAGGGGCGCCAGTCTGTCGCTCTCGCCGGGTCGGACACCGTCTTCGCCTCCTACGGCCGCACCGGCGACGTGCTCGCGTGGATCGGCGACACCTCCTACAACACCGTGACGTTCGACGCCGAGACCCAGTCGCTCGAATCGTCGGTCGTCGAGGGGGAGGAGATCGAGGTCCCGTCTCCTGCCGGTTCGGACCTGTGGTTGCGCGAGTACGAGGGGGAGGGATCCCTCGACATGCAGATGAGCCTCAACGACGAGCTCTCGCTCCTCGTCGTCTCCGACGGCGTCGCCCCCGCCCCGACGGATGTCTCGATCACCTGGCCGCTCGACAATCGCACACCGTGGGCCGGTCCCCTCATCCTCGCGGGAGCCTTCATGCTCCTCCTCGCGCTCGTCTTCCTGCTGTGGGCCCTCCTGCACCAGCGTCGATCCCGTGGCCCGCGACGCAAGAGCATCGCCCCGCCGAAGCAACCGCGCATGCCGAAGCTCCCGAGACAGAAGAGCTACCGCGTGCGCAAGCCGAAGGCGGTCACGCAGACGAAGGGGCGCAGATCGATCCGCCGCATGACCGTCGTGCTTCCGACCGTGCTCATCGGTTCGCTCGCTCTCGGGGGATGCTCGACCGACCTCTTCGACGACTTCAATGCCGAGGATCTGCTTCCGTCGCCCTCCGCGAGCCCGTCACCGTCAGCGGTGACCGTCGAGGAGATCCAGCCGCCGACCGTGACGGTCGGGCAGATCGAGTCGATCGTGCGCGACGTCTCGGAGGTCGCGGAGAACGCCGACGCCTCGCTCGACGCCGACGAGCTCGCCGAGCGATTTGCCGGACCCGCGCTCGAGCTCCGCGCGAGCAACTACGAGATCCGCTCCGACGACAGCTCGTTCGCCGCTCTTCCCGTGATCCCCTCGGGCCCCGTCGAGGTGAGCCTTCCCCAGCAGCTTCCCCGCGACGCGGATGCCTGGCCGAGAACGGCTTTCGCCGTCGTCTCGGGAGCCGACGATGACGAGAACGCCGCGCCGATCGCGCTCACGCTCATCCAGGAGACCCCGCGCTCGATGTACAAGGTGCACTACGCCGTGACTCTCGAGCCCGACGTCGTCATCCCGCCGCTCGCCCCCGAGGGGGTCGGTGCGCCGCGACTCGGCCCCGAATCGCGATTGCTCTCGCTCGCCCCAGGTGAGTTGCTCCCCGCCTACATCGACGTTCTCAACTCCGGTGCCGACAGTGACTCGTTCGACCTCTTCGACGTCGAGAACGACGGGTTCGTCGCCAACGTCGGTGTCGAGGCGCGCGAGGCGCGCGAGGAGGCTCTCGACGAGGATGCCGCCATCGAGTTCTCGGTCGAGGCGGGCGACGCCGAGACCATCGCCCTCGCGACCAACGAGTCCGGCGCCCTCGTGTCGGTCTACGTGACCGAGACCGAGACGGTCACCCCCGTCGAGGACGGCGCGACGATCAACCCCGAGGGCGCGACCAAGACGCTCTCGGGAGTGACCGGCTCGGAGACGGGCGTCACCGCGACCTACGGTGACCAATTGCTGTTCTCCGTCCCCCCGGTCGGCAGTGACGAGAAGATCGTTCTTCTCGGTTTCAGTCAAGGCCTCATCAGCGCACAGGAGATTCCATGACCAACGTCCCGCCGTCTGCCGCGAGCCTTCGCGGCGCCGTCGACCTCTCATCTCTCGTCCGCCCGCCCGCGGGCTCCGCGGCGCCGGCCCCGGCGGGTGGCACGGCGGCGCCCTCGGGTCAGCAGCTCGTCGTCGAGGGCTCGGACGCGAGCTTCACGAGCGTTCTCGAGCTCTCGAAGACGGTGCCCGTCATCGTCGAGCTCTACGCGGGCGCCCCGAGTGAATCCCTCTCGACGCTCGTCACGTCGTTCGCGGGGCGTCTCGTGCTCGTGCGCGTGGATGCGACGGCGAACCCGCAGCTGCAGCAGGCGTTCCAGGCCCAGGTCGCCCCGACCGTCGCCGCCGTCGTGGGCGGACGCCCGCTCTCGCTCTTCGAGGGGGAGCTCCCCGAGGCCGAGGCACGCAGCGTGTTCGACCAGGTCCTGACCCTCGCCGCGCAGAACGGGGTGACCGGAACGGTTCCCGCTCCCGACGAGAACGACGCCGCGGAGCCCGTCGAGGAGCCCCTCCCGCCTCACCACCAGGAGGCCTACGACGCGATCGACCGCGGTGACTACTCCGCGGCGATCGCGGCGTATCGCACGGCGATCGCGCAAGACCCGCGCGATCAGCTCGCCGTCGCGGGGCTCGCGCAAGTGTCGCTCCTGCACCGCCTGGGCTCGCAGTCGGCCGAGAGCATCCGGTCTGCCGCGGCATCCGCTCCCGGTGACGTCGATGCCCAGCTCGCGGTCGCCGACCTCGACGTCTCGGGCGGTCACCTCGACGACGCGTTCGACAGGCTGCTCTCGCTCTTCCCGGATCTCGACGCTGCGGGCAAGAACGCCGTGCGCACCCGATTGCTCGACTTCTTCGAGATCGCGGGTGCCGACGACCCGCGGGTCACAGCCGCGAGGCGCCGCCTCACGATGCTGCTCTACTGAGCACCCGCCACGACGTCAGTACGAGCACGACGAAGCCCGGGAGTCATGTCGACTCCCGGGCTTCGTCGTTCCCGAGTCTCGTGCCTCAGGGCTCGCGTCGGAGCTTGAGCCACAGCCCCGCAAGGGGAGGCAGAGTCAGATCGGCGCTCGCGGGGCGACCGGCCCACGGCACGTCGGTCGCCGTGACGGTGCCGAAGTTGCCGACCCCCGAGCCTCCGAACTGCTCGGCGTCGGTGTTGACCACTTCTTCCCACACCCCGGCGAACGGGAGAGCCAGTCGATAGGGGCCCACGGGCGCACCCGAGAAGTTCATCACGACGGCGATCGGTTGACCGTCGGACGACCACCGGAGGAACGAGACGACGTTCTGGTCGGCGGCACCACCGTCGATCCACTCGAACCCCGTCTCGGCGTTGTCCTGCTCCCACAGAGCGGCCTCATCGCGGTAGACGCGGTTGAGCTCGGCGACGAGGCGCTGGAGTCCGCGGTGCACGGGCTGGTCGAGGATCCACCAGTCGAGACCCCGCTCCTCCGACCACTCGGACGGCTGACCGAACTCCTGGCCCATGAAGAGCAATTGCTTGCCGGGGTGCGCCCACATGAACGAGAGGTAGGCCCGCAGGTTCGCGAGCTTCTGCCACTGGTCGCCCGGCATCTTCGCGAGCAGCGACCCCTTGCCGTGCACGACCTCGTCGTGACTGATCGGCAGGAGGAAGTTCTCGGTGTACTGATACACCATGCTGAAGGTGATCTCGTTGTGGTGATAGGCCCGGTACATCGGGTCGGTCTGCATGTACGAGAGCGTGTCGTGCATCCAGCCCATGTTCCACTTGAGGCCGAACCCGAGACCGCTCACGGATGTCGGCTTCGTGACGCCCGGCCACGCGGTCGACTCTTCGGCGATGACGATGACGCCGGGGTTGCGCCGGTAGGTCGTCGCGTTGACCTCCTGGAGGAAGCTGATCGCCTCGAGGTTCTCCCGGCCGCCGTAGACGTTGGGGAGCCACTCGTCCGCCTCGCGCGAGTAGTCGAGGTAGAGGATCGACGCGACGGCGTCGACGCGGAGCCCGTCGATGTGGAACTCTTCGATCCAGTAGAGCGCGTTCGCGACGAGGAAGTTGCGCACCTGGGAGTCGCCGAAGTTGAAGATGTAGGTTCCCCAGTCCATCTGCTCGCCCCGGCGGGGGTCGGAGTGCTCGTAGACCGCTTCGCCGTCGAATCGGCCGAGGGCCCACTCGTCTTTGGGGAAGTGGCCGGGAACCCAGTCCATGATCACGCCGATGCCCGCCTGGTGCAGGCGGTCGATGAGATAACGGAGGTCGTCGGGGTGGCCGAAGCGGCTCGTCGGGGCGAAGTAGCCCGTGACCTGGTAGCCCCACGAGCCGCCGAAGGGGTGCTCGGCGAGCGGCATGAACTCGACGTGGGTGAACCCGAGGTCGGTGACGTAGTCGATGAGCTCGTCGGCGAGTTCGCGGTATCCGAGTCCGGGACGCCACGACCCGACGTGCATCTCGTAGACGCTCATCGCGGAGTTGTGCGGGTCTTTCGCGGCGCGAGCGGCGAGCCAGTCGCCGTCATTCCACTCATAGTCGCTCACGCCGACGCGGGATCCGGTCGCGGGGGGCACCTCGGTGTAGCGAGCCATCGGGTCAGCCCGCGAGACCCACTCCTCGCTCTGCGTGAGGAGCTCGAACTTGTAGGTCGCACCGGGCTCGACGCCCGGGACGAAGAGCTCCCACACGCCGTTGTCGTCGAGCCGGCGCATGGCGTGCCCGACGCCGTGCCAGCCGTTGAAGTCTCCGAGAACCCTCGCCGCTTTCGCGTGCGGAGCCCACACGCTGAACGACGTTCCCGCGACACCCTCGTGAGGGCGGTGGTGAGAACCGAAGACGGTCCACATCTGCTCGTGGCGCCCCTCGCCGAAGAGGTAGAGGTCGAGGTCGCCGACGGTCGGCGAGAACCGGTAGGGGTCGCCCGCTATCCAGTCGGGTCCGTCGGAGTACGACGTCTCGAGCTCGTATGCCGACGCGGGTGCCGGGGCGGAACCCTGCCACAGCCCGTCGGAGACGTGGGTGAGCGCGATGCGCGAGCCGTCGGCCCGCACCGCTGTCACGCCTTCGGCGAGGGGCCGCAGGGCGCGGATGACGATGCCGCCCTCGAAGGCGTGCTGGCCGAGGGTGTCGTGCGGACGAGGATGTCTGCCGTCGACGATCGAGGCGACGAGGCCCGGGTGCAGGTCGGGGAGTGCTGGTCCGCCCGACGGTGTCGGGGGAGTGAGGTCGAGCGATCCGGTCATGGAGTGCCTTTCGGGAATTCGACGCGCAGGATGTGCGCGGGCTCGGTGAAGGCGTCGAGGCGCACGAAGTTGTCGAGGCCCCACGTGAATGTCTCGCCGGTCACGAGGTCGGTGACGTCGAAGAGCGAGGCGGGGTCGACGCCGAACCTCGTCGGGTCGAGGTGCACGGTCGTCTCGCGCACGGAGTGCGGGTCGACGTTCGCGACGACGATGATCGCGTCGCTCTCGCCCGACGCGGTGAACTCGCCGTCGATGAACTTGCTGAACACGAGGATCGAGTCGTCGTCACTCCAGTGCACCTCGAGGTTGCGCAGTTGGACGAGAGCCGGATGCTGCGCTCTGATGCGGTTGAGGAGGGTCAGGTAGGGAGCGAGCGTGCGCCCTTCGGCCTCGGCTGCCGCCCAGTCGCGCTGCTTGAACTCGTATTTCTCGTTGTCGATGTTCTCTTCCGACCCGGGGCGAGCGATGTTCTCCATCAACTCGTAGCCCGAGTACACGCCCCAGGTCGGTGACGCGGTCGCGGCGATCGCCGCACGCACCTTGTAGGCCGCTTGGCCGCCGAACTGGAGGTAGGGCGGGAGGATGTCGTGGGTGTTGACGAAGAGGTTGGGGCGCAAGTAGTCGCTCGTCTCTTTCGACAGCTCGACGAGGTACTCCTCGAGCTCGACCTTGGTGTTGCGCCACGTGAAGTAGGTGTACGACTGCTGGAAGCCGACCCCCGCGAGGGAACGCATCATCGCGGGGCGGGTGAACGCCTCGGACAGGAAGATCACGTCGGGGTCGTCGTCGAGGATCTCCGCGATGAGGCGCTCCCAGAACTGCAGGGGCTTCGTGTGCGGGTTGTCGACGCGGAAGATCTTGATTCCGTAGCCGAGCCAGACGCGGAAGATGCGGAGCATCTCCTGGTAGATGCCCTCGGGGTCGTTGTCGAAGTTCAGGGGGTAGATGTCCTGGTACTTCTTCGGCGGGTTCTCGGCATAGGCGATCGTGCCGTCGGGAAGGGTCGTGAACCATTCGGGATGCTCGGTCACCCAGGGGTGGTCGGGGGATGCCTGCAGCGCGATGTCGATCGCGAGCTCGAGTCCGCTCTGCGTGCACGCGCGCACGAAGAACGCGAGGTCCTTCTCGGTGCCGAGCTCGGGGTGGATGGAATCGTGACCGCCGTCGGCCGAGCCGATTCCATAGGGGGATCCCGGATCGCCGGGGCCCGCGGTGAGGGTGTTGTTCGGTCCCTTGCGATTGGTCGTGCCGATCGGGTGGATCGGGGGGATGTAGACGACGTCGAAGCCCATGGACGCGATCGCGGGGAGGCGCTTGGCGGCGGTGCGGAAGGTTCCGCTCACCCACGAGCCGTCTTTCTTCTGCTTCGCCCCCTCGGAGCGGGGGAAGAACTCGTACCAGGCGCCCACCCCGGCGCGCTCGCGCTCCACCCTGATGGGGCGCGGTCCACTCTCGGTGATGAGGCTGCGGAGCGGAGCGGTCGCGAGAGCGGCGGCCACGCGGGCATCCGTCGCGACGCTGAATCGAGCCTCGACGGGGAGCCTCTCGCTCGCCATGCGAGTCGCCGCGTCGGCGAGCACGGTCGAAGCGGGGGTCGCCGCAGCGGCACGCGCGAGCAACTCCGCACCCATCGTGAGCATGAGGTCGACGTCGACTCCCGCCGCGATCTTGATCTCGGCGTTGTGGAGCCAGGTCTCCCAGTCGTCGAGCCACGCGCTCACGCGGTAGGTCCATTCACCCGACTCGTCGACGACCGCGCTCGCGTGCCAGCGGTCGGTTCCCGGCGCGCCCGGGCGCATCCGGTGCACGGTCTCGACGCCGCGAGGTGTCGTCAGAACGACGTCGACGCCGAGGACATCGTGGCCCTCTTTGAAGACCGTCGCCGCGAACGGGACGACCTCGCCGACGTAGGCCTTCGCCGGCCAGAGATTCTCGGGCTGTTGGGGGGACAGGTGTCTGATGGGAATACGGCCCATCTTCGTTTCGAGTGAGGTGGCCACCATTCGACCGTACCCGCTTATCCCGGCGCACGCGCCCTTCGCCCGACCTTGAGGGTGCCCCTATACCGCGGCGGGGGAAAGCGATAGGGCGATTGCGCGGCCGGGAGGGAGCACGTCACGATCGCACCGCGGTCGGGTGGAGGGTCGCGAGATCTGCCGAGCACGCAGAGAACGCTGATAGACGACTCTGTCTAGTGCGCGAATGGTTTTGTACCCCATTGCCCGTCGCATTGCTGTATGCAAACGCATATACAGAATGATTGCCTCGTTGTCCACGTCTCAAATCGAGTAATCCGTTGATTGGCGTCGCAAAATCAACGATATCCGCATATTGAAGACGCAGCCCGAGGGGCACATCCCGGCCCCCGTAGTGGGGGTCTTGTGTGGATAGACAGGGCGGTCTGTCCGTTCTACGGTTGAGTCATCGGGAAACGATGCGCTTGCATGAGATCGCTGAGATCGCAGCCACCCACTCTCCCCGGTCGGCACGACCTCACCACCCGAACATCCCCACCACCCGAACACCGCGACGCTGCGGGCATCGCGGCGATTGCTGCTGCGTGCCCGAAGCGCGGATCAGCGGCGCCGTCCTGCGCCACGAAAGGATTCACCATGAACAAGCTCGTCAAAGGCTCGATCGCCGGAGCTGCCGGAATCGCCCTTCTGCTCGGTGGCGCGGGAACCTTCGCGCTGTGGAACTCGACCGAGACCATGAACGTCGGTGCCGTCTCGGCCGGCACGCTCACCATCGACGCCGCGGCCGCGGGCACCTGGAAGAACGTCTCGAGCGACGCACCCGCCGGTGGCGAGGCCATCGCGAACATCGCGGACTACCGCATCGTTCCGGGTGACCGACTCGAGTTCGTCCAGACGGTCACGATCGACGCGACCGGCGACAACCTCGACGCGACCCTCACGCTCGTCCCCACGAGCATCAGCGGCGCCCTGCTCCCGTTCGTCGACATCGACGTCGCGGTCGCCGGCGACACGATCGACGAGGCGACCGCCCCCGGCGTCTACACGATCTCCGCAGACTCGGCGACGCCGTCGACCGCGACGATCACCGCGACCGTCGAGCTCCCCGCCGATGTGACCGGAGAGACCGCGCAGGGCGCGACTCTCGACCTCAGCGCCATCCAGTTCGCGCTGCAGCAGACCCGCGCCTAATCCGCGCGCGATCCGACGGTCGCGCTCGGCCCGAACCGAGCGCGACCGGCCGGATCCCCTCCCTCACGGGACACCGAGCCTCCTCCCCCCGAGGATGACGCAACACCCCGCACGACCCGCACCGCCCGAACGGTGCGGCACCCGAAGAGCACGACCCGCACCGCCCGAATGATGCGGCGCTTCGTGCGTCACCGAGAGGAGATCCCATGGCCAGGCACCGCGCGACCACGGCGATCTCCTCTCGGCCCCGTCTCTCCGCGATCCGCGCGCTTCTCGCCGTCGTCGTCGTCGTCCTCATCGCGGTCGTCATCGCCCTCGCCGCGACGGGCACGAGCTACGCGCTCTGGACCTCGAGCACCTCGGTCGACGCGTCCGTCGTCTCGTCGGGTTCGACCGCCGTCACCATCGACGGGTCGACGACCCACGACCTCGCGAGCCTCGATCTCTCGACAATCGGTCCCGGCCAGTCGGTCGCGGCGCCGCTCACCCTCCAGAACACGGGCACGACCCCCGTCGCGGCGAGCGTCGCGACGACCACGATCATCGCGCAGACCAACGCTCTCGCGAACGAACTCGCCGTGACCCTCGTCCCGACGGCCTCGTGCACTCCCGCCGTCACCGGAGGCATGACGGGTCGCCTCGTCGGCTTCACCACCTCGGCGTCGCCCGTCGTCCTCCAGCCGGGACAGTCGATGGCTCTGTGCCTCAAGGTCACGGTCGACCTCGACGCGCCGGCGTCGACCCAGAACAGCAGCGCGACGTTCCGCATGGACGTCTCGGCGACGCAGGTGCGTTCCTGATGCGGCCTACCCGCCGCATCGCGGTCATCGCCGGTCTCGTGGTCTTCGCCGTTCTCGGTGGCACGGGGGCGAGTCACGCCTACTGGAGCAGCACCGCGACGACATCCGGAACCGTCGCGACGGGGGCGGTCGGCGTCGGCCAATCCGGTTTCTCCTCGCTCGCCCACAACTACACCGCGAGCGCCCTCGCGCGCACCGTGCCCGTGACCCTCACCAATACGGGAAGCGTCGAGTCGACCCTGTCGATGACCTACAAGAGCGAGACGGGAAACAATCTCGCCCGCGCCGTCGACACGCAGACCTGGCCCGTCGCGGCCGCGAGCGCGTGCACCGCGAGCGCCCCCGTGCCCGCGACCGCGACCGCCTCGGCCAAACTCGAGCGCGGCGCAACCGTCTCGGCGACCGTCAAGGCCGGCGCGACGGCCGTCTACTGCGTGCGCACGTCGCTCACGGCGTCGACCGCCTCGGGGCTCTCGACCGATTCGACGCGAGTGCTCGCCACTATGACCGCCACCCTCGGGTCGTGGACCAGATCGGTCTCGGCGAACGCGACCCAGACGTCGACCGATTCGGCCGCCCCCTCGGCTCCCGGATCGTTCACGGCGAGCGCGACCACGCGCACCCAGACGACCCTCTCGTGGGCGGCGTCGACCGACAACGTGGGCGTCACCGGCTACGAGCTGCGACGGGACAACGTCGTCGTGTACTCCGGTAGCCCCGCGGCCGCTCCGTCGTACCAGATCACCAACACGTCGCTCACCGCGGGCACGACCTACCGCTACGACCTCCGCGCGCGAGACGCCGCGGGCAACTGGTCCGCCGTGTCGACGGTCACGATCACGACCCTCCCCGTGACCGAAGGGCGCTGGATGCGTCTCGCCAACCCCTCGACGGGCGTGTGCGTGACGACGACGAGCGGCAACGACGGAGCGCTGCTCTACGGCGCGTCGTGCTCCACGTCGACCGCGCAGCTCTTCCAGTTCGTGCAGCTGAACGACGGCACCTTCCGAGTGCACTCGGGCGTCAACACGAGCCGCGTGTGGGACGTCAACACCAACTCGCGCGGGATGCAGCTGTGGTCGCAGACCGGTGGAGCCAACCAGGCGTTCACGATCGTCTCCGCAGCGGGTGGGTACACCATCGTCAGCCGGGTGAATAATCAGTGTGTGACGTCAACCGGATCGGGATCGCAGATGAACACCGCGCCGTGCTCGGGTGCGGCCAACCAGCTCTTCACGATGACACCCCGCTAGGGCAGTGATGACGGACTCACCCCAGGCGCCGAACGACACCGCGCCCGTGCGAGGCGAGCGGCGAGCCAGGCGTGACGAGTCGCGTGAGCGCGGAATCGGCCACTACATCGGTCTCGGCGCGAGCGTGGGTCTCCTCGCCCTCGTCGTGGCGCTCGCCGCGATCCTCATCGTCGTTCCGAAGCTCGCGGGGGCGACTCCGCTCACGATCCTCACGAGCTCGATGGAACCGGGACTCCCGCCCGGCACACTCATCGTCGTGGAGCCCGTCGACCCCGACGAGCTCGTCATCGGAGACGTGGTGACCTACCAGATCCGTTCGGGGGACCCCACCGTGATCACGCATCGCATCATCGGGATCACCGCCGTGACCGACGGAACACGCACGTTCCAGCTGCAGGGTGACAACAACTCCGACCCCGACCCCGAGGCTGTCCTCGAGGAGCAGGTGCAGGGTCGCGTCTGGTACGCCGTGCCCTATGTCGGCTTCGTCAACTCGGTCGTCAACGGGGAGAATCGTGCGGTCATCATCCCCGTCGTCGCAATCGCCCTCCTGGGATACGCCGCGGCCACGATCCTGCTCGGCATCAGGTCGAGCATCGTCGCGAAACGCGCGCGCTCGACGGAGTGAGTCCGACGCGCCCCGCTCACGCCGCCCGGTACAGCTGTATCGACGTGCCCGACACCTCGCGAGTGTCTCCGGGCGATGCCGTGCGGCCCTCATCGTCCTCCGGCTGGTCGCTGGGCCACGCGCTGTCCCACAGCAACCGGTACGACGCCACGCCCTCGTGACGGGGGAGCACGACGGTCGTCGGCGACGTCCGCCCGTGCACCACGAGGAGGATGCGGTTGAAGTCCTCGTGCTCCGGGGTCGACGAGGCGAGGTACTGCAGCGTGCGTGAGCCCGGCGCATCCCAGTTCTCACTCGACATCGCGGCGCCGTCCGAGCCGAACCAGTCCATCTCCGTCGCCGACGGCGTCGATTCGCCCAGGACACCGAACCGCACGGGCCGCAGCGCGGGATTCTCCCTCCGCAGCCTCAAGAGCGTCCGCGTGACCTCGGCGAGGTCGCGCTGCCACGGTTCGTGATCCCACGAGAGCCACGTGAGGTCGTCGTCGTGGCAATAGCCGTTGTTGTTGCCGTGCTGGCTGCGCCCGAACTCGTCGCCCGCGGTGAGCATCGGCACACCGGCCGAGAGCGCGAGGGTGCCGAGCAGGTTGCGCATCGTGAGGCGTCGCGCGTCGGTCACCGCGGGGTCGTCGGTCGGCCCCTCGACGCCGTGGTTGTGCGAGTGGTTGTCGTCGGTGCCGTCGCGATTGCCCTCGCCGTTCGCGAGGTTGTGCTTCTGGTTGTACGCCGTCAGGTCGGCGAGGGTGAAGCCGTCGTGCGCGGTCACGAAGTTGACGGATGCGAGCGGCCCCCGCTCGTGCGCGAACGCGTGCGCTGAGCCCGCGAGCCGTCTCGCCATGCCCCCGATGCCGTGCGGCGCCTCGCCGTGCGCCCTCTCGGCCGCGATGTCGGTGAGCCAGAAGTCGCGCATCCGGTCGCGGTATCCGTCATTCCACTCCGACCACCCCGTCGGGAACGAGCCCGTCTGCCATCCGCCCATGCCGACGTCCCAGGGTTCGGCGATCATCTTCACGCCCGCGAGGGCGGGGTCGGAGACGATGGCGGTGAGGAGCGGATGCCGGGGGTCGAAGTGCACGTCGGTGTCGCGACCGAGGGCGGGCGCGAGGTCGAAACGGAAGCCGTCGATCTGCACGTCGTTCGCCCAGTAGCGGAGCGAGTCGAGCACGAGCCTCTGCGTGATCTCGCGGGAGAAATCGAGGGTGTTGCCGCACCCGGTGACATCGATGTAGTCGCCGTCGGGCATCTGCCGGTAGTAGTGGGCGTTGTCGAGGCCGCGAAAACTCGTGGTCGGGCCGTTCGGGCCCTCTTCTCCCGTGTGGTTGAAGACGACGTCGAGGATGACCTCGATGCCGGCCTCGTGCAGCAGCTTGACCATCCCCTTGAACTCGCGCAGCACGGCGCTCGGTCCGGAGAGCCTCGCACCGGGCGAGGCGTAGTCCGCGTGGGGCGAGAAGAAGCTCAGGGTGTTGTATCCCCAGTAGTTGCGCAGTCCCTGCTGCACGAGGCGCTCCTCGCTCGTGAACCGGTGCACGGGGAGGAGCTCGACGGCGGTCACCCCGAGGTCGCGCAGGTATGCGATCGAATTCTCGTGCGCGAGTCCCGCGTAGGTGCCGCGCAACTCGGCGGGCACGGCGGGGTTGAGCTTTGTGAACCCCGCGGCGTGCATCTCGTAGATGACGGTGTGATCGAGGGGAGTTCCCGGCTTGCGGGCGCCGTTCCAGTCGAATGCCTCGTCGGTGACGACGGACCGCACTCCGCCGTCTCGCGACTCGACGACACCGCGCGACCACGGGTCGAGCAGGTGGCGTTCTCGGTCGAAGCGGTGGGTCGGCCCGCTCGGGCCGTCGGCGCGGACAGAGTAGGTCGCCCCGACGGCGAGCCCGGGCGAGAAGCCGCTCCACACCGAGCCGGGCCCGGGCTCGAGGGTGATGCACTCGGCGACGTGCTCGGCCCCGCTGTCGGAGAACAGACACACCTCGACGCTCGTCGCGGTCGCCGACCACGCCCGGATCGTGCCACCGTCGATGGTGGCCGTCACTCCGAGGTCGCGCAGCGGGTCCTGAGAGGCGGGGGCGGAAGGCTCGGTGTCAGGCATGCGCCTTACAGTAGTGATTCCGCCGTCGACCACCGCGTCGCGCTTCCAGGAGAGTCTCATGCCCGTCTACCTCGATCACGCGGCGACGACGCCGATGCTCGGCGAGGCGATCGAGGCCTACACGGGGGCGCTCGGCATCGTCGGCAACCCCGCGTCCATCCACTCGCAGGGGCAGAACGCGAAACGACTGCTCGAGGAGGCGCGCGAACGCGTCGCGGCATCCGTCGGTGCCGACGCGATCGAGGTCGTCTTCACCTCCGGCGGAACGGAATCGATCAACCTCGGCGTCAAAGGTCTGTACTGGTCGAGGAACGCCGACGGGTCACGGCCCCGAGTGCTCGTACCGCGGGGCGAGCACCACGCGACCATCGACGCGGTCGAGTGGCTCGAGACCCACGAGGGTGCGACGATCGAGTGGATCGCCGTCGACGACGAGGGGCGCGTGCGCATCGACGTTCTCGAGGCCGCGCTCGGCGACGACGTCGCACTCGTGACGATGCTCGCCGCCAACAACGAGGTCGGGACCATCCAACCGGTCGCCGAGGTCGCGACGCTCGCCGCGGCCCACGGGGTGCCCGTGCACGTCGACGCCGTCTCGGCCTACCGCCACATGCCCATCGACTTCGCCGAGTGGGGCGTCGCCGCTCTGAGCGTGTCTGCGCATAAGATCGGCGGCCCGCTCGGCATCGGTGCCCTCGTGCTCGCGCGCTCCGCCACGGTCGAGCCGCTCATCCACGGCGGCGGTCAGCAGCGTCGCGTGCGATCGGGAACCCAAGACGCGCCGGCCGCGATCGCCTTCGGCGTCGCCGCCCGACACGAGCACGCGTCGCTCGTCCGCCTGCGCGATCGCGTCATCGCCGGGGTGCTCGAGCGGGTGCCGAGCGCGATCCTGCGCGGGTCGCGTCACGATCGCATCGAGAACAACGCGCACTTCACCTTTCCCGGGTGCGAAGGGGATTCACTGCTCTACCTCCTCGACGTCGCGGGGGTCTCGGTGAGCACGGGGTCGGCGTGCCAAGCGGGAGTCCCCGAGGCATCCCACGTGCTCATCGCCATGGGGCTCGACGAGGCGGACGCGCGCGGCGCCCTGCGCATCACCGTCGGCCACACGACGACGGATGCCGACGTCGACGCGATGCTCGACGCCCTCCCGGCCGCGGTCGAGCGTGCCCGTCGCGCGGGATACGCCGATCGTGCGGTGGGCTCTCGTGGCTGACCGCGGGCGCCGGGTCGCCGCGGCGGTTCGCGCGACGGCGCTCGCCGCGGTCGTCGCGCTCGGTCTCGGTGCGTGCACGTCCGACGAGATCGAGATCGCCGACCCCTCGCCCACGCAGACGACCCAGCCGGTGCCCGAGGGCACGGGGGATTCCGACGACGGGGAGCCGTCTCCGCTGCTCCCGGTCTTTCCCGACGGCGGAGAGCCGTGGACGATCGTCGCGGCGCAATCGGAGACCGAACGTGTCGCCGACAGGGTCGCGGGTCTCGTCGCGATCGCGGGTCTGCTCAACGACGATCTCGTGTCTCAAGAGGTCGAGGCGGCGACGGGCGGCACCTACTGGGGAGTCATCCACACGCTCACCCTCCAACCGACGGTCGACTCCGCAGGGCAAGCGGGCGATGTCGTCTCGGCCCTCGAGGGGGAGGGGTGGCTCGTCGAAGACGTCTCCGACACCGACGAGAGCTACCTCGCCGCCCTCTCGAGCGGCGAGGACGCGGACCGCGCCTGGTTCCTCGTCGTCGGCGCCGACTTCTCGGTGCCGGGCCAATCGGTCGTCACCGTGCAGCTCGCGAGCCCTCTGCTGTCGGAAGGCTGACCAGCGGTACCGACCGCGCGGGGTGATTCCGCCGGCGGGGCTCCGCCGCGTGAGGCCGCCCAGCCGACCGCGCGTACCCTGGACTCATGAGAGTTCTCGCGGCGATGAGTGGTGGCGTCGATTCGGCGGTCGCGGCAGCGCGCGCCGTCGATGCCGGTCACGAGGTCGTCGGCGTGCACCTCGCGCTGAGCCGCATGCCAGGCACCCTCCGCACGGGAAGCCGCGGGTGTTGCACGATCGAAGACTCGATGGACGCCCAGCGTGCGGCGAACATCATCGGCATCCCCTATTACGTGTGGGACTTCTCGGAGAGGTTCAAGCTCGACGTCGTCGACGACTTCATCGCCGAGTACAGCGCGGGCCGCACCCCGAACCCGTGCATGAGGTGCAACGAGCGCATCAAGTTCGCGGCCCTCCTCGAGAAAGCGCTCGACCTCGGTTTCGATGCCGTCGTCACCGGTCACTACGCGACTGTGCGCACGGATGCCGCGGGCAATCGCGAGTTGCACCGCGCTGCCGACTGGGCCAAAGACCAGTCCTACGTTCTCGGGGTATTGACGGCCGACCAGCTCGACCACAGTCTCTTCCCGCTCGGAGCGACCCCGTCGAAGGCCGAGGTGCGTGCCGAGGCCGCCGCGCGCGGTTTCAGCGTCGCGTCCAAGCCCGATTCCCACGACATCTGCTTCATCCCCGACGGCGACACCCGCGGGTGGCTCGCCGACCGGGTCGGGGCCGAGAAGGGTGTCATCCGCGATCGCTCCGGCGACGTCGTCGGCAGCCACGACGGCGCGACGGCGTTCACCGTCGGTCAGCGCAAGGGGCTCCACCTCGGGGTGCCGAGTGCCGACGGCCGCCCCCGGTTCGTGCTCGAGGTCAAGCCGTCGTCGAACGAGGTCGTCGTGGGCCCGAAAGAGGCCCTCGATCTCGCGCTCGTCGCCGGGTCGACATTCAGCTGGGCCGGCCTCGACCCGGTCGCCTCGGGAATCGTCGAGGCCGAGGGCGACGCGTTCGCGTGCACGGTTCAAGTGCGCGCGCACTCCGACCCCGTGCCCGCGACGGCGGCCGTTCGCGACGGCGAACTCGTCATCACGCCCGACTCGCCCCTCAACGGGGTCTCTCCCGGCCAGACGGCTGTCGTCTACGTCGGCACACGCGTGCTCGGACAGTGCACGATCGACCGCACGGTCAGCGCGGTTCCCGTTCCCGCGGGGGTCTGAACCTCTCGGGCGGTGTCGGGGGCCGTCCGTACACTGAGCGGGTGGCAGACACGAGCACGACAGACGCATTCGACGCGGCCAAAGACGAAGCGCAGCGCCTGACCGCGCGCATCCTCGAACTCCGCGACGCCTATTACGGGGCTGATGCGTCGACAGTCACCGACGACGACTACGACCGGATGGTGCGACGACTCGGTGAGCTCGAGCTCGAGCACCCCGAGCTGCAGTCCCAAGACAGCCCCACGCAGACCGTCGGCGGGCGGGCCGAGACGACGCTCTTCGCGCCCGTCACCCACGCCGAGCGCATGCTGAGCCTCGACAACGTCTTCAGCACCGAGGAGCTCGAGGAGTGGGCCGCGAAGGTCGAGCGCGACGCGGGCAAGTCGCGCGTGCGATATCTGACCGAGCTCAAGATCGACGGCCTCGCGATCAACCTCCGCTACGAGCGCGGTCGGCTCGTCACCGCGGCGACGCGCGGCGACGGCGTCGTCGGCGAAGACGTCACGCGCAACGTCGAGCTCATGGGCTCGATCCCCTTCCACCTCGAGGGGGAGAACCACCCGGAACTCGTCGAGATCCGCGGCGAGATCTTCTTTCCCGTGGCGGCGTTCGACGAGCTCAACGCCAAGCAGGCGGCCGCGGGGGAGCGACTGTTCGCCAACCCCCGCAACGCCGCGAGCGGCTCGCTCCGTCAGAAGGAGGAGGGCAAGAGCGAGGAGAAGCTCGTGCTCATGCGCGACAGGTTGAGCCGCTTGCGCATGCTCGTGCACGGCATCGGGGCCTGGCCCGTGCGCGAGATCGAGAGCACCACTCCCGTCACGGCGCAATCGGAGGTCTACGGGCTGCTCGCGACGTGGGGTCTTCCGATCTCCACGCACTTCGAGGTGTTCGACGACATAGCGTCCGTCGCCGACTACATCCGGCGGTTCGGAGCGGCACGAGGCGGGGTCGAGCACCAGATCGACGGCATCGTCGTCAAGGTCGACGATCTCGACCTGCACCTCGAGCTCGGCTCGACGAGTCGTGCGCCGCGGTGGGCGACCGCGTTCAAATATCCGCCCGAAGAGGTGCACACGACGCTGCTCGACATCGTCGTATCGATCGGGCGCACCGGTCGCGCGACCCCCTTCGCCGTCATGGAGAAGGCGCTCGTCGCGGGCAGCGAGGTGCGTCAGGCGACCCTCCACAACCAGGACGTCGTCAAGGCCAAGGGTGTTCTCATCGGAGACACCGTCGTCTTGCGCAAGGCGGGCGACGTCATCCCCGAGGTCCTCGGGCCCGTCGTCGAGCTGCGCGACGGGTCGGAGCGTGCCTTCGTGATGCCGACGGACTGCCCCGAGTGCGGCACACCCCTCGCGCCCTCGAAAGAGGGAGACGTCGACTTGCGCTGCCCCAACGCGCGCAGCTGTCCCGCGCAAGTGCGCGGTCGCGTCGAGCACGTCGGCAGCCGCGGTGGTCTCGACATCGAGGGGCTCGGCGAGGTCGGTGCCGCCGCGCTCACTCAACCCGAGTATCCGGAGCAGCCTCCCCTCGTGACCGAAGCGGGGCTCTTCGAGCTCGCTCTCGAAGACCTCTTTCCGATCAGGGTCGTTGTGCGTGACAGCGAGACGGGGATGCCCAAGCTCGGTGACGACGGCGAGCCGAAGCGCGAGACACCGTTCCGTCGTCGTCGGCAGAAACGCGACGGCGAGTGGGATGCCTCGGCGCCCGGCTTCGGCGGTGACGCCCTCTTCGTGCCGTCGTCGAGCGCGACGCGGCTCGTCGAGAACCTCGAGCGGGCGAAGACCGCCGACCTGTGGCGTTTTCTCGTCGCGCTCAGCATCCGGCACGTCGGTCCGGTCGCGGCGCGCGCCCTCGCGACCTACTTCGGGTCGATCGCGGCTATCCGGGCGGCGTCGCGCGACGAGCTCGCTGCGGTGGACGGGGTCGGAGGAATCATCGCCGACGCTCTCATCGACTGGTTCGCCGTCGACTGGCACGGCGAGATCGTCGACAGGTGGGCCGCCGCGGGCGCTCGCCTCGAGATCGTCGGGCACGCGGGGCCGGGCGCCGCGGTCGGGGTCGGGGGAGTGCTCGACGGAGTGACGGTCGTCGCGACCGGGAGCCTCGAGGGCTTCACGAGAGAGGGGGCGCTCGAGGCGATCATCGCAGCGGGGGGCAAGGCGGCGAGCAGCGTGAGCAAGAAGACCGATTTCGTCGCGGCAGGCCCCGGAGCGGGCTCCAAACTCACGAAAGCGGAGACGCTCGGGGTGCGGATCATCGACGCCGCCGAGTTCGCCGTGCTCGTCTCGGAGGGGCCCGCGGCACTCGAGGCGACAGGCGACGACGTCGGGGAGAATT
Source organism: Marisediminicola sp. LYQ85 (assembly GCF_046600695.1). Taxonomy (NCBI): domain Bacteria; kingdom Bacillati; phylum Actinomycetota; class Actinomycetes; order Micrococcales; family Microbacteriaceae; genus Marisediminicola; species Marisediminicola sp. LYQ85. The sequence continues at coordinate 348,427 of NZ_JBKIWO010000001.1, forward strand.
GACCGGTTCGTCGTCCCCCGAAGCGAACAGTGTGTTAAGCCTGCCCGTTCGCCTGGATCGCGGCGTGTCGACCCCCCTATCATGGGGGACAGATCAACACCACGCGTTCGCCCCCTGACCAGGATGCGGCCGCCCTGAACAGGGAACCATCCACGCTTGCTGATTGATGTCGCTGCGATTCTCGTGACCTCGGTCGCCCTGACGGGGCTCACCGGGGTGTCCGGCGCGCCTGAACGCCCGGTGTCGAGCGTCACCGGATCCCGGGTCCTCGCGACCGCCGACTCGACGGCGACGGCGACGGCGACCGCGAGCCCCGAGCTCGCACGCGTCACGGGGTCGACCCTCGCCACGGTGACGGCCCGCGTCGATGCCGATGTGCTCCCGACCCTGCGGGGGCGCATGCTCCTCGACCAGTTGACCCTCATGACGTCGCGCGACATCGAGGCGTTCCTCGAGGGCGAGCCCGCCGCGGTGGCGGCACTTCTCGACAACCAACCATCCGCCCGCAGTGTCGCGACCTGGTGGTCGATCGCTCCTCGCTCGGCTCAAGCGCGATTGCTGCAGAGCGCCCCCGAAGTCGTCGGCAACCTCGACGGCGTGCCCCCGAGCGTTCGAGACAGCGCGAACCGCCGTCATCTCTCCGAGTCGATCGACCGGGTCGAGAGCCTGCTCGACGGTCTCGGTCGCACCGAGCGGGCGGAAGCGTCGCAACAGCTCCACATGCTCCGGCAGATCGAGATGGCGATCGTGCCGAGCTCGAGCGGACCCGATCGTGACCTGCTCTCGGTCGACACGGAGTGGCCCGGCCGCGCCGCCGTCGTCGTCGGCGACCTCGAGAGCGCCGATTACGTGAGCTACATGGTTCCGGGGATGTTCTTCACGACCGATCGACTCATCGTCGATTGGACGGTCATCGCCGAGGATCTCAACACCGAGCAGACGGCGTGGATCGACCGGTTGTCTGCCACCGACCCCGCACTCCTGGGGGCGACCGCGGCGACGGTCGCATGGATCGGCTACGAGACCCCCGGCATCCTCGACATCACCTCGCTCGATCTCGCGGAGGAGGGGGCGAAGCGCATCGGTAGCGCCGTCGACGGCCTCGAGGTCACTCGCGCGGGTGACGAACCCTTCATCACGCTCAACACCCACTCCTACGGTTCGACGGCGACGCTCATGGCGCTCGCCGACGGGAGCGTCGAGGCCGATGCGCTCGTCATCATCGGGTCACCGGGCGGCGCCGCACAATCCGTCGACGATCTCGGGATGTCGTCCGACAGCGTCTTCGTCGGCGAAGCCGCGTGGGATCCCGTCGTGCACACCGCCTTCTTCGGAAGCGACCCGGGCTCCGACTCGTTCGGCGCGAGCTCGATGAACGTCGGCGCCCAGCGCGACCCCGTGACGGGGCAGGCAACCGCGGCGGCGTTCGGTCACCTCGGATACTTCGACGCGGGATCGACCGCGATGCGCAACATGGCCCTCGTGAGCATCGACAGGGGAGACCTCGTGACGGATGATCGCGGCGAGACCCCGGTGCCGGGACGCCGCGAAGGGTCGGTGCGGGCGAGCGGGTGATCGCTCGCGTGACGAGTCGGGCACGCCGGGACCGGCGAATAGACTGGGGTGCCGAACACCGCCTCGATCGCACGGAGCCGCATGTCTGAAATCACCACCGAGCAGGTCGCGCACCTCGCGAATCTCGCGCGCATCGCTTTGACACCCGACGAGATCGCCAAGCTCACGGGTGAACTGGGCACGATCGTCGACGCCATCGCGAAGGTCTCCGAGGTCGCCGGTGACGACGTCCCCGCGACGAGCCACCCGATCGCCCTCTCGAACGTGTTCCGACCGGATGTCCCCGGCGACACCCTGTCGACGGAGGAGGCGCTCTCGGGCGCTCCCGAGCACGACGACTCGAGGTTCCGCGTGTCGGCGATCCTCGGTGAGGAGCAGTGATGTCGGTCACCCGTATGCCCGCGTGGGAGCTCGCCGAGAAGCTCACCGCGAAGGAGATCTCGAGCGTCGAGGTCACGCAAGCCCACCTCGACCGCATCGAGGCGGTCGATGGAGACGTGCACGCGTTCCTCCACGTGTCGCAGTCCGCCCTCTCGACCGCGGCGGGCATCGACTCGCGACGCATCGCCGGCGAGGAGATGGGCCCGCTCGCGGGCGTGCCGATCGCCATCAAGGACGTGCTGTGCACGTTCGACATGCCGTCGACGGCCGGTTCACGCATGCTCGAGGGCTGGGTGCCTCCCTACGACGCGACGGTCGTGCGCAAGCTCCGCGAGGCGCACCTCGTGCCGCTCGGCAAGACCAACATGGACGAGTTCGCGATGGGCTCGTCGACCGAGCACTCCGCGTTCGGCCCCACCCACAACCCGTGGGATCTCGAGCGCATCCCCGGAGGTTCGGGAGGGGGGTCGGCTGCCGCGGTCGCCGCGTTCGAGGCGCCGCTCGCTCTCGGCTCCGACACCGGGGGGTCGATCCGGCAGCCGGCCGCCGTCACGGGCTCGGTCGGCGTCAAGCCGACCTACGGGGGAGTGTCGCGCTACGGCGCGATCGCCCTCGCGTCGTCGCTCGATCAAGTCGGCCCGGTCTCGCGGAGTGTCGTCGACGCCGCCCTCCTGCACGACGTCATCGGCGGTCACGACCCTCGCGACTCGACGTCGCTGCGCGACGAGTGGCCGTCGTTCGCCGACGCCGCCCGCACGGGCCGCGCCTCGCGATGCCTCGCGGGGGTCCGCGTCGGCGTCGTGAAGGAGCTCCAGGGCGAGGGGATGCAAGCGGGGGTGCAGCAGCGCTTCACCGAATCCCTCGAGATCATGGCCGCCGCGGGCGCCGAGATCGTGGAGGTCTCCGCGCCCCACTTCGACTACGCGATCGCGGCGTACTACCTGATCCTCCCCGCGGAGGCGTCGAGCAACCTCGCCAAATACGATTCCGTGCGCTTCGGCCTGCGGGTCAACCCCGACGGTGGCGGAACCGTGGAGGACGTCATGGCCGCGACCCGCGAAGCCGGTTTCGGCGACGAGGTCAAGCGCCGCGTCATCCTCGGCACCTATGCCCTCTCGGCGGGCTACTACGACGCGTACTACGGAAGCGCGCAGAAGGTGCGCACGCTCATCCAGCGCGACTTCGACGCGGCGTTCGAGAAGGCGGATGTCCTCGTGTCGCCGTCGGCCCCGACGACCGCATTCAAGCTCGGCGAGAAGCTCGACGATCCGCTCGCCATGTACCTCAACGACATCACGACCATTCCCGCGAACCTCGCGGGCGTGCCGGGGATGGGACTCCCGATGGGTCTCGCGCCCGAGGACGGACTGCCGACGGGGCTCCAGATCATGGCGCCGGCGCGGCAGGACGCGCGCCTCTACTCGGTGGGAGGGGCGTTCGAAGCCCTCCTCGAAGACCGCTGGGGTCGCACACTCAGCAGCATGGCTCCCGACCTCGCTCCCGCCGAGATGACCGCAGCACAGGAAGGACGAGTCTGATGGCCAAGCCTGAACTCATGGACTTCGACAGGGCTCTCGAGATGTTCGAGCCCGTGCTCGGCTTCGAGGTGCACGTCGAACTCAACACGAAGTCGAAGATGTTCTCCGACGCGCCCAACCCCGCGACGCCCGAGGGCCACGGTGCTCCGCCGAACACCCAGATCACGCCCGTCGACCTGGGCCTCCCCGGCGCCCTTCCGGTGGTCAACGAGCAGGCCGTGAAGCACTCCATCAGCCTCGGGCTCGCCCTCGGGTGCTCGATCGCGCCGAGCTCGCGGTTCGCGCGCAAGAACTACTTCTACCCCGACCTCGCGAAGAACTACCAGATCAGCCAGTTCGACGAGCCCATCGCGTTCGACGGTCGGGTCGAGGTCGAGCTCGAAGACGGTCGGGTCTTCCAGATCCCGATCGAGCGGGCCCACATGGAAGAGGATGCAGGCAAGCTCACACACGTCGGAGGGTCGACCGGTCGCATCCAGGGCGCCGAGTACTCCCTCGTCGACTACAACCGCGCGGGCGTGCCCCTCGTCGAGATCGTCACGAACATCATCTACGGAGCCGAGAAGGATGCCCCGGCTCTCGCCAAGGCCTACGTCTCGACGATTCGCGACATCGTGCGTTCGCTCGGCATCTCGGATGCGCGCATGGAGCGGGGAAACCTGCGATGCGACGCGAACATCTCCCTGTCGCCGCGCGGGTCGGGAAAGCTCGGAACCCGCACCGAGACCAAGAACGTCAACTCGCTGCGCTCGGTCGAGCGCGCCATCCGCTACGAGATCCAGCGCCAAGCGGCGATCCTCGCGGCGGGCGGCACGATCGTGCAGGAGACGAGGCACTGGCACGAGGACACCGGTCGCACGTCGGCGGGTCGCCCGAAGAGCGACGCCGACGACTACCGCTACTTTCCCGAGCCCGACCTCCTCCCGGTCGAGCCGAGCGTCGAGCTCATCGACGAGCTGCGCGCGGCCCTCCCCGAGTCGCCCGTGCTGCTGCGTCGACGACTCAAGGCGGAGTGGGGTTTCGGTGACATCGACTTCCAGTCGATCGTCAACGCGGGGCTGCTCACCGAGGTCGTCGAGACCGTCGAGGCCGGGGCATCCCCGGTCGCTGCGCGCAAGTGGTGGATGGGCGAGATCAGTCGCACCGCGAACGACCGGGCCGTCGACGCCGCGAGTCTCGTGACGCCGGCCCAGGTCGCGGCGCTCGTCGCGATGGTCGACTCCGGAGAGCTCACCGATCGACTCGCTCGCCAGGTTCTCGAGGGGGTCATCGCGGGCGAGGGGACACCCGCCGAGGTCGTCGCCGCTCGCGGACTCGCGGTCGTCTCCGACGACACCGCGCTCATCGCGGCGATCGACGACGCCCTCGCGTCGCAACCCGACGTTCTCGCGAAAATCAAAGACGGCAAGGTGCAAGCGGCGGGAGCGGTCATCGGCGCGGTCATGAAGGCCATGAAGGGGCAGGCCGACGCGGCTCGCGTGCGCGAACTCGTGCTCGAACGCGCGAGCGTGTGACGGAGCCCGCGTGAACGACCGACATGACCCCCGCGAGGCGTCACCGCACGACTCGCGCGGAACGCCGTGGAGGCTCGTCGGCATGGTCGCGCTCGCCGTCGGTCTGCTCGGGCTCGCGACATCCTGGTCGACGATCTCGGCCGACTGGACGGGCGAGGGAGTGCCCTATCTCGTGATCAACGGGCTTCTCATCGGCGCCGGGGTCGCGTGCCTCGTCGCGTCCCTGCGCCGCACCGGCTAGTCCGCGCCGCCCTTCTCGGTCGCGTTGACCATCCACGTGACGCCGAATCGGTCTCGACAGATGCCGAAGGTGTCACCCCACGGTGCGGCAACGAACGGTTCGATCTCGGTGCCACCCTCGGAGAGACCCGTCCAATAGCCGGTCAGTTCGTCGAGGTCGTCCCCGCTGAGCGAGATCGAGATGGAGTCCCCGACGGTGAGGGGAGTGCCGCTCGGGGTGTCCGACACCATGAGAACGAGACCCGCCGGTGTCGTCAACTGGGCGTGCATGATCTTGTCGGCCTCGTCGGCGTCGCCCATGCCGTAGTCGCCGTAGGTGCTCAGCTCGGGGTCGCCCCCGAGAATCCGGCGGTAGAACTCGATGGCCTCGCGGGCTCTGCCGTCGAGGGCCAGGTAGGGATTGAGTGTCGTCGTCATCGTCGATGCTCCTTCGTCGTGCGCTCTCGCCGCGGGAGCGGGCCGCTCCCACGGGGCGTCGCCCACCCATCGTGGCACTCTCGCGCGGGTGTCGGTAGAGCGGATTACCGTGCTCGCGGGAGGATTCATGCCGGAGCAGATCGAGGCGTGGTGGCAGCGGCGTCAGAGGTCGAAGGGCACGGCGGTGCCCTACCCGATCGGTCGGTACCGCGACGCGTGGAAGACCTTCCCCGCGCTCGTGAGGCAGTACCACCCCGACCTCAACCGCGGGATCGTGCTGAGTCAGATTCCGCCCGCGGCCGATGTCTACGTGCAGTGGCAGTGCGATTCGGGTCACCTCTTCGTCGCGACCCCCGACGAGCAGCGGAGTCGACCCGGTCGCAGCAGACGCAAGTCGTCGTGGTGCCCGGAGTGCTCGGAGCTCGCTCGCGGCGGCGCTCGACCCCCGGTGTCGCGAGCGGTGGTGCCCGAAGCAGCGTCGCCGCGAGCCAGGCCGTCGTCCCCCGCGGCGGGCAGCCCGCTGTGCTCCCGATCACCCGCGCCCTCTCTCGCCGTGGGAGAGGCGTTCTCGAGCCCGTGCGCTCCCCGTCCCGCGTCCGCCGTCGAAGGGTCGTTGCGATCTCGGCTCTTCGCGCGCCTCGACGTGCACGAGGGGTTCACCGCGGTGCGGCTCGCAACCCCCTTCTTCACCCACCTCGAGGCGTGGCCCGACCTCGTGATCGACGAACTCAAGATCGCGATCGAGCTCGACACCGTCGGGCGGGACGGCCTCGAGCACGTCGGTGCCCGCGAGACGGTGGATCGCCGCAAAGACCGTGCCCTGCGGTCGACGGGGTGGGAGGTCATCCGCGTGCGCCTCGCCCCGCTTCTCGCGATCGGTGAGCACGACATCCTCGCTGCGGGCGTCTCGGCGAAGCTCGTCGATCGCATGATCGACGAGATGGCGGTGATACGCGGAGACCTCATCGTGCGCTCTTACCTGCGGCCGACGAGCGCCCCCCGCGCGTCGGGCGCGGGCACGATGCTTCCAAGGTCCTGAACGCCGGCCCGGTCGCGCCACGGGGCGACCTACGCTGTGTCGATGACGACGAAGCGAGCGCGGATGTTCGCGGCCATCGCCTACCTCGTCGTCGACCTCGTCGTCATCGGACTCTTCATCACCGCCGGGCGGGAGACACGGCGAACCGATGTCGGGGGTTTCGTGCTCGAAGCACTGCCCTTCGTCACGGGCGCGCTGCTCGGCTGGGCGGTCGCGCGCGGGTGGCGCGCCCCGCGCGGGTTCATCCCGACCGCGCTCGCCGTGTGGTTGTCGACGAGTCTGGGAGGGCTCGCGATCCGCGTGGCAGTCGGAGAGCCGACCGACACGCGCTTCATGTTCATCACGACGATCGCGCTCGGCGCGTTCCTCTTCGGGTGGCGTGCCCTCGCCTGGGCGATCGACGCCGTCTTCGGGCCCGGCGTGCCCCGGGTGGTCGACGAGAAGTACCGCAAGTGAGCGCGACCCCGACGGGCTGACGCAGCCCAGGCGAAACCCAGTCCTAGCCGGGGGGCGAGGGCCGGGCCGCGCCAGGGGAGATCTTTACCCGAAGACCTCCCCGACGCTCACGAAGCGGCTCACCCGAAGAGCTGGCTCCGTTGGGAGGACCGTACTCCTGCCGGGGGCACCGTGGGAGCCAATGGGGTGAACACCCAGGTGGGAGCACCACAGTGGGCCGAATCGGCCGAGTCAGGAACAATCCGCGCCTCGAGCGGCTTACTGTCCTGGTCGAGACGCCCGCGTTCAGCGCGGCGTCGACCCATCGAAGGAGAACCCGAATGACGTCCGTTCCCACCATCACCCTCAACAACGGTGTCGAGATCCCCCAGCTCGGCTTCGGCACGTACCAGATCGACCCCGCAGACACGAAGAAGGCGACCCTCGAGGCCCTCGAGGTCGGCTACCGCCACATCGACACCGCCGAGATGTACGGCAACGAGAAGGAGGTCGGTCAGGCCGTCGCCGAGTCCGGCCTCGACCGCGCCGACGTCTTCGTCACGAGCAAGCTCAACAACGGCTTCCATGACCGTGACGACGCTCTCACCGCGTTCGACGGCACCCTCGAGGCTCTCGGGTTCGACTACCTCGATCTGTTCCTCATCCACTGGCCGCTCCCGGCCGTCGGCGACTTCGTCGACACCTGGAAGGCACTCGAGGAGATGCACGCCTCGGGTCGCGTCAAAGCGATCGGCGTCTCGAACTTCCAGGCACACCACCTCGAGCGCGTGATCGCCGAGAGCGGCACCGTGCCCGCCGTCAACCAGATCGAGGTGCACCCGTACCTCACGCAAGACGCGCTCCGAGCCGTCAACACGAAGCACGGCATCGCGACCGAGGCCTGGTCCCCCATCGCCCAGGGCAACGTGCTGCACGAGGCGGTCCTCGGCGAGATCGGGGAGCGCTACGGCAAGACCCCCGCGCAGGTCACCCTCCGCTGGCACCTCGAGCGCGGCGACATCGTCTTCCCGAAGTCGGTCACCCGTTCGCGCGTCGAAGAGAACTTCGCCCTCTTCGACTTCGAGCTCACGGGAGAAGAGGTCGCGGTCATCGGCAACCTCAACAAAGACGAGCGCACGGGACCGGATCCCGACGAGTTCAACTACATCCCGGCGTAGCCGGTCCATCGGCGTCGTCGGGCGCCGAGACGACGAAGGGCGGATGCGACAGCATCCGCCCTTCGTCGTTCACTGCACGCGCAAGCGGGGATCAGTGCATCGCGACGGGACCGGTCGGCGCATCGACGGGCTTGCGCACGAAGAACGCGGCGGGGATCGCGAAGAGCGAGATGATCGCGCCGTAGAGGAAAGCGGTCTGGATTCCCGACGCCGTCGCGATGATCTCCGAGGTTCCGCCCGCGGTCAGGCGCTCGATCTGACCCGACATGACCGCGATGAAGAGCGCGGTACCCGCGGCTGCCGCAACCTGCTGCACCGTTCCGACGATCGCGCTCCCGTGGGAGTAGAGCGAGGGGCGGAGCGAGCCGAGGGCCGACGTGAAGAGCGGGGTGAAGAGCAGCGCGAGCCCGACACTCAGCACGACGTGGGCGACGAGCACCATCCACACGGCGCTCGACTCGTCGAGCATCGTCATCGACCAGAGCACGGCGCTCACGATTATCGAGCCCGTGACGAGGAGGGTCGTCGGCCCCATGCGGTCGTAGATGCGCCCGACGAACGGCGCGAGCAACCCCATGGTGAGCCCGCCCGGGGCCATGAGCAGTCCGGCCCGGAGGGAGTCGAGGCCGAGCACGGTCTGCGTGTAGATCGGCAGCAGGATGATCGTTCCGAAGAGGGCCATCATGCTGATCGCGAGCATCGCGATGGCGAACGCGAAGGTGCGTGACGAGAAGGTGCGCAAATCGAGCAGGGCTCGGTCGGCGCGCTGCAGGGTGCGCTGGCGCAGAACGAAGAGCGCGAGGGAGAGCACCCCGATCGCGAGGGCCGTGCCGCCGACGACGGGGCCGCCGCCCGCACCCTCGCCGAAGTTGCTGAGCCCGAAGACGATGCCGCCGAAACCGAAGGCCGACAGCACGACGGAGACGACGTCGACCTTCGTGGCGCGCGGGGTCGTCACGTTCTGCACGCGAGCGGCGCCGAGTGCGAGCGACCCCACGGCGATCGGGAGCACGAGGATGAACAGCCAGCGCCAGTCGAGCACGCTCAGGATGAGGCCCGAGATGGCCGGGCCGACCGCGGGCGCGACCGAGATGACGATCGAGATGTTTCCCATCGTGCGGCCGCGCGAGGCCGGAGCGACGAGCGTCATGACCGTCGTCATGAGCAGCGGCATCATGATCGCCGTGCCCATCGCCTGCACCACTCGACCGGCGAGCAGGACCTCGAAGCCGGGGGCGACGGCTGCGATGAGAGTCCCGACGCTGAAGAGCGCCATCGCCGTCATGAAGATCGGCCGTGTGTTGAACCGCTGGAGGAGGAAGCCCGTGATGGGGATGACGATCGCCATCGTGAGCATGAACGCCGTCGTGAACCACTGGGCGGACGTCGCCGTGATCGACAGGTCGTCCATGAGCCGCGGGAGGGCGACCCCCATGATCGTCTCGTTCAAGATCACGACGAATGCCGAGACGAGCAGGAGGCGGATGACGAGGGTGTTGCGCCTCGAGTTGTCGGCCGGAGACTCCGCCTCTTGAGGGGTGATCGTGGGGATGGTGTCGGTCACGAGTCGGTGGGCCTTCCGTCGGCGCGGTCTGGAGATCGGGCGCAGCGAAGGCGCACCGCGTCAGTCAACGGACGATGCGCGGCGGGTATTCCCGACCCGGCGGGATCGACTCCTAGGACAGTGCGGGGAGAACGGTGCGCTCGAACAGTTCGATGCCCGATCGGTCGTACGCGGCCTCGGGGAAGTAGAAGATGCCGTAGGTCATTCCGCGGCTCTGCATGTCGGTGAGGCGCTCGATGATCTGGTCGGGAGTGCCGACCGCGAGTGCGCCGTCGGTGTACTCGGCGATGAAGGCATCCGTCTTCTCTCCGAGGTACGGCGTGACGCGGGTGCGGATCGCCTCGATGCGCTCGTCGACCTCGGCCTGAGTCTCGGCGATGACCACGTTGTAGTTGGAGGAGCGCACGATCGAGTCGAAGTCGGTACCGAGCGCCTCGCAGTGCCCGCGGAGGATCGAGCTCTTGTGGTCGAACTCCTCGGGGTCGCCGGCGAAGTTCGTGTAGCTCGCATACTGCGCCGCGATCTTCAGCGTGACCTTCTCGCCGCCGCCGGCGATCCAGAACGGGATGCCTCCGTCTTGCAGGGGCAGAGGGCGCACGATCGCCCCGTCGACCTGGTAGTGCTTGCCGTCGAGTGTCGCCGAGCCCGTCGTCCAGGCCTGTTTCATGATGTCGACGCCTTCGCGGAGCATGCCGAGCCGCGTGCCCGCGGTGGGGAAGTCGTAGCCGTAGGCGCGCCACTCGTGTTCGTACCATCCGCCTCCGATCCCCATCTCGGTGCGCCCACCCGAGATGACGTCGATGGTCGCCGCGACCTTCGCGAGGTAGGCGGGATTGCGGTATCCCATGCACGTGCACATCTGCCCGAGACGCACGCGCGAGGTCGTCGCGGCGAAGGCCGACATGAGGGTCCACGCCTCGTGGGTCGCCTCCTCGCTCGCGACCGGCACGGTGTGGAAATGGTCGTAGACCCAGATCGACTCCCACGCGCCGGCGTCGGCGTGCTCCGCGAGACCCTTCATCACGGCCCACTGCTCCGCGGGATCGATGTCGACGAGGTCGTGGCGCCAGCCCTGGGGAATGAAGAGTCCGAATCTCATGAGCCCAGCTTACGAACGGATCGGGTCGGCGGTCGGTGCAAGGGGGTAGTGAGTCGGCGCAAGCGCGAAAGAATGGGGGCATGACGACGATCGCTCCCTACGGAACCTGGCGTTCACCCATCACCGCTCACGATCTCGCCGCGAGCGGGCACCCCGTGAGCGGGGCCCAGTGGGTCGGCGACGACGTCTGGTGGTTGGAGTCTCGCCCCGGCGAGGGCGGCAGGCTCGCGGTGCGCACCTCGGGGGCCGACGGGGAGCCCGTCGACATCCTGCCCGCGCCGTGGAACGCCCGCACGCGCGTGCACGAGTACGGCGGAGGCGCGTGGGCGGTCACCGACGCGGGGCTCCTCGTGTTCAGCGAGTTCACCGATCAGCGGGTGTACTGCCTCGACGCCGGAGCCTCGACGCCCATTCCGCTCACGCCCGAGAGCGGCGGCTTCCGGTTCGCCGAGCTCGCGGTGCGCGGCAGCGAGGTCATCGCGGTCCGTGAGACCCACGACGTAGGCGCATCGGGCGACCCCGTCGTCTCGCGCGACATCGTCGCCATCCCTCTCGACGGGAGCGCGGCCGCCGACGCCGCACGCATCAGGTCGATCGTCGCCGGCTCCGACTTCCTCGCCTACCCGCGCTTCTCGCCCGACGGCTCGCGTCTCGCGTGGATCGCCTGGGATCACCCGCAGATGCCGTGGGACGGCACCCAGTTGCGCGTCGGCGAGCTCGATGCCGACGGCCGGGTCGTCGCTCTCGGCATCACGGGGGAGACCGCGGGACCGGAGGGGACCGCGCCGGCGCCGTCGGTCGCCGCGGCGTTCGGATGGCGCGTGCTCGCGGGGTCGACGACCGAGTCGGTACTCCAACCCGAGTGGGTCGACGACGAGTCGCTCATCGCCATCTCCGACCGTTCCGGGTGGTGGAATCTCGAGACGGTCGGGCTCGACGGGTCACGCAACCCCGCGTTCCTCGAGGAGGCCGAGTACGGAGGCGCGCTCTGGATGCTCGGCTCCCGCTGGTTCGATCAGCTCGACGACGGTCGGCTGCTCGCCGTGCGCTCGAGCGGCGACGACACCCTCGTCGTGGTGAATGCGGAGAAGCACGACGCGGCGCGCATCCGGACGCCCCTCACGACCATCACTCTGGGCGCTCGCCGTCGCGGACGGGTTCTCGTGATCGGCGGGTCGTCGTCACTCGCGTCCGGGGTGCGCATCCTCGACCTGTCGTCGGGCGACCTCACCGATGTGCGTCTCGGAGTCGAGGCCCTCCCGGATGCCGACTACCTCCCGGTCGCGCGAGCGCGCACGTTCCGCGCCCGCACGGGCTCGGCCGCCTCGGCGTCGCTCGCGTCGGAGGCGACCTCGTCGCCGCAGCAGTTCCGCCCCGTTCTCGATGAGCCCGAGGAGCGACGCGACGTGCACGCGTTCGTCTACGCGCCGCGCAACCCCGATTTCTCGTCACCCGAGGGGGAGCTGCCGCCCTACGTCGCGTTCGTGCACGGCGGACCGACGTCGAAGGTCTCCGCGACACTCAACCCGACGATCGCCTTCTTCACGAGTCGGGGCATCGGGGTCGTCGACATCAACTACGGCGGGTCGACGGGGTACGGCCGGGTCTACCGCGAGCGGCTGCGTGGGCAGTGGGGCGTCGTCGACGTCGAGGATGTCGTCTCGGCCGTGCTCGGGCTCGCCGACGCGGGACTCGCCGACCGCGACCGCCTCGCCATCCGCGGGGGCTCGGCGGGCGGGTGGACGGTGCTCTCGGCGCTCACGAGTTCGACGGTGTTCGCCGCGGGAACGTCGTACTACGGCGTCGCCGAGCTCGAGAAGTTCGCGGAAGACACGCACGATTTCGAGTCGCGCTACCTCGACGGCCTCATCGGGCCGCTCCCCGAGGCCCTCGACCTCTATCGATCGCGCGCCCCCCTCAACAACGTGAGCAGGCTCGCGACGCCCGTGCTTCTTCTCCAGGGTCTCGACGATCCGATCGTGCCGCCGTCGCAAGCCCAGATGTTCCGCGACGCTCTCGCGCACACATCGATACCGCACGCCTACATCGCCTACGAGGGGGAATCGCACGGCTTCCGTCGCGCCGAAACCATCATCCACGCCGCCGAATCCGAGCTGTCGTTCTACGGCCAGACCATGGGGTTCCACCCCGTCGACATCGCGAAGCTCGACCTCAGCTGATCGGCGCTAGTCGGCCATCGGGGTGAGCACGAAGAGGGGGATCTCGCGCTCCGTCTTCGCCTGGTAGTCGGCGTAGTCGGGATACGCGGCGACCGCGCGGGCCCACCATTCGGTCTTCTCCTCGCCCGTCACCTCGGTCGCGGTGTAGTCGCGCTTGACGGCTCCGTCCTGCAGCTCGACGTGGGGCTGCGCGACGATGTTGAAGTACCAGACCGGATGCCGGGGTGCCCCGCCGAGCGACGCGACCGCGGCATACCGCCCCTCGTGTTCCACGCGCATGAGCGCCGTCTTGCGCAGCTTCCCGCTCTTCGCTCCCACAGTCGTGAGGATGATGACGGGCATACCGCGCATGGTGCCGCCTTCGGCGCCTCCCGTGGCTTCGTAGAGTTCCGCTTGTTCGCGGGCCCAGTCCGACGTGCTCGGTTCGTATTCTCCTGTGAGTGGCATGGGAGCTACAACGCGAGTCGAGCGGGTTTATTTCGCCCGGCTCGTCGGCGGACCGAAACTCCACCTCGTGATGACGGCGACGGCGAGGCCCCCGAGCATGACCGCTCCCCCCGCGAGTTCGGTGAGCGAGGGGGATTCGTCGAGGACGAGCCACGCCGTGAGGATCCCGATGACGGGAACGAGGAGGGTGAAGGGCGCGACCGCGCTCGTGGGGTAGCGCGCGAGGAGCGAGTTCCAGATCGTGTAGCCGATGAGCGAGGCGCCGATCGCGGTGTAGAGGGTGCTCGCGATCGCGACGAGCGAGAGGTTCGTGATGGCCGTGACGACGGTGTCGGGGCCGTCGAGCACGAGCGCGAGCGCGAGACTCGGCACCGGCACGACGAGAGCCGACCAGACCACGAGCGAGAGTCCCGACGCCGCTTTGGCGCGCCGACTGAGCACGTTGCCGATCGACCACGAGAGCGCCGCAGTGAGGGTCACGACGATGGGCAACCAGGGCGCCGTCGCCCCGTGCCCGACCACGACGATCGCGAGGCCGACCATGCCGATGACGATGCCGAGCAATTGCCGCCTCGTGGGGCGCTCGCGGACGACGATCGCCGAGACGAGCACGGTCAGGATGACCTGGGTCTGCAGCAGGAGGGAGGCGAGCCCCGCGGGCATCCCGAGATCGATCGCGATGTAGAGCAGGGCGAACTGCGCGAAGCTCAAGAAGAGCCCGATCATCACGATGTTGCGCCAGCCGATCGCGGGGGGCGGGATGAAGAAGATCGCCGGGATGATGACGACGACGAACCTCAGCGCGAGGAACACGAGGGGCGGGACGTCGGCCTGCCCGAGGTCGATCGCGACGAAGTTGAACCCCCACAGGAGAACGACGACGAGCGCGAGAAGGGTATGGCGTCTCGTCACTCGCCTACTCTGGCACGCCGCAGGCCCGCCTCCCGACACCGCGGAACGAGCTCGAGCCGGCGCCCTCGATCGAGGTGCGCCGGCTCGAGGGGCCTCACGGTGAGCGGTCAGCGCCCGAGACCCGCGCGGTCGACCCTGCGGTGGAAGCGCATGCCCGCGATGCCTCCGACGATGGCGCCCACGAGGCTCGCGATCACGACGAGCACGAGTGTCACGATGCCCGCGACGGTGAGGTCGCCCTCGTTGAGCGGCACGCGCGGGAAGGCGTTGAGCCCGGCGAGGACGTCGAACTGGCTTCCCGCGATCGCGCCGACGACGGCGACGACGATCGCGATGATGAGCGCCCAGAGCCACACGGCGATGCCTTGCTTCACCCCGTCGAAGCGGGCCATCCGGCCGGCGACGTAACCTCCGCAGAAGTAGGCGACGAAGATCACGACGAAGAGCACGATGCCTCCGACGATGCCGATCGTGCTCGCGTTGTCTGCGGCCTCGTCGATGTCGACCTCGGTTCCGAGGCCGATCGCGGTGCCCGCCCCCGCCACGAGCGCGGTGAGGATGACGGCGGCGCCGAACGACGCGAGCCACCCGAAGAAGGCTGCCCCGAACTTCATTCCGCCGAACTCCTGCTTCTCGCGTCCGACGACCTCGTCTCGGAGGGTCGCATCCGACGTGGAGCGAGCGCCGGGAGTGGCGCTCGTGTCGGCGTGGGCGGCTCGAGTCGACGCCGGGTCGTCGCCGGCGGCCGGGTAGGGGGGTGGTGTGTTCGTCATGAGGGTCTCCCTTGTGTGTCCTCCCACACAAAGCCCTGCGTCCGTTCGGCTCAAGGGGGTTGCGTTCGGGGGTTCTCTCCTGGTGGCTCGCGGGCTAGGGTCGGCGCATGGCTAACCTCGTAGAGAAGATCGCAGACTCCGTCACCTCGATCGGTGCCAAGCGCAGTTACGGTGACCCCGTGACCGTCGACGGCGTCGAGATGATCCCCGTGTCGCTCGTGTGGTTCGGCTTCGGTGCCGGAAACGACGAGAGCGCCGAGGCCGGCGGTGGCGGGGGAGGCGGCACCATCATCCCGATCGGCGCCTACACGAAGGGGCGCGACGGTCTCGTGTTCGAGCCCAACATCATCGCCCTTCTCGCCGTATCGATCCCTCTGACGGTCGTGGCGGGCAAGGCGCTCTCGAAAGTCATCCGCGCCCTCAAGAAGTAGTCGCGACCGCACGCGAACCGCCACGTCGTCGAGACCGTCCGGTCGGCACGATCGCCGTCTCAGGCGGTCTTCATGACCCCCGCGGTGAACGACTGCACTCGCGCGAGCAAGGCGACCGCGCGCGCTTCGACGACGGCTGCCGGGTCGGGCTGGATGGGCGACGCCGGCGGGGTGATGCGGATGATGATCGAACACGCGAGATCGGCGCAGATGTAGGTGCCGACGGTGTTGCCCTCCCTGCCGGCCTGGCCCGCGCGCGGCGCCGAGAACAAACGCACCTGGTCGCCGGGCTGAGCGGTGCGGCACAGGGAGCACATCGCCGAGATGCCGGGGTTCATCCGACTCGTCGACGCCCGGAGGGTCACGCCGACGGGGCCGTTCTCCGTCCAGTGCACGAGGTACCCGCGGCCGGGCGCTTGCGGATCGAGCCAGCCGAGGTACTCGCGCGACTCCCACATGACCTCGTGGAGTCCGGGGAGCGGCATCCGTTCGATCTCGCCGTGCGAGGCGTTGACGATGCTGCCGCGGATGTCGCGTGGATCGAGCGGTTTCACGGTCTCCTCGGGGATGTGGTCATCCAGCGTAACCCGCTGCGGCCGCGAGGACGAGGGGGCTGTCGACCGACGACGTCACGGCCCCGAGCGGGCGTAGGGTCGTCGTGACGAGAAGTCAGGACCGACAGTTCACGACCGACTCACGACCGAATCACGACCGAGAAGTCACGACCGAGGAGCACCATGGCAGACGACACCCGGCAGACGAGCACCAACGGCCGGGTCATCGGCCTCGCGATCGCCGGCGCGCTCGGCGGGTTCCTGTTCGGGTTCGACTCCTCCGTCATCAACGGCGCCGTCGACGCCATCCAGGGCCAGTTCGGGCTCACCGAGACCCTCACGGGGCTCGCCGTCGCGAGCGCTCTCCTCGGGTGTGCGGCCGGGGCCTACCTCGGCGGCTCGATCGCCGATCGGTTCGGTCGCATCCCCGTCATGCTCCTCGCGGCGGTGCTCTTCTTCGTGAGCGCGCTCGGGTCGGCCCTCGCGACGGGTGTCGTCGACCTCATCATCTGGCGTCTCATCGGGGGGCTCGGCATCGGCATCGCGTCGGTCATCGCTCCCGCGTACATCGCCGAGATCTCCCCGCGAAAGCTCCGCGGGCGTTTGGCCTCACTCCAGCAGCTCGCGATCACGATCGGCATCTTCGCCGCCCTGCTCTCCGACACGGTCTTCGCCGAACTCGCGGGTGGGGCGAGTGAGCCCTTCTGGTTCGGTTTCGAGGCCTGGCGGTGGATGTTCGCGGCCGAAGCCGTTCCCGCGGTCGCCTACGGACTCATCGCCCTGAGACTCCCGGAGTCTCCGCGCTTCCTCATCCTCAAAGACCGCGAGGAGGACGCCCGTCGGGTGTTCGCCCGGATCTGGCCCGCAGACGACGTGGATCGCGGCATCCGCGACATCTACACCTCGATCGAAGAAGACCGTCGAGCCAAGCGCACGGGGTCGCTGCGCGGGTCCGCGTTCGGGCTCAAACCGATCGTCTGGATCGGCATCACCCTCTCGGTGTTCCAACAGTTCGTCGGCATCAACGTGATCTTCTACTACTCGACGACCCTCTGGCAGGCCGTCGGATTCGAGGAGTCCGATTCGCTCGTCTACTCGGTCATCACGTCGGTCACGAACGTTCTCGTGACCCTCATCGCGATCGCGCTCGTCGACCGCATCGGGCGCCGACCGATCCTGCTCGCCGGGTCGATCGGAATGGCGGCGTCTCTCGCGACGATGGCTCTCGCGTTCAGCCAGTCGCAAGTCGTCGACGGCGAGCCCAACCTGCCCGGCGCGTGGGGGATCGTGGCCCTCATCGCGGCCAACGTGTTCGTCGTGAGCTTCGGAGCGTCGTGGGGTCCGCTCGTGTGGGTGCTCCTCGGCGAGATCTTCCCGAACAGCATCCGCGCCAAGGCGCTCGGTGTCGCGGCGGCGGCACAGTGGATCGCGAACTTCGCGGTGACCGTGTCGTTCCCGCCGCTCTCCGCGGCGTCGCTCACCTTCACCTACGGCATGTACGCCTTCTTCGCCGCCCTCTCGTTCGTCTTCGTGTTCTGGAAGGTGCCCGAGACCAACGGGATGTCGCTCGAGGAGGCGAACACGCTGCTGCCCCAGAAGGGGAGCGCGAAGGGGAGCGCGAAGAGCGGCGCGAAGGGCAGCGGCTCGTCGACGACCGCGGCGCGCTGACTGCTCGGCCCCGCGAGTGGCGTTGAATAGACGGATGTCCGCATCGCCCGCCTCCTCACCATCTGCACCCGCGTCGACGTCGGTGCCACATCTCGTCGAGGCCCTGCGCGCGGATCTCGCCGCCGCCGGTTTCGGGGTCGACACGCTCACGACGCTGTGGGGTGACGCGGCGGCGGCGGCGCTGCATCGCGGTCACCGCGTTCCGTGTCTGCGAGCGGTCGATCGTCTTCTCGACGACTCGGGCTCGGGCAACCGGCTCGCGGTGCTCGCTCGACTCCTCGTGCTCAACAGCGCCGTCTCCGAGGTCGCCCTCGCCGCGGCGCTCCCCACGCTCACGGTGCCGGGAGCGGTGACCCTCGGCATCGTCGCCGAGCCCGTCGGAGGTTCGGTGAGTCCGCTCGTCGATTTGCGCCCCTCCTCGTTCGTCGACAGCACGGGGGTCGGTGGCTGGTGGATCGCCTCCGACCTCGGCGAGGTCGCCGTCGGCCGCCCTCTGCGCGAGGACCACGTGCTCGGAGTCGGCGGGGCGTCCACGACGCTCAGCGGTCTCATCGTGCACCGTCCCGTCGAGGCGGCCCTGGATCTCGGCACGGGGTGCGGCATCCAGGCACTGCATCTCTCGCGTCACGCCGCGCGCGTCGTCGCGACGGACATCTCGACTCGCGCCCTCGACTTCGCTCGATTCAACGCGGCCCTCAACGGTGTCGACTCGATCGAGTTCCGCCACGGGAGCCTCTTCGACCCGGTCGAGGGGGAGGTCTTCGACCACATCGTGTCCAACCCGCCGTTCGTCATCACTCCTCGGGCTCCCGGTGTGCCCCGATACGAGTACCGCGACGGGGGTCTCGACGGCGACGCCCTCGTCGAGAGTGTGCTCTCGAACGCTGTGCGCCACCTCCGACCGGGAGGGATAGCCCAGATGCTCGGCAACTGGGAGTACCGCGATCAGAACGCGGACGAGAACTTCAGCGGCGACGCCTTCGATCGCATCCGGTCGTGGGTCGCCTCGCCCGGAGCCGAACCCGTCGACGTGTGGGTCGTCGAGAGGGAGAGGCAAGACCCCGCGGCCTACGCGGAGACGTGGATCCGCGACGGCGGCACGCGGACCGGTGACGCGGCCGACGCTCTCGAGAACGCGTGGCTCGACGATTTCGCGACCCGCGGCGTCGTGACGGTCGGGTTCGGCTACGTCACCCTGAGACGGCCCGACGCGATCGCGTCGCCGCCGATCGTGCCGGGTGAGCGGTTCGAAAGGCTCTCGCGGCCCGTCGGTGCGGCGGGATCGCTCGGCGGGCACCTCGAGCACGCGCTCGAGGCTCGCGCGCGCATCCGCTCGATGGACGACGACGAGGTGCTGGCGACCGCCTTCGTCGTCGCGCCCGACGTGACCGAGGAGCGGCACTACTGGCCGGGAGCCGACGACCCCACGGTCATGACCCTTCGCCAGGGCGGCGGGTTCGGTCGGACGACCGACCTCGCCACCGAGACGGCGGCCTTCGTGGGCGCGTGCGACGGAACCCTCACGACCGTGGCGATCATCGCGGCGCTCGCCGAGATCCTCGATGCCGACGACGCCGGACTCCGCCACGTGATGCTGCCGCTCGTGCGGGAACTCGTCGAGACCGGGGTTCTCCTGCTCCCCGTGGCGTGAGCTACTTCTTCGCGAGTTTGCGCAGCGCGCTGCCCTTGTGAGCCGCTTCGGCCCCGGTCTTCTCCGACTCGACCACGAAGGCGGGGTCGTCGTCGCTCGCCGTGAATTTCTGACCGGCGAGCTGGAAGTCCTTCGTCTTGCGCTCGGTGACGGTGCCCTGGGTGCGGCCCTGCGGGGTGCTCCAACTCACGCGGTCGCCGACGGAGAGGGAGTCACTCATGAGCCGCCCCCTCGGTCGCGTTTCCGTCGGCGTCGTCTCCGGTGTCACGCCCGGTGCCGCGCTCCCCGATCGCGTGGATCGAGCGGACCATGTCCTCGAGTTCGGGGGAGGCGTTCGTCGAGGTGGTGTCAGGTGGGGTGGGCGAAGCGGATGCCGCGTCGTTGTCGGTGCTCATCGTTTCACGCTAGCCAGTGCGGGCCGCAGAATCGACCCCCGCCGGGAACACACAGAATTCCCCCGAGACGGCACCGGGGGGCTTACCGTCGAGTGCCGCCTCTCGACGAGGTGAGCGAGAAAGGACCATCATGCGATATCGCACCATGGGCAACAGCGGCACGATCGTGTCGGTGCACGCCCTCGGAACAATGACCTTCGGCGCCGAAGCCGACGAAGCGGCGTCGCACGCCGTGCTCGACGCCTACGCCGAGCGCGGCGGCAACTTCATCGACACCGCCGACGTGTATTCGGCGGGGGAGTCGGAGAGCATCATCGGTCGGTGGCTCGCGGTGCACCCGACCGAGGCGGCGAACGCCGTGCTCGCGACGAAGGGGCGCTTCCCCCGGGGCGAGGGGCCGAACGATCTCGGCACGTCCCGCCGCCACTTGAGAGTCGCGCTCGAGGCATCGCTCCGGAGACTCGGGGTCGATCACATCGATCTCTACCAGATGCACGCGTGGGACGCCCTCACGCCCCTCGACGAGACCCTCCGGTTTC
Source organism: Marisediminicola sp. LYQ85 (assembly GCF_046600695.1). Classification (NCBI taxonomy): domain Bacteria; kingdom Bacillati; phylum Actinomycetota; class Actinomycetes; order Micrococcales; family Microbacteriaceae; genus Marisediminicola; species Marisediminicola sp. LYQ85. Next base: position 368,957 of record NZ_JBKIWO010000001.1, read on the forward strand.
TCGACGACGCGGTGACCGCGGGGCACATCGGCCACTACGGGTTCTCGAACTACCTCGGGTGGCAGCTCACGAAGGCGGTCCACGTGGCCGCGGCCGCGGGATACACGCCGCCCGTCACCCTCCAGCCGCAATACAGCCTCCTCGTTCGCGACATCGAGCACGAGGTCGTGCCCGCCGCGCTCGACGCTCGCATCGGGCTCTTGCCGTGGTCGCCGCTCGCGGGCGGATGGCTCACGGGCAAGTACCGCCGCGACGAGCACCCGACGGGGGCGACTCGGCTCGGCGAGGATCCGAAGCGCGGAATGGAGGCGTGGGAGGCCCGCAACGCCTCCGAGCGCACGTGGGACGTCGTCGACGCGGTCACCTCGATCGCCTCCGATCGCGGTGTCACCGCGTCGCAGGTCGCACTCGCGTGGCTCGATTCGCGCCCCGCGATGACCTCGATCGTGCTCGGGGCCCGCACGGTCGATCAGCTCGTCGACAACATGGGTGCCGTCGACGTCGACCTGTCGAGCGCCGAGCTCGACGCGCTCACGAGTGCGAGCGCGCCGAGCGTCGACGACTATCCCTACGGAACCGCGGGGGTCGCTCAGCGCCACCGCAAGATCGAGGGCGGTCGCTGACCGCGAGCGATCACGACGGGCTCGCGGCCCGCAGCTTCTCGAGAAGCGGTGCCGCGGCCTCGTCGAGAAAACGCTGCTGCAGCTCGTCGCCGACCTGCACGAGGGCGATGTCGGTGAAACCAGCCTCCCAATAGGCGCTCACCGATTCGACGATCGCGTCGAGGTCGGGGCCGCACGGGATGCTCTCGGCCACGTCTTCGGGGCGCACGAACTGGGTCGCTCCCGAGAAGCCCGCGGTCGTCGGGAGATCGGCGTTGACCTTCCACCCTCCCGCGAACCAGCGGAACTGGTCGTGCGCTCGGGCGACCGCCTCGTCTTCGTCCGGACCCCAGCTGATCGGGATCTGCCCGATCTTGCGAGACCCGCCTCCGGGGTGGAGTGCATCCCACTGGGAGACGAGATCGGCGTCGGGGTCGACCGCCACGAGGTGGTCGCCGAGCGGCGCGAAGCGCTCGACCGATTGCTCGCCCGAGACGGCGAGAGCGATCGGCACTCCGTCGTCGGGAAGATCCCACACGCGAGCCGAGTCGACCCGGAAATGCTGACCCTCCCACGTGACCAGTTCGCCCGCGTGGAGCTCGCGGATGATCGTCACGGCTTCCTCGAGCATGTCCTGTCGCACAGCGACGGCGGGCCAGCCCTCCCCGATGACGTGCTCGTTGAGGTTCTCGCCCGAGCCGAGCCCGAGGGTGAACCGCCCGTCAGAGAGGAGGGCCATGGTCGCGGCTTTCTGCGCGACGACGGCGGGGTGATAGCGCATGGTCGGGCACGTGACGTAGGTCATGAGGCCCACCGTCGTCGTGGCCTGAGCAACGGCCCCGAGCACGCTCCAGGCGTAGGGCGCGTGGCCCTGCGACACGAGCCAGGGGGAGTGGTGATCGCTCGAGACTTCGAAGTCGAAGCCGGCTTTCTCGGCATCGACGGCATATCCGACGAGCTCTTTCGGCCCGCTCTGTTCGGTCATGAGGGTGTATCCGAATCGTGTCATGCGGCCACGATGCCAGCAGGAGTGGGCGCGCTCAACCGCTTGCGCTCGGCACCCGGGGGGTACTAGCTCCGCGGGCGGCTAAACTCGACGGAGCGCACTTTCGACCCGCAGAGGAAACCCATGAACGTCGTCGCCTTCGTCATCGCCGCCATCCTGTTCGTCGGCGGGATCCTGCTCTTCGGCTATGCCTGGGACGGCCTCGCGTTCGACGGCATCATGTTCTCGGCCGGTCTCGTCGCGATCACCGGGAGCATCGTCATCCCGTTCCACATCCTCAAGCGCACGGATGGATGACATCGCCCGGTGATGCGGTCGGTGGACACCGGATCCACCTGGGAGTACAACCCCTGGTCGATGTCGGACCCTCGGTCTAGCGTCGGAGTATGTCAGACACATCAGACCAGAAAGCCCCGGACCAGATCGAGTCCGAACAGATCGTCACCGAGCAGACGCTAGCCGAACGCTCCGACGCAGACCCGAACGAAGGCGCCCCGACCGTGGGCGGAACGAGCGGCGACACCCTGGGGTCGTCCGGAGACACCCTCGGAGACGCGAGCGCTCCGGCCGGCAACACCGCCGAGAAAGATCCGTCCGACTGGGTCACGGGCGACGAAGCCATGACGGGCGCGCAGCGCAGCTACCTCGACACTCTCGCGCGCGAGGCGGGCGAAGAACTGCCCGCCGACCTCACGAAGGCCGAGGCCTCCGAGCACATCGACCGCTTGCAGTCAAAGACCGGTCGGGGCCAGGGCTCGTGAAGGCGGCAGACATCCGCTGGAACGACGAGGCTCGGGCGAAGATCCTCGACGACTCCGACGCGGTGCTCCGCGGCGCCGTGCTCGATGCTGCGACGACGATGAAGGGTGAGCCGTGGGAAGACGTCTTCGCCCACCTCAACGCGGCCATGAAAGACCGGTTCATCGACTTCGAGCCCGGCCCCGACATGCGCAAATACGCCGAAGCCGTCGCCGCGGGCGAGATCGAGGCAGACGACATCGAGTCTTCGGGCGAGCCGACGAAGTAGTTCGCACCGCAGAAACACGAATGGCCCGGTTCCGAGGAACCGGGCCATTCGTGTCGTGAGTCGGATCAGTGCGATCCGATCAGCTGACGTGAGTCAGAAGATCAGAGCGAACGGATGTTCTCAGCCTGGAGACCCTTGGGGCCCTGGGCGACGTCGAACTCGACCTTCTGGTTCTCGTCGAGCGACTTGTAGCCGTTGCCCGAGATGGCGGAGAAGTGCGCGAACACGTCGGCGCTTCCGTCGTCGGGAGAGATGAAGCCGAAACCTTTTTCAGCGTTGAACCATTTGACAGTACCGGTAGTCATTGCAAGCTCCTCCTGGAGTGCTATGCGGGACCCGAACGTCGGGGCCTCGCGCCGAGGAGCCCGCAAGTCGCCCTCACTGTGAGACGCCCCAGGGGATACCCGAGGCGATTGCGACGTGCGATGCACATCAACTTCTCAGTCAAGCGTAGCCCCATCCGGACGTTTTGCACCACACCCCGACGAACACACAGTTTTCGGGGTGTCGCGAGCACGGCCACCACCGGGTCGCTTAGCCTCGCCGGATGAACGACGACAGGTACGGCAGCGACGTGCTCGCCGGGTTCTCACGCAGGCCCGCGCCGCGAATCCTGCGCGAGGTCGCCGCCGACCGCGATCTCGTGGTCGAAGAGACCGCGACCGGATTCTGCGGTGCCGTCGTGCGACTCGAGGGCAAGCTCGTCTCGCTCGAGGATTACCGCGGAGCCGTGCGCGTCTTCCCGCTCGGTCCCGGGTTCCTGCTCGAGGGCGAGCCCGTGACTCTCGTCGCCCCGCGTCGCGCCCCGACCGGCACGGCGAGGTCGGCGTCGGGCTCGTTCGCCGTCGCCGACGTTCCCGCGCGAGTCGCGTCACCGAGCCGCATCTTCGTCGAGGGTCGCCATGACGCCGAACTCGTCGAGAAGGTCTGGGGCCACGACTTGAGGGTCGAGGGCGTCGTCGTCGAATACCTCGAGGGCATCGATGATCTCGACACGATCGTGCGGGACTTCGCTCCCGGGCCCGGTCGCCGCGTCGGCGTCCTCGTCGACCACCTCGTGCCGGGGTCGAAGGAGTCTCGCATCGCCGAGGCCGTGGCGCGCGGACCGCACGGTGCGCACGTGCTCGTCGTGGGGCATCCGTTCGTCGACGTCTGGCAAGCGGTGAAACCCGCGAGAATCGGGCTCGCGGCGTGGCCGGAGGTGCCGCGCTCGATCGAGTGGAAGCACGGCATCTGTGCGGCTCTCGGATGGCCGCACGAGGACCAGGCGGATATCGCGAGGGCGTGGCAGCGCATCCTCGCCTCGGTGCGCATGTACGCCGACCTCGAGCCCGTGCTCCTGGGCCGGGTCGAAGAGCTCATCGACTTCGTCACGGTGCCGTCGAGAGCGTGACGCGCCCGCGTCGCTGATCGCGCGCGAGCTCAGGTGTTCTCGTGCAGGTCGCGGGACTTGCGGCCGCCCATGCCGTGGAACGAGTTGTCGACCGGGCGCATGCCCAGCACGATCTTTCCGCGAGCGTGGCGCTGCTCGAGATCCTCGAAGGCATCCGTGACCCTGTCGAAGGGGTAGAAGCCCGAGATGAGCACGTCGATCGTGCGCTCAGCGGCGAGTCCCGCGAGTCGGGCGAGCACGCGCGTGTGCTCGATGGCGACGTCGGCCGGCGGCCTGATGGCGCGCAGTTCGATCTCGCGGCGGTTCTCGCTCGATCGGAAACGAGTGGGCGAGACGCCGAGTTCGGCGGCGACATCGGGATTGTCGCGCCCGAAGTTGTCGATGTACGCCGTGACACCCTGCGGCGCGAGCTCGCGGATCCTCTCGGCGAGACCGTCTCCGTAGACCACGGGCTTGACCTTGATCTGGCGCAGGTAGTCGAAGTTGCGCTCGCCACACGTGCCGATGACCGTCGCGCCCGCGTGCCGCGCGAGGTGTGCCTCGATACTCCCGACCCCGCCCGCTGCCGCCGAGATGACGACGGTGTCGCCCGCCCCGACGCCGACGGCGCGCACGGCATCGTCTGCCGCGAGGCCCGCGAGGAAGAGGCTGCCTGCGACCTCCCAGGAGAGGGCCGCGGGCTTCGCGACGAGATTCGCCGAGGGTACGACCACGAAGTCGGCGTGCGAGGCCATGACCGCGTGTCCGAGCACTTCGGCGCCCCGCGCGAAGGAGGCCACCCCCTCGCCCACCGCGACGACGAGACCCGCGAAGTCGCTGCCCTGACCGACGGGGAAGTCGACGGGGAACTCGTCCCGATAGTCGCCCGCACGGAGATACGCCTCGACGTGGTTGATGCCCGCGGCGAGCACTTCGACGAGCACTTCACCCGGCCCCGGGGCCGGTCTCTCGACCTCGACGACCTCGATTCTCTCGAGACCGCCGTATTCGGCGATGCGGACTGCCCTGTTCGGTCGACGTCGAGCGCTCATAGGCGACATCCTGGCCTCCAATCCTGAGTATCCCGAGAGACATCGCAACTCGGTTCGCACTCGGCGGCCGACGTGGTTGACTTCGATCATGTCGAGTGCCTCTATCGCTGCGGTCGGAATCGGCGCACAAGTGCACGTGCGCGATGCATCCGCCGCCGACGTCTGCCCCTGGCCGGGCGAGCCGACCGGGATCGTCGTGCGGTCGGCGGGCTCGGCCCTCGCGGGAGTGTGGGGACGCAGTGTCGGCCGGGTGTGGTGGGTCGAGTTCGACGAGCCGCAGACGCGCTCCGACGGTGAGGGACCGTTTCTCTCGGCCCCCGTGCACGAGAAGTACCTCGAGCTCGCACCCCCGCTGCTCGGCGACGCGTGGGCGCTCTCCTGAGCGCAGAAACGGAGAAATGACATGGGTTTCCTCGACAGACTGCTCGGCAGAGACGAGTCCGAATCCCCCCGCACCTCGGCGACGGCGTCGCCGGCAGCGGCGCGATCGGATGACGAGATCGCGGTCGAGCGCTACCGGTACCTCTTGCGTACCGCACCGCCCGAGACGATCGAGAGCGTGCACACCGAGGCCTTCGGAAAGCTGACGTCGGAGCAGCGCGATCTGCTCTTCGCCCAGTTGAGTGCGAACGCGACCGAGTCGGAGCGTCCCGCCGACGCCGCGCCCGCGAGCCTCGCGAAGGCCGCCACACGATCAGAGCTCCGCGAGCCCGGCTCTCTCGAGCGGGCGTTCGGCGGAGCAAACGGTTCGGCTCGCGACGGAGCGGGTCGCGCGCAGAACGGCCCCGGTTTCGGGTCGATCGTCGGCGGCTCGCTTCTCGGGTCCGTCGCGGGCTACGTGATCGGCTCCGCCCTCGTCGGCGCATTCCTCCCGCCCATCGACCCCGCGACGGAGGCGGGAGCCGACGGTGGCACCGAGAGCGGTGCCGAGTCGGGTGATGCCGCGGGCGACTCGGGCGGTGACTTCGGAGGCGGTGACTTCGGAGGCGGCGGCGACTTCGGTGGGGGAGACTTCGGCTTCTGATGCATCCGCTCTTCCTCCTCGCATCGTCGTCGTCGGCGGCGGCGGACGACCTCTCCGGTCTCGTCGGCATCGCGGCGCGCATCATCGCCGCGCTCGGTGAAGTGGGTGTCGGCCTCCTGACCCTCGTCGAGACGGTCTTCCCTCCCATTCCGAGCGAGGTCATCCTGCCTCTCGCGGGGTTCCTCGCCAACACGGGGGATCTCGACTTCGCGCTCGTGCTCGTGAGCGCGACCGCCGGGAGTTATCTCGGAGCACTCGCCCTGTACTACCTCGGGCTCTGGGTCGGTGAGGAGCGCACGATCCGCGTGCTGTCGCGATTGCCTCTCGTCGATCGGGAGGATTTCGAGCGGGCATCCGGCTGGTTCTCGCGGCACGGTCGTTCGGCCGTCTTCTTCGGCAGGCTCATCCCCGGCGTCCGTAGCCTCATCTCTCTGCCCGCGGGTGCCGCGCGCATGCCGGTCGGGGTCTTCTCCGTGTTCACCGTCGGCGGCAGCCTCGCGTGGAACGCCTTCCTCGTGGGGGGAGGGTTCGCTCTCGGGACGCAGTACGAGCTCGTGGATCGGTATTCCGGCGTGCTCGACGTCGTCGTGATCGCCGCGATCGTGGTCGTCGTCGTGCTCCTTGTCGTGCGCAGGGTGCGCAAGGGGCGCGCGGTGACAGCGGGGGGCGACGATGCGCATTCGTGAACTCGTCGACACCGACCTCGAGCGCATCACGGCGCTCAACAACGCGGCGGTGCCGGCGGTGCCCCTCACCGACGTCGACGAGATGCGCGGGCTCGTCGCCCGGAGCGACCATGCCTTCGCGGCGGTCGACGACGAGAGCCCCGACCTCGTCGCCGGTTTCGTGATCGGGTTCGAGCCCGGGCGCGACTACGCGAGCGAGAACTACGTGTACTTCGATGCGCGATCGCGCGACTTCACCTACGTCGACCGCATCGTCGTGGATGCCGCGGATCGCGGTCGTGGCGTGGGGCGCGCGCTCTACCGGGAGGTGTTCGATCGCGCGCGCGCCGCCGATCGCCGGGAGGTGACGTGCGAGGTCAACGTCGAGCCGCCCAACCCGTCGTCCCTCGCCTTCCACGCCGCGCGAGGGTTCGTCGAGGTCGGTCGTCAGTCGACGAAGGGCGGAACCGTCGTCGTGGCGCTTCTCGCCGCGCGCGTCGGCGACGGCGCCTCCGACGCCCTCCCGCTCGCGTGACCTAGCTCACTCCGGGCTCGCCCGCAACGGCGCGCGCCCGCGCGATGTCGTCCGTTAGATTGACGACGTGATCGACGACGCCCTCTCCCGCAGGGCTGCGCTCGGTGTCGCCCTTCTCCCTGGTTCGCCTCTCGACTCCGCGGATCTCGACCGCCTCGTGCGCTGGCGCGACGACGCGCGGCTCCGGGCCGGCGACGCGGCGGAAGCCCTCGCTCTCGCCCGTGACATCGCACCGCACGTCGGCGGGGGCGTGTCGACGGCCACGCGGTGGAGCGCTCTCGCGACGATCGCCCGGGCCGACCTGACCGTCGCGCGCGCCGTCGAACCCCACCTCGACGCCCAAGACATCCTCGCGACCGCGACGGCCGTCGACCTCGCGGCGATCGGCGCCGGACCGTCGAGCACGTGGGGGGTCTTCGCCGCCGAGTCACCCGACACGCGGCTCGAGGCGCAGGACCGACCGCCCGCAGCCCGGCTCTCGGGCACGAAGCCGTGGTGTTCTCTCGCCGGTCGGCTCAGCCACGCTCTCGTGACGGCGCACACCGACCGCGGTTCGCGCGCGCTCTTCGCCGTCGCTCTCGGATCCGCCGCCATCACCGTGCGCGACGACGCCTGGGTGGCGCGCGGACTCTCGGGAGTGCCGAGCGGCCCCGTCGACTTCCACGACGTTTCCGCGGTGCCCGTGGGCGCCGACGGCTGGTATCTCGAGCGGGCGGGGTTCGCGTGGGGTGGCATCGGTGTCGCGGCGATCTGGTGGGGCGGGGCCCTCGGGCTCGCCGACAGTCTCGCGCGCTCGGCGACGACGCGAGAGCCCGACCAGATCGCCCTCTCCCATCTCGGTGCCGTCGACGCCGCTCTGCACGCGGCAGGGGTCTCGCTCGCTCACGCCGCGGCGATCGTCGACGCGGGGGGCGCGACGAGGTCGGAGGCGCGCATCCTCGCTGCTCGCACGCGGTCGATCGTCGCGAGGGCGGTCGAGGAGACCCTCTCGCGGTGCGGGCACTCGCTCGGCCCCGCGCCCCTCGCCCTCGACGCGGAGCACGCGCGTCGGGTCGCCGACCTCACCCTGTATGTGCGCCAGCATCACGCCGAGCGGGACGACGCGGCACTCGGCCGCGCGCTCGTGACCGAGGGAGCCCGATGATGGATTTCGACCACCGCACCGAGGGGACCGCCGACGAGGTGTGGCTCGCGGCGCCGCAGTGGGCCGAGGTCCCCGCCCTCGTGCTCACCGACCTCGCGAGGCTCGTCGTCGTGTCGGCGCACCCCGACGACGAATCACTCGGCGCGAGCGGGCTCATCATCCACGCGGCCCAGCTCGGCGTGCCCGTGCACGTCGTCGTCGCGACGAACGGGGACGCCTCGCATCCCGACTCTCCGTCGACGACACCGGCCGAGCTCGCCGCGGTGCGTCGCGCCGAGCTGCTCTCGGCGGTGCAACACCTCGCCCCCGGGGCATCCGTCGATTTCCTCGAGCTCCCGGACGGTCGATTGAGGGAGCACGTGGACACCCTCGCGGCGCACCTCGGGTCGCTCGAGCTCGGGCCGCGCGACCTCATCGTCGCGCCGTGGCGCGGGGACGGCCACGGCGACCACGAGGCGGCGGGCGCGACGGCAGGCAGGATCGCACGCAATCGCGGCGCGCAAGTGCTCGAGTACCCCGTGTGGATGTGGCACTGGGCGACACCGACTGATGCCCGCGTGCCCTGGTCGCGGCTCGTGACACTCGCGCTCACCGAGGAGCAGCAGGAGCGCAAAGAACTCGCGATTCGCGCCCACACGAGCCAGAATGCTCCGCTCTCCGACGCGCCGGGAGACGAAGTGCTCCTCGGCGACCGATTCCACGACCACTTCTGCCGACCGTTCGAGGTCTTCGTCACCCCGCTCGGGAGCGCGACCCTCTCGAGCAGCTTCTTCAGCGATTTCTACGAGGGCAAGAGCGACCCGTGGGGATTCGAGACGCGGTGGTACGAGATCCGCAAGCGCCAGCTGACGGTCGCGTCGCTCCCGCGCCCCCTCTTCGCGTCGGGGCTCGAGATCGGGTGCTCGATCGGCGTGCTCACCGCCGACCTCGCCGGGCGATGCGCGAGCCTGCTCGCGACGGACATCGCCGAGCAACCGATCGCGACAGCGCGGGCGCGACTCATCGAGCAGAACCACGTCGAGATCACGCGAGCAGACGTGCCGACCGAGTGGCCTGACGGACAGTTCGATCTCGTCGTCGTCTCCGAGGTCGCCTACTACTGGAGCGCCGAGGATCTCGATCGGGTGCTCGAACGCATCGCCCTCGCTCTCACGCCCGACGGGGTCGTCGTCGCGTGCCACTGGCGCCACCCCGTCGAGGGCTACCCGCAGCGCGGTGACGACGTGCATCGCGCGTTCCGCGAGCACCCCGCGCTCGCGCTCCTGTCGGAGCACCGTGAAGACGACTTCCTCCTCGACGTGTTCGTGCGGCCCCCCGCTCTCTCGGTCGCGGCCGAGACGGGGCTGGTGTGAGCGCTCGCGCGACAGGCATCCGATCGGTCGCCGTCGTCGTGCCCGTGCGCAACGAGGAGGCTCTGCTCGGAGCGAGTCTCGACGCGATCGACGCGGCCATCGACGAGGTGCGGCGGTCGCCCACATGGCGATCGGTCGAGATCGTCATCGTCGTCGTGCTCGACGACTGCACCGACGGATCAGCGTCGATAGCCCGCGAGCGTGAGGGTGTCGTCGTCGTCGAGGTCTCCTTCCGCTGTGTCGGCGCGGTGCGGGCTCACGGCACCGCGCACGCGCTCGGTGCCACCCGCGTCCACCCCGCGGCACTGTGGCTCGCGCACACCGACGGCGACTCGCGCGTTCCGCGCGAGTGGATCACGAGCCAGCTCGATCACGCCGCGACGGGCGCGACCGTCGTGCTCGGCTCCATCCGTCCCGATCCCGCCGACCTCACGCCGGCGCAAGTGCACACCTGGCAGCTGCGGGCAGAGTCGGATGACGCGCTGCACGTCTACGGAGCGAACCTCGGGGTGCGAGCCGACGTCTACCTCGAGGCGGGTGGATTCCACGCTCTCGCCGAGCATGAAGACGCCGACCTCGTCGACCGGCTGCGCTGCCGCGACGCGCGCATCGCGCGAGCGGCGGGAGGGCCCGTCGTCACGTCGGCACGCACGTCGGGGCGAACGCCGGGAGGGTTCGCGGCCTACGTGCGCGAGAACTACTGAACCGGAGCGGCAGCCGCGACGCCGACTCGGGGCACGACGTGCACCGCGACATCCGCGATTACGCCGTCGTGCACGGTCGCCGACATGTACGTGCAGTGCGGTTGCCGTCGTCGGTCGGTGGGGGAGCCGGGGTTGAGGAGCCGGAGACCGTTCGGCGTCGTGGTGTCCCACGGGATGTGGCTGTGGCCGAAGACGAGCACGTCGGTGTCGGGGAAGGCGAGGTCTGCGCGGGTCTCCCGCCCCTCACGAGCTCCCGTCTCGTGGGTGACGGCGAAGCGCACCCGCTCGACCGCGAATCGCGCGGTCTCGGGCAGTCGCGCGCGCAGCTCGGCGCCGTCGTTGTTGCCCCACACCCCGACGAGTCGGGTCGCCGCCGCCTCGACCCGATCGAGGGTGGCGACATCCACCCAGTCACCCGCGTGAACGACGAGGTCGGCAGCCCGGATCGCGGTCCACAGCGGTTCGGCGAGGTCGCGCGCGCGCTTCGGCAGGTGGGTGTCGGAGAGGAGCACGAGCCTCACGCTCACGACTCCGCCGCGATTCGGGCGCGTGCCCGACGCTCGAGGGAGCCTCGCACGAGAAGCCCGACACCCGTGCCGATCGTGAAGGTGTTGAGCGGGTAGACCGCGACGCGCTCGACGAGCCCGATGCCGATGCCGAGCGGGTCACCGAGCGCGAGGGCGACCGCAGCGACGATGCCGATGACCGCGATGACGATCACCCCGAGCGCGTAGCCGCGCCACGCGGGGAGGGCGAGGGCGAAGATGCCGAGGAGGAGGATTCCGACGTTGCCGGGGCCGATCGCGAGGGTCGCCGCGAGCACGTGCAGTCCGTTGAGTCCTGCGTCGTAGAGGGCGAGACTCTGGTGGAAGACCCCGACGAAGAAGGTTCCGACACCGGACACGACGAGCAACGAGGCGACGAGCACGCGTTGTGCCGCCTCGGCGAAGAGGATGCGTGTGACGAGAACGCCGCCGATCGTGAAGACCGTGCCCTGCACCATGAATCCGGCGTTCATGAGCGGATGCAGCGGGGAGCACAGTCTGTCGCCGTCGACGGTCGCGCAGTCCGCGAAACCGAGGTCGGAGATGTAGTTGCGCGCCCAGTCGTAGGGCGGATCGACCCACGCGGCTGCGGAGACGAACTCGAACACGAGGTAGACGAGACCGAACAGGAGAACGACGCCCGCGGTGCGTTGGCGTCGGGCGGGAGTCATCTCCCCACTGTAAGTGCGACGAGAGCACCGACTCGCTGCCCGGGAGGGCGGAGTCGGTGCTCTCGGGTGCTGCCTCGGATGAGGCGAGCGGGGGTGCGCGAGGTTACGCCTGGAGGGCGACCTGAGCGTCGATCGAGATCGTGACCTTGTCTCCGAGGGTCAGTCCGCCGGCCTCGACGGCCGCGTTCCAGCTCACACCGAAGTCGTGACGGTTGATGTCGGTCGTGAACTCGGCACCGGCGACGGTCTGGCCGTATCCGTTGACGATGACTCCGCCGAACTCGCCGCGGAAGGTCACGGGCTTGGTGACGCCACGGAGGGTGAGGTCGCCGTCGATGAGCCACTCGTCGCCGTCGTTGCGCACGCCGGTCGAGACGAACTCGATCGTGGGGTACTGGTCGATGGCGAAGAAGTCGCTCGTGTGGAGGTGGCCGTCGCGGTCCTTCTGGCCGGTCGTGACCGAGGCCACGTCGATCGTCGCGGTGAGCGTCGTGTCGAGCGGGTCGTCGGTCGTCACGACCGTGACGTCGAAGGTGCCGAAGGAGCCCTTGACCTTGGAGATCGCGAGGTGGCGCACCGAGAAGGTGATGGCCGAGTGGGTGGGGTCGAGCTTCCAGGTTCCGGCGACGTATCCGGGAATCGATTCTGCGGTGATGGTCATGGTGACTTCTTTCTCGAAGGGGACAGGGGCGGCGCTGAGCGCACGATTCTATGCAATCGCATCGACCGCGACTCTATTCCCACACGAGCGCGACTCGTGCACGCGCGGCCGTCAGGAGGGGCGCGATGTCGGCGCGGTGTCGCGCGTGCGCTGCGGGTCGTACTCGGCGAGCGAGCCGATGACCGAGTCGATTCGCTCTTGCGTCTCGAGCGAGAGGGGGACTCCCGCGGCCTTGACGTTCGACGTCACCTGCTCGGGTCGCGAGGCCCCGATGATCGCCGACGCGACGTTCGAATTGCGCAGCACCCACGCGATCGCCAGCTGGGCGAGATCGAGCCCGACATCCTTCGCGATGGGCTTGAGGCCCTGCACAGCCGAGAGCACGTCGTCGGTCATGAATCGCTTGATCATGTCGGCCCCGCCCTTGGAGTCGGTCGCGCGTGACCCCTTCGGGAGCGACCCTCCCGGCTTGTACTTGCCGGTCAACACGCCCTGAGCGATGGGGGACCAGACGATCTGGCTGATGCCGAGTTCGCGCGAGGTCGGTTCGACCTCCCCCTCGATCACGCGCCAGAGCATCGAGTACTGGGGCTGGTTCGAGATGAGCTGGAAACCGAGCTCGGTCGCGAGCGCGTGGCCCGCGCGCAGCTGGTCGGCGTCCCACTCCGACACACCGATGTAGAGCGCCTTGCCTTGGCGCACGACGTCGGCGAAAGCCTGCATGGTCTCTTCGAGAGGCGTCTCGGTGTCGAACCGGTGCGCCTGGTAGAGGTCGACGTGATCGGTCCTGAGCCTCGAGAGCGATCCGTCGATCGACTCCATGATGTGTTTGCGGGAGAGACCCGAGTCGTTCGGTCCCTTCGGACCGGTCGGCCAGTAGACCTTCGTGAAGATCTCGAGAGACTCACGACGTTCGCCCTTGAGGGCCTTGCCGAGCACCTTCTCGGCCGCGGTGTTCGCGTAGGCGTCCGCGGTGTCGAAGCTCGTGATACCCGAGTCGAGGGCGGCGCGCACGCACTGCAGGGCGGTGTCGTTCTCCACTTGCGAGCCGTGGGTCAGCCAGTTGCCGTAGGTGATCTCCGAGACTTTGAGTCCGCTGTTTCCGAGGTATCTGAATTCCATGGGTCAACGTTACGCGCCGGTCCCGCCTTCCGCTCCGCTCTCGCGTGGCCTACTGTGGGGAGGTCGGCGCACCACGATGGCCGGCACGCTCGCCCCCGCCAGCGATGAGATGCCCCGCTCTCGTCTGGCGCACGAACCGTGTGCGCCGACTACCAGAAACCGGTCCCGTTCTGCCTTCCCACCGCTCCACGTCACTCGTTCCGAAGAGAGCCGCCGCCACCCGCCGCGCGGCAGATCACGCCGCAGGCGCTCGCGCGCACCGGCCGGAGCGCTCGACCCTCGGTGTCATGCGTGCGGGGCGCAAGGTCCTCGCGATGATGGCCGTCGGTGCCGCGATGGCGATGTCGGTCTCGTACGTCATTCCGAACGCCGCGACCGTCGCGACCGCGAACCCCGCCGAAACCGCCTACGACGGAGCGGACGCGCAAGTCGCCGCGCCCGTCACTCCCGGAGCCGCCGGTGCCGCGATCGCGCGCGACTCCTACGGGGTGACCGACAAGCCCGAACCCACTCCGCCGCCCGTCGTGGCCGCCGAAGCTCCCGTGGCCGCCGCCGAAGCGCCGCCCGCAGCCGAGGTGTCCTACGCCCTCTCCCCGTCGACGTCGTCCGCCGAACTGCAGTGGCCTGTGCCGCCGAGCACCGTCATCGCGAGCAGCTACGGCCCGCGCAGTTGCGCGATGTGCTCGAGCTTCCACGAGGGCGCCGACTTCAGCGCTCCCGCGGGCTCGCCCGCATTCTCGATGGCCGCGGGAGTCGTGACCGTCATCAACGCCCCCAACTGGAGCGCCCTCGGAACCCACGTTCGGGTTCAGCACGTGATCGACGGCCAGCAGGTCGAGTCGGTGTACGCGCACTTGCAAGAGGGTTCGCTGCAGGTGTCGGTCGGAGACTCGGTGACCGCGGGGCAGCCCCTCGGAGCCGTCGGATGCACGGGCCGATGCTCGGGAACCCACTTGCACTTCGAGATCCGCCCCGGCGGCGCGGCCGTCGACCCGGTCGCGTGGCTCTCCGCGCGGCTCGGATAGCCGTTCGGGGACGACGCTCAGCGTCACGGGGCTAGCCTCGGCCCATGGGTCGATTCGCAGACAGCTGGCGGTCTCACCTGCTGACCACCCTCTCGGGCAACGACGAGGGTCGACCGCACTGGGTCGCGAAGATCGAGCAGGGCGACGACGCGGGGTTCTTCGGTCCCGGTTCCGCCGCCTGGGCCGTGCACGGCGGTATGCCGACGATGGTCGCGGGAATCCGCGCGCTCCTCATGCAGACCCTCCACCCCGGGGCGATGGCCGGCGTGCACGACTGGTCCCGCTACCGCGACGACCCCCTCGGTCGGCTCTCGGGCACCATCCAGTGGCTCATCACGGTGACCTTCGCCGACACGACACTCGCGACGGTCGAGTCGGGGCGGGTGGGCCGCTTCCACGATCGCGTCGTCGGCACGTACCTCGACGCGAACGGGGTCGAGAAACCGTATGCCGCGGGCGACCCCGAACTGCTCTCCTGGGTGCACGTCGTCTTCACCGACGCGTTCCTCTCCTCGCACGAGCTGTGGGGAGGGCCGATTCCCGGCGGTGCCGACCGCTACGTGTCCGAGTGGTCGAAGGCGGGGGAGCTCGTGGGAGTCTCCGACCCGCCGCGATCGCGCGCCGAGCTCGCGTCGCAACTCGACTCGTTCCGCGACCGCGGCATCCTCAAGACCGACGAGCGCGTCGCGGAGGCCGTGCGATTCATCCGCAACCCTCCGCTCCGGCCGACGATGATGCCGTTCTACCGCATCATGTTCGCGGGTGCCGCCGCCTCTCTCCCCGACCACTATCGCGAGATGCTCGGTCTCCGACGATCGCGATTGCCGGCCGTCTGGGCGACCGGAGTCATCCTCCGCCTCGTGCGCGGGCTCCTCGGGGAGTCGTCGACCTCGGAGGATGCCGCTCGAGCGCGTATCGCGCGCATCCGCTCGTCCCGACGCGAGCCGAGTGACGGTAGCGGCGGCTAGGGTCGTCAGCGTGGCGCGCGGCTCGGCAGCGCGCTCGACAGGAGGAGATCGGTGAGTCGGCAGGACGGCAGCGATCGCCAGGTGAGCGACGAGTCCGTCGACAGCTCGACCGCGACCATCCTGCACGTCGACCTCGACGCGTTCTTCGCCTCGGTCGAACTCCTCGACAGGCCGGAACTCGCCGACCGCCCGGTCGTCGTCGCGGGCAGGTCGATGCGATCGGTCGTGACCGCCGCCAACTATCCCGCGCGCAAGTTCGGGGTCCGCTCGGCGATCTCCCTCGCGCAAGCGATGCGCCTGTGCCCGCACGCCGTCGTTCTCGAGCCCCACCGGGAGAAGTACACGCACTATTCGAAGCTCGTGATGTCGATCTTCGACGACGTCACGCCTCTCGTGCAGCGCATCGGCATCGACGAGGCCTTTCTCGATGTGGCCGGGGCTCGCGGGTTGCTGGGGTCACCCGCCGACATCGGCCGCCTCATCCGGGCGCGCGTGCAGTCCGAGACTCGGCTCACGTGCTCGGTCGGCGCCGCGTCGACCAAGTTCGTCGCCAAGATGGCGTCGCAACGCGCGAAACCCGACGGCCTCCTCGTCGTGCCCGCCTCCGACACTCTCGCGTTCCTGCACCCTCTGCCGGTCGGCTCGCTCTGGGGAGTGGGGGAGACGACGGAAGACGCTCTCGTGTCACGCGGCATCCGCACGATCGGCGACATCGCGGCGACGCCCATCACGGCTCTCGAGCGCGCCGTCGGCGTCGCGGCGGGGGCGAAGCTCCTGGCCCTCGCGAACGGTCGGGACGGCCGCTCTGTCGTGCGGGAGGTCGACGAGAAGAGCGTCGGGCACGAGGTGACGTTCGAGGTCGATGTCGACGACGCCGAGACACTCAGGCGTGAACTACTGCGACAGTCGGATGCCGTCGCCGTGCGTCTGCGGCGTGCGGGGTTCGTCGGCCGCACGATCGTTCTCAAGCTCCGGTACAGCGACTTCCGCACCATCACGCGATCGCGCACGATCACGGAGCCGACCGACCTCGGCCGACGCATCTACGAGGAGGTGCGGGGCATCTACGACGCCCTCGGTGCGCACGACCGGGTGCGACTCATCGGCGTGCGGGTCGAGCAGCTGTCGCCGGCCGAGGCGCAAGTGGCCTCGCTGTGGGACGACGACGAGACCTGGCGTGAGACCGAGAAGGTCGTCGACGGGGTCGCCGAGAGGTTCGGCCGCTCGGCCCTCCGGCCGGCGTCGCTCCTCGGCCCCGCGACCCACCTCGTGAAGCGGGGCAAGCTCGGCGATGCGCGGCAGCGTCGAGTCGACCCCGACGAGGGGTGACCCGCGCCGCCGGCGTCACACCCTCAGCCGAGGATGACCGCGCTGTGCCCGGGGAGCGTCGTGGAGTCGGCGGAGACGTCGGCCGCGGCATCCGTCGACAAGAGCGTCGTTCCGCCCACCGCGAGAGTCACCGGTGACTCGCCGAAGTTGACGGCGATCGTCGTCGCACCGCGACGGATGATCATCGTCCGCTGCGCGTCGGTGTCGACGTGCTCGACCGACAGCTCGGCGAATCGCGGATCGGTGAGGTCGGGAACGGTGCGGCGCACGATCGCGAGTTCGCGGTAGAGCGCGAGAAGTCGCGCGTGATCGCCCGACTCCGCCTCTGCCCAGTCGAGCTTCGAGTTCTCGAACGTCGCCGGGTCCTGAGGGTCGGGCACGACCGCGGGGTCCCAGCCCATCTTCTCGAACTCGCGGATGCGGCCCTCCGCCGTCGCGGTGCCGAGCTCGGGCTCGGGGTGCGACGTGAAGAACTGCCACGGCGTCGACGCCCCCCACTCCTCGCCCATGAAGAGCATCGGGGTGAACGGGCCCGCGAGGGTCAGAACCGCCGCGATCGCGAGCTGACCGTGGTCGAGTGTCGCCGCCAGGCGGTCGCCGATGGCACGGTTGCCGATCTGGTCGTGATTCTGGTTCGTGACGACGAGACGCCACGTGGGCATCGACTCGGTGTCGATGGGCTTGCCGTGGTCGCGCTCGCGGAACGACGAGTAGGTGCCGTCGTGGTAGAAACCGCGAGTCAGCACCTTTTCGAGCGACTCGAGCTTCGCGAAGTCGCCGTAGTACCCGGTCGTCTCACGCGAGAGCGCGACGTGAACGGCGTGGTGGAAGTCGTCGCTCCACTGCGCGAGCAGACCGTAGCCCCCCGCCTCACGCGGGGTGATGAGCGTGGGGTCGTTGAGGTCGGATTCGGCGATGAGGGTGAGCGGCTTGCGCAAGTGGGCCGAGAGCGCATCCGTCTCCTCCGCCATCTCCTGCAGGATGTGCGTGTCGGAGGTGTCGACGAGAGCGTGCACGGCGTCGAGGCGCAGACCGTCGACGTGATAGTCGTCGAGCCAGAGTCGCAGGTTGTCGAGGATGTATCGGCGCACGACGGGCTCGTCGAGGTTGACCGACGACCCCCAGGTGTTGGCGCTCGCCTCGTGCAGGAAGGGACCGAACCGGGGGAGGTAGTTGCCGCTCGGGCCGAGGTGGTTGTAGACGACGTCCTGGATGACGGCGAGCCCGCGCGCGTGGCACGCGTCGACGAAACGACGGTAGGCCTCGGGGCCGCCGTAGCTCTCGCTCACGGCATACCAGAGCACCCCGTCGTAACCCCAGTTGTGGGTTCCGTTGAACCCGTTGACGGGGAGGACCTCGACGAAGTCGACACCGAGAGACACGAGGTGGTCGAGTTTCTCGATCGCCGAGTCGAGGGTGCCACCGGGCGTGAAGGTGCCGATGTGGAGCTCGTAGATGACTCCGCCGCCGAGCTGCCTGCCCGTCCAGTCGGAATCGGTCCACGCGAAAGCGCCCGGGTCGTCGACGCGCGAGAGCGCGTGTACGCCGTCGGGTTGACGCCGCGAGCGGGGGTCGGGCAGCACGGTCTCGTCGCCGTCGACCCGGTAGCCGTAGTCGGCGCCGGGGGTCGCGTCGACCTCGCGCGCCGTCCACCATCCGCCGTCGGCCGAGACCATCGGATGCTCGGTGCCGTCGACCACGAGGGTCATCGCCGAGGCGAGGGGAGCCCAGATGTCGAACGGGTGTGCGGGGGACGACATCGGGGTCGAGGTCATGGCTGAACCGTTTCTGCGGGGACGAGCAAGGCGACGGGATAGGTGGCGAGGAGCTCGGAGAGCGGGATCGTGCCGCCGTCGAATCGACGGTTCGTGAGCACGTCGACGACGGGGCGACCGGCGAGCTCGATGATCGTGTCGTCCCAGCCGCCGTCGCGCGCGAGCCCGAGCGGCAGTCGAGTGGCGACGGTGATGGCGCCGCCGCGGTCGAAGGCGACGACGTTGTCGGCGCGAGCACCGAACGCGGGCACCCCGACGTAGCGGGTGAAGAGCTCGGGGTGGTCACGCCGGGTGCGCAGCGCGCGTGACACGACGAGGAGCTTGGCGACACCCGTCTCGTCGACCTCGGGCATGCTGCCGCCGTCGATCGCCGCGAGGTAGAGCGCGCGCAGACCGAAGTCCACCTCGCGCCTGTTGTCGGGGTCGACGAGCGAGGTCTCCCACAGCTCGCTGCCCTGGTAGACGTCGGGGACGCCGGGGGCCGTGAGCTGGAGGAGCTTGGCGGCGAGCGAGTTGCTCCACCCGGCCGCGGTGATGCGACCGAGAAGGCGATCGAGAACCGCCGCCACGCGCTCGTCATCGAACGCGCTGTCGATGAGCGCGTGCATCCGCGTCTCGAAGTCTTCGGCGGGCGCCGTCCACGCCGTCGAGTCGCCCGCTTCGCGCGACGCCTTCTCGGCGTAGGCGTGCAGTCGCTCGCGTGACGCCGGCCACGACCCGATGATCGCTTGCCAGAGGAGCGACTCGAGGGGACCGTCTCCGAGAGGCGAGAGTTCGCGCAGGTCGCCGAGCGCCGCGGCCCACTCGTCGGGGATCTCGGCGAGCACGCTCAGTCGGGCACGCACGTCTTCGCCGCGCTTGGTGTCGTGAGTCGAGAGGGTCGTCATCGAGGCGGGGTGATTCGCGTGGCGGCGTGCCTGCCTCGCGTGGAACTCCTCGGGTGCCACGGCGAACTCCGAGGGGTCGGCGCCGACCTCGGTGAGGGTTCCGAGCCTCGTGTAGCGGTAGAACGCCGTGTCTTCGACGCCCTTGGCCATGACCATCCCGGAGGTCTGCTGGAACCGCCGAGCGGCCGGGTGGCCGGGATTCTCGAGCACCGGAAGGAGTCGCCCGACCTCGTCGGCGAGGTCGGGCCGGTGGTGACGCGCGAGCTCGGCAGCCTCGTGGAGGTGGTGCAGACCGAGAGGCAGGTAGGAGCGGTAGACCGGGAAGCACGTGAGGACTTCGGCGATCGCGTCGGCCGTGACCCCGCCGACCTCGTCGGGCGCGACGCTACCGAGGTCGCGTTCGATGCGGAGGACTTCCGAGCGCAGGATGCCGTCGGCGATCGACCGCTTCGTCGTGTGGATGAGGGCGGTCCACGAGACCGTGTCGCCGCCCCCGCGCAGCCTCGAGTCGAGCTCGTCGAGGCGCTCGCGCCCCGCGGGGTCGACGAGAACGCGGTCGATCTCGGCGAGAGCGTCGTAGCCGGTCGTTCCCGAGGTCGCCCACGAGGTGGGGAGGGGCTCGTCTCCCTCGAGGATCTTCTCGACGAGCACGTAGGCGTTCGCCGTGACGCCCGCGAGGCGATCGAGATAGCCGCCGGGGTCGGCGAGGCCGTCGGGGTGATCGACCCGGAGCCCGTCGGCGAGCCCCTCGCTGAACCAGCGGGAGATCTCGACGTGCGACTCGTCGAAGACCCACGGGGTCTCGACCCGGATGCCCGCGAGAGTGTTGACGGCGAAGAAGCGGCGGTAGTTGAGCTCGGCGTCGGCGCGACGCCAGTTCATGAGCTCGTAGTTCTGCCGCGCGTGCACCTCGGCGGGCGAGGCTCCGTCGTCGGCGGTGCCGGGGGCGATCGGAAAGCGGTTGTCGAAGTAGCGCAACTCGCCCGCGACGATCTCGAGGTTGTCGAGCTCCGACGCGCCCTCGGTGTCGTCACCGAGCACGGGGATGCGCACCTTGCCCCGGCCGAACTCCCAGTCGACGTCGAACGCCTCGGCGTAGCGCGACTCGCGCCCGTGGGTCAGGAGGTCCCACCACCACACGCTCTGCGCGGGGGTCGCGACACCGACGTGGTTGGGGACGATGTCGACGAGCACCCCGAGCCCGGCCTCGCGCGCGGCGGCCGATGCGGCCGCGAACCCGTCCGCCCCACCTCGCGCGGGATCGATGCTCGCGTGGTCGGTCACGTCGTAGCCGTGATCCGAGCCCTTCTCCGCGGTGAGGATGGGCGAGAAGTACACCCAGTCGGCACCGAGGTCGTGCACGTAGCGCGAGACCGCCGCAGCCGACCGCAAGTCGAAGGACTCGCGGATCTGCAGCCGGTAGGTCGAGACGGGAACGCGCATCAGAGGCTCGACGGGTCGATCACCGGGATCGACTGGGTCATCGCGAGAGACGCGGCGACCGAGTGGTCCGGTTCGGCTTCGGGCTCGGTGAACGCGCGCAGGACGACGAGCGATTTGGCGCCGATCGGCACCATCGCGCCCGCAGCGAGCGGCGGACTGTCGGCGCCGGCGCCCGCGGTGTCGACGACCGTCTCCCACTGCCCCGAGTACTCGTCGGCCGGGAGCTGGAACTCCACGACGTCGTCGTGAGCATTGAAGTAGACGAGGAAGTTGACGTCGGTGATGCGCTCGCCGCGAGCATCCCGCCCGCGGATTCCGCTGCCGTTGAGGAACACGCCGATCGAGCGGCCGAAACCGGAGTCCCAGTCCTCGGGCTCCATGACGCCGCCGTCGGGTGTGAGCCACACGATGTCGGGGAGCGGCTCACCCTCGGTGCGTCGCACGGGGCGGCCGTCGAAGAAGCGAGCCCGGCGGAAGGTCGGGTGCTCGCGACGCAGCTTGGTGACGGCGGAGACGAAGTCGCTCAGCGGCTTGTCCGCACGATCCCAGTGCACCCACGAGATCTCGCTGTCTTGCGCGTAGGTGTTGTTGTTCCCGCCCTGGCTGCGCCCGAGCTCGTCACCGTGGAGCACCATCGGCACACCCTGCGAGAGCAGGAGAGTCGCGAGGAAGTTGCGCTGTTGACGCGCGCGCAGCGTCTGGATGCGCGGGTCGTCCGTCGGCCCCTCGACCCCCATGTTCCACGAGCGGTTGTGCGATTCGCCGTCGTTGTTGTCTTCGCCGTTGGCGTCGTTGTGCTTCTCGTTGTACGACACGAGGTCGGTGATCGTGAAGCCGTCGTGCGCCGTGACGAAGTTGATCGACGCGACCGGGCGGCGGCCATCCTGCTCGTAGAGGTCGGCCGAGCCCGTGAACCGTGAGGCGAACTCGCCGAGCGTCGCGGGCTCGCCGCGCCAGAAGTCGCGGACGGTGTCGCGGTACTTACCGTTCCACTCGGTCCACTGCGGCGGGAAGTTGCCGACCTGGTATCCGCCGGGCCCGACATCCCACGGCTCGGCGATGAGCTTGACCTGAGACACGATCGGGTCTTGCTGCACGAGCTCGAAGAATGTCGAGAGCTTGTCGACGTCGTAGAACTCGCGGGCGAGCGCCGACGCGAGGTCGAAGCGGAAACCGTCGACGTGCATCTCGGTGACCCAGTAGCGGAGCGAGTCCATGATGAGCTGGAGCGAGTGCGGGTGGCGCACGTTGAGGGTGTTGCCCGTGCCGGTGTAGTCCATGTAGAACTGCTCGTCGTCTTCGACGAGGCGGTAGTACGCCTCGTTGTCGATGCCGCGGAAGCTCAGGGTCGGGCCCATGTGGTTGCCCTCGGCGGTGTGGTTGTAGACCACGTCGAGGATGACCTCGATGCCGGCGTCGTGCATCGAGCGCACCATGCCCTTGAACTCCTGCACCTGCTGGCCGAGATCGCCCGTCGAGGCGTACTCGTTGTGCGGGGCGAAGAAGCTGATCGTGTTGTAACCCCAGTAGTTGCGCAGACCCTTGTCGAGCAGCGTGGAGTCTTGAACGAACTGGTGAACCGGCATGAGCTCGATCGCGGTCGCACCGATGCGCTGGAGGTGCTCGATGATGACGGGGTGCGCCAGTCCCGCGTAGGTGCCGCGCTGCTCCTCGGGAACGTCGGGGTGCAGCTGCGTGAGCCCCTTGACGTGGGCCTCGTAGATGACGCTCTCGGCGTAGGGCACCTTCGGGTGACGGTCGCCCGCCCAGTCGAAGAACGGGTTGATGACGACGCCGAGCATCATGTGCGCGGCGGAGTCGTCGTTGTTGACCGAGAGCGGGTCGCCGAAGTTGTAGCTGAAGAGCGACTGATCCCAGTCGAAGGTGCCGCACGTCGCCTTGGCGTACGGGTCGAGGAGGAGCTTGTTCGCGTTCGCGCGCTTGCCCGATTCGGGGTCGTATTCGCCGTGCACGCGGTATCCGTAGCGCTGACCCGGCTGGATCTGCGGCAGGTAGCAGTGCCAGACGTAGGCGTCGACCTCGTGCAGTTGCACGCGGGTCTCGGTGCCGTCCTCCTCGAAGAGGCACAGCTCGACTTTCTCGGCCGCCTCGCTGAAGAGGGCGAAGTTCGTTCCGCTGCCGTCAAAAGTGGCGCCCAACGGGTAGGCGGATCCAGGCCAGGTTTCCATGCGTTTCCTTCGATGAGGGGTCGCCTAACCGTAACCGGTCCCCGCGTCGACGGCAGCGCGACCACGGGTGCTTGACACGGGGGCCGCGGAGGACATCGAAAGTGCCCGCGGCGGCGATCGCGTCGTATGCTGGTCGAGAACACGGGAGTCCGGTGAGCCGGGCTGAGAGGAAGCTTCTCCAAGCTTCGACCGTCGAACCTGATCTGGATCATGCCAGCGCAGGGAGGCAGATTCTCTCCGGGTCGTGGCAACCGCCGCGCCCCACACCCGTGCCCGCTTCAGAGACTGAAAGGGCACGACAGTGCACACCACAACACCAGAAACATCCACCCCCACCGGTCGCCGCATCACCTTCCGGTGGCGCGTCGTCGATATCGTCGTCGCGAGCGTTCTCGGAGT
Organism: Marisediminicola sp. LYQ85; assembly: GCF_046600695.1. NCBI lineage: Bacteria > Bacillati > Actinomycetota > Actinomycetes > Micrococcales > Microbacteriaceae > Marisediminicola > Marisediminicola sp. LYQ85. The sequence goes on from NZ_JBKIWO010000001.1 coordinate 392,454, forward strand.
CGCCGCCGCCCTCGTCTTCTTCGCCTGGAATCAGCTCTACACCCCCGTCACCGCGCCGTTCGAGGCCTTCCTCCCCGGATCACAGGCGCTGCTCTACGGTGTCTGGCTCTTCGCGGGCGTTCTCGGCGCCCTCGTCATCCGCAAGCCGGGTGCCGCGCTCTACACCGAGCTCGTCGCCGCGGTCGTCTCGGCGCTGCTGGGTGCGCAGTGGGGCGGGTTCGCGACCATCCAGGCGGGCCTCGTTCAAGGCCTCGGGGCCGAACTGGTCTTCCTCCTGTTCTTCTACGCGAACTGGAAGGTCGGAGTCGCGATCCTCGCCGGTGCCGGCGCGGGCGTCGCGATGGCCATCAACGACCTCCTCCTCTGGTACCCCGGTGTCGGCTTCAGCTTCCAAGCCATCTACGCGGTCTCGGCCGTGATCTCGGGCGCGGTCATCGCCGGGCTCGGATCGTGGCTGCTCGCACGGGGACTCGCGAAGACGGGAGCGCTCGGCCGATTCGCCTCCGGCCGCGAGGCCACGGAACTCGTCTGAGCCCGCGAATACATGCGTGAGGACGACCAGCGGATGACGGCGCCCGGATGACGTCGGCGGACGACGATCGAGGTGCCAGCGTCGATATCGCCGGCTGGGGATGGCGGCACGCCGGGCGCGCCGCCTGGGCGCTGCGCGGGGTGGACCTGCGCATCGAGCCCGGGGAGAGGGTGCTTCTGCTCGGAGCCTCCGGCGTGGGCAAGTCGACGCTCGTGCACGCCCTCGCGGGCGTTCTCGGGGGTGACGACGACGGCGAGAGCGAGGGGTCGCTCCTCGTCGACGGGTTCGCCCCCGACGCGGTGCGCGGCACGGTCGGTCTCGTGCTCCAAGACCCCGATGCGAGCGTCGTTCTCGCGCGCGTCGGCGACGATGTCGCGTTCGGGTGCGAGAACCTCGGGGTGCCGCGCGCCGAGATCTGGCAGCGGGTCGACCGCGCTCTCGAGGCCGTCGGACTCGATCTGCCTCTCGCGCACCCGACAGCGCAACTCTCCGGCGGGCAGAAGCAGCGCCTCGCTCTCGCGGGAGTGCTCGCGATGCGACCCGACCTCCTCGTGCTCGACGAACCGACCGCCAACCTCGACCCCGACGGAGTGCTCGATGTGCGCGGCGCCGTCGACAGGGTGCTCGAGTCGACCGGGGCGACCCTCGTGGTCATCGAGCACCGCGTCGAGGTCTGGTGGAACCTCGTCGATCGCGTCGTCGTGCTCGGGCCGGGAGGGTCGGTGATCGCGGATGCCCCGCCCGACGTGATTCTCGAGACCGCAGCCGACGCGCTCACCGACATCGGGGTGTGGATTCCGGGGCAGAAACCCGATCGCCCCGAGCGGGAGCAGGCACCCGACGACGTCGTGCCTCTCCTCCGCACCGCAGACCTCGCGGTCGGCCGGGCGAAGACCGTCGTGCACTCCGCTCTCGACGTCGAGGTGCTCGGCGGTCGGTGTCTCGCGATCACCGGACCGAACGGCGCGGGCAAGTCGACCCTCGGCCTCACCCTCGCCGGGCTGCTCGCCCCGGTCTCCGGAACGGTCTCTGCCACTCCCGCGCTCGCCGGGTCGCTCACGGCGTCACCCCTCTCGTGGCGCTCGAGCGACCTCGTGAGCCGCATCGGCACCGTCTTCCAGGACCCCGAGCACCAGTTCGTGACCGCGACGGTGCGCGAGGAGCTCGAGGTCGGCGCCCGCGCGACCGGGCTCGACGAGGCATCCGCCACCTCTCGCGTCACCGCTCTGCTCTACAGGCTCAGGCTCACCGCTCTCGCGCGAGCCAACCCCTTCACGCTGTCGGGCGGCGAGAAGCGGCGTCTCTCGGTCGCGACGATGCTCGTCACGGCACCGCGCGTGCTCGTTCTCGATGAGCCGACCTTCGGGCAGGACGCCCGCACCTGGCGCGAACTCGTCGACCTCCTCGCCCAGCTGCTCGATGCCGGCACCGCGGTCGTGTGCATCACGCACGACCGGGATCTCGTCGACGCCCTCGCCGACGTCGAGCTGCGGATGAGCGCGGACGGCCACATTCTCGCGACCGCGAGTTCGTCGTGAGCATCCTCACCCCCGTCGCGGGGCCCCAGGCGGTGTACCGCATCAATCCCGTCGCGAAGCTCGGGGCGGCGGCGATCGTCAGCATCGTTCTCGTTCTCAGCATCGACTGGGTCTCGGCGTCGGTCGCGCTCGCGTGCGAGGCCGTGCTCTTCCTCTTCGCGGGCCTCACCCCCCGCCGCTTCTTTCTGCGCACCCTGCCGATCTGGATCGCCGCGCCGCTCGGGGGCATCACGACCCTGCTCTACGGGCGCGAAGACGGCGAGGTCTACGCGCGTTTTCTGCTCATCGTCGTGAGTGACGGGTCGATCGAACTCGCCATCGCGACGACCCTGCGCGTGCTCGCGATCGGGCTCCCGGCCGTCGTGCTCTTCGTCACCGTCGACCCGACCGACCTCGCCGACGGACTCGCGCAGGTTCTGCGGCTCCCGGCTCGCTTCGTGCTCGGGGCGCTCGCCGGCCTCCGACTCGTCGGCCTCTTCGCCGACGATTGGCGCTCGCTCGAGCTCGCGCGCCGGGCGCGCGGCATCGGCGACACGGGCAGGCTCCGGCGCTTCGCCGGGCAGGCGTTCGCGCTGCTCGTGCTCTCGGTGCGACGGGGCACCAAGCTCGCGACCGCGATGGAGGCGAGAGGGTTCGGATCGTCGACCCCGCGCACGTGGGCACGCGAGTCGCGCTTCTCCTGGCCCGAGTGGACGCTCATCGCGATCGCCGTGGTCGTCGCGACCACGGCGACGACGGTGTCGGTCGCGCTGGGGGAGTGGAACTTCATTGTCGGCGGCTGAGGGTCACGCGAGTGCCGTCGAGGTCATTCTCGGGCGCGTCGCCGCGCAGCACTCGCACGTCGAGGGGCTCTCCGGGCGTCCGCCGGTGGTGCTCATCGACGGCCGGTCGGGCGCGGGCAAATCCACGCTCGCCGAAGCACTCGTCGCCCGATGGCGCGACTCCCGCGTCGTCGACCTCATCCGGCTCGACGACATCTACCCCGGCTGGTCGGGGCTCCGCGCCGCGAGCGAACACGTCACCGAGCACGTGCTCGAACCGCACGCGCGAGGCGTCGACGGTCGCTGGAGACGCTGGGACTGGAAAGCGGATACCGCGGCCGAGTGGCACGGCGTCGACGCGGGATCGGCGCTCGTCGTCGAGGGCTGCGGCGTCGCGAGCGCGGCCAACCGGGCGCTCGCGACGACGACCGTGTGGGTCGAACTCGACGAACCCGAGCGCCGACGCCGCGCCCTCGAGCGCGACGGCGACACGTTCGCCCCGCACTGGTCGGCGTGGGCGCGCGACGAAGCCCGCTTCATCGCGCTCGAGTCGCCGCACACATCCGCCGATCTCGTGATCGACGGCCGTAGCATTGCGCCGTGACGACCGCAGCCCAGCCCACCGCAGCCCAGACCACCGCGCCCCCGACGATCTCCGCGCCGCAACTCGTCGCCCAGCTCGCGGGCCCCACCCCGCCCGTCGTGCTCGACGCGAGCTACCTCCTCGAGCACCCCGAGTTCGACGGCGACTACCGCTCGACCGACGCTCGTGAGGGCTTCGAGCGGGCCCACGTTCCCGGCGCACTCTACGTCGACGTCGCGCGCCAGTTCTCCGACCCTCGCGGGTCGACGCACTACACCCACCCCTCGCCCCAGGCCGTCGTCGACGAACTCGCGCGGCTCGGCATCGGTGAGGGCGCGCCTGTCGTCGTCTACGACACGACGCAGACGATCTTCGCCGCGCGCCTCTGGTATCTGCTGCGCTGGGTCGGCGTCGACGCGCGCGTGCTCGACGGCGGGCTCGCCGCATGGACGACGGCGGGGCAGGACGTCGAGACCGGCCCGACGGCGCCGCCCGCCGCCGTCGCCCCGTGGTCGGCGCGCGAGACCCGCGCGGCCTGGGTCACGCGGACCGAGCTCGTCGCGCGGGCGACCGCCGACGAGCGCCCCCTCGTGTGCGGTCTGCCCGCGGGGAGCTTCGCGGGAACCGCCGTCAGCCGCTACTCGCGCCGCGGTCGCATCCCGGGGAGCGTCAACGTCTCCGCTCGCGCCCTCTTCGCCCCCGACGGCACAATGCTGCCGGCGGCCGAGATCGCCGAGGCCTACCATGCGGCGGGAGTGGACGGCGCCGAGGAGGTGCTGCTCTACTGCGGAGGCGGCATCTCGGCGTCGGCGAACGCACTCACCCTCGCCGCGATCGGCATTGACTCGGTGCGCATCTACGACGGCTCGCTCGAAGAGTGGTCGACAGACGAGAGCCTGCCACTCGAGACGGATGCGGAGACACCCGGGACCGCGCACGCGGAACGCTGACCGGGCCCGGGCCCGCGCCGGCACCCGCGCCCGCGCCGGCGCCCGGGGCGAAGCTCAGGCCCAGCCGAGCTCGTGCAATTGGTCGTCGTCAATGCCGTAGAAGTGGGCGATCTCGTGCACGAGGGTCACGTGGATCTGGTCGCGCAGCTCCTCGAGGTCGGCGCACGCGGCGAGCAGAGGCTCCCGGAACAGCACGATCCGGTCGGGCAACTCCCCGAAGCCGTAGGTGCCCCGCTCGGTGAGGGCGACACCCTCGTAGATTCCGAGGAGGTCGAGCGAACCGTCGTCGGGGCGATCCTCCGTGACGAACACGACGTTGTCGAGTCCGTCGACCATCTCGTCGGGGAGCTCGTCGAGCTCGGCGACGACGAGCCTGTCGAACTCCTCGCCGTCCACATCGTCGGGGCTCACGGCTCGTCCACGGCGTCGACGAGCGAATCCTGCACCCAGCCGAGCCAGTCGTAGATGTCGCCGAGCATGAGCATCTCGTCGCTCGGAGGCGCGGGGTCGTCGACATCCGAATCCGAGATCCCGAGTCGCACGGCGAGCATGAGACGGATGTCGGTGAGCGAGCGCAGCCAGGCCCCGACCGCGGCCTCGTCGAGCAGCACGGCGGTCTCGGTCTCGGCCGTCAGGCACTCCGCGACGTCGGCGATGATGCGCTGCGCGTTGCCGATCTTGCGCGCGCCCAGGCCATCCGCGGTGAACCGACGGAACTCCGCGGCATGGTCACTGTCGGCGTAGGCGTCGGGCAGGAGGCGCGCGAGAACCGGATCGGCGGGCGCCGCGTCGTCGCGACGAGTGCTCAGCACCCCGGCGACCTGGCTCGCGAGCTGCGTCAGCAGGGCCGCCTCGACGGGCTCGAACTCGGCGGAGACCAGTCCGCGGTCCGCGCGCGTGAACGCCTTCACGATGCGGTGCTCACGAGTCGTCCCGCTCGAGGGTCGCCCAGAGGCCGAAATCGTGCATGGCCTCGACGTGGCGTTCCATCTCCTCGCGGGAACCGGTCGCGACCGTCGCGCGCCCGTCGTTGTGCACCCCGAGCATGAGGCGCTCGGCACGCTCGCGCGAGAAACCGAAGTAACTGCGGAACACCCACGAGACGTAGGTCATGAGGTTGACGGGGTCGTTCCAGACGACCGTCGACCAGGGCGGCGCCGTGCGCGGGGCCTCGACGACCTCGGGGTCGAGCACGCCGACGGGGGACGAGATCGTCACGACCGCTCCCTTCCTCCATGGTCACACCCGGCCGAGCCTCCAGCAGGCGGGACCCCCAACAGAAAGGCCCCGCCGAAGCGGGGCCCACTGTATTGGGGTGAACGACGGGGCTCGAACCCGCGACATCCGGCTCCACAAGCCAGCGCTCTACCAACTGAGCTACGCCCACCACGAGTCGCAACCGCAGAACTGCGACGACGACAACCACACCATCGTAATACACGAACGCCGACCGCGGCGAACGCGCCTGATGCGGCGAATCCAGACGCGGCGCTATCAGCCCAGGCGCGGGGCGAAACTCTCGACGACCGACGACGCGACCGCGGCTGCCTCGTCGCTCGACGGCCCGGGGTCGGCCACGAACGCGGCGAGACGGTAGTACTGCAACTCGCGAATCGACTCGAGGATGTCGGCGAGAGCGCGGTGGCCGCCGTTCTTCGACGGCGCATTGAAGTACACGCGCGGGAACCACCGCTTCGCGAGCTCCTTGATCGACGAGACATCCACCGAGCGGTAGTGCAGGTGACCGTCGACGCGCGGCATGAACTTGGCCAGAAACGCCCGATCGGTGCCGATCGTGTTTCCGGCGAGCGGAGCGAGCTGACCCGACGGCACGAACTTGAGGATGTACTCGAGCACCGCGAACTCGGCGTCGGCGAGGCTCACGCCGTTCGGCACCTCGTCGGCGAGGCCGGACGACGCGTGCATCTCGCGCACGAAATCGCCCATGTTGTCCCACGCAGACTGGTCGGGCCTGATGACGACCGAGAATCCATCGTCGACCGGCTCCAGATCGAAATCGGTCACCACCACCGCGACCTCGACGAGCTCGTCGACAGCGAGATCGAGTCCCGTCATCTCGCAGTCGATCCAGACGAGACGATCCGCAGCAGTACCCATGGGCCGAGTCTAACGTCGAGCCCCCGACGCCCCGGCCGAGCAGCAGGGTGGGGAGGAGACGGCGCATCGGAGCGTGGTAGGACTGGACTATGACAGAAACCACACCCTCCATCGAGCGCGGCGACGAATACCTCGTCATCTACGTCGGCGGACCCTACGACGGACAGACCGACCAGCGCATCAGCACCGACGGCTCGTGGGACACCACGGTGACCGCGATCGCGGCCGTCGACGGCAAAGAGACCCTCGAGAATTACGACATCGTCTCCGCCACCGAGGTCGACGGCAAAGTGCACGCCACCTACCGCTGGGACAAAGCCGACAGCGAGCCCGCCGAAGACCCCGAAGACCGCGGCGGCCGGCAGTAGCCGGCACACCCTCCGCGCGGCATGACACTGCTGTTCTTCTCCTCGGCGTTCTGCGACCCGTGCGCTGAAACGCGCGCCGTACTCGTCGACGTGGAAAAGCTCGTGCCGGCCGTGCGCATCGTCGAGCTGGATGTCGCCGCCCACACCGCCGAAGCGGAGCGCGCCGGCATCCGCTCGACCCCCACCATCGTGGTGCTTGACGCGAGCGACGCCGAAGTCTTCCGCGCCGAAGGCGTGCCCACGCGCGACCACGTGCTCGTCGCCCTCGCGAAAGCGATCTGACCCCGACGACCGCTCGCGAGCGTCACGACCGCGCGCCACACGCGCTGAGGTATCGTGGGACCGCCCTCCGCGCCTCCGTAGCTCAGGGGATAGAGCAGGAGCCTTCTAATCTCTTGGTCGCAGGTTCGAATCCTGCCGGGGGCACCATGCCGCCGACGCGGGCCGCCCAGCCCTGCGCTTACCGGCCGTCGTCGCCCACGTGCGGCGGATTGATGCGCTTGCTCACGCTGTTCGCGTTGACGGGGGGCGAGTAGATGTCGTCGCCGCGGTCCTCCGCGAGATCGTCGTCCTCGCCGGCGGGCGACGGTCCCTGCGTCGACGGCGTCGATGCGGACGCCGGACGCGGCGCCCCGGTCGGCTCAACGAGCTCGGGCGACGCCGGCATCGCGACAGTCGTCGCGGGATCGTTCTCGATGACGGCGGCGGGCGACTGAGCCGACGGCGCGCTCGCGACCGCGGGGGTCAGCGGAACCGGGTTCGACGCACCCGCGCGAGGAGCAAGACTGCGCGGGGCAGCGGCGGGCGCGGCGTCCGCGGGGGCCGGTGTCGCCGCTGAGCCCGAGCCGCTCGACGCCTGCCCGGCCGCCCACGCCTCCTGCTGTGTGACGAGATCTTTCGAGTTCTTGGAGTCCTCGTATGCCCACAGCTCGAGGTCGTTCTTGAAGAGCTTCTTCGCGCGCGACGGCTTCGCCTGCCACGTGACCATCCGGTCGCGGAACTCGAGGAGCGATTGCTCGGCCTGGAAGCTGAACGAGATCGAGTCGTTCTTCATCGACGCGATCTGGTGCGCGGCCCAATCGGCGGCGAGACCCGAACCGGGAACGGCGAGGAGTCGCACGCGCACATCGGCTTCGCTCGCCACGTGGTCGGCGTGCTGCTGCTCGGGCACGCTCAGGGTGTTCCACACCGACGCCTTGCGCGCGGCGCCGATCATCGTCGCGACGGCGGCGATGCGGTTCTCCCGGTCGTTGAGGGTGATGAGACGCTTCGTCGACCCGCGCCCGATGAGGGCCGCCACGAGGCCGGCGACGACGATCGCCACGAACGGGATGATCGCGCTCACGACGACGGTCTGCCCGTCATTCGAACCGAACCACTCGAGAAAGTCATTCCACCACTGCATAGGGGCAAGATAGCCCGCCGCGGACCCGCCGCGTCGGCCATCGCCCGAGTGTCACGACAATGCGGGTCGGATGAGGCTGCGGCTAGCGCCAGCGCAGGCGAGGGCCGCGCGTCGTCGTCAGCCGCGGAAGCACGCGAGAGCGTCGTTCATCGCCCAGAACTCGCCGTCGACCATGAATCGGCGTTGACGCGCGAGGAACCTCTTGGCACGGAACCGTTGGCCTGCCGGGGCCGTGAACCGCTCGACGTATCCGAGCACGTCCCCATCGGCGGTCGTGACCCTCCAGAGTTCGTCGTGCAGTTGCACGACGCCGAGGCCGGTCGGGCGGCGGATGTCGACGAAATCGAGAGTGGGCATCATTCCTCCTGTCGCGCCGCCGGCCCGGCTGCTGTGTCGACTCGACGCTAAACGCGACGGGCGACATTCAGGAGTGCGCGAACATCCGCCCGCCTCTGCGGGTCAGCGCGCGGTGCCGTCGACGGCGAACTCGTCGATCGCCGTCACCTCGTCGTCGGTGAGCGCGGCGCCGTCGAGGGCCCCGAGGCTGTTCTCGAGCTGCGTGACACTCGACGCGCCGATGAGTGCCGAGGTGACCTGAGGCTGACGCAGAACCCAGGTGAGCGCGAGCTGCGCGAGGGTCTGCCCGCGACCGCGGGCGATCTCCTCGAGCCCGCGGGCGCGGTCGAGGTAGGTGTCGCTGATGGTCTCCGAGTTGATCCATCGGCCCTCGGCCGCGCGCGAGTCGGCCGGAATGCCGTCGAGGTAGCGGTTCGTGAGCAGCCCCTGGGCGAGCGGCGAGAAGACGATGCTGCCCATACCGAGGTCGTCGAGCACGGGGAAGAGCCCGTTCTCGATGTGCCTGTCGAACATGTTGTAGCGCGGCTGGTGGATGAGCAGGGGGATCTTGTGCTCGGCGAGAGCCGCGTGCGCGGCGACCGTCTGCTCGGGGTCGTAGTTCGAGATGCCCGCGTAGAGCGCGCGGCCCGACTGCACGGCCGTGGCGAGAGCACCCATGGTCTCCTCGATGGGAGTCTCGGGGTCGGGGCGGTGGTGGTAGAAGATGTCGACGTAGTCGAGGCCCATGCGGTCGAGGCTCTGGTCGAGCGACGAGAGCAGATACTTGCGCGAACCGAAGTCGCCGTAGGGGCCCGGCCACATGTCGTACCCGGCCTTCGACGAGATGATCATCTCGTCGCGGTAGGGGCGGAAGTCGCGCGCGAACACCGTGCCGAAGTTGGACTCGGCGGCGCCCGCATCCGGTCCGTAGTTGTTGGCGAGGTCGAAGTGGGTGATGCCCAGATCGAAAGCGCGGCGGAGGATCGCCCGCTGGGTGTCGAGCGGTCGGTCGGAACCGAAGTTGTTCCACAGGCCGAGGGAGATGGCGGGGAGGCGCAGACCGCTCCGGCCCACTCTCGGGTAGTCGACGGACTCGTAGCGATTCTCTGCAGCGACATAGCTCATGCTGCCAGCCTAGGGCGGCGCGGGCACCGGGGAATGGTGGAGCGGCATCCGGTGTTCAGGTGAGAGGCCGCACAGGAGATCCCGCGGCCGGGAAAGTAGGGTCGAACCATGCAGACTTTCGTACTCGCCGGTGGATGTTTCTGGTGCCTCGACGCGGTTTACCGCGTACTCAAGGGAGTGGAGTCGGTCGTCTCCGGCTACACGGGAGGCGACACCGCCTACCCGAGCTACGAGGCGGTCTGCACCGGTCGCACCGGCCACGCCGAAGCGGTCGCCGTCACCTTCGACCCCGACGTCATCCCCGCCGACGTCATCCTCGACGTCTTCTTCACGCTCCACGACCCGCGCCAACTCAACCGCCAGGGAGCGGATGTCGGCACGCAGTACCGCTCGGCGATGTTCTACACGGACGACGCGCAGCGCGCTCTCTTCGAGTCCGCTCGGGACCGCGCATCCGAGATCTGGGACGGCGGAATCGTCACCGAGATCTCACCCCTCGGCGAGTGGTTCGAGGCCGAGTCCTACCACCAGGACTTCTTCGCCAAAAATCCCGGGCAGGGATATTGCATGGCCGTCGCGCTCCCCAAGGTAAATAAGGTGCGCAAGTCGTATTCTGAATACATCCTCGCGTCCTGACGCTCCTCGCGTCGGTCGCCGAGGGTCACGAGAGAAGGGGCTCAATGATGAGCAACGACAACTTGACGATGGAGCGCCACACGTGGGTCGCGTTCGGCTCGGCCGGGGCGATCGGTTCGGTCCACCGGGTCGTGGGTGGTTACACGTTCCGCTTGCTGCGTGACGAGCGCGAGCGCGCGACCTACCCGTCGCTCGAGGTCGCGAAGCGCGCGCTGCACGCGAGCCTCGTGCCCGGGTCGGAGTGGCCGGAGTTCCGCGAGCACTGACTCGTCTTCCCCGCCCCAGGGCGGTGCGAGGTCGCAGCATCCACGGATGCGGGCGACCTCGGTTTCTCGCGAGCCCGGGCGCCGAGACTCTCGGCATGACAGACACCATCACCATCGCCGGCGTAGTCGGCACCGTTCCGCGTCACGTGCTCACGGGCGCGGGACTCGCCATCACGAGCTTCAGGCTCGCCTCCACACAGCGCCGCTTCGATCGCGCTCAGAACAAGTGGGTCGACGGAGACACCAACTGGTTCACCGTCACGACCTTCCGCCAGCTCGCGCTCAACGTCGCGACATCCGTGAGTAAGGGTGACCGCGTCGTCGTGCTCGGCAGGGTGCGACTGCGGGATTGGCGGGCCGACGACAAGTCGGGGACAACGGTCGAGATCGAGGCCGATTCGCTCGGCCACGACCTCGCGTGGGGGTCGGCGGTGTGGTCGCGCTCGACGACGAATTCGGGCGCGGGCGAGTCCACCCCCTCCGCGGCGCCCCACGCTTCGGCGGGAGGGGGTGGCGCACCCCAGAGCGCGGCCGCGCACGATGCCCCGGCGAGCGTCGGTAGCGGCTCAGGCGAGGGCGCGGCGCAGAGCGAATGGGCGACCGCGTCGCTCGGTGACGGCGAGGTCTCCGAACCGCCGTTCTGAGTGAGCACGGCTCTCGGTCTCGAAGGTGAGAGCCCCACTACACTCGACCCGACGCGATCGCCTCCGATCGTGAGAGTCGGGAGTGCGTGGTGCGTCGCAGAGTCAACGAGAGTGGTCGGCGCGCGGTCCGAGGGCTCGCCCTCACGGGACTGATCGTCGCCGCGACCCTCGCCCTCGCGGGGTGTTCGACCGAGTCGCTCACGCCCGAGCCGTCGGCGAGCGCGGAGCCGACTCCGAGCCCGTCGGCGCCCGAGTCCGCCCCCGAACTCGTGCCCGACGGTTCGGCCGCCGACAACCGCGCCTACTTCGATCTCGTCAACTCCGATCTTCTCGACGACGGCGCACGCCCCGGAGGGCGACCCATCATCGACAATCTCGTCGAGGCGGGTTTCGACAAAGACCTCATGCAAGTGACGCCCGACGGCACGGTCACGGGCCTCGAAGCCGACTCCGTGCAGTTCTCGGTGCGGTTCGGCGATGAATGCCTCATCGGCCAGTCGAGCGCCTCCGGCTACTCGAGCAGCGTCGGGCCCGTCGTCGCCGAAACCCGATGCCTCCTCGGAGTGACCCGCGCCATCGACTGGTGACGACGCGCGGCGTTCGCGACGAGCGCGCGGCGAGATCGGAGCCGTGGGTCGGTGGCGAGGCTTCTCCCAAATAGACTGGGCAGATGGCCGAATACATTTACTCGATGGTGCGCGCCCGCAAGGCGGTCGGCGACAAGCTCATTCTCGACGACGTCACGATGTCGTTCCTCCCCGGAGCGAAGATCGGGGTCGTCGGGCCCAACGGTGCCGGAAAATCGACGATCCTCAAGATCATGGCGGGGCTCGACACCCCGAGCAACGGCGAAGCCCGACTGAGCCCCGGTTTCACGGTGGGCATCCTCATGCAGGAACCCGAACTCGACGAGTCGAAGACCGTGCTCGAGAACGTGCAAGAGGGCGTCGGGCCGATCAAGGCGAAACTCGACCGCTTCAACGAGGTCTCGGCCGCCATGGCCGACCCCGACGCCGACTTCGACGCGCTCCTGGCCGAAATGGGCACTCTGCAAGAAGAGATCGACGCGGCAGACGCGTGGGACCTCGACTCGCAGCTCGAGCAAGCGATGGATGCCTTGCGAACCCCTCCGGGCGACGCCTCCGTCACTAGCCTCTCCGGTGGAGAGAAGCGTCGCGTGGCCCTCACGAAGCTCCTGCTCTCGAAGCCCGACCTGTTGCTCCTCGACGAGCCCACCAACCACCTCGATGCCGAGAGTGTTCTGTGGCTCGAGCAGTTCCTCTCGAAGTACCCCGGCGCCGTGCTCGCCGTCACTCACGATCGGTACTTCCTCGACAACGTCGCGGAGTGGATCGCCGAGGTCGACCGCGGTCACCTCTACCCCTACGAGGGCAACTACTCGACCTACCTCGAGAAGAAGGGTGCCCGCCTCGAGGTGCAGGGCAAGAAAGACGCGAAGCTCGCGAAGCGCCTCTCGTCGGAACTCGAGTGGGTGCGGAGCAATGCGAAGGGCCGACAGGTCAAGTCCAAGGCGCGACTCGCGCGCTACGAGGAGATGGTCAACGAGGCGGAGAAGACCCGCAAACTCGACTTCGAGGAGCTCGTGATCCCCGTCGGGCCCCGCCTCGGCGCTCAGGTCATCGACGCGAAGAAGGTGCACAAGGCCTTCGGTGAGCGCGTGCTCATCGACAACCTCACCTTCACCCTTCCCCGCAACGGGATCGTCGGCGTCATCGGGCCCAACGGTGTCGGAAAGACGACCCTCTTCAAGACCATCACGGGCATCGAGCCCCTCGACGGCGGCGACCTGAAGATCGGCGAGACCGTCGACATCTCCTACGTCGACCAGGATCGCGGCGGAATCGACCCGAACAAGACGCTGTGGGAGGTCGTCTCCGACGGCCAGGACTTCATCCAGGTCGGCAAGACCGAGATCCCGTCGCGCGGCTACGTCTCGCAGTTCGGGTTCAAGGGTCCCGATCAGCAGAAGAAGGCGGGTGTGCTCTCCGGTGGTGAGCGCAACCGCCTCAACCTCGCGCTCACGCTCAAGCAGGGCGGCAACCTCCTCCTGCTCGACGAGCCCACCAACGACCTCGACGTCGAGACTCTCGGCAGCCTCGAGAACGCGCTCCTCGAGTTCCCCGGATGCGCCGTGGTCATCACTCACGATCGGTGGTTCCTCGACCGCATCGCGACGCACATCCTCGCCTACGAGGGCACGGCGGAAGACCCGGCCAACTGGTACTGGTATGAGGGCAACTTCGAGGCGTACGAGCAGAACAAGATCGAGCGGCTCGGGCCCGACGCGGCGAAGCCGAGCCGCGCGACCTACCGGAAGCTCACGCGGGACTGACGGCATGACCCGCATCCACGTCGACATCCCGCTCCGCTGGTCGGATTTCGACGCGTACGCCCACGTCAACAACGCCGAGATGCTGCGCTTGCTCGAGGAGGCGCGCATCCAGGCGTTCTGGCGACCCGACTCGGGGGCGGCACCCGCTGTAGCCACGGCCATCCTCGACGCTCGCCCCGGAGCCGAACTCATCAGCCTCATCGCGCGTCAGGAGATCGAGTACGTCGCCCCGATTCCCTACATGCGCGCGCCCATCGACATCGAGATGTGGATCGGACGCATCGGGGGAGCGAGTCTCGAGATCTGCTACGAGCTCTACTCGCCGAGCGGCGTGACCCCGCGCATCCTCTTCACCCGGGCGGCGACCACTCTCGTGATGGTCACGGCCGCGACGGGCAAACCGACGCGCATCAGCGACGAGCTCCGTGACGCGTGGAGTCCCTACCTCGAGGAGCCCGTCGTCTTCACCAAGCGCTCCTAGCCCAAAGAACGCAGTTTCCGCGAGCGTGCGCCGGATCCGGCGCACCCTCGCGGAAACTGTGTTCGGTGGGGGCGGTGGCAGGGGCGGGGTCACGCGCGCGGGGGGCGCACCATTCCCTCTTGCGCGACGCTCGCGAGCAAGCGACCCGCGCGGTCGAAGATGCGCCCGAGCGAGAGCCCGCGTCCTCCGATCGCGTTGGGTGACTCCTGCACGTAGAGCATCCACTCGTCGACCCTGCCGAACCGGTGCCACCACATCGCGTGGTCGAGGCTCGCGGCCTTGAGCCCCGGGGTCACCCACGCGAGACCGTGGCGCCGGAAGATCGGTTCGAGGATGGAGTAGTCGCTCGCGTAGGCGAGGGCGGCCCGGTGCAGGTTGGGGTCGTCGGGCAGCGTGCCGACCGCCTTGATCCACACGGCCTGGTGCGCCACGTGAGCGCCCTCGACGCTCAAGAAGATGGGCGAGGGGACATGCCTCATGTCGAAGGGGCGATCGTTGGCCCAGTACTTGGCCACGGGGTGGTCGAGCGCGCCGAGCACCTCGGCGGCACTCGGCAGCGATTCGGGGTCGGGGAGGTCGGCGGGCATCTCGACCTGGTGCTCGAGGCCGGCATCCTCGATCTGGAACGACGCGATCATCGAGAGGATGGGGCTGCCGTCCTGGTAGGCCTGCGTGCGCCGCGTCGAGAACGAGCGGCCGTCGTGGATGCGGTCGACCGAGAACGTGATCGGCAGCTCGACATCCCCGGGGCGCAGGAAATACCCGTGCATCGAGTGAACGAAGCGGTCGTCGGGGATCGTGCGCATGGCCGCGACGAGAGACTGGGCGAGCACTTGGCCACCGAACACCCGACCGAGCGGAACCCACTGGCTCGGCCCCGTGAAGATGTCTTCGCTCGTTCGCGCCCCCGTGTCGGTGAGGTCGAGGGCGGTCAGGAGCCCGGCGAGCGGATCGGCAGCGTGCTCAGCGGTGTGCGGCTGATCGGTGTGTGGCTGATCGGTCATGGTTCTCCCCGACTGTCGATCGTGCGTGTGCGATTGTGCGCGTGGAGGGCGTGCTCCCCCGCGCAGAGTATTTTAGAGGGCACATGAGCCGTGACTTCTCTCTCACCGATTCGCTTTCCCTCGCAGACCTCCAGGTCTTCCTCGGCCGGGCGGGTCGCGTCGACGACGGTTCCGTGCGCCTCACGGCGAGCGGTCGCGTGCTCGCGGCCTACGTCGCGGTGCTGTATCCGAGCGGGCTGCTCGACGAGTCCCCGACGGTGCTCGGGTTGCGTACCTTCGCTCTCACCGAACCCGCCGAGTTCGACGCCGTCGTGCCCGTGCGGGGGCTCCTCGACCGCATCGTGCGGCTGCAGAACGAGTCGGTCGACGCCACGGCCGCCGTGCGCGTGTCGGTTCCCCCCGAGGTTCTCACCGCCACGTGGGCGGCCATCTCCGCGCCTCGCGGGGGGTGGTCGTCGAACGGGTCGACGTCGAGCTCGGCACTCGAGGCGGCTGCTCGCGCGGGGATCGACGAGGTCGCTGCGGCGATCCCGTCCGGCACGGGCGAGCAGATCGTGCAGCGCGTGCGATCCGAGGTGTGGGGTCGCCCGCTCCCCGACAACGAGAGGGTCACGACGGGCGCGGCTTTCGCGGCATACTCGCTCGGTTTCCTCCCCGCCGTCGAGGGTCACGCCGCGGGGGATGTCGCTCCTGCCGCCGCGAGCGATGTCGCCGTGTTCGAGGCGGGACCGTGGACGCGCCTCTCGACCGATCGCGGCCACGTGCTCGTCAAGCGGAGGACGCGCTTGGGTCTCGCCTGAGCCTCCCGTCGGCTTTCACCCGGTCGGTGGTGCAGCCGGCGCCGGGCCGACGCCCGGGGGAGCCGCCCGCGCGTCGTCGGCGTCGAGGGCGATGCGTCCGAAGAGGAAGAGGATGATCGTCGCCGCGGGCGCCGCGATCTCCTCGCCGCGCCCGACCGTCCAGTCGGCGTCCGTCGCGCGCAGGGTGCGCCTCGTGACGATGGGTTTGACGGTGCTCGGGGCATGGAGCGAGCGCGCGACGGCGACCGCCCCCGACGCGACGGCGGGGACCGTGAGGGGCAGGCCGAGGGCGTGCGAGATGTCGTACCCGTGGACGACCGCTTCGGTGAGGTCGGCCAGATGCCCGCGACCTCGCCCTCGACCCTGACCGCTCTCGCTCGCCGAGACCCGTTCGCGAGCGAGGGAGCGGATGCTCGCGACGAGCTCCTCGGGCGTCGACCGCGCGGCTCGGCGGCTCAACTCGTCGACCACCCTCGAGGGCGGGATCCTCTCGCGGAACACCGCTCGAGCGCTCGACGTCGCGAGCTGAGTGACCGAGCTGCCGAGTCGCCACACGAGGTGACCGGCGACGTCGCGCACGCGCCATCCCTCGCACCTGCTGGGGGACTCCCACTCGGCGGGCTCGAGGCCCTCGAGGAGGTCGGCCACGACGTCGAGTGTCGACGCGGTGAGAGGCCGCCAGTCGCCGGTCACCCCGGTCTCGTCTGCGCCGCCGCTCTGACTGAACGGGAGGTGTCGGGAGATGTCGTTCATGAGCCCTCGATCGCACGTCGGTCGGTACACTCAGCCTAATGCGCACCCCCCGCCCGCTTCCCGTGTGGGCGGGCCGCACCGCGGTGCTCGTCGGCATCGTCCTCGTCGCGCTCAACCTCCGCACCGCGGTCGCCGCGATCTCGCCGATCGTCGCCGACATCCGCGCCGACATCGCGATCGACAGCGTCGGTCTCGGCCTCATCGGGGCGCTTCCGCCTGTCGCGTTCGCGATCTCCGGTCTCGTCGGCGGCTCGCTCGCGCGGCGCGTGGGTCTCGAGCGCCTCCTCGTGCTCTGCATCCTCGCGATGGCTCTCGGTCACGTCGCTCGGGGGCTCGCGCCGTCGTACGGCGGTTTGCTCGCCGGGAGCGTCGTCGCGTTCGCGGGTATCGGCCTCGCGAACATCCTCTTGCCGCCCCTCGTGAAACGCTATTTCCCCGATCGCATCGGGCTTCTGACGACCGTCTACGTGTCGATGATGTCGATCAGCACGGCCGTCTCGGCGTCTCTCGCGGCGCCGCTCGCCGACGCGGCGGGCTGGCGCTGGTCTCTCGGCGTGTGGGCGGCGCTCGCCGTGGCCGCGCTCGTGCCGTGGGTCGCCGTGCTCGCGTCGAATCGCGGCGAGCGGATGTCGTCGCGCAACGCCGGCACCGCCAGCGATGCCGACACCTCCACTTCCGCCGCCCCCGGCACCGACATCCCCGTCGCGCCGACGGGCCGTCTCGCGGGGCCGGTGTGGCGCTCGCGCACGGCGTGGGCCGTCTCCGCGGTGTTCGCGCTGTCGTCGCTCAACGCCTACGCCGCGTTCTCGTGGCTGCCGCAGATCCTCACCGACGTGTCGGGGGTCACGCCCCTCGAGGCGGGAGCGCTCCTCGCCGTCTACGGTCTCGTCGGGCTGCCCGCGGCCATCCTGCTCCCGCCCCTCGTCGTGCGGGCGCGGTCGGTGACGCCGCTCGTGTTCGCGGGCATCGCGTGTTTCATCGGAGGGTACGCCGGCCTCCTGCTCGCGCCGACCGCCGTGCCGCTCCTGTGGGTCGTTCTCGCCGGCGCAGGTCCGCTCCTGTTTCCCGTCGCGATCGTGCTCATCAACCTCCGCTCCCGCACGGCGGCGGGCTCGGTCGCCATGAGCGGCTTCGTTCAGGGCGTCGGCTACACCGTGGGGGCACTCGGTCCCCTCGCCGTGGGGCTCCTCCACGACGCGACCGGTTCGTGGACGGTGCCGCTTCTCGTGCTCATCGCGACCGCCGTCGCGTGCATCGTCCCCGCGATCGCCCTCGGCCGTGTCGCGTTCGTCGAAGACGAGGTCGAGAGGCGCTGAGGCGCTGAGACGCTGAGACGCTGAGACGCTGAGACGCTGAGACGCTGAGGTGCTGGGGCGGCGCATCGGCCGTCGTCGGGCGCCTCAGTCGATGTGGCTCTCGCGGTGCACGAGCGCGGCCGCGCCGATGAGGGGGCCGTCGCTCGAGAGCGCGCTCGGCACGACGCGCACTTTGGTCACGAACCCGAACACCGCTCGAGACGCCACAGCAGTGCGGATGTGGGCGAAGAGGTCGGGTGTCACGAGCGAGAACCCGCCCCCGATCGCGACGACATCGAGGTCGACGAGGGCAGTGGCGGAGGCGATCGCCTGACCGATCGCGCGGCCCGACCGTTCCACGGCCGCACGAGCCGTCTCGTCTCCGGCGGCGTAGTCCGCCGCGAGCTCTTCCCCGCTCGTTCCCGACCAGCCCCGGCTGCGCGCCCAGCGCACCGTGTTGGGGCCCGACGCGATGGCCTCGACGCATCCGATGCCGCCGCACGCGCACGGGTCGTCGAAGCCCGCGACCTCGACGTGGCCGATGTGGCCCGCGTTGCCCGTCGGTCCGGTGACGGTGCGCCCGCCGAGGATGAGGCCGCCGCCGATCCCCGTCGACACGATCATGCCCATGACATTGTCGATGCCCCGCGCCGCGCCGATCCACTGCTCGGCGAGGGTGATGCACAGGCCGTCCATGCGCAGTCTGACCTCGGGGGCGGGCACGAGGTCGGCGATGAAGTCGCGCAGCGGGAAGTCGCGCCAGACGGGGAGATTGAGGGGCGAGATGAGGCCGGCGTGTTCGGTGATGGGGCCGGCGGCGCCGATGCCGACACCGACGAGATCCGCGCCCGCCGGCACCCTCGCGAGGGTCGCGAGCACCGACGACCGCACGGATTCGGCGAGTTCGTCGCTCGTTCGGGCGGGGCCCGTGCCGCCGCGGAACCGGCTGCCCTCGACGACGAGCCCCGCGGAGTCGACGAGGGCCGACTCGACCTTGGTGCCCCCGAAGTCGACCGCGAGAGCGAGCGCCGGCCTCATGCGCGCGTCATCCTCGACGGCGAGCTGGGGAGTGGATGTGTCGACGGTGACGGCGTGCCCATGGCCCGAGCTTAGGGGTGGTTCGATCCGGGTGCGCGGAGTCGTGACGGCCCGATCGGCCCACCGTGCGCTGTCGGTCGCCGCGCGTACAGTGGGCGCGTGACCGACCCGACCGTCGCCCTGTCCCACCTCGTCGAGCTTCCGCGCTCGATCGTGTGGGATGCCCTCGTCGACCCCGACCTCGTCGCCGGGTGGCTCGGCGAGGCACGCATCGACCCTCGCGTCGGTGGGGCGTTCGACCTCGCGTGGGTCGCGATCGTCGACAGCGCACCCCTGAGCGGTCGCATCACGGTCTTCGACGAGCCCGCGCGATTCGCTGTCGAGAGCGACACGTTCGGACTCCTCGAGTTCGCGCTCGAGGAGGTCGCGGGCGGCTCCCGCGGCACGTCGACCGTGATCACTCTCGAGATCACCGCGCCCATCGAGCCGGCGTTCGTCCCGCGCGCGACCGAACGGTGGCAGCTCGCCCTCGCCCAGCTCTCCGACCTCGTGCGCGGTCATCCGGTGCTCTGGCGACGTGACGAGGGGGTGGCAGACGCCGCGCTGTCACCGGAGCACGCGAGCGATCGAGCGAGCGATGAGGCAGAATTGACTGTCGCCGCTCTCCCCGGGAGACTGCCCGGCCGGCTCGCACACGATCACCAAGGACTCGGTACACCCGATGACAGCTCACACCCGCACCGCCCTCGCTCCCGCTGAACGCGCGGTCGACCTCATCGGAGGGGACCTCACCGAGAAGAGCCTGCGACTGCACCTCGAGGGGCTTCCGGGCGTCGACGCCGTCGGCCTCGAGGCGCGCGCCGCCTCGCTCGGGTCGCGCTCGATCAAGGCCTCGTCGAAGGCCGCAGCGCTCGACACGATCATCAGGCTCATCGACCTCACGACTCTCGAGGGTGCCGACACCCCGGGCAAGGTCAGGTCGCTCGTCGCGAAGGCGATGACCCCGGATGCCGGCGACCCCGCCACTCCGCGCGTCGCGGCCGTGTGCGTCTACGGTGACATGGTCGGCGACGCCGTGGCCGCACTCGGCTCCGCCCACTCCGCCGGTCGAGACGGCGGCATCAATGTCGCCGCGGTCGCGACGGCGTTCCCGAGCGGCCGTGCGTCGCTCGCGGTCAAGCTCGCCGACACCGCGGAGGCCGTCGCGGCCGGGGCCGACGAAATCGACATGGTCATCGACCGCGGCGCCTTCCTCGCGGGTCGCTACGGTCTCGTCTTCGACCAGATCGTCGCGGTCAAGGAGGCGTGCCGTCGCGGCGACGGGAGCTTCGCCCACCTCAAGGTCATCCTCGAGACCGGCGAACTCACGACCTACGACAACGTGCGCCGGGCGTCGTGGCTCTCGATCCTCGCGGGCGGCGATTTCATCAAGACCTCGACGGGCAAGGTCGCCCCCGCCGCGACCCTCCCCGTGACACTCCTCATGCTCCAGGTCGTGGCCGATTGGCACCGACTCACGGGCGAGAAGATCGGCGTGAAACCCGCCGGCGGCATCCGCACGTCGAAAGACGCCATCAAGTACCTCGTAACGGTCGCCGAGACGGTGGGGGAGGAGTGGCTCGAACCCCACCTGTTCCGCTTCGGAGCGTCGAGCCTCCTCAACGACGTGCTCTTGCAGCGGCAGAAGCTCTCCACCGGCCGGTACTCCGGCTCCGACTACGTGACGATGGACTGACGATGACTTTTCTCGACTACGCCCCCGCTCCCGAATCGACCGCGGTGCTCAACCTCAAGGAGTCCTACGGGCTCTTCATCAACGGCGAGTTCGTCGACGGCCACGGTGAGCCGTTCGCGACCATCTCGCCGTCGACCGAGAAGCACATCGCGAGCATCGCCCAGGCCGACGCCTCAGACGTCGACGTCGCTGTCGCCGCGGCCCGCAAGGCCTACGACCGCACGTGGTCGCGCCTGTCGGGCGCCGATCGCGGAAAGTACCTCTTCCGCATCGCTCGGCTCGTGCAGGAGCGGGCCCGCGAGCTCGCGGTCGCCGAGAGCCTCGACAACGGCAAGCCCATCAAAGAGAGCCGGGACGTCGACATCCCTCTCGTCGCTGCGTGGTTCTTCTACTACGCGGGCTGGGCAGACAAGCTCGACCACGCCGGGGTCGGCCCCTCACCTCGCCCTCTCGGTGTCGCCGCGCAAGTGATCCCGTGGAACTTCCCGCTGCTCATGCTCGCGTGGAAGATCGCGCCGGCGCTCGCCGCGGGCAACACCGTCGTGCTCAAGCCCGCCGAGACGACCCCGCTCACGGCCCTGCTCTTCGCCGAGATCCTCCAGCAGGCAGACCTACCCGCGGGGGTCGTCAACATCATCACGGGTGCGGGCGACACCGGCGCAGCGCTCGTCAACCACCCGGGCGTCGACAAGGTCGCGTTCACGGGGTCGACGGCCGTCGGCCGGGCCATCGCGCGGTCGACCGCGGGAACCGGCAAGAAGCTCACCCTCGAGCTCGGCGGCAAGGCGGCCAACATCGTCTTCGACGACGCCCCGCTCGACCAGGCGATCGAGGGCATCGTCGACGGGATCTTCTTCAACCAGGGTCAGGTGTGTTGCGCGGGGTCGAGACTGCTCGTGCAGGAGAACATCCACGACGAGGTCGTCGACAGGCTCAAGAGCCGTCTCGAGACTCTGCGCGTCGGCGACCCCCTCGACAAGAACACGGATGTCGGCGCCATCAACTCCCGGGCGCAGCTCGACCGCATCCGCGAGCTCAGCGACGTCGGAGAGGCGGAGGGGGCGGAGCGTTGGAGCCCCGCGTGCGAGCTCCCCGAGAACGGGTTCTGGTTCGCGCCGACGATCTTCACGGGCGTCTCCACGAGTCACCGCATCGCGCGCGACGAGATCTTCGGGCCCGTGTTGAGCGTGCTCACCTTCCGCACCCCCGCCGAGGCGATCGCGAAGGCGAACAACACCCCCTACGGCCTCTCCGCAGGAATCTGGAGCGACAAGGGGAGCCGCATCCTCGCCGTCGCCGACAAGCTCCGCGCGGGTGTCGTCTGGGCCAACACCTTCAACAAGTTCGACCCCGCGAGCCCCTTCGGTGGCTACAAGGAGTCGGGCTACGGGCGCGAGGGTGGCAGGCACGGCCTCGCCGCGTACCTCGAGCCGACCGGATGGTCGGCGCACGCCGTCGCGACAGGAGACTCCGAATGACCCGCATCGCCGTGCCGAAGACCTACAAGCTCTACATCGGCGGCAAATTCCCTCGCAGCGAGTCGGGTCGTGTCTACGAGATCCAGTCGTCGAAGGGCGCCTTCCTCGCGAATGCCGCGAAGGCGTCGCGCAAAGACGCGAGAGATGCCGTCGTCGCCGCACGCTCAGCGCTGTCGGGCTGGTCGGGAGCGACGGGATACAACCGCGGTCAGGTGCTCTACCGCATCGCCGAGCTCCTCGAGGGCCGCCGGGCGCAGTTCGTCGACGAGATCCGCTCCAGTGAGGGAGTGAGCGCCTCCGCCGCCGAGAAGCACGTCGACGCCGCCATCGACACCTGGGTCTGGTACGCCGGGTGGGCAGACAAATACACGCAGGTCGCCGGGGGCGCGAACGCCGTGAGCGGTCCGTACTTCAACATCTCGGTGCCCGAGCCCACCGGCGTCGTGGCCATCGTCGCGCCGCAGGCGTCGTCTCTGCTCGGGCTCGTGAGCGTCGTCGCTCCCGCGATCGTGTCGGGAAACACCGTCGTCGTGATCGCGAGTGAGCCCGCTCCGCTGAGCGCGATCAGCCTGAGCGAGGTACTCGCGACGAGCGACGTGCCCGGCGGCGTCATCAACATCCTCACGGGGTCGCCCGCCGAGATCGCGCCGTGGCTCGCGAGCCACGCCGACGTCAACGCTCTCGACCTCGCGGGAGCGGAGTCGCTCGAGTGGGTCGACCTCCAGATCGCCGCGGCCGAGACGCTCAAGCGAGTGCTCCCGCCTGTGACCGGGGTGCCGCGGGCGTCGCTCGAGCGCGTGACGTTCTTCACCGAGACCAAAACGGTGTGGCACACGAAGGCCCTCCTCTAGCCCGCCGCACGGATCGTTTTGCCAGGTGCGCGCCCGTGCGGCCGGTCTACAGTCGGTCTCATGAGGATGCTCGTCACGGGGGCCACCGGGTACATCGGTGGCCGACTCGTTCCCAAACTGCTCGAATCCGGCCACGACGTTCGCGCGTTCGTGCGCAACCCGGCGAAGATGCGTGACGTGCCCTGGGCGCGCGACGTCGAGGTCGTCGTCGGCGATCTCGGCGATCGGGACAGTCTCGCCGAGGCCATGCGCGATGTCGATGTCGTCTACTACCTCGTGCACGGCATGGGGTCGGGGGGCGACTTCGAGACCGCGGAGCGGGAGTCGGCGATGAACGTCGCGCGCGCCGCGCGGGCCGCGGGTGTCGCCCGCATCGTCTACCTCGGAGGCCTGCACCCCGACGGCGAGCTCTCGCCGCACTTGCGGTCGCGCGCCGAGGTCGGGCGTATCCTCATCGAGTCGGGGGTGCCGACGGCCGCACTGCAGGCGGGGGTCGTCATCGGCTCGGGCTCGGCGTCATTCGAGATGATCCGCCACCTCACCGACGTCTTGCCCTACATGCCCGCGCCCCGGTGGGTGCGCAACTTCATCCAGCCCATCGCCGTGCGCGACGTGTTGCACTACCTCGTCGAGTCGGCCACTCTCCCGCCCGAGGTCAACCGCACCTTCGACATCGGCGGGCCGGACGTCTTGAGGTACGGACAGATGATGAACGGCTACGCCCTCGAGGCGGGCCTCAAGCAGCGTCCCATCGCGGCGCTGCCCGTGCTCACGCCGTGGCTCGCCTCGCAGTGGGTCAACCTCGTCACGCCGATCCCGCGGTCGCTCGCCGTGCCCATCATCGCCTCGCTGCAGTACGACTGCGTCATCCACGAGCACGACATCGGCTCCTACATCCCCGAGCCCGAGGGCGGCCTCACTCCCTATCGTCGTGCGGTGCGGCTCGCGCTCGAGCGCGTTCGCGACGGCGAGGTCGAGACGAGCTGGCAGAACTCCTCGGTCGACGGTGCTCCCGCGAACCTGCTCCCGAGCGACCCGGACTGGACGGGCCACACGGTCTACGTCGACCTCAAGTCCAAGACGACGGATGCTCCCGTCGAATCGCTCTGGCGGGTCATCGAGGGTATCGGCGGCGACAACGGGTGGTACTCCCTCCCGGTGGCGTGGGCGGCGCGCGGTGTTCTCGACAAGCTCGTCGGGGGAGTGGGCTTGCGCCGGGGCCGTCGCAATGCCGAACGACTCAGCAGCGGAGACGCCCTCGACTTCTGGAGGGTTGAGAAGATCGACCACGGTCGCTTCTTGCGACTGCGGGCCGAGATGAAGCTCCCCGGCCGAGCGTGGCTCGAACTCTCGGCCGACCCCACAGACGACGGCGGGTCGCACTACACCCAGCGCGCGGTGTTCTTCCCGACCGGACTCGGGGGCCGCCTCTACTGGTTCGCGATCCTGCCGTTCCACGGCATTATCTTCGAGTCGATGGCGGCCAAGATCACCCAGAAGGCTCTCGCGGACACCCCGTCTCCGACGCCGGCGAACGTGTGACGCCGGGCGGCCTCGCGCCGCCCAACTGGTGATTCACATCCCACTCGACCACAATGGGATGACGCTGCCCCCAGGGGCGACAACCGGTGAGGGTACTTCCATGACCGAACATTCCAACGGCGGCACCGAGTCCGCTTCGTACAACGACGAGCGCGAGACCGTGGCTTTCCTCGGCGACAGCCTCACCCGCGAGGGTGACTGGCAGGAGTGGTTCCCCGACGTCAACGCGATCAACATGGGTGTCGGCGGCGACCGCACCGACGACGTGCTCGATCGGCTCGACGAGGTCGTCGCAGCCCACCCCGATGAGATCCTGCTGCTCATCGGCACGAACGACCTCGGCATGAAGCAGAGCGTCGAGCACCTCGTGCGCAACGCGCAGTCTGTGTGCGTGCACTTGCGCAAAGAGCTCCCGGGATCACGGATGCTCGTGCAGTCGATCCTGCCCCGCGCGCGCGAGTACGCGCAGCGCATCCAGGAGGCCAACATCCACTTGCGCCAGTTCTCGTCGACGGTCAACGCGCAGTTCCTCGACCTGTGGCCGGCTCTCGCTCTCGATGACGGCGAGCTCAACCCGGCGTTCTCCGACGACCGCCTGCACCTCAACTCCGCGGGCTACGAGGCGTGGCTCGCCGAGCTTCGACCGGCGCTCGCGCGGTTGCGTGAAGCACCCCCGATGACGACGCCCATCCAGATCATCCGACCCGACCAGTACGCGCGGCCCGAACCGCTCTGATCGAATGGGTAGCCTGGCGGAATGACCACCTACCCCACACCGGAATTCCGGCGCACGGCGCTGCCGCCGAGCATCCTCGCGTCGATCGTGCTCATCGCGGGCATCCTGCTCCTCGGGACCGGCGGTTTCGTGTGGATCCTCTACGCCGTGAGCATCCTCGCCCTCATCGTGCTCGTCTTCACCTGGCAGGCGCGCCAGTGGTGGTGGATTCCCGTGCTCGCGGCGATCGCGGTCGCGTGGAACCCCGTCGTGGTCTTCGACTTCTCCGGACCGGTGTGGCTCGGCGCCCAATTCCTCGCCGCCCTGCTCTTCGTCATCATCGGGTCGACGGTCAAGGTCGCGAACCCCGACGCCCCGAGGCGGCGCTCGCCGGGCTGACCCGGTCTCGGCCCTGCCCTCGAGGGGTGATAATGAGGTAGATGTGAGCCTCGACACTCCGACGGCTGCCCCCTCGCGACGTGATCCGTCGCCGACACCCGTGACAGGAATCCATGACAGACAATCTCGCACCCGTGGTGATCTCCTCCCTCTCCATCCCCGGGCTCATCAAGCGAGACGACGTCGTCATGCGAAAAGGACTCTTCACCCTCGTCAACGGTCATCTCACCCCCCGGGAGTCGATGATCGAGGATCTGCTCTTCCTGCGCTCGGTTCTCGACACCGCCGGCGTGCGCTACTTCCTCGTGCGCGGCGACAATGATCGCCTCGTTCTCGCGGTCGACTGGAAGGACCGCAAGACGCTGCGCGCGGCTCTCGCGACAGCGTGCGCCAACGAACCCTTCTACTCGCGCACCGAAGACCGCGACGAGCGCTCGCGCGTGCTCGTCGCCGAGGGGGCTCTCGGCACCGACCCGAAGTCCCGCGCCTTCACCCTCTACCGGCCCCGCATCGAGCCGCAGGGACGCTTGCGCTACGGCGTCGAGACCGGTGTGCGGCTCGAGCTGTGGGAGTGGAAGAAGGGCGTCATCGTCGCACCGAGCGACAACGCCCTCATGCGCACGACCGTGCCGGCGGCCGAGGTGCAGATCGGCGTCACGCGGCTCTACGATCTCGACTGGCCGACGATCGACGGGATGTTCGACCACCACGCGAGCGACATCACCTTCGACATCGACATCGTGTTCTCGTGGGTCGACGGAACGTCGATCGAGTGGCAGCGCGCTCGGGCGAAGCGCATGGAGAGCTACGTCGTCGGCGAGGGCGACGACGCCGAAGCGCGCTTCCGCCAGATCGACGAGCTCAAGTACGCGCTGCGCTCGGTGCACCTCTTCGCGCCCTGGATCCGCCGCATCTTCATCGTCACCGACTCTCCCGTGCCCCGCTGGTTGGACGACCACGAGGGTGTCACGATCGTGCGGAGCGAAGACTTCTTCGTCGATCCCTCGGTTCTGCCGACCCACAACTCGCACGCGATCGAAGCGCAGCTGCACCACATCCCCGGGTTGAGCGAGCACTTCCTCTACTCCAACGACGACATGTTCTTCGGTCGCCGCGTGGCCCCCGACATGTTCTTCTCGCCCGGGGGGCTCACGAAGTTCATCGAAGCCCCCACCCGCATCGGTCTCGGTGACAGCAACCCCGACCGCAGCGGGTTCGAGAACGGTGCGCGCGTCAATCGTCGATTGCTCGCCGAGAGGTTCGGCCGTGTCACGACGCGCCACCTCGAACACGCGGCGACCCCGCTGCGCAAGTCGGTGCTCTTCGAGCTCGAACGCGAGTTCTCCGAGGACTTCACGCGCACGAGCGCGAGCGCGTTCCGATCGGCGACCGACATCAGCGTCACCAACTCGCTGTACCACTACTACGCGCTCATGACCGGCCGTGCCGTCGTGCAGACGAACGCGAGAGTGCTCTACGTCGACACGACGATGCGCGAGGGGTTGCGCGAGCTCTCGCGCTTGCTCAAGCGGCGATCCCACGACTTCTTCTGCCTCAACGACGGGAGCTTCCCGGAGATCGATGCGGCGGAGCGGGCGACGGCCGTGCTCTCGTTCCTCGACCGCTACTTTCCCATCGCAGCGCCGTGGGAGAAGAGTGCCGCGAGCCTCGCCGACGCGAGGCCCGAGGTCGGCTGAGGCTCGAGCGAACGGTCGGAGCGGGACGTGAGTGACCGTCGGCCCCTCAGACCGACTTCCTGTCAGCGCGTCGAGGCGACGAGCGGCACCGGGAGAACCGAGGGCTGCTCCGGGGGCACGGGGGCGTTGATCCGGGCAGGGATCGTGATGCCCTCGGCCTCGAGGATGCGCGCCGTCTCGTCGGCCGTGACCCACGCCGAGACGGTCGGGTAGTCGCCGATCGGCACGACGGAGTGCAGCACGGTGTCGTCGTAGACGTGGATGAGGTTGAACGACTGGGCGCCGTCGCGGGCTCGCGTGCCGCCGACGGGAACGTTGAGGTCTTGCGTATAGCACGTGGCCGACGCGACCGAGACGGGAACGCCCGCGAACGTGGCGGTCGTCGAGTAGTGCAAGTGGCCCGCGATGATGCTGCGGACATCCGATCCACGGATGACTTCGGCGAGCCCCGCCTGATCGCGCAGCTCGACCCGCACGGCGAGATCGAGAACGCTCGGCACGGGAGGGTGGTGCAGCGCGATGATGGTGCCGTGAGGAGCCGGAACCGAGAGCTCCTCCGCGAGCCAGTCGAGTTGCGCGTCGGCGATGTGGCCGTGGTGGTAGCCGGGCACGGTCGAGTCGAGCGCGATGATGCGTAGTCCGTTGACGTCGTACACGCGGTCTACCGGAGTCGTGAGGGGGATCTGGTCGAGCAGCTGTTCGCGGAACGTCGCGCGGTCGTCGTGGTTTCCCATGACCCAGATCACGCGAGCGCCGAGCCGTTCGGCGGCGGGCGTGATGATCGCCTTGAGCTTGGCGTACGCCGCGGCTTCACCCTTGTCGGCGAGGTCGCCCGTGAAGACGATCGCCTCGGGCCTGGCCCCCGAGGCCTCGAGCTCGGCGAACAGTTGTGTGAGCCGCGCCTCGCTGTCGACCTCGCCGTAGAGGCGGTCGCCGGCGACGAGGTGCGTGTCGCTCAAGTGGAGTATGAAATGGTCGGGCCGAGCGTGCTGGGCCGTGTAACCGGACATGACTCAACCCAACCACGCGAATCTTGCCGGTAGATGAACGGCAGACGGAGAGTCGCCGTCTCGAGTTCCAGTGGCGAGGGGCGGGTTTTCGAGCGTAGAGTGATACCGCGTCTGACGAATCCGGTCTCAAGCCCGACCGTGCTCGCACGTTGCTCGGTGTCGGAACCGTCGCGTATCGACCACGTCACCTCTCGACCACATCGCGACCTCGACCACTCGGGTCACGCGGTTCGACGCCACGCTCGATGAATGCCGTCGGGGCGAGGGGCGCAGCGACGAACCCACAGCGCGCAACCCCGAAGCGCACGAAACACCCGGAGGAACATGGCCAGGTCCAGCCAGTCGAAGGCGCCTCAGCGTGGTGCATCGACCAAGAAATCGGGGGCGCGGTCGCAGCAGCGTCGCGTGCGCCACGGCGACGAAGCCGGCCTCATCCCCGTGTTGGCGCGCGCCGTGCGGGAGATCGAGTCCGCGGCCGAGCGAGGCAAGGTCGGCCCCTCGAACCGCACCAAGTTCCAAGTCGTCGCCCTTCTCGTGCGCGAAGAGCGCGCGCGGGCCAAAGCCGACCGTGAAGTGAGTGACGCCGAGCGGGCCGAGGTGCTCAAGAGGCTCGACGGTGTCGCGACGATTCTCGCCAAGACCGCGGCGCGCGACACCTCCCTCATCCAACTGCTCGGTGAAGACGCGACCGTCTCCGACACCGCGAAGTCGCTCCGCCGCGACATGCTCATGGCGTCGGGGGTCGAGCTGTCGCCCGACGAGCTCATCATCGCGAAGGAGCCGGCTCCCGTCGTCCCGGCCGCCGAACGCCAGGTCGTTCCCCAGTCGGTCGTCGCGCGCCAGCTCTCGAACCCGTTCCTCGCTCCCGACTTCAGTCAGCCGGTCAAGCACAAGCCGACGACGCGGCGCCTCGCCAACTGGGAGCTCCTCGAGCCCCTCTTCCGCGCCTTCGAATACGGTTCGGGCGGCAACGTCGCGAGCATGGAGCTGCCCGAGCCCAGCGCGAACGACCGTCGGGTTCCCGGCGGCCGCGAACTCTTCCTCCACCAGGCCGAGTTCGTCGCGAGCGTGCGCGAAGGGCACCGCACCTTTCTGCTCGCCGACGAGCCGGGACTCGGCAAGACGGCTCAAGCGCTCCTCGCGGCATCCGCCTCCAACTCCTACCCGCTCCTCGTCGTCGCCCCGAGCGTCGTCAAGATGAACTGGGCTCGCGAGGTCGAGCTGTGGACGCCGAACAAGACGGCCACCGTCATCCACGGATCGGGTGAGAACCTCGACGCGTTCGCCGACGTCGTGATCGTCAACTACGACGTGCTCGACCGCCACATCGGATGGCTGCGCACCCTCGGCTTCAAGGGCATGGTCGTCGACGAGGCGCACTTCATCAAGAACCGGGAGTCGCAGCGGTCGAAGCACGTGCTCTCGCTCGCCGCGAGCATCCGTGCCCGCGCCCCGCGCGCCCTCATGATCGCTCTCACAGGAACCCCCCTCATCAACACGATCGACGACTTCCGCGCGATCTGGCAGTTTCTCGGATGGATCGACGGCGACCAGCCGACGGCCGACCTCATGGATCGCCTCGAGGAGAACGGCCTCACCCCCGCCGACTTCGGGTTCTTCGCCGAAGCCCGCCAGACCGTCATCGACATGGGGATCGTGCGACGCAAGAAGATCGACGTCGCGAGCGACCTGCCGGCCAAGCGCATCGCCGATATCCCCGTCGAGCTCGACGACGAGATCGGACGCTCCATCCGCGATGCCGAGGCGGCCCTCTCGGCGCGACTGCTCGAGCGCTACCGTCGGGGTATCGCGCTCTCGAAGAACCCCGACGACATCGACAGGGCAGCACTCGTGCGCCTCGTCGCGAGCGCCGAACTGGACGAGTCCAAGGCCGCGAAGTCGGGAGACAACGTCTTCACGATGGTGCGCAAGATCGGTCAGGCGAAAGCGGTGCTCGCCGCCGACTACACCGCGCAGCTCGCGCGCTCGGTGGGCAAGGTGGTGTTCTTCGCCAAGCACATCGACGTCATGGACACCGCGGAGGAGACCCTCGCTCGTCGTGGGCTCAAGACGGTGTCCATTCGCGGCGACCAGTCGGCGAGCTTCCGCCAGTCGCAAGTCGACGCCTTCAACACCGACCCGGATGTCTCCGTCGTGGTCGCGTCACTCACCGCCGCGGGGGTCGGACTCAACCTGCAGGCGGCGTCGAACGTCGTTCTCGCCGAGCTCAGCTGGACGAGCGCCGAGCAGACCCAGGCGATCGACCGTGTGCACCGCATCGGCCAGGACGAGCCGGTCACGGCGTGGCGGATCGTCGCCGCGCAGACCATCGACGCGAAGATCGCCGAACTCATCGACAGCAAAGCGGGACTCGCGGCACGCGCCCTCGACGGCGACGACTCGTCGGTCGCCGCAGAGTCGAGCCTCCAGCTCGACGCGCTCACCCACCTGCTCGAAGAGGCACTCGAGCGCGCCGGTCACTGACCCACGTCAGCGACCGCATTCGGTGGCCGCGGGTCGCTCGAGAGCGGCCCGCCGAGCGGCCGACCTACGCTCGCGAGGCGCGGTCGACGAGTCGTCCGATCGCGCCGAGCGGGATCGGCAGCCACGACGGCCTGTTGCGAGCCTCGTAGACGGCCTCGTAGAGCGCCTTGTCGATCTCGAAGGCGTCGAGCAGGGCACGGTCGGCGAGGAGGTCCCGGCCCGACCGCGCGGCGTACCCCTCGACGAAGCTCGCGCGAGCATCCGCAGCCCAGCCCTTGGGTGATGCCGCGGGGTCGCTCATCGAGACCGACCCGGCGACGTAGTCGAAGGAGCGGAGCATGCCCGCGACGTCGCGCAGAGGGGAGTCCTCGACCGACCTCTCGTGCATGGGGCGCAGCGGTTCGCCCTCGAAGTCGAGGATGACCCATCCGCGCTCGGGGACGGAGAGAACCTGGCCGAGGTGGTAGTCGCCGTGGATGCGCTGCATGGGCGGCCACGCGCTCGCCGAGATGCGGGAGTAGACGCTCTCGAGGGCGTCGCGATGCTCGGCGAGAGCCGGTACCTCCTCGACGGCCTGATCGAAACGCGATCGCATGCTCGAGACGACGCCGGCGATCTCCGCGGCCCCCGTCTCGTGCGTCGGAAGAGCGCGCGCGAGGGCCACGTGCACGTCGGCCGTCGCCTCACCGAGCGCGCGGGCTCGTGTGGCGAAGTCGTCACCGGCCGCGGCCGCGCTCACCGCGACGCGCCAGGCATCCTCGACCCCCGGAAGGAACTCCTGGGCGAAGGCGAGGTGACCGTGCGCGATGCCCGTGGGCCGCGCGCTGTCGCGCCACTCGCCCGTGATGTGCCCGATCGACCGGGGCACGACCGTCGAGCCGGCGACACCGAGGGCACTCAACAGGGTGACGTCGGGATTGTCGCCGTGGTGCAGGGAGCGGAACACCTTGCAGATGACGGGTTCTCCCGGTGTGCCGTCGTCGTCGTCGGCGACGTCGAAGATGATCGACGTGTTGGATTGCTCTCCGCTCAGCACGCGCGAGCCGACGACACGCGAGACGGGAACGCCCGGAGCGCGGTGGCCGCGCGCCGCGATGCCCGGAGCGCCGTCGTCGGGGAGAGCCGTCGACTCGTCGAGCACGAGTCGGAGGATCGCCTCGGCCCCGGCCGGATCGTGCGTTCCGTCGTAGACCCAGGTCGTGTGCCCGTCGGTCTCGATCGTGCCGACGAGAGCGTGAGCGAGCCCGTCGACGGGCGCATCGCGCTCGGTGAGGGGAACCTGGTAGAGCAGGGGCTGCGCCGAGTGGGCGAGCACGAAGTGCACGCCGACCCGGGCCTCGCCCGACGCGGTCGCGAGGCGGAACCCGCCGATGCGCTCGAGCGTGGAACCGGCCCCTTTGCCGGCGAACCAGCGTTGCGCGGGCATCCACGGGGTCAGAAGGTCGAGAAGATTCGGCACGGTCGCTCCGGGGGCTCGCGGTCGGGTGGGGAGGCGGAAGTCAGGCGAGTCGCGCGACGACGTCGCTGAGCGACGGGTTCGTCGCCGACGAGCCGTCGGGGAAGAGCACGGTCGGCACGGTCTGATTGCCGTTGTTGATCGAGGCGACGAGCTCGGCCGTTCCCTCGACCTCCTCGATGTTGACCTCGCGGTAGCCGATGCCCTGCTTGTCGAGCTGCGACTTCAAGCGAGCGCAATAGCCGCACCACGTGGTGGAGAACATCGTGATGGTGCCGGGGGTGGGAACGAAATCGGTGCTGACGGACTCGGTGCTCATGCGTCGAGCCTACGCGTCGAGAGTGGGTGCAACCGGTGCGCTCGACTCCAGATCGTCTCGTGCGCCGCGCGTGGCCGTGTCGATGACCCACGCGTATTCGAACGCGCGCTCGCGCCACGCGTCGTATCGCCCGCTCACGCCGCCGTGCCCGGCCTGCATCTCGATCTTGAGCAGGGCGGGAGCACCCACCTCGCGCAGTTTCGCCACCCACTTCGCGGGCTCCACGTAGAGCACGCGCGTGTCGTTGAGACTCGTGACGGCGAGGATCGGCGGGTAGCCGACATCCGACCGCACATTCTCGTACGGCGAGTACGAGCTCATGTAGTCGTAGACCGCGGGATCGTGCAGAGGGTCGCCCCACTCGTCCCACTCGATGACCGTGAGGGGCAGCTCGGGATCGAGGATGCTCGTGAGGGCGTCGACGAACGGCACCCCCGCGAGAACACCCGCGAAGAGGTCGGGGGCGAGATTCACCGCGGCCCCCACGAGCAGACCGCCGGCGCTCCGCCCCTCGGCGACGAGCCCGTCTGGCCGCGAGCGCCCGGACGCGACGAGGTGCTCGCCGACCGCCACGAAATCGGTGAACGTGTTGCGCTTCGTGAGCGTCTTGCCGTCGTCGTACCAGTGCCGGCCGAGCTCGCCGCCGCCGCGCACGTGCGCGATGGCGAACAGGATGCCGCGATTGAGGAGCGAGAGGCGCGCGATCGAGAACGACGGGTCCATGCTCGCCTCGTACGAACCGTAGCCGTAGAGCAGAGTCGGGGCGGGAGCGGACTCGTCGACGGCACCGGGCTTCCACACGAGGGAGATCGGCACGCGCGTGCCGTCTGCGGCGGTCGCCCAGTCGCGCACTTGCGCGTAGTCCTCCGAGCGATAGCCGCCGAGCACGGGCATGCGCTTGAGCACGGTCGTCTCGCGAGTCGCCACATCCACCGACAGCACCGTCGAGGGCGTCACGAACGACGTGAAGCCCAGGCGGAGGGTCGGCTGCGTCCACTCGGGGTTCGACGACACCCCGACGTCGAAGAGCGGCTCGTCGAACTCGAGCTCGGTGAGGGCGCCGTAGCCGACGATCTCGCCGACCCTGAGCACCCCACCCGCAGCGATGCCGCCCGAGAGGGGCAGGATGCCCACTCGTGTGAGCGCGTCGCGACGGTACGACACCACGACGTGCCCCGCGAAGGCGTCGACACCGTCGATGCGGGTGTCGGTCGAGGCGGGGACGACGACGTCGCGGAGCCCCCGCGGATCGGCGGCCGCGACATCCACGACCTCGAAATTCTCGGCACCGTCGTTGTGGGTGATGAGCAAGCGGTCCTCGCCCGCGAGCACGACGTGCTCGACGTCGTACTCGACGCCCTCGACCCTCGGCCAGACCACCGCGAACTCGCCCATCGGGTCGGCGGCGTCGAGCAGGTGGACCTCGGAGGTGATCTTCGACCCCACCTCGACGACGATGTACTTGCGGCTGCGCGTGCGCCCGACCCCCACCCAGAACCGGTCGTCCGGCTCCGTGAAGACGGTCACGTCGGCGCCGCTCGACGACCCGACGGCGTGACGCCAGACCGTGTCGGGTCGCCACGCGTCGTCGACCGTGCAATAGAAGACGAACGCGCCGTCGGGAGAGAACATCGCGCCCGCGGCCGTGTTCGGTATGACGTCGACGTCGCTCACCGCGCGAGAGGCGAGATCGACGATGCGGAGGGTGTAGCGCTCGTCGCCCTCGGTGTCGACACCCCACAGGAGCGAGCGGCCGTCGGGGGAGACGTCGAAGGTCCCGAGCGAGAAGAAGTCATGACCCTCGGCCTCGACGTTGGCGTCGAGGAGGACCTCCTCGCCCGGCAGTGTCTGAGCGGGATCGACCGCGGGCGGAACCCAGTCGTCGGGCGACGCGACGGGGGCGCGGCAGAACACGCCGTACGACGAACCCTCGACGGTGCGCGTGAAGTACCAGTGGTCGCCCTTGCGCACCGGAACCGAGAGGTCGGTCTCGAGGGTGCGGGACTTGATCTCGTCGAAGATCGCGTCAGCGAGAGGGGCGAGGTGGGATGTCTCGTGCGCGGTCCACTCGTTTTCGGCCTCGAGGTGCGCGACGACATCCGGGCTCGACTTGTCGCGCAACCACTCGTAGTCGTCGGTGAACGAGCGGCCGTGATGGGAGCGGACGACGGGGCGCCGGTCGGCGCGGGGAGCACGAGGAGAGATCACCCTTCACCGTACTCGCGTCGGCCGTCGGCGCGCGCGGTCGCGACGGGTATCGCGGTGTCGGCGGACGGCAGCGTGAGGTAGACAGGAATGATGACCGACTCACGCCACATCGAGATCGAACGCAAATACGACGTCGACGAGACCGCGACGCTCCCCGACCTGAGCGACATTGCCCCGACGGAGCCCGGCGGGGTCGTTCCCTTGCGAGCCGAGTACTTCGACACCGCCGACGGCGTGCTCGCGGCCCACCGCATCGTGCTCCGCCGACGCGAGGGCGGCGCAGACGAGGGCTGGCACATCAAGGTGCCCGCGGCGCTCGGGAGACTCGAGAGGCACTGGCCGCTCGCGCTCGAGGGTGCGGAGGGAGAGGAGCCTCGCGTGCCGGAGCCCGTTCTCGACGCCGTGCGGGCGCGCGTGCGAGACCGGCCGGTCGCCGTGATCGCCCGGTTGAACACGCGACGCACCCTCGTGCGGATGCTCGATGAGCAGGGACGTCGCATCGTCGAGATCGCCGACGACGTCGTCACCGCGAGCGATGTCGCGACGGGGATCGCGCGAGTGTGGCGGGAGTGGGAGGTCGAACTCGACGACGACGCCCCCGCCGACCCCGACGACGCCCGCGTGCTCCTCGACGAGATCGAGACGCGCGTGCTTCGAGCCGGAGCGCGCCCGGCGGCGAGCGCGTCGAAACTCGCGACGGCACTCGGTCGCACGAGCCTCGACGACGCACCGGCATCATCGGCGCGCTCGCAGACAGACCAGGGTGCTCTCACGAAGTCGAGCCCGGGCTCGGCCGTCGTCGTCGCGGCGCTCGCCGCCCTCGTCGACGACATCGTCGCCCTCGACGCGCGCGTGCGCGAGCGGCAGCCCGACTCGATGCACCAGTTGCGAACGAGGGTGCGGCGCATCCGCAGTCTGCTCACGACCTACAGCCCACTCTTCGCGACGACCGTCACTCAGCCCCTCCGCGCGGAGCTGCGCCACCTCGGTGCGGTGCTCGGCGAAGCGCGCGACGCCGAAGTGATGGAGGATCGCGCCCGCGCCATCGTCCGAGACCACGAGACGGTCTCGGCAGCTGTCGCCGACGAGCTCGGCGGTCGCTGGCACACCGCGGGCGAGGCGGCGATGGGGCGCGTGCTCGCCGAAATGTCGAGCGCGCGATACTTCCGGTTGCTCGACTCGCTCGACGCCCTCGTGGCCGACCCTGCGGCGCTCGCCGACGACACCTCGTCGGCGAAGGACATCCTGCCCTCGAGGCTCTCGCGAGACGCCCGACGCGTTCGTGCCCGGGCTCGGACGGCGGCCGACGACACCCTCGACGCGGCGACCCGCGACGAGGCCCTGCACGAGACGCGCAAAGCGGCGAAACGCTTGCGGTACGCCGCCGAGGCGGTGTCCTCGGGGCCCGGCGCCGTCTACGGAGGCAGGGTGCTCGCGCTCGCGTCGGCCGCCGAGGCCGTGCACGACCTGCTCGGAGAATACCGTGACGGGCGTGTCATGCAAGAGCACCTGCGGGTCGCGGCATCCACGAGCGCGTTCCCGTTCGACTACGGGGTGCTCCACGAGGTGGAGCGGCTGTCGGCGGCGCTGTGCCTCGACGACTACCCGGCGGCCCTCCGCTCGCTCGCGAAGGCCGCCGCCCGCCTCCCCTGACCCCGCACCCACCCCCACAGTGTGCGATTTCCGCGAGCGTGCGCCGGATCCGGCGTACGCTCGCGGAAATCGCGTGGTTTGGGGCTAGTGGAGGTCCCAGCCGGGGATGACGTCGAAGGTGGCGGTCGGGCCGACCCCGCGCTCGACGAACTGCACGAGGTCGTCGAGCGCCCGCTGCGTGCCCGACGAGACCCGGGGGAGCCGCGCCCAGCCGTCTGTGACCCCGCGGTAGCCGGGTTCCCGCACTCCGACACCGCCCGAGCGCAACGCCCGTTCGAGGGCGACCGTCTCAGCGCGGCTCGGGGAGGACTCGGAATCCTGGATGAGAGTCGTCGGCACCCCCGCGGGATCGACGGGGCCGACCTCCCGCGGCGCGATGAGCGCGACGCGGCGAACCTGCTGCCGGCTCGCATCGAGGGCGGCCGCCGCCGCCGAACCCTCGCCGACGACGGTCACGGGGAGCTCGGAGTCCACGTGAAAGCGAGCCCGCTCGACCGCCGCGATCGGGTCGTCGATCGAATCGACGATGACGACAGCCGCAGAGAGTCGCTTCGCGAGCGTCGCCGCGAGCCACCGCATCGCGAGCGGTCTCGGCGAGAAGATGACGACGACGGTGCGGAGACCATGCCCGGACGATCCGGATGCGCCCGTCGAACCCGGTGCCCCCGACGCATCCGCCACACCCGAAGCGCCCGTCGTCACGACGAGCGTGCCTCCGTCGACCGCCGACGCGGTCGTGCCGCGAACGCGCGGCGCAGCGAGTCTCGCGGTGAGCCGCGGCGCGATGCGCAGTCCCCAGCGCGCGACGGTGATCGAGAGCGCGCTCACCGATCGACCGTCGCGGATGCCGCGGGTCGCGAGAGCGCCCGCGGCCGCGAGTCGCTACTGAACGGCGGGCTCGTCGTCGTCGACACCGTGCTCGCCGTCGGTCGGTCCCCAGTCGGGCAGCGGCGGGTTCTCCGCGTCGCCTTCGACGCCATCCGCCCCCTGGCCGTTGGGCACGGCGTCGAGCCCGGCCGTGTCGTTCGTCGCGTCGTCGTCGTTCGAGGGAGTGGTTCCGATGCCTGATGCACTGTTCATGACTCCAGAGTAGGCACGCCGGGCTCGGCCACGACACCCCTTGCGGTCGACGTCATCGGGGGGCGTGGGAGCGCCCCACCGTCACGCGGCGCCGTGCCCCGCGGGAACACGCTCGGACTCGAGCGGTGCGTCGGGTGGGGTGCCGTCACCGAACGGACGCCCACCGAGCGACTCGCGCCCGTGCGCGTCGAGCCACCCCGACGCATCCGGGCCCGCGGGCACGATGCCGGTCGGATTGATGTCGGTGTGCACGAGGTAGTAGTGCTGCTTGATCTGCACGAAGTCGATGGTGTCGCCGAACCCGGGGGTCTGGAACAGGTCGCGAGCGTATGCCCACAGCACCGGCATCTCGGTGAGCTTGTTGCGGTTGCAGCGGAAGTGTCCGTGGTAGACCGCGTCGAACCGCGCGAGGGTCGTGAAGAGGCGGATGTCTGCTTCGGTGATGGTGTCGCCGACGAGATACCGCTGACCGGCGAGTCTGCTCTCGAGCCAGTCGAGTCGATCGAAGAGGCGGGTGTATGCCGCGTCGTATGCCTTCTGGGAGCCGGCGAAGCCCGCGCGGTACACCCCGTTGTTGACGTCGCGGAACACGAGGTCGTTGACCTCGTCGATCTCGGCCCGGAGGGCCTCGGGGTAGAGGTCCGGTGCGCCGGCACGGTGGTGCTCGGTCCACTCGGTGGCGAAGTCGATCGTGATCTGCGGGTAGTCGTTCGTCACGACGCCGCCGCTCGCGATGTCGACGATCGCGGGCACCGTGATGCCTCGGGGGTAGTCGGGATACCGCGTGAAGAAGGCCTGCTGGAGGCGTTCGATTCCCAGAACAGGGTCGACTCCGCCCTCATCGAGGTCGAAGGTCCAGCTGCGCGAGTCGTGGGTCGGCCCGGGCATTCCGAGGCTGATGGCGCTTTCGAGCCCGAGGAGGCGACGCGAGATGACGGAGCGGTTGGCCCACGGGCATGCGCGGGCGGCGACGAGGCGGTAGGTGTCGGCAGCGACCGGCCAACCGTCGCGACCGTCTTTCGTGATGCGGTCGGGGATGTAGTTCGTGTCTCTCGTGAACTCTTTGCCCGGCTCGACGTAGGCGGTCTGCGTGGCAGTGTCGTCAGTCATAGCGCGAGCCTACGGTCGCCGGCGGCGAGGACCCTGAGTCGTGTCGCTCGGGTGCAGCGCCAGAGGTGCCGGCGACCGGTCAGGGCGACTCAGTAGTGGCGCTCGGCGCGGTCTTTCTCGTCTTCGGCCTCGGGGTCGACCCCGGGCTCGGACGCCGTGTCGGATTCGCCGTCGGCGTCGTTCGAGGTCACGAGGTCGGCGTCGGCGGGGATCGAACCGTCGTCGAGGGGCGAGTTGCTGTCTGCGGGGGTGCCGTCGGACGGGAGATTTGTGTTCATGCCTCCACCTTCGCCCGGGCGGCGGTCGGGGTGCAAGGGGGTTGCGGCGCGGGAGCCGTCGAGCGACGGCTCCCGCGCTCGGTCACGAGGTGATCGACTCGCTCGGGGTCGACGGGGCGGTGCTCGCGCCCGTGTTGTTGGTGACCTCGATCTTGCGCGGCTTGGCTCGCTCGCTCACCGGGATGGTGACGCTCAGCACGCCGTTGTCGTAGCTCGCCTCGATGTGCTCGGTGTCGATGCCCTGACCGAGGTTGAGCTGGCGGAGGAACGAACCGGCTTGCCGTTCCCGCGAGAGCCAGTTGACCGAGCGGGAGTTGCTGAGGGTCCGCTCGGCGCGGATGGTGAGCAACTGGCCGTCGACATCGATGTCGACCGACCCGGGGTCGATGCCCGGGAGGTCGGCGGCGAGCACGTAGTGGTCGCCGTCGCGGTAGAGGTCAATCGGCATGAGTCGGGGCCCCTGTCGGGTGTCGAACAGGGCTCCCGCAACGCGGTCCAGTTCACGGAACGGGTCGAAATTCATGGCCATCGTCAACTCCTTCACGTTGATCGTTCGTGGTGTGTGAAGTTGAGCCGAGGCGACTCAACTACGAGAATTGTAGGAATCGGAGGGCTCGGGCAACTCAGAAATCGCTGAAAGAACCCTGG
This sequence comes from Marisediminicola sp. LYQ85, assembly GCF_046600695.1. Taxonomy (NCBI): domain Bacteria; kingdom Bacillati; phylum Actinomycetota; class Actinomycetes; order Micrococcales; family Microbacteriaceae; genus Marisediminicola; species Marisediminicola sp. LYQ85. Next base: position 432,103 of record NZ_JBKIWO010000001.1, read on the forward strand.
GGGTTCGACGGGAGTGGGACGTCAGCGCGACGGCAGATCGATCGCGCCGAGCATCCGCCACACGGTCGTCGTGAGATCGGGGTGATCGAGTCCGATCTGTCGGAGGACGCGGTAGTCGCGCACGGCGCTCGGGAGGCGCGAGTCGTCGGCGACGATCGAATCGGCGCGCAAGAGGGCGACGACGAGTTCGTCGACCGTGGGGAGGTCGTCCATGAATTCCCACGGATCCTCGCCCGCGCGGCACCGATCGAGGATCACGGTGCGCAGTTCGTCTCGTGCTTCCGCCCGCAGAACCTCGAGGCTCGGCCCGCGCGTCACTCCGTCGCTCCCGTCGCCTCGGTTCCGCGACGAGAGTCGGTCGATGCAGTCATTCCTCGACCCTACGTCGCGCGCTCCCGCGAAGCCTGATCGCGTCACGAGCGAGCGAGCGAGCGAGCGAGCGTGCGAGGCCCGGCGATCGGCGCGGACCTCGGTCGCGATGTACCCCGTTCGTCCCCCTAATGCTGGACCCCCTCTCTGGGGGCCGCGGTCGTCAGAGCAGATCCATAGGCTGAATGACAACTAGCCGGGGGGCTAGGGATGACGGCGACTCTCGGTTGCCGGCGAGTCGCGGGGGCGACAGCGCCGCCTAACCACAATCGAGAAGTCGCCGTCATCGCAACACCGCTCGGCGGTGCATCCGCCACCGGTTCGGCGGCACGACCACCCACCGTTTTTCTCTCGCGCGGATGCCCCGGCGGATCCGACGCCCGCGATCACGCCGCGAGTAGAGTCGTCTCGTTCTCGGCCACAAGCCACGCGACCTCGACACCGGAGCGACCCTCGTGAATGACAGCGCACCTCAGCACCCCGCCGCCGCGACACTGCCCGCCGACGAGGGGTTCGAGGGGGCGGGGGAGTCGACCGCCGCGCCATCGCCGTCGTCGGGGCACTTCGGTCGCCCCTCGACGGGCCCCGTGCGCCTCGAGCGCGACTCGCTCGGGGAGATGGAGATCCCCGCCGAGGTGTTCTGGGGCATCCACACCGCGCGGGCCCTCGAGAACTTTCCGATCACGCGCCGACCCATCTCGGTGTACCCCGACCTCATCCGCGCTCTCGCGAGGGTCAAGCAAGCGGCGGCACGAGCCAATCGCGCGATCGGCGTGCTCGAGCCGGAGAAGGCGGATGTCATCGAGCAGGTCTGCCTCGAGATCATCGACGGCCAGTGGCACGACCAGTTTCTCGTCGGGGTCATCCAGGGCGGCGCGGGCACGTCGACGAACATGAACACCAACGAGGTCATCGCCAATCGCGGACTGCAGATCCTGGGTCGTCCGCTCGGCGACTACGCGAGCCTGCATCCGCTCGACGACGTCAACCGCAGCCAGAGCACGAACGACGTCTACCCGACGGCCATCAAGCTCGCGATGGTCTTCGGCCTCACGCGGCTGCTCGAGGAGCACGAGAGGCTCACCGTGTCGTTCGCGGCGAAGGGGTCGGAGTTCGCGGGCATCCTCAAGGTGGGGCGTACCCAGCTGCAGGACGCCGTTCCGATGACCCTCGGCCAGGAGTTCAGTGGGTTCGCCCACACCCTCGTCGAAGACCACGACAGGTTGAGCGAGGTCATCCCGTGGCTCAACGAGATCAACATGGGGGCGACGGCGATCGGCACTGGCATCACGGCCGACCCGCGCTACGCGAGGGCTGTGCTCGACGAGCTCATCGCCGTCACGGGCATCGAGATGGAGACCGCGGCCGACCTCATCGAGGCGACCTCCGACGCCGGCATCTTCATGACGCTCAGTGGCACGCTCAAGAGGGCGGCCGTCAAACTCTCGAAGATCTGCAACGACTTGCGCTTGCTCTCGTCCGGCCCTCAGGCGGGTCTCGGAGAGATCAGCCTGCCCCCGCGCCAGGCGGGGTCGTCGATCATGCCGGGCAAGGTCAACCCCGTGATCCCCGAGGTCGTCAACCAGGTCGCGTTCAGCGTGATCGGAGCGGATGCCACGGTCACCGCCGCAGCCGAGGGCGGCCAATTGCAGCTCAACGCGTTCGAGCCCGTGATCGCCCACAGCATCCTGCAGTCGCTCGCGTGGATGACGAACGCGTGCCGCACCCTGCGCGTCAACTGCATCGACGGGATCACGCCGAACCTCTCGAGGCTCAGCATGCAGGTGGAGACCTCGGTGGGGGTCGTGACGGCGCTCACGCCGTACATCGGCTACGCCGCGTCGGCCTCGCTCGCGCACACGGCGCTCACGACGGAGTCGTCGATCGCCGACCTCGTGGTCGCCGCAGGCCTCATGAGCAGAGAAGAAGTGACGCGAGTGCTGTCACCCGAGCGACTCAGCGGGATCGTGCCCATGACGGGCGTGATTTCGGTCGTGGCCCAGGACCGGTTCGCCGACGACCACGACGACTGACTGTCCGACGCCTGACCGCACAAGCGCCGCGCGTCAGCTCGGCTGACGAGGCGTCGACGCGTCGCCCGCGGGCTCGGTCGTCGCGTCGTCGGGGGTGCGCTCGTCCGAGCTGTCGTCGGAACCGTTCGTGGCGCCCGTGATCTTCGCGGTGGCCTCCGACGCGGTCTCCGCGACCTTGCCCGACAGGTCTTTCGCAGTCTCGGCGACCTTCTCGGCGGCATCCTTGACGACCTCGGCGGCGACCTTGGTGCCCTCGGCGACACTCGTGCTCGCGATCTTGGCCGTCTCGGCGACCTTCTCGGCCGCGACCTTCGTGCCGTCGGCGGCGATCTTGGCCCCCTGGGCGACCTTGTCGCTCGCGACCTTCGCGCCTTCGCCGACCTTCTCGGCGACGATGGGTGCGTTCTCCTTCACGAAGTCCTGAGTCTCCGACACGGCCTTCTGCACGCGCGGGTCTTCCCAGGCCTCGTTCGCCTTCGCCTTGATCTGCTCGTAGCGACCGTGTCCGGCGCGAGCGCCGAGCACGTATCCCGCGATGAGTCCGACGACGAACAGGAATTTGAGTCTCATGGCGGGTCCTTTGGCTGTGAGGAGTGTGAGCCTCCCGTGGGGGAGCAGTTCTACGTTACGTCGTGGTCACCCTCGGCGCGACAGAGCGCGCACGACCCTCACGCGCCGCGACCACCGGAACGGCGGCAGTTCGCGCACGCCGTGCACCGCGATGGTGCGCACCGCGCGCCACGTGCGCAAGAGCATCGACGGGATGTTGCCGAAGGGTCGAGCCGAGACACCGACCGCGAGCGACCGGTCGAGGATGACTCGCGACCACGGGTCGAGGTGGTATCCGAGGTCGAAGTCGTCGTGCACCCCGGAGTCGTCACGGTGCACGTCGAGCCTGATGCGGTTCCACACGGTCGAGCGGATGGCGAAGCTCGAGCCGAAGAGGGGCCAGTGCCCGAGGGTCACGAGACCCATCGCGAAGTAGGCGCGCATGTAGACGAGGTCGGCGAGGGCGCGAGGGAACCGCGGCAGCTGATAGAACACGCCGGGGCCTGTCGCCGCGACGGCCTCGGGGTCGAGTGAGAGAAGGGTCTCGACGCGCTCGATCCAGTCGCGTCGGGGTCGCGAGTCCGCGTCGAGCCTCGCGATGATGTCTCCCGTCGCCACGTCGAAGCCCCGAGCCGCGGCAGGCCAGATGCCCGGCGTGTGCTCGGTGTGCACTCGGGCGCCGTAGCGCACCGCGACGGCCGCGGAATCGTCGGCGCTGCCGTTGTCGACGACGATGATCTCGTCGGCCGGACGGGTCTGACGCTGCAGCGCTCGCAAGCAGTGTTCGAGTTCGACGGCGTCGTCGCGCACGGGAATGACGACGCTCACGCGAACCATCGGGTCACCCTTCCTCGGCGTCGCGGGGCGACGAGACGCCCGCGAGATCGAGAGACGTCGCATCCGAGGCTACGTCGTCGGGGGACTTGTCGCTGCGGATGCCGCGCCACGTCGCGTGCCGCAGTCGCCCGCTCGCGGTCATCTCGGCGTAGTGCACTTCGACGACGAGCCGCGGAGTGACCCAGTGGGCGTCGGAGGCGTCGGATGCCGGCACGTCGATGAACGGGGAGGTGCTTCGCGCGGCCGCCCGGAACGTCGTCGAGAGGGTCGCGAGGTCTCGCTCGGTGAGGCCCGTACCGACCCTGCCGAGGTAGCGGAGCCCGTCATCGGTCGGCACCCCGACGAGGAGCGACCCGATCGTCGAGGCGCGCGAGCCTCGCCCGTCTCGCCAGCCGCCCACGACGACCTCGAGTGACCGGTGGTGTTTGATCTTGAGCCACGCGCGCGATCGTCGCGACGGGGAGTAGCGGCCGTCGAGTCTCTTCGCCATGACCCCCTCGAGTCCCTGTTCGAGGCTCGTCGCGACGGCGGCAGCCACGTCGCCGACGAACGCGGGAGACACGAGCACGGCACCGCCGGGTGTCACCACCGAGTCCAGGAGCGCTCGGCGCTCGCTCCACGGCAGTGCTGTGACCACGGACGAGTCGTGCGAGAGCACGTCGAAGGCGATGAAGTGCACGGGGGCGTGTTTCGCCGCGGCCGCGACATCCTTCGGTCTCGTCACCCCCATGCGCGACTGCAGCTGACCGAAGTCGGGTCGGCCCCGCTCGTCGAACGTGACGATCTCTCCGTCGAGCACGGCGTCGCCGTCGACGGCGTCGGCGAGGATCGCGAGCTCGGGATACGACGCTGTGAGGTCGTTGCCGTTTCGGCTCGCCAGTCGAACCCGACCGTCGACGATCGTCGCGATCGACCGGATGCCGTCCCACTTCATCTCGAACGCCCACTCGGCGTCGTCGTCGAGGTCGGCTTCGGTCGCGAGTGTCGCGAGCATCGGTGCGGTGTCGCTGGTCGCCGCGCTCCTCGCCGAACCGACGGTCGTTCGCGTGCGCTTCGGACCGGCCGTGCGGGGGGATGTCGCGGACGACCGTTTCGGCGAGGACGCCCCGGGGGGCTCCATGAGGTGGATGAGCCACGAGTCCTTGCCCGACCCGGACCCCGATCGCGACCCCGTGTTGATGAGCGCGTAACGGTGGGTTCCGTGCTTCTCGCCGTGGAGGGTCGCGATGACCTCCTTGCCCTCGCGCCACTTCTCGAGCTCGAAGGTGCCCGAATCCCAGATGGTCACGTCACCGCCGCCGTACTCGCCGTGCGGGATAGTGCCCTCGAAGACGCCGTACTCGAGGGGGTGGTCTTCGGTCTGCACGGCGAGGTGGTTGATGCCCGGATCGGTCGGCACTCCCTTGGGAAGCGCCCAGCTCACGAGCACGCCGTCGTGCTCGAGACGGAAGTCCCAGTGCAGTCGCGACGCGTGGTGCTCCTGGATGACGAAACTCGCGCCCGCGCCCGAGCCCGCGTGCGGTGCGTCGGTGGGAACGGGCTCGGGCGTCTTCGAACCGTCGCGTTTCGACCGGTAGATCTCGAGCCGGTCGCGGGATGCCGGCGTGGCATCGAATCCGTCGAGGCGAGCGGGCGACGGTTCGAGAGAGTCGACCCGTCCGCGCGACATCGGCGCGAGAGGGTCGCCGTTTTGAGCGACACGCTCGAGCACCTCGCGGAAGTCGAGGTGGGCGAGCTGCGCGGAGTCGAGTTCGTCCCAGGTTCGCGGTGCCGCGACCGTCGGCGAGGATCGCCCCCGGAGGGAATAGGGGGTCACGGTGGTCTTCGCGGCGCTGTTCTGGCTCCAGTCCACGAGCACTTTTCCGGTGCGGAGTGACTTCGTCATGTCACTGACGACGAGATCGGGGTGATCCGCCTCGAGGGCACGAGCGAGCTCGCGCGCGACCGCACTCACCGCTCGCGAGTCGATCGACCCGTCGAGGGCGGCGTAGAGGTGGATGCCCTTGCTCCCGCTCGTCACGGGCATCGGATCGAGACCCATACCGGAGAGGATTGCGCGCGCGGCACGGGCGACCTCGGCGCACTCCGCGAGACCGACACCCTCGCCGGGGTCGAGGTCGATCACGAGTCTGTCGGGGTTCTCCTGCTCACCGTCACGCGAGAACCGCCACTGCGGAACGTGCAGCTCGAGGGCGGCGATCTGGCCGAGCCACGTGAGGGTCGCGCGGTCGCCGAGCACGGGATACGCGGTGGAGTGGTCGGAGTGTTCGATGGTGCGGCGCTCGACCCACTCGGGCGCGGTGTCGTCGAGGTTCTTCTGGAAGAACACGGTGCCGGGTTTCGCGTCGGTTCCCACGCCGTCGACCCAGCGCTTGCGGGTCAGCGGGCGGACGCGGGCGTGGGGGAGCAGAACGGGGGCGATGCGCGCGTAGTAGTCGATGACGTCGGCCTTCGTGGTTCCCGTCTCGGGGTAGAGCACCTTGTCGAGGCTCGTGAGGCGGATGCGACGGCCGTCGACCGAGACGACGGTCGCTGTCGCGCTCGAACCGGACATGCGGCGTCCTCCCGTGACGAGTCGTGACTTGACGTGGTGGCGGTCGTGCTCGCGACCGTCCTCCGATTGAGCCCTGCCGGTGGGCGCCGCGTCAACCGCTTACGCCGATCGGTTGCGCGACTCAGAATGGGTGTATGAGAGCCATCTGGACAGGCGCGATCACGTTCGGCCTCGTCAACGTGCCCGTCAAGGTCTACAGCGCGACCGAGGACCACGACATCTCGCTGCACCAGGTGCACGATGCCGACGGCGGGCGCATCCGATACCAGCGCCGGTGCGAGATCTGCGGAAAGATCGTCGACTTCGAGCACATCGACAAGGCCTACGACGACGGCGAGCGCACCGTCGTGCTCACGAGCGACGACCTCTCGTCGATTCCGGTCGAGAAGAGCCGCGAGGTCGACGTCGTCGAATTCGTGCCCTCGGACCAGCTCGACCCGATCATGTTCGATCGCAGCTACTTCCTCGAACCGCAGACGAACGCGGCCAAGGCGTACACGCTTCTGCGCCGCACCCTCGAAAAGACGGATCGCACCGCGATCGTGCACTTCGCGCTGCGGCAGAAGACGAGGCTCGGTGCCCTCCGCGTGCGCGGCGACGTGCTCATGCTTCAGTCGCTCCTGTGGGACGACGAAGTGCGCGAGGCATCCTTTCCCGCTCTCGACGAGCGCGTGCGCATCTCGTCGCGCGAACTCGAGATGTCGGAGTCGCTCGTCGAGAGCTTCGCCTCCGACTTCGAGCCCGACAGGTTCAGCGACGACTATCAGGAGCAGTTGCGCGAGCTCATCGACGCGAAACTCGACAAGGGGGAGGCTCTCGACACCGACGAGACTTTCGGCGAGGGCGACGAGGGCTCCGGTGGGGAGGTGCTCGACCTCATGGAGGCGCTGAGGCGCAGCGTCGAGAGGAACCGCTCGGGAGGGTCGTCGTCGGCGCCCGCGGCGAAGCCCGCCGCGAAGAAATCGACGGCCAAGAGATCGACGGCGAAGAAGTCGACGGCGAAGAAGCCCGCCGCCGATAAATCGGCAGCGAAGAAGTCGACCGCCGCGACGAAGGCCGCGAAGAAGTCCCCCGCGAAGAAGTCCCCCGCGAAGAAGCCCGCAGCGAAGAAGCCCGCAGCGAAGAAGCCCTCGACGACGAAGTCCGCAGCGACGAAGCCGGCCGCGGTCCGCCAGGAGAAGAAGAGCGCCTGACGGCGTCAGCGCCCCGTCGACCGCCACAGGTGCAGCCCCGCGTAACTGCGCCAGGGGGCCCAGCGCTCGCCGTGGGCCGCGAGACCGCGCTCGGTGTCGGGTAGGCCGAGTTCGCCGGCGCTCTTGCGCATGATGAGGTCGCTCGAGAGCAGAATGTCGGGTGCCCCGAGCACGCGCATCGCGACGTATCCTGCGGTCCACGGTCCGATCCCGGGCATGGCGGTGAGGCGCGAGACGAGGTCGGGCGTCGACATCCCGACATCCACGGCGAGGTCGCCCGACGCGAGGGCGCGAGCGACTCCGAGGATCGTCGCGACCCGCGAGGCCGGACCCCGGATGACCCCCTCGCCTCGCTCGGCGATGTCGGTCGCGGTCGGGAACAGCCCCGAGTCGCCGCACAGCTCGGCGCTCACGCGGCCCAGCACCGTCGTCGCGGCCGTGACCGACACCTGCTGACCGATGAGGGTGCGGAAGAGTGTCTCGTGCGCGTCGAATCCGCCGGGCAGACGCGTGCCCGGGCTCGCCGCGACCGACGGTGCGAGGGCGGCGTCGGCTCCGAGGGCGTCGTCGATCGCGACCGAGTCGGCGTCGAGATCGAACACGCGACGGATGCGGGCGACGAGCGTCGAGAGGTCGGCGACGTCGTCGAGGCGCGCGACACACGACACCGCGTCGTCTCCCGCGAGCGCGAGCGTGACGTGCGCCGTTCCCCGCGGAAGCCGCACCCGCCGGGCGAAGGTGCGATCGTCACCCGTTTCGACACCGCGGATGGCGTGCACGCTCAGAAATCGCAGGAGCCCCGCCCCGTCGAAGGGCGCGCGCGCGGGGAGGCGAAGCGTGATCGTCGTCGAGCCGGGGAGCCCGGCATCCGGCCGGGTTCCGCCGCCGGCGGCGCCGAGGCCTGCGTGGGGCTCGGTGCCCGGTGATCGACCGCCGCCGCCGGCTCGCCGCACCTCGCTCGGGGAGCGCCCGAACACGGCGACCATCGTGTCGTTGAACTGGCGCACACTCGTGAATCCCGCCGCGAACGCGACATCCGTCACGGCGAGGTCGGTCTCGACAAGAAGGGCGCGAGCCGACTGGGCGCGGTGGGCGCGCGCGATAGCGAGCGGACCCGCACCCAGTTCGCGATCGAGCACGCGCGTGAGGTGCCGCGGGGTGTAGCCGAGTCGAGCGGCGAGTCCGGGAACGCCGTCGCGATCGACCGTGCCGTCGGCGATGAGACGCATCGCGCGCGACGCGATGTCGTCTCCCAGATTCCACTCGGGAGAGCCGGGCACCGCGTCGGGCCCGCACCGTTTGCACGCGCGCAGGCCCGCCTCGTGTGCGCCCGCGACGGTGCGGTAGAACGCCACGTTGCGTCTCAGCGGTGTGATGGCGGGGCAGCTCGGTCGACAGTAGATGCCGGTCGAGTGCACCCCCGTGACGAACTGCCCGTCGAAGCGGGCGTCCCGCGAGGCCATCGCCGAGAATCGTGCCTCGAACCGAGGATCGCCGTCGCGCACGACGGCGTCGCTCGAATCCTCGTCATCCATGTCCGCACTCTCCCACGGCCACCCGGGAGCCGGTAGCGGAAAAGAGACATCGCTCCGAGGTGAAGCCCGCGCCTGCCCACCTAAACTGTGCCGGTGACGACGAACGGCGCTTCCGACGCGAGGGTGATCGTCGTGGGCAGCGCCAACACCGACACGGTGTTCTCCGTCGACCGGGCTCCGCGGCCCGGGGAGACGGTGCTCGCGGGCGCTGCGGCAGAGCACCCGGGCGGCAAGGGTCTCAACCAGGCCGTGGCCGCCGCGCGCGCGGGAGCGCGGGTCGCTTTCGTCGGTGCCCTCGGCCGCGACGAGCGGGGCGACGCGCTCGAGAGCGTCATGGCGGCCGACATGATCGACTCGACTCTCGTGCGGCGAACCGAGCACCCGACGGGCCAGGCTTTCATCGTCGTCGACGCGTCGGGCGAGAACTCGATCGTCGTCGCGTCGGGGGCGAACGCCACGGTCACCGCGCTCACGGATGCCGACGGTCGCGCGATCCGCGCGGCGCGCGTGCTCGTGCTGCAGCTCGAACTGCCGCTCGCCGCGGTCGAGGCGGCCGCTCGGGTCGCGTCGGCCGCGGGCACCCTCGTCGTGCTCAACGCGGCCCCCGCGATGGCGCTCGGGCCCGACACCCTCGAGTCGGTGGACGTGCTCGTGGTCAACGAGCACGAGGCCCTCGTGGTCAGCGGGCTCGACGACCTCGATCGGGCGGTCGCCGCGCTCTCGGCGCGAGTGCGGCGACTCGTCGTGACGCTCGGTTCGGCGGGGTCGGTTCTCGTCGACTCCGGCGTCGAGGTCGCGAGGATCGCGGCGCACCGGGTGAGCGTCGTCGACAGCACGGGGGCGGGTGACACGTTCTGCGGAGCGTTCGCCGCGGCGCTCGCCGAGGCCGACGTGACGCCTCAGCTCGACGTGTCCCCGCTGGATCTGGAGCGGGCGGCGCGATTCGCGACGGCCGCGGCGGCGCTCTCGGTGACGGTCGCCGGGGCCGTGCCCTCGATCCCCGCGCGGGCCGACGTCCTCGAGGCGATGTCGTGACCTCGCCTGCGGAGCGCGCGCTCGACCGCTTGCGCGGCGCTCTCGGCGATGTCGTCGACGGCGGGGCGGTCGACTCGACCCCGGCGACCGTCGAGGCGATGCGCACCGACAAATCCGGGCACGACTCGGGTTCGACTCCCGTCGCCGTCGTGACCGCCCGCAGCATCGCCGACGTGCAGGAGACGCTGCGCATCGCGAGCGACCTCCGCATCGGGGTCGTCACGCGCGGGGCGGGAACGGGGCTCGCGGGCGGGGCGATCGCCGGCCGCGACGAGATCGTGCTGTCGACCCTCGCGCTCGACGACATCACCGACCTCTCGGTCGCCGACGAGACCGTGGTCGTCGGGCCCGGCATCATCAACGCTGAGCTCAATCGTCGGCTCGAACCCCACGGCCTCTGGTACGCCCCCGATCCGGCGAGCAAAGCGATCTCGACGATCGGCGGCAACATCGCGACGAACGCGGGTGGGTTGCTGTGTGCCAAATACGGCGTGACGCGCGAAGCGGTTCTCGGCCTCACGATCGTGCGGGCCGACGGCACCGTCATGACGCTCGGTCACCGTACCGTCAAAGGCGTCACGGGCCTCGACCTCACGGCCCTCGTCATCGGCTCGGAGGGCACCCTCGGTGTCATCGTCGACGCGACCCTCAAACTCCGTCCGCTCCCGACGGGCGTCGTCGCGACGATCGGGGCCTACTTCGCCGACATCGTCTCCGCGGCCGGCGCCGCGGCCGCCATCACCGCCGCCGGGCTCCGCCCCGCCGCCATGGAGCTGCTCGACTCCCTCGCGCTCGAGCACATCGGCGTCCACCTCGACCTCGAGCTCGGCGACCGCGGCCGCGCGTTCCTGCTCGTGCAGACGGATGGCGACGCGAGCGTGTCGGAGGCGGAGCGAGTGCTCGCGATCATCCGTTCCCTCGGCGGCGACGCGGACCTCACGACCGACCCCGAGGAGGGCGAGCGGTTGCTCGCGATCCGGCGGGCGTTCCACCCCGCGCTCGAGGCGCGGGGCACCGTGCTCATCGAAGACGTCGCGGTGCCGCGCAGCGCCCTTCCGCAGATGTTCGCGGCGATCGCGACCATCGGCGAGCGGTTCGCGCTCGATATCCCGACCGTCGCCCACGCGGGAGACGGCAACCTCCATCCCAACTTCCTCTTCGCGGGAGACGAGGTTCCCCCGCGCGTGTGGGAGGCGGCCCACGAGGTCTTCCGGGCGGCGCTCGACCTCGGTGGCACCCTCACGGGGGAGCACGGGGTCGGAGTGCTCAAGCGTCGCTGGCTCGCCGACGAGCTCGGAGACGACCAGGTGCGGCTGCAACACGACATCAAGAGGGTGTTCGACCCGCTCGGCATCCTGAACCCGGGCAAGCTGTTCCCCGCCGACATCCGGCACGCCGACATCCGGCCCGCCAATTCAGGCCATCCCGAAACCGAGGACCACTCGTGAGCCAATCGCACCCCTTCTCGCCCGTCGCCGCCAACCCCAGCCCCGTCGGCGGTGGCGGAGCCGAGGCGACGAGGCCCGCGCGAGGTGCGGACGCGGCCGTCGTCGTCGCCGTCGTGGCCCTCGCAGTGCTCGGGATCGTCGCTCTGCTCGTGTCGGGGTATCTCGTGCTCTCGTTCGGGAGCGTCGCCGTGGCGATCGGTGCGGTGCTCGCGCTCGTGCCCCTCGCGCTCGTGCTGTGGGCGATCCGGTGGATCGACCGGTGGGAGCCCGAACCGCGCCTCGCACTCGTGTGCGCGCTCCTGTGGGGAGCCGCCGCGGCCGTCGCGATCGCGCTCGTGTTCTCGTTCATCACCCAGATCGGTCAGGCGCTCCTCGGTGTCGGAACGAGCACGGGAACCCTCTTCCTCTCGAGCGTCGTGCAAGCGCCCATCGTCGAGGAGATCGCCAAGGGCATCGGCGTGCTCGTGCTCTTCTGGGTCGCCCGATCGCGATTCGACGGCCCCGTCGACGGTCTCGTGTACTCGTCCGTGGTCGCCGTCGGTTTCGCGTTCACCGAGAACATCCAGTACTTCGCCATGACCCTCACGACCGGGGACATCGTCGCGGTCACCGAGATCTTCTTCCTCCGCGGAGTGCTCTCTCCGTTCGCGCACGTGATGTTCTCCGCTTTCATCGGGCTCGCGCTCGGTTTCGCCTCGCGTCGCACGGGAGCGCTCGGGGCCATCGGATACTTCGGGGTCGGACTCGTGCCGGCGATCCTCTTTCACGCGCTGTGGAACGGCGCGGCCTTCCTCGTCTCCAACTTCTACCTCTACTACGTGCTCGTGCAGGTGCCGCTCTTCGTGATCGCGATCGTCGCGGTCGTCGCCGTGCGGCGACACGAGCGGAGGCTCACCGCGCAGCGCCTCGACGAATACGCGGCCGCCGGGTGGTTCACGGCGACCGAGGTCGGCTATCTCTCGAGCGAAGCGGGCCGCCGCGCCGCACGATCGTGGGCGGCACGTCACGGCGCGGGAGCCGCGTATCGCCGCTTCGAGAACAACGCCACGCGGCTCGCGTTCGCGCGGCAGCGCGTCATCACGAGCCGGGATCGACTCGCCGCGACGAAAGCCGAATCCGAGCTGCTCGCCCGGATCGTGGCCGATCGCACCGCGATCGCCGCTGTTCCGCCCCTGCCGGTGCCCGCGCGCTAGACCGCGGAGTGCCGACGCCTCGGCGCGCTCGGGTGGTCGAGCTCGCAGGGTGCGACGAGTAAGCTCGTGTGCCGGAAACAAGGGGTGTGAAACGTGGCGGAGACCGAACTCGAGCGCGAGCGTCAGTATGTCGCGGGACTCTACGCGCGCCTCGACGAGCTGCAGCGCGAGGCGATCGATCAGCTCACCCTCGTGCGTAGGCAAGACGTGGGCGGCGGGCACCAGAGCAGGTCGGAGCGCGACGCCTTCGCCCGCATCTACGAAGACCGCATCGTGCAGTTGCGCGAGGTCAACGAGCGGCTCGCGTTCGGGCGACTCGAGCTCGACGGCGGAGCGGATGTCGGCGGCGACCCCGAGCGCTCCTCGAACGGCTCCCTCGTGCGCTACATCGGCCGCCTCGGTCTGCGCGACGCCGACCTCCGCCCGCTGCTCCTCGACTGGCGCGTTCCCCAGGCGAGCGCCTTCTACCAGGCGACCGCGGCCAACCCCCTCGGCGCACGAGCGCGGCGGCACCTCATCTCGTCGGGGCGCGACATCGTGCGCATCGAAGACGAGGTCTTCGACCCCGAGCTGCTCCGCGAGGGCGGAGTCGAGTTGCAGGGCGAGGGAGCGCTGCTCTCGGCTCTGACCGCCGAGCGGACGGGGCGGATGTCCGACATCGTCGCGACGATCCAAGCCGAGCAGGACCGCATCATCCGCTCCGAACTGCAAGGGGTGCTCGTCGTGCAGGGCGGCCCGGGCACGGGCAAGACCGCCGTCGCGCTGCACCGCGCCGCCTACCTGCTCTACTCGCACCGCGATCGCCTGAAGAACTCGGGGGTGCTCATCGTCGGGCCCTCGGCGTCGTTCCTGCAGTACATCGAGTCGGTGCTCCCGTCGCTCGGCGAGACCGGGGTCGTGCTCTCGAGCGTCGGCGGGCTCTTCCCGGGAATCGAGGCGACCGCGGATGACTCGCCCGACGTCGCCGCGGTGAAAGGCTCGGCCGACATGGCCGCCGTGCTCTCGCGTGCCGTGGCGTCGCGTCAACGCGTGCCTGCGGCGCCGCAGGAGCTCGAGGTGAGCGGAGACAGGCTCGTGCTCGACCCGTCTCTCATCCAGTCGGCGATCCAGCGCGCGGCGCAGTCGCGCAAGCCCTACAACCAGGCGCGCGTGACCTTCGTGAAGAACGCTCTCGGGGCGCTCACCCGCCAGTGGGCCGATCAGCTGCGGGCGCAGGGCAACTCGGTCGACGAGTCCGACCACCCGATGCTGCGCGAAGACCTGCGCACCTCCTACGACGTGCGCGTGGCCCTGAACACCGCGTGGTTGCCGCTCACACCCGAGAAGCTCGTGCGCGACCTCTTCGCGCGGCCCGCGTGGCTCGCCGAGCTGACCCCGGGGTGGACCGACGAGCGCCGTGCCCTGCTGCGCCGCGATCGCGACGCGCCGTTCACCGTGTCGGACGTCCCCCTGCTCGACGAGGCTGCCGAACTCCTCGGCACCTACGACGACGCCGACGCGGCGCAGAAGCGCGAGGCGAAACAGCAGCGCAAGCGCGACGTCGAGAACGCCGAGCGCGCGATCGAGAACATGGACGTGCAGGGCCTCGTCAACGCCGAGAGCCTCGCCGACAGCTTCGCCGAGGTCGCCCAGCGCGGCACGACCGCCGAGCGTGCCGCCGCCGACCGCTCGTGGACATACGGGCACATCGTCGTCGACGAAGCCCAGGAGCTCTCGCCCATGCAGTGGCGCGTGCTCTTGCGTCGGTGCCCCCTGCGCTCGTTCACGATCGTCGGCGACATCGCGCAAGCGTCGTCGGCGGCGGCATCCGGTTCGTGGGACGACGCCCTCGCGAGTCTCACCGGGGGCAAGGCCGGGGCGCACCGCTGGCGCCTCGAGGAGCTCACCGTCAACTACCGCACGCCGAGCCAGATCAGCGCGGTCGCCGAGCGCATGGCCATCGCGCACGGCCTGCCCGTGACGCCGTCGACAGCGGTGCGCGGCAGCGAGTGGCCCATCCGCGTGTCCGACGACGTCGTCGAAGCCGTCGAACACGATCGCGCCATCACGACGGTGGGAACACTCGCGGTCATCACGACGACGGATGCCGTCGCCGCGACCGCTGAGCGCCTCCGCGAGGTGTTCGGCGACGCGGTCGGTCGCGGGCCGGCCGGTCTGCTCAAAGCCATCGCGGTGCTCGGGCCCCACGACGCGAAGGGCCTCGAGTTCGATGCGGTCGTCGTCGTCGACCCCGACGCGATCATGCGCGACACCGATCGGGGAGCCGGTGCCCTCTACGTCGCGATGACGAGGCCGACCCAGAGGCTCACCCTCGTGTCGGCCGGGGCGCTCCCGGAGGGCATCGAGCCTCTCGGGTAGCGGTGCGAGACTGGGGCGATGCCCGACCCCCGTTCGCCCGACCCGCTCTCGCCCGACCTGCTCGACCGCATCCGGTCGCGCGCGGCGGCGCACGATCGCGACAACACCTTTCCGCACGACGACCTCGCCGATCTCGCCGGTGCGGGGTATCTCCGCGCCCTCGTTCCCGCCGGATTCGGCGGTCTCGGGCTGAGCCTGACCGACGTCGTGCGATCGCAAGCGGCGCTCGCGGGGGCCGCGCCCGCGACGGCGCTCGCCGTGGGCATGCACCTCATCTGGACGGGTGTCGCGCGCACACTGTGGGATGCCGGCGACCCCTCGCTCGAGTTCGTGCTGCGCGACGCCGGTGCCGGGGAGATCTTCGCGTTCGCCATCAGCGAGGCGGGCAACGATCTCTCCCTCTTCGGCAGCACGACCGTGGCCGAGCCGATGCCCGACGGCGCCTACGCGTTCACGGGTACCAAGATCTTCACGAGCCTCTCGCCCGTGTTCACGAGACTCGCGACCTTCGGCCTCGACTCGGTCTCGCCCGACGCCCCGAAGCTCGTGCACGCCGTTCTCGAGCGGGACGACGAACGCATCGTCTCGCTCGCAGACTGGGACACCGTGGGGATGCGCGCGACCCAGAGTCATACGACGAGGCTCGAGAGGGCACGAGCCGAACCCTCGCGCGTGCACCGGCGCCTCGACGCGGGCCCGAGTGCCGACCCGCTCGTCGTCGCGATCTTCCAGAACTTCGAGATCCTCGTCTCGGCCGTCTACGTCGGCATCGCCGAGCGAGCGCTCGACCTCGCCGTGCTCGCCGCGCGGTCCCGCGTCTCCGCTCGCTCGGGTCTCTCGAAAGACGCCGATCCGGCGACGCGGCGGAGGGTCGCGGTCGCCGCTCTCGAGATCGATGCGGTGCGGCCGAGACTCGAGTCTCTCGCGCGCGACGTCGAGTCGTCTGCCGATCACGGTGACCAGTGGTTCCGCGCTCTCGTCGGCCTCAAGCTCGCCGCGACGACGGCCGCTCGCGCCGTCGTCGGCGAGGCGATCACGGTCGCCGGGGGAGCGGCGTTCGCGTCGGACCACGAATTGTCCCGGCTCTATCGCGACGTTCTCGCCGGCGGCTTCCACCCGAGCAACGACGACGCGGCCCTCTCGACCGTCGCGACCGCGGTGCTCGGACCCCCACCGACCTGATCATGCAGCGGCGCGCGGGCGGGCAGGGGAACCCGCTCGCACCCGCACGGCGAGCCCGGCGAAGAGGATGACGGCCGCCCCGCCGAGCAGGGTCGGCACGGTGATGTGCTCGCGCAGGATGGCGGCGGCCCACACGATGCTCAGCACGGGTTGCGCGAGCTGCACCTGGCTCACGTGCGCCATCGGCCCGATAGCCAGTCCGCGGTACCACGCGAAGAACCCCAGAAACATGCTCACGACAGCGAGGTAACCGAACGAGAGCCACTCCGCGGCGCCTCCCGTCGGGGGCTCGACGACGATCGAGACGGCCGTGAGCGCGGTCGTGAGAGGCGCCGCGAGCACGAGTGCCCACGACACCGTCTGCCACGCGCCGAGCTCGCGAGCGAGGAGGCCGCCCTCCGCGTAGCCGATCGCGGCGGCGAGCACGGCGGCGACGAGCGCGAGGTCGGACCACGAGGCGTGCCCGAGCCCGCCACCCTGCATCGACGCGAAGGTGATCGCCGCGACGGCGCCGAGCGCGGCGAAGACCCAGAACGAGCGGGAGGGATGTTCTCCCCCGCGCAGAACGGCGAGCGCTGCGGTCGCGGCGGGCAGCACCCCGATGACGACCGCTCCGTGGTTGGCCGACGACGAGACGAGAGCAAACGATGTCAGGAGGGGGAACCCGACGACGACTCCACTCGCGACGATGGCGAGCCTGACCCACTGCCTCGGCGAGGGTCTCGATTGGCGCGTGAGCGCGAGAGCCGCGGCCGCGAGCACCGCGGCGATGACCGCGCGGCCCGACCCGATGAAGAGCGGCGACATCGTCTCCACGGCGACGCGCGTGAACGGAACCGTGAAGGAGAACGCGGTGACGCCTGCGAGCCCCCAGAGCAACCCGGACCGCGAAGAGAACACTCGCGGCATATAAGGTGTAACGCTACTGTGTCCTGACATGGGCCACGATAGCACCGAGCGCATCACCGCCGACCTCACCCGTTGGGTCGCGGCCGCGGCGCCGGGGGCGCGCGTGCCGTCCAATCGCGCTCTCGTGGCGCGATACGGGGCGAGCCCCGTGACGGTGCAGAGAGTCATGAGCGACCTCGCGGGGCGCGGTCTCGTCGAGAGCCAGCCGGGGGTGGGCACCTTCGTTCGCGCGGTGAGGGCACGGCGCCCCGCCGACTACGGCTGGCAGACGAGTGCCCTTCCGGCATCCGAACACCGCGGCACCTCGGTCTCGTCGACCCAGACGACCCCCGCCCCCGACTCCATCGCGCTGCACTCGGGGTACCCCTCGCGCGAGCTGCTCCCGGAGAGACTCGTGCGCCAGGCGCTCGCGCGCGCCGCTCGAGCGCCGAACGCGCTCGAGCGGTCGCCCGCGGCAGGCCTCCCCGAACTCCGGGCGTGGTTCGCTCACGAAGTCGCGAGCGTCACCCCCGCGGGGCTCGGAGCGCCGACGGAGCGCGACGTGCTCATCGTCGGCGGCAGTCAGAGCGGGCTCAGCTCGATCTTCCGATCGGTCGTCGGCGTCGGTCGTCCCCTTCTCGTCGAGTCGCCGACCTACTGGGGAGCCATCCTCGCCGCGCGGCAGGCCGGGGTCGTCCTCGTGCCCGTCGCGACGGGCCCCGACGGTCCCGACCCCGACGCCGTCGCTCGCGCCCTCGACCTCACGGGTGCCCGAGCGTTCTACGCGCAGCCGAACTTCGCCAACCCGACAGGGGGCCAGTGGACCGCGGAGCGCGCGACGGCGGTGCTCGACGTCGTGACGCAGCGGGGCGCGTTCGTGATCGAGGACGACTGGGCCCACGATCTCGGCATCGACGCGGAATCCCGCCCTCTCGTGGCGCACGACGACGCGGGTCGCGTCATCTACGTGCGGTCGCTGACGAAGAGCGTTTCTCCCGCCGTGCGTGTCGCGGCGATCATCGCGCGCGGCCCCGCGCGCGACCGCATCCTCGCCGACCGCGCCTCAGACTCGATGTATGTGAGCGCGGTGCTGCAGACCGCCGCGCTCGACGTCATCACGCAACCCGCGTGGCGCGCGCACGGGCGATCGGTGCGCGCGCAGCTCGCCGACCGCCGCGACGCCCTCCTGGGGAGCGTGCTCGACACGATCCCGGCGGCGCACGTCGAACGGCGCCCGGTCGGCGGCTTCAACCTCTGGGTGCGGCTGCCCGACGGCGCCGACGTCGACCAGCTCGCCGTCGAGTGTCGCGGGCGAGGAGTGGTCGTCGCCCCGGGCACCGAGTGGTTTCCCGCCGAACCGTCGGCACCGCACATCCGTCTCAACTACGCGGCGGCCGACCCCGCGCGCTTCGACGACGCCACCTCGGTGATCCGCGACGTTCTCGCCGCCCACACGCGCTGACTCACGCTCGCGTGCTCCGCGCCCGCCCGCTCCGCGCTAGTCGACGACTTCCGGCCGCGGGAGGGGCGGATCGGCGGGCTCGCGGCGCCCGGTCCGCTGGGCCGCGGCTCCCGCGGCGACGACGAGCGCGATCCCGAGGCCCTGTGTGATCGTGAGGGTCTGCTGGAGGATGAGAAAGCCGAGGAGCACGCCGACGGCGGGTTCGAGGGCCATGAGCGTGCCGAAGGCCGTGGCCGTCATCCGTCGCAAGGCGATCATCTCGAGCGCGAACGGGATCACGGGGAGGAGGAGTGCCAACCCTGCCGCGGCGAGGAGCACCTCGACGGTGATGTGCCCGATCGACTGAGGAACCCCGAGGATCGCGGCGGTCGCGGCCGCGACCGGCACGGTGAGGGCGAGGGCGCTGATGCCCGTGAAACTGTCGCCCACGCGTTGCGTGAGCAGGATGTATCCGGCCCACCCGAGTGCCGCGAGCGCCGCGAACCCGACACCCAGGAGGTCGACGCGCCCGTGCCAGGGTTCGGTGACAAGAACGACCCCCGCGAGAGCCACGGCGGGGAACACGAGGGCGACCTTGCTCTGCGCGCGGATCGCGGCGACGGCGAGGGGCCCGAGGAATTCGATGGCGACCGCGGTGCCGAGCGGGATGCGGTCGATGGCGGAGAGGAAGGCGATCGTGACGAGCCCCGTCGTGACCCCGAGCGCGAGGATGGCGGGCATGTCGCGCCGTCTGAGGGAGGCGAACGACGGCCGCACGATCGCGATGAAGACGAGCGCCCCGATGCTCAGCCGCAACCAGGCCGTTCCGGCCGGTCCGACGGCGTCGATGACGCCGACCGAGAGGGCGGACCCGAGCTGCACCGACGAGATCGCGGCGATCGCGAGGGCCCACGGCGGAATCGCGCGGGAGACCGCCGCGCCGCGCGTCACGACGGCGCCCCGGGGTCGGACACCGCGAGGGAGAAGAGAGCGCGCTCCCCGTTCGGGTTGGCGTAGGCGTGCGGCACGTCGCCGGGGAACGCGACGGCGTCGCCCGCGGCGAGCGTCACCCGTCGGCCGTCTGCGGTGACCGTGATCGAGCCCTCGAGCACGTGGATGAGCTCCCGAGTCCCGGGGGAGTGGCTGTCGCTCTCCCGCGCGTCGCCGGGCGCGAGCATCCACTCCCACAGCTCGGTGACGTCGTGGCTGCCGGCCGACGCGACGAGGCGCCCGTAGCCTCCCGCGGGGGTGCTCCACAGTGTCGGCGCGTCGCCGTCGCGCACGACGGAGAGCGTCTCGGCGCGAGGAGGTTCGACGAGAGCGGGCAGACCCACCCCGAGTGCGCCGGCGAGCCGCAGGAGTGTTCCGATGCTCGGGTTGGCGCTGCCCTGCTCGACGTTGACGAGCATCCGGCGACTGACTCCGGCGGAGGCCGCCACCTGGTCGAGCGTGAGCCTCCTGGTCGTGCGGGCATCGCGAACGCGATCGCCGATGGCTCGAGCGAGCGCGTCGTTTCCGTCATCCATGAGTGCACGATAGTGCACTGTTAGTGCAGTGCGCGAACGTCGAGCGATCGGGGGCTCGCCCAGCCGATGTGCGAGGTCTTGCGGCACCGAGTGGTTCTCCGGTGCCGCAAGACCTGCCCCCCAACACGCTCGCACCCCCCGGGCGACACGAGTCGGAGCCCTTCGGGTCGGTTCCGCTCCGTGGTGTTGAGGGGTATTCGGAGTCCTCGGCGAAACGGTTCGGTCCCGGTCTCGGTCGCGGGCCGAATCGCTCGTGCCGGCCCGCCGGTGACCGGGTGTGTCTCGCCGCGTCGGTTAGCGTTGCCCGATGACCACCTCTGCTCGCCGCTTCGTTCACGACCTCACCGAGGCCCACCACGACTTCCCCTCGGCCGGTGTGCTCTTCCGTGACCTCACCCCGGTGTTCGCGAGCGCCGCCGCCTTCGCCGCGGTGATCGACGAACTGAGCGACGGTGTGTCCGCACCGTCAGTAGGGGACCCGGCATCCGAGCCGATCGCGCGCGTCGACGCCATCGCCGGAGTCGAAGCGCGCGGCTTCCTGCTCGCGGCTGCTACGGCGTACAAGGTCGGCGCGGGGCTCCTCGCCTTGCGCAAGCCGGGCAAACTCCCCGGCGAACTGCTCGCCGAGACCTTCGACCTCGAATACGGCAGCGCGAGCCTCGAACTGCAACCCGGGCGTCTGCCCGCCGGTTCCCGCGTGCGCCTGCTCGACGACGTCCTCGCGACGGGCGGGACACTCCTCGCCGCCGTCCGGCTCCTCGAGCGCGCGGGATACGAGGTCGAGAGCATCGCCGTCGTCGTCGAGATCGACGGGCTCGGCGGCCGCGAGGTGCTCGACGGCTACCCGGTGTCGAGCATCACGACCCTGTGAGACAGCGGAGGGGAGCACAGGAGGGTACGTCGTCCCCCAAATTGGGGGATAGGTGATCCCGGCCCCACCCCCCATGATGGACATACGCAGGCGTCCGGGGGGATGTCTGCGAGTCATCCGGGGGGAAGACTGAATCACAGCGCCACGTCGCGCGAAGAGGGGCCGGGAACGGGGGTTTCCGGCCCCTCTCTTTTTCTGCGGTGAGGCCTCGCGCCCGCCTCGCCCCTCGCTCCACCGCGCACTCACTCCACGGCGCTGGTCACTCCACTGTGCGCAACCTCATCCGTCGCGAGGGGTGCCCGTCGTCGAGTTCGACGATGGGGTCGAGCGACTGCACGAACTCCGTGAACGATTTGTACCCCAGTGCCCGCTCCTGGAAGGTCGGGTCCATGCGCAGCATCTGATTCTTCGTCGTTCCGCTCGCCTGCCACTCGTCGTCGGTCTTCGCACGCCCGAGCTCGAGGGCTCGCACGAGGAGATCGGCGGCCGAGTCTTGCGCGCTCTTCGGCTTCGATCTTCTGCCGCTGCGTGACCGCGGTTCCCGCGTCGCGGGTTCGGCCGGCTCGGGCTCTTCGACCACCGGGTTCACCCCGGGCAGGGCGTCGTAGTCGGCGAACTCGTCGCACGCCCAGCCGAGGGCCTTGCTCGTCGACCCGGCGACGCCGATGCCCACGACGTAGCGACCGAGCTGCTTGCTGCGCTGAGCGAGCGCGACGTAGTCGGAATCTCCCGCGACGATCACGACGTGGGTGAGGTCGGGCAAGCGGAAGAGGTCTTCGACCACGTCGACGGCGAGTCGGATGTCTGCGCCGTTCTTCATCGAGGCCACCGTCGGGAAGAGCTGCACGAGGTCCACCGCGCGCTCGATGAGTTGGCGCCGGTAGCTCGCGTTGACGGTCGCCGACCAGTCGGCGTAGGCGCGGCTGATCGCGATCGTGCCGAACGACGACGCGAAATCGAGGATCGCCCCGAGGTCGACGGTCGCCTTCTCGAGTCGCTTGGTGACATCCGAATCGGGGTTCGCCGCCGGATCGAACGAGCGCGCCTTGTCGGTGTGGAACTGACCGCGCTTGCTGCGCTGGTCGTAGCGGGAGATCACGATGTTGTCGAAGTCGATGTAGACGGCGACGCGGGGATCAGTGGTTTCTGCCATTCGTGGTGCCTTCCGTTGCGGTGCACCCAGTCTGGTGCGTTAGTCGTCGTGGTTCAGGCCGCCGGGCGGCGTGGGGTCGGGTGGCGCGGGCTCGGGCGGCGTGGGATCGGGCCGTCGGCGATCGCGCGAGGGCGACACGGGGGTGGGGTCGCTGATCGCGCGCACCCGATCCACGAGTTCGCGCCACGGGCCTTCGACGCGCGTCTCGGGCAGCGTGATGCGGCGCCGGGAGACCCTGATGCGGTAGACGAACCGATCGACGCCGTCCTGCTCCGCCGGTCGCTCGCTCCACGGCAACGCCTCGACGAGGGCGAACCATTCGTCGCGGTCGACCAGTTCGTCGACCTCGACCGTCCACCGGGTCGCGAGGCCCGCGAACCCTCCCGTGCGGATGACCGTGATCTTCACGATCAGCAGCCTGTCACGCGTCGGTCCCCGCGACCACCCCCACGGTGCGCCACGCGGCGGTGACGGCGGTGTGCTCGGCCGAGCCCGAGCCGAATCGGGAGCCTGCGGCATCCGTCGTCGCGGAAGCGAACTGTGCGAACGTGCAGTCGGCGCGGATCGACCCCGCTGTGAGGGTGTCGTACCAGATGCGCCCCGCGCCCTCCCATGCCGGACCGCCGATCGCGGTGGCCGCGAGATGGAATGCGCGGTTCGGAATACCCGAGTTGAGGTGCACCCCTCCGTTGTCGTCGGTCGTGTCGATGTAGTCGTCCATCGAGGCGGGTTGCGGATCCGTTCCGAGAACGTCGTCGTCGAAAGCCGTACCCGGCGCGCTCATCGACCGCAGCGCCGCTCCCTGCACCCGGTCGGTGAAGAGCCCGGCGCCGATGAGCCAGCTCGCCTCGTCGGCATCCTGCCCGAGCACGCGCTGTTCGACGAGCGCGCCGAAGACGTCGGCGATCGACTCGTTGAGAGCGCCGGACTGCCCGCGATAGATGAGCCCCGCCGTGAACTCGATGACGCCGTGCGCGAGCTCGTGGCCGATAACGCTCAGCGACGCGGTGAACCTGCGGAACACGATGCCGTCGCCGTCGCCGAAGACCATGCGCTCGCCATCCCAGAACGCGTTGTCGTAGTCGCGCCCGAAGTGCACGGTGCCGTCGAGGGGAAAGCCCGCGTCGTCGATGGATGCTCGCCCGAACACGTCGGCGAAGAGCGCGTGGGTGTGGCCGAAACCGTCGTAGGCCTCGGTCACCGCGACGTCGTCGGTCTCGGAGTCGCCCTCGCGACGCACGACGACGCCGGGGAGGGTCTCGGCGTTCTGAGCGTCGGAGATCGTGCGGTCGGGAGCGCCGGGCCTCTCGGCGCCGGGCGATCGGGCACCGGGCCGCGGTGCTCGCCCGCCCTCCGGCGACTCCCTCGTCTCGCGGAAGGGCGTGTCGATCGCGAGCGAGTGGCGAGCCGCGTCGATCGCGCGCGCGAGGGTCGGGTCGTCGAGGCCCGAGGCACGGAGGCCGGACAAGTGGACGAGGAGGTAGGGGGGAACGATGAAGCGGCGCATGCCCCGATGCTCGCACGAGCCGACGACAGCCCACCCGGAGACGCGCTCGAGTGGTCGCGGGGCCCCGCGGGTGAGCGCCGAGGTGCGCCGCGTCAAGCCCGCGGGCAGTTTCGGGCCGGGTGCTCGGTCGACTGCCAGACTGGGCCGATGGACACTCCAGATGTGACCGTCGTCGGATCGGGCCCCAACGGTATGGCGGCAGCCGTGACGATGGCACGCGCCGGGCTCTCCGTGCACGTCGTCGAGCGAGCGGCGACGATCGGCGGGGGAGCGCGAACGACCGAAGCCACCCTGCCGGGTTACCGCCACGATCGGGGCTCGGCGGTGCATCCGATGGCCCTCGCCTCGGGGTTCTTCCAGAAGTTCGACCTCGTCGATCGCATCGACCTCGTCACCCCCGAGCTCTCTTACGCCCACCCCCTCGATTCGGGGCGCGCGGGTCTCGCGTGGCACGACCTCGAGCGCACCGCTCGGGGGCTCGGCGTCGACGGCGGAGCGTGGCGCTCGCTCTTCGCCCCGCTCGTCGACCGGGTGCAGGAGGTCGCGCAGTTTAGCGGCTCGAGCATCCTCCAGGTGCCGAGGCACCCCCTCACTGTCGCGCTGTTCGGTCTCCGTGTCCTCGAGCAGGGTTCGGCGGCGTGGAACCTGCGTTTCCGGGGACTCGAGGCGCCCGCGCTGCTCGCCGGGGTCAACGCGCACTCGATCAAGCCCATGCCGACCCTCTCCACCGCCGCCGCGGGTCTCGTGCTCGCGACGCACGGCCACGCGAGAGGCTGGCCCGTTCCCGTCGGCGGGAGCCAGGCGATCATCGACGCGATGGCTCTCGACCTCATCGACCACGACGGTCGCATCACCACGGGGGTCGACGTCACCCACGTCGACGAGCTGCCGCGGTCGCGCGCGATCATCTTCGACACGAGCGCGAGGGCGATGAGTCGCATCGCCGCCTCGCGACTCCCCGACCGCTATCGGTCGCGCCTCGCGCGATTCACCTACGGCAACGGCGTGGCCAAAGTCGACTTCGCCCTCTCGGCGCCGGTGCCGTGGACGAACGAGCACGTGCGCGACGCGGGAACGGTGCACGTGGGGGGAGACCGGGCCGAGATCGCCGCGGGCGAAGCGGATGTCGCGGCGGGCCGTCATCCGTCGAGTTCCTACGTTCTCGTCTCGCAGCCGTCGTCGTTCGACCCGAGCCGCGCGCCGGAGGGCAAGCACGTTCTGTGGGCCTACACCCACGTTCCGCGCGGGTCGACGCGGGACATGACCGAGGCGGTCACCGCGCAGATCGAGCGCTTCGCCCCGGGGTTCCGCGACACGATCCTCGCCTCGCACCAGTCGAGCGCGATGGGCATGCAGGAGTACAACCCCAACTACATCGGCGGCGACATCGCGGCCGGCGACGCGAGCATCGGGCAGCTCATCGCGAGGCCCGTCGTCTCGCGCGACCCGTGGCGCACCCCCGCCGCGGGCATCTACCTCTGCTCGTCGTCGAGCCCGCCCGGCCCCGGCGTGCACGGCCTCGCCGGCTACTACGCCGCACGAAGCGCCCTCCGTGCGGAATTCGGTCTCACCCCACCACGACTCGGAAAGAACTGACATGGCTGCGAACTACATCGAACTGAAGTGCTCGCCTGACGACGTCTTCCGTGTGCTCGACGACGGGTGGCTCTACGCGAGCTGGGTCGTGGGCGCGAGCCGCATCCGCGACATCGACGACCGCTGGCCCGACCCGGGCACGAGCATCAGGCACTCGTTCGGGCTGTGGCCCGTGCTCATCGACGACGTGAGCTACTCGGTCGAGTGGGACCGCCCGCATCACGCGCTACTCCGCGCGCGAGGGTGGCCCATCGGCGAGGCACTCATCGCCATCGACGTCAAGCCTCGCGGCGACGGATGCATCGTGCGCATGTACGAGGACGCCGTGAAGGGCCCAGGGCTCCTCGTGCCCAAGCTCGTGCGCGACATCATCATCCACTTTCGCAACGGCGAGGCGATCAAGCGCCTCGGGCACCTCGCCGAGGGCTACGCGGGCCGCCACCCCGGGTGACATGGCGCGGCAGGGTCGGGCGCTGCCCGACCCCGCCATCCACCGCACCGGTCAGATGCTGCCGCCCGCGACGAGGATAGTCGCGCCCGTCGTGTAGCTCGCGTCGTCACTCGCGAGGTAGACGTAGGTCGAAGCGATCTCGGCGGGCTGACCCGGGCGACCGTAGGGAGTCTGGGCGCCGAACTCGCGCAATTGCTCGTCGTCTCCCGCGTCGGGCTGGAGGTTGGTCCAGAACGGTCCCGGGGCGACACTGTTGACGCGGATCCCCTTCGGCGCGAGCTGCTGCGCGAGGCCCTTCGTGAAGTTGACGATCGCGGCCTTCGTGCCGGCGTAGTCGAGCTTGTCGGGGGAAGGCTTCTCCGCCTGGATGCTGCTCGTCGTGATGATCGTGCCGCCCGCGGGGATGTGGGCGAGCGCGGCCTTCGAGAGCCAGAAGAGCGAGAACACGTTCGTCGCGAAGGTCTTCTCGATCTGGCCTGTCTCGAGCTCGAGGATGTCGTCGACGTTGTTCTGGTAGCCCGCGACCATCACGAGGGTGTCGAGCCCGCCGATCGCCGCGACCGTCTCGGCGACGGCGTCGTAGCACTCCTGCTCGTCGGACGCGTCGAGCTTGATGGCACGGCCCGTGCGGCCGGCCCTCTCGATCTGCTCGAGGGTGCCGTCGGCACCGGCCTGGTCGCTGTGGAAGGTGAACGCGACATCCGCTCCCTCGCGGGCCATGGCGATGGCGGCGGCACGACCGATTCCGGAGTTGCCTCCCGTGAGGAGCACTTTGCGGCCGTCGAGTCTGCCCCGCCCGACGTAGGTGTCTTCACCGTGATCGGGCGTGGGGTCGGGCTCGCCGTCGACGATCTGGAACGGCGGGCGCGGGTACTGGTCGAGGGGATTCTTCATGCGTCCAGTAGATCGAGGCCGCGAGGGGAGCGGAACCCCCTTGCGCTCCCAGGTCGTGCCCGCGTCAGATGAGGCCGCGCACGAGCTCGTCGATGCTCACGCCGCGCTCGCGAGCGCGGCTCACGAGCCTGGCGTGCTCGTCGGCCGTGAGTTCGAGGGTGAGCGAGACCGGGGGAGTCTCGGCGTCATCGAGATCGAAGAGCCCGGGTTGCACCGGCGCGGCCACGGGCGCGGTGGCCACGGGTGCGGCGGCCGCGGGATCGAACTCGGGCTCGGGCGCGCTGTCACGCGAGATCTCGGGCGCCCCCGCTCGCCCGGCACCCGTGAGCCCGGCACCCGTGAATCCGGGTCCCGCGTCGGGAAGCCGACCGCGCTGAAAGGCTTCGGCTGCCCCTCGCGCCCGCTCGTCCGCCGCCTCGTTGAGCGGATGATTGGCGTGACCCTTGACCCACTCGAAACGGTAACGGCGCCCCGCGAGGGCGGCGTCGAGCTCCTTCAGGAGCTCGAGGTTGAGCACGGGTTTGCCGTCGCCCTTGCGCCACCCCTTGGCCTTCCAGCCCGTCATCCACTTCGTGACCGAGTTGATGACGTATTGGCTGTCGCACAGCACGAGGAGGTCGTCGTCGACGTGCGCCGTCGCGCGGAAGAGCTCGAGCACGGCCTTGAGCTCGCCCTGATTGTTGGTCGCGTGCTTCCACCCGCCGGCCCCCCAGCATCCGTCGTCGACGTACCACGCCCACCCGGCCGGACCGGGATTGCCGAGTGCTGAACCGTCTGCGGCGGCGGTGATCGTCACGAGAGACCTTTCGAAAGGGGGAATGGCGACGACCAGTCTCCCACCGCCGGGGAGGCGCACCGATCGGGGCGCTTCTCTAACGAATAGGCAACGACTCGATCCCCGCCGTGGCGGGCATCGAGGCCTCTCGAGAGCTCGACAGGGCGTCGACAGAGGGGGTTGACGCGAAACGCCACGGTGTGCTCCCGCTAAGCTTTCGTCAGGTCTTACCGACCTCACCCGCCAAGGACGCGGTCCGCTCGAACCTCCACGGTTCGCCGGATCGTACGGTGCGGCCCTGATGGACGCGATCCCACGATCGGTCCGGCCTCTGGCTCTCGACGTGCTCAGCACCGAGTGGCCAGGAGAGCGATCACGGCCTACCCGTCTGCCACCAGTGAGTCTCCGCGCGACCGACACCGGTCGTCACGGCGCTACTCCGGAGCACACCACCGTGACCACACACCCCGCCCTGCGCGCCGAAGGACTGTTCAAAGTCTTCGGCCGACGTCCCTCCGACGCCGTCACCCGCCTCCGCGCCGGCGAGCCCCGCTCCGCCGTCGAGCACCTCGGCACCCCCGCGGTGATCGACGCGAGCTTCGACGTGCAGCCCGGTGAGATCTTCGTCGTCATGGGGCTCTCCGGGTCGGGCAAGTCGACGCTCATCCGCATGCTCAACGGCTTGCTCGAGCCCACGGCGGGAACCGTGACCATCGGGTCGTCGCGCATCACGGGAGTGCCGGCCAAGAAACTCCGCGAGGTGCGGCGCACCCAGGTGTCGATGGTCTTCCAGCATTTCGCTCTGCTGCCGCACCGCTCCGTGATCGACAACGTCGCCTACGGGCTCGAGATGCAGGGGATGGCGCGCGAAGCGCGACTCGCGAAGGCGCGCACGATCATCACCCTCGTCGGTCTCGACGGGTGGGCGGACAAGCTCCCCGAGCAGTTGTCGGGAGGGATGCAGCAGCGCGTGGGTCTGGCCCGCGCGCTCGCCGCCGACACCGACGTGCTCCTCATGGACGAGGCGTTCTCGGCGCTCGACCCGCTCATCAGGCGCGAGATGCAAGAGCAGCTCGTCGAGCTGCAGGCGAGCCTCGGCAAGACCATCATCTTCATCACCCACGACCTCAACGAGGCGATGTTCCTCGGTGATCGCATCGCCGTCATGCGCGACGGTCGCATCGTGCAGATCGGCACGCCCGAAGAGATCCTCACCGACCCGGCCAACGACTACGTCGCCCAGTTCGTCGGCGACGTCGATCGCGCTCGCGTGCTCACCGCCGCGAGCGTCATGGAGCCTGTTCCCTCCGGCGTCGAACCGGGTCCGGGGCCGAGAGTCTCGCCCGACACTCTCCTCGTCGATCTCGTCGACCCGTCGGTCGCGAGCGCTCGCCCGATCTCGGTCTGCGACGACGGCGGTCGGTTGCTCGGCACAGTCTCGAGAGTGGGCCTCCTCGCCGCCCTCGGCAACGTCACGCCCGACGCGCGTGAGATGACACACACCCCGCAGTCCAGCGAACTCGAAGGAGCCGACCGGTGAACGACTTCCGCATCCCCCTGGGCTCGTGGGTCGAGTCGGGCATCGACTTCGTCACCGACACGTTCGGGTTCCTCTTCGACTTCATCCGCGTCGTGTTCGAGGGTGCATTCGACGCCGTCGCCTACCTGCTCGGCGAACCGCCGTTCTGGATCATCATCGCGGTGCTCGCCGTGCTCGCGCTCCTGACCCGAGGGTGGGTGTTCGCCGCGGGCACCGCTGTGGGCCTGCTGCTCATCGTGGGGGTCGACCAGTGGGACAACGCGATGGACACCCTCGCGCTCGTCCTCGTGGCGAGTGCCATCGCGATCATCATCAGCATCCCGCTCGGAATCCTCGCGGCCAAGTCGTCGTTCGCCTCCGGGGTGATCCGGCCGGTGCTCGACTTCATGCAGACGATGCCCGCGTTCGTCTACCTCATCCCCGCCCTCATCCTCTTCCGCATCGGTGTCGTCCCCGGCATCGTCGCGACGATCATCTTCGCGATGGCTCCCGGCGTCAGGCTCACCGAGCTCGGCATCCGCGGGGTCGACCGCGAGGTCGTCGAGGCGGGCCAGGCCTTCGGGTCCTCGCCGTGGCGCATCCTGCGGCAGATCCAGTTGCCCCTCGCGATGCCGACGATCATGGCCGGGATCAACCAGGTGATCATGCTCGCGCTCTCGATGGTCGTCATCGCCGGCATGGTCGGGGCCGGTGGGCTCGGGCAGGACGTCGTCGCGAGTCTCAACCGCATCGACATCGCCCTCGGGTTCGAAGCCGGGCTGGCCGTGGTAATCCTCGCGATCTTCCTCGATCGACTCACCGCGGCACTCGGCAAGGGCGATACGCCCCTCACGCGGATCCTCGCGTCGGGCAAGGGCCGCCGAACGACGTCCGCGGTCGAACCACTCGCCGAACCACTCGCCGACCCGGCTGCCGACCGTGCCGCCGAACCCGTCGGCGCGTCAGCACCGCGCTGACCCCCTCCACTCGCGGATGCATCCGTATCCGTGCGAACCGCGCGCTCGACTCTGCGCGCACCAACCGTCAACCCCCCGTCACCGTCACCCGGTGGCACGAAAGGAAGACACCTTGAGAAACCTCACCAAGACATCGATCGCCGCAGCAGCGGTCGGACTCCTCGCCCTCACCGGATGCACCGCGTCCGACGACACCGCGGGCGACGGCGGCGAAGACATGGACATCACCATCGCCGTCTTCAACGGCTGGGATGAAGGCGTCGCGACCTCGTGGCTGTGGGCCAACATCCTCGAAGACGAAGGCTACGACGTCGAGCTCGAATACGCCGACCCCGGCCCCGTCTTCACGGGTCTCGCGAGCGGTGACTCCGACTTCACGACGGATGTCTGGCTGCCGAACACCCACGAGAGCTACCTCGAGGAGTACGGCGACGACATCACCGACCTCGGCGCGTGGAACGAAGACTCCAAGCTGACCCTCGCGGTCAACGAGGACGCCCCGATCGACTCGATCGCGGAGCTCGCCGAGAACGCCGACCTCTTCGGCAACCGCATCGTCGGTATCGAGCCCGGCGCGGGTCTGACCGAGGCGATGGAAGAAGAGGTCATCCCCGGATACGGCCTCGAGGACATGGAGTTCCTCACCTCGTCGACCCCCGCGATGCTCAGTGAGCTGACCGCGGCGACCGACGCCGGCGAGAACATCGTCGTGACCCTGTGGGAGCCGCACCGCGCCTACGCGCAGTTCCCGGTCAAGAACCTCGAAGACCCCGAGGGTGCCCTCGGCGGAACCGAGAGCCTGCACACCTTCAGCAGCACCGACTTCCCCGAGTCGTCGCCGATCGCTGCGGGCTGGCTCGAGAACTTCGAGATGGACACCGACACGCTCTACTCGCTCGTCGACGCCATGTTCGTCGACTACGAGGGCGACGACTTCGAGCCCGTCGTCGACCAGTGGATCGAAGACAACCAGGAGTACGTCGACTCGCTCACGAGCTGAATCGACGCCTGAACGACAGAACCCCGCCGTGCGTGCACGGCGGGGTTCTCGTCTGCGTGGAGCGTGTCAGCGCACCCAGTGGTAGACGATGTGCGGCGGAAGGCCCCGCTGTTCGGCGCGGCGCACGACCGTTCCCGATTCGTCGCGCTGCTCGGCGATGAGCACGAGCTGGCTTGCGGCATCCCACGAGAAGTCGGCGGCGGCGCGCGGCACCGTTGTGAGCGTGATCGTCGCGCCGAAGAAGCCGGCGTCGGCGGCGTTGACCGCAGGAAGCGAGATCGTCGCGGCGGGGAAGCCGTCGGCGTTCGCCCAGTAGAGAGACACCGGCGAGGTCTCCGACCACCCGGTGCCGAGGATCGACACGCGCGTCACCGACCCGGAGCCGTCTCCGTCGACGGAGTTCACCGACACGCGCGTGAGCGTGATGGAGGTGGGCCAGGTGAAGTCGCGGTCGTTCCAGATGCGCTCGACGGCGCTCACCATCTCGCCGGGAAGCGTCAGGGTGCGGTCACCGCCGAACGAGAGGTTCGCGGCGACGAGAGCGGGCGTGATCTCGAACGACTCCACACCCAGATCGAGGTCTGCTTCAGTAAATCCGGATGCGTTTCGCGTGGCGGTGTCGGTCACATTCACTCCTTGTTCGTCGCTGCAAGTTAACACCCCCCGGTCTGCCCTTGTCGATTCGAGCAGGAGTCGGGTGCCGCCGTCGGGCCGGGCTCAGCCGCGCACGCAGGTTCCCGATGCGACGGAGCCGGTGAGCCCGGTCGCCGCGACCACGACGGGTTCGAGCTCGACGAGGGTCGCCGCGTACCCCACCCCCTCGGTCGTCGCGCCCTTCGCGAAGACGATGCCGACCGCGTCACCGGACGTCGCGAGCACCGGCCCGCCCGATTCGCCCTGCTGCACGTCGGAGGCGAGGGTGTAGACGTCGCGAGCGGCCGTGGACTCGCCGTAGATGTCGGGGACGACGAGAGGGCCGACGACGGCCACTTCGGCGGGGTGTGCGCTGAACGGCCCCCCGAAGGGATAACCGCCCACGATCGCGGTGTCTCCCGCGGTGAGCGGTGTGCCGAGCTCGAGGGCAGCCGTGTCGAGACCCTCGACCGCGATGACCGCGAGGTCGTCGACGGGGTCGAAATAGACGACCCTCCCGACTCTCGAGCCGTCTCGCGGCGTCTCGACGACGGGCTCGTCGACACCCGCGACGACGTGGGCGTTCGTGACGATGCGATCGGGAGCGACCACGAACCCCGACCCCGACTGGTTCTGCCCACACGCGAAGGCGGTGCCCGTGATGCGAACGATCGACGCGGCGGCTCGGTCGAGCTCGGGCGACCCGGTCTCGACGTCGGGGATGGTCGGTGCTGCCCCCGCGAACGCATCGGCGATCTGCGGAAGCGACTCCCGCACGGCGAACGACCGCGCTGCCGCGAGCATCCGCGTGAGGCCGTCCGGGGTCGATTGGCCGATGACGCGCAACACCTGGGAGTTCGCGATCGGCTGCGAGAGGAGGGGCACGCCGAGGGTTCCGATGCCGAAGGCGATCGTCGACGTTACGAGGGCGGCGGCGACGACGCTCGCGGCCGCGCCGACGAGGCGGTCGACGCCACGGAGCGGCGAGCGCGCGACGCGCGTGCGCATCGAGTCCCCGAGGGTCATGCCCGCGGTGAGCCCTGCCGCGATGAGGAGGAGGGACGCCCCGACGGTCACGACGACGCGCCATTCCGGCGATTCGACGAGAGCGCCCGCGAGGGGCGCGAGGACGTAGGCGAGGGCCCCGCCGACGACGATGCCGACGATGCCGCTGACGCTCCGCACGAGCCCACTGCGATAGCCGTAGACGAGGAACGACACGAGGACGAGCACGAGGAGCACGTCGAGAATCACACTGAGCGGCACTGTTCTCCCGGTTCGTCGGGGGGCCGGAACACGAAACCCCCAGGCGGAATTTACCCGACGGACATGTCCCGACCGCCCATTTTCGTGTTATCCCGGCTACAGTGGACGTCAACCCTAGCTCGACGACAGACCCCGCCTCATCCCGAACGCGTGGTCGACCCTCGTCGAAATGGATCCGCGCGCAGAAACTTACCCGTCTGCTCGAGGCTCCGGACGCCAATGATGTCGCTGTGTTGTTTCCGGCGTGCGACCCCGTCCGCTGTCGTCCCGACACAGTCCCGTCGATCGCCGACCCCCCTTACCCCGCTTTGTCTGCGATCGCCGTTCTCGCCTCTTCACCCCGAAAGAGACCCCCGCAATGACTGCCCTCTATTCCCGACCCCGATCAGGTTCGCCGTCTCCCGACGAAGTCGAGTCTCCGACCGCAGACGACCCGTCGACCGACGGAACCGTGCTCACGCGTTTCGCCCGCGACGACGTGAGTCGACCCCGCCCCACTCGCGAGACCCCGGCAGACCGCGTGCCCACCGCGGGTGAAGCCGTGCGAGCGCAGTCGCCCTCGATGGTCATGCTCGTCCTCGCGGCGACCATCGGCATCCTCGCGTACGCCAACTTCCTGCTCAACCCCGCGAGCCGCGGTGACTGGTTGCCATACACGATGGTCATCGTCGCCGAGACCGTGCTCATCGGCCAAGCGCTCCTGTCGATGTGGACGATCCTCTCGGGGTCGCAAGACCCCCGCGATTTCGCGTTCCACTACGCCAAGGGTGCGCTCTTCCGCGATCGCGACATCGCCCTCGACCGTGCGAGCTCGCACCCCGAGACCTGGGCGCTCTACCTCGACGAGGCCGAGATCGGGGTGGATGTCTTCATCACGACCTACGGCGAAGACCCGGCGGTCATCCGTCGCACCGTCACGGCCGCACTCGCGATGCGCGGCAAGCACGCCACGTGGGTGCTCGACGACGGTCGCTCCGACGAGGTGCGGGACCTCGCCGCCGAGCTCGGCGCGCGCTACGTGCGCCGGCTGAGCAGCAACGGCGCGAAGGCCGGAAACGTCAACCATGCTCTCTCGATCAGCAAGGGCGACTACTTCGCCATCTTCGATGCCGATTTCGTTCCCGACCCCGAGTTCCTCGTCGAGACCGTTCCGTTCTTCGTCGACCGCAAGGTCGCCTTCGTGCAGACACCGCAGACCTACGGCAACCTCCACAACGTCATCTCCAAGGGCGCCGGCTACATGCAGGCGATGTTCTACCGCTTCATCCAGCCGGGTCGAAACCGCTTCAACGCCGCGTTCTGTGTCGGAACCAACGTCATCTTCCGCCGCACGGCGATCGACGAGGTCGGCGGCATGTACACCGACTCCAAGTCGGAGGACGTCTGGACGTCGCTCATGCTCCACGAGCGTGGCTGGCGCACGATCTTCATCCCCATGACGCTCGCCGTCGGCGATGCGCCCGACACCGTCGAGGCGTACACCAAGCAGCAGCTGCGCTGGGCGACCGGGGGCTTCGAGATCCTGCTGCGCCACAACCCGCTGAGCCCGAAGCGCAAGCTCACGCTCGACCAGCGACTCCAGTACGTCGTCACGGCGTCGTTCTACCTCACGGGCATCTGCCCGCTGCTCCTGCTCCTGGTGCCGCCCATGGAGATCTTCTTCGACCTCCGGCCGATGAACATCTCGACGACCGTCGTGACCTGGATGCTCTACTACGCGGGCTTCTACGTGCTCCAGATCGTTCTGGCGTTCTACACGATGGGGTCGTTCCGCTGGGAGACCCTCATGCTCGCGACCGCGTCGTTCCCGATCTACGTCGCCGCGCTCATCAACGTCATCGTGGGCAAGGAGCAGAAGTGGAATGCCACGGGAGACAAGTCGAAGGCGAGTTCGCCCTTCAACTTCATGATCCCGCAGGTGCTGTTCTTCGTCTTCCTCCTGCTCACCTCCGTCGTCGCCGTATGGCGCGACCTCGGCAACGGCTTCCTCTCGCTCGCCACAGCGTGGAACGTCACCAACACGATCATCCTGGGGAGCTTCGTCGTCGCCGCCGCGCGTGAAGCCCGCCACCTCCGCGCCGCAGGCAGTAGGGCGCGCCGCGCCGCTCCCGCCGCCGCGACAACGTCTTCTACCCGAAACCTGGTGACCTCATGACCTGGAAAAACCGCCTCAAAATGTTCCTCGGCACGGTCGTCGTGTTCGTGCTCGTCGCTGGGATGACGGTGATCTTCAATCAGCGGCAGGCTCAAGTCACGAGCGCCTCCGCGGCCATCGAAGCCGAGAGGTACCCGGTCGGAAGCGACTACGGCGGAACGGTTCTCGATCGCGAGGTCTCCGAGGGTGACCGCGTCGCCGCGGGTGATGTGCTCTTCCGCGTGCAGAGCCCGACCCTGCAAGCCGACCTCGCCGAGGGACTCCTGCGACCCGAGACGGTCGCCTACGCCGTGACCCCCGACGGCGTCATGACGCTCACGGCGACTGTCGACGGAACCGTCGGCGACATCACCGCCGAGCGCGGATCGTTCGTGCAGGCCGGTCAGATCCTCGCGACGATCGACCGCACGGGTTCGCTTTTCGTGAGTGCCGACTTCGTGCTCTCGAGCCGCGACTACGCGCGCATCGAGGATGGCGCGGCCGTCGAGCTCGTGCTCCCCAACCAGTCGCGCATCTCGGGCCAGGTGGAGTCGATCGACGTGCAGACCTCCGACGGTCTCGCCGAGACGACCGTCACGGTGTCGAGCGAGGGCCTCGTCGACGGCGCCGCCAACAACCTCATGACCCGGGGAACACCCGTGTCGGCGACGCTGCTCCTGCGCGACGACGGCCCGCTCGCGGGCGTCGGCGACGGGTTCTTCGACTTCATGCGCAAGATCGGGCTGTGACCCCGTGCCGACCACCTCTCGGGCGTTCGCGCCCCGCCGTGCCACCACGCGACTCGCCGTTCCCGTCGTCGCTCTGCTCGCGCTCCTCACCGGGTGCTCGGCAGTGGGGGTGACCGGCGACGGTGACACCGCGCCGGCCGCATCGGTCGACGCGATCTTCCCTGACGACGAGATCGGACCGCTCGTCGAGGCCCTCCCGCAGCAGACGATCAAGCCCCTCCCGTCTGCGCGTCTCGCCGAGGGCCTCGTTCCCCCGACCAACCGGTGGTTCTCGGGCCTCGTCTTCGGTGACGACTCGATGCCCGTGTTCCCCTCTCCGCTGTCGTTCCAACTCACCGACGGCGGGTTCGACCTCGGTCTGCCTCGCGTCACGACGGCGCCCAAGGTCATCATGGGTGGTCACGTCGCCCACATCGGAGTCAGCGTCGGGGCCGACGTGGCAGAGGTCTCGGACTACGACACGGCATCCGTCACCATCACGCACCTCGCCGACGACGTCGCGGTCGGCGAGACGGTGATCGCGCGGGGATCACCGTTCGTGAGCTTCACCGCGCTCTCGGCGGCCGACGTGTCGACCGTCACGGCCTTCACCCCCTCGTCGGTCGACGGTGCGGCGACCGCCGTCATCGACGGCACGACCTACGGCCTCGTGAGCGACGCCGAACTCTCCTCCGACGGCACAGGACTCGCCCTCGCCGAGGGGGAGACCGCCACGTGGTTCGCCCTCGCCGACGGAGCAGAACTCGCCGACTTCGCCGACGCCGCGACGCACACGGTCACAGGCACGACCCTCGATTACACGACGAGCGACACCGAGGTCTCGACGACCATCGCCTACACCACTGCCGACGGCGAACCCACGATCGTGGCCGCCCTGCCGCACCAGCAGGCAGGCCTCGCCGATTCGGTCGCGTGCTCGTCGGCGACCTACTCGACGATCTACGGCGACATGACCGCGTGCACGACCGATGCGCTCACCTGGTCGAGCCCCGCGCTCGAACCGAGTGGTGCCCTCGATCTGTCGGCGCTCGACGACGCGGATCGCGATCGCCTCGCCGAGCAGGTCACCCTCGACATCGCCGAGACCGAGACGTTCGCCGATGACACCTATTTCGGAGGCAAGTCGCTCTATCGGGCGGTCAACCTCCTAGAGATCGCCGAGGAGGTCGGGGCGGATGACGCCGCGGCGACAATGCGCGACCGACTCGTCACGACGATGTCGGAGTGGATGGATCCCGACCGCTGCGACGAACGCGACCTCCGGTGCTTCGTCTACGACCCCGAGGCGCGCGGAATCGTCGGGCTCGCGACATCCTTCGGCTCGGAGGAGTTCAACGACCACCACTTCCACTACGGGTACTTCCTCTACACCGCTGGTGTTCTCGCGGCCGACGACCCCGAGCTCGTCGAGAGCTGGGCGCCCGTGATGAACCTCCTCGCCGCCGACCTCGCCACCCGGGGAGAGAGCACCTACTTCCCCGAGCAGCGCAACTTCGACTCCTACGGCGGGCACTCGTGGGCGAGCGGCACCTCCCCGTTCGGCGACGGCAACAACCAGGAGTCGAGCTCCGAAGCGGTCACCGCGTGGAACGGCCTCGCCCTGTGGGCGGCGGCGAGCGACCAGGGAGACCTCGAGACCGAGGCGCGATGGATGCTCGCGGCCGAAGCGACTTCGGCGAAGGCGTACTGGACCGATTTCCCGCTCGACGACCCCATCATGGAGGGCTTCGAGCACACGATCACCTCGCTCGTCTGGGGTGGCAAGCGTGACTACGCCACGTGGTTCAGTGCCGAGCCGAGCGCGATGCTCGGCATCCTCGTGCTGCCGATGAGCCCCGTCGCCGACTACCTCGCCGGCGACCCCGAGCGCATCGACGCGAACATCGCCGATGCGGCTCCCGACGGCTTCGACGTGACATTCGGCGATTACCTGCTCATGTACTCCGCGCTCTCCTCGACCGAGGCGGCGTCGCGTGCGCTCGAGGAGTCGCGAGAACTCCACGAAGACCGCATCGACGACGGGAACAGCCGCAGCTACATGCTCGCGTGGCTCATGGCGCACGCGGCAGCCTGACCGGGACGCCTTCGGGCGCCCTCCGGTGTCAGCGGTGCGCGGCGGTTCGCGAGGCGCGAGCCGCCGCTTCTGCTTCCCGTCGCACGCGGCGTGCCTCATCTGCTGCCGCCGCTTCGCCCGGAGTGGGGGCGGTTCCGCCGAGGTGGCGCGGCTGCCACCACTGCCCGGTGCCGTCGACGGGGTAGCGGGCCTGCAACCCCTCGACGAGCGCGACGATCGTGTCGCGCAGGGTCGCCGTGACGGCCTTGGCGTCGTCGGTCGGCGACACCGTGAGCGGTCGACCGAACGCGAAGTGCACGGGCACACCGAATCGCTCGCGGAATCCGACCCGGTGATTCTTCGTGAGGAGTCGGTGGCCACCCCACACGCCCACGGGCAGAAGCGGAACGCCCGCCTCGGCGGCGAGTCTCGCGGCCCCCGTTTTGAACTCGCGCACGGTGAAGGATGCGCTCACCCCGGCCTCGGGGAAGACTCCGATGAGTTCTCCGCGCCGCAGTGCCGCAACGGCTTCGGTGTAGGCCGACGATCCCGCGGCCATGTCGACGGGGATGTGTCTCATTCCCCGCATGACGCTGCCGACGAGCGGCTTGTGGAAGACCTCTTGCTTGGCCATGAAGCGGATGCGTCGCTTGCGATGCATCCACGTCGTCCACTCGACGAGAGCGAACTCGAGGTAGCCGAAGTGGGTCATGGCGATGACGGCGCCGCCCGTTGCGGGGATGTGGTGCGCCCCCGTCGTGCGGGGCTTGAGACGCCAGAAACCGAACAGACCGCGCCCGGCGAGGATCGCGGTGTCGTAGAGGGGCTCGGTGGTCCTGGCTGTCATAACGACAGGGTAGAGGCGCACCCTGGGCGGCCAGCCGCGCTCACGCGCCCCGTATTCCCCGACCGACATACGCGCGGAATACGACGCGGGCGGTCTCCCGCTAGAGCGGGAAGCGGAGTGTCGCCGCGACGGGCGAGGCGTCGGGGAGGTCGGCCTCGCGCACGGCGCGCACCGTCGCGCCGGAGCGGAGCGCCCGCGACGCGATCTCGTCGATGACGTTGTAGGTGCCCGAGACGTCGTCGCCCGAGCCCGGTTCGGTCAGCAGACCCGACCCGTCGACCATTCCACGCACGTCGGCGTCCATGTCGAAGTGGATCTCCTCGATCGCACCGGCGGTCGCGGCGCGCGCGAGCTCGGCGACGTCGCTCGAGGCCCGCCCCCCGGCACGTCTCGACCCGAAGTCCTCGTTCCACTCGGCGAGCCCGCCGGCATAGTGGGCGTCGAGGATGCCGCGAGCCCGATCGTCGATGTCGTTCGCCGAGAGCGATGACGGGTGGGCGTCGATTCCGCGAGCCAGAAGCGATCGCAGCGTCGAGACGGCACGGTAGGCCGGCTCGAAGTCGTCGGACGCCGCGAGGATCACGGGGGTCGTCGTGGCGCCGATCACCCGACCGACCGCTTCGTCGATGATGCGGCAATAGCGCTGGTGCTCGATCCTCTGACCCGTCGTGCCTTGCGAGCGGGGCATGTCGGCTTGTCCATGATTCTCCGCGTGCTCGAGAACGCTCGACAGGTCGCCGGGGAGCTCGAGCGCGCGCTCACGCGGGCGGGATTCGGCCGAGAGCTCGATGAGACGCACGTCGGCGGGGTTCGCCGTCACCGTGACCACGAAACCGCTGTTCGCGAAGGTGACGGCGCGCAGCAACGGACCGACGTCGAGACGGTCGGCGACGACCACTCTCTCGGCGACGCGGTTGGCTATCCGGAAGACGGAGAATCGGTCGGGCGTCGCGAGGATGGCGAGCGATCGGGACTGGTTCTGCCAGAACTCGAGGTCGTCGTCGAGGCTCTCGAGCGGGTCGATCACCGACGCGACCTCGGTGGCGTCGGCACCGCGCTCGACGAGGGCTTTGCGCACCGTCGACGTCGCGTTCTTGAGGCTCAGTTTCACCGCCGCCGTCTCGCTCGATACGGGGGAGGAGGGGAGATAGACGGTCACGCTCGACGGGTGACGCTCGTCGGCGAGGGTGATGAGTTCTGTGGGCTGAGGTAGATCGACAGGAATCATCGTTCCACGGTAGAACACCGACCCTCGTGTGGCGAGAGTGCCGTTTGCTCTCGAGGCCGAAGTGCTGGAGACTCGGTGATTCCCTCGGCGGCGCGATCGATTCGACGGCGCGCTCGTCATCACCGCGTGAGTCCGTCGACAGCGCCGAGGCCCCGAACATCTCCGACCCCACGCAAGGACACTCAATGCCCCTCACACTGACTGACAACGCGAGCATGATCGTCAAGGCCAT
Organism: Marisediminicola sp. LYQ85; assembly: GCF_046600695.1. Classification (NCBI taxonomy): domain Bacteria; kingdom Bacillati; phylum Actinomycetota; class Actinomycetes; order Micrococcales; family Microbacteriaceae; genus Marisediminicola; species Marisediminicola sp. LYQ85. The sequence continues at coordinate 472,129 of NZ_JBKIWO010000001.1, forward strand.
CGCCGAGCAGACCGCCGGGACCACGGTCGCCGGCCTCCGCATCAGCCTCGAGCAGGAGACCGCGACCGACTTCGACATCTCGGTCGTACCTGACGCCGAGGACGGCGACACGATCGTCGAGAGCGACGGCGCGCGCGTCTTCCTCGACGTCGCGGCCGCCCAAGTGCTCACCGACGCGGTGCTCGACGCCGAGGTCGACGACGAGGGCTCGGTGCAGTTCTCCGTCGGCACGCAGGACTGACTCCGGCGCAACACGGAAAGGCGAATCGTGACGATAGTGCCCGACGACAAAGACTGGACGTGGGTGCTCTCGGAGCGGTGTCCGGAGTGCGGTTTCGACGCGAGCGTCGTGCCCTTCGCCCACGTGCCGCGGCTCCTGAGAGAGAACGCCGCCGCGTGGCCCGCTCTCCTGCGGTCGACCGACGCCGCGGTGCGACGGGACGCATCCACGTGGTCGACGCTCGAGTACGCCGCCCACGTGCGTGATGTGTGTCGCGTGATGAGCGAGCGCTTGGCGCTCATCCTCGCCGAAGATGCCCCGGTCTTCGCCAACTGGGATCAGGATGCGACGGCGGTCGCCGAGAGATATCACGAGCAGGACCCGGCCACCGTCGCCGTCGAGCTCGTGGTGGCGGCAGAAGAGGCGGCGTCGGCTTTCGGCGCCGTCGGCCCCGAGCAGCTCGACCGGGTCGGCACGCGGTCGAACGGCAGCGTTTTCACGGTCGAGACCCTCGGGATCTATTTCCTCCACGACCCGATCCACCACCTCGCCGACGTCACCGCGCACCGCTCCACGGTCGAGTGAGGTCGTCTGCTAATATCTCAAGGTTGCCGTCCAACGGCCGCGGACAAAGAGAGCTCCCCCATTCCGGGTAGGGCACCGCGCAACGAGCAGAAAGGGGATCCCGTCTATGGCTCTTGAAGCCAGCATCAAGAAGGCGATCATCGAAGAGTACGCAACCCACGAGGGTGACACCGGATCCCCCGAGGTTCAGGTGGCCATGTTGAGCCGCCGAATCAAGGACCTCACCGAGCACCTCAAAGAGCACAAGCACGACCACCACTCGCGTCGTGGCCTGCTTCTGCTCGTCGGACAGCGTCGCCGTCTGCTGGGCTACCTGCAGAACATCGACATCGACCGTTACCGCTCGCTGATCGAGCGCGTGGGTCTGCGCCGCTAGTCGTCGCCAGTCTTGAACGGGCCGTCTCCTTCGGGAGGCGGCCCGTTTGTCGTTTCCGGCGGGTAGGTCACCTAGCGGGAGCGGATCGAGCGGATGGTGCGCAGCACCGCTCGAGCGCCGAGCACGACCTCCATCGCCGCCGCGGGCCTGAACCACACCGATCGCGGCGCGTCGAGCATGCGGCCCTTGACGATGCTCGCGACCGTGATGGCGATCACGGGGGCCGCCCAGGCCGCGAACGTCGCGACGGCGAGCACGCGGCTCGGCTCGTGCCTCACGATGAACCAGGTCCAGAACGCCGTGTCGGCGAGGAAGTCCGCCTGAGTGCCGAACGGGGTCACGGTGCCCGTCGCTCGCGCGAGCTTGCCGTCGGCGAAATCGGTCGCGAGGGAGATCACGGGAAGCGCGGCACCCAAGCGGTGGTCGAGAGCGGGGAGCGTGCCGCGCGCGAGGGTGAGGGCGTTGGGGACACCGAGTGAGGAGCGGTCGCCGAGCATCCCGAGGTGCGTCGCCGCCATGACCCAGCTCGACGCGATCCAGACGAAGCCCCGGCGCCCCGCGATCGCCCCGGCGACGGCGTGGATGAGCGTGGCCTCGGCGAGGGCGCGGGGGTGGAGTCTGGCCTGGTGCACGGATCGTGCCGTCGCGAGCCACACGAACTCGGCCACCGCGCGAGGTCGCCCCCGTCCGTCACGCAGGAGCGCGAGCAGACGATCACTCGCTTCTCTGCTCGGGGCCTCGAGCACCTCGCTCGAGTCCGTGTCCGGCCCGGTGCCCTCGGTCACGCGTTCGGATCGATCGGGGCGGCTTTGGGGCGTGGTTGCGGTCGCCAGGTCGATTTGTCGAGGCCGAGCCACGCGGCCCACACGACGGGGAGGAAGATGTGCAGGATCACGAAGTACCCGCTCTTCTGGAACCCCTTGCCGACGTCGTACGCGGCGATGATGAGCGCGATGACCGCGATGATGTTCACGAGGGGCACGAGCAGAAGCAGGGCCCACCAGCCCTTCATTCCGCCCAGTTCGAAGAGCCTCCAGACGTTGTACACCGGCACGAGGCCGGTCCAATACGGATAGCCCGCTTTCTGCATCACGAAACCGAGGAAGACGCTGAACAGGACGTAGTGTGCGACGGCGTAGACGACCTGCCACGTGAGGATGGTCGACGAGTCGAACTGGGAGAGGTCGTTCATGCAGCCTTCGCCTTGCGCGGGATGGTGAGGAGGGTCGTGACGCTCACGGCGATGAGCAGAGCCGACCCGATGAGCACGAGGGAGGTGATGCCCGCGGCGGGGAGGACGAACATCGCGATGCCCGCGCCGATCGCGATGATCCCGCTAACGAAGCCGAGCCAGCGCGGGATGATCGCGCCCCGCAGTGCCGACATGAAGTCGACGATGCCCTCAGCGATCCAGCCGAAGCCGATGACGACGGCGAGAACGACGAGCGAGTCGAAGGGATTCGCGAGGGCGAGGATGCCGGCGATGATGACGACGAGGCCGAGGAGCCCCGTGAGCCACCGGAGCGGCACGGTGAGGTGATCGGCGACGAGGGCCGCGGTGATGCGGAAGATCCCCGACGCGATGAGGTAGCTGCCGAAGAGCACCGCGACGGTGAGCAGGGTCACGTCGGGGAAGATGAGCCCGATGATGCCGAGGATGAGGCCGATGATCGCGACGGCGATGAGCTGACCGCGATGCACCTTGAGCATGCCGAGGGGTGCTCCGGTGAGGAGAGTGGGGGCGGGGTTCTGTGGCGTCGACATGGCAGTCATTGTCGCACTTCACCCCCGCAGCGGGTCAGCCCCCGCGCCGGAGCGACATTGGGGGCATGCTGGGGGGATGACTGCACCCACGATCGACCTCAACGACGGCCGCGCCATCCCCGCGATCGGTCTCGGAACCTACGGTCTGCGCGGTGACGACGGCACGGCGGCGGTCGTCTCGGCGATCGAGTCGGGCTATCGCCTGCTCGACACGGCCCTCAACTACGAGAACGAGCGCGAGGTGGGCGAGGCGGTGCGCCGCGCGAGCGTCGATCGCGGCGAACTCTTCGTGACGACCAAACTGCCGGGCCGCCACCACGGGTTCGACGAGACCCTCGCGGGCTTCGAGGAGTCGCGCGCCAACCTGGGCCTCGACTACGTCGACCTCTACCTCATCCACTGGCCGAACCCGAGCGTCGACAGGTTCGTCGACTCCTGGCGCGCGATGGTCGAGTTGCGCGAGCAGGGGCTCGCGCGGTCGATCGGGGTGAGCAATTTCACGCCGGCACACCTCGAACGCATCGTCGGGGAGACGGGAGTGACCCCCGCCGTCAACCAGGTCGAGCTTCACCCGCGTTTCGGGCAAGCCGACCTCCGGGCGTTCCACGCCGAGCACGGCATCGTGACGGAGAGCTGGAGTCCGCTCGCGCGGCGCAAGGAGCTCACGGCCGAGCCCGCCGTCGTCGCGATTGCCGACGTACTCGGGGTCACGCCCACGCGCGTCGTGCTGCGCTGGCACATCCAGCTCGGAGCCGTGCCCATCCCGAAGTCGGGCGACGCCGCGCGGCAGCGCGAGAATGTCGACGTCTTCTCGTTCGAGCTCGACGACAGGCAGATGGCGACGATCTCGGGGTTCGAATCCGGCCGCCTCTGGGACGGCGATCCCGACACCCACGAGGAGTTCTGATCTCGACACCGGTCCCGAGCCTCGAACTCAACGACGGGCACCGCATTCCCGCCGTCGGCCTCGGCACGGCGGGCATGCGCCGCGACGCGGGGGTGCAGGCGATCGTCTCGGCACTGCGCGGCGGCTACCGATTGCTCGACACCGCCCTGCGCTACCGCAACGAGCGCGAGGTGGGGGAGGCGCTCGCCGCATCCGTTGTGCCTCGCGACGAGGTCGTCGTCACGACGAAGCTCCGCGGACGACACCACGGGGCGGATGCCGCGAGACGCGGCCTCGAGCTCTCGCTCGCCAACCTGGGCCTCGACCGCATCGACCTCTACCTCATCCACTGGCCTCTTCCGAGGATCGACCGGTACGTCGAGACGTGGCGCTCGATGATCGCGATGCGCGACGAGGGCCTCATCCGGTCGATCGGGGTCAGCAACTTCACCCCGACGCACCTCGACCGACTCGAGCGCGAGACCGGTGTGGTGCCCGCGGTCAACCAGGTCGAGCTGCACCCGCACCTGCCCCAGCGGGGCCAGCGGGAATACCACGCGGCGCACGGCATCGTCACCGAGAGTTGGAGCCCGCTCGGACGAGGGCGCGTGCTCCGCGATCATCCGGTGATCACCGACATCGCCGCCCGGCACGGGGTGACCCCCACCCAGACCGTCCTGCGTTGGCATCACGAGCTCGGGAGCGTCGTGATCCCGAAGTCGCGCAATCCGCAGCGGCAGAGGGAGAACCTCGACCTCTTCGCCTTCTCGCTCGACGACGACGAGGTCGCTGCGATCTCCGCGCTCGAGACCGGCAGGCGGTTGTGGTGGAGCAACCCCGACCGTCATCACGAGTTCTGACGGGGAGTGCTGGCAGAATCGACGGATGACAGTGACACGCTCCGCCTCCACCGGATTCGCCGCGATGACGATCGGCGGTTCGCGATGAACCCGTCGACGAAGTGGTCCCTCGGGGGAGTGATCGGCCTCGTCGTGCTCGCTCTCCTCGTGTGGTTCGTCCTCGACGCCGTGTTCGGCGTCGTCTTCTTCCTCGTGCGTGTCGTCGTGCTCGTCATCGTCGTCGGGATCGCCGCGATCATCCTGCGCCGTCTCTTCACCCGGAGCCGCGGCGACCGATGACGACACGGGGTGTGTCGCGCGGACCGCATCCACAGATAGCCCTGCCAGGCTGATCGGATGTTCCGCCGCCACCCACTCCTCAGCCTCGCGACGTTCGCGTATCTCGGGTTCGTCGCGTGGATGACTCTCGGCCCGCAGCCCCTCGACGCGGGCAACAGCTCGCTCCTGTGGCGCGCGCTCGCCGTCTTCTCGCGCTACGAGGAGACCGACTGGATCACCTACCAGCGCGTCGAGTTCACGGCCAACGTGGGCATGTTCATCCCCATCGGCATGTTCTTCCTGCTCCTGTTCGGGCGCCGCCTGTGGCTCCTCGCGATCGCCGCGGGGGTGCTCCTGACCTGCTCTATCGAGTTCGTTCAGATGTTCCTCCCGACGAGGGTGTCCGACGTGAGCGACATCATCGCGAACTCCGCGGGCACCGTCGTCGGCGTCGTCTTCGTACTCATCGTCACGACTCCGGCCGCTCGGCGGGCGCGACGGGCCGAGGCGGGGCGCCTCGCCGCACGCGCGGCCGCCCGCCCCGAGACCCGCGCTCGATCGCGCGTCTGACACCGGCGCGCGACGTGACCGACTCGACCTTCGTCAAGCGGCGCCCCGGCGCCCCCGACGACTTCTTCGCCGCCGAAGCGGCCGGGCTCGCGTGGCTCGCCGAGGCTCCCGGCGCTCGCGTCGTCGGAGTCGTCGAGGTCTCGCGAGAGAGCATCGAGCTCGACCGCATCGTCGAGACGCGACCGACCGCCGAGGCCGCGCGGCGGTTCGGTGCCGCGCTCGCGCGCACGCACGCATCCGGGGCTCCCGCCTACGGCGCGGCTCCGGCGGGCTATCCGGGCTCTCTCTACATCGGTCGGCGAGCGATGCCGAGTGCCGCGGATGCCTCGTGGGGCGGGTTCTACGCCCGGGATCGGGTTCTGCCGTTCCTGTCGATCGCTCGCGCGGCGGGGTCGCTCGACGCCGAGGGCGAGCGCGTCGTGCGGGCCGCGTGCGACATCGTCGCCGACGGCCGCTTCGACGACGTCACCGAGTCACCGGCCCGGCTCCACGGCGACCTCTGGAGCGGCAACGTGCTGTGGGCTGCCGACGGCGTCGTGCTCATCGACCCGGCAGCGCACGGAGGCCATCGAGAGACCGACCTCGCGATGCTCGCCCTCTTCGGTTGCCCGTTCCTCGAGACGATCATCGAGGGGTATGACGCCGAGGCGCCGCTCCGGGAGGGGTGGCGCGAGCGCGTTCCGCTGCACCAACTGCATCCGCTCGCCGTGCACGCCGCCGGCCACGGCGAGCACTACGGCGTCGCCCTCGTGAGCGCGGCGCGGAGAGTGCTCGACTCGGCAGGGTGAGTCGCGCCCGACGGGGCGACACGCCCTGCTGGTAGTCTTTCGAGTGGTCACCGCGAGGTGATCGCACAACTCAACAGCTTCCGACGCGGCCAGGCCGGGTCGGAGACGCACGGAGCAGGCCGGCAAGACGCTGGTCATCGGTGGTGAATTACTGGGTGAGGCCGAGCGGCCTCCGGACCAGTGACTTTCTACTGTTGGCCAGACATGCGCACCACTTCGGGTCGCCGCACGTGCACGAGTCCGCCCCGCGGGCACCGTGCCATCGAACCCGCTCCTGCTCCTGCACCGCCGCATCCACACGGGATAGCGGTGCGTCCCGGTGCCGCTCGCGACCAGCGCGAGTGGCCGGGCGGAGATTGGCTCAGCCAAAAAAGAGGAGAAAAACCCTATGGAGGGTCCAGAAATCAAGTTCGCCGAAGCCGTTCTCGACAACGGCAAGTTCGGCACGAGGACGGTCCGGTTCGAGACCGGTCGCCTCGCACAGCAGTCGCAGGGCGCGGTCGCCGCGTACCTCGACGAAGACACCATGCTGCTGAGCGCCACGAGCGCCGGCAAGCACCCGAAAGACAACTTCGACTTCTTCCCGCTCACGGTCGACGTCGAAGAGCGCTCCTACGCGGCAGGCAAGATCCCCGGATCGTTCTTCCGCCGCGAAGGTCGTCCCTCGACCGAGGCGATCCTCGTGTGCCGTCTCATCGACCGGCCGCTGCGCCCGTCGTTCGTCGACGGCCTCCGCAACGAGGTCCAGATCGTCATCACCGTTCTGAGCATCGCTCCCGGTGAGTTCTACGACGCCCTCGCGATCAACGCCGCATCGGCGTCGACGCAGATCTCGGGTCTCCCGTTCAGCGGCCCGATCGGTGGCATCCGCCTCGCCCTCATCGACGGCCAGTGGGTCGCCTTCCCGACGTTCGAGCAGCTCGAGCGTGCCGTCTTCGACCTCACGGTCGCCGGCCGACTCGTCACCGACGACCAGGGCAACGAGGATGTCGCGATCATGATGGTCGAGGCCGAAGCGACCGAGCACGCCTGGGGTCTCATCCAGGGTGGAGCGACGAAGCCCGACGAAGCCATCGTGGCTCAGGGACTCGAGGCGTCGAAGCCGTTCCTCACGCAGCTCATCAAGGCCCAGTCGGAGATGGCGGCCCAGTCGGCCAAGCCCGTCGCCGACTACCCGGTCTTCCTGCCCTACACGCAGGCCGCCTACGACGCGGTCGCCGAGCTCGCCTACGACGAGCTCGTGGGTATCTACCAGATCGCCGCCAAGACCGAGCGCCAGAACGCCGACGACGCCCTCAAGGAGCGCGTCAAGGCGCAGATCCTCGAGAAGGTCGAAGCGGGTCAGCTCGGGGGAGACATCCCCCCGATGGTGAGCGCGGCCTACAAGTCGGTCACCAAGACCGTCGTGCGCGGACGCATCCTCACCGAAGGTGTGCGCATGGACGGCCGCGGCCTCGCCGACATCCGACCGCTCGACGCCGAGGTGCAGGTCATCCCCCGCGTTCACGGTTCGGCGATCTTCCAGCGCGGGGAGACCCAGATCCTGGGTGTCACGACGCTCAACATGCTCAAAATGGAGCAGCAGATCGACAGCCTCGCGCCGGTCACCAAGAAGCGCTACATGCACCACTACAACTTCCCGCCGTACTCGACGGGTGAGACCGGTCGTGTGGGCAGCCCGAAGCGTCGCGAGATCGGGCACGGCTTCCTCGCCGAGCGCGCCCTCGTTCCGGTTCTCCCCGACCGCCAAGAGTTCCCGTACGCCATCCGCCAGGTCTCCGAGGCTCTCGGCTCCAACGGATCGACGTCGATGGGCTCCGTGTGCGCGTCGACCCTCTCGCTCCTCAACGCCGGTGTGCCGCTGCGCGCCCCGGTCGCCGGAATCGCGATGGGTCTCGTGACCGACGTCGTCGACGGGCAGACGCGCTACGCGGCTCTCACCGACATCCTCGGTGCGGAAGACGCCCTCGGTGACATGGACTTCAAGGTCGCCGGCACGTCGGAGTTCGTCACGGCCATCCAGCTCGACACGAAGCTCGACGGCATCCCCTCGGCCGTGCTCGACGGTGCGCTCAAGCAAGCGAAAGAGGCCCGCACGGCCATCCTCGCGGTGCTCAACGCGGCGATCGACGCTCCAGACGAGATGGCCCCGACCGCGCCCCGCGTGATCTCGGTGCAGATCCCCGTCGACAAGATCGGTGAGCTCATCGGCCCCAAGGGCAAGACGATCAACCAGATCCAGGACGACACGGGAGCCGACATCTCGATCGAAGACGACGGAACCGTCTACATCGGTGCCGTCGACGGACCGTCGGCCGACGCCGCTCGCGCCGCCGTCAACGCGATCGCGAACCCGCTCAACCCCGAGGTCGGCGAGAGGTTCCTCGGAACCGTCGTCAAGATCGCGCCGTTCGGTGCGTTCGTGTCGCTCACCCCGGGCAAGGACGGCCTGCTCCACATCAGCGAGGTGCGCAAACTCGCCGGTGGCAAGCGCGTCGAGAACGTCGAAGACGTGCTCGGTGTCGGCCAGAAGATCCAGGTCGAGATCACCAAGGTCGACGACCGCGGAAAGCTCTCGCTCGCTCCCGTCATGGAGGAGAACGCCGGTGACGACACCGACGGCGCCCCCGTGGCATCCGACGCAGGTTCGTCGGAGAGCTAGAGCGCACAGGTCTGCCGGAGGCCGCTCGCCAGCGCTCCGGTAAGACGGAAGAGCCCGTCCCACTTCGGTGGGGCGGGCTCTTCTGCGTCCGGACCGGATTGACCGCGCATGAGCCCGTTCCACTTCGGTGGGGCGGGCTCTTCTGCGTCCGGACCGGATTGACCGCGCATGAGCCCGTTCCACTTCGGTGGGGCGGGCTCTTCTGCGTCCGGAGTCACAGCGCGCCCGGGATACCCTGAATCGGTGAAACCGTTCCTGCTGCTCGCGACTCGCGCCGAGGATGCCGCTGCCGACGGTGAATACGCCGCCTTCCTCGAGGCGGGAGGCCTCGAGCCACCCGAACTCGTGAGGGTGCGCCTCGAGTCACAGCCGCTGCCCGACCTCGACCTCGACGACTATTCGGGGATCGTCGTCGGGGGGAGCCCGTTCAACGCGAGCGACCCGGTCGAGTCGAAGAGCGCCGTGCAGCGCCGCGTCGAGCGCGAACTCGACGCGCTCCTCGACACCGTCGTGGCGACCGACTTCCCCTTCCTCGGGGCCTGCTACGGCGTCGGTCTGCTCGGCACGCACCAGAACGGCACCGTCGACCGGCAGTGGCCCGAGCCCGTCGGTCCCACGCGCGTGACCGTGACCCCCGACGGTCTCGACGACGGCATCTTCGACGGCCTCGGGTCGCAGTTCGACGCGTTCGTCGGGCACAAGGAGGCGTGCGCGGTGCTGCCGGCGGGAGCGACGCTCCTCGCGACGGGAACGGCGTGCCCGATCCAGGCGTTCCGGATCAAGAGCAACGTCTACGCGACCCAGTTCCATCCGGAACTGACCGTCACGGGCATCGTCGAGCGCATCCGCGTATACCGCGACTACGGCTACTTCGCCCCCGACGAGATGGACGATCTCATCCAGTCGATCGAGAGTGCGCCGTTCGACGGTCCGAGCGGTCTGGTCCGCTCGTTCGTCGAGCGATACGCCCGCTGATCAGCTCGCGGCGCCGCTGTCGATGAGGCCGTCGCGCACCTTCTTGCGCAGCACCTTGCCGATGAGCGAGGTGGGCAACTCGTCGAGTTCGACGACGCGCTTCGGAACCTTGTATGCCGCGAGGTGCTCGCGGCAGTGGTCGCGAACGGCACTCTCGTCGAGCGGGCTCGAGCCGTCGAGCACGACGGCGGCGACGACATCCTCGCTCCCGTCGGGACGGGGGATGCCCACGACCGCGGCGTCGCGCACGCCCGGGGCTTGACGCACGGTGCTCTCGACCTCCGACGGCGAGACGTTGAAGCCTCCCGTGATGATGAGTTCTTTGATGCGGTCGACGATCGTGACGAAGCCGTCACCGTCGACCGTCACGATGTCGCCCGTGCGGAACCAGCCTCCGGGCAGAAGCACCTCGCCGGTCTCGTCGGGCCGGCGCCAGTATCCCTGGAACACCTGCGGACCCTTGAGGAGTAGTTCGCCCTTCTCGCCCGGGGTGACATCATCGGTCGGCGACTCGGGGTCGACGACGCGCATGAGCGTGCTCGGAAACGGCACACCCACGGTGCCGGGGCGCCTCGTCGGGCCGATCGGGTTGCCGAGGGCCACGGGCGAGGTCTCGGTGAGGCCGTATCCCTCCACAAGGTAGCCGCCGGTGACGGCCTCCCAGGTGTCGACGGTCGTCACGGGAAGTGTCATCGCACCGGAGATCGAGAATCGCACGCTGCGCAGGTCGACCTTCTTCTCTGTCGCCGCTGCCGCGAGCCTCTCGTAGATCGGCGGCACCGCGGGCAGGAACGTCGGCGGATGCTTGCGTGCCGCCGTGAGAACGAGGTCCACGTCGAAGCGGGGGAACAGCACGAGCCTCGCACCGATGCTCATGGCGAAGGTGACGCACAGGGTGAGGCCGTACGCGTGGAACATGGGGAGCACGGCGTAGACCGTCTCCTCGCCGGGGGTGAGCCCCGGAACCCAGGCCCGGCCCTGCGCGGCGTTGGCCACGAGGTTGGCGTGCGTGAGCATGGCGCCCTTGGGGTGCCCGGTGGTTCCACTCGTGTACTGCAGCACCGCGAGGTCGTCGACGGCGGGGCGGGGGTGGCGCTTCGACAGCTGGCGTGCGCTCGTGAGGGTCTCCCACGAGGTCGTCCCCTTGGCGGCGCCGGTCAGTGCGGATCGCGCCTCGCGAGCCTTCGGAACGGGGAGACGCAACTTGAGGCGCATCGAGAACGGCATCGACCTCGTGAGGTCCACCGAAATCACGGTGTCGAAGGCGATGTCGGCGGGGAGCGTCTGCAGGCGAGCCGCGACCTTGTCCCACGCGATCACGATCTTCGCCCCGTGGTCTTCGAACTGGTGACGCATCTCGCGATCGGTGTAGAGCGGGTTGTGCTCGACGACGACGGCCCCGAGCCTCAGCACCGCGTAGAACGCGACGATGTGCTGGGGGCAATTGGGCAGCACGAGGGCGACGCGGTCTCCCGCGGTCACGCCGACGCGGCGGAGGCCTTCTGCCGCTCGCGAGATCTGCTCGCCGAGTTCACCGTAGCTCGTCTCGGCACCGAAGAACTCGAGCGCCGGCCGCTTCGCGTAGCGCGTGGTCGAGTCGGTGATGACGTCGACGAGGGTCTCGGTGACGGGGGCGATGTGGTGCGGCACGCCGTCGGCATACTGCGAGGTCCAGGGAGTGGCGGTCGGCGCGGTCATGGGTCAAGACGTTACCGCCTCGCGGTGCGGGTTCGGCCGTGAAGAAGACCCGGCCATATGTTGCCCGACGCATACACGCGCGTGCGGGCGCGGGCGGGATTCCGCGGGCGATAGGCGTGTCGCAACTCTCATCCTCTGGTCGAGCGTCACACTTCGAGGAACCAATGGCGGTGGACAGACGACGGGGGACGACGGATGGCGCGACACAGGGCACACCGGATGCGTCGGTCGACGCGCGCTCGGCACCGCGGGCACGGGCGCGTGCGGCGGTCGGTCGATCGCGGGGTGCACGCTGCCCTGATCTCGGCCGCTGCGGCCGTGATCGTGCTGACGATGTATGCGAGCGATCCCGGGGCTCACGCTCGCGTCTGATCACTCGGATCACTGTGCCTCGGTAGACCCCGTGTCAATGCCTATCAGGGCTGTATCTGCGGTACGTAGTGTTCGAAGAGAAAATCGGAGACCGGCATGACGACCATCCCTTCGGCGCCTGCCGAGCCCACGCGCGCGACGACGATCGCGCCCCTCACCGACGCGGCGACGCGAGACCTCACGCGCGGCTCGACGACTCCGTCGCGCCGCGCCGGGCGCTACCCACTCGCACTCGACGGGAGCATCTTCGGCTGGGTCGCCGGTGCCGAGCAGACCGGAGAGGTCCTCGACGGATTCGCCCGAGCCGGCGGCTCCATCGTGAGCACGGCCGACCACTATGCGGGCGGCCGCAGCGAGATCATGATCGGGCACTGGATCGACACTGTCGCCGACCGCTCGTCGATCGTGGTCGCAACGAAGGTCGGCAAGCATCCGGACTACCCCGTCACCGACGCGCCGAGCCTGCTCGCGGCCGTCGACGCGAGTCTCGTGCGTTTGCGCACCGACCGGATCGACGTGCTGTCGTTCGACGGAGACCTTCCGGGCATCACGGTCGACGACCTCGTCGACGCCGCCCACGTGCTCGCGTCGAAGGGTCGTGTCGGCCGGTTCTCGGCGTCATCGCTCTCGGACGCCCGATTCGACCGGATCGACGGCGCTCTGCGCGCCGCGGGTCTCGCGGGGTTCGAGGCGGTGTTCAGCGAATACAGCCTCGTGCGCCGCGAGCCGTTCGAGTCACACCTCGCACCCCTCGTGCGCGACAGGGCTCTCGACAGTTTCGCGCGACTGCCGCTCGCCGGCGGCTTCCTCACGGGGGCGTACCGTTCGCGCACCGACCTCCCCGACTCGCCCATGTTCGTCGGCGCGCTCGACCACGTCGGGCGCAAGGGCAAGAGGGTGCTCTCGGAGGTCGAGTCGATCGCCGACGAGCTCGGAACGACTGCGGGAGCCGTCGCGCTCGCGTGGGTCGTGGGGGCAGCGGACATGACGTTCGCCGTCGTGAGAGCCAAGGATCTCGCTCAACTCGATGGCCACGTATCCGCCCTCGCCGTCGACCTCACGAGACACCACCGACGTCGCCTCGATCGCGCCTCGGCCTGACCATCGGCCGGGCCGCGAACGGTTCGGTCGACACGCGCATAACGATTGAGCCTCCTGCCGAGCGCGGCCCTGCCGCTCCCGTAATGTCGACCACAATAGGGCCGCCGGCGCGGTGCCTTCACCCGAACATCGAGCTCAGGAACCCGGAATGACCAACGCACCGCCCCCGGCCCTCCCGCTCGCGCGCCGTCGCGCGGCGGATGCCGGGCTCCGTGACCGCGCGGTGATCGCGGCGCGCACCGTCATCCCGACGCCCGGTCCTCCTCCTGCGACCGGTCCCATCGTTCTCCGGCGTCGCACCATCGGGTCGACCGACCTCGTCGTCTATCCCCTCGCCCTGAGCGGCAACGTGTTCGGCTGGACGGCCGACGACGAATCCACGGGAGGCATCCTCGACGCCTACCGCGATTTCGGCGGCAACTTCATCGACACGGCCGACTCCTACGCCGCGGGTCGCAGCGAGATCATGATCGGCAACTGGATGCGACGTCGGCGCAATCGCGACGACATCGTCCTGGCGACCAAGGTCGGCAAGAGCGCCGACAATCCCGGTGTGACGCAAGAGGCGATCACCCGATCGGTCACGGCGTCCCTCGAACGACTGCGGTGCGACCACATCGACCTCCTCTACCTGCACACCGACGACAGTACGGTCGCGTTCGAGGAGACCCTCCTCGCCGTCGACGCGCTCGTCACGGCGGGCAAAGTGCGGCACTTCGGGCTGTCCGACCACTCGAGCAACAGGCTCATCGAGGCGCGGGTCATCACGGCCCAGATGGGAGTCGCCCCCGTCGCCGCCGTGCAGACGAGGTACAACCTCCTGCACCGATCCGACTACGAGGGCACCGTCGCGAGACTCGCGGGGCACCTGGGTCTCGGCGTCATGCCGAGATTCGCCCTCGCGAGCGGCTTCCTCTCGGGCAAATACCGCACGCGGGGCGACGTGGCGCGATCACGCCGGCAGGGAGACATCTCGAGGTATCTGAGCAAGCGGGGGCTGAGAACAGTCGCGGCACTCGAGGCGGTCGCGCGCGAGCATCACGTCGCCGCGGCGACCATCGCGATCGCGTGGTTGCTCAGCAAACCCCTCGTCGTCGCACCGGTCGCGAGCGCGAGCAGCCCCGATCAGATCGCCGATCTCATGGCGGCATCGTCCGTGCAGCTCACGCGCCACCAGGTGGCGCTGCTCGACGGAGCGTCGAGGTAGCCGGTCGCCGAACCCCGCGGAGCGATCCCGCGGTTGCGACGGGTCAGTCGGGGATGTCGGCGAGCACGCGCTCGACGTTGCGAACGAGGGCGGCCGACGCGGCGATCGCGTCTCCCGCGTAGCCCCCGCTCATCGCGCCGTCGCGTGCGAGCAGCAGTTCGTCGGCGGCATCCCCGGGGAGCGGATGGCCGGCGTCGCGAACGAGGTCGGTGAGTGTGGTGCTGTACCAATCGCGATGGTCTTCGATGATCCGGCGCACGGTCGATGAGGGATCCGGAAACTCGGCGGCCGCGTTGAGAAAGCTGCAGCCCCGAAAATCCGGGGATCCGATCTGCGTCGAGATCATCGCGGCGATGGCCCGGATGCGCTCGACCGGAGGCATCGCCTGGAGAGAGGCCGCCGTCTCGCGGATGCGCTCGTGGCGCCCCCTGAGGTATTCGGCGATGACGGTGTCTTTCGAGCCGTAGTGCTTGTAGAACGTCGCCTTCGTGACAGCGGACTCGCTGATGAGCCTGTCGATACCGACGGCGCGGATGCCCTCGCTGTAGAAGAGTCGGTCCGCGGTGTCGAGGATTCGTTTTTTGGCTCCCGGCCCGTGCGGCACATTGAGAGCGTCTGCGGGGGCCGTCCCGTCGAGGGCACGCTGCGCGGTCGGATTCGAATCGACGACCGGCACAGCGTGGCTCCCTCAAACAGGTTGTCCTCAAACAGCCTTGAGGAAGCACACCGGGCCCCGCGGGGGAACGGGGACCGGTGTTTGCGAACACGTTCGCGGTGGTGCTGCGCACCACGTCGGGGGGCGGGTGGTGCGATGGATACGTTAGCATAAAACGGGACAGACAACTCTGTTTGTCCCCTTCTTTTTCTCACGGCTCGATCAGGCGGACCGGGTGCGAGTCGGTCGCCTCCCGTAGGCTCGGACCGATGAACGGCGCAGTGCAATTCCCCCTCGGCCTCGCCGACCTGTCTTTCACCGCCTCGGGAGACGCCCTCGTGCGCCGCACCGTGCTCCCGAGCGGTGTCCGAATCGTGAGTGAGCGTGTTCCCGGCGCGCGGAGCGCCACGATCGGATTCTGGGTCGCCGTCGGTTCGCGAGACGAAGAGCCCGCGACATTTGGATCGACGCACTTCCTCGAGCACTTGCTCTTCAAAGGCACGACGAGCCGCTCCGCGCTCGACATCGCGGTGAGCTTCGACGCGGTCGGCGGCGAGCACAACGCGATGACCGGCAAGGAATACACCTGCTACTACGCCAAGGTCCAGGATCGCGACCTCCCCATGGCCGTCGAGGTCATCGGCGACATGCTGACGTCGTCGGTTCTCGACCGCGACGAGTTCGAGACCGAGCGCGGCGTCATCCTCGAAGAGCTCGCCATGGCAGACGACGACCCCGCGGATGTCGCGAGCGAGCGATTGTTCGAGGCGGTCTTCGGCGAGCACCCCCTCGGGCGCCCCATCGGCGGCACTCCCGACACGATCGAAGAGGCGACGAGAGACGCGGTCTGGGAGCACTATCGCGCCAACTATCGCGCGGAAGACCTCGTCATCACCGTCGCCGGTGCCGTCGACCACGACGAGCTCGTGCGCGGAGTCGAGTCGGCTCTCACCTCGGCGGGGTGGTCGCTCACTCTCGAGGCTGCTCCCGTCGAGCGACGCGCCGCGGGAGCCGAGCGGGTCGAGCGGGGCAGTCCGCTCGTCATCGTCGATCGACCGGTCGAGCAGGCGAACGTGCTCTTCGGTGTCGTCGGTCTGCCCTCGGCCCACCCCGACCGCTCGACGATGGCCGTTCTCAATTCCGCATTCGGGGGCGGCATGTCGTCGCGGCTCTTCCAGGAGGTCCGCGAGAAGCGCGGTCTCGCCTACTCCGTCTACTCGTTCTCACCGAGCTACTCCGATACCGGACTCTTCGGCATCTACGCGGGTTGCGCACCGACGAAGCTCGAAGAGGTCTCCGACATCGTCATGACCGAACTCGAGACGCTCGCGAGCGGAGGCATCTCCCGCGACGAACTCGACCGGGCCGTCGGTCAATTGAGCGGGGCATCCGCTCTCGCCCTCGAAGACAGCGACACGAGGATGTCGCGGCTCGGGCGTGCCGAGATCACGCTCGGGGAGTTCGTCGACCTCGATGAGTCGCTGCGTCGACTCTCCCTCGTCACGACGGACTCTGTCGCGAGCCTCGCAGCCGATCTGGCCTCGCGACCCCTCTCGGTCGCCGCGGTCGGCACGATCGATGCGGCGTCACTCGATCGCTTCGCCGAGAGGGAGTGACCCCCGATGCCGCACTTCCTCTACCTCGTCCGCCACGGTGAACAGCAGGATGCCGAGCACGGGCTGCCGGACGGTCCCCTCTCGGAGCGGGGCAAACGCCAGGCGAAGGCGATAGCGCAGCGCTTGAGCGGCGTTCCCTTCACGGGCGCGTGGCACTCGCCGCTCGACGGGGCGACCGAGACCGCGCAGATCTTCCAATCGACGCTTCCGAGCCTCGACGTCCAGCCCTCGGCGCTCCTCTTCGACTGCATCCCCTCGGGGCCCACGCCCGACATGCCGAGCGCCTTCAAACCGTTCTTCGGTTCGGTGACCGAGGCGCAGATCGAAGCGGGCCAAGCTCAAATGGCGGATGCCGCGCTCGAATGGCTCGCGCCGTCGCGCGAAGACCGCCACGACCTCCTCATCACCCACAATTTCGTCATCGCGTGGTTCGTGCGCGAGGTGTTCGAGGCCCCCGCGTGGCGGTGGATGGGAACCAATCAGGCCAACGGCGGGCTCACGATCATCCGCGTGCGGTCGGTGAAGTCACCCGAGCTCATCACGCACAACGACCTCGCCCACTTGCCGGCCGAGATGCGCACGGGCCTGCCCGTCGCGCAGTCCCTCTGATCCCCGTCCTCCCTGATCGCCCGCGCCCATCGCACGTGCGACGTCGGGTCACTCGAGTTCGGTCGTGAGGTTCTTCGCGAACCAGTGGGTCGCGTTCGAGTTGTCGTTGTACGCCGCGATCTCGACGTAGCCGTTGCTGCGATAGAGACCTCCCGCGGCCTGCAGCGTGGCGTTCGTGTCGAGCACGATCTCGCTCGCCCCGAAGGCCCGCGCGCGCGCCTCGAGCTCGTCGAGCAGGAGCCGGCCCACGCCCCGCCCGCGCACGTGCGGTTGAACCCACAGGTGCTTGACCTCGAAGCGCGTCACCCCGGCACCGTGCTGCAGCAGACGGATGCCTCCGCACCCGACATCCGCAGCCTCGCCCGCGAGGTCCTCACCCTCGACGATGAGGAACACGCCGTGCGGGGGAGTGAAATCGTCTGGCGACGGGAACACGGTGTTGTACGTTCCGAGATCGGCGGGGAACGACTCGGCTCTGCTCGAGAAATACTCGGTGAGCAACGCGAGGGCCGCGTCATCTGCCACCGATGCGGTGCGGAAACTGACCATCCTCCAACCCTAGGGTGCTCGCTCTCCGTCGACGTCGAGCACCGCCCGGTAGATTGACCGGATGACAACGAAAGTCGCCGTCGTCGGCGCGACAGGCAAACTCGGCCAACTCGTCTCGCAGATCGTGCGCTCGGCGGACGACTTCGAACTCGTCGCCGAACTCGATTCCCAGGCCGAACTGACCGACATGCTCGGGGCGGACGTCGCGGTCGACGTGACCCTCCCCGGGGTGAGCCCGGGTGTCGTCGAGTTCGCGGTCGCCCACGGCATCAACGTGCTCGTCGGCACGAGCGGGTGGACGAGCGAGCGGATCGTCTCCCTCGAGAACCGCATCACCGGCACGCTCGCGGTCGGTGTCGTCATCATCCCCAACTTCTCGATCGGCTCGGTGCTCGCGACGACCTTCGCGACCATGGCGGCGCGCTTCTACGACTCCATCGAGATCGTCGAGGGCCACCACTCGTCCAAGATCGACTCGCCGTCGGGCACGGCCGTGCGCACCGCCGAGCTCATGGGCATGTCGCGGGCAGAGCTCGGCCCCGTCGCCGCGCCGCACACCGATCAGCGCGCCCGAGGCCAGCAGGTGTCGAGCATTCCCATCCACAGCTTGCGCATGCACGGCGTCGTCGCTCGGCAAGACGTGATTTTCGGGGGGAACGGCGAAGTGCTGACGCTCCGGCACGAGACCCTCGCCCCGAGTTCCTACGAGGCGGGGATCCTCCTCGCACTGCGTGCCGCGCGCACCGCGCGCGGCGTGACCGTCGGGCTCGACAAACTCATCGACCTCAACCCGGCGCCGTGAGAGGTCTCGCCGGAGCGGTCGTCATGACCGCTCTCCTCGGGCTCTACCTCGTCGTCGTCGCGCAACTCGCGGTGCGGTTGCTCATCGTCGACGAACCCGTGTCTCGGGGGATCGGGGTCGCGCTGCTCGTGCTGCCCCTCCTCGGTGCGTGGGCCCTCGTCGCCGAGATACTCTTCGGCATCCGCAGTCAGCGTCTCGGGTCGCTCGTCGACGCGGAAGGCGACATCCCGGCGGCCGACGTGCCCCGTCGGCCGAGCGGTCGGCCCGTTCGGAGCGCGGCCGAGGCGGAGTTCCCGCGCTACAAGGCAGCGGTCGAGGCGGCACCGGATGACTGGATGACGTGGTTCAGGCTCGGACTCTCCTACGACGCGTGCGGTGATCGCCGCCGTGCCCGCGGGGCCATCCGACGCGCGATCGCCGTCGAGCGCTCGTCACGCTAGCCGCTACCTCTTCGACACGAGGGCGTCGATGGCCGCCGCGACGGTCTGGTGACGGAACACGAAGCCGTCGTCGGTGAGTCTCTGGGGCACGGCCCGTTGACTCACGAGAAGGAGCTGGCGCCCGGCCTCGCCCATGACGGTCGAGATCACGAAGCGGGGGAGCACGAAGAGGTGCGGCCGGCGCAACCGCCGGGCGAGTGCGCGCGTCATCATCTCGAACGTCGACGGCACGGGACCCACGAGGTTGACCGCCCCCTCGATCTCCGAGGTGAGCAGGTGTCGGATGGCTGCGGCTTCGTCGTGGAGGCTGATCCACGGCAGATTCTGCGCGCCCGACGCGATGCGAGACCCGAGACCGAACTTCGTGAGGAGCAGGAGGGGTTTCATGCCCCCGCCGTCGCCGATGACGAAACCGGTGCGGAAGGTCACCACGCGAGTCGCGGCCGCCGCGATCTGCGCCGCGGACTCCCACTGCTCCACGACGTCCGCGAGAAAACCGCGGCCACGGGTCGACTCCTCGGTGAGCAGCTCACCGGGGCGATCGCCGTAGATGCCCACGGCCGACGCCGAGAGGAACACCGACGGAGGTTGCGTCGACCGGGCTATCGCGGTCGCGAGGGTGGAGGTCGTGAGTACTCGGGATTCGAGGATGGCTGCGCGATAGTCCCGCGTCCAGGGGATGCGCCCGAGGGAGGCGCCCGAGAGGCTGATGACCGCGTCGACGGAGTCGAGGGCGCCCGGGGCGATCGTGCCCGCGCGCGGTGACCACGTGAACTCGCCCGGGGCTGTCGCCTCGCGACGCACGAGCGTGCGCACCTCGTAGCCGTCGGCCCGCAACTGGGTGACGAGCTCGGTGCCGATGAGTCCGGATGCGCCCGCCACGAGGATCGTGAGCGGGGCGCTGTTCGACGCTGGTGTGGTCGCGGTCATGTCGTGCCCTTCGTTGGGACTTCAGCTTAGGGTTCGAGGCTGGGCGGGCCGGCGAGGGCGGGGCGCACGAGTCATCCGTCGCCGGTATCGTGATGTCGTGCCTGAGCCTGAGAAGAAGTCGCCCGAGAAGAAGTCGCCCGAGATGGTGTTCCGTTCCGACATGACGGTCGAGCTCGTCCGCTCGAACGCGAGCGACGCCGACGTGCTCTTCGCCGCTCGCGTGTCGACCCAGGGGGAGAAGACCCTCGACGCCGCGCGTGACGACCACGTCGACACGTCCCGCAGCAAGGGCCTCATCAACTACCTCATGCGCGACCGCCACGGTTCGCCTTTCGAGCACAACTCGATGACGTTCTACGTGCAGGCGCCGATCTTCGTGTTCCGCGAGTTCATGCGCCACCGCATCGCGTCGTACAACGAGGAGTCGGGTCGTTACCGCGAGCTCGGCCCCGTCTTCTACGTGCCCGGCGCCGACCGCAATCTCGTGCAGGTCGGCAAGGCGGGGGCTTACGAGTTCCTGCCCGGCACCCCCGAGCAGACCGCGCTCGTCGAGGCGGAGACCCGCCGCATGTCGACCGAGGCTTTCGCGTCGTACCAGCGGATGCTCGACGCCGGGGTCGCTCGCGAGGTCGCGCGCATCGTGCTCCCGCTCAACATCTTCTCGTCGATGTACGTGACGATGAACGCCCGCTCGCTCATGAACTTCCTCTCGCTGCGCACCAAGCGCGAGGGGACGCACTTCCCGTCTTTTCCGCAGCGCGAGATCGAGATGGTCGCCGAGCACATGGAGCAGTCGTTCGCCGAGCTCATGCCGCTCACCTACGAGACCTTCAACGAGAACGGCCGCGTCGCCCCGTAGGCCGGCTCGGCGGGGGTGCCTGGCGCAGCTCGTCCACTCCGGCCGGATGTGCGGCGGGTAGGAGTCTCCGAGCGACGCGCAGGCGAGTGAGCCTCCACTGCGGCTGCAGCCGACCGATCGTCACGTGCGTGATCCGGTCACGGGTGGGCCGCTCGATACCGGTGCGCGAGAGCTCGTCGTGCACTGGACGAGCGATCGCCCCTCGCCGGGACCGACGGATGCGCGCCCTGGCGCGAGGCGCTCGCCGACGTCATGCGGTGCGTTCCTCGAGACCTGGCGGTCGCGGTGCTCGAGTCGGCGCTCCACCGCACGCACGCGTCGCGCGACGACGTCTCGGCCACGGCACTGCGTGTTTCGACGGAGTGGCGATCGATCGCGCGCGAGCTCAGATCCGATGCCGAGTCCGGCAGCGAGTCGCTGTTCCGATTCGGGATGGCGCTGCTCGGCGTCGATGCACGGCCGCAGGTCACCGTCCCGGGTGTCGGTCGGGTCGACTTCGTCATCGGCGACCGACTGATCGTCGAGATCGACAGTGACGCGCACCACGGCAGCCGTGAACAGAGGCTTCGCGACCTCGGCCGGGACGCGGTGGCCGCGGGGCTCGGATTCGTCGCGCTTCGGTTCGACTATTCGCACGTGCTCAACGACCGGGGGTCCGTCGAGTCCGCGGTGCTGGCCGTCGTCGCGCGGGGCGAGCACGTGGCGCGCGGAGCCTCCCCGCGTGCTGCGAGGAGGACGTGAAGCGCGACACGCGCTGGTCGGGCACGCCGGCGCGGCGTGTCGACCGCAACTCCTACTCCTGGCCCGCACTCGCGCTCCGAGCGCCCGAGCGCCGGAGCGCCCGCGCCCGCCCAGCCCGCACCCGATACCCTGGAGGCGTGTCACATCGTGAGAACCCCTTCGGCCAAGTGCTCGTCGCCCTCGTCACGCCGTTCACGGCCGACGGTGAAGTCGATTGGCCCGGAGTCGAGAAGCACATCGACGACGTCATCAGCGCGGGGGCCGACGGCATCGTCGTCACGGGCACGACGGGGGAGACGTCGACCCTCACCGACCCCGAGAAGATCCGCCTCGTGGAGGTCGGCAAGTCGGTCGCCGATGGCCGCGCCAAGATCATCACGGGTGGTGGCTCGAATGAGACCGCTCACGCGATGCAGCTCGCGCGCCAGAGCGAGAAGGCCGGCGCCGACGCGAACATGATCGTCACGCCGTACTACAACAAGCCCACGCAGTCGGGAATCCTCACCCACTTCCGGATGATCGCGGATGCCGCCGACCTCCCCGTCATCCTGTACGACATCCCCGGGCGCACGGGCGTTCCCATCCGCTACGAGACGATTCTGCGGGCGGCGAAGCACCCCAACATCCGCGCCATCAAAGATGCGAAGGGTGATTTCAGCGAGGTCAGTCGCGTGCTGAACCAGACCGACCTGCTCTATTTCTCGGGCGACGACGCCAACGTGCTCCCGCACCTGTCGATCGGGGCCTCGGGTCTCATCGGGGTGACGGCGAACATCGCGGCGGCGCCCTACCGCGTGATCGTCGACGCCGTGAACGCGGGCGACCTGACCGCCGCCACGGCTGCGCACCAGGCCCTCGAGCCTCTCGTTCGCGCGGTCATGACTCACGTGCCCGGCACGGTCGCGGCGAAGTACATCCTGCACGGGCTCGGCCGCATCTCGAGTCCGCGCGTTCGACTGCCCCTCGTGGGGCCCGAAGACTTCGAGGCGGCGCAGATCGAGGACGAGATCGCCCTCGTGGGCGCGATCCCCGGCCTCGACCTCAGCAACTTCCGCCCCGACCGCAACGCGGCCGCGGGTGGGGCGCTCCCGAAGATCGCCGGCACGACGCGCTGAGGCCCTGACGCCCGGTCTCACGGGTGTCGCTCCGGGCTCACGTCTGACCCCGGGATAGCGTGGTCGCATGGCTACGAGCACCCGGTCGACCCCCCGCGCCAAACCGCGTTCCGGCGCGAAACGAGGCGCCGCGACGGCGAAGACCGAGGTGCTGCCCGCGTCGGGCCGCGGCTCCACGCGCAAACTCCCCGCGACGAAGGCCCCCGCGTTCGAGCCGGACAAGCCCGGCCTGCTCGCCTCGGCGTGGCTGGGGCTCGCGCACATCGTCGGCGGGGCCGCGCGAGTGCTCGGCAAAGAGACTCTCGCAAAGGAGGAGCGCCGTGACGGCGTGCCCTTCTTCCTCGTGCTCCTCGCCGTGGCGGGCGCCGCGGTGGAGTGGTTCAACCCCACCGACCCCGTCGCGGTCGCCCTCGACGCCTACACCTTCGGCGGTCTGTTCGGCCGGGTCGCGTTCGCGCTGCCCGTCGTCATGGTGCTCTTCGCCGTGTGGCTCTTCCGCCACCCCGCGTCGGTGCACGACAACGGGCGCATCGGCATCGGCCTCGCCGTGCTGCTCACGAGCATCAGCGCGCTGTGCCACATCGCGGGCGGGCAACCGGCGCCGTCGAGCGGGATGCCGGGTCTCGCGACGGCGGGAGGGGTGCTCGGGTGGGTGCTCGCTGCCCCGCTCATCGCCGTCATCACCGTGCCGGGCGCGATGGCCGTCATCATCCTCCTGCTCACTCTCTCGCTCTTCATCATCACGAAGACGCCGCCGAACAGGCTCGGGGCGAGGCTCCTCGAGCTCTACGCCTACCTCTTCGGCGCACAGCTGCCCGACGACGAGCAGCGTGCGGCGAAGAAGGCGGAGAAGGAGCGCGCGAGCCTCGGGGGCATCGACGATCTCGAGCTCGACGACGTCGACCCCGCCGAGCTCCCGTGGTGGCGACGCAACAAGACCCAGCGCGAAGAGGATCCGGCTTTCGACAGCCCCGTGATCGTCCGCGATCGCGATGAGACCGAGGTCATCGACCGCACCAAGCTCGAGGAGGTCGTGACGCCGGCCACAGCAGCGCCGACCGCGCAGGCGTCGGCGGTGAAGGCTCGGGCGGATGCCGCGCTCCTCGACGAGCTCGCCAAAGCGGAGTCGGCGGTCAAGAGGTTCAGTGGCGAGATCGACGCGCACCCGACGGGTATCCGTGACGATGCCGACCGCACGGCGACGCCGACCGAGCTCCCCGGGTTCGCGCCCGGTTCCGACGGTTTCGTCGAGCCGACGGATGCCGTGGCCGGCGACGGCCCGTCGGCTCCCTACCGCCTCCCCGGCATCGCCGCGCTCGCGATGGGCACGCCCGCGAAGTCCCGCTCGGAGGCGAACGACGTCATCGTCCGTGCGATCACCGAGGTGCTCAAGCAGTTCTCGGTCGACGCGAAGGTCACGGGGTTCAGTCGCGGTCCGACGGTCACGCGCTACGAGATCGAGCTCGGACCCGGGGTGAAGGTCGAGCGGGTCACCGCGCTGAGCAAGAACCTGAGCTACGCGGTCGCGAGCAACGAGGTGCGCATCCTCTCGCCGATCCCCGGGCGCAGCGCGATCGGCGTCGAGATCCCCAACACCGACCGCGAGATCGTGTCGCTCGGCGACGTGCTGCGGTCGAAGGCGAGCACGAGCAGTGCCCACCCGCTCACGATGGGGCTCGGAAAAGACGTTGAGGGGGGTTTCGTCGTGGCGAACCTCGCCAAGATGCCCCACTTGCTCGTCGCGGGTTCGACGGGGTCGGGCAAGTCGAGCTTCGTGAACTCGATGATCACGTCGCTCCTCATGCGCGCGACGCCCGCCGAGGTGCGCATGGTGCTCATCGACCCGAAGCGCGTCGAGCTCACGCCGTACGCGGGCATCCCGCACCTCATCACGCCCGTCATCACGAGCCCGAAGAAGGCCGCGGAGGCGCTCAGCTGGGTCGTCAAAGAGATGGACATGCGCTACGACGACCTCGAGAGTTTCGGGTTCCGTCACATCGACGACTTCAACCGCGCGGTGCTCGCGAACGAGATCGTGTTGCCCGCCGGCAGCGAGCGCAAACTCAAGCCCTACCCCTACCTCCTCGTCGTCGTCGATGAGCTCGCCGACCTCATGATGGTGGCCCCGCGGGATGTCGAAGACTCGATCGTGCGCATCACCCAGCTCGCGCGAGCATCCGGAATCCACCTCGTGCTCGCGACCCAGCGCCCGAGCGTCGACGTCGTGACGGGGCTCATCAAGGCCAACGTGCCGTCGAGGCTCGCGTTCGCGGTGAGCAGCATGACCGACAGTCGAGTGATCCTCGACCAGCCCGGCGCCGACAAGCTCATCGGCCAGGGCGACGCCCTCTTCTTGCCCATGGGTGCCTCGAAGGCCATCCGCGTGCAGGGGGCGTGGGTGACCGAGAGCGAGGTCAACGCCGTCGTGCAACACGTCACGAGGCAGGCTCAGCCCGAATACCGCAAGGACGTCGCGGCTGTCGCCGAGAAGAAAGAGGTCGACGGTGACATCGGCGACGACCTCGAGGTGCTGCTCGCGGCGGCCGAACTCGTGGTCAGCACACAGTTCGGCTCGACCTCGATGCTGCAGCGCAAGCTCCGCGTCGGCTTCGCGAAAGCGGGCAGGCTCATGGACCTTCTCGAGTCGCGGGAGATCGTCGGGCCCTCCGAAGGGTCGAAGGCGCGAGACGTGCTCGTGACCGCCGAGCAGCTGCCGGGGGTGCTCGCGAGACTCCGCGGAGAGGATGCGCCCATCACCGCGCCCGCGAGCGCGACGAGCTCATCCGCCGGGTCCGTCGCGCCGGTTCCCGTGGGCTCCGAGTCGAGTGATCGCTACCACGGCGACCCGGTCGGTGAGATGACGAGCGGCTACGATGAGGTCGACGTTTCCGACGAGGACGCGTGGGGTCTGACCGGCAGGGAGTAGCGCCATGGCAGCAGCAGGCTCCTCGCACGCGCTCCACGGGCGGATGATCAGGTCGGGTGAGACTCGGGCGAGCGCGGCCAACGTGGCGAACATCATCACCGTGGTGCGCATCTTCATGGCTCCGGCCTTCGTGTGGCTTCTGCTCGCGGATGCGGGCGAGATGGGTGCCGCGCGTTGGATCGCAGCCGTGGTCTTCGTCGTCGCGATCCTCACCGACAGTCTCGACGGTTTTCTCGCGCGTCGACAGAACCTCGTCACCGATCTCGGCAAGATCCTCGACCCGATCGCCGACAAGGTGCTCATCGGCGGTGCCCTCGTGGCGCTCTCGATCCTCGACGAGGTGTTCTGGTGGGTCACCATCGTGATTCTGGTTCGCGAGTTCGGCATCACGGTGTTCCGTTTCGTCGTTCTCCGGTCGCGGGTCATCCCCGCATCGGCCGGGGGCAAACTCAAGACCGTCCTGCAATCGGTGTCGCTCTCCGCCTTCCTCTTCCCCATCGCGAGTGTCGTGGGGGAGTGGTTCGTGTGGGTCTCCGGAGGGCTCCTCGCTCTCGCCCTCGTCGTCACGGTCGTGACGGGGCTCGACTACCTCTACAAGGCGTATCGCTTCAACCGTGCTCCCGCGGTGTCGTGACCGCTGATTCCGTCGTCGCGTCGGAGGGCGCCCTCGACAGGGTGCCCGCCGAGACGCCCGGGGAGAGGATCGCCGACACCGTCGTTGCTCGACTCGCTGAGAGACACCTCACGATCGCCGTCGCGGAATCTCTCACGGCGGGGCTCGTGACCGCGGAACTCGCGTCGGTCGCCGGTGCCTCGGAGGTGCTCCTCGGATCGGTCACGGCCTACTCGACCGACATCAAGCACTCGGTTCTCGACGTCTCCGCCGATCTCCTCGCCCTCCACGGCCCCGTGCACCCGGACGTCGCGATGCAGATGGCGGCGAACGTTCGCGCGGTTCTCGCTCGGCGAGGGGTTCCCGCCGATGTCGGCATCTCGACGACGGGCGTGGCGGGTCCCGGACCGCACGACGGGCACCCCGCGGGAACGGTCTTCGTCGGGATCGCTGTGGGCGGCGATGTCCGCGCCGTCGCGCTCCAACTCTCCGGTGACCGGGGAGCAGTCCGTTCGGGCGTCGTCTCCGAACTACTCACATCGCTTGCGTCGCGACTGGCCGAGCTGTGAACCGGCCGGGGTGCGGGAATGTTTCCCGTTTCCATCCGGTTACAGACCAGTGATTCACAAGCAAGGTACAGACTGGTCTCGCTAGAGTTTCCGGACCGGAGCAGGGGTCGACAGCCCCCGATCCGATCTGAGATTGAGTGGTTCGGTCATGAGGAGGAGGGTCCACAGTGGTATTGGTTCGCCAAGAAATCGGAGATGTGCTCCGGGACTTCCGCCTGCAGAAGGGCCGCACCCTCCGGCAGGTCGCGAGCAAGGCGAGCGTCGCGCTCGGCTACCTCAGCGAGGTGGAGCGGGGCCAGAAAGAGGCCAGCTCCGAGATCCTCGCGTCGGTGGCGGATGCGCTCGAGACGCCCATTTCGGTCATCATGCGTGAGGTCGGCGATCGGCTCGCTGTCGTGGAGGGTCTGAACCCCATCCCCGACACTGTTCCCGACGACCTCGTGGCAGATTTCGATGCCGACCTCGCGGTTCGGTAACACCTGAGTTTTCTCGAACGCCTCGACCTCCGGGTCGGGGCGTTCGCGCGTTCGTGGGTGCAGCCGACGTACCGTCGCGCTTGTTAGCGTTGTCGCATGCGCGTGAGTGAGTTCTGGCAAGCGGTTCGCGACGAGTTCGGCGAGCCCTACGGCCAGATGGTGACGCGTGACCTCGTTCTGACCGAGTTCGGTGACCGCACCTCCGCGCAGGCGATCGCGTCGGGTGAAGACACGAGGGCGGTGTGGATCGCGCTGTGCCG
The DNA here is from genome assembly GCF_046600695.1 of Marisediminicola sp. LYQ85. Taxonomy (NCBI): domain Bacteria; kingdom Bacillati; phylum Actinomycetota; class Actinomycetes; order Micrococcales; family Microbacteriaceae; genus Marisediminicola; species Marisediminicola sp. LYQ85. The sequence continues at coordinate 499,611 of NZ_JBKIWO010000001.1, forward strand.
CGCATCCGATGTCCCGAAGTCCCGCTGGCACGGCGTCGGCCAGTTGCCGCAGCGCTGACCTCGACGCATCCGCGCGTCCCCGCTATCCGGCACGCGACACACCGGCGCGCTCTCGAACATCCGTTCGGATATCGATAGGCTCCTGAACAGGCGCAGTCGAAGACGGGTTGTGCACTGTGCGTCGGCGCGACCGAGAGCAATGTCGGGCGTGGAACGTACAGTCGCACTTGTTGGAGATGAACCAACGACAACGCACCATCGGCAGCTCAGTTGCCTACACTACCAGCCTTGTCGCGGTCTGCCGGGCCTTGCAACATCGGTCTGGCACGAGAGCGGCAGCCTATAGGCGCACAACCCACGACGCACAAGGAGTCCCACCAATGGCATCACCAGCAGACCGCGAGAAGTCTCTCGAAACCGCCCTCGCCCAGATCGACCGCCAGTTCGGCAAGGGCTCCGTCATGCGCCTGGGGAGCGACGAGCGCGCTCCCGTCGCAACGATCCCCACGGGCTCCATCGCGTTGGATGTCGCGCTCGGCATCGGGGGGCTCCCACGCGGCCGGATCGTCGAGATCTACGGACCGGAGTCCTCGGGCAAGACCACGCTCACGCTCCACGCGATCGCGAATGCGCAACGCGCCGGCGGCATCGCCGCGTTCATCGACGCGGAGCACGCTCTCGACCCCGAATACGCGAAGAAGCTCGGTGTCGACATCGACGCTCTGCTCGTGTCGCAGCCCGACACCGGTGAGCAGGCTCTCGAGATCGCCGACATGCTCGTGCGCTCGGGCTCGATCGACCTCATCGTCATCGACTCGGTCGCGGCGCTCGTGCCGCGCGCCGAGATCGAGGGCGAGATGGGTGATTCGCACGTCGGCCTGCAAGCGCGTCTCATGTCGCAAGCGCTGCGCAAGCTCACGGGCGGGCTGAGCCAGACCAACACGACCATGATCTTCATCAACCAGCTGCGCGAGAAGATCGGAGTCTTCTTCGGAAGCCCCGAGACGACCGCGGGAGGTAAGGCGCTCAAGTTCTACGCGTCGGTGCGACTCGACATCCGCCGAATCGAGACGCTGAAAGACGGAACCGACGCCGTCGGAAACCGCACGCGCGTCAAGGTCGTCAAGAACAAGATGGCTCCGCCGTTCAAGCAGGCCGAGTTCGACATCCTCTACGGGGTCGGTATCTCCCGCGAGGGCAGTCTCATCGACTTCGGCGTGGAGCACGAGATCGTGCGCAAGTCGGGTGCGTGGTACACCTACGACGGCGATCAGCTCGGCCAGGGCAAGGAGAACTCGCGAAACCACCTCCTCAAGAACCCCGAGATCGCGGCCGAGATCGAGCAGAAGATCAAGATCAAACTCGGCATCATGGACGACCCCAATGCGGTGCCGGGTGCCGCCGCCGTGACAGATGCTCCCGTCGAGCAGATCGCGAAGAAGCTCGCGTCGCGCAAAGCCGTCGGGGCCTGATCGATGAATCCGGGCGAGGGACCAGACGAGTTGAGTGCCGCGAGGCGACGGAGCACACGCGTGCCCGCGTCGACCCGCAACGCTGAGCCCGACGACTCCCTTGCCCGGGTCACCTACCTCCCCGGTGCGCAAGGGCGACCCGACGGACCCCGGTTCGCCGACGAGACTCCCGAGCCCGTGCCCGAGCCTGAGCCGCACGACGTCGGATCGGGTCACGCTCGTGGCGCTGAACCGGTGACCGATGAGGAACGCCGCGAGGCACGGTCCGCGAAAGCGGCGGCGGCTCGCGACAAGGCCGCCGAGCGCAAGGCGAAGCGCGCCGAGAACGTGAGCATCCACGCGCTCACCCGGCGAGGCATGTCCCGCTGGGAGCTCGAGAAGACCCTTCTCTCGCGCGAGCTCGAACCCGACGAGGTGACCGCCGAACTCGACAGGCTCGCGAGCGTGGGTCTCGTCGACGACGGTGCACTCGCCGAAACACTCGTGCGAAACCAGCACGAGCGCAAGGGGCTCGGTCGAAGCGCACTCACCGCCGAACTGCGCCGACGCCATATCGACCAGCACCACATCGACGCGGCGCTCGAGCAGATCGCCGACAGCGACGAGCTCGATCGCGCGCGCGAACTCGCGAACCGTCGCGCCCCCCAGTTGCGATCACTCGACACGACCACCGCGGTTCGACGGTTGAGCGCCTTCCTGCAGCGCAAGGGCTACTCCTCCGGAGTCATCCGCATCGCCGTCGACGAGGCGCTCGCGTCCGGCCGCACGGCGACCGTGCGGTTCGAGTGACGTGCCCGCGCCCCTGCCCGCGCCCGATCTGAGGCGCCTCACGGCAGATTAGGCTGGCGGAACGATGACTCTCACGTTTCCCCCCTCGACCGCCACCCCGGTCACGACTCCCGGCCGCACCTACGAGGTGCGCACGTTCGGGTGCCAGATGAACGTCCACGACTCCGAGCGATTGAGCGGTTCGCTCGAGGCAGCGGGATACCAGCCGGCGACAGCGGATGAGCAGGCAGACGTCGTCGTCATCAACACGTGCGCCGTGCGGGAGAACGCTGACAACAAGCTCTACGGCAACCTCGGAATGCTGGCCTCGGTGAAGAAGAAGCACGAGGGCATGCAGATCGCCGTCGGCGGATGCCTCGCCCAGAAAGACAAGACCGTCATCCTCGAGAAGGCACCGTGGGTCGACGTGGTCTTCGGAACGCACAACATGGGCTCCCTCCCGACCCTCCTCGAGCGCGCACGCCACAACGGCGAGGCGCAACTCGAGATCCTCGAGGCGCTCGACGTCTTCCCGTCCACGCTTCCGACGAAACGCGAGTCCACGCACAGCGGGTGGGTGTCCATCTCGGTCGGCTGCAACAACACGTGCACGTTCTGCATCGTGCCCGCGTTGCGCGGCAAGGAGAAAGACCGTCGGCCCGGCGACATCCTCGCCGAGATCCAGGCCATGGTCGACGACGGAGCGATCGAGGTGACCCTCCTCGGTCAGAACGTCAACTCCTACGGGGTCGAATTCGGTGATCGCGCCGCCTTCGGCAAGTTGCTGCGCGCGGCCGGGCGCATCGCCGGGCTCGAGCGCATCAGATTCACGAGCCCGCACCCGGCGGCATTCACCGACGACGTCATCGACGCTATGGCGGAAACCCCCACGGTCATGCCGCAGCTGCACATGCCGCTGCAGTCCGGCTCCGATCGCATCCTCAAGTCGATGCGCCGCAGCTACCGCTCGACGAAGTTCCTCGGCATCCTCGACAGGGTCCGGGATCGCATTCCGCACGCGGCCATCTCCACAGACATCATCGTCGGCTTCCCCGGGGAGACCGAAGAGGACTTCGCCGAGACGATGCGCGTCGTCGAACAGGCGCGGTTCGCAACGGCGTTCACCTTCCAGTACTCGATCCGGCCGGGAACCTCCGCGGCGACGATGGACGAGCAAGTGCCCAAAGCGGTGGTGCAAGAGCGTTACGAGCGACTCGTCGCCCTGCAGGACCGCATCTCGTGGGAAGAGAACACGAAGGTCGTCGGTCGCACCGTCGAGGTGCTCGTCGGCGCCGAAGGAAAGAAGGATGCTGCGACGAACCGACTCTCCGGCCGCGCCGAAGACAGCAGGCTCGTGCACTTCGAGGTGCCGCCGCACAGCGCCGCCCCACGCCCCGGCGACGTCGTGACCGTGACGGTGACCGACGCGAAGCCCTTCCACCTCATCGCCGACACGCTCGACGGCTCGCCGCTCGTCATCCGCCGCACGCGCGCGGGCGACGCCTTCGACCGGGCCGAGGCGGAGAGCTGCGGTGTGCCGACTCCGGCCGGAGCCACCGCGTCACCGGGAGGGGCGCCTCGCGTGTCGCTCGGGCTTCCCGGGATGCGCCCGACCGACGCCTGATGCTCGTCGCGATCGTCGGAGCGACCGGAACCGGGAAGTCCGATCTCGCGCTCGATGTGGTCGAGCGTCTCGCGGCACGCGGAAGGCGCGCGGAGATCGTCAACGCCGACGCGATGCAGCTCTACCGCGGCATGGACATCGGCACGGCCAAACTGCCCGTCGCAGACCGGCGAGGTGTTCCGCACCACCTTCTCGACGTGCTCGACGTCACCGATGAGGCCACCGTCGCTCGCTACCAGAGCGAGGCGCGATCCGTCATCCGGCGACTCGAGGATCGGGGAGACGTCGCGGTGCTCGTCGGCGGCTCGGGCCTCTACGTCTCGTCGGTGCTCTACGATTTCGAGTTCCCGGGCACGGATGCGCGCATCCGCGAGGCGCTCGAGGCCGAACTCGTCGAGCGTGGCCCCGGGCTCCTGCACGCTCGATTAGCCGTGGTCGACCCGCCCGCAGCAGCGGCGATCGGGGCCAGCAATGGTCGTCGCCTGGTCCGTGCCCTCGAGGTCATCGAGATGACGGGGAAGCCGTTCGGGTCGGGGCTCCCCGACCCGAGTGCCTTCTGGACAGACACCCGTGTCGTCGCCGTCACCGCGGAGCGCGCGACCCTCGTCGAACGGCTCGACGAGCGGGTGCACTCGATGTGGCGGCGCGGTCTCGTTTCGGAGGTCGAGGGTCTGCTCGAGAACGGGCTCGACCGGGGAGTGACGGCGAGGCGGGCGATCGGCTACGCGCAGGCCGCCGAGCAGATCCGGGGCACCCTCACTCGCGAGGCGGCGATCGATCAGACGCAGGCACTCACCCGCAAGTATGCGAGACGACAGGTCGGCTGGTTTCGACGGTATCCCGCGACCGTGACCGTCGTCGGGGGTGAGTCGGCCGTCGGGGAGACCGTCGTGGATGCCCTCGTCAGCAGCGGCCTCAGTAGCATGGACCGGTGAGCCCGACACTGCACTTCACCAAAGGCCATGGCACGGGCAACGACTTCGTGCTCTTCAGCGACCCCGAGGGGTCGATCGAGCTGGAGTCCATGCAGCTCGCGGCCATCGCCGATCGGCACTTCGGCGTCGGGGCCGACGGCGTCATCCGAGCGGTGCGATCGGAGAACCTCGAGGCGGGGGCCGCCGCCCTCGCGGAGGACGACGCCGCGGAGTGGTTCATGGATTACCACAACGCCGACGGATCGCCGTCGGAGATGTGCGGAAACGGAATCAGGGTCTACGCCAGATATCTCGTCGACAACGGTCTCGCCGAACTGGGGCCCGGCGACACCCTCGTCATCGGCACGCGCGGGGGAGTGCGCGACGTCCAGAGCAACCGTTCCGGATACCAGGTCGATCTCGGTCGCTGGTCACTCGACGGAGGCGAGCCTCTCGTCCGCGCGAAGAATCTGCAGGTGGCGCGCCCGGGGCTCGGGATCAACGTCGGCAACCCCCACGTCGTCGTCGCGCTCGCGAGCGATGACGAACTCGAGAGCGCGGATCTCTCGTTCGTCCCCCTCGTCGAACCTGAGTTCCCCGCGGGAGTCAACGTCGAGTTCGTGGTGCCGCGTGAGCCCATGGTGCTCGACGGGGTCGGGCGCATCCGCATGCGCGTGCACGAGCGCGGCAGTGGAGAGACGCTCTCGTGTGGAACGGGTGCCGCGGCAGCGGCCCTCGCGACACGGCACTGGGCCGGCCCGGGGGCACCGAATCAGTGGAAGGTCGAGGTGCCGGGAGGCACCCTCGGGGTGCGGATGTTCGCGACCGAAGACGGAGAACACGTCGCCCTCTCGGGGCCGGCGGAGTTCTCGTTCGAGGGCGAGCTCACGATCTGATCGATGTATCGATCGACCGGGTCGGTTCAGAGGTCGGCGGGCAGAACTCGTCGCCGCACGCGCAGCACCCGGTATCCCTTGTGGGTTGCCGCGCGTGAGACGGCGAACCCGTCGGAGAGCTCACCGTCGAGCCACCGGTGCAGCGAGTCAGAGCCGAGGTTGCGCTGCACGACGAGCCACGCGTCGGACTCGGGTGTCAGGCGCGGAACCCAGCGCAACAGCAGGTTGTGCAGCTCGTTCTTGCCGACGCGGATGGGCGGGTTCGACCAGATCGTGGTGAAACCGAGATCGTCGGGAACATCCTCGGGGCGGCAGGCGTTGATATTGTCGAGGCCCAGCTCGTCGGCATTGCGCCTCACGAGATCGAGCGCACGCTCGTTGACATCGACAGCCCACACCGTCGCCCGCGGAGATTGCAGAGCCAACGTGTAGGAGATCGGACCCCATCCGCATCCCAGATCGAGGAGGTTGCCTCCCGGCGGAGCCGGCGGCACGTTCGCGAGCAAGACGGATGTTCCCGCATCGATGCGGTCGGGGCTGAAGATGCCCCCCGCGGTCGACACGTCGTGCGGGGTGCCGTCGATGGTCACCCGGATGCGACGGAGAGCAAGCTCACTCTCGGGATTCGCCGAGAAGTAGTGCTCGTTAGTCATCCCGAAAACCTACCCAAATACGAAGAGCTAAGGTTAACCCAATGACTGAAGTACACCCTTCCGAGCGAGACGACGACGTCATCGCCCGCGTACTCGCCAACTCGTCCTCGCGACCGGCCGGTCTCAGCCTGTTCGGGAGCGGTAGCGCGCAAGCCCTCCAGCAGACCGGAGCGTCGGCGACGACAGATGACGACCACGACGGCGACCAGTTCGATAGGGAGGATCGCCAGGCGCTGCGCCGTGTCGCGGGCCTCTCGACCGAACTCGACGACGTCACCGAGGTCGAGTATCGCCAGTTGCGCATCGAGCGCGTCGTGCTCATCGGCATCTACTCGCAGGGCGGCGTCGTCGAGGCCGAGAACTCGATGCGCGAGATGTTCGCTCTCGCCGAGACGGCCGGAGCCGTCGTGCTCGACGGTCTCCTCCAGAAGCGTCCTCACCCCGACCCGAGCACCTACTTCGGTAAGGGCAAGGCGGTCGAGCTGCGGGATGTCGTCGCGGCGACCGGGGCAGACACCGTCATCGTCGACGGCGAGCTGGCTCCGAGCCAGCGTCGCGCGCTCGAAGACGTCGTGAAGGTCAAGGTCATCGACCGTACCGCGGTCATCCTCGACATCTTCAGCCAGCACGCGAAGAGCCGTGAGGGCAAGGCGCAAGTCGAACTCGCTCAGCTCGAGTACCTGCTGCCGCGGTTGCGCGGGTGGGGTGAGTCCATGTCGCGTCAGGCCGGTGGCCAGGTCGGTGCCGGAAACGGCATGGGTTCGCGCGGTCCGGGTGAGACCAAGATCGAGCTCGATCGCCGCCGCATCCACACGCGGATGGCGAAGCTGCGCAAGCAGATCGCCGGCTTCGCGCCGTCCCGCGAGGCGAAGCGCGCGAACCGGGTGCGCAACGACGTGCCGTCTGTCGCGATCGCCGGATACACGAACGCCGGCAAGTCGTCGCTGCTCAACAGGGTGACGCGGGCGGGCGCTCTCGTGGAGAACGCGCTCTTCGCGACTCTCGACACGGCCGTGCGCAAGAACGTGACGGCCGAGGGTCAGGCGTACACCCTCACCGACACCGTCGGATTCGTGCGCAACCTCCCGCACCAGCTCGTCGAGGCCTTCCGGTCGACCCTCGAGGAGGTCGCGGACGCCGACGTCATCGTGCACGTCGTCGATGGATCGCATCCGGATCCCGGGAGTCAACTCGCGACGGTGCGCGATGTGATCGGCGACGTCGATGCTCGCCACCTGCCCGAGATTGTCGTCTTCAACAAGGCAGATCTCGTCGACGACGATCAGCGCCTCGTCTTGCGCGGTCTCGAGCCGAGTGCGGTGTTCGTGTCTGCGCGGACGGGCGAAGGCGTCGAGGAGCTGCTCGAGCGCATCGCCGAAGCGATCCCGTCGCCGTCGGTCGAGCTCGATCTGCTCATCCCCTTCGATCGGGGGGACGTCGTCACGCGCTTGCATGACAACGGCGTCGTTCTCGACACCCGCTACGACGAGAACGGCACGCGGATCCACGTGCTCGTCTCGGAGGAGGTCGAGGCTCAGGTGGAGCAGTTCACCGCTCAGACCGAGCGCAGCACCGCGACGACCTTGCCGAGCACTTCGGCGTAGTCACCGAGGATCGGCGCGAAGGCCGAGTTGCGCGGGAGCAACCAGGTGTGGCCGTCGCGCTGCTGGAACACCTTGACGGTCGCTTCGTCGTCGAGCATCGCGGCGACGATGTCGCCGTTCTCCGCGGTCTTCTGCTGGCGGACGACGATCCAGTCCCCGTCGCAGATCGCGGCGTCGACCATCGAGTCTCCGACGACCTTCACCATGAACAGGTCGCCTTTGCCGACGAGCTGGCGGGGGAGGGGGAAGACCTCGTCGACCTGCTGGTCGGCGAGGATCGGCACTCCCGCCGCGATGCGACCGACGAGGGGGACCATCGCGGCGTCTCCGACGGGGGTCGGCGCGTCGGAGACGACGGGGACGTCGGGGCGTTGCAGGTCGATGAGGATCTCGAGTGCGCGCGGTCGATTGGGGTCGCGGCGCAAGTAGCCGCTGAGCTCGAGCTGATTGAGCTGATGGGTGACGCTCGAGAGCGAAGCGAGCCCCACCGCATCGCCGATCTCGCGCATGCTCGGCGGGTAGCCCCGGCTCGAGACCGATCGGGAGATCACGTCGAGGATCGCGAGCTGCTTGTCGCTCAGACTCTTGCGGCGCCGGGTCGACGGCTTGTCCGCTTGCGGTGATCCCTGCTCGGTGTCGACCACGTCGTTCCCCTCGATGTGCACCTCGTGCGCCGCGAGAACGGCGAATGTCGGTGGCTCCTGATGGTCTGTCTTCAGACAATCGAAACTGTATCCATTCGGCGGTCGCTTTCCAAACGTCTATTCGAGCGTGTTGCGCTAATTTGTTACCACACTTTCGAATATCGGCTTGATTTGGCGAGTATTCGAAGATATGTTCGGAACACGGGTTCGCATCCGGCTCTCCCGGCCGAGTGTCGGGTGCGACACCCGCCCACCATCACGAGCAGCACCTCCGAGAACACGACCCGCGAGTGATACCCCGACCTGAAAGGCAAGAACCATGAGCGCAGCGACTGGTATTGCTCCCTCCGCATCGTCCGCATCGTCTGCATCGTCTGCATCGTCTGCATCGTCCGCACAGGCACGGTCGGGGCGCGTGCCGCAACGCAGACTCCGTCTCACGAGGCGCGGTCGCGCGGTGTTCACGGCTCTCGTCGCGGCACCGATCGTGCTCGCCGCGGGAGCATTCGCTCTCAACGGCGGAATGGCGACGGCGTCGAACGAAGACGGAGCCGACGTGGTCTTCGTGCAGGTCGAGAGCGGCGAGTCACTGTGGGAGCTCGCCGTCGGGCTCGCGCCCGAGGCGGACCCCCGCGAGGTGGTGTCCGACCTCGTGCACTTCAACCAGCTCGACTCGGCCGACGTTCAGCCGGGGCAGAAGCTCGCGGTTCCCGCCGCCTACGCTCGATAGTCGAGGGGCATCAGTCGTGGGGCATCGACAGCCCTAGTCTTGATCGGTGACTTCGCTCAACGACCTCCCCATCCGCGATGACCTCCGCGGCCTCACCCCGTACGGTGCGCCCGAGTCCCGAGTGCCGATCGCTCTCAACGTCAACGAGAACACCCACCCGATCCCGGAGTCGGTCGCCCACGGCATCATCAGTTCGATCGCTGCGGCAATCCTGTCTATCAACCGCTACCCCGATCGCGAGTTCGTCGCATTGCGCACGGCGCTGGCCGACTACCTCGGTCACGATCTGACCGCAGAGAACATCTGGGCGGCCAACGGGTCGAACGAGGTCCTCCAGCAGATCATGCAGGCGTTCGGTGGACCGGGCCGCTCCGTGCTCGGCTTCCCTCCGACGTACTCGATGCACTCGATCATCGCCTCGGGCACGGGCACCCGCTGGGTGTCGGGCGAGCGAGACGCCGACTTCGAGATGTCGCCGGCGACGGTCGTCGAGTGGATCGAGCGCACCGACCCCGACGTCGTCTTCCTGTGCTCACCCAACAACCCGACCGGAACGCCCGTGTCGATCGAAACGATCGAGGCGGCGTATTCCGCGGCGCGGGGCATGGTCGTCGTCGACGAGGCCTACTCCGAGTTCTCGCCCGAGGGCGAGCCGTCGGCGCTCACACTTCTGCCCGGCCGCGAGCGGCTCATCGTGTCGCGCACCATGAGCAAGGCGTTCGCTTTCGCCGGTGCGCGCGTCGGCTACCTCGCGGCCGACCCCGCTGTGACCGACGCGCTCCGGCTCGTGAGGTTGCCCTACCACCTCTCCGCCCTCACGCAAGCGGCCGCGCTCGCGGCGCTCGAGCACGCCCCGGAGATGCTCGCGATGGTCGACGACATCCGCACCCAGCGTGATCGGTTGCTCATCGAGCTCGCGGCCCTCGGGTTCACCCCGTGGCGCAGCTGGGGCAACTTCGTTCTCTTCGGGGGAGTCGACGACCCCCACGCGGTCTTCACCGACCTGCTCGATCGCGGCATCATCATCCGCGACCTCGGCATGCCCGGACACCTGCGGGTGACGGCCGGCACCGAGCGTGAGACGACGGCGTTCCTGACCGCCCTCGCCGAGGTGACGGGGCGTTCGCGCGAGGCGTGACCGGGAGCGAGCGCTTCGCGGTCCGCGCCGAGTCGCGCTCGGTAGGATTGCCCCATGGCACTTGAGCGCACAGCGCACCTCACCCGCGAGACGAGCGAGTCGAGCATCGACCTCACCCTCGACCTCGACGGAACCGGTATCGCCGACATCCAGACGTCGGTGCCGTTCTTCGACCACATGCTCACCGCGTTCTCGAAGCACTCCCTCATTGACTTGCGCGTGCGCGCGACCGGTGACGTCGAGATCGACGTGCACCACACCGTCGAAGACATCGGAATCGTGCTCGGCAAGGCCATCGGGCAGGCTCTCGGCGACAAGCACGGCATCGCCCGGTTCGGTGACGCCCACGTTCCGCTCGACGAGGCCCTCGTGCGCGCGGTCGTGGATGTCTCGGGGCGGCCCTTCCTCGTCCACTCCGGCGAGCCGGACGGCTTCGAGTTCCACCTCATCGGCGGTCACTTCACCGGATCGATGGTGCGTCACGTCTTCGAGGCGATCACCTTCCATGCCGCTCTGACCGTGCACGTCACCGTGCTCGGGGGGCGCGACCCTCACCACATCGCCGAGGCGGAGTTCAAGGCGTTCGCGCGTGCCCTGCGCACGGCCGTCGCGGTCGACCCCCGAGTCACCGGCATCCCGTCGACCAAGGGAGCGCTCTAACCGTGGGTGCTCCCACGGTCGCTGTTCTCGACTACGGCTCGGGCAACGTGCACTCCGCCGTCAAGGCACTCGAGTTCGCGGGTGCCGACGTGACGCTCACGTCCGACCGTCGCGCCGTGCACGAGGCCGACGGACTCCTCGTGCCCGGCGTGGGCGCGTTCGGCGCCGTCGCCGACGCGCTCGCGGAGGTGCGCGGTGCCGAGCTCGTCGACCGGAGGCTCGCCGGATCGCGCCCGGTCTTGGGCATCTGCGTCGGCATGCAGATCATGTTCGAGCGCGGTGTCGAGCGGGGCCTCGAGTCGGACGGCCTCGGTGAGTGGCCCGGAGTCGTGACCGAGCTGGATGCTCCGGTCCTCCCGCACATGGGCTGGAACACCGTGCGCGCCGGCGCCGACTCCGTTCTCTTCGACGGCATCGCCGACGAGCGCTTCTACTTCGTCCACTCCTACGCCGCGCGGGACTGGACGCTCGAGACGATGCCGCCCTTCACCCCGGCGACGCTCACGTGGGCGCACCACGGCACCGATTTCCTCGCGGCGGTGGAGAACGGACCCCTGTCTGCGACGCAGTTCCACCCGGAGAAGTCGGGGGATGCGGGCATCCGTCTGCTCGCGAATTGGATCGCGAGCCTCCGGAAGAACTAGGCTCTGGTGCCTGTCGGCACGAGTCGCGCCACGCGCACCCTGACCGACGTCGTCGGAGCCCTGCTCACCGCGACCGAACCCAGACCCAACCCGAACCGAGTTCCGCGTGCGCGGGCTCCAGAGAGAGCGACATGAGCGAGTTCAACCAGACCCCGAGACTCACGCTGCTTCCCGCGGTCGATGTCGCCGGCGGTAAAGCGGTGCGGCTGACACAGGGCGCGGCCGGGAGTGAGACGAGCTACGGCGACCCGATCGACGCCGCCGCGGACTGGGCGAGTCAGGGAGCCGAGTGGATCCACCTCGTCGACCTCGATGCCGCGTTCGGGCGCGGGCACAACAACCACGTCATCAAGAAGGTCATCAAGCAGGTTCGCGGTTCGGTGCTCATCGAGCTCTCCGGCGGCATCCGCGACGATGAGAGCCTCGAGGCGGCGCTCGCGACGGGAGCCAAGCGCATCAACCTCGGCACGGCCGCTCTCGAGAACCCCGAGTGGGCCGCCCACGTGATCGCCGAATACGGCGAAGCGATCGCCGTCGGCCTCGACGTGCGGGGAACGACCCTCGCCGCTCGCGGCTGGACACAGGAGGGCGGCGACCTGTGGCACGTCTTCGACCGTCTCGAGCACGCAGGCTGTGCCCGCTACGTCGTCACGGACGTGACGAAGGACGGCACCCTCCAGGGCCCGAACCTCTCGCTGTTGCGTGAGGTCGCCGACCGCACGGACAAGCCCGTCATCGCCTCGGGAGGAATCTCGAGCCTCGACGACATCGCCGACCTGCGCGAACTCGTGCCGAACGGCGTCGAGGGAGCCATCGTCGGCAAGGCGCTCTACGCGAAGGCGTTCACTCTCGCGGAGGCGCTCGACGTCGCAGGCGACTGATGCCCGATCACGGCGGCCAGGCAACCGATTCCGCCGGCACCCCGTGGGTGGGCCGGCAGTTCGAGCACAACCCGTTCGGCGGTGACGACGGCTCGGCGTCGCCCGAGCTCGTCGCCGCTCTCTCCGCTTTCCGTCGGGGAGAGACGGGCGAGGATGTCGTCGTCGACGCGATTCGCGCGGCACGGTTGCTCGCCCCCCTCGTCGCCACTCTCGGCGAGAGCGGGTCGGGCGAGCACGGTCTCCTCGTCGACAAGTCGGCGGAGCTCGCCATCGTCACGGTCGCGGGGCCCGACGGGCGCCGGGTGCTGCCGATCTTCACCTCCGTCTCGGCGATGGCCGCGTGGAACCCCGCCGCTCGGCCGGTTCCCGTCTCCGCGGATCGCGCGTGCCTTGCCGCGGCGAGTGACGGCACCGAGCTCATGGTTCTCGACCCGACGAGCGACACCGAGTTCGTCGTTCGGAGGCCGGCTCTGCGAGCCATCGCCGAGGGCGCGGCATGGATCCCGAGCCACCGGGATGCCGACGTGCACGAGGCGATGCGCGCGGCGGTCGTCGACGTCGCGAGCGTGCGCGGCATCCGTTTCGCCTCGGGCGACCCGGTGTCCCGGCTCGCGGGCCCCGAGCTCGCGGTCACCCTCGAGCTCGCGCCGGGGCTCGACTCCGACGCGCTCTCCGTCGTGCTGACCCGCGTGAGTGAGGCTTGGAGTCGATCGGAGATCGTGGCGCTGCGGGTCGACAGTCTCGCCGTGACCCTCGCCGCGGCATCCCCCTGACGCGATTGCGCGCGCGAGCACCGGTGCCGGGCACCGGTCTCGTCAGGTGACCGGACCGGTGTACTTCTCTCCCGGGCCCTTTCCCGGAGCGTCGGCGATGCTCGACGCCTCGCGGAACGCGAGCTGCACCGAGCGCAGTCCGTCGCGCAGGGCTCGAGCGTGCTGGTCTCCGAGGTCGGGCGCCGCCGCGGTCACGAGGCCCGCGAGGGCGTTGATGAGCTTGCGTGCCTCGTCGAGGTCGAGTTGGGTCGCGGGGTCGTCGGCGAGACCGCACTTGACGGCCGAGGCACTCAGAAGGTGCACGGCCACGGTGTTGATGACCTCGATCGCGGCGACATCGGCGATGTCGCGAGCGGCGCCGTCCGACCCGTCGTCGTCGACATAGGCGTGTTCGTGCGGGCTGTCGCTCATCAGGGGTTCCTCTGCTAGACTTCTGTCGGCTCCGAGCCTCTACGGCTCGGATACGAAAGTGGAGATTCTCCCACCCGCGCTTACCGCTTCTTCAGGTTACCGGGTTGTTGGCACCCCGCCGACGTGCATGCGAGTGCACCGAGGTAGCCAGGGCGCCGTGCCAGAACCACCAGAGAAATGCGGGTCGAACCGCAACGGATCCGGTTGGTGCTGCGTGCGAATCACTCCTTTCGTCGAAAGCCATCGACATCACGACCAAGGAGTCACGCATCAGCGATCCCCGTACCAATGACCGAATCCGCGTTCCGGAAGTCCGACTTGTAGGCCCAGGTGGCGAGCAGGTCGGCGTCGTGCGCATCGAAGACGCTCTGCGTCTCGCCCAGGAGGCCGATCTGGATTTGGTTGAGGTTGCTCCCAATTCCAAGCCTCCCGTTGCCAAGATCATGGATTTCGGCAAGTTCAAGTACGAAACCGCCCAGAAGGCGAAAGAAGCGCGCCGCAACCAGGCGAACACGATCCTCAAAGAGGTGCGGTTCCGTCTCAAGATCGACGTGCACGACTACGAGACGAAGCGCAAGCGTGCCGAGGGGTTCCTCAAGGCGGGCGACAAGGTCAAGGCGATGATCCTCTTCCGCGGCCGTGAGCAGTCGCGCCCCGACCAGGGTGTTCGTCTTCTCCAGCGTTTCGCCGAAGACGTCTCGGAGTTCGGCTCGGTCGAGTCGACCCCGACGATCGATGGTCGCAACATGGTCATGGTCATCGGCCCGGCGAAGAACAAGTCGGAGGCGAAAGCCGAGGCCGAGGCCAAGCGCGCGGCGTCGAAGCCGCCTCGCGGCGACAAGCCGCCGGCGAGCGACAAGACCTACGGTTCACGCACGGATGCTCCCGTCGACGAGCCTGCTCCCGCAGCACCCTCGAGCGCACCGACCGCTTCCGCGGCACCCGCTTCTGCTCCGGCCAAGGCTGAGCCCGTCACGTCGGCCCCGACCAGGGACGTCCCCGCGAAGGCGGCTCCGGCACCCGCCGCGGCTGCACCCGCTGCTGCGTCGAAGCCCGCTGCTGCTGCGAAGCCTGCTGCTGCCGCTCCGGCGAAGCCTGCTGCTGCGGCGAAGCCTGCTGCTGCCGCGAAGACTGCTGCTGCGGCGAAGCCTGCCGCTGCTGCTCCGGCCAAGCCCGCCGCTGCTGCGAAGCCCGCTGCCGCGGCTAAGCCCGCCGCAGCCAAGCCGGCCGCGGCAGCCCCCAAGCCCGGCGCCGCGAAGCCCGGTGCCCCCAAGCCCGCGAGCCCCGGAGCATCCGCTTCGAAGCCCGCTCCCACGACTGCATCGGCCGACTCATCGTCGGCTGAGGCCGACGCCCAGTAATACGAAGAACACGAGGAGATCCACATGCCCAAGATGAAGACCCATTCCGGTACGAAGAAGCGATTCAAGGTCACCGGAAGCGGAAAGGTCATGAAGCAGCAGGCGGGAATGCGTCACAACCTGGAGGTCAAGTCCAGTGTCGTCACGCGTCGCCTGAACCAGGACAAGGTGCTGGCTCCGGCCGACGCCAAGGTCGTCAAGCGCCTCCTCGGCAAGTAACCCGCAGCCCCGATTCCAAGGATTTAGAACAATGGCAAGAGTCAAAAGGGCGGTCAACGCCCACAAGAAGCGTCGCGTCATCCTCGAGCGCGCCTCCGGTTACCGTGGACAGCGTTCACGCCTCTACCGCAAGGCCAAAGAGCAGCTCATCCACTCGTTCGTGTACTCGTACCGCGACCGTCGCCAGCGCAAGGGTGACTTCCGTCGCCTGTGGATCCAGCGCATCAACGCCGCGGCTCGTGCCAACGGCATGACGTACAACCGCTTCATCCAGGGTCTCGGCCTCGCCGGCATCCAGGTCGACCGTCGCATCCTCGCCGACCTCGCGGTCACCGAGCCCGCGACGTTCGCTGCGATCGTGGCGACGGCCAAGGCCGCTCTGCCCGCCGACACGAGCGCGCCGCGCACCGCGGCGTAAGCACTGCGCCTGCTGTCGGGCTCGATCCTCGCGCGCCTCCCGCACGAGGGTCGAGCCCGCCCATAGGCTGTCGACATGATCGACAACCCCCGTTCACCACGAGTGCGCGCGGTAGCCAAACTGGCTAAGAGAGACGCCCGGTCGCAGACCGGGCTTTTTCTCTTAGAAGGGCCGCAAGCCGTCGCCGAGGCTCTGACCTTCCGACCCGACCTCGTCGTCGAACTCTTCGCGACACCGACCGCCCTCGAGCGGCACGCAGACATCGCGGCAGCCGCGGCAGACGCCGAGATCACCGTCGAATACGTCACCGAAGCGGTGCTCGATTCGATGGCCGACACGGTCACGCCCCAGGGGGTCGTCGCGGTCTGCCACCAGTTCCCGACGTCGATCAAAGACATCCTCAAGCCGGATGCCGACGGGGCGGGCCCGAAGCTCATCGCGATCCTCGAAGAGGTGCGTGATCCAGGTAACGCCGGAACCATCGTGCGTGCGGCCGACGCGGCCGGTGTCGACGGCGTCATCTTCAGCGGGCGCAGCGTCGACCTCTACAACCCCAAGGTCGTGAGGTCGTCGACCGGATCGATCTTCCATTTGCCTGTCGCCGTCGGCGCCGAGTTCGAGTCCGTCGTCGAGCGGGCTCGCGCCGCCGGTCTGCAGATCATCGCGGCAGACGTGAAGGGTGACGATCTGCTCGACGCCCGCGAGCGCGGGGTGCTCGACATCCCCACGGCGTGGGTATTCGGAAACGAGGCGCGCGGACTCACCGACGAGCACCTCGCCTTGACCGACCGGGCTCTCACCGTGCCGATCTACGGTCATGCCGAGTCGATGAATCTCGCGACGGCGGCATCCGTGTGTCTCTACGAATCGGCGTTCTCTCAGCGATCTCGCCGGCAAACCCCCTAGCACATTTGCGGATTACACTCGTGTTACGACTGCGGGCGCGGTTTGGCTCTCGTTCTCCGCGTGTGGTTGGGTAGCGGCATGGAGCAAGCACACGGCAGTGATTCTCTCGTGGTCATCGACCGTGTCAACAAGCATTTCGGCGCTCTGCACGTGCTCAAAGACATCAGCACCACCGTTACGCGCGGCGAGGTCGTCGTCGTCATCGGGCCGAGTGGCTCGGGCAAGTCCACACTGTGCCGCGCGATCAACCGACTCGAGACGATCGACGACGGCACTATCACGATCGACGGCAAGCACCTCCCCGAGGAGGGCGCCGACCTCGCCAAGCTGCGGGCCGACGTGGGGATGGTCTTCCAATCGTTCAACCTCTTCTCGCACAAGACCGTGCTCGAGAACGTGACTCTCGGGCCGATCAAGGTGCGCAAGATGTCGAAGAAGGCCGCCGAGGAGCGGGCCATGGCTCTCCTCGAAAGGGTCGGGGTCGCCAACCAGGCGAAGAAGATGCCGTCGCAGCTCTCGGGTGGTCAGCAACAGCGCGTGGCGATCGCCCGCGCCCTCGCGATGGAGCCCAAGGTCATGCTCCTCGACGAGCCGACCTCCGCTCTCGACCCCGAGATGATCAACGAGGTGCTCGACGTCATGGTCGGCCTCGCGAAAGACGGCATGACGATGGTCGTCGTGACCCACGAGATGGGGTTCGCGCGCAAGGCCGCGGACCGTGTGCTCTTCATGGCCGACGGCAGCATCGTCGAAGAGGCGACGCCGGAGAAGTTCTTCACCGACCCGCAGACCCCGAGGGCGAAAGACTTCCTCTCGAAGATCCTCACGCACTGACCTCGCCCTCCGACCTCAGCCACCGCGGGTGACTGACACCGCAGCACCACACACAGCACAAGGAGAAATCATGAGACTGAGAAAAGGACTGCTGATCACGGCCGTAGCCGCCGTCAGCGTGCTCGGCTTGAGCGCCTGTTCCGATTCCGAAGCCGGCGCACCCGAGCCCGAGGTCGAAACCGACGCCGAGTTCGAGGCGGGCACGACGATGGCCGAACTCAACGAGGCGGGAACCATCCGCATCGGCACGAAGTTCGACCAGCCGCTCTTCGGTCTCATGGGACCGGACGAGGTCCCCGTCGGATTCGACGTCGAGATCGGCAAGCTCATCGCGGCCGAGCTCGGTATCGCCCCCGAGGACATCGAGTGGTCCGAGGCGATCTCGGCCAACCGCGAGCCCTTCATCGAGAACGGCGAGGTCGACCTCGTGATCGCGACGTACACGATCAACGACGAGCGCAAAGAGGTCATCTCGTTCGCCGGGCCGTACTACAACGCCGGTCAAGACCTTCTCGTGACGGCGGAGAACAGCGACATCGAGGGCCCAGAGTACTTCGAGGAGAACCCCGACGCCGTCGTCTGCACCGTGAGCGGATCGACGTCCGAGGCGAACATCGCCGAGTACACCGACAACGTCATCACGACCGCCGGATACTCCGATTGCCTCGAGCCGCTGCGCACCGGCAACGCCGACGCGGTCACGACCGACAACGTGATCCTCGCGGGTCTCGCCGACAACAGCGACGGAGAGTTCGTCGTCGTCGGAAACCCCTTCACCGAGGAGCCCTACGGTATCGGTCTCGCGATCGACGACACCGAGTTCCGCGACTTCATCAACGACGTGCTCGAGGAGTCGTACGAAGACGGATCCTGGGCCGACGCCTGGGAGGCCACTGCGGGAGTCGTGCTCGACACCCCGGAGCCCCCGGCCGTCGACCGCTACTGATCCACTCGTGATCGTCGGCTCGCCCGCCTCGCGGGCGAGCCGACAGTCATGATCCGCGCACGACCCGACCCGAGACCCCACTGAGACGAGGACGACATGGATGCGGTGATCGACAATCTCGCGTTCTTCATCGACGGTTTCGGCCGCACCCTCGCGCTCCTCGGTATCGCGGGAATCGGCGCCTTCGCGCTCGGTGCTGTCGTCGCCGCGATGCGCATCTCGCCGGTCGCGTCTCTGCGCATGATCGCCACCGGGTACACCGAGCTCGTGCGCAACACCCCACTGACCCTCGTGCTCTTCGGGTGCGCCAACGTCGTGCCCTACCTCGGGGCACGCATCGACTACTTCACTCTCGCGGCGATCGGGTTGACGGTCTACACCTCGCCCTTCATCGCCGAAGCCATCCGCTCGGGGGTCAACGGCGTGCCGATCGGCCAGGCCGAGGCGGCGAGGAGCATCGGACTCACGTTCGGGCAGAGCCTCACGACCGTCGTTCTTCCTCAGGCGATCCGCATGGTCATCCCGCCCCTCATCAACGTCGTGATCGCCCTCACCAAGAACACCTCCGTCGCCGGAGCCTTCTTCGTCTTCGAGCTTCTCGCGGCCGCCCGACGTGTCATCAACCTCCGCGGTGACGAAACGATCATGATCCTTCTCGCCGCGGCGGTCTTCTACCTCGTCATCACGATCCCCCTCGGCCTCATAGCGGGCCGTATCGAGAACAAGGTGGCGGTGCTGCGATGAGTGCTTCCGTTCTGTACGACGCCCCGGGCCCGAAGGCCCGTCGGCGCTCCCGCATCGTCTCCGTAGTCGCGGCCGTTCTGCTCGTCGCGGGCGTGGCCTGGCTCGTGCTCTCGCTCGGCGCCGAGCGCACGACCGCCGCCGGATCCACTCAGCCCGGGCTGTGGGACGCCTCGCGCTGGGACATCTTCCTCGACCTCGCCGTCTGGCGGGCCATCGGCCGCGGCGTCGTCGCGACCCTCCAGATGGCCGCCGTCGCCGCCGTCTTCGCCCTCGTCATCGGTGTGCTCTTCTCGTTCGGACGCACCGCTCGCGCGTCGTGGATCCGCATCCCGACCGCGGTGCTCCTCGAGTTCTTCCGCGGCATGCCCGTGCTGCTCATGATGCTCTTCGCCCTCCTCGTGTTCTCGACCGGCTCGTTCTGGGCCGGGGTGTCGGCTCTCGCGGTCTACAACGGTGCGCTCATCGGAGAGATCCTGCGCGCGGGCATCCGATCGCTCCCGAAGGGCCAGGGCGAGGCCGGGCTCGCGATCGGTCTCACCCCGATTGCCACGCGATTCCTCATCGAATTTCCGCAGGCGTTCCGTCAGATGCTGCCGATCATCATCGCCCAGTTCGTCGTGCTCCTGAAAGACACGGCTCTCGCCTACATCGTCGGCTACGCGGAGCTGCTCCGCATCGGCATCAACCAGCTGTCGAACTTCTTCGGCAACCGCTACTTCTTCTCGCTCTTCTTCGTCGTCGTCGTGATCTACCTCGTGCTCAACCTCGTGCTGTCGGCCGTGGCGCGGTTCGTCGCGAAGCGCACGGGGAGCAAGTCGACGATCGACCCCGGTATCCCGTCGAGGAGCATCTTCAGCACCTCGCGGCGGAACACCGAGACCGTCGTCGACGATCACGAACCGGGTTCGACGAAAGCGCCCTGACCCGTAAACTCGTCTCTTGTGCCAGACGACCAACTCATCACCGAATCCGCTGTAAGCGCGGCCGTGGACGCCGCGATCGCGGCGATCTCGGTAGCCCCGAACTCGGCCGACCTCAAGGTCGTGCGCGCGGCGCACACCGGTGAGGCGTCTGAGCTCGCTCGGTTCAACGCCGCAATCAAGACGCTGCCCGGCGACCAGAAGGCCGCGGCGGGCAAGCTCGTCGGGGGAGCGCGCGGCCGGGTCGCCGCGGCGATCGCCGCTCGCGAGGCCGAACTCGTCGAAGCCGAAGAGACCGCGAGGCTCGCGGAGGAGTCGGTGGATGTCACGGCCCTCCGCCCGCGCATGACGCCCGGGGCGAGACATCCTCTGTCCCTGCTCATGGAGCAGATCGGCGACATCTTCGTCGGCATGGGGTGGGAGGTCGCCGAAGGCCCCGAACTCGAGAACGAGTGGTTCAACTTCGACTCGATGAACTTCGACGAAGACCACCCCGCGCGCGCGATGCAGGACACCTTCTTCGTCGACCCTGTCGACAGCCACCTCGTGCTGCGCACGCACACGAGCCCCGTGCAGACGAGGTCGATGCTCGACCGTGTGCCGCCGATCTACGTCGTGGCGCCGGGCAAAACATTCCGCACCGACGAGCTCGACGCGACCCACACTCCCGTGTTCCACCAGGTCGAGGGGCTCGCGGTCGATCGCGGTCTCACGATGGCGCACTTGCGCGGCACCCTCGAGCACTTCGCGCGCCTCATGTTCGGCGAGGAGGCGAAGATCCGCTTGCGCCCCAACTACTTCCCCTTCACCGAGCCGAGCGCCGAGATGGATGTCTGGCAACCCCAGGCCAAGGGCGGGCCGCGATGGGTCGAGTGGGGTGGCTGCGGCATGGTCAACCCCAACGTCTTGCGCGCCTCCGGCATCGACCCCGAAGAGTTCCAGGGCTTCGCCTTCGGAATGGGGATCGAGCGCACCCTGCAGTTCCGCAACGAGCTCAACGACATGCGCGACATGGTCGAGGGCGATGTCCGCTTCAGTCAGCAGTTCGGAATGGTGGTCTGATGCGTATCCCGATCAGTTGGCTCGGCGAGTTCGTCGAGATCCCCGAGGGCACGACCCCCGACGACATCCACGCTGCCCTCGTGAAGGTCGGCTTCGAGGAGGAGGGCACGCACGATTTCGCCCTCACCGGCCCCGTCGTCGTCGGTGAAGTGCTCGAGGCGACGCCCGAACCGCAGTCGAACGGCAAGACCATCAACTGGTGCCAGGTCGATGTCGGTCCGTCGGCGGGTTCCGGGCTCACGCGCGACGTGCGCGGCATCGTCTGCGGTGCGCACAACTTCGTCATCGGCGACAAGGTCGTCGTGTCGCTCCCCGGCGCGGTCCTCCCCGGGCCTTTCCCCATCGCCGCGCGCAAGACCTACGGGCACGTGTCAGACGGGATGATCGCGTCGGCGCGCGAGCTCGGTCTCGGCGACGAGCACGACGGCATCCTGCGTCTCACCGAACTCGGGCTCGACCCCGAGCCGGGAACCGATGCGATCGCTCTCCTCGGGCTCGACGACTCGGCCGTCGAGATCAACGTGACACCGGATCGCGGCTACGCGTTCTCGATCCGCGGGGTCGCTCGCGAGTTCAGTCACTCCACCGGAGCGCATTTCACCGATCCCGCGTCCACCCCGCTCGCGGTCACGCCCGCGACCGGATTCCCCGTGACCCTCGCGGATGAGGCGCCCCTCCGAGGCCGCACCGGTGCGTCGGTGTTCGTGACCCGTGTCGTGCGCGGTGTCGATCCGACGCGGCCGACACCGGCGTGGATGGTCGCGAGGCTCGCCCTCGCCGGCATCCGCTCGATCTCCCTCGTCGTCGACATCACGAACTACGTGATGATCGAGCTCGGTCAGCCGACCCACGCGTACGATCTCGACGCACTCTCGGGGGGCATCACCGTGCGCCGCGCGCGCGCGGGCGAAACGCTCACGACACTCGACGACCAGTCGCGCACTCTGAGCCCCGAAGACCTGCTCATCACCGACGAGTCGGGGGCGATCGGTCTCGCGGGCGTCATGGGCGGTGCGAGCACCGAGATCGGCGACACGACGCGCGACGTGCTCGTCGAAGCGGCGAATTTCGACCCCATCTCGATCGCGCGCACCGCGCGCCGTCACAAACTACCGAGCGAGGCGTCGCGGCGATTCGAGCGCGGTGTCGATCCGGCGGTCGCCGTTCCCGCGGCCGCACGCGTCGTCGACCTGCTCGAGAGCCTCGCGGGCGGAACCGCCGACACGCTCGGTTCGGTTCACTTCGAGCACGCCGTCCCCGCACCCGTCGACCTCCCCGCCGGCTTCGTCTCCGGCCTCATCGGCGTCGACTACACGGATGACGAGATCGTCTCGTCCCTCACGGAGATCGGTGCGGTCGTGGAGACCGGTGACGGCGACTCCGGTTCCCCGTCTCTCACCGTGACACCTCCGTCGTGGCGCCCCGACCTCACGGGTAAAGCGGATCTCGCCGAGGAGGTCGCGCGCATCGTCGGGTACGACCGCATCCCCGCCGTGCTCCCGACCGCGCCTCCCGGGCGGGGGCTCACGCGAGACCAGCGCTTGCGCCGGGCCGTCGCGCACGAGCTCGCCGCGGGCGGTGCGACCGAGGTTCTCGCGTACCCGTTCGTGTCCCGATCGCGCATCGACACGTTCACGAACCCCGTCGTGGGCGAGGTCGCCGCGCTCAGACTCGCGAACCCTCTCGACGGGGAGTCCCCCTGGCTGCGCACGTCACTGCTTCCCGGTCTCATCGAGGTCGCGAGACGCAACCTCTCCCGAGGGCTCGTCGACCTCACCCTCTTCGAGATCGGAACGGTCGTCCGGCCCGCCGCGGGCGTGGCCTACGGCAGCTCGACGCTGCCCCCGGCCGCCGCTCGCCCCGCCGACGACGTGCTCGACTCCCTCAACGGTTCCATCCCGCCTCAGCCTCGGCACGTCGCGGGGCTCGCGCTCGGCTCGGTCGTCGCGAAGAGCCCCGGTCGCCCGGCGGTCGCGGCGGGTGTCGGCGATGCCATCACCGCGGTCGCGCACCTCGAAGCGGCCCTCGGGATGTCGATCACGACGCGCCAGGGACAGCACCAGGCCATGCACCCCGGTCGCACCGCCGAACTCGTCGTCGGCGAGACGACTGTCGGGTTCGCGGGGGAGTTGCTCCCGGCCCTCGCGCTCTCGCTCGATCTGCCGCGCACGGTCGCGGTCTGGGAGCTCGACCTCGACGCACTCATCCGCCTGGCTCCGCTCGAGGTCGCGCCGGAACCCATCGCGACCCTCCCGGCCGCGACCCAGGACCTCTCGCTCGTCGTCGATCGCGAGGTGCCCGCGGGCGATGTGCTCGCGGCGATCATCGAGGGTGGCGGCGAGCTGCTCGAGCGGGCGACCCTCGTCGACGACTACCGCGGTGCCGGTCTCGACGAGCGAGCCAAGTCGCTCACGTTCGCGTTGCGTTTCCGCGCGCGCGACCGCACCCTCACGGCGAGCGAGGCGAGCGAAGCGAAACTCGCGGGTGCCGCGCTCGCGCGCGACCGCTTCGGGGCCACGGTGCGCGAGTGACGCGCTCACCCGATTCGCCCGCGACGCGCGGCGAGGAGTACGCTCTCCCCGTGACCGACATCCGCACCTCCGCCTCGCGCGCCCTCTCGGCGCGCCGCGTGGTGCGACGTCGTGTCGTGGGCGAGCGATTCTGGGCGCCGCTTCCGTCGTGAGCTGACCGCTCGCCGTGGAGTGTCGCCGGACCAGTCCCTTGTCCCTCCTCTCCTAAGGTTGAGCTATGTCCTTTGTCGTCGCGGTCGCCGGAGCGAGCGGCTACGCCGGTGGTGAGCTGCTGAGATTGCTCGCAGCGCACCCCGAATTCGAAGTCCGCACCGTCACCGGCCACTCGAGTGCCGGCCAGCGACTCGGTGAGGTGCAGCCTCACGTGCGCTCCCTCGCGCACCTCGAACTCGTCGAAACCACGCCCGAGGCCCTGCGCGGGCACGACGTCGTCTTCGTCGCCGTTCCCCACGGAAAGTCGGGCGCGGTCACGGCCGACCTCGACCCCGACACCCTCGTGATCGATTGCGGCGCCGATCACCGGCTCACGGATGCCGACGACTGGGCGCAGTTCTACGGCGGCGAGTTCTTCGGCGCGTGGGCATACGGGCTACCCGAACTCGTGCTCGAGCACGGCGGTTCGCAGCGGGAGAAGCTCGTCGGTGCCCGGCGCATCGCGGTGCCGGGGTGCAACGTCACGGCCATCACACTCGGTCTCGCTCCGGGCATCCGCGCGGGCGTCATCGCGCCCGACGACATCGTGGCGGTTCTCGCGGTCGGCACGTCGGGTGCGGGCAAGAGCCTCCGGCAGGACCTCTTGTTCAGCGAGCAGAGCGGGTCGGCGAGCGCGTACGCCGTGGGCGGCTCCCACCGGCACAACCCCGAGATCCGCCAGAACCTGACCGCGGCGGGCGGCGAGTCGGTGAGCGTCTCGTTCACGCCCATGCTCGTTCCGATGTCGCGGGGCATCCTCGCGACATCCACCGCCAAGTTCGCGCCGGGGATCCCGGCGTCGGATGTGCGCTCGGCGTGGGAGATCGCCTACGCCAACGAGCCGTTCGTGCACGTGCTCCCCGACGGGCGCTTCCCTCGGTCGGGCGACACGACGGGAGCCAACACCGCGCTCATCGGGCTCGCGATCGATGAAGCCGCCCACCGCGTCGTCACCGTCACGGCGATCGACAACCTCGTCAAGGGCACCGCGGGTGCCGCCATCCAATCGGCCAACATCGCCCTCGGTCTGCCCGAGACGCTCGGCCTCTCGACAGACGGAGTCGCCCCGTGAGCGTCACCCATCCCGCCGGTTTCACGGCTGCCGCGACCACGGCCGGTCTCAAGTCGAGCGGCGGGCTCGACCTCGCGATCGTGCACAACCTGGGGCCGGATCAGAGCGCCGCGGCGGTGTTCACGAGCAACCGCGCGAAGGCCAATCCGATCATCTGGTCGCAGCAAGCGGTGAGCGACGGCATCGTCTCGGCGATCGTGCTCAACTCCGGAGGGGCCAATTGCTACACGGGCTCCGCGGGATTCCAGGTGACCCACGCCACGGCCGAAGCCGTCGCCGAGCGGCTCGGGGTGTCAGCGACCGACGTGCTCGTGTGCTCCACGGGGCTCATCGGCCAGCAGTTGCCTCTCGAGCCGATCGTGGCCGCGATCCGCGGAGCCGAACTCTCGGCCGAGTCGGGTGCCGACGCCGCGCGCGCCATCATGACGACAGACAGCAGACCCAAGACCGCGATCGTCGAGCGCGACGGTTGGTCGATCGGCGGAATGGCCAAGGGTGCGGGGATGCTCGCGCCCGGCCTCGCGACGATGCTCGTCGTGCTCACGACGGATGCCGTCGTCGACTCGGTCACGCTCGACTCGGCTCTGCGGTCGTCGACGCGCGTCACGTTCGACCGCCTCGACTCCGACGGCTGCATGTCGACGAACGACCAGGTGACGCTCCTCGCGAGTGGGGCGTCCGGTGTCGCGCCGACCGCCGACGAGTTCACGGCCGCCGTCACCGAGTTGTGTCTCGACCTCGCTCTCCAGCTGCAGGGTGACGCCGAGGGGTCGAGCCACGACATCACGATCGAGACGATCGGGGCCGCGAGCGTCGAGGACGCCGTCGAGGTCGGGCGGTCGATCGCCCGCAACAACCTCTTCAAGGCGGCGGTGTTCGGCAACGATCCCAACTGGGGGCGTGTGCTCGCGGCCGTGGGCACGACGGCCGCGGAGTTCGATCCCTATGCGATCGACGTCGCGATCAACGGGGTCTTCGTGTGCCGCTCGGGCGAGCCCGGCGAGTCGCGAGACCTCGTCGACCTCGCGCCCCGCGCCGTGCACGTGCTCGTCGACCTCAAGTCGGGGGAGCACACCGCGACCGTGTGGACGAACGACCTGACCCACGACTACGTCCACGAGAACAGCGCGTACTCGAGCTGATGGCTATCGACATGGAGGAGCAAGAGCTCGCCGCCGTCAAGGCGGCGACGCTCATCGAGTCGCTGCCGTGGCTCAAGCGGTATTCCGGCAAGGTCGTCGTGGTCAAGTTCGGCGGAAACGCGATGGTCGACGACGACCTCAAGCGAGCGTTCGCCGAAGACATGGTCTTCTTGCGCTACGCGGGCCTCCACCCTGTGGTCGTGCACGGCGGCGGGCCGCAGATCTCGGCCGCGCTCAGTGCTCAGGGCATCGAGAGCGAGTTCCGGGGCGGCTATCGCGTCACGAGCACCGAAGCGATCACGGTCGTGCGCAAGGTTCTCGCCGAGGAGGTCAACCGCGAGATCGTCGATCTCATCAACGAGCACGCGGATGCCGGACATCCCACGCTCGGTGTCGGCGTCTTCGGTGACGGCCTCTCGCTCTTCTCGGGTCAGCGCAAGGGTGTCGTCGTCGACGGCGAGACCTTCGATCTCGGGCACGTCGGTGACATCACGAGCGTCGACCCCTCGAGTGTGCTCCGCGTCATCGAGCAGGGGCTCATCCCCGTGGTCTCGTCGATCGCCTCGAACGATGCCGATCCGACCGCCGCGCTCAACGTCAACGCCGATGCAGCCGCGGGGGCACTCGCGATCGCTCTCGCCGCGTCGAAGCTCGTGGTCCTCACCGATGTCGCGGGTCTGTACCGCGACTGGCCCGACCGCGAGTCTCTCGTCGACCTCATCACCGTCGATGAACTCACCGACCTGCTCCCGAGCCTCGAGTCGGGAATGATCCCCAAGATGACGGCGTGTCTCGACGCGGTCACGGGCGGGGTCGGCGGTGCGACGATCATCGACGGCCGCATCCCTCACGCCATCCTCCTCGAGGTCTTCACCCATCGCGGTGCCGGCACCGAGGTCATCCCCAACGCACGGAGGCTCCAGTCGTGACTACGACACCCGAAACCATCGTTTCCGGCGCTGCCCCGGCAGCCACCGAGGTCGACGGCGAGCAGTGGCGACCCCGATTCGGCGCGGCCCTCATGGGGTCGCTCTCGACGCCCGCGATCATGCTCGAGCGTGGTGAGGGGTGTTACGTCTGGGATGTCGACGGCACGAGGTACCTCGATTTCCTCGCCGGTATCGCGGTCAACGCGCTCGGGCACGCCCATCCCGTGCTCGTCGAGGCGGTGAGTCGACAGATCGCGACGCTCGCCCACGTGTCGAACTACTTCGCGACACCACCGCAGCTCGACCTCGCCGAGCGCTTGCGTCGCCTCACCGGTGCGGGAGACCGCGGCCGGGTGTACTTCGGCAACTCGGGTGCCGAGGCGATCGAGGCCGCGGTCAAGCTCGCGCGGCTCAATCGGGGTGACGGTTCGCGTCGGCGCATCATCACGCTCCAGAACTCGTTCCACGGGCGCACGATGGGCTCGCTCTCGCTCACGGGCAAGCCCGCGCTCCGTGAGGACTTCGAACCTCTGCTGCCGCACGTCGATCACATCGACACGACGATCGAGGCCCTCGAGGCGACGATCGACGACACGGTGGCCGCTCTCGTTCTCGAACCGATCAAGGGCGAAGCGGGAGTCATCGACCTCCCCGAGGGCTACCTCGTGCGCGCTCGCGAGTTGACCGAACAGCACGGCGCGCTCCTCATCCTCGACGAGATCCAGACCGGTGTCGGCCGCACGGGGGAGTGGTTCGCATTTCAGCACGACGGCGTCGTTCCCGACGCGATCGCGCTCGCGAAGGGGATCGCGGGAGGCGTGCCGATCGGTGCGCTCGTGACGTTCGGGTGGGCTTCGGAGCTGTTTCAGAAGGGACAGCACGGCAGCACGTTCGGAGGCAACCCTCTCGCGACCGCGGCGGGCAACGCGGTGCTCGGTGAGATCGAGCGGGCGGGACTGGTCGAGAACGCCCGGCGCCGCGGCGAGCAGTTGCGCACCGCGATCCTCGCGCTCGGGTCGCCGCTCGTCACGGAGGTTCGCGGGCGCGGACTCCTCCTCGGCATCGGTCTCGCAGAGCCCGTCGCGAACGCGCTGTCTGCAGCGGCGCTGGATCGCGGACTCATCATCAACGCCCCCAACGACTCGAGCATCCGTCTCGCGCCGCCGCTCATCATCGGTGACGCCGAGGTCGACCTGTTCGTCGAACTCTTCGCCGCGGCTCTGGAGGCCGTCTCATGACCCGACACTTTCTTCGCGACGACGACCTCACGATGGCGGAGCAGACCGAGATCCTCGACCTCGCTCTCGAGCTCAAGAAGGACCGTTTCGCGGTTAAACCGCTCGCCGGGCCGCAGACCGTTGCGGTGATCTTCGACAAGTCGTCGACCCGCACTCGCGTGTCGTTCGCCGTCGGAATCGCGGATCTCGGCGGCGTGCCGCTCATCATCAGCACAGCCAACAGCCAGCTCGGTGGCAAAGAGACCGCGACGGACACCGCTCGCGTGCTCGAGAGGCAGGTCGCGGCGATCGTGTGGCGCACCTTCGCGCAGTCCGGGCTCGAGGAGATGGCCGAGTCGACGACCGTCCCCGTGGTCAACGGGCTCTCCGACGATTTCCACCCGTGTCAGTTGCTCGCCGACCTGCTCACCATCCGCGAACACCGGGGCGCCCTCGCCGGGTCGACGGTGACCTTTCTCGGAGACGGGGCGTGCAACATGGCGCAGTCGTACCTCCTCGCGGGAGCGACCGCGGGAATGCACGTGCGCATCGCGTCGCCGCCCGAGTTCTCACCTACGCCCGCGGTCGTCGAGGCAGCCGAGGCCGCGGCAGCGAAGACCGGGGGCTCGGTCGAACTGTTCACCGATCCCGAGGCCGCGGTCGCGGGAGCGGATGTCGTCGTGACCGACACCTGGGTCTCCATGGGCAAAGAACAGGAGAAGACCGAGAGGCTCACGAGCCTCGGGGCCTACCGGGTCGACGCCGAGCTCATGGCGAAAGCCGCGAGTGACGCGCTGTTCTTGCACTGCCTCCCCGCCGATCGCGGCTACGAGGTGACCGCGGACGTCATCGACGGACCGCAGAGCGTCGTGTGGGATGAGGCGGAGAACCGTCTGCACGCGCAGAAAGCCCTGCTCGTGTGGTTGCTCGAGCGCACCGGCACCCGGGGGGCCGCTCGTGTCGGCTGACCACGGGTCGTCGGAGGCGCCGGCGGCCGAGCCGTCGAGCGCCGGAACGAACGAGGGCGCGCTGTGGGGAGCTCGATTCGCGAGCGGTCCGTCGCCCGAGCTCGCAGCGCTCAGCAAGTCCACCCACTTCGACTGGCAGCTCGCGCCATACGATCTCGCCGGGTCGCGCGCGCACGCACGGGCACTCGCCGCGGCCGGATACCTCACCGAGGTCGAGCTCGCGTCGATGACGGCGGCGCTCGAGACCCTCGCGCACCGCGTCGCCGACGGATCCTTGCAGCCTGCGGACAGCGATGAAGACGTGCACGGTGCCCTCGAACGCGCCCTCATCGAGGTCGCCGGCCCCGCGCTCGGCGGAAAACTGCGAGCGGGGCGCAGCCGCAACGATCAGGTCGCGACGCTCGTGCGGCTCTACCTCCTCGATCACGCGCACGCGATCGCCCGACTCGTCATCCAGCTCGTCGACGCGATCGCGTCGCAAGCCGAGCGTCACCTCGGTGCGCCGATGCCCGGTCGCACCCACTTGCAGCACGCCCAGCCCGTGCTGCTTTCCCACCATCTGCTCGCGCACGCGTGGCCTCTCGTGCGCGACCTCGAGCGACTTCGAGACTGGCGGGTGCGCGCATCCGTGTCGCCATACGGGGCCGGCGCTCTCGCCGGGAGCTCGCTCGGTCTCGACCCCGGCCTCGTGGCGAGCGACCTCGGACTGTCCGGTCCCGCCGAGAACTCGATCGACGCGACCGCGAGTCGCGATGTCGTCGCCGAGTTCGCGTTCATCGCCTCGCTCCTGGGCATCAACCTCTCGAGACTCGCCGAGGAGATCATCCTCTGGAACACTCGCGAGTTCGGGTTCGTGACTCTCGACGACGGCTACTCGACGGGTTCGTCGATCATGCCGCAGAAGAAGAACCCCGACATCGCCGAGCTCGCCCGCGGCAAATCCGGCCGGCTCATCGGCAACCTCGCGGGGCTCCTCGCGACTCTCAAGGGGCTGCCTCTCGCATACAACCGCGACCTGCAGGAGGACAAAGAGCCGGTCTTCGACTCGGTCGTGACCCTCGAGACCGTGCTGCCGGCGTTCACGGGGATGATCGCGACCGTGCGATTCGACACGGAGCGGATGGCCCAGCTCGCCCCCGAGGGGTTCAGCCTCGCGACCGACGTGGCCGATTGGCTCGTGCGCCGCGGCGTTCCCTTCCGCGACGCGCACGAAACGAGCGGGGCCCTTGTCGCGTTCTGCGAGTCCCGCGGCATCGACCTGCACGAGCCGACGGATGCCGAGCTCGTGGCGATCTCGCCGACCCTCGAACCCGGTGTGCGCGACGTGCTCTCGGTATCGGGGTCTATCGAGAGTCGATCGGGTGTCGGTGGAACGGCTCGGGTCCGGGTCGAAGAGCAGCTCGCCTCGTTGACGACGCGCGTGCGGGCCCTCTCGAGCGAGCTCTCGCCCGAGACGGTGAGGCCGGTCTCGTGACTCTGCGCAAAGACAGCGAGAGGCCGCGCAGGCAACCGCCCAAATCGAAGTGGGTCATGCCCGTGATCGTCGGTTCGGCCGTCGTGGTGCTCGTGTTCGTCGGGGTCGTGCTGTGGCAATCCGGGCAATCGCTTTTCTGAGCCGGTGACGTGAGCGTGTTCGATCACTCTCTCCTCGAACAGGGAGCTCTCGCCGCCGCGCCGGCTCTCCTCGGGGTCACCATCCGCCACGGCGATGTCGCTGTCCGGCTCACCGAGGTCGAGGCGTACCTCGGAGAGGGCGACCCCGGATCCCACTCGTTCCGGGGGAGAACTCCACGAACCGCGGTCATGTTCGACCGCCCAGGTCGCCTCTACACGTATTTCAGCTACGGGATGCACACGTGCGCGAACATCGTGTGCTCACCCGTCGGGATCGCGTCGGCGGTGCTCATTCGTGCTGGCGAAGTCGTCGACGGCATCGATGTCGCTCGGTCTCGCCGCGCGACATCGAAGGGCGACGACGATCTCGCGCGGGGACCGGCCCGCTTGGCCGCGGCGCTCGGAATCACTCTCGAGCACGGGGGAGCGGATCTCGAGACGGGTCCGGTCACCCTCGACTTCGCATCGCGCCCGGCGGCAGGCACCGACATCCGATCGGGCCCGCGAACGGGCGTGGCGATGCCCGGCGGCTCCGACGTCTACCCCTGGCGGTTCTGGTTCGACGGGGATCCGACCGTGTCGCCGTATCGGCGCCACGTTCCCCGGCGGCGCGAGCGCGCCCCGGTCACACCCCGGTGACGAGCGAGACCGCGACGGCGCACACCGACGCCCAGGTGAGGCTCGCGAGAGTGCCGATGATGAAACGCTCTCGGGCGTGCTCGTTGTCGAGCTCGGAGAATCGGCCGAGGCCCTTGACCGCGACGATGATCGCGATCGCGGCGGGCTGACCCACGAGAACGGCTCCGATGAGCGCGAAGCGTTCGAGATAGCCGATCGTGATGCCGCCTCGAAGGATCTCCCGTTCGGGCAGCGGAGCGGAGGCGTCGCGAACGAGGATCCCTCCGTGCGCCCCCGGCCGCACCGCCCCTTTCGTCGCCGTCGCGAGCAGGAGGGTCACGGCGGGAGCTCCCCCGATGACGCCGATCCCGGTGAGCGCCGTGGCCATGAGAATCGCGATCGTGGGTTCGACGACGGGCGTGACGCCGACGGCCGAGGCGATGAGCACACCGATGATCGGGATCGCGCTCGCGGCGACGAGTCGGCGGCGGTCGGGACGTCCGGCGACGATAGCCGCCGCGACCGAGGCGAAGGTCAGGGCGATAGCGACGATCCACACCGTGATCTCGATCGTGGTCACGCCTCACTCCCCTTCTGCGCGAGGCGTTCGACTGCCTCGTCGAGGAGGCTAGCAATGGCCACCGTCGCTGCGGCGTCCGCCTTCACATTGGCTGCTCGGGCACGCTGACTCACGGATTGCGGACTGATGCCGAGTCTCACGGCCACGTCGGTCTGGCTCACCCCGTTTCGCACGAGGTCGGCGACCTCCCAGCCCGCGGCGGATCGGCGGTGGCGGAGGATGAGGAGCATGTCGAGGAGTGCCTCGATGCGCTCGGCCACCTCGTGCGGGGGATCGCTCGCCACGGCGCAGTGGGTCGGACTCCGTTTGGACCGGTCGACGGCATCGCGCGCGGCGATGAACGCGGCCCCGGTGGCTTCACGCACACTCGGCGGAACGGGGGAGCGGATGTCGCCGAGCCCGAGTCCGACGCTCCACCTGCCCGTGCGCACGAGTTCGAGTGCGATCGCGAGAGCGGCGGAGCCGTCCGCGACGACCGTCTGGATCTCGTCGCCCGCCGTTCGTTCGGGAGTCAGCTCGATGGCGGTCCCGCCCACGCGCTCGATGATCTCGAGTGCGGCGGGCACAGCGTCGGACGATGAGCGACTGTCGCGTTGGTCTGCAGTGATGACGATCATGGTGCCTCCACAATCAATGCTACAGGCCTGATTGGCGACAATCAATGCTCAAAGCCTGATCAGCCCCGATCAGGTCTGAGGGCATGAGTGCGGGTCGCTGGTAGCCTGAGCCGGTGTCAGAAAAGCGGTTTCTCGAGTCCCAATCCAACGATCCGAGCTTCGATTCCGTGTGGGACGAACTCGTCTGGCGCGGACTCGTCCAGGTGTCGACCGATGCTGTCGCGCTCCGGACCGTCCTCGCCGGGCCGCCGATCACCTACTACTGCGGATTCGACCCGACCGCGCCGAGCCTTCATCTCGGAAATCTCGTGCAACTCCTCACGATGCGTCGACTCCAACTCGCCGGGCACCGACCTCTCGGGCTCGTGGGTGGGTCGACCGGCCTCATCGGAGACCCTCGACCGACCGCGGAACGCACGCTCAACACTCGAGACACCGTGGGGGAGTGGGTCGAGAGGCTGCGCGCGCAGGTGTCGCGGTTCCTGAGTGCCGAGGGCGCCAACGCCGTCCACCTCGTGAACAACCTCGACTGGACGGGCGGGCTGAGTGCCATCGACTTCCTGCGCGAGGTCGGCAAGCACTTCAGGGTCGGCACGATGATCAAGAAAGACGCCGTGAGCGCTCGGTTGAACTCCGCCGAGGGCATCAGCTACACCGAGTTCAGCTACCAGGTGCTGCAGGGCATGGACTTCTTGCAGCTGTACCGCGATTACGGATGCGTGCTCCAGACGGGTGGCTCGGATCAGTGGGGCAATCTCACCGGCGGAACCGACCTCGTCCACAAGGCCGAGGGGGCGAGAGTGCACGCGTTCGGAACGCCGCTCATCACGAACTCCGACGGCACCAAGTTCGGCAAGTCGGAGGGGAACGCGGTGTGGCTCGACCCCGCGATGACGAGTGCCTACGCGTTCTACCAGTTCTGGCTCAACACGGATGACGCGGATGTCATCCCCCGATTGAAGGTCTTCACGTTCTTGGGTCGCGCGGAGATCGAGCGCCTCGAGCTCGCGGTCGAGACCGAGCCGTTCCGGAGAGAAGCGCAGCGGGTACTCGCTCGAAGTGTGACCGATCTCGTGCACGGGGATAACGCGGCAGACGCGGCGATTGCCGCATCGAGTGCACTGTTCGGGGGTGGCGACCTTTCCGCGATAGCCGGATCGGATCTCGACGCCGCGATAGCGGAGCTGCCGTCGGTGTCGGCCGACTCGACGACATCGGTGATCGACGCGCTCGTCGCGACCGGTCTCGTCTCGAGTCTCGGCGAAGCGCGCCGAGCTGTCGCGCAGGGCGGGGTGTACGTCGATAACGTCGCCGTCGCCGATGCCGGCGCTCGTTTCGCGGACCTCGTCGACGGAGGGAGGCCCGCCGTTCTGCGGCGAGGCAAGAAGACTCTCGCGGGAGTGCGCTTCGATTCGCGCGCCGGTTCGTGAGCCCGTCGAGGTCTCTCGAGCTGAAAACCCCGGAAACACGGGCGACACGCCCGGGATGCAATCAGGATTTGCCGCGCCTCAGATAGCCCCGTAATGTCTTCTCTTGTCGCCCCAAAGGTGCGGGAAGCGGAAGAGCTTCTCGGCCTCAAGAGGGACCAAATCCAACAGACACACTGTCATTGACTAGTGTCACCTCGTCGAAGCTCCTCTTGTAGGAACGCCGGTACGAGATTAGGATGTAAGCCCCGTCTCCAGGTAGTTCAAATGGAACGGTTTCTGGCGCAATAGCGAGAAACCAGCCGATTTGACAAGCTGTAGCGAGATGGTAAGTTAGAGAAGTTGCCCAGCAGCAAGGCCTAGCGGCCAAGCACTGGAGCGTCCGATCCTTGAGAACTCAACAGCGTGCACAATGTCAAATGCCAAAAACCTCGGGCGTAGGACCTACATCTAGTAGGCACCGCGCAAGAGATTCCTTTGGAAAACATTTAAACAACAAAGCAAGTCAGTAATGATTTGTTCTGTCAGTTTCAAACTTGCATCTCGTCCGCCTATTCCGGTGGCGAGGTGCACTAGATGTGCCGTCGACTCCGGTCGATGTGCAATCAAACATTTACGGAGAGTTTGATCCTGGCTCAGGACGAACGCTGGCGGCGTGCTTAACACATGCAAGTCGAACGATGAAGCCGGAGCTTGCTCTGGTGGATTAGTGGCGAACGGGTGAGTAACACGTGAGTAACCTGCCCTTGACTCTGGGATAAGCGTTGGAAACGACGTCTAATACCGGATACGAGCTTCAGTCGCATGGCTAGGAGCTGGAAAGAATTTTGGTCAAGGATGGACTCGCGGCCTATCAGGTAGTTGGTGAGGTAACGGCTCACCAAGCCGACGACGGGTAGCCGGCCTGAGAGGGTGACCGGCCACACTGGGACTGAGACACGGCCCAGACTCCTACGGGAGGCAGCAGTGGGGAATATTGCACAATGGGCGAAAGCCTGATGCAGCAACGCCGCGTGAGGGACGACGGCCTTCGGGTTGTAAACCTCTTTTAGTAGGGAAGAAGCGAAAGTGACGGTACCTGCAGAAAAAGCACCGGCTAACTACGTGCCAGCAGCCGCGGTAATACGTAGGGTGCAAGCGTTGTCCGGAATTATTGGGCGTAAAGAGCTCGTAGGCGGTTTGTCGCGTCTGCTGTGAAATCCGGAGGCTCAACCTCCGGCCTGCAGTGGGTACGGGCAGACTAGAGTGCGGTAGGGGAGATTGGAATTCCTGGTGTAGCGGTGGAATGCGCAGATATCAGGAGGAACACCAATGGCGAAGGCAGATCTCTGGGCCGTAACTGACGCTGAGGAGCGAAAGCATGGGGAGCGAACAGGATTAGATACCCTGGTAGTCCATGCCGTAAACGTTGGGAACTAGGCGTAGGGTCCATTCCACGGATTCTGTGCCGCAGCTAACGCATTAAGTTCCCCGCCTGGGGAGTACGGCCGCAAGGCTAAAACTCAAAGGAATTGACGGGGGCCCGCACAAGCGGCGGAGCATGCGGATTAATTCGATGCAACGCGAAGAACCTTACCAAGGCTTGACATATACCGGAAACCTGCAGAAATGTAGGCCCCGCAAGGTCGGTATACAGGTGGTGCATGGTTGTCGTCAGCTCGTGTCGTGAGATGTTGGGTTAAGTCCCGCAACGAGCGCAACCCTCGTTCTATGTTGCCAGCACGTAATGGTGGGAACTCATAGGAGACTGCCGGGGTCAACTCGGAGGAAGGTGGGGATGACGTCAAATCATCATGCCCCTTATGTCTTGGGCTTCACGCATGCTACAATGGCCGGTACAAAGGGCTGCAATACCGCAAGGTGGAGCGAATCCCAAAAAGCCGGTCTCAGTTCGGATTGAGGTCTGCAACTCGACCTCATGAAGTCGGAGTCGCTAGTAATCGCAGATCAGCAACGCTGCGGTGAATACGTTCCCGGGCCTTGTACACACCGCCCGTCAAGTCATGAAAGTCGGTAACACCCGAAGCCGGTGGCCCAACCTTTTGGAGGGAGCCGTCGAAGGTGGGATCGGTAATTAGGACTAAGTCGTAACAAGGTAGCCGTACCGGAAGGTGCGGCTGGATCACCTCCTTTCTAAGGAGCACTCGAAGATGCCTCTGTATACAGGGCTAGATACTTCGTAGCCATTTCGGAGACACATGTTCTCCGGTGGCGCTCATGGGTGGAACATTGACATTGTGACCAGGCAAGGAGCTTGCCTCTCAGTACTTCCTTCGGGAATGGAACGGAATCAAGCACTGAGTCTGGTCTTCTGCACGCTGTTGGGTCCTGAGGGACCGGGCCTCGTCTGCTCTTCGGAGCCGGCGGGAAACGAACCTCTGGATCCTGTTGTGGCTGACTCAGTCAGTCACGGAGGATACCGCCCGTATTTTGAGAACTACACAGTGGACGCGAGCATCTTAGAGACTGCTCGGCATCGAAACCAGGCTTGCCTGGAGACGGTTTCGAGTTGATCTCTTCATATAGATCTAGCAAAGAGTTGCTTAGGCAACTCAGCGCTGATCTTTGTGTAATTTTGTCATCAAGTTTCTAAGTGCAAACGGTGGATGCCTTGGCATCTGGAGCCGAAGAAGGACGTATAAATCTGCGATAAGCCTCGGGGAGCTGATAATAGAGCCTCGATCCGAGGATTTCCGAATGGGGAAACCCCGCTGGGCGCAGCAATGTGACCTAGTGACTCCCGCCTGAATATATAGGGCGGGTAGAGGGAACGTGGGGAAGTGAAACATCTCAGTACCCACAGGAAGAGAAAGCAAAAGCGATTCCGTAAGTAGTGGCGAGCGAAACCGGAAGAGGCCAAACCGATCATGTGTGATAGCCGGCAGGCGTTGCATGGTCGGGGTTGCGGGACTTCTTAGCAGTTACTGCCGTACTGCAACAGTTACAGCGCGATATAGACGAATGGTCTTGAAAGTCCAATCACAGAGGGTGCCAATCCCGTAGTCGAAATGTCGTAATGGCTGAAGAAGTATCCCAAGTATCACGGGGCCCGAGAAATCCCGTGTGAATCTGTCAGGACCACCTGATAAGCCTAAATACTCCCAGATGACCGATAGCGGACAAGTACCGTGAGGGAAAGGTGAAAAGTACCCCGGGAGGGGAGTGAAATAGTACCTGAAACCGTTTGCATACAAACCGTTGGAGCCTCCTTAGTAGGGGTGACAGCGTGCCTTTTGAAGAATGAGCCTGCGAGTTAGTGATATGTGGCGAGGTTAACCCGTGTGGGGTAGCCGTAGCGAAAGCGAGTCTGAATAGGGCGATTCAGTCGCATGTCCTAGACCCGAAGCGAAGTGATCTATCCATGGCCAGGTTGAAGCGACGGTAAGACGTCGTGGAGGACCGAACCCACTTCAGTTGAAAATGGAGGGGATGAGCTGTGGATAGGGGTGAAAGGCCAATCAAACTTCGTGATAGCTGGTTCTCTCCGAAATGCATTTAGGTGCAGCGTTGCGTGTTTCTTACCGGAGGTAGAGCTACTGGATAGCTGATGGGCCCCAAAAGGTTACTGACGTTAGCCAAACTCCGAATGCCGGTAAGTGAGAGCGCAGCAGTGAGACGGTGGGGGATAAGCTTCATCGTCGAGAGGGAAACAACCCAGACTACCAACTAAGGTCCCCAAGCGTGTGCTAAGTGGGAAAGGATGTGGAGTTGCAGAGACAACCAGGAGGTTGGCTTAGAAGCAGCCACCCTTGAAAGAGTGCGTAATAGCTCACTGGTCAAGTGATTCCGCGCCGACAATGTAACGGGGCTCAAGCACACCACCGAAGTTGTAGATTTCGTGTATTAGCTAGGCATCCTCTGGATGTCCAGGCGCACGGAGTGGTAGGAGAGCGTCGTGTGGCGAGCGAAGCGGCGGTGTAAACCAGCCGTGGACGCCACACGAGTGAGAATGCAGGCATGAGTAGCGAATGACGGGTGAGAAACCCGTCCTCCGAAAGAACAAGGGTTCCAGGGCCAGGTTAATCCGCCCTGGGTAAGTCGGGACCTAAGGCGAGGCCGACAGGCGTAGTCGATGGACAACGGGTCGATATTCCCGTACTGACGAAGAACCGCCCAAGCTAATCCAGTAATGCTAAGTGTCTGAATCCCATTGACGGATCCCTTCGGGGTGAAGCGTTGGGCCTAGCACACGATCCTACGCTGGTGCGGTTAGCGTATTAACAGGTGTGACGCAGGAAGGTAGCTGAGCCGGGCGATGGTTGTCCCGGTCTAAGGATGTAGGGCGAACGATAGGCAAATCCGTCGTTCACATAGCCTGAGACCCGATGGGTAGTCCTCACGGACGAAATCAGTGATCCTATGCTGCCAAGAAAAGCATCGACGCGAGGTTCAAGTCACCCGTACCCCAAACCGACTCAGGTGTTCAGGTAGAGAATACCAAGGAGATCGAGAGAATCGTGGTTAAGGAACTCGGCAAAATGCCCCCGTAACTTCGGGAGAAGGGGGGCCGGAGGCGTGTAGGGATTTACTCCTGAAGCGCTGTATGGCCGCAGAGACCAGTGGGAAGCGACTGTTTACTAAAAACACAGGTCCGTGCCAAGTCGCAAGACGATGTATACGGACTGACGCCTGCCCGGTGCTGGAAGGTTAAGAGGAACGGTTAGCCGCAAGGCGAAGCTGAGAATTTAAGCCCCAGTAAACGGCGGTGGTAACTATAACCATCCTAAGGTAGCGAAATTCCTTGTCGGGTAAGTTCCGACCTGCACGAATGGCGTAACGACTTCCCAGCTGTCTCAACCGCGAACTCGGCGAAATTGCACTACGAGTAAAGATGCTCGTTACGCGCAGAAGGACGGAAAGACCCCGTGACCTTTACTACAGCTTGGTATTGGTGTTCGGAGTGGCTTGTGTAGGATAGGTGGGAGACTTTGAAGCTGGCACGCTAGTGCTGGTGGAGTCATCGTTGAAATACCACTCTGGTCACTTTGGATATCTAACTACGAACCGTAATCCGGTTCTGGGACAGTGCCTGGTGGGTAGTTTAACTGGGGCGGTTGCCTCCCAAAAAGTAACGGAGGCGCCCAAAGGTTCCCTCAATCTGGTTGGTAATCAGATGTCGAGTGTAAGTGCACAAGGGAGCTTGACTGTGAGAGTGACAACTCAAGCAGGGACGAAAGTCGGGACTAGTGATCCGGCAGTGGCTTGTGGAAGCGCTGTCGCTCAACGGATAAAAGGTACCTCGGGGATAACAGGCTGATCTTGCCCAAGAGTCCATATCGACGGCATGGTTTGGCACCTCGATGTCGGCTCGTCGCATCCTGGGGCTGGAGTAGGTCCCAAGGGTTGGGCTGTTCGCCCATTAAAGCGGTACGCGAGCTGGGTTTAGAACGTCGTGAGACAGTTCGGTCCCTATCCTCTGCGCGCGCAGGAAATTTGAGAAGATCTATCCCTAGTACGAGAGGACCGGGATGGACGAACCTCTGGTGTGTCAGTTGTTCCGCCAGGAGCACCGCTGATTAGCTACGTTCGGAATGGATAACCGCTGAAAGCATCTAAGCGGGAAGCCAGCTTCAAGATGAGATTTCCATGACTTCGGTCGAGAGGCTCCCAGCTAGACTACTGGGTTGATAGGCGGGATGTGGAAGCGAGGACTAAAGACTCGTGGAGCTGACCCGTACTAATAAGCCGATAACTTGATAACACCAAAAATTCTGGTGCTTGCGTCCACTATGTGGTTCCTGATCTACGGTCGGGAATCAGCACAAACAGCAATTGTTTGTCTATTCACTTTTGTAAATCAATAGTGTTTCGGCGGCCATAGCGAGAGGGAAACGCCCGGTCACATTCCGAACCCGGAAGCTAAGACTCTCTGCGCCGATGGTACTGCAAGGGGGACCTTGTGGGAGAGTAGGACACCGCCGGACTTCTTTGTGAAATGGCCACCCTTCGGGGTGGCCATTTTGCGTTAACAGACGATGTAGGAGAACCATGAGCGACTCGTCAGATCGCCCGCGAAGTTCGAGTGAGCGCCCCACCGGTGGGCGACCGTCGCGCGGCCGACCCGCCAACGGTGGGTCGGATCGAGGACGCGTCGATCGCGCCAAGGGAAACCCCTTCACGCGAGGGGCCGCAACGGAGCGGGGCGGGCGTGAACGCGAACTCGAGGACCGCGATCCCTACGGCATCAAGTCGGTGCGGGGGCGCCACGACGACCCCGTCATACCGGATGACGTCAAAGCCGGCGATCTCGACCGGGTGGCCCGCGCGCAGCTCAAGACGCTGAGCAAGGAGAACGCCGAGGAAG
Source organism: Marisediminicola sp. LYQ85 (assembly GCF_046600695.1). Lineage (NCBI taxonomy): Bacteria > Bacillati > Actinomycetota > Actinomycetes > Micrococcales > Microbacteriaceae > Marisediminicola > Marisediminicola sp. LYQ85. Next base: position 540,044 of record NZ_JBKIWO010000001.1, read on the forward strand.
TCGCGAGACATCTCGCCATGGCGGCACGGTTGATCGCCGATGATCCCGAGCTCGCCCACCAGCACGCGACATCCGCTGCTCGCCGAGCCGGTCGTATCGCCGTCGTGCGGGAGACCCTCGCGATCACCGCCTACGCGACCGGGGACTTCGCGCTCGCGCTCCGGGAATTGCGGACGTATCGCCGCATCTCGGGCCGCAACGACCAGTTGCCTCTCATGGTCGACAGTGAGCGTGGCCTCGAGCGTCCGGACAAGGCGCTCGAGCTCGGGCGCTCGGTCGATCGCGCGAGCCTCCCGGTGGAGGTGCAGGTCGAGCTCTCGATCGCGATGTCGGGCGCTCGTCTCGACCAGAGCAAACCCGATCTCGCCCTCATCGAACTCGAGATCCCGCAGCTCGACGCCAACCGCGCCTTCAGCTGGAGTCCCGCGCTCTTCGCGGCCTATGCCACGGTGCTCGAAGACCTGGGACGACAGGACGAAGCCGACTCGTGGTGGGCGAGCGCCGACCGCGCCGCGGATGCCCTCGAGGGCGGCGCCGGCTTGGACGAGGACGAGACTATCGAGATCGTCGAGGAAGACGTGCCTCTCTCCGAGGTCTCCGAGTCCACCGCGTCGGATGACGAGGCGACACGGTGATCGTCCCGGGCTCGCCCCTCGCCGGGGTCGATATCGTGCTCGCCGACCTCGACGGTGTCATCTACAAGGGTGACAACGCCATCGATCATGCGGTCGAGAGCATGAACGCTGCGGCCTCCGACCTACCCATCGGGTACATCACGAACAACGCGTCGCGCACCGCGGCGTCTGTCGCCGAGCACTTGTCGAGGCTGGGGCTCAGCGTCGGTGAGACCGACGTCGTTACCTCACCTCAAGCGGCGGTGCGCCTGCTCGCGGACACGATCGGCGCGGGGTCGACGGTGCTCGTCGTCGGGGGAGAGGGACTCGTCGTCGAGGTCGAGCGTGCCGGGTTCGTCGTGACCCGCAGCGCGGACGACAGTCCGGCCGCGGTCATCCAGGGGTTCCACCCGACCGTCGGTTGGCCGGAACTCGCGGAGGCGTCGTTCGCGCTCCACGCTGGAATCCCGTGGATCGCGACGAACACCGATTGGACCATCCCGGTCGCCCGGGGGATCGCTCCGGGCAACGGAACCCTCGTGTCGGCGGTGCACTCCGCCGTCGGTCGCTTGCCCGTCGTCGCGGGCAAGCCCGAGGTGCCGATCTTCACGGAGGCGATGCGCCGGTTCGAGGTGAGCACGGCGCTCTTCCTCGGCGACAGACTCGACACCGACATCCTGGGGGCCAATCGCGCGGGCCTGACCTCGGCTCTCGTGCTCACGGGCATCGACCGCGCGAAGCAAGTGCTCGCCGCTGATGCGAAGAGCAGGCCCACCTATCTGCTCGACGACCTGAGGCAATTGCACGAGCCGTACCCCGTCGCTCGCGACGAGACGGACAGCACGGGGCACCGTCGCGTGCACGTGGGTGATGCCGTCGTGAGCATGGTCGGGTCGACCGTTCGCATCGACGCCTACGGGCGCAAACCGATCGATCTCTTGCGTGCCGGAGCTACGGCGATCTGGGGATCCGGTCTCGCGATCTACGGTCTCGACGTTCCCGAAGCGCTCTATGTCTGACGGGTGCCGCCCGGTGGGAACCGTAGGCTGAGCGGATGACCGACTCCGCGAACGACAGTGAGACCGACGCCCTCGTCTCGCGAGTGCGCCTCATCGAAGATCAACCGCTCGACTCGCGAGCGGCCGCCTTCGCTCGCATCCACGACGACCTCCAGGCCGCGCTCGATTCCGAGCAATGACCGGAGAGCGACTCGATCAGGCTCTCGCGAGTCGGGGGCTGGCGCGGTCGCGCACGCACGCCGCGCGCCTCGTCGCGGCGGGACTCGTTGCCGTCGACGGGATCGAGACGGTCAAGGTGTCGACGCGCGTCGGTGAGGCTCAGACCATCACGGTCGCCTCGACGGACCACTACGTGAGCAGATCGGCTCACAAGCTCGTCGCGGCTCTCGACGCATTCGGTCTCGCGGTGTCGGGTCGTTCGGCGCTCGACGTCGGGGCGTCGACAGGGGGATTCACGCAAGTGCTTCTCGAGCGCGGAGCGGCGAGCGTCATCGCCCTCGACGTCGGCCACGGTCAGCTCGACGAGTCGATCGCCTCCGACGGGCGCGTGAGCGTCGTCGAGGGGTTCAACGCCCGGTTCATGACCGCGGCGTCGCTCGCCGAAGCGGTCGCCGCCAGCACTTCGCGCGCGGCCGCGCCGCCGAGCCGCGACGCGATCGCTCCTGTCGATCTCGTCGTGTGCGACGTGTCGTTCATCTCGATCACGACGATCCTCGCCGCGGTCAGGGCATCCGTTCGGGACGACGCCGATTTCGTCCTCCTCGTGAAGCCGCAGTTCGAGGTCGGTCGCGGGGGCATCCGCGAGGGGATCGTGAGGCAAGCGCACTTGCGCGCCGACGCCGTCAACGCCGTTCTGTGGGCTGGGTGGGACCTCGGCTTGCGCACGGCGGGCGCTCTACCCTCCCCGATCGTCGGAACGGCGGGGAACCACGAGTATCTGGTCAGGTTGAGTCAAACACACGGCTCGAGTCCGACAGAATGGATAGACGAGGTTGCCGCCATGACGGAAGCCACCTGACCGGTGAGGAACGATCGATGACACACCGCCACATGTTGGTCGTCGCCCACACGGGCCGGCCGACGTCGCTGTCGGCGGCCGTCGATGTGTGCCGCCAGTTGCTCGACGCGGGGGTCGTGCCCGTCACGAGCACCGAGGAGCACGACGACATCCTCGCCGCCGCACCCGAACTCGGAGCGATCGAGACCCTCGGAGACGAAGTGGCGCTCGGAGACCTCGAACTCGTCATCGTGCTCGGGGGCGACGGCACGATCCTCCGCGCCGCCGAACTCGTGCGCGGGTCTTCGGTCGCGCTGCTCGGAGTCAACCTCGGACACGTGGGCTTTCTCGCCGAGTCCGAAGCCGACGACCTCACGGCGACCGTGCAGCGGGCTCTCGCTCGTGACTACCTCGTCGAAGAGCGCATGACCCTCTCGGTGCGCGTCGAGGTCGGCGCCGAAGTCGTCTACGAGACCTGGGCCCTCAACGAGGCGACCGTCGAGAAGGCGAGCCGCGAGCGGATGCTCGAGGTCGTCATCGAGGTCGACGGGCGGCCGCTCTCGTCGTTCGGAAGCGACGGCGTCGTCATGTCGACCCCGACGGGGTCGACCGCGTATGCCTTCTCCGCCGGCGGGCCCATCGTCTGGCCGAGCCTCGACGCCATGCTCCTGGTTCCCCTGAGTCCGCACGCGCTCTTCGCTCGCCCTCTCGTCGTCGGCCCGGAATCGGTCTTCGCAGTAGAGGTGCTCGACCGCACCCAGGGCTCGGGGGTGCTCTGGTGCGACGGCCGGCGCACTCGCGATCTCCCGGGAGGCGCCCGAGTGATCGTCAGGCGCTCACCCATCCCCGTGCGCCTCGCTCGACTCCACCAGGGGCCCTTCACCGATCGCCTCGTCAACAAGTTCCGACTCCCCACCAACGGGTGGCGCGGACCGCACGAGCACGGGCGTTCCGCCTCGTGATCGAAGAGATCTCCATCCGCGACCTCGGAGTGATCGGAGAGGCGCGGCTTCCGCTCGGCCCCGGCTTCACCGTTCTCACGGGGGAGACCGGTGCGGGGAAGACGATGGTCGTCACGGCCCTCGGCCTCCTGCTCGGCGATCGCGCCGACGCCCACGCGATCCGCGCGGGCTCGGATCGCGCGGTCGTCGAGGGGCGGTGGAACGTGGCAGACGGCGGTCAGGTCGCCGAACGCGTGCGCGACGCGGGGGGCGAAGTCGACGACGGCGAGCTCATCCTCGCGCGCTCGGTCTCCAATGAGGGCCGGGGGCGCGCGATCGTCGGCGGTCGCACGGCGCCCGTCGGGGTTCTCGTGGAGCTCGGACACCAGCTCGTCGTCGTGCACGGCCAATCGGAGCAATCCCGGTTGCGATCGTCGACCGAGCAGCGCCGAGCGCTCGACCGTTTCGCCGGCACCGAGCTGCGGGGCGCGCTCGACGACTACGTCGCCGCGTTCGAGCACTGGAACACCGTGCGGCTCGAGCTCGACTCCCTCGTGACCGACCGCGACAGGCGGGCGCGCGAAGCCGACGGGCTGCGCATCGCGATGACCGAGATCGACGAGGTCGCGCCGGTCGCGGGAGAGGATGTCGAGCTCGCCGAGCGAGCCGAGCGTCTCGCGAACGCCGAAGACCTCCGCGCCGCCGCGACCGCGGCGCACGACAGCATCTCGTCACCCGACATCGGGGGCCCCGACGACGTCATCGGACTGCTCGACGCGGCGCGCAAGAACCTCGAGCGCGTCTCGAGCCACGACCCCGCGCTCGACGGCATCATCGAGGCGCTCCACGAGGCCAACATCCTCGCGCTCGATGTCTCCGGGAGACTCGCGGCCTACCTCGGCGACCTCGACGACGACTCCTCGCGAGAGCTCGAGGTCGTGAACGAGCGCCGCGCGGCCCTCACGACCCTCACCCGCAAATACGGTCCGACGATCGACGACGCTCTCGAGTATCTCGAGACGGGCAGCGCTCGACTTCTCGAGCTCGACAGTGACACCGACCGCATCGACGAACTGACTATCGAGGTGGAGGCCGCCCGCGACGCCGTCGAATCACTCGCCGATCGGGTCACGGGCATCCGCGTCGCGCACGCCGAGAATCTCGCCGCGCGCGTGACCGACGAGCTCACCGCTCTCGCGATGGCGAATGCGGTTCTCACGATCGACGTGACCGATCGCGGCGAACTCACGCCGACCGGTCGCGACGCGGTCGCCTTCCTCCTCCGACCGCACTCGGGGGCCGAGCCTCGGCCGATCTCGAAAGGCGCGTCGGGGGGCGAGCTGTCTCGCGTGATGCTCGCGATCGAGGTCGTGATCGCGGCCACCGATCCGGTGCCGACCTTCATCTTCGACGAGGTCGATGCGGGAGTCGGAGGTGCGGCGGCCATCGAGGTCGGCAGGCGCCTCGCGGCGCTCGCCACGACGTCGCAAGTGATCGTCGTGACCCACCTCGCTCAGGTCGCGGCATTCGCGAACAACCACCTGCGCGTCGTGAAAGACGACGAGGGCTCGGTCACGACCTCGAACGTCGAGAGGCTCGACGGCGAGGACCGCATCGCCGAGATGGCACGCTTGCTCTCCGGGCTCGACGCGAGCGGCAGCGCTCTCGCCCACGCTCGGGAGCTCATCGACACCGCCCGTTCGCTCACGACGTGATCGTGCGGCGATTCCGACCCTCGAATGTCGCTGCGGCGCTGATAGGCTAGAACCCCGTGGTGGATAAACAAGACGCGGACACGACCAAGCACATCTTCGTGACGGGCGGTGTCGTCTCGTCTCTCGGTAAAGGCCTCACGGCGGCCAGTCTCGGCAACCTCCTCTCGGCGCGGGGAGTGCGCGTCGTGATGCAGAAGCTCGACCCCTACCTCAACGTCGACCCCGGGACGATGAACCCGTTCCAGCACGGGGAGGTCTTCGTCACCGACGACGGTGCCGAGACCGACCTCGACATCGGGCACTACGAGCGCTTTCTCGACATCAACCTCGACCAGGCCGCCAACGTGACGACGGGGCAGATCTACTCGAGCGTCATCGCGCGCGAGCGTCGCGGGGAGTACCTCGGCGACACCGTGCAGGTGATTCCGCACATCACCGACGAGATCAAGAGGCGGATGCGGTTGCAGGCATCCGGTCCGTTCACGGACGACAACCCTCGGCCCGACGTCATCATCACCGAGATCGGGGGCACGGTCGGCGACATCGAGTCGCAGCCGTTCATCGAGTCGGCTCGGCAGGTGCGCCACGAGCTCGGCCGCAACAACGTGTTCTTCGTGCACGTGTCGCTGTTGCCCTACCTCGGCGCGTCGGGCGAGCAGAAGACCAAGCCGACGCAGCACTCCGTCGCCGCGCTCCGCTCCATCGGCATCCAGCCCGACGCTCTCGTGTTGCGTTCCGATCGCCCGGTGTCGGAGTCGAACAAGCGCAAGATCGCGCTCATGTGCGACGTCGACGAAGCCGCCGTCGTGAACGCGGTCGACGTCTCGAGCATCTACGAGATCCCGACGATGCTCCATGACCAGGGGCTCGACGCCTACATCATCGACCACTTCGGTCTGCAGACCGGCGACGTGGACTGGTCGGGCTGGAGCGACCTCCTCGACGCCGTGCACAACCCCAAGCACGAGGTCACGATCGGCCTCGTCGGCAAGTACATCGACCTCCCGGACGCCTACCTCTCGGTGACGGAAGCGCTTCGCGCCGGCGGTTTCGACAACAGCGCCAAGGTGACGCTCAAGTGGGTCGCCTCCGACGAGTGCGAGACACCCGAGGGTGCGCTCCGCGAGCTCGGCGACCTCGACGGCATCTGCGTGCCCGGGGGCTTCGGCATCCGCGGCATCGAGGGCAAGCTCTCGGCGCTGCACTTCGCTCGCGAGAACGGTCTGCCCGTGCTCGGACTGTGCCTCGGCCTCCAGTGCATGGTCATCGAGTACGCCCGCAACGAGGCCGGACTTTCCGGGGCCTCGTCGTCGGAGTTCGACCCCGAGACAGAGTTCCCCGTCGTCGCGACGATGGCCGAGCAAGTGGACATCATCGCCGGGGGAGACCTCGGCGGAACGATGCGCCTCGGTCTCTACCCCGCGGACCTCGCCGAGGGGTCGCTTGCGCGCGAACTCTACGGGGCACCCGAGATCTCGGAGCGTCACCGTCACCGCTACGAGGTCAACAACACCTACCGCCAGCAGATCGCCGACGCGGGACTGCAGTTCTCGGGCCTCTCGCCCGACGGTCACCTCGTGGAGTTCGTCGAGCTGCCGCGCGACGTGCACCCGTTCTACATCGGCACGCAAGCGCACCCCGAGCTCCGCTCGCGCCCCAACCGTGCGCACCCGCTCTTCTCCGGGCTCGTCAAGGCCGCGCTCGAACGCCAGCAGTCGAGCCGCCTCTTCGAGGTCGCGGAGCCGGCGGATGTCTGAGACCCCCTCGCCGGCGACGTCCGCTCGGGATGAGGCATCCGCGGTGCTCGCCGACGACATCGTCGAGCACGCGGTGACGCGGAGCACCGTCGAGTTCGACGGTGCCGTCTGGAACATCCGCCGCGACGTCGTCGAATTCGGAGACAGCTCGATCACGCGGGAGTACGTCGAGCACACGGGAGCCGTGGCGGTGCTCGCGCTCGACGACGACGATCGCGTGATGCTCATCAAGCAATACCGGCACCCCATCTCGCGCCGCGACTGGGAGCTCCCCGCCGGCCTGCTCGACGAGGCCAACGAGAGCCCCCTCGCCGCCGCGAAGCGCGAGCTCGCTGAAGAGGTCGACCTCGAAGCGACCACGTGGCACGTGCTCACCGACTTCTTCACGACCCCCGGTGGGAGCAACGAGGCGCTGCGCGTCTTTCTCGCTCGCGGCGTCTCGAGCACCGCCACGCCGTTCGACCGGTTCGACGAGGAGGCCGAGATCGAGACGCGCTGGGTCGCCCTCGACGAGGTCGTCGACGCCGTGCTCGCGCGCACCGTGAGCAACAGCATCCTCTCGATCGCCGCCCTCGCCGCCGCATCGTCACGGTCTCGCGCGTGGTCGACTCTCGGCGATGCGGACGCGCCGTGGCCGTTCCTCCGCCGGGCGCAGGGACCGGCCGACCCCGACCCGTCATGACCGAGCGGGCGCCGACGACCCCGTCGGCGCTCGACCGTGCCGTCGACCAGTACCTGAGGCATGTCGCGATCGAGCGAGGGCTCTCGCGCAACACCGTCGCCGCCTACCGCCGTGATCTCGCGGGGTATCGCGAGTATCTCGAGGGCCGCGACATCCGCTCTCCCGACGCCGTCACGGCCGCCGACGTGAGCGACTTCGTGGTCGCCCTGCGCTCCCGCGCCGAGACACCGCTCGCGGCGAGCTCGGTCACGCGCATGCTCTCGTCGGTGCGCAGCCTGCACCGTTTCCTGCTCGACGAGGGAGCGGTCGACGAGGATGTCGCGGCCGACCAGTCACCGCCCAAGCTCGCTTCGACGCTTCCCGAGACCCTCACCATCGAACAAGTGGAGGCGCTGCTGGAGGCGGCGTCGGGGGACGACCCGCAATCGATCCGCGACCGGGCCCTCCTCGAACTGCTCTACGCCACGGGGGCGCGCATCTCGGAGGCTGTGGGGCTCAACGTCGACGACGTGATCGAGGGCGACGTCGTGCGCTTGCTCGGCAAAGGCAACAAGCAGCGCATCGTGCCCGTCGGGAGCTTCGCGCGCGCGGCCATCGACACCTACCTCGTTCGCGTTCGCCCGGCGTTCTCGGTGCGAGGGACCGCGACCCCCGCGCTGTTTCTCGGGGCACGGGGCGCGCGGGTCTCCCGACAGAACGCGTGGCTCATCATCCGCTCACGCGCCGAGAAGGCGGGCATCACCGAGCCGATCTCGCCGCACACTCTGCGCCACTCCTTCGCGACGCACCTGCTCGCCGGGGGCGCGGATGTGCGCGTGGTGCAGGAGCTGCTCGGGCACGCGTCGGTCGCGACCACCCAGCTCTACACCCACGTGACCGCCGACACTCTGCGCGACATGTACACGACGGCGCATCCCCGCAGCAGATAGTGCGTTCGGGTGCCTCGCGCACTGTGTGTCTGACCGGGCCGCGGTGCCCTCGCCGGTAGACTCGATGCACCGGCCGACGCCGGTCTCGAGCAGTGAGGAATGTCGGGATGACAGCGAAGAAGAAGGCCGATAGCGCCGTTCTCGACGGACTCGAAAGGCCCGTGCTCGGGCCGACCGGTCGCCCCGCGCGGGAGTTCGCCGTTCCGGAACCACTCGCCGCGCACGGCCCCGCCCGTATCATCTCGCTCTGCAACCAGAAGGGCGGCGTGGGCAAGACCACGACGTCGATCAACCTCGGGGCGTCGCTCGCCCACTACGGGCGCCGCGTGCTCGCGATCGACTTCGACCCCCAGGGTGCGCTCTCCGCGGGCCTCGGAGTGCAGACCCACGACGGCCCCAACATCTACGACCTCCTCCTCGGCACCGTCAAGGACGCCCACGACGCGATCCAGGAGACGAGCGTCGCCGGACTCCATGTCATCCCCGCGAACATCGACCTCTCCGCCGCCGAAGTGCACCTCGTCAACGAGGTCGCACGCGAGCAGATCCTCGCGCGCGTGCTGCGGCAGGTGTCCGACGAGTACGACGTCATCCTCATCGACTGCCAGCCGTCGCTCGGCATCCTCACCGTCAACGCCCTCACCGCGGCGCACGGTGTGCTCATCCCCCTCGAGACCGAGTTCTTCGCCCTCCGCGGAGTCGCTCTGCTCGTCGAGACGATCGAGAAGGTCAAAGACCGACTCAACCCCGCGCTTCGCCTCGACGGCATCCTCCCGACCATGTACGACGCGCGCACGCTGCACTCGCGCGAGGTGCTCGAGCGGGCTGTCGAGAGGTTCGGCGACGAGGTGTTCGACACCGTCATCGGCAAGACCGTGAAGTTTCCCGACGCGAGCGTCGCAGCGAGACCGATCCTCGACTTCGCGCCCGAGCACGCGGCGTCGCTCGCCTACCTGCAGTTCGCGCGCGAGCTCATCTCCCGTGGCGCCGTCGCGTAACGAGCAGGTCGTCGTGGCGGGGGAGCGACCGCTCCCGGGCGGTGACCCGGGGGATGCCGCCGACGCCGGGTTCTCGGTGAGCCTCGGCAACTTCAACGGTCCGTTCGATCTCCTCCTGACCCTCATCGGCAAACACGAGCTCGACATCACCGAGATCTCGCTCAGTCGGGTGACCGACGAGTTCATCTCCTACCTGCGCGGACTCGATTCGGCCGACGAGCTCGACGAGGCGAGCGAGTTCCTCGTCGTCGCCGCGACACTCCTCGACCTCAAGGTCGCGGGCCTGCTCCCTCAGGGCGAGCTCGTCGACGCCGAAGACGTCGCATTGCTCGAGGCGCGCGACCTCCTCTTCGCCCGATTGCTGCAGTACCGCGCCTTCAAAGAGGCGTCGGCGTGGTTCTCGGAGCGCTTCGACGCCGAGGCGACGCGGAGGTTCCGCTCGGTGCGGCTCGAAGAGACCTTCCGGCAGACGACCCCCGAACTCGTGTGGACGATCACCCCCGACGACTTCGCGGCCATCGCGGTGCTCGCGTTCACCCCGCGCGAGGTGCCGAGCGTGGGTCTCGAGCACTTGCACGCGCCCCTCGTGAGCATCCGCGAGCAAGCGAGCCACGTCGTCGCGCTCTTGCGCCGCGGCCAACCGATGACGTTCCGCGAGCTCATCGCGGGCGCCGTCGAGAAGGGTGTCGTCGTCGCCCGCTTTCTCGCCGTGCTCGAGCTCTACCGCGGCGCCTCGGTCGCGTTCGAACAGATCGAGCCGCTCGGCGAGCTCACCATCCGCTGGACGGCCGAACACTGGTCGAGCGACAGCCTCGCGAATCTGGGAGCGGACTATGGCGACTGACCACGACCCCCTCGTCGACGCGAACCTCACCGACCGCCGCATCGAGGCGATCCTCATGGTCGCCGACGAGCCGCAATCGGTCGTGCACCTCGCGACGGCCCTCGACGTTCCCGTGGCCGAGGTGCGCGCCGCGATCGCGCGCCTCGTCGCCGACTTCGACGGCGTCGACGCCGAGGGGGCGGGCGGCGGCATCCAGCGCGGCTTCGAACTGCGCGAGGTCGGCGGCGGCTGGCGCTTCTACGTGCGCCACGAGTTCGACGCCGTCGTGCGCGACTTCGTGCTCACGCAGTCCCCGACCAAACTGTCGCAAGCGGCCCTCGAGACCCTCGCGGTCATCGCCTACAAGCAGCCGATCAGCCGCGGCGCGATCGCTTCGATCCGCGCCGTCAACGTCGACTCGGTCGTGCGCACACTTCTCGGTCGCGGTCTCATCACCGAGGCGTTCACCGACAGCGAGACCGGCTCGATCCACTACGCCACCACCGATGTGCTCCTCACCCAGCTGGGGCTCAACTCGATCGACGAGTTGCCGCACATCTCCCCCCTGCTCGCCGACGGTTCGGACGGATTCGATGATGCACGCTGACAACACCACCCCTGACGAAGACGGTTCGGCCGCGACCGAGCGCCCGCCCCGCGCCGCCCGTGTCGAATCTGCGGATGCCGCGGACGACGGCATCCGCCTGCAGAAGCTCATGGCGGCCGCGGGTGTCGCCTCACGGCGCGTGTCGGAAGACCTCATCGCGGCGGGTCGCGTGGAGGTCAACGGCGAGACGGTGACCGAGGCGGGGCGCCGCGTGCACGAGACCGATCTCGTGTCGGTCGACGGGGTGGCCATCCAGCTCGACACCTCGCGCCGCTACCTCATGCTCAACAAGCCCGTGGGCATCGTGTCGTCGTTGCAAGACGAGCGCGGTCGCCCCGACCTCTCGCGATTCGTGTCGCAGTTCGAGGAACGCCTCTTCAACGTCGGCCGGCTCGACGCGCAGACCTCGGGTCTGCTCATCCTCACCAACGACGGCGACCTCGCCCACGTGCTCGCGCACCCGTCGTTCGGTGTGCTCAAGACCTACATCGCGCGGGTCGAGGGGCGCATCACGCCCGCGACCGTGGCGAAGCTCACGCGCGGCATCGACCTCGACGACGGCCCCATCGCCGCCGACAAGGTGCGCATCCTCGATGTCGACGCCCGCGGCCAGAGCATGGTCGAGGTCACTCTGCACTCCGGCCGCAACCGCATCGTGAGGCGCATGCTCGACGCGGTCGGGCACCCCGTGATCGAACTCGTGCGCCGTCAGTTCGGCCCCCTGCACCTCGGCACTCTCGGGATCGGCGAGATCCGCGACCTCTCGAAGGCCGAGCACGGGCAGCTGCTCACGATCTCGCGCGCCGCGAAAGCGGGAGCCGGCGATCGGTCGGGAGCGGCAGCGGACGAGGTCGTCGATGAGTGACACGCGCCTGACCGGGCCCGTGCGCGTCGTCGGGTCGGGGCTCCTCGGCACGAGCATCGGACTCGGGTTGCGCGCGAAAGGCATCGACGTGATCCTCGACGACGCGTCGCCGGGCAACCTGAGCCTCGCGATCGACTACGGGGCCGGGCGTCGCGCCGAGGCCGACGATCGACCGCAGCTCGTCGTCGTGTGCGTTCCGCCCGACGTGACCGCCCGCGTGGTCGCCGCCGAGCTCGCCGCCCACCCCGACGCGATCGTCACCGACGTCGCGAGCGTCAAAGCCGGTCCCCTCGCCGAGCTGCGCGAGTCGGGCGCCGACCTCTCGCGCTACATCGGTTCGCACCCTCTCGCCGGCCGTGAGCGCGGCGGCGCCGTGTCGGGTCGCGCCGACCTCTTCCTCGGCCGCCCGTGGGTCATCGCCGGCCACGACGCCATCACCTACCGTGCCGGATCCCCCATCGACGACCTCATCCTCGACCTCGGCGCCGTCCCCGTCGAGATGAGCCCTGCCGAACACGACGCGTCTGTCGCTCTCGTGTCGCACGTGCCCCAACTCGTGGCGTCGCTCCTCGCGGGCAGGCTGCAGGGAGCGAGCGCGGCATCCGTGGCCCTCGCCGGCCAGGGGCTGCGCGACACGACCCGCATCGCGTCGAGCGAGCCCGAGCTGTGGACGCAGATCCTCGGGGCCAACGCCCACGCGATCGCGCCCATCCTGCACGCCTACCGTGACGACCTCGATCGGGTCATCGGCGCGCTCGGTGAGCCCGACGCGCCCGGGGCCCGCCGGCTCGTGGCCGAGACGATCGCCGCGGGCAACGCGGGGGTCGCGGCCATCCCGGGCAAACACGGTCAGGATCGGCGCTACAGCCAACTGCTCGTGCTCGTCGACGACACCCCCGGCGAACTCGCCCGCCTACTGACCGAAATCGGAGCAGCGAACGTGAACATGGAAGACCTCAGACTCGAGCACTCGCCCGGCGCCCAAGTGGGGCTCGCCGAGATCTCGGTGCTCCCCGAAGCCGAGCAGCGGCTCGTCGACGAGCTCTCGTCGCGCGGCTGGCGCATCGCCGAGGGCACCCGATGAGCGTCGTCGTCGCGATCGACGGGCCCGCGGGCAGCGGCAAGTCGAGCGTGAGCAAGGCTGCCGCGCGCGAGCTCGGCTTCGCGTACCAAGACACCGGCGCCGCCTATCGGGCTCTCGCGTGGCACGCGCTCGACCGGGGAGTGGACACGGATGACGCGGCATCCGTCATCGCGGCCCTCGACTCGTTCGACTACCGCATCGACCCCGAGACGCTCGCGGTGTTCGTCGGACGCACCGACGTCACGGCTGCCATCCGCGAGCCTCGCGTGACCGACGTCGTGAGCGCGATCGCCCGTGTGCCCGAGGTGAGGGCCTACCTCGTGGCGCTCTTCCGCACGACGATCCAGGTGACCGACCGGCCGGGGATCGTGACCGAGGGTCGGGACATCACGACCGTCGTCGCCCCCGACGCCGACGTGCGCATCCTCCTCACGGCGAGCGAGGAGGCGCGCCAGGCCCGACGTGCCGCCGAACTCACCGGCGACTCGGCGGAGCAGTCGGCCGCGAAGCTCACGTCGCGAGACAAGCAGGACTCCCGCGTCGTCGACTTCATGAACGCGGCTCCCGGGGTCACCCTCCTCGACTCGACCGACCTCGACTTCGAGCAGACCATCGCCGCGGTCGTCGAGCTCGTGCGGTCGGTCGATCGCGACTAGCGACCCCGCGTGAACATGCCGAGGCTGTAGGCGAGAACGTCCAGCGCCATCACGACCCCGGACGTGACCGCGGCGACGAGTGCGCCCGTCGCCGTGCCGACGAGCAGACCGACGGCGCCGAGAGCGACGAGCGTCGCCCCCAGAACGAAGAACATGCGCTCGGCAAACGCCCACGCGAACGGGATGAAGTGCAATCCGACCGCGAGCGCGATGAGCGCGGGTCGAAGGTCGGCGGCTCCGATCGAACCCAACCAGCGACTCCCCACGGCGATGAGCACGAATTCGATCACCACGGCGAGCAGGTAGACCCCGATCTGCCAGCGTCGGGCGGGCACGAACCGGCCGAGGTCCCGTGGGGACCCGAAGAGGAACCACAGTGTGGCGACCGAGGCGACGACGACGACGATGCGTGCGGCAGCCGACAGGGCATCGGTGAACCCCGCCGTATAGGAGAAGACGAACACACACGCGCCCACGAGCCCGACGAGCGCCCCGATGCGTCTGGGGTCGGCGAACGGCGGCGGCGCGTCCTGCGCCGTGGAGGTCGGTTCGGATCCGGTGGCGGGGGCAGTGTCGTCGATCACGGGACGACCCTCCCAGACATTCGCGTGAGAGTCACCCGGGACCGACGGGGACGCTGAAATCGACCCCACAGCTCCACACTGCCAACGAACGAGTTCCGCCCACGCCCACGCCCACGACCGGCGTCATCGCCCGTTCGGTTTCGTAGACTCTCCGGATGGCTGACGACGGTGTGGATATCGAGTGGGAGTCGGCGCGAGCGGCGAACCTCGCGAACTGGGAAGACCGGGTGCCCCTTCACGAGGTGGCCTACGGAGTAGACGGTCTCGACGATTCGAGCCCGCTGAGCAGTGTCGTGCGCACCGACCTCCTGGCGCTCGAGCCGTTCCTGCCCGGCGGCTCGGTCTCGGCCCTCGACGTCTGTCACTTGCAGTGCCACATCGGCACCGACACGGTCTCCCTCGCGCGGGCGGGGGCGCGCGTGACGGGCGTCGACTTCTCGTCGGGGGCTCTCACGTCTGCCGCAGCCCTCGCGCGTCGGCTGGGAGTCGACGTGACCTGGGTCGAGACGGATGTCCTCGACGCCCGTGCCGCGGTGACCGGAGACTTCGACCTCGTCTACACGAGCATCGGAACCATCACGTGGCTGCCCGACCTCGAACGGTGGGCCGCGCAGGTCGCCGCGCTCCTGCGCCGGGGAGGCACCTTCTACATCCGCGACGGACACCCCGCGCTCTACAGCATCGACGAGAACGCCGACCATCTGCGTGTGCGCTACGCCTACTTCGGCGACGGGCGGGCCCAGGAGTGGAACGACGCGTCGACCTATGCCGGCGACGGAACGGTCGCGCATACCCGCACGTACGAGTGGCCGCATCCGATCTCGGAGATCGTGAACTCCCTCATCGGCGCGGGCCTGCAGATTCTGCGCCTCGACGAGCACGCGACCGTGCCGTGGAGATTCTCCCCGCGCATGGTCGAGGTCGGCGACGACTTCGCGTGGCCCGAGGGCGAACGTCGTCTTCTCCCGTGTAGTTTCACGATCGTGGCGCGGCGGCCGCTCGGCTAGTCCAGCGCGAGACCCGACGCGCGAACCCGGCACTTGACCCCGACGCTGCGTCATGGTTTCCACTGGAACTGTGCGTTACATCTCCTTCTCCTACCTCCTCTCCTACGGCCTGTCTCTGCTGGGCAACTCGATCGCCGCTGTCGCCCTGCCGCTGCTCGTGCTCCAGACCACCGGCAGCGCCCTCGCCACCGGAACCGTCGCCCTCGCGAGCGCGGTGCCCGCAGCGGTGGCGGGTCTACTCATGGGCGTCGTCATCGACCGTCTCGATCGCCGATTCGTCTCCGTCTTCACCGACATCGTCTCCGCTGCATCGCTCGCCGCCCTCCCGCTCATCGACGCCTCGATCGGGCTCTCGCTCGGATGGTTCGTCGCGAGCGCCGTCATCGGCTCATTCGGTGACATCCCGGGGATGACCGCGCGCGAGACCATGCTCCCGGTCATCGCGCGCGACGGCGCCCTCGGTGCCGAGCGACTCGTCGGCATCAGGGAATCGCTCGGCGCCGTCGTACTGCTCATCGGACCGGCGATCGCGGCGACGCTCATCGGGCTCCTCGACCCCGCCTCGGTGCTGTGGATCACGGCCGGAACGTCCGCCCTCGCGGCCGTCGTCACCCTGACCCTGCCGCGCGACCCGAGGCGCGCGCGGCGAGGAGTGTCAGCCGAACGCACGCGATTGCGTGACGGCGTCGTCGCTCTCATCCGCTCGAGATTCCTCGTCGCCACGACGGTGTTGACCGTGCTCGCGGCCGTCGCGCTGAGCGGGCTCCAGGGGCTCGTGCTCCCCGTCTACTTCACGATGGCCGAGCAACCGCACCTCCTGGGGTTCGTGCTGAGCTTTCTCGCCGCGGGGCTGCTCCTCGGAAGCGGCCTCTACGCGGGGCTGCACTCGCGCGTGCCACGACGGGTCTGGTTCGTCACGGGGGCCGCGCTCTTGAGCGTCGGCATGGGAGTCATCGCGACGCTCGCCTCGCCCGCGGTCATCTTCGTCGGAGCGTCGGTCACGGGGCTCGGAAGCGGCCTCTTCAGCAGCCTCCTCGGTGTGCTGATGATCGAGCGCATCCCCGACGCCCTCCGCGGCCGGATCATGAGCACGCAGAACGTCGCGCTCACCGTCGCCCCCGGCCTCGGAATCGTGGCCGTCGCGGTGGTGACCGAAGGGTTCGGCGTGCACGCCGCCGCACTCGGCGTCGCGGCGCTCATCGTCGTCACGAGCGTGTTCGGCATCGTGTCGCCCGCGCTCCGTACTCTGGAACCCCCGACGGAGGAGCAGGGATGAACAGCGGCGACCTGGCCCGGATGACGGGTGTGAGCGTTCGCGCTCTGCGGCACTACCACCGCATCGGAATCCTGCCCGAGCCCGAGAGGAGAGCGAACGGATATCGCGACTACGACGTGCGAGACGCCGTGACGGTTCTCCGGATCCGCCGACTCGCCTCTCTCGGCTTCGCTCTCGACCAGATCCCTCGCATGCTCGACGTCGACGACCGGGGGAGCATCGACGAGAGCCTCGACGCGATCGATGCCGAGCTCGAAGCGCAGATCACGCGGCTCACCGAGCAGCGCGCCGCGCTCGCCGCGGTGAGGGAGACCCGCGTCGCGCCGGATGTGCCCCCCGCTCTCGCCGGATACGTGACCCTCTCGGCGGCCGCGTACGGCAGCGCGACGGCGCTCGCCCGGATCGACCGCGACCTGGCCCTTCTCCTCGACCACCTCATCGACGACGACGGTCGGGCCGCACTCAGCCGCTTCAGCGAACGGATGGCCGAGCCCGCGCTCGCGGCGGGGATGGCGCGACTCGCATCGGGGTTCGAATCGCTCGACGCGACGACCCCCGACGACGAGGTCGAGGCCTTCGTCGCCGCCGGTCGCGAGATCGTGCGGTCGATCGTCGAGGTGGCCGACTCCGAACCCGCGATCGAGGCGCCCGATTTCGTGGCCCTCTCCGCCGAATACCGTGCGCTCGCCCTCAACGCGCGGCAGAGCGCCGTGCTCGATCGGTTGCTCGACGGGCTTTGACCACGCCGTGGTCTGGCGCTCTGGCCGAGCGCTGCCCTGCGCTGCCGCGCGGGGAGGGACGGACGTCGAGCCTCATCGGATGACGGGGGTCGCCGCCACCCAGCGGTGTCGGAAGCGGTTCACGGTAGAATCGCAGGGCCGCCCCTCTCTGGCGTGCCCATTCTTCTTCTCCCCACACGTGTTCGTGTCGAGGGAGCTCCGCACAAACGCAAGGAATCCAGCCATGGCCGACCACGACGACGCCGAGCGCGACAGCTACCCGAAAATCGATGACAAACTCGTCGAACGCATCACCTCCCTCGACGACGAAGCCGCCCAGCAGCGCGCCGCGACCCTGCGCGCGGGGCTCAGCGACTACGACCTCGAAGACGACGACATCGATGTTCTCGACACCGACGACTTCGATCCCGACGCGATCACGTACCTCCCCGCGCTTCCCGTGCTCGCCATCGTCGGGCGGCCCAACGTCGGCAAGTCTGCTCTCGTCAACCGCATCCTCGGTCGTCGCGAGGCCGTCGTGCAAGACACCCCCGGTGTCACGCGCGACCGCGTCACCTACAAGGCGGAGTACGGCGACCGCCGCTTCACCATGGTCGACACCGGAGGGTGGGAGCCCGACGCTCGCGGCATCAACGCGTCTGTCGCCGCACAGGCCGAGATCGCGGTGGACCTCGCCGATGCCGTGCTCTTCGTCGTTGACGCGAACGTGGGTGCGACATCCACCGACGAGCACGTCGTGCGCATGCTCCGCTCGACCAACAAGCCCGTGATCCTCGTGGCCAACAAGGTCGACGACACCCGCCAGGAGCCCGAAGCCGCCGTGCTGTGGAGCCTCGGGCTCGGCCAGCCGTGGCCGGTCTCGGCCCTGCACGGCAGGGGAGTGGCCGACCTGCTCGACCACATCATGACCGTGCTGCCCCAGGTGTCTGCGGTCGCCAAGGAGGAGGTCGGCGGGCCCCGCCGCGTCGCCATCCTCGGTCGCCCCAACGTCGGCAAGTCGAGCCTGCTCAACAAAGCCGTCGGTGAAGAGCGCGTCGTCGTCAACGAGCTCGCCGGAACCACGCGCGACCCCGTCGACGAGCAAGTGGAGATCGCTGGCAAGGTGTGGCGCTTCGTCGACACCGCGGGAATCCGCCGCCGCATGAACCTCGCCCAGGGTGCCGACTTCTACGCCTCGCTGCGCACGAGCGCCGCCCTCGAGAAGGCCGAGGTCGCGATCGTCGTCCTCGACGTGAGCGACGTCATCAGCGAGCAGGATGTGCGCATCATCGACCTCGTGCTCGAATCGGGCCGCGCGCTCGTGCTCGCCTTCAACAAGTGGGACCTCATGGACGACGACCGTCGTCGCTACCTCGAGCGCGAATACGAGCAGGATCTCGCGCACGTGGCGTGGGCGCCCCGCGTCAACATCTCGGCGAAGACCGGCCGTCACCTCGAGAAGCTCGTGCCCGCACTCGAGGTCGCGCTCGAGTCGTGGGACACCCGCATCCCGACCGGCAAGTTCAACGCCCTCGTGGCGGAACTCGCGGCCGAGCACCCGCACCCTCTGCGCGGCGGCAAGCAACCGCGCATCCTCTTCGGAACACAAGCGGCCATCCGGCCGCCGACGTTCGTGCTCTTCACCACCGGGTTCCTCGACCCGGGCTACCGCCGCTTCATCACGCGTCGACTGCGCGAGATCTTCGGCTTCCAGGGGAGCCCCATCAACGTCAGCATGCGCGTGCGGGAGAAGCGCAAGCGCACGTAGGGTGTCGCCGGGCGGCGTAGCCCGGCGATCTCTGAGCACATCCGCCGCCCATTTCGGCGTCCGCCGTTGCACTATGCGCGGCGGACGCCGAATCGAGCGGCGCATCGGCGGTGCGCAGACCTGTCCGGGCCGGGCTACGCCGGGCGAGGCCACCAGGCGGGCATGAGCTGAAGCACCGTCGCCGAATAGTCGTGTGCGTCGTCGTCGGTCGCGCCGTCGCGCACCACCCAGTGCTCGATCGACCCCACGAGACCTCCGGCGATGTAGGCGGATGCCGCGGCGTTGTCGATCGTCGTTGCGACGCCCTTGCTCTCCCACACCGTCATCGCCACGAGAGCGCGTTCGCGTAGGCGCTCGGTGAGCGCGGTGCGCAGACGCGCACCGATGGTGGACGCGAAGAGGGTGCGATACGCGGAGCGTTCGGCGGCGACGTGCTCGAGAAGGTTCGTGAGCGACTCGGCATAGGCGGCGCGCACGGTTTCGACCGCGTCATCCGCTGCGGGGTCGATGTCGACGCGAGCGATGTCGTCGAGTTCACGCACGAACACGGATGCCGCGAACTCGCCCACGTCGGAGAAGTGCCCGTAGAACGTGGTGCGGTGCACGTTCGCCTCGCGGCACAGGGCCGACACCGTGATGTCGTCGAGCCGTTCGACGGCGAGGAGCCCGTGGAGGGCGGCGGTGAGGCTCGCTCGCGTTCGAGCCATGCGGGGTTCGACCGGGTCGCTCACTGAGATTGCACCTTTCGCGGAAATCGCTGAACCCGCCGACGGTGTGTCGGCGGGCTCAGGGTGTCACGCTACGCGCTCGGAACGCGCGAGACGCTACGCGTGGTGCGCGAGCCCCGCGGTCTCTCCGCCGTCGACGATGAACTCGGCTCCCGTGGAGAAGCTCGACTCGTCGCTCGCGAGGAAGAGGATGAGCTGCGACACCTCGTCGGGCTCGCCCGCGCGGTTGAGGGCGGTGTGGCGCTGGTCTTGCTCGAGCTCGGCCGTCATCGGTGTCTTGATCACGCCGGGGTGCACCGAGTTGACGCGCACGTTGTGCTTTCCGAGGTCGAGCGCCGCCGATTTGGTGAGGCCGCGAACGCCGAACTTGGCGGCGGTGTAGCCGGGGAGGGCCTCGTAGCCCTGGATGCCCGCGGTCGACGAGATGTTGATGATCGACCCGGCCTTCGACTTGGTGATGGCGGGCGTCGCGGCGGTGATGCCGAGGAACACGCCCGTGAGGTTGATGGCGATGATCGTGTTCCACGCGTCGACGGTGTACTCGCCGATGGGGGCGAAGTTGGCGATGCCGGCGTTGTTGATGAGCACGTCGAGCGAACCGTATTCGTCGACGGCGAGGTCGACGGCGGCCTGCCAGTCTTCGAGCTTGGTCACGTCGAGGTGGATGAACTGCGCGTCGGGTCCGATCTCGGCGGCGAGAGCGGTTCCCTCCTCGTCGAGGATGTCGCCGATCACGACCTTCGCGCCTTCCGCGACGAGCAGGCGCACATGGGCTGCGCCCATTCCGCGGGCGCCGCCGCTGATGAGCACGACTTTCTCGTTGACTCGAGCCATGGGGTTCTCCTTCGTTCGGGATGTGTGCGTCGGCGCCGCCCTCGTTGGCCAGTGCCGCGCATCCGATCGTTCTATTCTACAGGTGTCGATTAGCGCGGGCAATGAGGCTCGAGCGATGCGGCGCCGGACGGGCCGCGCCGGAGGGCCGCGGCGGGCGCGTTCCCCGGCCGCGGTCGGGCGCACGGTGCATGCTGGGGTGATGACCGATCAGTCGAGGCCGCCGCACGTGCCCGCCCACTTGCGCGACCCGGGCGACGCCTGGGTCGAGGCGCCAGACGGCACGCGGTACTGGGGCCGGTTCGGAGCGGCCGGGCTGCTCGTGTGGCACCGCTCGCTCGGCATCCTGCTTCAGCACCGGGTGTCGTGGAGTCATTTCGGGGGCACCTGGGGACTCCCCGGCGGCGCACGCAAACAGGGGGAGTCGGCGGATGCCGCGGCGATGCGCGAGGCTGCGGAGGAGGCGACCGTTCCGAGCGAGCTTCTGCGCGTGATCGACACGTCGGTGCTCGACCTCGGGTTCTGGTCGTACACGACCGTCGTCGTCGAGGCGATGGACGAGTTCGAGCCTGTGATCGCGGATGCCGAGAGCGCCGAGCTGCGCTGGGTCGCCGTCTCGGAGGTCGACGCGCTGCCGCTGCACCCCGGCTTCGCCGACGCGTGGCCCGTCTTGCGCGAGCGGCTGCGCTGACGCGCCGAGCTGCACGAGCGGCGGCGCCGACGGTTGAGGCGACCGCGAATACAACATGAGCGCCCCTCGTAACGTGCCGTTCACATGTACCCCGTACCGTCGCCGTCGTACCCCCTTTCCTCTCTCGACAGGACTTCCATGCGCCGTTCCCGCGCCGCGAGCACCGCTGCTCTCGCTTGCCTCACGCTGACCCTCGCCCTTCCCGCGTCGGCCGCCTTCGCGGCCCCCGGTGACCCCGGTGAACCGATCGAACTGACCGTCATGGCGACGACCGACACCCACGGTCACGTCTTCGACTGGGACTACTTCCGCAACGCGCCCTATGACACCGACGAGACCCTCGGTCTCACTCGCGTCGGCACCGCGGTCGAGGCGGCCCGGGCGGAGAAGGGCGACGAGTCGGTGCTCGTCGTCGACAACGGCGATGCTCTCCAGGGCACCCCCCTCACCTATTACTACGGTCTCGGTGATGGACGCGACGGCGTGCTCGACGGCACCACGACACATCCGGTCGCGTCGGCCTTCAATGCGATCGGCTACGACGCGACCACGGTCGGCAACCACGAGTACAACTACGGCCTCGACCTGCTCGACGCCTACGAGGGCGATCTCGACGCGTCGATGCTCGGCGCCAACGTGATCGACGTGGCCACGGGGGAGCCGTACCACGAGCCCTACGACCTCATCGAGCGCACGATCGACGGCGTCGACGTGACCGTCGGGGTGCTCGGCCTCGTGACCCCGGGCGTGCGCGTGTGGGACAAGCAGTACGTCGACGGCGTTCTCGAGTTTCGCGACATGGTCGAGACCGCGCAGCAGTGGGTTCCGGAGATCGCCGAGCAGGCCGACGTCGTCGTCGTGCTCGCGCACACCGGCCAGGGCGACGTGGCAGACGAGGGATACGACCCCGCGCTGCTCGAAGAAGACGTCGCGGGCAACATCGCGCGCCTGGTTCCGGGCATCGACCTGCTCGTCGCCGGGCACTCGCACCAGGATGTGCCTCAGGATGTCGTCACCAACGTCGCGGGCGAGCAGGTGCTCATCACCCAGCCGCGCTACTGGGCGGGCAGCGTCTCCGAGGTCACGCTCAATCTCGTGAACGACACCGAGGGCGGACTCGACGTCGACTGGAGCGAGGGGTTCGCCCCGACGGTCGAGAAGCGAGACGGCACCGAGATCGCGACCGAGAGCCAAGCGGTCGTCGACGCGGTGGGAGCGCAGCACCAGACGGCGATCGACTACGTGAACACGGCGGTGGCGACATCCGTGACCGAACTCCCAGCCACGACGTCGCGCTACGAAGACACCGCGATCATCGACTTCATCAACAACGTGCAGTCGGAGACGGTCGAGGCGGGCCTCGCCGACACCGAGTTCTCCGACCTCCCGGTGATCTCGCAAGCGTCGCCGTTCTCGCGCACCGCCGTCTTTCCCGAGGGTGAGGTGACGATCCGCGACATCGCGGGGCTCTACATCTACGAGAACACGCTCCTGGGCGTGCGGATGACGGGCGCCGAGGTGCGGGAGTACCTCGAGTATTCGGCGCGCTACTTCACCCAGGTGGAGGAGGGGGCGGAGTTCGACCCCGAGACGGGAACGAACGCGAACGACATCCCCGACTACGCCTACGACGTGCTCTCGGGCGTGAACTACGCGATCGACATCTCGCAGCCGGTCGGATCGCGCATCACCGGGCTCGAGATGCCCGACGGAACGCCAATCGCCGACGACGACGAGTTCGTCATGGCCGTGAACAACTACCGCCAGAGCGGCGGAAGCGGCTACCCCGCGATCGCCGACGCTCCCGTCGTCTACGACGAGCGCCTCGAGATCCGTCAGCTTCTCATCGAGTGGGCGAGCGCCAACAACATCGACCCCGCCGACTTCTTCGTCGAGAACTGGAGCCTCATCACGGCGCCGCTCGCCGTCGACCCGACGGACCCGACGGACCCGACCGACCCGCCCGTGACCGCCCCCGGTTCCGGTGACGACGGAGCGGGAGCGCCCGGCGCGGGCGACGATTCGGGCGTGGGCTCGGATGGCGACACCGCGCCGGCGGCGGGCTCCGGCGCCGACGACCTCGCCTACACGGGTGCGTCGACGTCAGGACTCCTCGTTCCCGCCCTCGCGCTTCTCGTCGCCGGTCTGGGCCTGTGGGCCTTCGGCTTCGCGCGTCGCCGAGCACGCATGACCGAGTAGCAGGCTCGCTGTCGGTCGCGCGGTGGCGACATCCGCTCTCCGGAGTGGCTGTCGCCACCCGCGCGACCCGCTAGGATTGTCTCTCGGTGCCGCGCGCAAGCGCAGCACAAGTCACGGGCTGTGGCGCAGCTTGGTAGCGCACTTGACTGGGGGTCAAGGGGTCGCAGGTTCAAATCCTGTCAGCCCGACAGATGACGAAGAGGGCCGCGGATGACGCGGTCCTCTTCGCGTTAACTCGAGTGGCCCACCGTGTCGGCCGGTCGCGCAGGTCCGGGCGCGGAGACCTCAGCCCTGAACCGTGGGGCGGATGGTGAGGTCGCCGATCTCGACGTCTGCCGGCTGCTCGAGCACGAATCCGACGGCGTTCGCCACGGCCTGGGGATCCAGCCCGAACGAGCGCATACCGGCCTGGATCTCTTCGCGCGCCTCGGGCGCCATGCCGTCTGCGAGTTCGGTCTGCACGAAGCCCGGGGAGATCGACGTCGTCTTGATGACGCCGTCGGTCGACTCGGCGCGCAGGCCCTCCATGATCGTGCGGGCCGCGTTCTTGCTCGCTGCGTAGACCGCCATGGTGGGCGAGACGGTGATACCTGCGGTGGAGACGATGGTCACGATGTGGCCGTGGCCCTGCTGCCGGAAGATGGGCAGCGCCGCAGCGAGCGCGTTGAGCAGCCCGTGGACGTTGACGTCGATCATGGCCGCCCAGTCATCGGTGTCTCCCTGCTCGAGAGGTCCCAGGCGGGCGATACCTGCGTTGTTGACGAGCGCATCGAGCTGGCCGAACTCTGCGACGGCCGCGGTGACGAGCGCACGAACGTCGCCGACATCGGTGACGTCCGTGGGCACGGCGATCGCTCGGCCGCCATCGGTGCGGATCGTCGCGGCGACGGCGTCGATGCGGTCGGTCCGTCGAGCCGCGAGCACGACGGCTGCGCCGCGCCGCGCGAGTTCGATCGCGGTCTGCTCGCCGATCCCGCTGCTCGCTCCCGTGATCGCGATGATGCGGCCCTGCAGAGATTTCGTGGTCATGGGGTCTCCTCGTCTAAGCTGACACGTGTCCGCTTCGTCGCCAGCATAAACGGACACGTGTCCGTATTGCAAGGAGAAGGCATGCCAGAACGCAGGATCCGTGCCGACGCGGCCGAGAACCGGACTCGGATACTCGCGATCGCGCGGGAGCAGCTGGACTCCACGCAGGACCTTCGTCTGAACGCCGTGGCCAAGGCGGCGGGCCTGGGGCAGGGGACGCTGTACCGGCACTTCCCGACACGGGAGGCGCTGCTCGTCGAGGTCTATCGCGCCGACGTCGCGGAGCTCGTCGAGGCCGCGGGGAGCCTGCTCGCCGAGCATGACGCGGTGACCGCGATGCGGCACTGGCTGGATCGTGTTGCCGACTACGCGCGCGTCAAGCGGGGTGTGCTCGCGGTGCTGGAGCCCGTGTCTGGCACGAAACTCGCGACGAGCCACACGCCGCGCATCGGCGAGGCGATCGCGCTCCTGCTCGAGGCCGGTCGAAAGGACGGGACGATCCGCGACGACGTCGACGAGGCGGACGTGCTCGTCTTGCTCGGGTTCCTGTCACGGATGACGAACGCCGAGGCCGCTCCCCGCGCATCGCACTTGCTCGGGGTGCTTCTCGACGGGCTTCGGACGCGAGACTGAGCTTTCGAGGCAAAAGCTAATGGTCGCGTGTGGCGAATGCGGGAGACGGGGAGCGCCACCGCGGGAGCGGTGATCCGCTGGCTGGGGGATCATCCGCACCGAGATGACTGATCGCCTGTGCTCGTCGTGGTCGCGTCGGCACCCCTAGGATCAGGGCCGTGTCCGAATCCATGAATACTGTGCGCAGGCTTCGCCGCGCCGCAGTCATCGCTGTGCTCGTCTCGCTCGTCGCTGCCGCCGTCATCGGCATCGTGGCCGTGCTCAGCGGAGACTTCGGCGAGGTTCAGGGGCGGATTCTGCTCACGACCCTGCTGGTGGCGGCGTTCGGAATCACCGCGCTGTGCCACCTGGCGGTTCTCGGTCGGCCGGTGCGCGTGATGGGGTTCGTCGGTATCGCTGTCAGCGCGGTCGCGGTGCTCAGCGCAGCCGTGCTGATCTGGGCCGACTGGTCGACGATCGACGACATCAGCGACACACTGTGGAAGGCCTTCGGCGTCGGAGGGGTGCTCGCTGTCGCGCTCGCCCACACCAACCTGATGCTCCTGCTCGCGCAGCGCACGAGTCCGGTGCTGCGCGCGGGGTTGTGGGCGACGGTCGCGCTCATCGGTATCCTGGCCCTGCTCATCATCCTGCCCATCGTCACCGACGGGGAGATTCCGGGGGATGCCTATGAGGGCTACACGCGCGTGGTCGCGGTCGTGGCGATCCTGAACGTGCTGGGCACGATAACCCTGCCCGTCATGGCGCGCTTCTTGCGCGACCCCGCGACGGAGCCTGGTGCGCCCGTCGCGCCTGCGACACATCCCGTCACACCCGACGCGCAGCCCGCCCCCGAAGCGGCAATCGCACACGTGACTCTCTCGGGGAGCACCGCCGCGAAGGTGGCGCGTCTGGCTTCCGCGCGGGGCACGACTCCGGATGCCGTCGTCGCGCGAGCCGTGGACGCCCTGCAGGAGTGATCCGCGCTGTTGTGGGAGCGCTCCGCGATAAAGTCGTTGCAGTTCCCGAGCAGTGAGGCGCGCATGAGTCGGTCGAAGCGAGACCAGCGGAGGTCGGGCACCTTCTTCTTCGTCTTAGGCATAGTCTGCTGCGCTCTGGGAATTTTCGCCATGTCGGTCTCGGGCGGCGCCGACCAGAGCTTCCGGAGCGTACTGGTGGCCGTGCTGGGTTTTCCGGTGGGGGTCGCGTGCATTGTGTTTGGTGTCGTCCACATGGCAGGGCAGGGTTTTCTGCGCTCGTCGGACGACTGAGGCACGCAGAAACGTATATCCAACGCTCGCCGCACGCATGCCGCTCGAACGCGAATCCCTCGAGGGGCGGCGTGCGGTACCCGCGGGCTCGGCGTGCGGGTGCCTGCGCCCTAGCCCTAACCGTCGCGGATCGGGGGCCGGGTGAGAGTCGCGGTGAGCGATCGACGCCCGTCGCGAAAGGCAATGAGACCCGCCTCGAAGTCGAGGGCGGAGCTCACGAACAGGGCGCTGCCGTCGCGGGCGACATAGATCTTGCCGCCACCCCGCACCGCGTCGACGACGCAGACACCCCCGCCGGCGAGAGGGATGACTCTCAGCTCGCCGTGCGCACCGAGAGCAGCGAAGTACCCGCGAGCGACGGTCGCCAGGCGCTCGTGTTCGGGCGTGATGTCGGCCACCGCGACCGCTATACCCGCGGCCGGGGCACGAGCCGCTCGAGCTGGGTCACGTGCGCCGGCGTCAGCTCGTCGAGCGACGTCACGCCGAGAAGACGCATGGTGCGCCGGATCTCGGTGCTCAAGATCTCGATCGCGCGATCGACGCCCTCGCGCCCTCCGGCCATGAGCCCGTAGAGGTAGGCGCGGCCGATGAGCGTGAACTTGGCGCCGAGGGCGACCGCGGCGACGATGTCGGCGCCCGACATGATGCCGGTGTCGAGGTGCACCTCGGTGTCGTTCCCCACCTCGCGCACGACCTCCGGCAGAAGGTGGAACGGGATCGGCGCGCGGTCGAGCTGACGGCCACCGTGGTTGGAGAGGATGATGCCGTCGACACCCAGCGCGGCGAGCCGCTTCGCGTCATCCAGATTCTGCACGCCCTTGACGACGAGCTTGCCGGGCCACTGGGCTTTGATCCATTCGAGGTCGTCGTAAGTGACCGTGGGGTCGAACATGGTGTCGAGCAGTTCGGCGACCGTGCCCGACCAGCGGTCGATCGAGGCGAAGGCGAGGGGCTCGGTGGTGAGGAAGTTGATCCACCAGGCCGGACGGGGCAGAGCGTCGATGACGGTGCGCGGCGTGAGCGTGGGCGGGATGGTCATGCCGTTGCGCGTATCGCGCAGGCGAGCTCCCGCGACGGGAACGTCGACCGTCACGAGGAGCGTGTCGAACCCGGCCGCCGCGGCGCGGTCGACGAGCGCCATCGAGCGGTCGCGGTCCTTCCACATGTAGAGCTGAAACCAGTTGCGTCCGGTCGGGTTCGCGGCAGCGACGTCTTCGATCGACGTCGTGCCCATGGTCGAGAGACTGAACGGGATGCCCGCGGCTCCCGCAGCACCCGCACCGGCGATCTCGCCCTCGGTCTGCATCATCCTCGTGAACCCGGTGGGGGCGATGCCGAACGGCAGTGCGGTGGGCCCGCCGAGCACGGTCGAGGAGGTGTCGACCGTCGAGACGTCTCGCAGGATCGAGGGGTGGAACTCGATGTCGCGGAACGCCTGCCGCGCTCGCCGCAGCGAGAGCTCCGCTTCGGCCGACCCGTCGGTGTAGTCGAACGGGGCCGTCGGGGTGCGGCGCTTGGCGATGCGCCGGAGGTCCTCGATCGTGAGCGCCTCGTCGAGCCGCCGCTTCTTCGCGTTGAGCGTCGGCGTCTTGAACTTCATGAGCGGTGCGAGATCGCGGGGCTTCGGAAACTGTCGCTTCACCATGGTGTGATTCTCTCTGATGTGGTGCGGGGAGTGGGCTGTCAGGTGGTGCGGGGTCGATACGACCGGGGCGGCATAGACCGGCAGACGAGGTCGCGCAGGGCCTCGAGATCCCCGGTGACGAGACCGCGCGCCCGCGCCTGCACGAGCACATTGCCGATGGCGGTCGCCTCGACCGGCCCCGCGAGCACGGGGAGACCCGCGCGATCAGCGATGGTCTGACACAGGAGCGCGTTTCGCGACCCGCCGCCGACGATGTGGATCACGTCGACGCGCTTCGCGGCGAGGCGGCTCGCCTCGCCGACGGTGTGGGCGAACGCCGCGGCGAGACTCTCGATGATGCTGCGGACGACCTCCGCGTGCGTCGTCGGCACCGGCTCGCCGCGCTCGCCGCACAGAGCGGCGATGCGCGAGGGCATGTCCCCGGGAGGCAGGAGCCGCGCATCGTCGGCGTCGAACACGCCGACCGTCGTCGACACGGCGGCCGCGGCATCGAGCAGCGACGGGAGGTCGACGACCGAGCCGTCACGCTGCCAGTGCCGCACCGACTCGCTCAGCAGCCACAACCCCATGACGTTGTGGAGAAAACGGATGCGTCCGTCGACGCCACCCTCGTTGGTGAAGTTCGCGTCGGCGGCGTCGGTAGACAGCACGGGGACGTCGAGCTCGACTCCCACGAGCCCCCACGTGCCGCAACTGATGTAGGCGAAGTTCGGCGTCGTCGCGGGAACGGCCACGACCGCCGACGCGGTGTCGTGCGACCCGACCGCGACGACGTCGAGCGTGCGCTCGGCATTCACGCCGAGCTCGTTTCGCGCCTCGGGTGACAGTGCACCGATCGTCGTCCCGGCATCGACGAGAGGGGGAAGGATGTCGCTCGCCAGGCCCAGTCGCGCGATGAGGTCGTCGTTCCACTCGCGAGTGCGCACGTCGAGCAGCCCCGTCGTCGACGCGTTCGTGCGCTCGGCGACCGCGCGACCCGTGAGCCAGAAGCCGATGAGGTCGGGGATGAGCAGTGCGGTGTCAGCGAGGTCGAGGAAGCCGGCTGCCTCGTCGGCGGCGAACTGGAAGAGGGTGTTGAACGGCAGATGCTGCAGTCCGTTCGCGGCGAAGAGCGCCCCCTTCGGCACCGCGGAGTGCGTGCGCTCGATCGCGGTCGCCGTGCGCTCGTCGCGGTAGTGGTACGGCGTGCCGAGCATGCGCCCTCCGCGCATGAGGGCGTAGTCGACCGCCCAGGAGTCGATGCCGATGCTCGAGAGACCGGGCTCGTCGCGGGCGGCCGTCGCCACACCCGCGACCACGTTGCGGTAGAGCTCGAGGATGTTCCAGTGGAGGCCGTCGGCGGTGCGCACGGGGGTGTTCGCAAACCGGGCGACGTGACGGAGCGTGATGTCGTCGTCGCCGACGTATCCGACGATGACCCGACCGCTCGTCGCGCCGAGATCGACCGCGGCGACCGCCTCGGTCATCGCAGGAACGCGGCGGCGACACCCGCGTCGACGGGGATGTGGAGCCCGGTGGTGTGCGACAGGTCACTCGAGCACAGCACGAAGACGGCGTTCGCGACGTTCTCGGGCAGAACCTCGCGCTTGAGCAGCGTGCGCTGCGCGTAATACTCGCCGAGCTCCTCTTCGGGCACACCGTAGACCGCGGCACGCTTGGCGCCCCAGCCTCCCGCGAAGATGCCCGAGCCGCGCACGACGCCGTCGGGGTTGATGCCGTTGACCTTGACGCCGTGCTCGCCGAGCTCGGCGGCGAGGAGGCGCACCTGGTGGGCTTGGTCGGCCTTCGTGGCGGAATAGGCGATGTTGTTCGGGCCCGCGAACACGGAGTTCTTCGACGAGATGTAGACGATGTCGCCGCCGAGCTTCTGGTCGATGAGCACGCGCGCGGCCGCACGGGAGACGAGGAACGAGCCCTTGGCCATGACGTTGTGCTGCAGATCCCAATCCGCGACCGTGGTCTCGAGCAGCGACTTCGAGAGCGAGAGCCCGGCGTTGTTGACGACGAGGTCGAGGCCGCCGAACGCGAGCACGGTGGCGTCGATGGATGCCTGCACCGCGGTCTCGTCGACGACGTCGGCCTGCACTCCGACCGCGACATCGGTGCCGCCGATCTCCGCGGCCGCAGCCTGCGCCTTCGCGAAGTCGAGATCGGCGATGACGACGCACGCGCCCTCCGCGGCGAGCCGCGTGGCGATGGCTTTGCCGATGCCCGACGCGGCACCGGTGACGAGGGCGATGCGGCCCGCGAGCGGCTTCGGGCGCGGCATCCGCTGCAGCTTCGCCTCTTCGAGCGCCCAGTACTCGATGCGGAACTTCTCCTCATCGCTGATGGGCGTGTAGGTCGAGAGAGCCTCGGCGCCCCGCATGACGTTGATCGCGTTGACGTAGAACTCGCCCGTGACGCGCGCGGTCTGCTTGTTGGGCCCGTAGGAGAACATGCCGACGCCGGGAACGAGCACGATCACCGGGTCCGCCCCGCGGATGGCGGGGGAGTCGGCCGTCGCGAACCGGTCGTAGTAGGCCTGATAGTCGGCGCGGTACTCGGTGTGGAGCTCGGCGAGCCTCTCGAGCGACTCGTCCACGGTGGCATCCGCCGGCAGATCGAGCACGAGCGGCTTCACCTTCGTGCGCAAGAAGTGGTCGGGGCAGCTCGTGCCGAGGGCCGCGAGCCTCGGGTGCTCCGACGACGCGAGGAAGTCGGTGACCACGGCGTCGTCGGTGAAGTGCCCGACCATGGGGCGGTCGGTGGAGACGAGCCCGCGGATCGTGGCGGCGAGGGCCGCGGCCTTGGCGCGTCGGTCTGCATCGGGCAGGGCGGAGTAGCCGTCGAGCGGTGCCCCGAACGGATCAGGGCGGCCGTGCTCGGCGATGAACGTCGTGGCCGTCTCGATGATCCAGAGCGAATTGGCTTCGGCATCGTCGCTCGTGTCGCCCCACGCCGTGATCCCGTGGCCACCGAGGATGCACCCGATCGCGCCCGGGTTCGCCGTCTTGATCGCCGCGATGTCTTCACCGAGCTGCCACCCTGGCCGTCTCCACGGCACCCAGACGACCCTGCCGCCGAACGCCTGCTCGGTCAGGCGCTCGCCGTCGGCGGCGGTCGCGATGGCGATCCCCGCGTCGGGGTGCAAGTGGTCGACGTGGGCCGCGTCGACGAGTCCGTGCATCGCGGTGTCGATAGACGGCGCCGCTCCGCCCGTGCCGTGGAGCGTGTAGTCGAACGCCGCTACCATCTCGTCTTCGCGATCGACCCCCGGGTAGACGGCGGAGAGGGCGCGGAGCCGGTCGAGACGGAGCACCGCGAGGCCCCCCTCGACGAGGGTTCCGAGGTCGCCCCCCGACCCCTTGACCCACAGCAGCTCCACCGGGTCGCCCGTGACCGGGTCGATTTCCGTGCCCTTGGCCGAAGTGTTGCCGCCGGCGTAGTTCGTGTTGCGCGCGTCGGCACCGAGACGGTTCGACCGAGCGAGGAGTTCGGCTGCGGTGGGGTTGGTCATCGTCGGAGGCTCCAGGGTGTCGTCGGTGTCGTCGTCGTGGTCGTCGGGGTGGGTGGAGGTGTCGGTTGCGCGAGGACCGGGAGGGTCAGGCCCCCCAGCCCGCTTGCGTGCCGCCGACGCGCTCGGCGTTGATGGCGGCCTGGTAGCCGCTTTCCGCGAACGCGGCCATGGGGTCGCCGGGGAGGCCGCGCGATTCGCGCCACTCGGCGAGCAGCGGGCGCACGTCGGTGTAGAACGCGTCCATGTAGATCGCGTTGGCGCCGAGCACGTCGTTGTCGCGCTGCGCGATGTCGAGGGCGTCGCGGTCGATCAGCAGGGCTCGGGCCGTCATCTCCTGCACGTTGAGCACAGAGCGGATCTGACCGGGGATCTTCGCCTCGACGTTGTGGCACTGGTCGAGCATGAACGCGACGGGGGAGTCGACCTCCAGCCCCCCACCGCGGATCACCTCGGCGATGATGCGGAACAACTGGAAGGGGTCGGCCGCGCCGACGATGAGGTCGTCGTCGGCGTAGAAGCGCGAGTTGAAGTCGAAGGATCCGAGCTTCTTCAGCCGCAGCAACTGCGCGACGATGAACTCGATGTTGGTGCCGGGCGCGTGGTGACCGGTGTCGAGGCAGACGAGTGCCCGATCGCCCAGGGCCGCCACGTGCACGTAGGAGGTGCCCCAGTCGGGAACATCCATGTGGTAGAAACTGGGCTCGAAGAACTTGTATTCGAGCACCATCCGCTGGTCGGCGCCGAGCCTCTCATAGATGATCGCGAGCGACTCGGCGAGGTGGTCCTGGCGACTGCGGATGTCGTCTTGCCCGGGGTAGTTCGTGCCGTCGGCGAGCCAGATCTTGAGGTCGCGCGACCCGGTCTGATCCATGACGTCGATGCACTCGAAGTGGTGGTCGATGGCGCGCTGACGCACTCGCGCATCCGTCGACGCGAGACTGCCGAATTTGTATTCTTCGTCTTGGAAGGTGTTCGAGTTGATGGTCCCGATCTCGATGCCGTGCTCGCGCGCGAAGCTGCGGAGGGCGGCGTAGTCATCGACCCGGTCCCACGGGATGTGGAGCGCCACCGTCGGGGCGAGACCGGTGACGGTGTTGACCTGGGCGGCGTCGGCGATCTTCTCCTGCGGGGTGCGCGGGGTTCCCGGCGTCGTGAACACGCGAAAGCGAGTGCCCGAGTTTCCGAGTGCCCACGACGGCAGCTCGATGGCCTGTCGCTCGAGGATCGGTGTGACGGCGGCGAAGTCAGACGTGGCCATGGGTTCCTGAACTCTCTGTCGAACGAGAAATGACCTCGTGCAACGCTGCAATGAATCGTTTCAACAATGGACTCCCGGTGAGCCGGTGTCAAGGTCGACCGCTGATCGCGCGGTTCGTCACCCCGCTGAGGCCCGCAGTGACGGGCTGCGGGCGCGCCGTCGTGCGGGATCCCGCCCCCGCCGCGGCGCTCTGACAGGATGGAACGGTTCAGACGCCGTCATCGAGAACGGGGCGCAATGGCCGCGACAAGCATCCGCGACGTCGCCGCGCGCGCGGGAGTCTCGGTCGGCACGGTGTCGAATGTGCTCAACCACCCGGACAAGGTCACGGCGCACGTCGCCGAACGCGTGCACGCGGCGATCGCCGAGCTCCGCTTCGTGCGCAACGATGCGGCACGGCAGCTCCGCGTCGGGCGCAGTCGGACCATCGGACTGATCGTGCTCGACTCGCACAACCCGTTCTTCACCGACGTGGCCCGGGGCGCGGAAGACCGGGCCGCCGACGCGGGTCTCGTCGTCATGCTCGGCAACAGCGGAGAAGACGTCGACCGCGAGTCGACCTACCTCGACGTCTTCGAAGAACAGCGGGTTCGCGGAGTGTTGATCTCGCCCTTCGGTGACGTCACCGATCGGCTCGAAGCGATGCGACAGCGGGGGATGCGTGCCGTGCTCGTCGATCGCCAGAGCGACGACGCCGCCTTCAGCTCGGTGTCGGTCGATGACGTCGCCGGCGGAGCGCTCGCGGCCGGTCATCTCATGGAGACGGGGCGCCGCCGTCTCGCCTTCGTGGGCGGACCGCTCGAGATCCGCCAGGTGTCAGACCGACTCCGCGGAGCCGAGAGGGCGATCGCCGCGGCATCCGGAGTGTCTTTCGAGGTCATCGACGTGCCCGCGCTCACGGTGTTGGCCGGTCGCAGCGCGGGGGAGGCGATCGCCGCTCGAGCCCCCCGGGATCGACCGGATGCGGTCATCGCGGCGAACGACCTCGTCGCCATGGGGGTGCTGCAGGCTCTGACCATGCGGGGGTCGACCGAGATCGCCGTGCCGTCGGACATCGCACTCATCGGTTACGACGACATCGACTTCGCTCGGGCCGCGGTCGTTCCGCTCTCGTCGATCCGGCAGCCGAGCGAACTGATCGGGCAGACCGCCGTCGACATCCTGCTCGAGGAGACCTCGGATCCGTCGCTCGACGCTCGCACCGTCGTGTTCCAGCCGGAACTGATCGTGCGCGAGAGCACTCGCGGCAGCTAGACCAGGGGGCTGGGGAATGGCGCGCCGGCGTGCTACCTTCACGCTCATTGAAACGTTTTATTTTCGAGTTCGAAGGAGAACTATCGATGGTTGACGACTGGCAGGCCCGATTCATCGCCCCTGCGGGGAGCCTCGACGCAGCGCCCCTGTTTCGGCGGGAGTTCACTCTCGATGCGGGCCACGGGGAGGTCGCCGCGGCTCAACTGGAGCTCTCGGCCCTGGGGGTCTGCGAAGCCTTCCTCGACGGTGAGCCGGTATCTCCGGACGTTCTCACCCCGGGGTGGACGAGCTACGAGTGGCGAATCCGCCACTCGTCGACCGACGTCACCGAGCTGGTGAGGCGAGGAGCCTCGGTGCTCGGCATCGCGGTCGGAAACGGCTGGTACCGCGGGCGACTCGGGTGGACGGGCGGAGCCGCCTACTACGGCGACGATCGTGCCGCGTTCGCAGAGCTGCGGGTGACCTTCGCCGACGGACACCACCAGGTGATCGCGACCGACGAGTCGTGGACGGTCGGTGCGGGTTCCGTCGTCTCCGACGACCTCTACGACGGCCAGACGATCGACGCGCGCCGGCGCCGAACCGGGTGGAACCTCCCCGGTTTCGACGCGGACGACTTCGAGGCGGTACGCATCGTCGAGAAGGATCTGGGCCTGCTCGAGCCGTACGTGGGGCCGCCGGTCCGTCGCCAGGAGGACGTGCTGCCCGAGCGCATCTGGACGAGCCCCTCGGGGCGCGTGCTCGTCGACTTCGGTCAGAACCTCGTCGGGTGGCTGCGCGTGAGTGTGGTGGGGCCGTCCGGCGCCGTCGTCAGCATCCGTCACGCCGAGGTGCTCGAGAACGACGAGTTGGGGGTCAGGCCGCTGCGGAGCGCGAAGGCCACGGACATGTTCGTGCTGAGCGGAGAGTCCGACACGTTCGAGCCGACCTTCACTTTTCACGGCTTCCGCTACGCCGAGGTGACCGGGTGGCCGGGTGGCATCGAGGCCATCCGTGAGGGTGACCTGGTCGCCGTGGTCGTCTCGTCGGAGCTGCGGCGGATCGGGGCGTTCGCTTCGTCGAATCCGCTGCTCAACCGTTTTCACGAGAACGTGGTGTGGGGCATGCGAGGCAACTTTCTCGACGTGCCCACCGACTGCCCGCAGAGAGACGAACGTCTCGGCTGGACCGGCGACATCTCGGCGTTCGCTGCGACCGCGGCCTACCTCTACGACGTCGAGAGCTTTCTCCAGGACTGGCTGATCGACCTCGCGGCCGAACAGACTCACCACGACGGAGTGGTGCCCTACGTGGTGCCCGACATCCTCAAATACGTCGGCAACCCCGCAGAGTTCGCTCCCTTCGACAGCACCGCGATCTGGAGCGACGCTGCCGTGTGGGTGCCCTGGGCGCTGTGGGAGGCCTACGGCGACGACACCGTGCTGCGGGCGACATTCGACTCGATGGCGTCGCACGTGCGCACGGTTCGATCGAAGCTCTCGGCCTCGGGCGTCTGGGATGCCGGATTCCAGTTCGGCGATTGGCTCGATCCGGATGCACCACCGGATGCGCCGGCAGAAGCGAAAGCCGACACCGGGGTCGTCGCGACCGCGTCTGCCTACCGGTCGGCCGACCTGACCGCGCGAGCGGCAGCCATCCTCGGCCGGGTCGAGGAGCAGGAGGAGTTCCGCCGGATGGCGGTCTCGCTCCGCGAGGCTTTCCACGCGTCGTACGTCTCGGACGAACGCATCCTCAGCGACTGCACCACGGTCTACACGCTCGCGATCGCGTTCGGCCTCCTCGACGAGAACGACCGGGTGTGGGCGGGTGAGCGCCTGGCTCGACTTGTGGCCGACAGCGGGTATCGCATCTCCACGGGGTTCGCGGGCACTCCCTTCATCACCGACGCGCTGACGTCGACAGGCCACGTCGACGCCGCCTACCGGTTGCTGCTTCAGGAGGAGAGCCCGAGCTGGCTCTACGCCGTGACGATGGGAGCGACGACGGTCTGGGAGCGGTGGGACTCCATGCTGCCGGACGGCTCCATCAACCCGGGAGAGATGACGAGCTTCAATCACTACGCGCTCGGCGCGGTGGCCGATTGGATGCATCGCGTCGTGGCGGGGATCGCGCCGCTCGAACCGGGCTATCGCACGGTTCTGTTCGCTCCGCGCCCGGGGGGAGATCTCACGTGGGCGGAGGCCTCGGTCGACACGCCCCTCGGTCTCGCGTCCATCCACTGGGAGCGCGAGGGCGACGGGCTCAGTGTCACCGTGCGAGTGCCGTCGGGGGCGAGCGGTGTGCTCCGACTCGAGGGGGAGAGCGACGTCGAGCTGTCTGACGGGGAGCACCGCTTCCGGAGGTGACCGCTCGTGTGCCCCACCGAGCGAGTCGCGGGGCCTCGATCTGAATCGTTACAAACTTCTCCGGAAGGTTGATTGACGAGGGCACATGCAATCGGTAGGTTGATCGCACTTGAATCGTTTCAAGGCAGTTTGAACCGGGACGAAGTCGTCCGGGTCTTTACAAGGAGGTAAGGATGAGAATTCACAGGACGAAGGCCACGGCCCTCGGCGCCGGCGCCATAGTCGCCGCGCTCACGCTCGCAGGATGCAGCTCGACATCCGGTGGAACGGGAGGTGACGGTGAGGCGATCGAGCTCTCCGTCTACATCGACAACGCCGAGTCGACCGTCGCCGCCTGGGACGGCCTCATCGCGGCGTACGCCGAGGTGAACCCCGACGTCACGATCTCGACCGAGATCCACCCCGCCGGCGGCGAGGGGGACAACCTCGTGAAGACCCGGCTCGGCACCGGGGAGATGAACGACATGTTCTACTACAACACCGGATCGCTGTTCCAGGCGCTCAACCCCGAGCAGACCCTCGTCGACCTGTCGGACGAGCCCTGGGTCGACGACCTGCTCGACGACTTCACCACGACCGTCTCGACGGACAACGGCATCTACGGTGCCCCGGCGGCCGCGTCGTTCGCCGGCGCGATGACCTACAGCAAGGCGGTCTACGAAGACCTCGGACTCGAGATCCCCGAGACGTGGGACGACTTCATGGACAACAACGAAGAGATCAAGGCCGCGGGCATCGACCCCGTCGCGCAGACCTACGGTGACACGTGGACATCGCAAGTGACGATTCTCGGCGACTTCTTCAACGTCCTCGCCGAGGACCCCGAGTGGGCCGAGAAGTACACCGCGAACGAGGCGAAGTTCGCCGACCAGCCCGGGCTCGCCGGATTCGAGAAGCTCGAAGAACTCGGCGAAGCCGACTACTTCAACCGTGACTTCGCCTCGGCCACCTACGACGACGGCGTGCGCATGCTCGTCGAAGGCACCGCGGCCCACTATCCGATGCTCACGGGCAACGTCGCGGGCAACATCGGAGCCAACTACCCGGATGCCGCCGACGACATCGGGGTCTTCCCGATCCCCGGCGACGACGCCGGCAGCAACGGCGTGACCGTGTGGATGCCCAACGCCCTCTACATCCCGACATCCACCGAGGGGGCACAGCTCGAGGCGTCGAAGGAGTTCGCCGCGTGGCTCGCGAGCCCCGAGGGTTGCGACACCATCGCCGAGTCGACCACCATCGGCGGACCGTTCGTCGTAGACGGATGCGAGCTCCCCGAGGATGTTCCGGCCATCGTGTCCGACCTCCAGCCGTACTTCGACGAGGGACGCACCGGGCTCGCGCTCGAATTCCTCTCTCCCATCAAGGGACCGGCTCTCGAGCAGATCACCGTCGAGGTCGGATCCGGAATCCGGGGAGCATCCGACGGAGCCGCGCTCTACGATCAGGACGTCGAGAAGCAGGCACTGCAGCTCGGCATCGACGGCTGGTAAAGCCCCACCACACGAGCAGACGACCGGTGGGCGGCGCAGAGCCGCCCACCGGTCCCCAATGACGGGTTGCCATGACACTCATCGCCTCAGAACTCGCTCCCGAGGGCACGGACCAGCCGAAGGGCGGTCGCGCGCAGAAGCGCGGCAAGTCCACCGTTCGGAGCCCCTACCCCACGTGGTTCTACATCCCCGCCGGCGTGTTCTACGTCGCGCTCTTCCTCATCCCGACGGGTGCGTCGTTCTACTTCGCACTCACGCGGTGGAGCATCTTCGACGTCGAGTTCATCGGTCTCGCCAACTTCGAGCAGTTCTTCCGGGAGCCCGCGCTCGTGCAGGGGTTCGTCAACACCTTCACCTACGCGGTGATCACGTCGGGACTCAAGGTCGTGCTCGGAATGGCGCTCGGGGTTCTACTGACGTCGCAGATCATCGCCCGCGGATACCTGCGCTCGGTCGTGTTCTTTCCGGTGCTCGTCAGCACCATCGGCGTGGGAGTCACCTTCCGCGTGCTCATGGACCCGTTCGACGGGCTCATCAACCAGTCGCTCGCGGTCATCGGAATCGAAGGCCCCGGCTGGCTCACCGACCCCGCCTGGGCACTGTTCTCCGTCGCGCTCGTCGACGTCTGGAAGGGGGTCGGTCTCGCCACCCTCATCTACATCGCCGGGATCGTCGCCATCCCTCAGGAGTACTACGAGGCAGCGAAAGTCGACGGCGCGTCGTCGTGGCAGAACTTCAAGAGCATCACCCTCCCTCTCGCCCGACCGGCGACCGTCACCGTCGTGCTGCTGTCGCTCATCGGCGGACTGCGATCGTTCGACCTCATCTGGGCGATGACACGGGGCGGCCCCGGGTTCACGAGCGACGTCATCGGCTCGGTGATCTTCAAGCAGTACCAGGCCGGGTTCTACGGCCTCTCGACGGCGGGCAACGTCATCCTCTTCCTCGTCATCGCGGCCGTCATCTTTCCACTCTCCTACTACTTCAACCGCAAGGGAGACGACTCGTGAACCGCGTCAAACCCACGGGGATCTGGGTCGGGACGATCGCGATCGTTCTCTCGATCGTCGTCTTCATCGTTCCCTTCGTCTTCATCGTCCTCACCGCCTCGAAGACGCAGCTCGAAGCGTCCGCCCTCGAATTCTCCTGGCCGACCGAGTGGGCGTTCTTCGCCAATCTGACAGAGGTCATGCAGAACCGCGACGGACAACTCATCCGGGCGTTTTTGAACAGCGCGGTGCTCACCGTGGCGAGTGTGACCGTGATGGTGATCCTCGCGGCCATGGTCGGCTACGTGCTGCAGAGGCGGCAGTCCAAGTGGAACCCGCTCGTGAACGGGCTCGTTCTCGCCGGCCTCATCATCCCGCCCGCGGTGGTGCCCACCATCTACACGCTTCAGACCCTCGGCATCTTCAAAACGCTGTTCGGTCTCATTGCCGTGCACATCGCGTTCGGTCTGTCGTTCTGCATCCTCCTGTTCCGGGCGTTCGTCGCGACCATCCCGCGCGAACTCGACGAGGCGGCACTCATCGACGGAGCGAGCCCGCTGCGACTCTTCTTCTCGGTCGTCTTCCCCCTCCTGAAATCGGTGATCGTCACGGTCGTCGTCGTGCAAGCGGTGACGGTGTTCAACGACTTCACCTACGCGCTCTACTTCCTGCCGGGGGAGGAGAACTCGACGGTGCAACTGACGCTGTACAACTACCAGTCGCAGGGACTCAACCAGTGGAACCTGCTGTTCATGAACGTGCTGCTCATCACGATCCCGCCGCTCATCATGTACGTCTTCTTCAACCGTCAGATCGTGGCGGGCATGACGTCGGGAGCGGTCAAGGGGTAGGTCTTTTTCTCGAGGTGGCTGTCGCCGGCGAATCGCCCTCGAACGCCCCGTACCCTTAACCCGTGACAGATGGACCCGACGACCGACGAGAAGTGCACCGCAGACGAGTGAGCCGCTCGCTGCTCCAATTGGCCGGCGGCGCCATCCGCGGGCTCGAGACACCGACCCAGGTGATCTCGGTCGTCGCCGCCGACGACCAGTCGTCGCAGCGGCACGCTCGAGAGGTCATCGACCTGTGCCTGCGCGCGGGGGAGGCCATGCTCGCGACCGGGGCGTCGGCAGCGGATGTCGTCGCGACCGTCTTGCGCATGAGCAACGCCTACGGCATCAGCGCCATGCACGTCGACATCACCTTCACGTCGATCACCGTCTCCATCCACCGCGGGATGAACGAAGACCCCATGTCGGTCATGCGCATCGTCAAAGTGCGCACCACCGACTACTCGCGACTGCAAGACGTGTACCTCCTCATCGACGAGATCACGGGGGAGGGCGGAGGCCACGGCGGCCCCGTCGCCGTCGCCGAGGCGCGGGAGCGGCTCAACACGATCCTCACGAGGCCGCACCCCTACCGCCACTGGGTTGTCCGGGCGGGCAAAGCGGTGCTCGCCGCCGGGGTCGTCGTGCTTTTCAACGTGAGCTTCGTGCTCGTGATCGTCGCCGCCGTGACGGCCGTGATCTCCGACATCATCACCCGCCAGCTCGGCAAATGGTCGGTGCCCGGATTCTTCGCGCAGATGGCGGCCGCGATGGCCACCACGAGCATCGCCGTGCTGCTCTTCTGGTTGCGGTCCCTCGGAATCGAACTCCCCGGCTCCAACGCGCCGACCGTCATCGTCATCGCGGGCATCATCATGCTGCTCTCCGGGGTCGGCCTCACCGCCTCCGCGCGCGACGCGATCGACGGCTACTACGTCACCGCGACCGCGAGGGGCATGGAAGTCGTGATGCTCACCCTCGGCCTCGCCGTCGGCATCTCCATCGTGCTCGGCGCGGCACTGCGGATGGGCGTGCCCGTGACCGTCGCCACCTCGCTCGGCGACGACATCCGCTTCGTGCCCGGGGTGGTGGGATCTGCCCTCATCGGCGTCGGATTCGCGCTCACGTCGTATGTTCGGTTCCGCTACGTGCCGCTCATGGCCGCCGTCGCGGCACTCGTGTTCGCGCTCTACGCGATCGTTCTGCCCCTCGCCTCACAACCCGGCCTCGCGCCGGGAGTGGCCGGAGTTGCCGCGGGCGTCATCGGCTACCTCATCTACCGCTGGCTCAAAGTGCCCGAAAGTGCGATGACGATGGCGGGGATCATCGCCCTCATCCCCGGGCTCGCGGTGTATCGCGCGCTCTACGGGTTCATGGACTCCGAATACGGCATCATCTCGGCTCTCCCCGACGTGGTGGTCGCCCTCGCGACGGGCATCGGTCTCGCGGCGGGCACGACCATCGGCGGATTCGGCGCTCGCCGAGTGTTCGGGCTCGACCGCCAGGCGACCGTCGCCTTGCAGCGCAACCGCGGGGTCCGGTAGGGGCGAGCGGCGCGGGGCCGTGCGGTTGAGGGTGGTGTCTTCTCCTGCCCAACTCCCATCGCGAGAACCTCTCTCCAGAACGATTCGCCTCACTTCCGAAGGTATGTTCGAACCCGGAGAATAGATGCATGCCCACCCTCCCCGACACCCTCCTCGAGCGAGCCGCCGCTGTCGCTGGGGTGGGTGGGTCGGCCACGACCTTCGCGGCACTCGACGGCGACGAGCTGACCCGGGCGGCCTCGGCGATCGCTGAGCTGCGGCACTGTGTCGATCAGTTCGCTGCCCTCGCCGCGGGTGAGGTCGCCCACCGGTCGCGACAGGAACTCGGGCACCGGGGTCTCGCCCAGCAGGCGGGGTTCCTCAATCCGATCGCGATGATCCAGGCCGTCGCTCACGTGAGCAGACACGACGCGACACGACTCGTCGAGGCCGGAACGATGATCGCCGAGGCGGAGTTCGCCGAAGCGGTGTTCGTCAGCGCTGCGGCGGATGCTGGTGCGGCTGGCGCGGATGGCGCAGCGTCGCGTGTTCTCTCCTGGCGGGAGCGACTGGCGGCCGCCGTCACCGAGGGTGCGCTGTCTCTCGATGCGATGGACGCCATCCGTCGCGTTCTGTGCGAGGTCACCTCGTGCGACGACGACACGCTCAACGCGGTCGCCGACGAGCTCGTTGACGCCGCTCGCGGTCTGACGCCCGACCAAGTGCACCGTCGAGCGCGGCAGGCCCGCGACATCATCGACGCCGAAGGCATCGCGCGGCGGGAGAAGGAGCAGCGAGATCTGCGATCCGTTCGCACCTGGTGGGACGCCACGGGAATGCACCGCGGAAGCTGGCGGCTCGCCCCCGAAGACGGCGCTCTCGTCGCAGAAGCGTTCGCCCAGATCCTGTCACCCCGCCGCGGCGGTCCGCGGTTCGTCGACCCTGCGGCTCGAGCCACCGCCGAAGACCTCCTGAACGACGACCGCACCGACGAACAGGTCGCCGCCGACGCGTTCGTCGACACGGTGCGTCTCGCTGTCGATGCCGACCCCGGCACCCTCTTCGGTGTGCGGCGCCCGTGCGTGCGGGTGGTCGTCACCGCTGACCGTCTCGAGAAGCGAACCGGCCCCGGCCACCTC
The DNA here is from genome assembly GCF_046600695.1 of Marisediminicola sp. LYQ85. Classification (NCBI taxonomy): domain Bacteria; kingdom Bacillati; phylum Actinomycetota; class Actinomycetes; order Micrococcales; family Microbacteriaceae; genus Marisediminicola; species Marisediminicola sp. LYQ85. Next base: position 582,421 of record NZ_JBKIWO010000001.1, read on the forward strand.
GAGGGTCGCAACGACGCCGTCTCCACGCCCACGATCGAACGAACGATCTGCAACACCGGCGTCATCAGCGTCGGCTTCGACAGCGACGGCCAATGCGTCAACGTCGGTCGCGACCGCCGGTTGTTCACCGAACGTCAGCGCATCGGGCTCGCGGTGCGAGACGGCGGATGTCGCTTTCCCGGCTGTGACCGCCCGCCCTCCTATTGCGAGGCGCACCACATCAACCCGTGGGCGTCGGGCAACGGACGCACGGATGTCGCCGACGGCATCCTGCTCTGTCGGCGCCACCATCTGCTCATCCACGACAACCACTGGGAGGTGCGCCGCGACCGGGCCGACTATCTGCTCGTGCCGCCTCGGAGCGTCGACCCCACCCAGAACCCGATTCCCCTGCCCGGCCGAAGTCCGGCGATGGGCGATCTGGCGCGACAACCGGCGCCCGCGAGGGCGTGACGTGGCCGAGGTCACGCAGTGGTGGTGACCGAGTGCCGGGATAGGAGGTGAGGTGAGATGAGAGAGGGAGCAGATGTCGCTGCGCCCAGGCGCTGCTGCCCCGGCCAGCACTTCTCGGTCAGTGCTCGATCACCTTTCGCACGCGACGCCGTCGCGATCGCGGTCCAAGCGCGGTGCCTCGTAGCCCGGTTGGCCCTTGTGCAGAGGTGCCTTGCCCGCCGCACGCACTGCATCGCAGTTCTTGTAGTACACCGCAGACGGTTTGGGCTTCGGCTTGGGCTTCACAGCCGGGGCCGGCTTCACGCAATTGACGCTGAACGTCTTCGACGCGACCACTTTTCCGCGGAACGACACCGACACCTTCGTGCGCTTGTCCTCCGGCAATTTGACCCGATTCTCGAACCGCGCGGTGCCACGGGCCGGAACACTGATCGTCGAAGACCCGGACTTCCTGCTGTGCGAAATGGCGACCTTGATGGCGGAACGGTTCGGGTTCGTAACCGCGACGATGAGCCCCTTAGAGCGGTTGCACTTGTAGGCAAAGCGGGCCGTAGGGCGCTTGGTCGGTTTTGCAACCGCAGTCGCAGCGTGGCTGGCCCCCGCGATGAGCTCGACGCCGGATGCCGCCCGAACGGTCGAACTCTGCAGGAGGGCGGGAGGAGCGCTCAAAGTCGAGAGCGCGAGGGCAGGAAGCAGCGCCAGGATTACGAGGAGTTTCATGAAGACCTATCAGTTCGGGTGATCTGACCATAGGGGAATCCACACCAGAATCACAGGAAAATCTCGGTGGGCCACCCGGGCCCACCGTAGGAGTTCGCCGACTATCCGTGCCACGCGAACCGGTGTGGCTAGGCTTCAACACCCACGACGGGATGGCCGACTCAGTCGCTGGGTGTTCAGCATCGAGTTCGACCCCGAGTCGTTCGCCCTTGAAAGCGACGAACTCGCCGAGACGAGCGCCTTGACGTCCTTCTCGAGACGAAACCGCGGGGGTCCGACGCGGTCCACCGCTCGATAGAGACCCGCTCAGCGACCTCGCGCGAAATCCTGAGTGCCAACGACTGCGAGCAGCCGGAGCTTCTGGTCCGCCTCCGTGTTCGGCGGCGCCGTGAGCACGAGCAGCACCTGCGACTCGTCCTCGGTGAACAGCGCCTGACAGTCGACCTCGATCTCGCCGAGCTCCGGATGCACGAGCACCTTGTGGTCCGCGAACCGCTTGCCCACCTCGTGCTCATCCCACAGCACCGCGAACTCGGGGGAGTTCGCAGCGAGATGCTTCGCCATCTCCGCCGCCCTCGACTTCGGGCCCGCCGAACCGAACGCCGCACGCAACGACGCCACCTGCGCCCGACTCTGCCGGTCGCGATCATCCTCCGGATACAACACCCGCTCCGTCTCGGGGTGCATGAACCACCGGAAGATCGCACTCCGCTCCATGCCGACCAACCCGCTCACATCACCGAAAAGGGCCTGCGCCGGCCCGTTCTGCACGAGCGTCTCCCCGAGAGCCGAGAGGATGAGCGCGGGCGAATCGGTCAGACGATCGAGCACCCTCAACAGAGCGGGCGCCACATGATCTGCACCCGCCACCCGATCCGGCGCACTGTGACCACACAACCGGAACAGGTAGTCCCTCTCCTGCGACGACAACCTCAGCGCCCGCGCGATAGACGCGACCATCTGCGTGCTCGGTTGTGGCCCGCGCCGCTGCTCGAGACGCGTGTAGTAGTCCGTCGACATGGATGCGAGCAACGCCACCTCCTCGCGCCGCAACCCGGCCGTGCGACGCCGCAGCCCCACACTCAGACCGACATCGGCGGGCTGCACCGCGTTCCGGCGCCGCACCAGAAAGTCTGCGAGAAAGTCACGATCCACCCCAGAAGTATCGCTGCACCAACCGGAGCCGAACCAGGGATCGGCGATCCCCCGACGACCACTCCCTGAACGCCCCACCCGACACCGCCCACACTCGAGGCATGAACATCACCGGAAACACCATCTTCATCCCCGGCGCCACAAGCGGCATCGGGCTCGCCCTCGCCCTCCGCCTCCACGACAGCGGCAACACCGTGATCGTCGGCGGACGCCGCACCGGACTGCTGCAGCAGATCCGAGCCGACCACCCGGGAGTGCACACCGTCACCATCGACACAGCGGATGCCGCGAGCATCCGCACCGCCGCCGAACGCGTGATCGCCGACCACCCCACCCTCAACGTGCTCGTCACCATGGCCGGCATCATGCGCGTCGAAGACTGGACGACCCCCGACGGTTTCGTCACGACCGCCGAAGAGACAGTCACGACCAACCTGCTCGGCCCCATCCGACTCATCGGCGCGTTCATCGAACACCTGCTCGCGCAGCGGGATGCCACCATCATGACGGTCTCGTCGGGACTCGCGTTCGCCCCCCTGCGGGTGACACCGACCTACAACGCGACGAAAGCCGCCATCCACATGCTCAGCGAGTCGATCCGCCTCCAGCTCGCCGACACGAGCGTCCGCGTCGTCGAACTCGAACCCCCGTCGGTGCGCACCGCCCTCATGCCCGGACAGGAGCAGAGCGACTTCGCGATGCCCCTCGTCGACTTCGTGGACGAAGTGATGACACTCCTCGAGACCAAGCCCGATGCGACCGAGATCCAGGTGGAGAACGTCAAATTCCTGCGCTACGGCGAAGCGCGCGGCGACTACGACCACGTGGTGGCGACGATCAACCGGCTCGACCCGCACTAGGGCAGCGAAACACTGTCGGGACCCGCGCGCCGCGAAACCGCGCGGGCCCCGCTCTTCCGGTCACGCGCACGCGGACGGTACGGTCACGCGGCCGCACTCGACGGCGGATACACCGTGCTCGAACTGCCCTCGCGGGAAGCCACGCTCGAGTGGGCCGCGAAGCTCGCGGCCGCGTGCCGCTGCGCACAGGAGGTGCGCGAGTTCATGTACGATCCGCTGTCCTGATCGGGAGGCGCGACACACGCACCCCGAGCACGAGGAACCTAGTCGCTCTCGAGCCCGAACTCGCCGTCGAGCGCCGCGATCTCCGCGACGACGGAGTCCCGTAGGCGCTGCTTCGCGTCTGCCGGGAGCCACGACGCGTGCACCCCGGTGAGGGCCATCGCCCGCAACGGGTCGGCGTCCACTCCGAGGTCGTCGGCGAGGATGCGGTACTCCGAGGCGAGCGTCGTCGGGAACATCCCCGGGTCGTCTGAACACGGCACGACCGTGAGCCCCGCGTCGATCATCGCGGCGATGGATGCCCGGCGCCACGGCCGCCACGACCGCCGCGACGTCGTCGACGCGACCGTGAACACCACTTGCTCGTCGCGCACCCGGTTCACGACGTCGGAGTCTTCGAGCACGAAGTAGCCGTGGTCGATACGGTCGCACCCGAGGTCGTCGAGACACGTGATCGTGTTGAGCGCGCTCGGAGCGTGCTCCGACGAATGGGCGGTGCGCCCGAGGCCCGCCTCGCCCGCGAGACGGTAGGCGTCGATGAACCGTTCCGGTGGGCCCGCCGTCTCGAGGTTGTCGAGCCCGATGCCCGCGACATACTCGTGCGGGTTGTCGACGACCTCCCGCACGCGAGCGAGCGCCTCCTCGCCGGAGCGACTGCGGTCGATCCCTGCGATCATGAGCCCCGTCATGCCGAAGTCCCTCTCGGCGAGACGGATGCCCTCCGCGTAGGCCTCGACGCTCCCGGCGTAGCCGAGCCCCGCGAGGTGCTCGGGAACACCGTCGAAGAAGAGCTCGAGGTGCCGTGTGTTGCTCGAGGTGTGGGCATCCTCGAAGGCCTCGTAGACGATGCGCGTGAGGTCGTCAGCCGACCGCAGCACCTCGACGACCCAGTTGGAGGCCTGGAAGAGAGAGAACGACACCGCGGGTTCGTCGGCCGACCTGCCCTGCGGCACGGGCACGACCGTGTTGCGGTAGAGCGCGGGGTCGGGCGGCAGCGAGTTGATGTCGGCGAAGATGCGTTCGGGGGTGTCGGGGAGTTCGAGCCCCTCGCGCCGGGCGAGCTCACCGAAGGTCGACGGGCGCACGGTGCCGATGAGGTGGCAGTGCAGGTCGACTTTCGGCAGTCGCGTGATCCAGTCGGCGGGGATGGCGCCGCCGGTCGGAGCGGTGGCGGTGCGTGCCCCGCGGGCGGAAGGCGTCGCGGCGGAGGGGATCTCGGTGGTCATGGGTGCTCCGGTGGTGCGGTCGAAAGTCGGACGGTCGGATCGCGGGGGATCGTGACTCGGGAGACGGGTCTCGCTGGGTGGTGACGCGCGAGTGCTGACTCGGGTGGTGACGCACGGAAGGTGACGCGCAGGCAGTCGCGGGTCCCGGCACGACCTGATCTGCTGTGCCGGGACCGCCGCGCCACGCCTACTGGGCCGTCACCTCGCGAGCGAAGCGGTCGACCCACTCGGAGCGCGTCGGCACGAGTTCGGTCGGGTCGAGGGTCTCGTAGCCGGCCGCGATCGGGTCGTCTGCGATGTCCCCGACGACCGCGGTGATCGAGTCGGGCACGGTGGCTTCGAGGTTGACGGGCAGGTCGCCGACGATCTCGGCAGACGCGGTCTGCGCCTCGACCGAGAGCAGGTAGTCGATGAACTGGTTCGCCGCCTCGGAGTTCGGTGCTCCCGCGGGGATCATCGCCCGGTTGGTCGCCATGTAGCGCCCCGAGTCGGGTGCGGTCCACGCGATCGGCTCGCCGCCGGCGACGAGGTCGGTCGCGAAACCGCTCAGCGCGTCGGCAGCCACGATCTCGCCTTGGGTGAGGAGGTTCGTGACCTCGGTCGACGAGCTGTAGAACTGCAGGATGTTGGGTGACCAGCCCGAGAGCGTCTCGAGAGCCGTGTCGATGTCGTAGGGCCCGGCACCGTAGGTCGCGCCGATCCCGCTCACCATGAGCTGCCCGGCCGTCACCGAGATGTCGGGGAGGGCGACACGACCGGCGTTCGCCGCGTCCCCGTAGATCGCCCAGTCGGCCGCTTCCTCCGCGGTGACGTCGTCGGTCGAGTAGAGCGTTCCGTTGAGCTGGTAGCTGTATGCCGGACCGACGTACTCCTCTTCGGTCGCGAACTCGGCGACCTCGTCGAGTGTCGGCACCGCGTCGGCATCCACGGGCTCGAAGAGGTCGTCTTCTTGCCCGAGGGCGGCGTAGTAGTCGCTGATGAGCATGACGTCGATGCCCGGGTCGCCGCCCGCGAGCTGCAGCTGCGACAACCGGTCCGCGTTCGATCCGGTTTCGACCTCGACCTCGATGCCCGTCGCTTCGGTGAACGGGTCGATGATCGCCTCCTGGAACTGCTCGACCCCGAACGGGAAGGTGCTCACGACGAGGGTGTCGCTGTCACCCGCGGTGTCGGACGAGCAACCCGCGAGCGCGATGCTGCCGATGACGACACCCGAGGCGACGGTGAGAAACCGCCGGGCGGCGGACGGAGACGTGGGACGAGGCATGACTGGTTCCTTTCGGTGGCCGAGCGGCCGAACGGGGAGGTAAGACATCGGGGTGGAACATCGGGGACGGGTGCCGACCGGCGAGGAAGCCGACCGGCGAGGGTGCTAGCCGGCGAGAGAGCTGTCGGTGTCGCGGGGTTCGAGAGTCGAGGAGGTTTCGTCGGGGAGCGACACGAGACGCGTCTCGGGTGCCGAGACGATGACGTCGTCACCGGGGGTGACCGTCGCTCGACCGTCGGCACGCACGTCGGAGACGAGGCGCACGCGTTCTCCGCTCGCGTCGACGACCGTGACCGTCACGAGGAGGTCGACACCGCGGTAGGCGACATCCATCACCGTGCCGTGGAGGGCGAGACCCCCGCTGCGGGTCGCCGCGCTGTCTGCACTCACCTCGAGATGCTCGGGGCGAACGGTGACGAGTCCGCCGTCTGCCGTGGTGAGGAAGTTCTCGTAACCGAGGAAGTCGGCGACGAACCTGTTGGCGGGAGCACCGAACACCTCGGTGGGGGAGCCCTGCTGCATGATTCTGCCTGCGCGCATGAGCACCATGTCGTCGCTCATCTCGAGCGCCTCGTCTTGGTCGTGGGTGACGAGCACGACCGTGAGTCCGGTCTCCGACTGGATGCGCCGGATCTCGGCGCGCATCTGCACGCGCAAGCGGGCATCGAGGTTGGAGAGCGGCTCGTCGAGGAGGAGCAGTTTGGGGCGGATGGCGATCGCTCGAGCGAGGGCGACGCGCTGCTGCTGACCGCCCGAGAGGGTTCGCGGCCGACTGCCGGAGAGGTGACCGAGGCCCACGAGGTCGAGGCTCTCGGCGACCCGCTCCTGGCGCTCGCCTTTCGTCAGGCCCCGCAGTTTGAGTCCGTACCCGACGTTGTCGGCGACAGTCATGTGCGGAAAGAGCGCGTACGACTGGAACACCATGCCGAGTCCGCGTTTCTCGGGCGGAGTGCGGGTCGAGTCGACCCCGTCGATGAGGATGCGACCGCTCGTCGGGGCCGTGTAACCGGCGAGCATACGGAGCGACGTGGTCTTTCCGCATCCGCTCGGACCAAGCAGTGTCGTGAGCTTTCCGGGGGCGATCGAGAGGTCGATCGAGTCGACGGCCGTGAAGTCTCCGAAGACCTGGCTCACTCTCTCGAATTGCGCTGCGGCGTTCATCGGTTGATTCCTCCGAAGATCTTGGCGAAGCCGACGCTGCGCTCGGCGATGACGGCGACGACGACGGTCGCCGCGAGGATGAGGGTCGAGGTGGCCGCGACCATGGGGTCGTAGCTCTGTTGCACGTAGTCGAGCATCGTGACGGGGAGGGTGCGCGCGTCGCGACTCTGGAGGAGGAGCGAAAGGGGCACGTTGTTGAACGAGGTGACGAAGCCGAGGAGCGCCGCGGAGAACACTCCGGGCCGGAGGATCGGGAGCGTCACGGTGAAGAACGCGCGCAGCGGACTGGCGCCGAGCCCCCGGGCGGCCTCCTCGAGGGCCGGATCGGAGTTGGCGAGGGCGGCACCGGTGACCCGCACCGCGTAGGGGAGAAGGATGGCCGTGTGCCCGACGAGCAGTACGGCCGCGTTGTCGATGCGGAAGGTGATGACGAGCTGCTGGAAGAGGGCGAGGCCGACGACGAGTTCGGGCACGATGAGGGGGGAGAGGAAGAGCCCCTCGATGAGGCCTTTGCCCGGCAGCTTTCCGCGGTAGATCGCGAGGGTCGCCGGCACACCGAGGAGCAGGGCGATCGCCGTCGACACGACCGCGAGTTGGGCGCTCGTGACGAGGGATTCGAGGAAGGGGCTGTACGAGAGCGCTTCGCCGAACCAGCGGAACGAGAATCCCTGCGGCGGGAAGCGCAGGGTCGAGCTCTCGGAGAATGCGGTCGCGACGACGAAGAGGATCGGCACGATCATGATGATGTAGCCCGCGACGGCGAGCGAGGCGGCGACCGGGCGGCGCGTGTTCACGACACCGCTCCGCGGCGGGCGACGAGCGAGGAGAGGCCCGAGACCAGGAAGACGAGAACGGTCATGATGATGGCGGTGGCCGAGGCGCTCGCCCAGTCGATCGTGACGCTCGAGTAGGAGAAGAGCTGGGTGCTGAGCATCCGCTGCCCCGAACCACCGAGGAGGTAGGGGGTCGTGTATGCCGTGACGGATCCGGCGAACACGAGGGTCGCCGCGACGACGATGCCCGGGAGCGAGAGCGGCACGACGACATCCCAGAAGGTGCGGGTGCGGCCGGCGCCGAGTCCGCGCGCGGCGTCGTCGAGGCCCGCGTCGACCTGCGACACGGCGGAGTAGCAGGAGATGATCGCGAGGGGGAGGAAGAGCTGGGTGAGGCCGAGCACGATCGCGAGCTCCGTGTAGAGGAGTTGCGGTGCCTGCTCGGCGAGACCGAGTCCGACGATGAGTTGCCCGACGGCGCCGTTCGCGCCGAGGATGACGAGCCACCCGAAGGTGCGCACGACGTTGCTCAGGAGGAGGGGAAAGATCGCGAGGGCGAGGAGCACCCCACCCCACCGTGACGTCGAGCGCGCGAGCAGGTAGGCGATCGGAAACCCGAGCACGACGCACACGAGGGTCACGACGAGGCCGATGCCGACGGTGCGCCCGATGATCCTCAGGTCGTAGGGGTCGGTGATCATCGCGCCGAGGCGCTCGAACACGTCGCTCGGGCCGGTGCCGGGTGGTGCGAGCAACATCACGAGCGACGGGATGGCGAAGAACAGCACGAGGAACGCGAGCCCCGGCAGGAGCAGGAGGAGCGGCCTCGATGTCGATCTCATTCCGCTCCTCCGATCCGCCGGTGCCCGCTCGACGGGCACGTGTGTCGACCGGCAATGTAACCGGTTGCATACACCGTAGCCACTTCGGCATTCCTCGGGGGATGCGTGCATGTAAATTCTGCGTTTCGTGCACCCACGATCCCGGGCGCCATTGCTGCATCCGGTTGCACCACCGCCGATAGGGTTAGGCAACGGGAAGGAGTCGTGTGTCGACGCTCGCCGATGTCGCCGCCCTCTCGCGGGTATCGAAAGCGACCGCTTCGCGCGCGCTCAGTCGACCCGAGATGGTGTCTCCCGACACGGTCGCGCGCGTGCTCGACGCCGCAGCGAAGCTCGGGTTCGAACCCAATCGCGCCGCACGCCACCTCGCGCGCGGGCGGAGCGGCATCGTCGCCCTCCTCGTTCCGACGCTCGACAACTCTTTCTTCACCCCCATCATCGGGGGCGCACAGCGACGCGCCGACGACGAGGGCTTGCAACTGACGATCGCCGTGCACTCCCTCGAGACGGTCGGCGAACTCGGCGCCGTCGAGCGACTCGCGCGGCAGGTCGACGGGTTCATCATCGCGGCGCCGCGCGGCGGTGACGACCTCGTGCTCGCCGCGGGCAGCCACAAGCCCACCGTTCTTCTCGATCGCGAACTCGAGGGTCTCACCTCCGTCGTGGCCGACACCGCGTCGGCCTTCGGGGGCCTCGTCGATCGGTTCATCGAGGAGGGGCATCGGAGGATCGCCTACATCGGGGGCCCGGGTGGGTCGTGGCAAGACCGCCAGCGCACCGCGATCGTCACCGAGACGGCTCGGGATCGCGCCGAACTGACGGTTCTCGGACCGTGCCCCTCGACCTTCGCCGCCGGCATCGGTGTCGCCGCCGCGGTGCGCGACTCGGGAGCGACGGCCGTCGTGCCCTACGCGACCGCGATCGGTCTCGGCGTGCAGTACGCCTTGCTCGCCGACCCGACGTTCGACCGAGACATCGTGGTCAGTTCGGAGCGGTCGGTCGTCGACACCCTGGGGCTCGTGGGGGTCCCCGCGGTCGACGTCGACGGCGACGAACTCGGCCGCGCGGCCGCGGAGCTCTTGCTCGAACGCATCCGCGATCCCGACGCCGAACCCACGAGAACGCGCCTGCCCGTTCCCGTGCAGTGGCCGGGCGCGTGACGCGCGCGTGCTGATGCGCGCGGCGCTCAGAGCAGCAGAACCGGCTTGATCGCCGTGCCCGAGTGCATGTCGACGAGGGCGAGCCCCATCGACTCGAACGGGTACGTGCGCACGATGCGCTCGAGAGGCAACCGCCCGTCGAGTGCGAGACCCGCGAGCTGCGGAATGGATGTCGCAGGCACCGAGTCGCCCTCGAGAACCCCCGTGACCGTCTTGCCGACGAGCCGCGAGAGCGCGAGGGAGTCCGCGCCTCGACCGGAGGCGACGAGCGCGAGTGTGCCGCCCACGCGAAGCGCTGTGAGGCTCGCGTCGATCACGGAGGGGCGGCCGGACGTGTCGATCGCGGCATCCGCACCGTCGGGAAGGAGCCTCGCGAGCGCGGTCGGCACATCCATTCGACTCGCGTCGATCGTGTCGGTGGCTCCGACGGCGAGCGCGACATCCAGCCGTTCTGGTGCGACGTCGACGGCGATGATGCTCGCGGCCCCGGAGATGCGGGCCGCCATGATCGCCGATTGGCCGACCGCTCCCACACCGGAGACGAGCACGCGGTCGCCGGGCTGAACGCGCGCGACTCGCCACACCGCTCCCGCTCCGGTCTGGATACTGCACCCGAGTGGCGCCGCGAGTTCGTATGGCAGTTCGCCGGGGATGCGGACGACCGCTCGGCTGTCGACGACGGCGTACTCCGAGAACGACGACTGACCGAAGAATGATCCGTGCAGCGCGGAGCCGTCGGCGGCCTGCAGTGTCGCGCGCCCGTGCGGGTCGACCCCGGAGAAATTGCGTGCAATGAGTTCGGCGCACGCGGACGGGTGGCCGCCGGTGCACGCGCGGCAGGCGCCGCAGTGGGCGAACGACAGCGCCACTCTGTCGCCCACGTGGATTCCCGTGACGCCCTCGCCGACCGTTTCGACGTCGCCCGCCCCCTCGTGGCCGAGCACGATCGGCGTCGGCAGATCGCGATGGCCCGCGGCGACGGCGATATCGGTGTGGCAGATCCCGACGGCGCGGATGCGCACGAGCACGCTCCCCGGGCCCGGTTCGGGAACGCGGATGCTCCGCAGCGTGAACGGGGCACCGTGCGCGTCGACGACGGCGGCTCGAGAAGTGATCATGGCGGGCTCCTGTATGACGTCTGGTGTTTCTGCCTCATTACATTGTGTGCAATCAGTGTTACGGGCGCGTGAAATAACGGACATTTCGCACCAGATTGCATGCACATCCCCTAGCGTCTCCAGCACGCACCATCGGTTCGCCTCCCCTCCTTGACCCTGCAGAAAGGACGCTCATGCGTTCGAAAACGATCCGCGTCGCCGTATCCGCCCTCGCCGTCGGCACTGTCGGCGTGCTCCTGGCCGGCTGTGGTGCCGGTGACTCCCCGGCCGAGGGCGAGTTCACCGTCACGATGGCCGCACTCCAGCCCGCGCCCTCGTTCGATCCCGCCGTCATCAACAACGGTCCCCTCTACAACTACGCCGCCTCCGCGTACGAGACGCTCGTGTTCCCCGAAGCCGACGGCACCCTCACCCCGGGGATCGCCACGGAGTGGGAGTACATCGACAACACGACGCTCACGATGGACATCCGTGACGACGTCGTCTTCGTCGACGGCACCGGGCTCGACGCCGATCTCGTCGTCGCCAACATCGAGCGCTATCGCACGACCCCCGGGCCGTACCAATCACGCATGAATTCGATCGACACCGTGACCGCGGTCGACGAAGACTCGATCGAGTTCATCCTCAACACCCCCGACCTCTCCCTGCCCCAGGCGTTCTCGCTCACCCCGGGCATGATGGTGAGTCAGGCCGCGATCGACGACCCGAGCATCCTGCAGAGCGAGACGGCGGGATCCGGGCCCTGGATGCTCGACGAGTACATCGACGGCAGCGAATACACCTACGTGCGCAACCCCGAGTACTCCGGTCCGCTCGACGTCGAACCCGACGTTCTGCGCTACGTCGTCATCACCGACCTCACCGCTCAACTGAACGCCCTCCTCGCGGGAGACGTCGACATCACCGTCGCCCAGTGGACGCAGCGCGAGACCGCGGAGCAACAGGGCATGGCCGCTGTCGGCGGTGAGAGCAACGTCGGCGGGCTCTGGCTCATGGACAGGGAGGGCGAGGTCGTTCCCGCCCTCGGTGACGTCCGCGTGCGCCAGGCGATCAACCACGCGATCGACCGCGAGTCCCTCGGCGAAGCGCTGTGGAGCACCTTCCAGCGACCGACGGCGCAGGTGTTCGGCACGAGTACGAACGCCTACGACGAATCTCTCGACGACTACTACGAGTACGACCCCGACCGCGCTCGCGAGCTGCTCGCCGAAGCAGGGTACGCCGACGGCTTCGACCTGCCGATCCTCTCCCGCACGACGTTCGGCGACAGTGCGCGACTCGAGGCGACACTCCCGTTCCTGCAGGAGGTCGGCATCAACGCGACCATCGTCGACCGCACCAACGACTACTACGACGCGATGGCGGCGAAGGAGTTCGCGGCAGCGCAGTCACAGCAGAACGGAGTCACCGACGCCTACGTCGGCGCGTCGAACCTGCTCGTCGCGAATTCGCAAGTGAACCCGTTCGGAGTCACCGACCCCGAACTCGACGCGCTCATGGCGGATGCCGCAGCGGAACTCGACGCCGACGCCGCCGCCGAGAAGTGGCAAGCCGTGTCGGCGTGGGTCGTGGAGAACGCGTGGTTCGCACCGATCTCCTACTACCACACGCACAACCTCTACAACCCGGAGACGCTCGCGGGCGTCGAGCTCAGCGCCGGCCAGACCGTCGCCCTGCCGTTCACCTGGGTTCGTCCGTAACAGATCCCTCTCTCCCGCCGGGCCGACGTGATCGGCCCGGCGGGACCCCTCAAACGTCTCTCGCCTCGGGAAGGAGCAGCCATGCTCGGGTATCTCATCCGCCGTCTCGGCATCGCCGTTCTCATGGTCGGTATCGTCGGGTCGCTCGCATTTTTTCTCGTCGCGGCCATGCCCAATGACGTGACGCAGACCATCCTCGGTCCGGATGCGACGGCGCAGCAGCGCGCGGAACTACGCACGACCCTCGGCCTCGATCGACCCGTTCTCGTGCGGTTCGCGGACTTCTGGGGCGGGTTCGTGCAGGGCGACCTCGGGTCGTCACTCGTGACGGGGCGGCCGGTGATCGATCAGGTCATCGAGCGACTGCCCGTGACCCTCACGCTCGCGATGGGCGGAACCCTCGTGTGCGTCGTCATCGGTGTCGTCGTCGGCACGATCGCGGCGACGCGGGGCGGGGCGATCGACAGCGCGATCCGCGGCGTCTCGGGCGCCCTTCTCGCCCTGCCCAACTTCTGGTTCGCCGTCTTGCTCGTCTTCGTCTTCGCCGTGACCCTGCGCGTTCTGCCCGCGAGCGGATGGACGCCGTTCACGTCCGACCCCGCGCGCTGGGCCGTGCAACTGACCCTCCCGCTCGTCGCCATCGCGATCGGGTCGAGCGCCTCGATCACGAGGCAAGCGCGGATCGCGATGCTCGACGTGCTCCACCGCGACTACATCTCGACCCTGCGGGCCGCGGGAATCCCGGAGTGGCGGGTCATCTGGGTACACGCCCTCCGCAACGCGTCGATCCCCGTGCTCACGGTCGTCGGGCTGCAGTTCGTGAGCCTCTTCGGGGGAGCCGTCCTCATCGAGCAGGTCTTCTCCCTGCCCGGGGTGGGCCAATTGGCTCTCACGGCGGTCAACGTCGGCGACGTCCCCCTCATCCTCGGCATCGTCGTGTGCACGTCTGTCGTGATCCTCGCGATGAACCTCGTCGTCGACCTGCTCTACGGAGTCATCAACCCGAAGGCGAGACTCGCATGACCCGCACCACATCACCCGACAGCCCGCTGCGTCGGCTTCTCGCCCGCCCCGCGGCCGTCGCCGCTCTCGCGTTCATCGCGCTCCTGACGGTCGCGACGATCCTTCCCGGAGTCGTCGCCCCTCTCGACCCCATCGCCCAAGATCTCGGAGTCGCTCGTCAGCTGCCGAGCGCCGCCCACTGGCTCGGCACCGACGACTTCGGGCGCGACGTCTTCGCACGCATCGTGCACGGCGCGTCGCAGACCCTCGGAGGAGCGGCGCTCGCGACACTCATCGCGACCGTCATCGGCCTGCCGCTCGGCATGATCGCGGGATACAACCGCGGCGCCGCCGACGCGGTGATCTCGCGCATCGCCGACGTGTTCCAGGCGCTGCCGCTCATCATCCTGCTCATGGCGGTCATCGGCGTCTTCGGCAATGACAACCTCCCGGCGATGATCACGCTCGGCGTGGCCCTGAGCGACGGCTTCATCAGGCTCGCTCGCGCGACGACCCTCGGGGTGCGCGGTGAGCTCTACGTCGATGCCGCGCGCGTCGCCGGGATCGCCGTCGGTCGCATCCTCGTGCGGCACATCCTCCCCAACATCCGCGGGCCCCTCCTCGTGCAGGTGTCCCTCACCATGAGTACCGCCCTCCTCATTCAGGCGGGGCTCGGCTTCCTCGGGCTCGGCACCCCTCCGCCGGCACCGAGCTGGGGCGGACTCATCGCCAACGCCTCCGACCTCATCTACATCGCCCCGTGGTTGCTCGTGCCGCCGGGGGTCGTACTCATCCTGTCGATCCTCTCGTTCAACGTCATCGGCGACGCGCTCGCCGAAGATCGCCCGGGTGCGCGCCGCCGTGCGACGCGCATGCCGTGGTCGAAGCCGCTCCCCGTCGCCGACCAGCCCGTCGCGGTCGACCCCGCCTCGCCCGCCGACGACACCGCCGCCGTGAGCGTGCGCGGACTCGAGGTGTCGTTCGCAGACGCCGCCGGATCGTTCTCGGTCGTGCACGGGGTGAGCTTCGACGTCCGACGCGGTGAATCGCTCGGAATCGTGGGGGAGTCGGGGTGTGGCAAAACGGTGACCGCGAAAGCGCTCCTCGGCCTCATCGCGCCCGGCGGTCGCATCGCGAGCGGCAGCGTCCTCATCGGCGGGGTCGAGACCGTGGGGATGACGCCGAAGCAACTCCAGCGCATCCGCGGGTCGCGCATCGCCCTCATCTCGCAAGAGCCCATGGTGGCGCTCGACCCCACCTTCACCGTCGGGTCGCAATTGCGTGAGGCCGTTCGACACCACACGTCGCTGCGGGGTCGCGCCGTGCAGAATCGCGTGCTCGAACTCCTCGGTCTCGTCGGCATCGCCGACCCCGCTCAAGCGGCCGCGAGCTACACGTTCCAGATCTCGGGGGGCATGGCGCAGCGTGCCGCTATCGCCCTCGCCCTCGCGGGGGAGCCGGATGTGCTCGTCGCCGACGAGCCGACGACCGCGCTCGATGTGACGGTGCAAGCCGAGATCCTCGACCTGTTGCGCGAACTGCGCGACCGACTGGGGATGGCGCTCATCCTCGTGACCCACGACGTCGGGGTCGTCGCAGACGCGTGCGATCGCGCGATCGTGATGTACGCCGGCCAAGTGGTCGAAGCGGCCGCGGTCACCGATCTGCTCACGCGTCCGACGCATCCGTACTCCATCGGCCTGCTCTCGTCGATGCCCGCCAACGCGACCTCGGGCGTGCCGATGCAGACGATCCCCGGGTCGGTGCCGCCCCCGCGCAGTTGGGCTGCCGGGTGCCGATTCGCCGACCGGTGCGCCCTCGCCGTCGACGAGTGTCGCACCGCCGTCGTTCCGCTCGCGCCCGTCGCGAACGCCGAGTCCCGCTGCATCCGCCCGCAGTCCGTCGCCGAGCTCACGCTCGCGCGCCACGACGAGAGGACCTCCGCATGACCGACCCGATCCTGAGCGTGCGCGGACTGCAGATGCGGTTCCGCCACCCCACGAAGCGCCGCACGTGGGTGCACGCCATCGACGACGTCGACTTCGATGTCGCCGAGGGCGAGATCGTGGGGATCGTGGGTGAATCGGGGTCGGGCAAGTCGACCATCGGGCGCTGCATCCTCGGACTCGAGACCCCGCTCGCCGGCGAGATGGTGTTCGGCGGCACCGACCTCGCGAAACACCAGATGCGACGCAACCGGCTCGACATCGCCCGACGACTGCAAGTGGTCTTCCAAGACCCCTACAGCTCACTCAACCCGTTCCGCACGATCGGCGAGATCCTCATCGAGCCCGTGCAAGCCACCCGGAGAGTGCCGACGGATGTCGCGCTCGAGCGAGCGCGCGACATGCTCGAACAGGTCGGCCTGCCTCGCGAGGCGGTCGACCGCTACGCAACCCAGTTCTCGGGCGGTCAGAGACAGCGCATCGGAATCGCGCGGGCTCTCATGATGGACCCACGACTCGTCATCTGCGACGAATCGGTGAGCGCCCTCGACCTCTCGACCCAGGCTCAAGTGCTCAACCTGCTGCAGTCGCTCGCTCGTGATCGCGGTCTCGCCTACATCTTCATCGCCCACGATCTCGACGTCGTGCGCTACCTCGCCGACCGGACGGTCGTGCTCTACCGCGGCCGTGTCATGGAGCAGGGCGACTCGGCGGCCGTGCACGCCGACCCTCTGCACCCCTACACGACGGCCCTCCTCGCCGCCGTGCCCGTGACCGATCCCACCGAGCAGAGCGAACGGCGCGCGCTTCGAGCGACCGCACGTCGTGCCGCGGAGGCGACAGCGTCGGCGGCGGTCACGACGGGGCCGGCCACGGGCCACGCGGGGTGCCCGTTCGCGGCGCGCTGCGCCTTCGCCGAACCGGTCTGCACGACCACGCGCCCCGTCGACAGCGAGGTGGGGGAGCGCGCGGTCGCCTGCCACATGTATGCCGCGGCCAGCGGCCACACCCGCGCGGGGTTGGGCATGCCCAGCCTCGCGCCCCAGAAAGGACGCGCACTGTGACCACCCGACCGATCGCGACGACACTCGTCTCGCTCGAGACCGCAGACGGGTGGACGCTCGACGCCCTGCACTACCGCGACCCTCGACTCGACTCCGTTCCGCCGTCCGACCGGGTGGCGGTCGTGCACTTGCACGGCAAGGGCGGCAACATGACGAGCGGGATGTCCCGGTATCTTCCCGAACTGCTGCCCGGCGTCGAACATCTGAGCGTCAACATGCGCTGCCACGATCTGGCGACCTACTCGGGCCGCGGTGACGTTCCCGCGGGCGGGGGCATGTTCGAGTCACTCCGCGACGGCCACCACGACGTCCACGCCGCCGTGCGCTATCTCCGCGACGCGGGCATCGGAACCGTCGTGCTCGCGGGGTTCTCGTCGGGCGGCTGGTACGTCGGCGACTATTCGGCACGCCACCACGATGTCGACGCCCGTTTTCTGCTGTCGCCCCTCACCGACAACAAGACGCGACTCGCCTGGTGGTTTCCCGACGGAGACGGCATCGCCGAGCGCACCGAGCTCGCCGAAGCCCTCGTCGCCGCGGGCCGGCCCCACGAGCTCATCCCCGTGCCGAGCGACTACTGGGCCATCAGCGCCGACGCGTGGTTGCAGCGCGTCGGTGAGGAGGACGGCACCTGGCTCACCGCCCTGCGCGCCGACGACACCCCGGTGCTGCTCGTGTGGGGCACGGAGGAGTCGCGCGCGGAGCTGTGGCGCGAGCTCTACGACTCCTTTCCGGGCGCTCGCTCCCGCGCGGCGGTCGAGGGAGCGGAACACGACTTCGTCGGCTTCGAAACCGAGGTCGCGGGCCTCGTGAGCGAGTGGCTGTGGGATGTCTGCGCCGTCGACGCCGGCGCCCCGGGCACTGCGCGCACCGCACTGCACTTCGGCTGATCCCACCCCACGACCACCCCCACCCCCACCCTGAGGAGACAACGCATGCCCGACATCACCGGATATCGCAAGAAGGTCGCCGTGATCGTGCCGTCGACCAACACCGTCGTCGAACACGACGTGGCGGCGCTGCGACCGCACGGTGTGACATTCCACACCGGCCGCATGTACATCGACAATCCCGACCTCGACAGTGACGAGGCGTTCGAGGCCCTGCTCGGCCAGATCCGCGCCTCGATCTCCGTCGCCATCCGCGACGTCATGACGGCGAAGCCCGACGTCATGATGATGGGGATGTCGGCCGAGACGTTCTGGGGTGGCGTCGAGGGCAACGCCTCGTTCATCGAAAGGGTCGAGGCGATGGCCGAGGGTCTCACGGTCTCGACGGGCGCGTCGGCGTGCCGGGCCGCTCTCGAGGCCATGGGGGTGACGAAGATCGCCGTGTTCTCGCCCTACCAGCCCGTCGCCGACGTCAACGTGCGTCGCTACTTCGAGGAGGCGGGGTTCGAGGTCGTCAACATCACGGGCTTGCGGTGCGCGTCGGCGACCGCCATCGCCGAGGTCACCCCGGAGCAGATCATCCGCACGCTCCGAGAGATCGACACTCCCGAGGTCGAGGCCATCGTGCAGGTCGGAACGAACCTGTCGATGCTCGGCGTCGCGGAGCAAGCGGAGCACTGGCTCGGCAAACCCGTGATCGCCATCAACGCCGCGACGGTGTGGCACTGCTTGAGAGGAGCAGGAATCACCGACACGTGGGGTGGCTACGGCTCCCTCCTGCGCGACTACTGATCCACTTCCACCGAGATTCGAGGAACACACCATGGCACCACAGTTCGACTTCGATGCGATCGTCGTCGGAGGCGGCCCCGTCGGCACGACGACCGCCCTCAAGCTCGCGAAGGGGGGCATGCGCGTCGCGATCTTCGAGAAACGGCAAGCGGCGACCCTCGAGCAGCGCGCGTCGACCTTCCACCCGCCGACCCTCGAGATGCTCGAGCCGCTCGGCCTCGCGCAACCGCTCATCGATCAGGGCATCGTCGCCCGGTCGTATCAGTTCCGGGACGCCAAACTGGGCAAGATCGTCGAGCTCGACTACTCGGTACTCGAGAACGACACGCCCTACCCGTTCCGAGTGCAGGTCGAGCAGGGCAACCTCACCCGGGCCGCGCTCGCCGCCCTCACGTCCGAGCCCCTCGTGCAACTGCACCTCGGGAGCGAGGTCCTCGCGGTGCACGACGTCGACGGTGGATACGAGGTCGACATCGCGGGGGAGGGTGCAGGCACGCATACGGCGCGGTATCTCATCGGTGCCGACGGATCGCGCAGCGTCGTGCGGGAGACGCTCGGGGTCGCGTTCACGGGCCGTACCTACCCCGACCGCTATCTCGTCATCACGACGACGCTGCCGCTCCACGAGATCCTCGACGATCTGTCTGTCGTCAACTACGTCGCCGACCCGGTGGACTGGCACGTCCTGCTGCGCAACCCGAGCGGGTGGCGCGTGCTCTTCCCGACCTCGCCCGACACCCCGGACGAGACACTGCTCGACCCGGAGGAGGTGCGCTCCCAGCTCCGCAGGGTCGTGCCCGACTTCGACGGCTATCCCGTGGCGCACGTTACCCTGTACGAGATCCACCGGAAGGTCGCGGCGACCTTCAGGGTGGGGAGCACTTTTCTCGTGGGCGACGCCGCCCACGTCAACAATCCGCTCGGGGGGATGGGTATGAACAGCGGTATCCACGACGGATTGCTGCTCGCCGACGTGCTGCTCGACACGGCTGCGGGCCGAGCGGACGACACCGCCCTCGACACCTGGGCCGAGCAGCGTAGGCACGTCGCCCTGAGCTACGTGGGCGAGGAGACCGAGGGCAACTGGAACGCGCTGCGGGATCGCGACGAGTCACGTCGAGCGATGCAGCGAGACGCGTGGCGCGCTCTCGGCGAAGACGCCGCCGCCCGCCGAGAGTTCCTCCTCACCTCGTCGATGATCGCGAGTGTGCCTCGATGACGTCGTCGATGGAGGTCCCGTCGCTCGACAAGATGGAGTCGGCGACCGGGGGCGAAGTCGTGTTCTGGGAGCTGCGCTCCCGCATCATGAGCGGCGTTCTCGCACCCGGCGCGATCCTGCGGGCGCAAGCGTTCGCCGAGGAGTTCGGGGTCAGTCGCACCCCCGTGCGGGAGGCGCTTCAGAGGCTCGCCGAAACGGGGCTCGTCGAATACATCCCGAATCGCGGTGCGACCGTCATCGGATACACGCCCGAGCAGATGATCGAGACGTATTACGTTCGCGCGACCCTCGAGAGCCGTGCGGCCGCTCTCGCCGCGCCGCGGATCACGCCGGCCGAGCTCGCGACCCTCGCGCAGCTCATCGACGACATGGAGGAGTTCGTGCCCGGCGACACCGCGCAGGATGTCGGCGAACTCGGGCGCATCAACATCGACTTCCACAGGCTCATCGTTCAGGCCTCGGGAAGCAAGATGCTCGAGACCCTCGTGGGCACGGTCCGTCAGATGCCGCTCATGATCCGCAACTTCCAGAACTACGGCGAGACCTTCCGGCGGCGCGTCAACCACCAGCACCGCGACATCCTCACGGCCCTCGAATCGGGGGATGCCGAGTGGGCCGAGGTCGCGATGAAGTCGCACATCTTCGCGGCGCGCAACGCGGCGATGCGCGCGGGTCGCGCACACCACACCGCGGACTGCTGACGTGGCGCGCGAGTCCGGGGCCGGCGACGGTCCCGAGGACGGGCGTGCCCGCAAGCGCGCGAGGCCCGGGCGGATCGCCACTCTCGCCGCGGTCGGAACCACGGTCGTCACCGTGCTCCCGGTCTTCCTCGTCGGTGGTCTCTCGGTGCAGCTCGGCGCCGACACCGGCCTGGGTCCAGCCATGCTCGGCATCGTCGTCGCCGTCTACTGGGCGAGCTCGGCGAGCTTCTCGTCGGCCGCCGGTCGGCTCTCCGCTCGCATCGGGTCGCGCAGCGGCATGGCGGCCGCGGCCCTCGGCGGGGGAGTGGCCCTCGCCGGTATCGCCGCACTGACACCGACGTGGCCGTGGCTGTGTCTCTGGCTCGTCGTCGCGGGAGCAGCCAACGCCCTCGGGCACCCGCCGTCGAACGCTCTCATCGCCGCCGAGGTGTCGAGGCGCAACCGGGCTCTCGCCTTCGGGCTCAAACAGGCGGCGATCCCGCTCGCGACCCTCAGTGCCGGGCTCGCCGTCCCCGTTCTCGCCCTGACCCTCGGCTGGCGCTGGAGCTTCGCGATCGCCGCGGGGTTCGCGCTCGTCATGGTCGTCGTCGTCGGTCTGACGGTTCCATCGCTCGCGAGCCCGAGGTCGGGGCGTCCGCCTCGCGGTGCCCGGATCCCCGCGTCACTTCTCCCCTTCCTCCTGCTGGCGTCGACCGCGAGCGGCCTCGGCGCGGCGCAAGCGAACGTCATCGGGGCGTTCACCGTCTCGGCCGCCTCGCAGTCCGGTTTCTCGGCCGCGAGCGCCGGACTGCTCTTGAGCCTCGGAAGCGTCGCCGGAATCGTGGCGCGCCCCCTCGCGGGTCTCGCCGCCGACCGGAGGATCGGGGGCACGATGGCGACAGTGTCGCTCATGCTCGCGACCGGTGCTCTCGGACTCGTCGGGATGGCGATCGGGTTGCCCTGGACCTTTGCCGTCGGGTGTGTGCTCGCGTTCGGTCTCGGGTGGGGGTGGAACGGGCTCGTGCACTTCGTCGTCACCGACGTCAGCCACCCGTTCGGCGCCCAGGCGACGGGTCTCGTGCAGGCGGGCGCCTACATCGGCAGCGCCGCCGGGCCCTTCGTGTTCGGGTTCGTCTTCGACAGTTTCGGGCCGAGCGTCGGGTGGAGCTGCGCCGCCGTCGTCGCGGTGCTCGCCGCGATCGTCGCGCTGCTCGCCCACCGCATCCGCCCCACAGACCATCCCCTCGAAAGGACAGAACCATGAGCGACACCACGGCACACGACTACCTCGAGAACGGCTTCAACGGGCGACTCGGTTTCGGCGAGCGCCCCGCGCTCGTCGTCATCGACTTCGTCGACGCCTACCTCGAGCCCGATTCGCCGCTCTACGCGGGGGTCGAGATCGAACTCGAGTCGGCGACCCGCGTTCTGCACGCGGCGCGGGCCGCGCGCATCCCGGTCATCTACACGGTCGTCGAACAGGAGACGTCGGGCGCCGGTGGCGGACTGTTCGCCCGCAAGGTCAGCGGGCTCTCGACGCTCGCGGCGGGATCACCGCTTGGGGCGATCGCCGCGCCGCTCACCCCCGAGCCCGGGGAGAGCGTCGTGAGCAAGAAGTACGCGAGCTCGTTCTTCGGCACGTCGCTCGCGTCCGACCTCACGGTGCTCGGGCGCGACAGCGTCATCCTCGTCGGGCTGAGCACGTCGGGATGCGTGCGCGCGACGGCGGTCGACGCCATGCAACACGGGTTCATCCCCCTCGTCGTGCGGGAGGCGGTGGGCGACCGCCGACCCGAACCCCACGCTGCGGCGCTGTTCGATCTCGACGCCAAGTACGCGGATGTCGTGTCGGAGGCGGACACTCTCGCACACCTCGGGGGGCTCGTCGCCTGAGCGGGCGCGGGACCGGCCGGGCGGGACCAGCCGGGCGCCGGCCGGTCCCGCCCGTGCGGTCAGTCGGCGGCCGGCCCGACGACGTGCTCCGACCGCGCGCCGGAGAGAGCGATCGCGTCGGGGAGGCTCGCATCCCAGTCCTTCGCGATGACGCGAGCGCCCGTCAGCACGCCGGAATCCGCCGAGCACAGCCACACGGCGGGCGCGGCCATGATGGCGGGGTCGAGCAGCTGACCGTCGGCGCCCGACGTCGCCGACGCGGGCAGCAGATCGGTGGCGCACGCACCGCCCGGAAGCAGGAGGTTCGCCGTGACCCCCGACCCGCGGAGGTCGTCCGCCCACGACCTCGTCATCGCCTCGAGCGCCGCTTTGCTCGGACCGTACGGCGCGTAGCCCCGCCGAGTCATCGTCACGGCGCTCGTCGACACGTTGACGATGCGTCCGTCTCGCTGCGCGAGAAGGTGCGGCATCGCCGCTTTCGCGAGCGAGAAGGGGCCGTTCACGTTCGTCGCGATGATGCCCGACCACGCGGCATCCGGAATCTCCCAGAAGTGCACGGGGTCGGTCGTGAAACTCTCACTCACGACCCGCATGCCGCGTCCCGCGTTGTTGACGACCGCGTGGAGGCCGCCGAAAGCCTCGAGGGTCGCGTCGACGACGGCGGGGCCGGTGGCGGGGTCGGCGGCATCGGCGACGAGAGACAGCACGCGGCCCTCATCCCCTGTCCGCACGACGGCCTCGCGGGTGAGGCTCTCGAGTTCGGGGGAGAGGGACGACGCGGTGACGGTGACCGCGTAACCCCCGTCGAGGAGGGCGAGCGCCATGACGCGCCCGAGTCCTCGGGCCCCTCCCGTGACGATCGCGACGCGTCTCGTGTGACTCGGTTCGGGGCTGCCCTCGGCACTCACAGTGTTCATGGCCGAAGCATTGCATGCAATATTGGCGGTTTGAACCACATTTAACGACGATGAAACACGAATCGCATACATTTTGACGCGGTGATACTCGCCGACCCCAAGGAGACCCCGTGCACATCGACTCGTTCATTGGTGGCCGCGCCGTGGCCGGCGTCGGGGGAGCGACGATCGCTCGTGTCGATCCCTCCGACGGTGTGACAGTCGTGGGCACGGTCGCAGACGCCTCAGCCGACCACGTGTCGGCGGCGATCGGCGCCGCTCGCGCGGCGGCTTCCGAGTGGGCCGCGGTGTCGGCGCTCGACCGCGCCTCGCTCGTGCGCGACGCGATCGGTGCCGCCGTCGACGCGGGACCCCACAGCGGCGACCTCATCGCGTCGGAACTCGGCAAGCCCGCCCACGAGGCGGCGGGGGAGTTCGCCTTCGCCCGCGCTCTCGCCGACTACTGCGCGGAGCACGCGGTCCACGTGTGCGCCGACACCACCGTGGATGATGCGGAGAGTCTTCTCGTCACGGTCTCGGAGCCCTTCGGTGTCATCGCCGCGATCACTCCGTGGAATGCGCCCGTGATCCTCGCGGCCCTCAAGATCGTGCCCGCTCTCATGACGGGCAACACGCTCGTGCTCAAGCCCTCCCCCCTCGCCCCTCTCGCGGTCACGAGCTTCGTCGCCGCGGTCGCGGCCCGGCTGCCCGCCGGCGTGCTCAACGTCGTCAACGGGGGAGCGGATGCGGGCGCCGCCCTCGTCGGCGACAGCAGGGTCGACCTCCTCACCTTCACGGGCGGCCCGTCGACCGCGCGGGTCATCGGCGCCGCCGCCGCGACGCTCATCAGGCCGACGGTCATGGAGCTCGGTGGCAACGACGCCGCGCTCGTGCTCGACGACGCCGTGTTCGACGACGAGCTGTACTCGCGCATCCTCGTCGGGGCGTTTCTGACGAGCGGGCAGGTCTGTATGGCGATCAAGCGGGTGTTCGTGCCCGCGGCGCGTCACCGCGAGTTCGTCGACGGGCTCATCGAGACGGCCGCTCGCACGGTCCGGGTGGGAGATCCGCACGACCCGACGACCACGATGGGTCCCGTCGTGAGTGGCGACCAGAAGGCGCGCATCGCGGCGCTCGTCGAGTCGGCTCGCGTCGCCGGCGGTCGCGTCGTCGAACTCGGCTCGATAGATCCGACCGTCGATCCCGGAGGATTCTGGATGCGCCCCGTGCTCGTGCTCGGGCTCGACGACGAGCACGAGCTCGTGCGGGAGGAGCAGTTCGGTCCCGCGCTCCCGATCCTCACCTACGAGTCCCTCGACGACGCCATTGCGAGGGCGAACAGCGTCGAGCACGCCCTCGCGTCATCCGTGTGGTCGACCGACACCGAGCGCGCGACCGGTGTGGCCCGGCGATTGCGCGCGGGAATGACCTTCATCAATTGCCACAACAGGTCGGGCATCTCGCTTCGCGCCGCGTTCGGCGGGCGCGGATTCTCGGGCCACGGTCGCGAGTTCGGCGAAGCGGGCATGCGGGAGTACCTGCAGTCCCACTCGATCAACTATCCCGTCGCGGCGCGACCCGGGCACGTGCTGAACGCGAGCGCCTACCCGGTCTCGTAAGACTCCGCCCGCACGTCCGAGCGCGGCGGCGCCGTGCTGTCTCGCAGCACGAGGTGCGTCGGCACGAGAGTCGTTCCGACCTCGACCGACCCCGTGCGCAACTGGGTGAGCACGCGCGCGACGCACTGTCGGCCCATCTCGGCGAAATCCTGGTGCACCGTCGTGAGCGGGGGAGAGAACGACGACGCCTCGGGGATGTCGTCGAACCCGACGATGCTCACGTCGTGGGGCACGCGGAGACCGCGTTCGCCGAGCGCCCGATACAGGCCGAGGGCCATCTGGTCGTTGGCGCAGAACACGGCCGTGCACTCGGGGGTGTCGGCGATCGTCTGACCCGCGCGATAGCCGGACTCCGCGCTCCAGTCGCCGTGCAGGATGCCGGGGACCTCCCGACCCGCGGCAGTCAGGGTCGAGCGCCACGCCCGCGCCCGCCTCTCGGCCGAGAAGCTGTCCTCCGGCCCCGAGATGTGCCACACGGTCGAGTGGCCGAGGTCGAGCAGGTGCTGCACCGCTTGCCTCGTGCCGTCGGCCTGGTCGGTGTCGACGACGGGAAATCGATCGCCGGCGTCGGAATCGACGATGACGACTTTGGCGTTCGGCGGGAGCGTGAACGGCGCCGAGTCGAGCAAGTGCATCTCCATGACGACGATGACCGCATCGACGGCGGCTTCGTCGACTCGCGTAAACGCGGTGCGGATGCTGCCCTCGGTCGGGGCGCCCGGGATGAGCGTGATCGCGTACCCCGCTTCGGCCGCCGACGTCGCGATCGCCTCGAGGGTGCGCATGTTGCCCGTCGTCGCGAGAGTGAAGAGGATGACGCCGATCGTGCGGAACTCTCCGCGCTTGAGAGCGCGAGCCGCACTGTTGGGGCGGTAGCCGAGCTCCGCCATCGCGGTCAGCACGGCCGTGCGCGTCTCGTCGACGACGCCCTCGTAGCCGTTCGCGACCCGGGAGACCGTCTGAGCAGACACTCCCGCGCGCTTGGCGACGTCGGCCATCGAAACACGACGAGGGGCCTCCGCGGTCAACTCCGCTGTCATACCGCCACTCTACGGGCTGCGGCGGCGCTGTGGTTGCGCAAACATCGAGAACGTGCTCTCATGGTTGCGTAAACAATCGACGCAGATCGTAGACAGGTCAACGCATGACAGTGACGTCTCCCCCCGTGGTCGCTCCTCCGAGCGCCACGATGATGAAACCCCGCCGACAGCGCACCTCGTGGACGGGGTGGGCGTTCATCGGCCCCTTCGTCGTCGTCTTCGCGCTCGTCTTCCTCGCGCCGATCGCGTACTCGATCTGGCTGAGTCTCTTCCGCGACCAGCTCGTGGGCGGCAACGAGTTCGTCGGTCTCGACAACTACGTGCAAGCCCTCGGCGACGACCAGTTCTGGGCGGCCCTGGGAAGGGTCGCGCTCTTCCTCGTCGTGCAGGTTCCCGTCATGCTCGGTCTCGCGATGATCGCGGCCCTCGCCATCGACAGCGGCCGCCTCTACGGCAAGAGCTTCTTCCGCATCGCGATCTTCCTCCCCTACGCCGTGCCTGCAGTCGTCGCGGCGCTCATGTGGGGGTTCATGTACGGCACCCGATTCGGGCTCGTCGGCAACATCAACGATTTCTTCGGCATCAGCCTGCCCAACCCGCTCTCGCCGGAGCTCGTGCTCGCGTCGATCGGCAACATCGTGACGTGGGAGTTCATCGGCTACAACATGCTCATCTTCTATGCCGCCCTGCGCGTCATCCCGACGTCGCTCTATGAGGCGGCGGAGATCGACGGAGCCGGCCAGATGCGCATCATCACGGCCATCAAGCTCCCGGCCATCCGCGGGGCCATCGTCATCGCGACGATCTTCTCGATCATCGGGAGCTTCCAGCTCTTCAACGAACCGGCGATCCTGCAGAACCTCGCCCCGAACGCGATCACGACGTCGTTCACCCCCAACCTCTACGCCTACTCGCTCTCGTTCGCGGGTCAGCAGTACAACTACTCCGCGACCGTCGCGATCATCATGGGCATCCTCACCATGGTCATCGCCTACATCGTGCAATTGCGCGGTATGAGAAAGGACGGATGACCCGTGGCCACCACCATCGCGACGAGACCGACCTCCCGCTCGACTCCCCGGCTCCGCCCGGCACGTCGCCCCAAGCCCATCGGGTCGATCGAGCGCCCGCGCCGGAGCGTTCTGCTCACGGTGCTCACGGGCATCATCCTCGTCTACTCGCTCATTCCCCTCGTGTGGTTGCTCGTCAACTCGACGAAGACCCAGGGGAGCCTGTTCACCTCGTTCGGGCTGTGGTTCAGCGGCGACTTCGCCCTCTTCACGAACATCCGCGACACCCTCACCTACAACGACGGCATCTTCGTGCGCTGGTTCGGCAACACGGTGCTCTACGTGGTCGCGGGAGCCGGAGGAGCAACCCTCCTCGCCGTGCTCGGCGGCTACGCCCTCGCGAAGTTCAACTTCCCGGGAAAGAAGGCGATCTTCGCGGTCGTCATCGGCGCGGTCGCCGTGCCCGGCACCGCCCTCGCCGTTCCGACGTTCCTCATGTTCAGCCAGATGGGCATCACGAACACCCCGTGGGCCGTCATCATCCCGTCGCTCGTCTCCCCCTTCGGGCTCTACCTCATGTGGACGTTCGCGAGTGAAGCCGTGCCGACCGAGCTCCTCGAGGCGGCGCGCATCGACGGGGCCTCCGAAGTGCGCACCTTCTGGCAGATCAGCGTTCCGCTGCTCGGCCCCGGCATCGTGACCGTGCTGCTCTTCACGATGGTCGCGACGTGGAACAACTACTTCCTGCCGCTCATCATGCTGCGCAACCCCGACTGGTACCCGCTCACCCTCGGGCTCAACCAGTGGAACGCGCAAGCGACGACCGCGGGAGGCGAAGCGATCTTCAACCTCGTGCTCACGGGCTCGCTACTCACGATCCTGCCGCTCATCGCCGCGTTCCTCGTGCTGCAGCGTTACTGGCAATCCGGCCTCGCGGCCGGAAGCGTCAAGGAGTGACCCCGAGGCATCCGCGCCCCACGACCATCCCCGTGAACTCGACAACGAAGTGAGAGACACACCCGTGAAGACACCGACACCGACACCCACACCGACGAAGACACCGAACACCCTCCGGCGCCGAGCCCTCACCGGAGCGGCCATCGCGGCGACAGCGGCGCTGACCCTCGCGGGGTGCTCGGGAGGGTCGGGAGCCGACTCCGGCGCGGGCGCCGACGAGGGTGGCTCGATCACCGTGTGGTCGTGGGAGCCGACCCTCGATCAGGTCGTCGCCGACTTCGAAGAGGAATACCCGAATGTCGAGGTCGACCTCGTCAACGTCGGAACCGGCCCCGACCACTACACCGCACTGCAGAACGCGATCGCCGCGGGCGACGGGGTTCCGGATGTCGCGCAGCTCGAGTATTTCGCCCTCCCGCAGTTCCGGCTCGCCGACTCCATCAGCGACCTCACCGAGTTCGGCGCCGACGAGCTCGACGGCACCTACACCGCGGGGCCCTGGAGTTCGGTGCAGTCCGACGGCGGCGTCTACGGACTCCCCATGGACTCCGGCCCCATGGCGATGTTCTACAACGAGGAGGTCTTCGACCGTCTCGGCGTCGACGTGCCGACCACGTGGGACGACTACCTCGAGGCGGCCCGCGAGCTCCACGCCGCCGACCCCGACGTCTACATCGCGAACGACAACGGCGACCCGGGCCTCACGACGAGCGCACTCTGGCAAGCGGGCAGCACGCCGTACTCGGTCGACGGCACGAGCGTGTCGATCGACTTCTCGCAAGAGGGCACGACGCGCTACGTCGACCTGTGGCAGCAGCTCATCGACGAAGAGCTCCTCGCCCCGATCTCGCTCTGGACAGACGAGTGGTACCAGGGGCTCGGCGACGGCACGATCGCGACCCTCAACTACGGAGCGTGGATGCCCGCGAACTTCTCGTCTGCCGTCGAGGCCGGGTCTGGCGCCTGGCGTGTCGCCCCGACCCCGCAGTGGCAAGAGGGTGAGACGAACACCGCGGAGAACGGCGGTAGCGCTCTCTCGGTGCCCGAGGCGTCGGAGAACAAGCAACTCGCCTACGACTTCATCGAGTACGCGAACGCGGGTGACGGCGTGCAGTCGCGCATCGAGAACGGTGCCTTCCCCGCGACCGTCGCCGATCTCGAGTCCGACGAGTTCTTGAACATCGAGTTCGAGTACTTCGGTGGTCAGAAGGCCAACGAGATCTTCGCCGAGTCGGCCGCGAACGTCGTCGACGGCTGGAGCTACCTGCCGTTCCAGGCCTACTCCAACAGCATCTTCGGCGACACCGCCGGCCAGGCCTACGTGGGGGGCGCGACCCTGCAGGAGGGCCTCGACGACTGGGCCGAGGCCTCGGCGTCGTACGCCGAAGAGCAGGGTTTCACGGTCGACTAGGCCGGCTCGCTCGCGCTCCACCACCCCCGCACCACACCGCTCCACTCCTCCGCAATCAACTCAACAACGAAGTGAGAGGCACCACCATGAAAAGCACCACCCGTCGCCGCGCCCTGACCGGCGTCGCACTCGCCGCAACCGCGGTGATCACGCTCGCCGGCTGCTCGTCGTCGTCTGACTCCGGCCCGTCGCCCGAAGAGGGCGGCTCGCTGCTCATCTGGGCGTGGGAGCCCACCCTCGAGCAGGTCGTCGCCGACTACGAAGACGAGAACCCCAACGTCGACATCGAACTCGTCAACGTCGGCACGGGCAACGACCACTACACGGCGCTGCAGAACGCCATCGCGGCGGGCTCGGGCGTTCCCGACGTCACCCAGCTCGAGTACTACGCGATGCCTCAGTTCACCCTCGCCGAATCCGTCGTCGACCTCTCCGAGTTCGGCGCCGGCGACCTCGCCGACAGCTACTCGCCCGGACCCTGGGGATCGGTGCAGTCCGGATCGGACGAGGGCGTCTACGGCCTCCCGATGGACTCGGGCCCCATGGCGATGTACTACAACGCCGAGGTCTTCGACCGCTTGGGCGTCGACGTGCCGACGACGTGGGACGACTACGTGCAGGCCGCACGCGACATCCAGGAGGCCGACCCCGAGGTCTACCTCGCCAACGACACCGGCGACGCCGGAACGACGACGAGCATGATCTGGCAGGCCGGCGGTGAGCCGTACACCGTCGACGGAACCGACGTCTCGATCGACTTCTCCGACGAGGGCACGACCCGCTACACCGACATGTATCAGCAGCTCCTCGACGAAGACCTCCTCGCCCCCATCACCGGGTGGAGCGACGAGTGGTTCCAGGGCCTCGGCAACGGCTCGATCGCGACCCTCACGGTCGGCGCGTGGATGCCCGCGAACCTCGAGTCGAGTGTCGAGGCGGGCGCGGGCGACTGGCGCGTCGCCCCGATGCCCCAGTGGGACGAGGGCGAGATGGCGACGGCCGAGAACGGCGGAAGCGCGCTCTCCATCCCCGAGCTCGGTGAGAACAAAGAGCTCGCGTACGACTTCATCGAATACGCCAACTCGGGTGACGGCGTGCAGACCCGCATCGACGGCGGCGCGTTCCCCGCGACGGTCGCCGACCTCGAGTCCGACGAGTTCCTCAATGTCGAGTTCGAGTACTTCGACGGGCAGAAGGCCAACGAGATCTTCGCCGAGTCGGCCGCGAACGTCGTCGAGGGCTGGAGCTACCTCCCCTTCCAGGCCTACTCGAACAGCATCTTCAACGACACCGCCGGCCAGGCGTACGTCGGGGGAGTGACGCTCCAGGAGGGCCTCGAAGACTGGCAGGACGCCTCGCTGTCCTACGCGGGCGAGCAGGGCTTCACGGTCGACTGAGTCTCGTCGACCACCGGTTCGGGGGCGAGGTCGACGACCTCGCCCCCGACGCACGACATCCATCACCACCGTCACCTCGGGCATCGCCCGGCGGTGACACGCCGACCACCGAGGAGAACCGACCATGTCGGAAAGCACCCTGAACCGACGCTGGGTCCGCCCCACGACCGACGCCGCACCGCGCATCGAATACGGTGCCGACTACAACCCCGATCAGTGGCCTCGCGAGGTGTGGGACGACGACATCCGTCTCATGCGCGAGGCGGGGGTCACGATCGTCTCCGTCGCGATCTTCTCGTGGGCACGCATCCAGCCCGCAGCGGATGTCTGGGACTTCGAGTGGCTCGACGACGTCATGGATCTGCTGCACGCCAACGGCATCTCGGTCGACCTCGCGACCGCGACCGCGTCGCCGCCCCCGTGGCTCACGACGGCGCACCCCGAGATCCTCCCGGTGACCCGCACCGGCGAGATCGTCTACCCGGGCGCGCGGCAGCACTGGCGCCCCACGTCCGCGATCTTCCGCGAGCACGCCGTGCGTCTCGTCGAAGCGATCGCGACGCGATACGCCGAGCACCCCGCACTCGCCGCGTGGCACATCTCGAACGAGCTCGGGTGCCACAACATCTGGGACTACTCCGACGACGCCGCGCGCGAGTTCCGCCTGTGGCTCGAGCGACGATACGGCACGATCGACGCCCTCAACGCGGCGTGGGGAACGGCCTTCTGGTCGCAGCGCTACGGAACATGGAACGAGATCCTGCCCCCGAGACTCACCGCCTCGCACCCGAACCCGACTCAGCAGATCGACTTCAAGAGGTTCTCGTCCGACGCCCTCCAGGACTACTTGCGTGTCGAGCGCGACATCCTGCGGCGCATCACGCCCGAGGTCCCGATCACAACCAACTTCATGGTCATGAACGAGACGAAGGGCATGGACTACGCCGCGTGGGCCGACGAGATCGACTTCGTCTCCAACGACCACTACGTCATGCCGGGGTCGCAGAACCTCGACGAGCTCTCGTTCTCGGCGAGCCTCACCGGCTACCTCGGCGGAGGGCGCCCGTGGTTCCTCATGGAGCACTCGACGAGCGCCGTCAACTGGCAGCCCATCAACGTGGCCAAGAAGCCCGGTTCGATGGCGCGCGACTCGCTCACGCACGTCGCCCACGGCGCTGACGCGGTGTGCTTCTTCCAGTGGCGCCAATCGGCCGCGGGTGCGGAGAAGTTCCACTCCGGCATGGTGCCGCACGCGGGGGAGCACAGTGCCCTGTTCCGCGACGTCGTCGGGCTCGGAGACATCCTCAAGACCCTCGCTCCCGTCGCCGGGTCGCACTCGGTCGCCGCTCGCGCCGCCATCCTGTTCGACTGGGACTCGTGGTGGGCCGTCGAGCAGGACTCCCACCCCACCGAGCTCCTCAACTACAAGAGCGAAGCCCTCGACTGGTATTCGGCGTTCCTCGACCTCGGCGTGCGCGCCGACGTCGTGCCGACGGGCACCCCGCTCGACGGCTACGACGTCGTCGTCGCGCCCGTGCTCTACGTCATGCCCCAGAGCACGATCGACGAGCTCACCGCCTACACCGAGCAGGGCGGTCACCTCGTGACGACCTACTCGTCGGGGATCGTCGACGAGAACGATCACGTGTGGCTCGGCGGGTACCCCGGCGCGCTGCGCGACGTGCTCGGCATCCGCATCGAGGAGTTCGGGCCGCTCCTCGCGGGCGAGACCGTGTCTCTCGACAGCGGAGCCGTGGGGTCGATCTGGACGGATCGTATCGACGTCACGAGCGAGGCGATCGAGGTGCTCGCGCGCTACGACACGGGCGACCAGGCAGGCCGCCCCGCCGTGACCCGCAACCCGGTCGGCTCGGGAACGGCGACCTACGTGTCGACGAGACTCGGGCAGGTCGGCATCGCGACCGTGCTGCGCCCCGTGCTCGAGCGCGCGGGCGTCGAGAGCGAGCTCCCCGAGGGCGTGCGCGGGCTCGTCGAGCTCGCGGTGCGCGGAGACGGCGACGAGCAGTTCTGGTTCCTCATCAATCGCACGGACGCCCCGGTGCCGCTCGACGGTGTCGAGGGAGAGGTGCTCGTGAACGTGAGTGCCGATGACCCCGTGGCAGGGGAGCTCGGAACGCGCGGTGTCGCCGTCGTGCGTCGACAGGCGAGCGACGCGCATCCGAAAACGGAGTCGTGAGCGACAGCGATCCCCGCGAGGGCGAACCGATCGAGACCGCACGGCGCGTGCGGCATTACCGTGCGGGC
The DNA here is from genome assembly GCF_046600695.1 of Marisediminicola sp. LYQ85. Lineage (NCBI taxonomy): Bacteria > Bacillati > Actinomycetota > Actinomycetes > Micrococcales > Microbacteriaceae > Marisediminicola > Marisediminicola sp. LYQ85. The sequence goes on from NZ_JBKIWO010000001.1 coordinate 615,162, forward strand.
GGCGTGAGTCTCGTCGTCGACCTCGCGGACGGCACCCTTCCCCGGCTCGTTCACTGGGGTGCCGACCTCGGCGAACTCGGCTCTGCCGAACTCGCCGACCTCGTGGCGGTCACCGTTCCGCCCGTCGCGACGAGCGTGCCCGACGTGCCCGTGCGGCCCAGCATCCTGCCCGAACAGTCGAGCGGGTGGCTCGGCTCGGGCGGTCTCGCGGGCCACCGGTCGGGGCGACGGTTCTCGACGGCGTTCCGCGTCACGGGCTACGACGACGCGGCGCCGGCCCGCACGGACGATCGCGGGGGATCGGGCCCGCACGACCTCGCGCACCGCATCGTCGTGACGGCGCACGACACCGAGACGCAGCTCTCGCTCACGCTCGAAATCGAGCTGACCGACGCCGGACTGCTGCGCACGCGAGCGCGCGTCGGCAACATCGGCGTCGACGACTACACGGTCGACGCGCTCACCCCCGTGCTGCCGGTTCCGCGCGAGGCCGACGAGATCCTCGACCTCACCGGGCGCCACTTGCGCGAGCGCAGTCCGCAGCGGCACGCCTTCACTATCGGCACCCACACGAGGGAGAGCTGGCGCGGGCGCACGGGTCACGACGCCTCACTCGTGCTCGTCGCCGGGCGCGCGGGCTTCGGGTTCCGCGAGGGCGAGGCGTGGGCCGTGCACACGGCATGGTCGGGCAACCACCGCACCCTCGCCGAGCGGATGCCGTCGGGCGACGGCCTGCTCGCGGGGGGCGAGGCTCTGCTCCCGGGCGAGGTCATCCTCGCGCCGGGCGAGCACTACGCGTCACCGTGGCTCTACGGAAGCTGGGGGCGGGGTCTCGACGCGATCTCCGCACGCTTCCACGCGCACATCCGCTCACGCGAGACTCGCGAGCGCGGCCCGCGACCGGTGCTCCTCAACGTGTGGGAGGCCGTGTACTTCGAGCACGATCTCGACACCCTCACGGAACTCGCCGATCGCGCCGCCGAGGTCGGGGTCGAGCGCTACGTGCTCGACGACGGGTGGTTCCGCGGACGACGCGACGACAGCGCGGGGCTCGGCGACTGGATCGTCGACGAGACCGTGTGGCCGAACGGGCTCACCCCCCTCATCGACCACGTGACCTCCCTCGGCATGGAGTTCGGGCTGTGGTTCGAGCCCGAGATGGTCAACCCCGACTCCGACCTCGCGCGCGAGCATCCTGACTGGATTCTCTCCGCGGGCGAGCGCGCGCCCCTCCTCGCGCGCCACCAGCACGCCCTCAACCTCACGATCCCCGCCGCCTACGACCACATTCTCGGGAGGGTCGACGCGATCCTCTCGGAGAACGCGATCGACTTCGTCAAGTGGGATCACAATCGCGACCTCCTCGAGGCCGCGACGCGCTCCGACGGGCGCGCGGCCGTGCACGAGCAGACGCTCGCCTTCTACCGGATGCTCGACGAACTGCGGTCGCGGCATCCCCACCTCGAGATCGAGTCGTGCGCCTCGGGCGGGGGGAGGATCGACCTCGAGGTGCTCGAACGCACCGACAGGGTGTGGACCTCCGACACCATCGACGCTCTCGAGCGCCAGCAGATCCAGCGATACACGCAACTGCTCGTTCCGCCCGAGATCATGGGTGCACACGTCGGGGCGGAGCGCTCGCACACCACCGGGCGACGTCACGATCTCGCGTTCCGAGCGGGCACCGCGCTCTTCGGGCACCTCGGTATCGAGTGGGACCTGCGCGAGGCGACCACCGAGCAGCTCGACGAGCTCGCGGGCTGGGTCGCGCTGCACAAGAGACTGCGGCCCCTGCTGCACTCGGGCGAGACCGTGCGGGCGGATCATCCCGACCCTGCGCTCCTCGTGCACGGCGTCGTCGCGAACGACCGCTCGGAGGCGGTGTTCGCGCTCGTCATGGTGCAGTCGCCCGTCGCGTCACCCCCCGGTCGGGTGAGACTGCCCGGCCTCGACGCGGATGCGCGCTACCGCGTGGAGCGCGTGAGTTCCGCCCCGTCGGTGCCGGTCGTGCCGCTCGCCGAGTCGGGCGCCGGGCCGGGCGTCGGGATTCCCGCGTGGTGGGCGACGGCGCCCGTGCTGAGCGGCACCGTGCTCGCCGAGGTCGGGGTGCAGGCCCCGGCGCTCTTTCCCGAGCAGCTCGAACTGCTCCACGTGCACCGCGTCTAACGGCGACGGGGGCCGCGCCGGCGGCGCCGCGCCGCACCGCCGCGACCGCTCGGTTCCTTCGCCCGGGCCCGGGCCCGGGCTTGGGCCTCGACCCGGGCGGGCTGCGGCGCCGTGCGCAGTCCCGCCCACAGGGAGACCCCGGCCCCGACGAACCCCACGACCGTCGCCGTCGCGAGGGGCGCGAAGAACGGGTCGTCCGAGGGGAGGGAGAACGTGAACCACACGAGCAGGAGGCCCGCGCCGAGCGCACTCGCGGGAGCCAACCATGTGAGGGCGTCTCGAGCAGGCCCCCGCTCTCTCGCGCGACCGCGACCGGCCCGGGTGAGAACCCATCCGAGCACCCCGAGCGCCGTCGCGAGCGCGCTGAGCGCGACGATGGCCACGGCGGGCCACACGATCTGCGCGTGCGCCGCCCTCAGCGCCGCCTCGTCCGGTTCCGAGAATGTTCCGCGCGGGAAGTCCAGAAGCACCCCGACGTCGTCGCGCGTGACCGTCGTCGGATAGAGGCCGCTGTCGGTGTGCCCGATCTCGAGCGACCGGGTGGCCGTGCCATCCGCGCTCCCGACCGCCTCGACCATGATGTCCGCCTGGATGTCGTCGCGGATATCCCCGAAGGCGATAACGCCGTCGCGCCACTCGCGCCGGGCGTCCGCATCCGACGTGTCGACGACGAGCCACCCCGCCCGGGTCGACTCCGCGAGGAGCTCGTCTGCCACCCTCAGCTCGAGCCGGAGCGGATCGACGAGATCGTCGCCGGCACCGTATTCGAAGGCCCACCCCGAGAGCAGCGCCGCCCATCGCACCCTGTCGACGATCGCGCCGTCACGACCCTCGTTCGTCGCGTAGGCCGCGGACGCGATCGTGTAGTCGACGCTCACCTCGTGCTCGCCGACGAACGGCTGCGCCATCGTCGTGCGCATGACGACCGTGTCACCCTCGGTCTGCGTGCGGAAGTCGACGGGCACGCCTCCCACGCGCACCCCGTCGATCGTGAGGTCGAGGCTCTGTCCCTCGACGACCCCCGGCCACTGCCGGACGACCTGGCCGGGGAGCGACCCGTCCTCGTCGAAGACGACGCCGAGCGTCTCGCGCGCGGTGATCACGGCGCGACCGTCGTCGCTGCGGCTCAACTCGGCGTTCACCTCGACGGAGGCGACCTCGGTCGAGAGCGAACCGGGCACGTCGCCCGTGTAGGCGAGGTAGGTGTCGGTGGGCTCGAGAGGGTTCGTCACGAGAATCGTGACCGCGATGACGCCCGCGATGAGAACAGCCGCGGTGCCGCGGATGGCGAGCCGCGCCGCGGTGAGGTAGTCGGCGGTGAGCCAACTGCGGCGGGGGAGCGGGCGGCCCCGCTCCCTCTCGACGCGCTCGGCGATGGCCCGACCGGCTCGGCGGGGCGGGGCGAGCAGAACGGCGTAGGGCAGCACCGAGTCGCGCAGCGTGCCGCGCTCGAGCACCTGCGTGCGCTCGGCGAACACGCCGATTCCTCGGAGGTGCTGCTTGACGAGAGCGCCCCGGTGAGTGAGCGGGCGGGCCGTGACCGCGAGCACGATCACGACGGAGGCGGTGACCGTCGAGACCGCGACGAAGGCAACCGGCCACCAGACGATCGCAAGGGGGGCCTGGTGCGACAGTTGTCTCACGAGACCCCACTGCACGAGGGTGAGGGCGAGGGGAGCTGCGATGAAACCGTCGCGCACGAATCCGTCCGGGATCTCCCGCAAACGCAGTTCGAGTTGTCTCCTCACTTCGGGGCCGCGGGCGTAGAGCCGCAGAGCCCGGGGCAGGTTGCCGAGGCGACCGGTGCGCCGGGCCGCTCGCCCCGTCGCGAGGAGGTGCGCGTCGCCGATGGCGCCGTCGCCCCGTTTCGGACGAGCGGGAATGTTCTGCAGTTCTCGCGCGAGTTCGAGAGCGCGAGGGGAGCGCAAGATGTGCGCGGCCATCGTCGCCGAGATGTCGTCGGGAGTGTCGTACTGGGCGACGAACCACGGTCGACCCCGAGCATCGCTCCACGCGACGCGGCGCGCGGCGATCGCGAGCAGCAGTGTTGCGGCGAGGAAGGCGAGAGGGGCGAGGGGGCCGAACGTCTGAACGAAGAACACGGGCGAGCGCGGCGGCATCGTGATCGTGCCGGGCTCGACGAGGATCGTGAACGCCGCCGTCGCGTTCGGGGGGATGCTCTGGTCGTTGCTGAAGGAGTATGCGGTGCGGCCCGGTGCACGGTCGGCTTCGGCGCTGAGCCACGCTCCCGCGCTCACGAACGTCCACGCGACCGAACCGCGGGGCTCGCGGATGAGTGCGTCATCGAGTTCGTCGGCGAGGCTCACCTCGACGTCGAGACCCGTGACTCCGTGCGGCCACGAGGGGCCGAAGACATCCCACTCGAGCATCTGCACGGGGTCACCGGTCGCCCGGTCGGTCGAGTCGTAGGCGAGGTGGTCGAGGGTGTAGCGCAGAACGAACTCGTGGTCGCCGTCGAGTCGTTCCCCGGCGTCGAGGTCGAGGGTGAGGCGCGTCGCCGAATCGTTCTGCCCGACCTCGATCGGCTCGCCGTCGAGGGTCGCCGAGATCTCCGACGGCCGCAGATCGTTGCCCTCGTATTCGGTCGCGATGACCCGCTCGATGCCGCTCTCGTCGACCTCGTCGCCGAAGAAGGCGGTGATGCGCTCCTCCACGGCGGTCGTGAGCGTGCCGTCGTCTGCGAGATCGACGGTGTAGTCGGCCGCGAAGTCGCGAGCGATCCACGTTTCGGTGGCCGTCGCGGCCGACGACGTGATGTCGTCGAGGGTCAACGGCGGATTGATCACGGGGCCGACGAGCAGAACGGCGCCGGCGATCGCGACGACCCCCCAGAAGGCGCGGATGGTCGTGCGCAGAGGAGCGCCGCCGTGGGACCTCAACCACGCTTCGAGCGCGAGGAGCCAGCCGGAGAGGAGTGCCCAGAGGTAGGTGTGCTGGGGTGGGTCGTCGGTGATGCGGTCGGAGTCGGGTGTGCCGTCGACAGGCTCGTCGAGCGATCCGCCGGATGACTCGACTCCGCCTGGTCCGTCGATCGGCTGTCCCCCCGATCCTCCGTGTGCCCCCACACCGCCGATTCTAGGAGTGCCCGGACCCGCGGGACGGTAGGGGTGGACCGGGTCGTCTTCTCCCGCGTCGATCTCGAGCTGAGACGCGGGGCTCACGTTCAGAGACCCGGGCTATCGTCGACTATCGTTCGGTATCGTTCACGGGTCGCATCGTGACCCGTCACAAGGAGGTCACCATGAACAACGCGTATTCGCCAGGCGCATTCGGCGCGGGCAACAACATCGACGGCATGTGGCAGAAGTTCGAGGAGTTCCGCTCGTCGTTCGACAAGCGCACCGGCACCGGCACCGGCACCCGCGCGGGTCGCGGCGAGGTGCGCACGGCGGTTCTCGCGCTCCTCGCGGAGAAGCCGATGCACGGATACCAGATCATCCACGAGATCGAGGAGCGCAGCGGCGGCAGCTGGAAGCCGAGTGCCGGATCGGTCTACCCGACCCTCCAGCTCCTCGCCGACGAGGGCCTCGTGAGTGCCGAAGAGTCGAACGGGCGCAAGGTCTACTCGCTCACGACGGAGGGCCGCGACGTCGCGGCGGCGTCCGACCTCACCGCCGCGTGGGCCCAGGGTGGTTCGCCGGAGCAGGCCCGGTTCGGCGCGCTACCGAAATCGGGGGTCGACCTCGCCCAAGCGGCCGCCCAGGTCGGTCGCACCGGGTCACCCGAGCAAGTGCAGCAGGCCGTGGCCGTGCTCGACGACGCGCGCCGGCGGCTCTACTCGATCCTCGCTCAGGACTGACGGGGGTGCCCGCCGCTCGCCGGGGCCGCACCGAACCGGCGACCGGCGCGGGTGACACCCGCGCCCGCTACCGCCGCATCCTCCGCTTCGCGAGCTGGTATCTCGCCGTCACCTGGTTCTTCGAACTCGTGTTGCCCCGAATCGGGCTCACGGTCGTCACCACGCGTACGCGCACGCGGCGGATGCGGCGGTTCGCCCGTGGATTCCATGTGCTCGCGGCAGACCTCGGCGGGCTCATGATCAAGGTCGGCCAGTACATGTCGTCGCGGCTCGACGTGCTGCCCCCCGAGATCACGCGGGAGCTCGAGGGCCTGCAAGACGAGGTCGCCCCGGTGCCGTTCGCGCAGATCCGCGCCCTCGCGGAAGCCGAGCTCGGAGTGCACCTCGAGGCGGTGTTCGCGAGCATCGACGAGACCCCCGTGGCTGCGGCATCCCTCGGTCAAGCCCACCGGGCACGCCTCGCCCCCGCCGCGGCGGCCGACAGCGGCATCGACGCCGTCGTCGTCAAGGTGCAGCGCCCGGGCATCGACGAGATCATCGACGTCGACCTCGCGGCCCTGCGCAAGGTCGGGGGATGGCTCAGTCGAGTGCGCCTCGTGTACGACCGCGTCGACATGCCCGCTCTCGTCGAGGAGTTCGCCGCGACGAGTCTCGAAGAGATCGACTACGTGCACGAGGCCGTCAACTCCGAGAGGTTCGCGGCCGATTTCGCCGACAACGAGCGCGTGCGCACTCCCGCCATCGTGTGGGAGCGCACGACGCGACGTGTGCTCACCCTCGAAGACGTCTCGGCCATCAAGATCACGGATGTCGAGGCGCTCGCCCTCGCGGGCATCGACCCCGCCGAGGTCGCCCCCGTGTTCACCGAGGTCATGTTCGACCAGCTCTTCACCCACGGCTTCTTCCACGCCGACCCGCACCCGGGAAACATCTTCGTGACCCCCGTCGTCGACGCGTCAGGCGGGCGATCCTTCGCCCTCACGTTCATCGACTTCGGGATGATGGGCGAGGTCCCCGCGACGACGCGCAGCGGATTGCGCTCGCTGCTCCTCGCGGCGGCGTCGCGCGACGGACGCGCTCTCGTCGCCGCGATCCGCAACGTGGGAGTGCTGCTCCCCTCGGCAGACACGAACGAGCTCGAGAGGGCGATGACCGCGCTCTTCGCGCGCTTCGGCGGAATGGGGTTCGCCGAACTTCGCGAGGTCGACGAACGCGAGTTCCGCCAGTTCGCCGTGCAGTTCGGTGACGTCGTGAGGTCGTTGCCCTTCCAGCTGCCCGAGAACTTCCTGCTCGTCATCCGCGCGATGTCCCTGACCTCGGGGGTCGCGAGCGCCCTGTATCCGGCGTTCAACCTGTGGGATTCCGTCGAGCCGTACGCCTCCCAACTGCTCCGGGACGAGCGGGGCAACATCGCTCAGGATGTCGCGAAGCAAGCCGTCGAGACCGTCGGCATCGTCGCGCGCCTCCCGCAGCGGCTCGATGCGCTCCTCACGCGAGTCGACGACGGGTCGCTCGCGACCACGAGTCCGGGCGTCGAGCGCCGCATCGCCAAACTCGAGAGGGCGTCGCGTCGCGTGATCTCGGCCCTCGTCTTCGGCGCTCTCCTCATCGCCGGAGTACTCATGCGGCCCGACGACGTCGTCTTCGGCACGGTGCTCATGGGGGCGTCGGGCATCCCGCTCCTGCATGCCCTCCTCGCCGGTCGCGACCGCAGCTGAGCGGGGCTCGAACCGGCCCCTCAGGGTGCGACGCCTACGATTAGGGTCATGACAGAGGCGAGCCCCACCGGTGGACAGCGACGCCTCATGCTCGCCGACCACGTCTACGACGAGTTGCTCACGGCACTCATCGACGGTCGCTACTCGGGTGGCTCCCCGCTCAGCATCGACGGCCTCGCCCGCGAGCTCGAGGTGTCGCAGACGCCCATCCGCGAGGCACTCGCCCGACTCGAGTCGACGGGTCTCGTGCGGCGCACGGCGCTCAAGGGATACCGCGTCGCCCCGCTCTTCACCACCGAGGAACTCGCCGAACTCACCGATGCGCGCCTCGTGATCGAGCCGGTCAACGCCTACCTCGCGTGCCAGCGCGTCGACGACGAGCTCGTCGCGCGCTTGCAGGACTCGATCGACGACCTCGCCGCCTCGCCGACGGGCCCGTCGTTCGCCGAGTTCCGCGGCTACTGGGAGGCCGACGAGCGGTTTCACCGCCTCATCGCCGAGCACGCGCACAACCAGTTTCTGCTCTCGGCCTACCGGGCTCTCGGTGGCCAGGTGCAGCGCTTCCGACTCTTCGTCGGACTCGGGGTCACCGATGCCGAGCACGCGATCGCGGAGCACACGGCGATCCTCGAGGCGTTCGCGCGCGGGGACGCCGACGAGGCGCGCGAGGCCATGCGCCGCCACATCGGGGGAGTCAAGCGGCGGTCACTCAACGAGAGCGTCGAGCGCGAAACGAGCTGACGACGCGACGCACCCTCTCACGGGGCACCGGCTGACCATCCGCCGCGAGCACGCGTTGTCGATGCCGTCGGCGGATGTCGCGGTGTAGTGTTGATCGTATAGGAAACACGATCAACCCAATGGAGTGTGTTCATGGCCCTCACCGCCGAAAACTGGCCCATCACCGGCGCCCTCATCCAATTTCCGGGGCTCAAGCGCGACGGCACCGTCGTGCAAGACGCCGAACCCACCGAGTGGGTCGACACCTTCGAGCAGGTGCGTGACGCGGGCTTCAGCGCCGTCGACATCACCGACAGCTGGCTCCGACCGGGAGACCTCTCCGCCTCGCGGCTCGATGACCTCGCGCAGGCCGCGCGCGACGCCGACGTGACCCTCCCGGTGATCTCCGCCATCCGCCGCAGCGTCATTCACCCCGAGGACGGCGAAGACAACCTCGCCTACAGCCACCGCACGATCGATGCCGCAGCACACCTCGGCATGGCCGTCGTCTCGGTCGGACTCCACCAAGCTCTCACCCCCGAGCAGAAGAAGCAGCTCTGGTTCTGGACCGTCGAGGGCCACCAGGACCCCGAGAACGATCCGGAGACCTGGAACCTCGCCGTCACGCGGCTGCGCGAGCTCGGCAAGCACGCCGACGAGGTCGGCATCCTCCTCTCGCTCGAGATGTACGAAGACACCTACCTCGGGTCGGGGGATTCCTCCGCGCAGCTCGCGCAAGACATCGACCTGCACAACGTGGGGATCAACCCCGACGTCGGCAACCTCGTGCGCTTGCACCGCCCGATCGAGGACTGGTACTCCGTTTTCGAGAAGACGCTGCCCTACAGCAACTACTGGCACGTCAAGGGATACATCCGAGACGAGGATGTCGCGCGCGACCACTACGTCGCGATGCCCTCGCCGATGGAGAGCGGCCTCATCAACTACCGCGAGGCGTTCGCGCTCGCCATCGCGAACGGGTTCCAGGGGATCATCTGCGCGGAGAGCTACGGCGGAGACGGCTTGAGCGTGAGCGCGGCCAACCAGGACTACTTGCGTCGCCAGGTGCTGCCCAAGAAAGACGGCTACGCCCTCGGCACGAGCAGGGTCACCCAGCAGATCACCCCCGCGGTGCGCGGCTGACCGCCGGGCGCCCCCGAACAACACCGAGGAGAACCAAGCAATGACGCGCGTTTTCGATAAACCCGAGGAGTTCGCCGAGAAGGCCATCGACGGACTCGTCGCCGCCAACCGCCAGTACGTCGCTCGAGTCGACGGGGGTGTCGTGCGCTCGACCGTGAGCCCCGAGGGCTCCGTCGCCCTCGTCATCGGGGGAGGGTCGGGTCACTATCCCGCGTTCGCGGGACTCGTGGGAACGGGCCTCGCCGCCGGTTCCGCGTGCGGCAACCTCTTCGCATCGCCCGCGGCGTCGCAGGTGTATCGGGTCGTCAAGGCGGCGAACCGGGGCGGGGGAGTGCTCCTGAGCTACGGCAACTACGCGGGCGACGTTCTCCACTTCGGCCAGGCGCAGGAGCGACTCAACGCCGAGGGCATCGAGACCCGCACGGTCGTCGTGACCGACGACATCGCGAGCGCGTCGAAAGACGAGATCCACAAGCGCCGCGGTATCGCGGGCGACCTCACCGTGTTCAAGGTCGCGGGTGCCGCGGCCGAGCGGGGAGACAGCCTCGACGAGGTCGAGCGCCTCGCGATCAAGGCCAACGACCGCACGAGATCGCTCGGTGTGGCGTTCGGCAGCCCCACCCTTCCTGGCGCACACGAACCGCTCTTCTCGGTTCCCACCGGTCAGTTCTCGCTCGGGCTCGGCATCCACGGCGAGCCGGGCATCAGCGAACACGCTCACCCCGCCTCGGCCGATCTCGCCGAGCTCCTCGTCACGACTCTCCTCGACGATCGCCCCGAGGGCGCGGGCGACCGTGTCGTGGTGCTCGTCAACGGGCTCGGCACGGTCAAGTACGAAGAACTCTTCGTGCTCTACGGTCACGTGGATCGGCTGCTCGGCGACGAAGGGCTCACGATCGTCGAACCCGAGGTCGGTGAGCTCGTCACGAGCCTCGACATGGCGGGGCTGTCGCTCACCCTCTTCTGGGTCGACGACGAGCTCGAGACCCTGTGGTCAGCGCCCGCCGACACCCCGGCCTTCCGCAAGGGCAACGCCGAACCCCGCGAGCGCATCCCCGAGGGCGCCCTGCAGGAGGCCCTCGCCGTCGAGGTCGTGCCCGCGAGCGATGTGGAGAAGGACGCCGCGCGCGTCGCGGCCGGTCTCTTCGAGGTCGTCCGCTCCGTCGTCGAAGAGCACGAAGAGGAATTCGGCCGGATCGACGCGATCGCCGGAGACGGCGACCACGGAATCGGCATGCGGCGGGGTATCGAAGCGGCCACCGCCGCCGCCCACCGCGCGGTCGACGACGGGTGCGGGGTCGAACAGCTCGTGACGCTCGCGGCAGCGGAGTGGTCGGAGAAGGCCGGAGGCACCTCGGGTGCGCTGTGGGGCATCGGGCTCACGGCATTCGCCCAGAGCTTCGCCTCGGCCGCCCAGCCCGACACGGCCGCCGTGGCCGCGGCATCCCGCGCGGCCCTCGACGCCGTGCAGCGACTCGGCAAGGCCGAGGTCGGCGACAAGACCCTCATCGATGTGCTCTCGCCCTACGTCGACTCGCTCGACGCTCAGGCTCGCGACTCGGTCGCGCCTGTCGCGGCCCTCCACGTCGCGGCGGATGTCGCGATCGCGGCGGCCGACGCGACCTCCGAACTGCGCCCCAAGGTGGGACGCGCACGACCCCTGGCGGAGAAGAGCATCGGTCACCCCGATGCCGGAGCGGTCTCGCTCTCGCTCATCCTCGCCGCACTCGCAAAGGAGATGGACTCATGACCGAAAACACCCCGTGGCGCATCGTCGTCGGAAACGACAGTGCCGGAGTCGAATACAAAGAGGAGATCAAGGCGATGTTCGAAGCCGACCCTCGTGTGGGGAGCGTCGTCGACGTGGGAATCAGCTCGAGTGAGAACACGGACTACCCCCACATCGCCGTCGACGCCGCGCGAATCATCGCGGCGGGCGACGCCGATCGGGCCCTCCTCATCTGCGGCACGGGCCTCGGCGTCGCCATCAGCGCCAACAAGGTCACCGGCATCCGCGCCGTCACGGCGCACGACCCCTACTCGGTCGAGCGGTCCGTACTCAGCAACAACGCTCAGGTGCTGTGCTTCGGCCAGCGAGTGATCGGACTCGAGCTCGCCAAGAAGCTCGCGGCGGACTGGCTCGATTACCGCTTCGACGAGTCGTCGGCTTCGGCACAGAAGGTCGACGCCATCGGATCGTACGAGAGCTGAGCTCCCGCTCGCCCGCTCGAGAAGTTCCCCCCACTAGAAAGAGGAAAGAATGTCACAGAAGACAATCGCCGTCGTCGGATCGGGATACATGGGTGGTGGCATCGCCCAGGTCCTCGCCCTCTCCGGTGCGACCGTCAAGATCGCCGACATCTCCGAGGAGATCGCGAAGAGCAACTACGACAGGCTCATCGAGGAGTCGCGGCAGTTCGTCGCCGACGGCCTGTTCCCCGCCGACGCGACCGAGCTCCTCGAGAAGAACCTGTCGCCCGCCGCATCCATCGAAGACGCCGTGGCCGATGCCGACTTCATCGAGGAGGCCGTTCCCGAGAAGATCGAGATCAAGCACGCGACCCTCGCGCGCATCAGTGCGGCTGCCCGCCCCGACGCCATCATCGGCAGCAACACGTCGACGATCCTGATCGGGACTCTCGCCGAAGCGGTGACCAACCCCGAGCGCTTCCTCGGCGTGCACTTCAGCAACCCCGCTCCGTTCATCCCGGGAGTCGAACTGATTCCGCACGCGGGAACCGACACGGCTCTCATCGCGACGGTCGAAGAGATCGTCGCGGCGACGGGCAAGGAGACCGCGCGCGTCAAGGACGCGACGGGTTTCGTGCTCAACCGACTGCAGTACGCGCTCTTCCATGAGGCCACGCAGCTCGTCGAGGAGGGTGTCGCGACCCCCGACGACATCGACACGATCGTGCGCACGACGTTCGGGTTCCGTTACCCGTTCTTCGGTCCGTTCGCGATCGCCGACATGGCGGGCCTCGACGTCTACGCGTTCTGCTACGCCTCGCTCCAGACCGAGTTCCCGGAGAGGTTCGCGACTCCCGCGATCCTCAAAGACCTCGTCGACGCGGGCAAGCTCGGCACCAAGACGGGCGCGGGATTCCTCGACGTGCCCGCCGAGCGCACTCCGGAACTCGTGGCGTATCGCAACAAGGCCTACGTCGCGATGAAGAAGCTCGTCGAAGACCTCGGGCCCGCGCCGATCCACTGATCGCCCGGCTCGCACAGACGAAAGGCCCCCGAACCACGGTTCGGGGGCCTTTCGCGTGCGGTGCGCTAACGGAACACGGGCTAGAGGAACAGGTAGATCACGAAGGTGATCGCGAACGCCATGAGGCCGACTGCCGTCGCGATGACGCTCCAGGTCTGCAACGCCGTCTTCGTGTTCATGCCGAGGAAGCGGCTGACGAGCCAGAAGCCCGAGTCGTTCACGTGCGAGAACGCGATTCCTCCGGCGCCGAGGGCGACGACGATGAGAGCGAGTTGCAGGGCGCTCTGGTCGCCAGCAGCGATCACGGCGGGAGCGATGAGACCCGCGGCGGTCGTGGTCGCGACCGTGGCCGAACCCTGCGCGATACGGATGATCGCGGCGAGAACGAACGCGGCGACGATCAAAGGCATGCCGATGTCGTTGAGGCTCTCGGCGAGTGCGCCGCCGATGCCCGTCGCGGTCAGAACCCCGCCGAACATCCCTCCGGCACCGGTGATGAGGATGATCGAACAGATGGGGGCGAGGGCGTCGTCGACGACCTCCTCCATCTTGGAGCCGACCGAACCCCGGTTGGGGATGACGATGAGGAGGATGATCGCGAGGAGCGACGTGATGAGCAGGGCGATCGGCGTGGCGCCGACGGTCGTGAGCACGCCGTAGAGGGCGGTGTCGTTCTCGATGATGCCGTCGGTCGCGAGGGCTGCGGCACCCGTATTCAGGAAGATGAGAACGAGGGGCAGAAGGAGCAGCATGATGATGGTCCAGAAGCTCGGAAGCTTCTGTCCGCTGCGATCTTCGGGGTCACCGAGCAGGTTGGGCACGGCGAAGTGCGGCTGGCGCTTCGCGAGCACGAGGGCGAGACGGTACCCCGCGACGTACCAGGTGGGGATCGCGATGGCGAGGGCGACCAGGATCACGAGGCCGACCTCGACACCGATGATGCCGCTCGCCGCCGTCGGGCCGGGGTGCGGCGGCACGAGTCCGTGCATCGTGAGGAACGCGCCCGTGGCGGGGAGGGCGTAGAGCAGCAGGCTGCCCTTCAAGCGTCGGGCGACCTGGTAGATGATCGGCAGCATGACGATGAAGCCCGCGTCGAGGAAGATCGGGAACGCGAAGAGGAACGACGCGAGCGAGAGAGCGAACGGTGCACGCTTGTCGCCGAACCGGCGGATCATGCTCTCGGCGAGCACTTGCGCTCCGCCGGAGATCTCGATCACCCGACCGAGCACGGCGCCGAACCCGATGAGCAGGGCGACGTTGCCCAGGGTCGTACCGAAGGGTCCCTGGAGGGTTGTGAGGAGGTCGTTGATGCTCACGCCCGCGACGAGCGCGGTCAGGAGGCTCACGATGACGAGGGCGTAGAAGGGATGCAGACGCACCTTCATGATGAGGATCAGCAAGAGCGCGATGGCTCCGGCGGCGATGCCGAGAAGCACCGGCGCGGACCGCGTGGTCTCTGTCGCGGCTTCGAGAGCGAGAATCATGGGTCACTCGGTTCTGTTGGGGATGGATGCGGGGTCGTGCGACGAGCAGGTGCAGTGTCGGCGTGCCGCGAAAGGCGACCCGGGAGTGCGACGGCGGGCGATGCCGGTCGCGGATTCTCCCGAGTGTTCAAGCGCAGCTCCTTTGCCGGCGTGTGTGAAGGGTCGTGCGGGGGTGCTCGGCGCGGGCCAACGGTGGTCCGATCCGAGCGGTCGCATATATCCTATGTGATTCTCTCTGACGGGCCGAGCGGCCGATATCGTGACGCGTGTCGCGGCGGTTCGCTCCATGCCGTCGATGTCACACGGCAGCGATATCGTCCTGACATGCAACGCATCCTCTACGACACGGCAACGACGATGAACGGCTACATCGCCGACGACACGAACTCCCTCTCGTGGCTCTTCGCGGTCTCCTCGGACTCAGCCGACGGGCTCGTCCCGGGTGATGCGACCGTGCTCGTGATGGGGTCGACGACGTACGAGTGGGTACTCGACGAGGGCGATATCCTCGCGAACCCCGCCAAGTGGAACGAGTTCCACGGCGACCGTCCGACATTCGTATTCACGACGCGTCACCTTCCGCGACCCGAGGGGGCGGACATCCGATTCGTCCGCGGACCGGTGATCGATGTGGTCCCCGCCCTTCGGGCCGCGGCGGATGACGGTGATATCTGGGTGGTCGGCGGGGGTGATCTGGCTGGTCAGTTCGCCGACAGCGACGCGCTCGATGGCATCGCCCTCTCGGTAGCCCCGGTCGTGCTCGACGGCGGTGCCGCGCTGCTGCCGAGGCGGATCGAGTCAGACCGCCTCCGGCTGGTGAGCGCTGCGGCCCACGGGCAGTTCGCGCGACTCGTCTACGAGGTCGTGCGCGCCGTCTAGCGATGTCCGGGGGCCTCACTCCCGGTGGCGGCGGTGGAGACGGCCCTCGTGATCGAGCTCGAGCACGCTGTCGATGCGGATGCGCGCGAGGAAGTCGTCGTCGTGGCTCACCACCAGAACGGCACCCCGGTAGGCGTCGAGGGCCTCGGCGAGCTGCTCCACGCTCTGCAGGTCGAGACTGTTGGTGGGTTCATCGAGAACGAGGAGTTGGGCGGGAGGATCGGCGAAGAGCATGCGCGCGAGGGACACCCGAAAGCGCTCCCCGCCCGAGAGTGTCGACACGGGCCTGTCGGCGGCGTGACCCCGCAACAGGAGTCGAGCGAGCTGGTTGCGGATGTCTCCGGCACTCGTGTCCGGCGCGCACTCCCGCACCGCGTCGACCGCCGAAAGGGTGTCGTCGACGTCGTCGAGGCGCTGCGGCAGGTATCCGACCCGATCGGTGAGGAGGCGCGCGCGGGGGCGTTCGGAGCGGTCCGGTCGCGCCTCGGCGCGACCCACGAGAGCCTCGAGCAGGGTGGTCTTGCCCGCACCGTTCGGCCCGACGAGCGCGACGCGCTCCGGCCCCTGAATGACGACCGACTGCTGATCGACACCAGGAGACCCCGCGACGCCGGTGATCTCGGCGAGCCGCCGACCTCGCGCGACACCCGGATCGGGAAGCTCGAGCCTGATGTGCTCGTCGTCGCGCACGCGCGCGTCGGCTGCGGTGGCGGCGTCGGTCGCGGCCGTGACCCTGTCGTCGAGTGTCGATCGGAGGGACGCCGCCGAATTCTCCGCCTTGCGGGCGAGACCGCCGGCCACGATGCGCGGCACCCCGCCCTCGCGCTGCGCCTTCTTGCCCGCCCGACGTCGGCGGGCGAGGGTGGTCTCGGCGTGCGCGCGCTGCCGCTTCTCCACGCGGACCGCCTGCTGCGCCGCCCTCGCGGCATCCGCCGCCGCGGCGTTCTCCCGGTCGCGGTGCTCGACCCACGCACTGTACGGCCCCCCGAAGACTTCGAAGCCGCCCTCGTAGAGCTCGGCGGTGGCATCCATCCGGTCGAGCAGAGCGCGATCGTGACTGACGATCACGAGAGTTCCCGGCCACGCGTCGACGAGGCGCGTGAGCGTCGAGCGCGCACCCCGATCGAGGTTGTTGGTCGGTTCATCGAGAAGCGTGATCGCCTTTCGAGACAGCCTGAGCCCCGCGATGGCGACGAGCACGGCCTCGCCCCCCGAGATCTCGCCGACCCTCCGGTCGAGGTCCGCCGCGGAGAAACCGATGTCGTCGAGCGCCTCGCTCGCGCGCGACTCGAGATCCCAGTCGTCACCGACCGCGTCGAAGTGCTCCACCGCCACATCTCCGGCCTCGATCGCGCGCAGGGCCCGCAGGGTCGAGTCGATGCCGAGCAGTTCGGCGACCGTCGCGCCCGAGTGCAGCGGAACGCTCTGACGGAGGTAGCCGACGTCTCCCGAGACGTCGAGCTCCCCGGAGGTCGGGGCGAGTTCGCCCGAGGCGAGTCGGAGGAGGGTGGACTTGCCCGAGCCGTTGCGACCGACGAGCCCTGTGCGGCCGTGACCGAACGACCCGCTGAGCCCTCGGAGGGCGAGCGAGCCGTCGGGCCACTCGAACGTGAGATCGCGAAACGTGATGGTGGACGAAGGCAACATGAGAGCGTGTCCTTGCGCCGGGGCGGCGAGCGCCGGCCGGCAGTAGAAGAAAGAGGGGAGGAGGAGAATCACCCGGGAGAGAAGGTCATCCCGCAGAGAGTGATGGCCGCGCGGCGCGCGGCGGACTCGAGAGCCTCGTTACTTCATGGCAGAAACGCTACCACCGGGTGCAGCGGCGCGCGAGGGCGGTGCCGGTTCGGGCGGCACAGACCGGAGGGACGAGGTCAGCGACCGCGCGGCGCGTAGTGGTTCTCCCCTCGCGCCGCCTTCTCGACGACGTCGCGGATGCGCGCCTCCCGCACCGCCGGCGTCTTGATCGAGGCGAGGCGAAAATAGGTGTAGAACTTCTCGACCTTGGTGAGGCCGTCGTGGAATACGGCCGCGGCCGGCTCGCGATCGAGGGCTTCCCGGAGGTCGGGAGGCGTCGTCGCGCCCTTCTGTCGGTAGGCGGCATCCCACCGGCCGTCGGCTTTCGCCCGCTCGATCTCGGCGAAGCCGCCCTCGCGCATGAGCCCCGCGTCGATGAGTCGCGCGACATGCTCGCGATTGATCTGCGACCACGGGCTGTTCTTGCGCCGAGGCGAGAACGCCTGGAGCGTGTAGTCGTCGTCGAGCCGGGCGGTCTGGCCGTCGATCCACCCGAAGCACAGCGCGACATCGAGCGCCTCCGACCACGTGATGCCGGGAGCGCTCGACGACTTCTTGCGCAGCTTGAGGCGCACCCCCGCATCGGGCGGATCGTTCTCGAGGAATCGCGTCCACTCGTCGATCGTGAGATCGAGGATCGGTTTCTCGGCGAAACTCGCCACGGTGCGCACCGTCCTCCCGTCGTGCGGTCAGCGCGATCGCCGACCGCGACTGTTCGAGGCTACAGCGCGTCGACGGCGTCGAGAATGGCGGGGACCTCGGTGCGGGAGGTGTAGTCCACGTGCACGTCGACCCAGCGGACGACACCGTCGGCATCGACGACGACGACCGTGGGGAACGGGATCGCCGGTGTCGCATCCGCGTTGCTGTCGGCGACCGCGAAACCGAGCTCGGTGTGGGCGGCCCGCGCGTCGGAGCTCGGCTCGGTGACGATGCCGAGGCGGCCGGCGAGCGCGTTGCCCGGGTCGGACAGCACTGTGAAGCCGAGGTCGTCTTTGAGGATCGCCGCTTCGGTGCCCTCGGGAGTCTGAGGGCTGATGGCGACGAGAGGGATGCCCCGACCCGCGAGGGCGGGCGCGAGGGTGTCGTTGTAGTGCTTGAGGGTGATGTTGCAATACGGACACCACGCGCCCCGATAGAACACGAGCACGGCGGCAGAACCCGCACGCACGTCGCTCAGGGTGTGCTCGGCGCCGTCGGCCGAGAGGAGAGTCGACTCCGGCACGCGGTCGCCGACCGCCACGGCGGTGTCGGGAACACCCGCGGCCTGGAGATCGGCTTGTTCGCGCGCGAAGACCTCCGAGAGAGTCGGGCCGACGGCTTCGGCGAAACCGACGTTGAAGTCGGACACGGTCGTGCGGATGGTGGGCTCGGTCATGGTCTCTCGATCTCCTCCCGCCGAGTCTCGAGACCCGGTCGAATCGAGAGAGTACGTCGACTCACTGAGCGGCGACGCCCAGGAAGGTCATGATTCGTCACACCGGGGTCGCCCGCGGTGCGGACCGCGATCGGTCTAGTCCCCGATCTCGCCCCGGTCTAGTCCATCGCCGCGCCGGTGTACGAGTACATGACCGACACCTCCGACGCGAGACCCGCCTCCTCGAGCACCCCTTGCACCGCCGTGAGCATGTAGCGGGAGTCCCAGCCCATGTAGAGGAAGTGGGACTCGTCGAGTTCGTGCCACTGCCCGTTCCACGCGCGCGACTCGAAGATCGGGCCGCCTCGGCGCGCGCTGAACGACACGACGGCGTCGCGAGCATCCGCCCAGAGCCTCTTGAACACGCGGTCGAAGAGGTGCTTGACGTCGTAGACCTCCCAGTGCTCACCGCAGTACTCGACGTAGGAGAACTCGCGCTCCCACCCGCGCGGCCACCCGCGACGCTGTTTGGCGTCGAGGATCGGTGTGAGACCGTCGTCGTCGATCATCACGGTCGCGGGCTTCGCCCAGATCTCGAGGAAAGCCGCCGTGAGGCGCGAGGTGCGCTCGGCGATCGCGGGGGTTCCCCACGCCACGACGTCGGCGATCTCGCGCGACATCGGAACAGCGCTCGAAGAGTAGAGGGTGTCTCGCTTGACCGGGAACGACGCGTCGATCGCGCGCTCGGCGAGCTCCGGCTCGAGCAGGGTCAGGTTTCCGAGAGAGTCGGCGAGGGCGCGGTGACTGTTCTGCTCGTCGTCGGAGTAGTCGACCCACTCGCGCTCGCCGTCGCCGCTCCACTGCGCTGCGGGCGCGAGCGGAAAGACATGCTCGACGTCGAGGCCCCGCACGTCGTCGACGCCCGCGAGTCGCCCGAGCACGTAGGCGGGGTGGGGGAGAGCGCCGAACTTGAGGGCGATGCGCACGCGCTCGTCAGACGGCGTGATGCGAGCGAACGCCTCCCGCAGCGCTTCGGCACCGCGCTCGCGGGCGCGACACAGCCGGGCGACGAGGCGATCGGTGTCGAGCCCGACGACGGTGCGTCGCAGCAGGAGGGTCTGGATGTTCTCGAGGGTCTCGATGAGGGCGCCGCGATCGATCTCGCCTCGCGCGAAGTCGCGGTAGGCGCGCATGACGAGCGGATACATCGCGCGACCGAAGGTGTTGACGTAGCCGAGCTGACGCGCGAGCTCGGGATCGGGTGCTCTCGACGGGTCGAGCAGCACCCGATAGACGGCCGACGACTCGCGCCACTCGGTCGCGAGCGCGCGCAGCGTCTCGAGCTCGAGGCGAGGAAACTCGTGGCGGAAGGCGTCGTACACCGCGCGGCCCCCGCGAGCATCGATCTCGCGCCCCGTCGACATCACGAGGTAGTGGCGCCAGAAGGTCGCGATCGACTCGCCCGTGTTCTCTTCGATGGGGAGCCAGAAGGATGCCTCGATCTCGCGCTGCTCGCCGTGCGAGAGACCCATGAGCACGTAGTTGTGGATGAGCTCGTGGTCGCGGAGGGGCTCGCCCGTCGAGTTGAGGCTCTCGAAGATCTGCTGGGCGTTCGCCTCGGCACCGAGGGTGATGGCGACGTGCTCGAGTCGCTGCAGACCGCTCCAGATGCGGGGGACCTCCTCGGGCGGGACCTGGCTGCGGAAGAACGCGTAGTTGTCGTCGAACTTCGAATCCCGCAGCTCGTCGCCGGGCTCGCGGCGATCGAGCACGACGCTCTCGAAGACGTCGGCCCACGCGCGATGCGGGCGCAGCTTCGTGCGGTCGCCACCGTGCGAACTCACGAGCACGCGCTCGAGCTCGGTGGCGAGTTCCGCGCCGCCCGCGACCTCGGGTTGCTGCAGCACCGTGTGGTGCAGCGCCGCGATCAGGAGCATGAGGGTCGTCACGCGCTGCTGGCCGTCGATGAGCACGAGCTCCGCGGCATCCGACCCCGACTCGGTCACCGTCGTCGTCGCGCTCGAGAGGATCGAGCCGATGAAGTGGGTGTGGGTCTCGTGGGCTCCGGCGACCGCGCGAACGTCGGCGAGCAGTTGCTCGCAGCCGCCGATGTCCCAGCGGTACTGCCGCTGATAGACGGGAACGACGATCGTGGTGTCGGGTGCCGACAGCCAACCGATCGTGTTGACCGCGGTCGCGTCGATGTTCGTGGCAGTGGTCATGGCGGTGTTCGTCCTTCGGAGCGGGGTATCGAGTGGTGGCTGGGCGACGACTCGCGATGATGCCATCCTCCCACCCGCCGAACCGCTCGATGTTAGGCTTGCCTAAGTTGGGCCTGTTAAAACGTGCTGGCCCTCGACGAAAGGACATGACTTCGATCATGGGTTACATCAAATCTGCCGCACTCGAAGAGACCGGCTACGTCGTTCTCGATCAGTACAACCAGGAGCTCGACCCCAAGGAATGGCTCGACATCGAGTACGTCGACTGGAAGTCGTCGGGTGAGACCCGCTTCGCCCCGCTCGCAAGCGCCTTCGGCGAGATCGAGGTCAACGGCTTCTGGAACCACAAGCCCCCGCGCACCGACAAAGACGGTGTCTGGATCGACTCGCAGGTCGCCGCGGCGCCCAACCTCACCCGCCGCGCGCAAGAGCCCGGAGCCAACGTGGGCCGCTGCCGCGTCATCGAACTGATGCCCAACACCTATGCGGACTGCCTCTACAACCTGCACCAGGACGACAACAACCGTCTCAACCCCGACGGCACCGGCTGGGTCGTGCGCGGGTTCTTCAACCTCACCGACGACCAGACGAGCTACTTCGTTCTGCGCGAGAACCGCACCGACCCGAGCGTCGAGTACCGCATCGCGCTGCCCGCCGGTGCACAGCTCATCATCGACACGCAGCGCCTCTGGCACGCCGCGACGCACCTCGGCGCCGACCCGCGCTACTGCCTCATCACGTCGTGGGAGTCGGGCCCCGAGCTCGACGCCTACATCGCTCAGCACAACGGCGTGAATCGCGTGCCGAACGTCGAGGTGCCGCAGGACGAGCTCGACGCGGGACAGGCCGAGCAGGCTCGTCGCATCGCTGCCCGCGCCGCGTACTACGCCGCCAAGGGACAGGCCGAGAAGACCGCGATGAGCGAGGCCTGATCCGGGTCGACTGATCCGGATCGGCTGACGATCACCCGTCGAGCCCCGTGGGCCGCCGCAGCGCTGTGGCCCACGGGGCTTCGTCGTTGCCGGGGCGCTGCGATCGCCGATCGCGGTCGCACATGGTTGCCGGGGCGACTCGAAACAACCAGACGCGACCGCGACACCGCGTCGATGCGGTCACAGCGGCGGCGAAAGCTCACCAGTTAGGCTTCGGCCCGCCTCGCTCGGCCTCCGGTCGGGCAGCACGACACCGGGGCGGCACCCTTCATTCAGGAGCAGCAGCATGGCGACACAGCACACGAAGACGATTCTCATCACGGGGGCGTCCGACGGCATCGGCGCGGCATCCGCTCGACAGCTCGCCGAGCGCGGACACCGCGTGCTCGTGGCCGGGCGGTCGCGCGAGAAGACCGAGGCTGTCGCACGCGAGACGGGCGCGACCCCCTTCATCGCCGACTTCGGGAGCCTCGCGGATGTGCGGAGGCTCGCGCACGAGGTGAAGCAGCACCTCGCGACGAGCGACTCCCGCGGCACGGGGCTCGACGTGCTCGCGAACAACGCGGGAGGCATCTTCGGAACCCGTCAGCGCACCGAGGACGGCTACGAGAAGACCTTCCAGGTCAACCACCTCGCGCCGTTCCTGCTCACCCACGAACTCATGGACGACCTCATCCGCGCCCGCGGGAGCGTCATCAACACGTCGAGCATCGCCAACACGCTGTTCGGGCGCATCGACCTCGACGACCTCGCGAACGACAAGAAGTACAGCGCCAACAAGGCCTACGGCGACGCCAAGCTCGCGAACATCCTGTTCACGCGCGGGCTGCACGAGCGATTCCACGACGACGGAGTCTCGTCGGTCGCCTTCCACCCCGGCACCGTCGCGACGAACTTCGCGTCGGACACGACGAGCCTCATGCGCTTTCTGTACCGCACGCCGCTCAAGCGGTTCTTCCTCATCACGACGGAGAAGGGCGGCGACAATCTGACGTTCTTCGCCGACGGCACCCCGGGAAAGACCTGGCTGCCCGGCATGTACTACGACGAGAAATCGCTCTCGACGTCGGTGAATGCCCAGGTGCACGACGAGGCCCTCGTGGCCGGACTGTGGGATCGCAGCGCCGAGATGGTGGGCGTCGGCTGACCCTCGCGAGCGTCACGCGAGGTCACAACAGATCGCGTTCAGCCGTCTGCTGCCTAAACTCGGCGCATGGATCCCTTCACGAGCGCCGTCGTGGTGCTCGCGGTCGTCGCCCTCGCCGTCGTGATCGGCGTCGTCTCGCGCGCGCGAAGCGGACGCGCGCACGCGGTCTCGGCTCGGCCGACGGGGGCGAAGACCGGCGGCTTCGCCGAGCTCGGCCTCTCCGCCGACGACCCCCGTGGGTCGACCGCGACCCTCGTGCTCTACTCGACCGAATTCTGCGCCCAGTGCCCGGCGGCACGCCGCGTGCTCGCCGACATCGCGAGCTCCCGCGAGTCGGTCTCGACCGTCGACGTCGACCTCACCCATCGCCCCGACCTCGCGCGACGGTTGCGCATCCTCCAGACGCCCACGGTCTTCATCGTCGACAGCGCCGGGGTGCCGATCTCGCGGATGGGCGGGGCGCTGCGGCGCGACGCCGTCACCTCCGAACTCGACCGATGGGAGACATCCGATGTCGTTCAGTCCTGATGCACCCGATTCCGGTTCGTCGGGGCCCGGTTCGTCGGGCCTCGGCTCGTCGGGCCCCCGCGGGGGCGGAGGTGCGATCGACGCGCGCGGGCCGCGGTTCGGCGCCGTCATCACGTCGGTGCTCCTGCTCGTCGCCCTGTTCCTGGGCCTGACCGGGCTCAGCGGAGCCCGTTCGAGCGACGGGGGAGCAGGATGGGCCGTCGCGACGTCGTCTCTCGGCGATCGAGCGAGCGACCCGGGTTTCGTCGTGCTCGCCGCCATCGCGCTGCACTTCGCGTGGGGTGCGATCGCGGGCATCCAGAGACACCCCTGGGCCGTCGTCTTCCGCACCCTCGTGCGTCCTCGCCTCGCACCCCCGGTGGCAACGGAGGACCCGCGGCCGCCGACCTTCGCGCAGGGGGTGGGCCTCGCCGTCACTCTCGCGGGTGTCGTGCTGCACCTCGCGGGCGTCCCGCTCGCGCTGCCCGTGTCTGCCGGGGCGGCCTTCATCGCGGCGTTCCTCAACGCGGCGTTCGGGCTGTGCTTGGGCTGCATGATGTATCTCGGTCTCGAGCGGGTGCGTCACTCCGGTCGACTCCGTCGCGCCTGACCGCATGGATGCCGTCGCCGCGCTCAACGAGATCGCCTTCTGGCTCGAGCGCGAACTCGCGCCCTCGTTCAAGGTCTCGGCCTTCCGGTCGGCTGCCGCGATCGTCGCCGAGATCCCCGCGAACGAGCTCGCGGGTCGCGTGGCCGACGGTAGCCTGCAGAAGACGAAGGGCATCGGCTCCCGCACGTTCGAGGTCGTGAGCCAGGCGGTCGAGGGCGGGGTTCCCGACTACCTCGCCGACCTCCGCGAGCGCGGTGCGACGCCCCTCGTCTCCGGGGGTGCCGACCTCCTCGCGGCACTGCGCGGCGACCTGCACAGCCACAGCGAATGGTCGGACGGCGGGTCTCCCGTCGCGCTCATGGCCGGCACGGCGAGATCGCTCGGGCGCGAGTATCTCGCCCTCACCGACCACTCGCCGTCGCTGCGCGTCGCACACGGGCTCAGTGCCGAGCGGCTCGAGAAGCAACTCGCTCTCGTCGCCGACGTCGATAGCCGACACGACGACTTCCGCCTGCTCGCGGGCATCGAGGTGGACATCCTCGAGGACGGCACCCTCGATCAGTCCGACGCGATGCTCGAGCGACTCGACATCGTCGTCGCGAGCGTGCACTCGAAGCTCCGCGCCGATTCGGCGACGATGACGGAACGGATGCTCGGCGGCATCCGTGACCCTCACACGACGGTGCTCGGGCACTGCACGGGCCGTCTCGTGTCGGGCTCTCGAGGCACGAGACCGCCCTCGGACTTCGACGCCGAAGTCGTGTTCGCGGCGTGCGCCGAGAACGATGTGGCGGTCGAGATCAACTCGCGGCCGGAACGGCAGGATCCCCCCGACGACCTCATCAGGCTCGCGCTCGGCGCGGGCTGTCTCTTCAGTATCGACACCGACGCCCATGCGCCAGGGCAGCTGGACTTCCTCTCCTACGGCGCCGAGCGGGCTCACGCGGCGGGGGTTCCCGCGGACCGCATCATCACGACGTGGCCCGTCGACGACCTCCTCGACTGGGCGCGGCGTTAGCGCGTCGAGCGGCGGCACCACTCCCGTAGGGTTGTCGGGCCGATCCGGGCGACAGAGCAGGGGCATGATGAGCGCACGATTCGCCGAACTCGACTGGCAGCAGACCCCGATGGGTGAGCTGACGCTGCGGCGACGATTCGACCCCGTGCTCGAGAAGGACGTCTTCGAGGTGATCCTCGGTGACGAGCACCTCATGTCGAGCCACTTCACGGTCGCCGAGATCGAGCTCGCCCACCTCGGTCTCGCGGTCGTCGGTGACGCGCACGAGGGCGGCCCCGGCCTCGACGTGCTCGTAGGCGGTCTCGGGCTCGGCTACACGGCTCGAGCGGTGCTCGAGCACGAGCGAGTGCGCAGTCTCACGGTCGTCGAGGCGATCGACGTCGTCGTCGACTGGCACGAGCGACTCCTGCTGCCGGTGTCGACCGAACTCGTCGGCGACCCTCGCACGACGCTCGAGGTCGCCGACTTCTTCGCCCTCATGCGAGCGGATGTAGTTGAGCGCACGTTCGACGCGGTCATCGTCGACATCGACCACTCCACGACCCACCACTTGCACCCGAGTCACGCCGATCTCTACACGATCGACGGGATCCGTCGTCTTCGCCGGCACGTGAGGCCGGGCGGGTCGTTCGCACTGTGGTCGGACGACCCGCCGCACCCCGACTTCGTCGACGTTCTCGAGGCGGTCTTCGACGAGGTCGAGACACACGTCGTCGCCTTCGACAACGCCCTCACCGGGGGAGAATCGACCAACTCGGTCTACGTCGCCCGCTGACCGTGGCGCACGGCGCCCCGCCGACTAGGAGGGGTCGAGTGACGCGATCGGGCTCGACTCGATGTTCGCGAGCAGGTCGGCGGCGTCGTCGTAGACGGCGATCGCCCCGGCGCTCGAGAGCTCTTTCTCTCCACTCCCTCCCGAGAGCAGGCCGATCGTGCGCACTCCCGCATTCGTGGCCGCGCGAACATCCCACACGGCATCGCCGACCATGATGGCGTCGTCTGCCGTGACGCCGGCGCGCTCGAGCGCGATCTCGATGATGTCGGGTTCGGGCTTCGCAGTCTCGACGTCGTCACCGCTCGTAATCGCGTAGGTGTTGTCGTCGAGGTCGAGAACCTTGTTGATCTCGTCGAGCTCTGCGGGCGGAGCGGATGTCGCGAGCACGACCCGCACGCCGCGCCCGGCGACAGCGGCGACGAGGTCTTTCGCGCCGGCGAGCATCGACAGTCGCGGTGCGAGCTCTTTGTAGTACTTCGTGTGCAGCTCCTTGATGCGGTCGTGGGTCTCGTCGCTCGCGTCTCCCGCGAGCTGGCTCAGCAGCTCACTCGAGTCCGCGCCGATCGCGCGCTGGATGCGCCAAGCCGGCACCGTGAGCCCGACGTCGGTGAAGGCCCGTGCCCACGCCTCGATGTGCAGGAAGTTGGAGTCGACGAGCGTTCCGTCGATGTCGAAGAGGACTGCTGAAGGAGACACGGGTGACCGATCTGTCAGTGCGTTCGGGGGAGGACGGCGTCTGATGACGACCCCTTCACGCTAACGAGACCGTGTGCCGCGCGAAACCGCTTGACAGTAGGGGTGCTCGCCGCGCGGGCGCGACGACGGTTCGCATCCGTTCTACAGAGTCGTTCACGACGCACCGCTGAATGGCGGGCCTGGACAGCCGCCTGATCCAGGGCGGTCGCGATGCGGACTGCTCGGAACCGATCGTTTGAGTGACCGATGAGCAATTCATTCGCACGCTCCAGAACGACGTGGGGACGCTACCGTCGGAGCGTGGATGAAGAAAGAGGTACGCGCAATTGAAATGTTCTGCGATTACGACGCCGAGTGGCCACTTTGGGAAATCGGTATGGTCACCCCTCAATCTCTTAGACTCTCGCCGAGCCTGACAAGAAAGCTCCGCGTGTGGACCGACTATCACCTCGAGCATGCTCGACCGGATCAGGGGTGGTTGGTGTCAAATGAACGGGATGCCGAGTGGAGCGCCGAAGGGGAACGGCTGAGCGAGCACCTCGCGCGGGAGATGCAGGGCGTTGCTTCTATCAAGTACACGGGGATCTGAGCCGACTGGCGCCCGGGCCGGGATCGGATCTACGACTGAGCGCACCCGGCCGCAAACGATCAGTTCTGGGCAGCCCGTGTTTGTTGGAGGTTCTCGACACCTTCGTGCCAAGGGTCAGCGCGCGGCGAAGCTTGTTGCAGATACGGCACCCTTGCGGGCAACTTCACCGGACGGGGTATACGGGCATTGCAGTAACGACGGGCCCGGCGTCTCGGACGCTGCACGACGGCCGACCTGCTTACGAGCACGCGCGCCCTGCATGAGTCCGCTGACCTGTTCGGGGATGCAGGAACGAGGCGAACTCGCGTAAGGATAAGGTGGCGATACCTGACCAGCAGGCCCGAGCGTTACTAGCAAGTGGCCCGTTGCCGCTGCCTAACCTCTAAGGGGACTCGCGGGTCGGACGCGCCGACGCGAGGCTGAACCCCTACACACCCCAACAAACTGAGATTGATCTATGAACCCCTTTGCTACAACAGGCCTGATCGTTGGCGTCGTCCTTTTGGTAGTAGCAATCGCGCGCATCGTGGCCATTCGCCGCGCGACGGGCTTCAATTACACCCAACGATCACCGCAGATTCCGATGCTGCTTCTTGGCGGCGCAATCGGCATCATTGTTGCCTCGATCGGGTCGTGGATCTACACCTCATAAGGGATGCCTAGCGGCCCTCCTTCAGGGTCCGGGCTGGCGTCGGTGTCTGCGCGCGACGACCAGGGCGAGCACCAGTGCAACTAAGCACGCGATCAGCCAGACAACACTGACTGCGAATGGCAGGTCCAGCCAGGCGATAAGGAAGAAACCGAGCGCGGCCACGAAAGACTTCACCATGAGCCTCGCATGCCCTCGGCGCCGAACCGCCCGTGGCTGAGATTCATCCGTCATGCGCGAACCATATCCCCAACTCACCGTGTCGCGCGGCTTCCGATTCCGAAGCTGCCGACGCGTCCACTTAGGGATCGCTCAGCGGAACGGTGACCTTTGCAACGACGCCACCGAACAGTTCATTACCTGCGGCCGCCGCAGCTGCAGCGACGGCTAACGAGACGATCGCGATTGGTCGGAAGCCGTCTTGGTCGCGCGACGGAGAATGACCGCTAGGCCAGCGCCGAAGAGCAAGAAGACAATTCCGATCAGTACCCCCCTGGGGTTTCCGCTGAGTAGCCAAAGAGAAGAGAAGACAACTTCGAGGATCAGTGAAAGAAGAATTACAGCCTTCCAGAAAACGATCTGGTTCCTACTCATGAAGCCTGCCTACCATCTGACCCAGCTGAGGACAACAGTTCCCGCGCGTCGACAAGTCCGGCCACACGTTTAGTCCGCCCAGACCGTGCTACCTCGGTTTCGAGCAGCGGCCCGATAGCCGGTCGGCTATCGGGCGCACGGCTGCATGAGACGTGCGACAGCGACTCGTGGCCAAGCGACATCCTCAGTCGCTAGACGGAGCCGGCCGAACCGTCAAAATGGGCATTGCGGGCCACAACATCAGCAAATTGGGCTCTCGATCGCGCGACAGCCCCCGCTATCACCCACCCTCCGGCAAGAAGAACGGCCCACAGCGCGCCGCTCCACTCAGGCAGCAACAACGCAATGAGCAACGGCACAACAGCGAATAGGCCCGCCAGCACGAAGAACACCCACGAGACGAACGACCAAGCGGAAGAATGCACAGCTCTATCCTTCCAACAAACGGGCCGTGAAGCTTTTGCTGACGTCTGCATACCGATAGGGGATCGGCTTGGGGGCGCTGAAGCGGATGCGGATCGTGCCGACCTTCCCTGCAAGCTGGCGGTCGCGCGTACCAACCTAGGCTGGGCCCATGCCTCGCTTTCTCGGCAGCCGGCGGGAACCAGCAAAACCCGTTCGCCGTTTCACGCTCTCGAGTGTGACCGCATTGCTATTGGTGGCAGTGACCCTCCCCGGCTGCACCCCGCAACCACAGTCCGTTGCGGCTCAGGCATACGCCAACGAGGCCCTGCATTTCATTGACACGGGCCTCTTCGCCGAAGGTGAAGCGTGGGACACGGCACGCGCTGAGCTCGTCGCTGCGTCTCGCGAAGCGGACACAATTCAGCAGTTGCATCTCCCAATCCAGCGAGCGGTGGCGGTCCCGGGCGGATCGCACAGCCGTTTCATCCGACCGAGCGAAACGCCACAGCCACCTTCGGGTTTGGTGCCAGAGGCACGAGACCTCGGGGACGGAATAGCTGTGCTCACCCTCCCCGCGACGAGCGCACAAACCGACGACGAATACGCCGCCTACATCGACGCGGGTCACGCCGCCCAGGAAAGCCTTGGCCCGGAGGTCACATGCGGCTGGGTTCTGGATCTCCGAGGGAACACCGGCGGCAATATGTGGCCAATGCTGGCAGTCGCCACTCCCTTCATCGACACCTCGACGCCGATTAGTTTCGAACGCGTCGACGGAACCCTGCAGCAGGTGATTCTCGAGGATGACCGAGCCCTTCTCGACGGGTCGGTGATGGTCGCCTTCCAGCCGGCCGACCCCGTCCCGGTGGCCTCAATCGTCTTGTTGCACAACGAGACCACGGCCAGTTCCGGCGAAGCCATTGTCGCGACGTTCCTCGGACAGAACGACGTAACCACGATGGGTAGAGACACCGCTGGGTTATCGACGGGCAACGAATCCGAGTCACTCACCGACGGTGCGCAGATCATTCTGACCACCTCGACGTTCGTCGACCGGACGGGACTGCTTCTGGGAGGTTCGATAGCTCCAGACATCCAGTTGGCTGACACCGACGACGGTGTCCTGGAGGCACGTGACCTTCTCGATCAGAGTTGCGGCGCGGAGTAGGTCTGAGTATTTGACTCGGCGCTCACGAGCCGCGCACCCAGGGGTCCGTCAGCGGGCACAGGCTTCCTCCCTTGCTCGGCGGCGGCGGCGATCGCGTCGCGTCACAGAGACCGGTTCTGGATCGACCGCGGCCACTCTCCGAGCGCCGTCTTGATCTGGTCCGCCTCTTCGGGGTTAGAAACAAGTTCCTCGACAGGAGCACCAGATCCGGATGGATCGTAACCACCGACTCGCGCAAACATCGTCCGGGTCGGTGTTGCCGAGGGCTCCCCGCGGGACGATTGAATCTTGCAGTAGATGGCATATTGGTGCGGCAGCCGAGCGCGGGCCCATTCGTCCACCTCGCGATAATCCTTCGCGTCGAATACAGAGACCATCTCCACTTCGACATCACCGTCCTGCGTCAAGCGCCAGAACTCGATGCGATATTCCGGATTCTCAATGAGCTCGTTGTCTTCGGGCGGATAGGTGTGTTCTTCTATGTGCACGATTCAGTAGAGCACGCCGCCTGATAGCGGCTCATGCAACCGGGCACGATGACGAGACCGCGCCCGATAGCCGATCCTTCATCGAGACGCCACCAATCATCTGGATCGGGTGAAGTCGGCGTGTGCCCCTTTGACTTCACGGAGACAAGCAGTTGCCCGGGCGCAACGACGCGTGTGGCCTGCAGACGGCTGTCTCTGCTACCGATGTCGTAACTTTGGGAACGGCGCTTTGCCCGGCTGTGTTCTGCGAGACAGTTGGGCTTACCGTGGGTTCGCTTGTTCCTATCTAGCAGGCACGAGTCCAGCTGGAGAGACAGTGATCGAGAGCAATGAGGAGTATGAAGCGAGGTGGCGTCCGCGGTTGTGGATTGCCAGCGGCATCCTGGTCCTGATGAGCGGAGTGGCGTGGTGGGGGCTGTTACTCACTCAGCGAATTCCATTGGGCGACCGCCCGACGATGTTCATCCTCCTGGCTCCGGGTGGATTGGCTTGTGTGGCCTATGGGCTGGTACTCCTCCGGCGTTACCGCCAACAGCAGCGAATCAAGCAGGGGGACGAGTGAACGAGGACGTGAAGTCGTATCTGTTGTTCTCCGTCGCGGGAATTGCCGTCTTCCTCGGTGTCGGTGCGTTTCTTCGCTTCTTTGTTGGGCTGATCGAGGTCGCGTTGTGGATCGCGCTTGTCATCACGGCGATCATCTACTTCGGTGTCTTCGAGTTCTTTAGTCGGCGTCGCAAGCGCCGGAAGTCAGAAAATTCTGGTTCGTAGAGAACCCGCTCGCGAGGGCGTCCGGCGAACGATCCCCGAAGGAACGGGCGTCTTGATGGGTCGCGAACCGCATTTCGTTCGCGCGCGGCCAGCCCGATCCAACGTGCTCACCCCGGAGATACTCGACCGGCGGGCTCGCTTATGGTTGCTCGACATAGGAGACGAACACTGATCCGTTCGAAAAAGATGAAGAAGCAGGACGCATCATGGCCATCGCTGGGGTGATTATCGTCGCGCTCGCGCTCGCGCTAGCGGCGCGAGCTGGACTGATCGAGGCACGAATCGCGGGCGATCGAAGCATCCCTCTGTGGAGAAGCGGCAATTACCGAAAGCCCTGGGCGAGCACCCGGGCCCAGCTAACGGCCATCGCTGCAATCGCTATCGGGGCGACTTTCTGCCTAGTCGCGTGGGGAACCATCGCTCTCCTCGTCACCCCACTGGCGTTCGTTCCCCCGCTCATCGTCATCGCGCTTCACAACCGGTCTCTACGCGCGGGCGCCAAGCGCGGTGCTCGGGTCAATGGTTGAAAAAGCATTACGCACGAGAACGGCTGCCTGTAAGCGGATGGCTTACGGGCATCTCCGACGACCCGCACACTTCACACTGGGACACGGCCTGGAAACGCGTCAACGTATTTCGAAGAACGACCCGCCAGCAAGAATCCTGTCGACTACCTCGAGGCGCAGGAGTAGGTCCGCTGCGAGAACGTGTCGATGAACACCCCTCGCCGCAGCTTCTCGGATCAGTTGGCTTAGCTCTTCACCTTCTTCTTTGACCCGCGTCACGCTGTCAACAAAGGGGTGGATGCGCGCGGCGATTACTGCCACGCCGGGATCATCCCGAACACCCGTCGGCCCACGGGACATGTCGATGAACCAGTCGTGCTTGAAACGGGGACCCCCGACAAGCGGGTTCTCGGGCTGCTTCTTTTCATCCACGATGACATCCATCCCTCGAGGCTCCGTCCCCGATCCGGCCACGCTACTAGCGACCGGAGCGATATGCCGACTACATGGGTGTCTGTCAGGGGATCCCTTACCGAGACGCCACCAACCGTCTCGATCGGGTCAGGTTGGCGTGGCCCCACTGGCTCCATGCAGACGAGTCGTGGCCTAAGTAGGGATCTCTCCGTTGGCTATTCCCGCCATGACCCCGCCTGCAGCGAAGATAAGCCAGGCGCCGACGGTGATCGAGAACGGCACGCCCTTGCGGTCCGGGAATTCTTTACCGGTGCGCTTCTTCTGCTCTGTGAACCAGAAGACCATAGCCATGAAGGTCAGGCCACCGATTGCACACAAAATCAGGCCAGATGTGAACACAAGCTTGTCTCCCTCTCGTCACTTTCTGAAGCGCCAGAGCTTGACCCGGAGTGGCACCTGCGACCGACCGTCACTGTCGAAGGAATGTCGAGCGTCCGTCACGATACCCATCGCACCGCGAGCAAGCTCATATTATTACTAGTCCACCGAGACGACTTGCTCGCTCTCAAGGGTGCCGAGACACACACGGCAAGTATGCGAACAAAGCTGGTCAAAATCAGGCGATCGCGCATTTTCGACAGTTTTACAACACGTGAGGTGCGCAAAATGACCGGACCGGAAGAGACAATCACCGCCAAACGGAGCGACCGCGACTTAGCTGTCTTCTTAGTGCTCTATATCCTGCAGCTCTTTTGTAGCTTTGCCGCGTTCGGAATTGTTGTAGACGTCGTCCTGACGCGTTTGTACGGGTGCACTTCGTACGGCGGCGAGTGGGACTGCCTTGACCCTGGTCCAGTTGAGGGCATCACATTGTTTGTCGGGATCATCCTGGCGATCGTGGTACTGCCGTGGGGCCTTGCTCGAGTCCGGGAGGGCAAGCTCGCCTACTGGCTTCCGCTTCCTGCTATCGCTTTGGTGGCCGTCACTTTCGCGTGCACGTACGGCTATGCGGTATTCGCCTTGTCGGATCCCGCTTCCCGTTTCTCGTTCTAGCCACATAGAGACTCAGTCTCGGCGTTCCGCCAATTGCACGCGTGAATGGTTCGCGTAGCCTCATCTGTGGCGCGATGAGAGGTCCGTTCTCAATTCTGTGAATGACAAGCCCTTCCAGGGTCCAATAATTTCGATGATTCGCGGACTGCTCCAGTGGCGCCGTGCAGCTGGAGCACCACAGTAGCGACTCCCGACCGCATCGAGATTGCTCCGCCGACCAACGGTCGACGGGGCTCCTTCAATCAGAGAAAAGCCGACGGCTACCCCTCACGTGACGGCGCCGACGTGGCCACCCGGGCGCAGCTTGCGGCGTGCCGACGTGGGGTGCGTCGCGCTCCCGATCAGTAGCGCGGCTTGCGAGCCCGGTCGCCCCCGCGATCATCTCGGTCGTTCGACCGGCTCACCCCGCGTCGGTCGGGGCGGATCTCGATGAGCTTGCCGCTGATTCGGGTGTCACTGAGCTTCGCGAGCACGTCGCCCGAGATGTCGGCCGAGAGTTCGACGATCGAGAAATCGGGGCGGATCTGGATGGCTCCGAAGTCGTCGCGGCTCAAGCCACCCTCGTTGGCGAGGGCTCCGACGATCTGGCGTGGTTCGACGCGCTGGCGGCGGCCGACCTCGATGCGGTACGCCGACATGGGTTTCGTCGAGCGCGGGCGGCGTTCGGCCCGCTCGCCGCGGTCGGGCCGCGAATCGCTTGAGCCCCGATCGTCGCGCGAACCGCGGTCGTCGCGATCGAATCGCTGCTTGCGCTCATCTTCCGCCGACAGCAGGAGGGGGGTCTCGCCCTGGGCGACGACGGCGAGGGCCGCCGCGACATCCGCTTCGGGAACATCGTGGTGCTCGACGTAGTGGGCGATGATGTCGCGGAACGCCGCAATGCGGCTCTGCTGGTCGAGGGCCGCGGTGATCGCGTCGTCGAAGCGCGTGAGGCGCGTGACGTTGACGTCGTCGACCGAGGGCAACTGCATCTGGGTCAGCGGCTGACGCGTGGCCTTCTCGATGGCGCCGAGCAGGCGACGCTCGCGCGGGGTAACGAAGCTGATCGCGGCACCGCTGCGACCCGCGCGGCCGGTGCGGCCGATGCGGTGCACATAGGACTCGGTGTCGATGGGGATGTCGTAGTTGACGACGTGGCTGATGCGGTCGACGTCGAGACCACGCGCCGCGACATCCGTGGCCACCAGGATGTCGAGCTTGCCGCTCTTCAGCTGACCGACCGTGCGCTCACGCTGCGCTTGCACGACGTCTCCGCTGATCGCGGCGGCCGCGTAGCCGCGCGCCCTCAGCTTCTCGGCGAGCGTCTCGGTCTCGCTCTTGGTGCGAACGAAGACGATCATGCCCTCGAAGTTCTCGACCTCGAGGATGCGCGTGAGGGCGTCGACCTTCTGCGGGTACGACACCATGAGGTAGCGCTGGGTGGTGTTCGCCGAGGTCGTGGTCTTGCTCTTGACCGTGATCTCTTCGGCGTCGTCGAGGTACTTCTTCGAGATGCGACGGATCTGCGGGGGCATGGTCGCGGAGAAGAGGGCGACCTGCTTGTCGTCGGGGGTGTCGGCGAGGATCGTCTCGACGTCTTCGGCGAAGCCCATCTTGAGCATCTCGTCGGCCTCGTCGAGCACGAGGTACTTGAGCTCGGAGAGGTCGAGGGTGCCCTTCGCGAGGTGGTCCATGATGCGGCCGGGGGTGCCGACGACGACGTGCACACCGCGGCGCAGCGCCGAGAGCTGCACCCCGTATGCCTGGCCGCCGTAGACGGGGAGCACGTGCACACCCTTGAGGTGGGCCGCGTACTGCTCGAACGCCTCGCACACCTGCAGCGCGAGTTCGCGAGTGGGGGAGAGCACGAGCGCTTGCGGGGTCTTCTGGCTCACGTCGAGTCGCGACAGGATCGGCAGGGCGAACGCCGCGGTCTTTCCCGTTCCGGTCTGCGCGAGACCGACGACGTCGCGCCCGGCGAGGAGGGGCGGAATGGTCGCCGCCTGGATCGCCGAGGGGGTCTCGTAGCCGATGTCACGGATCGCCTTGAGCACCGCGTCGCTCAGGCCCAGGTCGGCGAACGTCGCCACGGCATCCGCGGGCAAACCGCTCTCGGTGGGGGCGGTCTCGGCGGCGGGGGTGGAGTCGGCGTTCGTCATTGTCTCAACGGTAGTGGGTAGCGGCGCGCGGTGGATGCGAAAGCAGGTCGGGGTGCGTCATGCTGCCCTGCGAAAGCATCCGACTATCGTTCAGAGATGCGAACCAGCGCCTCGACCGTGAGCGATTCGATGCGGACCCAGCTCTGGCCCGTTCCCCTCGCGGCGGTCGTCGTCGCCTTCGGGCTCGGCCTGGCTCTTCCGTACGTCGACAGTCTCGTCGACCAGGACCTCTCGCCGCAGTGGAAGAGCATCCTGTTCGACGGGGGATCGGATGCCGCCAAATCCGTCATGGAGACGATCGCGGGCTCGCTCATCACGGTGACCGCGCTCACGTTCTCGCTGACCGTGGTCACGCTTCAGCTCGCGAGCAGTCAGTTCTCGCCCCGTCTGCTGCGCACGTTCAGTCGCGATCGGGTCGTGCACAACACCCTGGCCCTGTTCCTCGCGACCTTCACGTTCTCGCTCACGGTCTTGCGCAGCATCCGGGTCGACACGGAGGATCAGTCGGGACTCGTGCCTCGCATCTCCGTGTCGCTCGCCTTCCTCCTGGCGATCGCGAGCGTCATCACACTCGTGGGCTTCCTCGCCCATCTCGCGAAACAGATCCGTGTGGAGACCATGCTCAAAGACGTGCACTCGGAGTCGACGAAGACCGTCGAGCGCGTCTTCCCCGACGACCCCGATGGCACCACTCGACGCCTCGACGTGCACGCGGGGCCAGGATCCGACGCTCGATCGTGGTCCCTCCTCGAGGCGGACACGTCGGGCTTCCTCCTCAGTATCGACACGAGGGCCGTGCTCGCTGCGGCCGTCGACGTCGACGCCGTGATCGTCGTCGACGCGGTTCCCGGCGATTCGCTCGTCACGGGGGTGCCGTTCGGCCGCGTCATCGCACTCGACGGGCGCGAGATCGACCGTGATCGCGTCGACCGAGCGCGTCGAGCACTCGCCGACGCCATCACCACGGGGTTCGAGCGCACCTCGACACAAGACGTGGGGTTCGGCTTGCAGCAGCTGCTCGACGTCGCGAGCCGGGCACTGTCGCCGGGCATCAACGACCCGACGACCGCCGTGCACGCGATCGGGCACGTCTCGAGCCTCCTCGTCTCGATCGTCGAGCGCCCGACGGGGGCGAAGACCCTCCTCGACGACGACGATCGCGTGAGGGTCGTCGTGGCTTTCCCGACCTTCGACGACCTGCTCGACCAGGCGATGCGGCAACTGAACGCCTACGCCATGAGCGACCCCCGCACGGCGGAACGCGTGATCCGGTTGCTGCGCGAGGTCGGCTGGCGTGACCGGTCGGGCACGTATTCGGAGGACATCTCCCGGCAGCTCGGCCTCGTTCGCGCTCAGATCGTCGACTCGGTCCTCAGCGCCGAGGAGAAACGGTCGCTCGTGGCGCGGTGCGACGACGTGACGGTCGCCATCACCGGGGACTGGACCGTGGCAGAGACCCCGAGGTCGCGCCCGTGAGCGCCGCCGTGCACTCCACTCGCACCGGTTCGGGGGCGCCCCTCGTGCTCGTGCACGGCCTCGGATCGTCGTCGGCCAACTGGGCTCCCGTGCTCGGTGCTCTCGCCGCCCATCGCGAGGTCGTGACGCTCGACCTCCCCGGCTTCGGTGCGAGCGCTCCGCTCGCGGGCCCCGTCACGATCGCGACCCTCACCGACGCGCTGCAGCGATTCCTCACCGAGGAGGGGCTCGACGATGCGGATGTCGTCGGCAGCTCGATGGGCGCCCGCATGGTGCTCGAGCTCGCCCGCCGCGGACACCGGGGAGACGTCGTGGCGCTCGATCCCGGCGGCTTCTGGTCGGCCGGGCAGCGGGTCGCCTTCGCCGCGACGGTGCGCGCCTCCGTCGCGCTCGTGCGCGCCATCCAGACCCCGCTGCCGTGGCTCAGCCGCTCGGCGATCGCGCGCTCACTCCTGCTCTTCCAGTTCAGTTCGCACGCGTGGAGGCTCGACCCCGATCTCGTGCTCACCGAACTGCGGGATTTCGCGCGCGCCACGAGCCTCGACGAGGCTCTCGACGCCCTCGTCTCCGGTCCCGAACAGCTCGGGGCGTCGACGACGCCGGGTCGCGTCGCGATCGGGTGGGGGCGCTTCGATCGCGTGACGCTTCCGAGCCAGGCATCCGTCGCTCTCGAGCGGTTTCCGTCGGCGTCGTTCCACGGCTTCGCGCGCTGCGGTCACTACCCCCACTGGGATCAACCGGCCGAGGCGGCACGCTTCATCCTGCGGTCGACGGGGCGCGTCGACTAGCGCGCGTCGACGGGCGCGCGTCGACTGGCGCGCGCTGGTCGACTGGCGCGCGCTGTCCGGTTAGAGGGAGTCGGCGATCGTCGCGGTCGCGTGGAGCCACGCCTCCCGTGTCGCCGGCGCGAGGGCGTCGATGACGATGGGGCCGCCGCTCACGAGCGAGGCGTCGTGCGGAACCTCCACGACGGCGCGCGTGAGCCCGCCGAAGTGGTCGTGCAAGCGCGACCGCAAGTGGGCGTCGACGGTCTTCTCGGGTGACGACAGAACGGTCACGGCCGAGCGAAGTTTGTCTTCGTGGCCCTTCTGGGCGAGGCCCTCGACCATCCATGCGGCACCGCCCGCGGTGTCTTCGCGCATCGCCGAGACGATCACGAGCTGATCGGCGGCGTCGACCGCGGCCTCCCAGTTCGAGGCCCTCATGTTGTTGCCCGTGTCGACGACGATGATGCGGTAGAACCTCTGCAGGGTCTGGTGCAGTCGCGAGAAGGCTTCGGCGTCGATCATCGACGACGCCGCGGCGTCTTCGTCACTCGCGAGCACGTCGAACTGGGCATCGGCCTGCGAGCGCACGTAGTTGTCGAGGTCGCCGACACGCCCCGCGACGGGGTCGCTGAACCGGTCGAGGTCGCGCAGCAGGTTGACCGCGGTGTTGGTGTGACTCGCGCGCTGCGCCCGCCACCCGAGGGTTCCGCGCGTCTCGTTGTTGTCCCAGGCGAGCGTGTAACCGCCGCGGTGCACACCGAATGTCGACGCGATGAGCATCGCCGCGGTCGTCTTGTGCGCGCCGCCCTTGGGGTTGATGACGCAGATCGTGCGCGGGCCGTCGAGGCTCCGCGTCACCGCCGAGATCGCGTGCCGGTGCTGCATCTCTTTGGCGCCGGGACGCGGGGCGATCGACCCGAACGACAGTCGGCGAACGGTGCTCTGCCAGCCCTGTTGCGCGGGACCCGCGACGGGCGCCGGCTGGCTGGCCTGGAAATCCGCGAGCGTCGGGATCGTTCCCGCGTCGGCCGATGATCCTGCGGCAGGGGCGGCAGGGGCGGCAGGGGCGGCAGGCGTAGCGAGGCTGGCCGGCGCGGAGGGAACAGTCGGCTCGGGCTCGGGAACGAGAGAGACGGATGATGTGGGTGACGCCGTGGACGACGCCGTGGGTGCCGCGACGGGGGACGGCGCCGTGACAGGGGAGGGAACGGGCGCCGCGATGGGTGGTGCCGAGATGACCTCGGTGAACGTCGACCGGTGCGGGACCGCAGCGTCCGGATCCTGCTCCGAGTCCCGCCCGAATCGGTCGTCGTCGTCGTCGCCGTCGTCCTCGCGTTCGGTCGGCGGCACGGCGGGGGCGGGCATCGGCGGGACGGTGTCGGTCACGAACGGCAGAAACCGCCCGGCGGTGTCGATCTCGCCCGTTTCGGGAGCGGAATCCGAGTCTTGAGCGTGCTCCGAGATGTCGCCCTCGGGAGACACCGTGACCTCCCACCGGCCGTCGCTGTCGGTCGTGACGAGCAGCACGTCGCGCTGGGCGGACGCGGCGACGTCGACGGTGCGGCGCAGCACCTCGCGCCGCGCATCCTCTTGGCTGCCGCCCGTGATTTCGGAGGGCACGCCGTCGATCTCGAGTGTCGCCCCGGCGTCGTCGAATGTCGCGATGACCACGGGCTGGTCGGATGTCGGATGCATCTGTCGTCTCTTCTCTTCATCGAGCCGATGACGCTCGGGCGCGCCACTCGCGGGGTAGTCGCGAGAACGGTTCGAGAACAATTGAATACCGGATCGGCGGGTTTAGCGAACCACCGGGGCCGACGACAGCGGCGCTCACGCGAGCTGAGCGGTCCGCTGGCCCGCCGATCCGGGGGCTCAGCGGTGCGTGAGCCTCGAGACGCTCCGGTGCAGGAGGCCCGCGAACGGGCGCTGCTGTTCGCCCTGCTGAGCCGCGAGAACAATGAGCACACCCGTGAGCACGGGGGTCACCCACTGCAGGATCTTCTGCTGACGCTGAGCCGACGCGAGGGAGTCGGATGCTCCCGCCTTCGGTTCGGTCACCCCCGCTGCTCCCTCATCCGCGCGATCGGCCATCTTGATGCCGAGGACCCCGGAGTACACCGTCGACCCGACGGCGGCGAAGGTGAGAACGAGCTTGACCACGGTGTTGGTGCGGCCCTCGGACTGCACCCCGAGGCGCGACTTGTTCGCGATGATGAGACCGATGCCGCCGACGGCGTGAGCGGCGAGGGCGACCGCTTGCACCGGGGCCCAGCGCACCCATCCGTACGACGAGAGTTCGAGACGCTCCTGAGGGTCCTTCGCCGTGGCTGTCGCGCCGTTGAGACCGACAGCACCCATCAGGTTGCCACCGAACCAGGCGGCGAGGCCGAGGTCGTGGAGCGAGCGGATGACGGTGTTGCGCTGAGACATGGGGACTCCAGGGGAAATTGTGGTGCGTGAGGGTGCTGGTGGGGTGGAGCGGATCAGTCGGTCGCGTCGGCGGCGGTCGTGTCGAAGTCGCCCTCGTCACCCTCCGCTTGCGACGGCTTGTCGACACCGGGGGCGTCGACCCTGTCGTGGTTCTGCGGGTTGTCTTGCGGGCCTGTCGTGGTCATGCCGTGCCTTTCGCGGGGGGTGGATCGGGGAGGGAGATCAGTTGAGGGGAACACCGCTGTTGAGCAGCGGTTCGCTCACGCGGGGGAGGAGCGCGGAGACGACGCTCACGGCGCCGAGCGCGAAGAAGACGAAGAAGTCCATGAGGGTGAGCCCCGTCGGCAGCAGTCCGAAGACCGTGTCGTCGATGAGGCCGAGGAGGCCGAGTCCGATGAGCGCCACCGCGGTGATCCCGTGGACGGCGCGGAGGGCGAGCGTCGAGCTGTCGGTGAGACCGACCCAGAGGAGCATCGCCGCGAGGATCAGATAGGTCGCGTCGGCGAAGGGATCGACGTTGAAGATGCCGAGGAGGTGGGTGTCGTGGACGAAGAGTCCCACCGCCCCGTGGCTCCCGAGGATGACGCCCATCATGAATGCTGCTGCTCGGCCCATGGCGGGCTCCTTCCGTGTCGGTACTCGAGTGTCTACCCCAGACAACTGCGTCGGCGCGGTGAAGTGAAGGGACTTGACAGCGTCGCGCTGCCCGTCGGCTCGGCGTAGCGTGGCCCCATGGCCAGCGAAGCGACGACGCTCACCGTTCCCTCGGAGCACGGCGACCGGGAGATGCGGATATCGAGTCCCTCCCGGGTGCTGTGGCCGGAGCTCGGGATCACCAAGCTCGATCTGGCCCGTTATCTCGTGGCGGTCGGCGACGCATTCGTCGCGGCCAACGGTGATCGTCCGATCTCGCTCCAGAGATTCTCGAGCGGAATCGACGGCGAGCAGTTCTTCTCCAAGAACCCGCCGAAGGGTGCCCCCGAGTTCGTGCGGGCCGTGCCGGTGACCTATCCGAGCGGTCGCTCGCATCCGCAACTCGTCATCGACGAACCCGCCGCCGCCGTGTGGGCAGCCCAGATGAACACGATCGTGTTCCACCCGTGGGCGTCGCGCGCCGAGCGCCCCGACGAGCCGGACGAACTGCGCATCGACCTCGACCCTCAGCCCGGCACCGACTTCGACGACGCCATCCCCGCAGCCATCGAATTGCGATCGGTGCTCGAGGAGGCCGGGCTCACGGCGTTCGTCAAGACCTCGGGCAACCGCGGTCTGCACGTGTTCGCCCCCATCGACCCCGTTCGGGAGTTTCTCGAGGTGAGGCACGCGGTCATCGCGGCGGCTCGGGAGCTCGAGCGACGGATGCCGGATGCGGTGACGACCTCGTGGTGGAAAGAGGAGCGCGGCGAGACCGTGTTCGTGGACTACAACCAGGCCAACCGTGACCGCACGATGGCGGGGGCGTACAGTCCGCGGGCGCTCGCCCACGCACCGGTGTCGTGCCCGGTCACGTGGGACGAGCTCGAGAGCGTCGATCCGACCTCGTTCACGATCGAGACGGTGCCGGATCGCCTCGCCGCGACGGGAGACCCGTGGGCGTCGCTCCACGAGACGCCGGGTTCCCTCGACACCCTGCTCGAGTGGTGGGAGCGCGACGTGCGCGACGGCCTCGGCGAGCTGCCGTTCCCTCCCGACTACCCGAAGATGCCCGGAGAGCCCCCGCGCGTGCAACCGAGCCGGGCCCGCAAAGGCTGAGCGCGCGAGGGCTGAGCCCGCGAGCGCTGGGCGTGCGAGGTCGGGCGCCGCGGGCTCACGAGAGAACGCGGTCGAGGTCGTAGGCGGTCGGAACCTCGAGCTGCTCGAAGGTGCACGACCGGGCGTCGCGATCGGGGCGGGACCGCTCGAACTGCACGGTGTGCCTGAACCGCGAGCCCTCCATCTGGTCGTAGCGCACCTCGACGACCATCGACGGGTCGAGTTCGACGAACGAGACGTCTTTGCCCGACGAGAAGCGACTGCGCTCGCCGGAGCCGCGCACCGCGGTGCCGTCGGCGTCGCGCGTCACGAGGGGCTCGAGCTCGTCGACGAGTTCGAGGCGGCGGGCCGCGGTGAACGCCGAGGCACCACCGACCTGCCGCAACACGTCGTCGTCGTCGTAGAGCCCGAGCAGAAGAGAACCGACGCCCGCTCCGCTCTTGTGCAGCCGATAGCCGATGACGACGACATCCGCCGTGCGATGGTGCTTGATCTTGAGCATCACGCGCTTGCCCGGGGAGTACGGCGCCGCGGCCGGCTTCGCGATCACCCCGTCGAGCCCCGCGCCCTCGAACTCGGTGAGCCACCGTTCGGCGACCGACGAATCGGTCGTCGTCGTCGTGAGGTGGAACGGCGCGGGGATGCCCTCGGCGAACGTCTCGAGTCGAGCGCGGCGCTCGGCGAACGGGGCGTCGAGCAGCGAATCCCGGTCGATCGCGAGCGCATCGAACGCGATGAAGCTCGCGGGGGTCTCGGCCGCGAGAGTGCGCACGCGGCTCTCGGAGGGGTGGATGCGGGCCGAGAGCGCCTCCCAATCGAGACGCTCGGCCCCCGCGGCCCCGGAGCGCACGATGATCTCGCCGTCGAGCACGCACGGTGAGGGGAGGGTCGACGCGAGCGCGGCGGTCAGCTCGGGGAAGTAGCGCGTGAGGGGCTTGGATCCGCGGCTGCCGATCTCGACCGACGTGCCGTCGAATCTCACGATCGCGCGGAAACCGTCCCACTTGGGCTCGAAGACGAGGCCGCCCTCGACGCTCTGGGCGGCGGGAACGGTCGAGACGCCCTTCGCGAGCATGGGGGCGACAGGCAGCTCCACCGGGGGGATGACGGTCATGGGGTCTCCGCTCGATGTCGACACACGCCGTGACGCGACCCGCCGCGGCGTGAGACCACGATAGGCGCGGGAGGGGGCCGCGGGGTCGCTGCGAATCCTCCGAGGAGGGAATACCCCTCGGTGAGGCTGGTTGAGCCCTGGGAGCCGTGCGCCCCATCAGCGCGTGCGGCCGCGTCGCGAACGACGCCACCACTGCAAAGGAACTCCCCCCATGACCGACCTCTTCGCCCCCGCCACTCTCGGCGACCTCTCGCTGCAGAACCGCCTCGTCATGGCGCCGCTCACGCGCATGCGCTCCGACAGTGCCGGAGTCCCCGGCGACCTCGTCGTCGAGCACTACGCGCAGCGCGCGACGCTCGGCCTCATCGTCACGGAGGGTACGTTCCCGAGCCCCGCGGGCCGCGGGTACTCCGGTCAACCCGGTCTCGTCACGGCCGATCAGGCCGCAGGCTGGGCGCGCGTCACCGAGGCCGTGCACTCCGAGGGAGGACG
This sequence comes from Marisediminicola sp. LYQ85, assembly GCF_046600695.1. NCBI lineage: Bacteria > Bacillati > Actinomycetota > Actinomycetes > Micrococcales > Microbacteriaceae > Marisediminicola > Marisediminicola sp. LYQ85. The sequence continues at coordinate 658,167 of NZ_JBKIWO010000001.1, forward strand.
AATCGTCGCTCAGCTCATGCATGCGGGCCGGGTCACCCACGGTGCGACCAACGGGGGACTCGATGTCGAGGCGCCGAGCGCGATCGCGATCGACGGCGAGACCTACACTCCCGAGGGCAAGCTCCCCTACCCGGTTCCCGTCGCGCTCGATGCCGAGGCTCTCGAGCGCGTCGTGCGCGACTTCGTCTCCGCGGCGCGCCTCGCGGTGGATGCCGGATTCGACGGTGTCGAGGTGCACGGGGCCAACGGCTACCTCCTGCACGAGTTCCTCGCGCCGAGCTCGAACGTGCGAGAGGACCGTTACGGGGGATCTCCTGAGAATCGCGCGCGCTTCGTCGCCGAGGTCGTCGAGGCTGTCTCGGCCGAGATCGGCGCCGCACGGGTCGGCCTGCGGATCTCGCCGTCGCACAACATCCAGGACGTCCTCGAGACCGATCCGGCGGATGTCTCGGCGACCTACGGTTCGCTGCTCGCCCGCATCGCCCCGCTCGGTCTCGCCTACCTGAGCATCCTGCACGACGCGCCCGCGGGAGACCTCGTGCAGTCGTTGCGCGACGTGTTCGGAGGCCCCGTGCTCCTCAACAGCGGGTTCGGCGTCGTGACCACGCGCGACGAGGCCGTGGCCCTCGTCGCCGACGGTGTGGCAGACGCCGTCGTCGTGGGCCGCCCCGCGATCGCCAACCCCGACCTCGTCCGCCGCTGGCGCGAGGGTCTACCCCTCAACGAGCTCGACGCGAGCACCCTCTACACCCCGGGAGCCGCGGGATACACGGATTACCCGGCGCTCGCCGAGTGACTCCGTATGCGTCGACCGGCATGCGTTCGCATGCTTCTCGACTCTTCGGGGGGCGAGGCGGAGGGCTCCGAGAACGTAAGCTGGGGCGCGGTTCGCCTCGCCCATCCCCGCCGGAGCGCACCAGCAGATCAGTCTTCACCGCGATCGCCAGACCCTCGATCACCAGCCAACCCGATAGGGAGACCCGTTGAACGGAAACGCAACGACGACGCATCGAAACGTCGCGCTGCTGTCGGTATCGAGCACGATCGCGCCCCGCATCACGACCTCGGAGGACATCGACGCGCGCCTCGCGCCCGTTCTCAAACGCCTCCGCTTGCCGCGCGGTCTGTTGCAGCGTGTCGCGGGGGTCTATGAGCGTCGCAATTGGAACGAGGGGCAGCGGTTCGACGATGAGGCCATCTCCGCGGGCAAGCGTGCCCTCGCCGAGGCCGGCATCGAGCCCGGCCAGGTGGGGTTGCTCATCAACACGTCGGTCACGCGCAAACACCTCGAGCCGTCGGTCGCCGTGCGCATCCACCACGGCCTCGGTCTGCCGTCGTCCGCGATCAACTTCGACATCGCGAACGCGTGTCTCGGTTTCGTCAACGGCATGAGCCTCGCCGCCGGACTCATCGACTCCGGCCAGATCAAGTACGCCGTCGTGATCGACGGGGAGGACGCCGACGAGATCCAGCACAACACGATCGAGCGGCTCACCAACTCCGACCTCGGTCGCTCCGACTTCATGAGCGAGTTCGCGAGCCTGACCCTCGGTTCGGGAGCTGCGGCTGCCGTGCTCGGCCCCGCCGACGCCCACCCCGAGGGGCATCGTCTCCTCGGCGGGGTGACTCGCGCCGCGACGCAGTTCAACGACCTCTGCGTCGGAAGCGTCGACGGGATGTTCACGAACGCGAAAGAACTGCTCAAGGGCGGTCTCGACCTCGTCGTCTCGGCGTGGAAAGAGGCTCAGCGCGATTGGAACTGGACGAGTATGGATCGCTACATCATCCATCAGGTCTCCGACGTGCACACCGACTCGATCGTCAAGGCGACGGGCATGGACCGCTCTCGAGTGCCGCTCACCTATCCCAAGTTCGGCAACGTCGGCCCCGCCTCGATTCCGATCACTCTCGTCGAGGAGTCGGCTCGACTCGATAAGGGCGACCGCGTTCTGCTCATGGGCGTCGGCTCGGGACTCAACACGGCCATGATGGAACTCGCCTGGTGACACGGCGACTGCCGTTCGCTGCGACGCGACGCGCCTCGGCGAGCCTCCCGCCCGCGGGCCTCGAGGGGATGCGACCCGAGTTCTCCCGTCTCGTCGTGGCCGCGGGTCACGAGTGGCATGTCCTCGACAACGGGCCGGTGCTCGCCGAGCGGGGGATCGAGCCGGTCGGCACCATCCTGTGCGTGCACGGCAACCCGACCTGGTCGTACCTGTGGCGTTCACTCGTCGCCGCCGCGACGGATGCGGCCTCAGCACCGGATGCCGCGCCGGATGTCGTGTCGGATGCGGCGGCACACGCGGAGTCAGCGCAGCCCGCCGCGAGCGCCGCGTGGCGCGTCGTCGCCGTCGACCAGCTCGACATGGGGTTCTCCGAACGCACGGGGGAGCACCGCGCGCTCGCCCAGCGTGTTCGCGACCTCGGTGATCTCACCGACGAGCTCGGCCTCTCGGGGCCCGTGGTCACGCTCGGGCACGACTGGGGTGGTGTCGTGTCGCTCGGCTGGGCGGTCGACCATCCCGACGAGACGCGCGGGATCATGCTCCTCAACACCGCGGTGCACCAGCCCGAGGGTGACCCCATTCCCGCTCCGCTCCGGCTCGCTCTCGCCGGGCCGATCCTCGGGGCATCGACCGTAGCGACCCCCGCCTTCCTCGAGACGACCCTCGCCCTCGCTCACCCGGCACTCGGTGCCGAGGTCAAGGCGGGCTACCGCGCGCCATACGCGGCAGCCGCCCGTCGGGGCGGCATCGGCGGTTTCGTCGCCGACATCCCCGCAGACGACCGCCACGAGTCGCGCCCCGAGCTCGACCGCATCGCCGTCGGCATCCGCGCGCTCGACGTGCCGTCGCTGCTGCTCTGGGGCCCTCGCGACCCGATCTTCAGCGACCGGTATCTCGACGACCTCAGCCGACGATTGCGCCGGGCCGACGTGCACCGCGTCGAGGGGGCGGGTCACCTCATCGCCGAAGACGTCGATATCGCGACCCTCGCGCTCTCCTGGCTCGACGACCGGGCACCGCACCTCGACGCGAGCGAGACGCCCGCCGAGCGACCGGGAGTCCCGCGCGCGACCGCCGTGACGGGCGCGGCATCCTCCGAGGGCCCGACCGCGCCGCACTATCAGCCCCTGTGGCACTACCTCGAGGCGTTCGCCGAGAGCGGCGACACGGCCCTCGTCGAGATGGCACCGCCGCGGTCGCGCCCGCAGCGCACCGTCAGCTGGCGCCTGCTCTCACGCCGCGTGCGCGAGATCGCCGCGGGGCTCGTCGCCTCCGGGGTGCGACCCGGCGACCGTGTCTCCCTCCTCGTGCCCCCCGGAGCCGACCTCACCGCCGTGCTCTACGCGTGCGTGCGCATCGGGGCGATCGTCGTCGTCGCCGATGCGGGGCTCGGGCTCGCCGGCCTCACTCGCGCGGTGCGGGGCGCACGCTGCCAGCACGTCATCGGTGCGACCAAGGGGCTCGCGGCGGCGCGAGCGCTCGGGTGGCCCGGGCGCCGCATCTCCGTCTCGACCCTCGACCCCGCGACAGCACGGATGCTCGGCGTCACGCACTCTCTCGCCGACCTCGTGGCGCTCGGGCGTGAGACACCGCTGCCCGCTGTGCCCGCGTCGGAAGCGGTCGCCGCGATCCTCTTCACGTCGGGGTCGACGGGCCCCGCGAAGGGCGTGGTCTACACGCACGCTCAGCTCTCGGGCATCCGTTCCGCCCTCGCCGCGCAATACGGTGTGGGGCCCGGCACCGGGCTCGTGGCGGGCTTCGCGCCGTTCGCCCTCCTCGGCCCCGCTCTCGGTGCGCGGTCGGCGACGCCCGACATGGACGTGACCGCGCCGCGCACGCTCACCGCGAAGGCGGTCGCGGCGGCGACGGCGGCCGTCGACGGCACGGTCGTATTCCTCTCGCCCGCCGCGATCGCGAACGTCGTCGCGACGGCACCCGCGCTCGACGACGCCGATCGCGCGGCCCTCGGCGGCGTCGAGACGTTCCTCTCGGCGGGAGCGCCCGTGTCGGAGTCGCTGCTCTCCGCCGCCGCGGCACTCATGCCCGCGGCGACACCTCACACGCCCTACGGCATGACCGAGGGGCTGCTGCTCGCCGACATCACCCTCGACGGCATCCGCGACGCCGCGCGCTCCCGAGGTCGCGGTGCGGGCGGCGTGTGCGTCGGACGGCCCACGGCGACGACGACCGTGCGCATCGCCCCCCTCGCGAACGACGGATCCGCGGCCGACGAGCCCCTCGACATCGTCGACGTCACGGGCGAGATCGTCGTGTCGGCACCGCACATCGAAGACCACTACGACCGCTTGTTCTTCACCGATCGCGCGGCCCGTCGAGGGACCGTGCCCGGCGAGCGCTGGCACCGCACCGGTGATGTCGGCCACGTCGACTCCGAGGGCAGGCTGTGGGTCGAGGGCCGCCTTCCCCACGTCATCGTCACGGCGACCGGAGTCGTGACGCCCGTCGAGCCCGAATTGCGCACCGAGAGCGTCGACGGTGTCGCCCGCGCGGCGATCGTCGGGGTGGGACCGCGCGGCACCCAACACCTCGTCGCGATAGTCGAGACCGTTCCTCCCGCGCGCGCGGTCGGGATGGCCCACCCCGCCCTCGCCTCGCGCGTGCGCGACGCCGTCGGGTCGGCCCTCGCGGCGGTCATCGTCGTTCCGGCGCTGCCCACCGACATCCGCCACAACTCCAAGATCGATCGCGCCCGACTGTCGACGTGGGCGACCTCGGTGCTCTCCGGCGAGCGGATGACGCGACCGTGAGGGTTCTCGTCACGGGGGCGAGCGGTCTCCTCGGCTCGGCCGTCGCGCGCGAGCTCGTCGACAACGGCCACGAGGTGCGTACCTTCCAGCGTCGACCCTCGGGTGTCGAGGGGGCGACCGACGAGCTCGGGTCGCTCACCGACCGCGGTGCCATCGCGCGGGCCGTGCGCTCTGTCGATGCCGTCGTGCACCTCGCCGCCAAAGTGTCACTCTCGGGCCACGCCGACGAGTTCGACAGGGTCAACGTCAAGGGCACGACCGATCTCGTGGTCGCGGCATCCTCCGCGGGAGTGACGCGGTTCGTGTTCGTGTCGTCGCCGTCCGTCGCGCACACGGGCACGTCGATCATGGGTGACGATGCCCTCCCCGCCGACCCCGCCCACGCCCGCGGGGACTACGCGCGCACCAAGGCTCGCGCTGAGCTCGTCGCGCTCGGTGCGGATGCCGAGGGTTTCGCCGTCGTCGCCGTGCGCCCCCATCTCGTGTGGGGGCCGGGAGACACTCAGCTCGTCGAGCGCATCGTCGACCGGGCGGGCTCGGGCAGGCTCCCCGTGATCGGAAGCGGCGCGGCTCTCATCGACACGATTTACATCGACAACGCCGCGACCGGCATCGTCGCGGCGCTCGATCGCGCCGAGCACGTGCACGGCCGTTCCTACGTGCTCACGAACGGTGAGCCGAGGCCGGTCGCCGAGATGCTCGGCGGAATCTGCCGTGCCGCGGGAGTGGCGGCGCCGACCTGGTCGGTGCCCGCGCGCGTGGCGCTCGCTGCCGGATCGCTCGTCGAGAGGGTCTGGGCGCTGCATCCGGGAACCGACGAGCCACCGATGACACGCTTTCTCGCGGAGCAGCTCTCGACATCGCACTGGTTCGATCAGCGGCGCACGCGCGCCGACCTCCAGTGGGCGCCGTCGGTCACGATCGACGAGGGGCTCGAGAGGCTCGCGCGGTCCTACCGCGGCTGACGCGAGTTCACGCGCTCCCGATAGGGTGGCCGCACCGAGAACTTCTCAGCGTTGCCGCCTCGAAAGGCCACCATGCCCCTCGATTTCCTCTCCACCGGGCTCGTCATCGGCGTCATCGTCGTCGTCGCGCTCATCATCCTCTTCGTGCTCGTGCGGAGCATCAAGGTCGCGAAGCCCGACGAGGCGATCATCGTCACCTCGCGCCAGCGCACCGCCCGCCCCGGGGACACCGAGGCCGAGACGGAGAACGCCGGTCAGCGGGTCGTCTTCGGTTCGCGCGTCTTCGTCAAGCCGATCGTCGAAGCGCACTTCAAGCTCAGCCTCCGCAGCCGTCAGCTCAACGTGCAGGCCACCGCGCAGACGCGAGACGCCATCACCATCAAGGTCAATGCCGTCGCGGTCGTCAAGGTCGGGGGCTCGGAGTCGATGGTGCGTGCCGCCGCCCAGCGATTCCTCAACCAGCAGGATCAGATCGAGACATCCACCGAAGAGGTCTTGAGCGGTTCGGTGCGGTCGATCGTCGGACAGCTCACGGTGACCGAGATCATCACGAACCGGTCGGCTCTCCAGGGGCAAGTGCTCGAGGCCGTGCGGGAGTCGCTCGACGTGCAGGGACTGCAGATCGACACGCTCCAGATCAAGGAGATCGACGACGACAACGGCTACATCCGCGACCTCGGTCGTGGGGAGGCCGCGCGAGTGAAGCAAGTCGCCGAGGTCGCCGAGTCGGTGTCGCGCCAGGCATCCGAGGAGGCACGCATCGCGGCCGACCAGGCCGTGGCCGAGCAGCAGCGCAAGCTCGACCTGCGCAACGCCGAGATCCAGAAGGAGACCGACCGTGCCCGGGCCGAGGCCTCGGCCTCGCGTCCGCTCGCCGAGGCGATCTCGCAGCAAGAAGTCATCGCGCAGCAGGAGGTCACCGCGGGCAAGCGCGTCGGACTCCGCAAGCAAGAGCTCGACGCCGAGATCCGCGCCGTCGCCGACGCCGAGGCCTACGCCGTCGAGAAGAACGCCGAGGCGAGCGCCGCCGCGAACGTGGCGTCGGCCAACTCCGATCGCGCTCGACGCATCGCGGCAGCCGAAGCTCTCCGTGCCGAGGGTGAAGCCGAGGCGAACTCGATCCGCGTCAAGGGTGCCGCCGAGGCCGAGGCGACCCGCGCGCAAGCGGACGCCCTCGCCGAGCGCGCCGACGACCTCTTGCGCCAGCAGATCATCGGCCAGCTGCCCGCGATCGTGCGCGCGGCGTCCGAGCCCCTCGCCGCGATCGCGAACATGACCGTCATCTCGTCGGACGGCAGCGGAGCGGACCGCGTCGGCGAGAGTGTCGCGGGCCAGCTCGCGACCTCGACGCAGATCATCAAGGACCTCGTCGGCATCGACATCGCCGAGATCGTCACGGGCAGGGCCACGGGAACCGCCGTGGGCGACGCCCTCGCGACCCCGGGTGCCACGAAGCAGGCTCCGACGACGCAGGCACCGAGCAACTAGTCACCGCTCCGGGGTGAGGGTGCGGCTCAGCCCGCCCACACCCCGGAGGCACCGCGACGGTGGCTGCCGACGAGATGGGTGTCGACGACGCCGATCGCTTCCATGAGGGCGAACATCGTCGTCGGACCGACGAACGAGAACCCTCGTGCTCGCAAGGCTCTCGCGAGGGCGAAGGATTCCGGCGACGACGTCGGCACCTCGCGGAGCGACCGGGGTGCAGGGGTCTCGCTGGGCCGGAACGACCACACGAAGTCGGCGAGCCCACCGTCGGCTCGGAGTGCGACCGTCGCGCGGGCGTTGCCGATGGTCGCGTCGATCTTGCGCGCGTTGCGCACGATGCCCGCGTCGGACATGAGCCTCTCGACGTCTCGCTCGTCGAATCGCGCGACGATGTCGGGGTCGAAGTCGGCGAACGCGTCGCGGAAGGCGGGCCGCTTGCGCAGGATGGTCGCCCACGAGAGACCGGACTGGAACGCCTCGAGGCTCACGCGTTCGAAGACGCCGCGCTCGTCGGTCACGGGCATGCCCCACTCGGTGTCGTAATACGAGCGCAAGAGGGCGTCGTTCGCGGCCCACGGCGGTCGTGCGAGGCCGTCGTCGCCCACGACGACGTCCGCGTCGGTGTCGTGGGGGCCGGTGTCGTTCGGCTCAGTCACAGCAAACTCCCTCCTCTGCACGCCAGACTTCGTGAGGCTGCGTTCGGCCGGCCACCGACCGTCGCAGTCCATTCTCCTGTCGCAACCCCCGCGGAACGAACCGCGAGAAAAGGCACACCGTGGGCACGCACACTTCGCTCGACGAACTCCGAGGTGCAGCCTCGATCCTCGACGGAATCCGACTCGCCGACGACCTCACCGTCGCCGCGAGCCGAGACGGCGGCGCTCGCGCCGTGAGGCTCCTCGCCGACGCGGCCGTCGACGACTCCGACCAGCTCACCGCCATCGCCGCGATCCACGCGCTCGGGCGGGTATTCGACGAGACAGCCGACGAGCACCTCGTGCGGCTGCTCGACCACGACGCCGCGTTCGTGCGAGAGCACACCGTGTGGGCCCTCGGGTCGCGGTTGCCGCGCCTCGACGCCGTCACGACGCTTGTCTCCCTCGTCACGCGCGGAGGCTTCGAGGGGATGCTCGCGCAACGCACCCTCGAACTGTGGGGAGCGTCGATGCCCGCCCCCCTCGCCCTCGCAATCGACACCGCCCTTCTCGGCGTGCGGGATCCCGGCGAGCGCGCTCGACTGATCGAGACGATCGGCGTGCTTCCCGGGCGGATCGCCGACCGGGCGCTCCTGAGGGTCGCGATCGACGCCGACGAGCCCGACGCGGCTCGTGCCGCGGCGATCTCCGCGCTCGGCGATCGGCCCGCGACCGATCGCACCCTGCGGGAGATCGCCGATCTCGCGCGCGGCGACGACGAGCTCTCGAGCGTCGCCCGGCTCGCTCTCCTCGATCTCACGGCCGAGCCCGCCGAGCCGCGCGACACCGACACCGACACCGACGGTCTCACGGTCGCCCAGTTGTTCGTCCACGCCGACATCGACGGCGATCTCACGCGCGTCGGCGCCGGAGACAACGGGGGCATCGCGACGCTCCTCGTGCGGCTCGGCGACGCGCTCGTCGCTCCCGGCCGTGCGAGCTCGCACGTCGACGACACCGCGTCGCGCGTCACACGCGTGGTCACGCTCTCGCGCACGACCCACGACGGCGCGCTCGACCAGCTCGCGACCCTCCGCAGGGGAGCGCGGGGTCACGTGCTCGCGGGTGTGCCGTTCTTCGGACCGAGCGTGTCCATGAGCGACGCGTGGTCGCGCCGCATCGAGACGGAGCGCGGCATCCGTCGGGTTCTCCGCGCCGCCGGACGGGTCGACGCCATCCATCTGCGCATGGCGGATGTCGGCACCCTCGCGGCGAGTTCGGTCGCCCGGGACCTCGGCATCCCCGTCGTCTTCACCGTCGCTCCCGACCCGCACGCCGCCATCCGTTCTCGCGACACCGCGGGAGAGCTCACGCGCGGGAACCTCGGCGATGTCGACCGGGACGAGCACTACTGGTTCCGCGTGCGCCTCGTGCAGAGACTCGCCGCGGATGCCGCCCACACCGTGCTCTTCCCCCGCCCCGACCTCGAACGGGAGATGCTCGATCTCGTGGGGATCGACGTCACCGCACACCCCGAACGGCACACGGTCGTCGCCGAGGGGATCGACCTGAGTGTCATCGAGCAGTCCCGAGTCGACGCTCTCAGTGCGATGGTCGACCCCGGGGGGCTCGAGCCCGCGTCGTGCGCGGCGTTCGCCGAACTCGACAGCGTGCTCGAGTCGCTGCCCGAATCCCGTCGGGCGCTCCCTCTCGCCGTGAGCGTCGGTCGCGTGCACCGGGTCAAGGGAACGGCCGCCCTCGTCGAGGCGTGGGCGAGCGACCCTCGCGTGCGCCGCTCGGTCAATCTGCTCATCGTCGGGGGTGATCTCGAGCAGCCCTCGTCCGACGAACGCGAGCAGCTCGACAGGATCCACGCGATCATCCCGCCCGGAGACGCCGCCGAGGCCGGCCTCCTCCTCGCGGGACACCGGTCGAACGACACGGTCGGGCGCTGGCTCGCCGCGACGCGGTACGGGCGACCGGGGCGGGCGGCGTCATCCGGAATCTACGTGTGCGCGAGCGTCAAGGAGGAGTTCGGCATCGCGATCCTCGAAGCCATGGCGACGGGGCTCACGGTCGTCGCGCCCGACGGCGGAGGGCCCGCGACGTACGTCGAGGCCGGCGTCACGGGACTGCTCGTCGAGACGACCTCCCGCGAGGCGCTCGCGAACGGCATCGTCGACGCCCTCGCCATCGCGCAGGGGCCCGCGGGCTTCGACAACGCGGAGCGCGCGAGTGCCATGGTCGCCGGGACGTTCGCGATCGGTGCCATGGCGTCGAGCCTCGCCGCGACCTATCGCGACGTCGCCTCCGCGGCCGCCGACCTCCGGGAATGGGAGCTGAGCCGCTCGTGACCCTGCTCATCATCAGCCCCGACTACGCGTCGCACCTCTACCCGCTCGCGACCCTCGGGGCGCCGTGGCGCGACGCGGGGGAACGCGTCGTCGTCGCGTCCGGACCGGCGACGGCGTCGATCGTCGAAGAGTTCGGCTTCGAGCGCGTGGACCTGCGACTGGGGCGCGGGTCGAATCCCGGCGTCATCCGTGCCGAGGAGCAGCCGCGCGGCGAAGACGACGCCCTGCGCGGCTTCTTCGACGCCACTCGTGTCGGAATGGTCGAGACTCTCGCGTTCCAGGCGCAGGCTCGCCGCAACGACTTGCTCTGGAACCCGCTCGAGATCGCGCGGAATGTGCTGCGGGTCGTCGACGAGGTGGCTCCGACCGAGATCATCGTCGACCACTTGGCTTTCAGCGCGAGGCTCGCGCTCGTGAGCGCCGGGATCGCGCACGCCGACGTCGTGTTGGGCCACCCCGCGACCCTCCCCGTCGCGGGTGAGGTCTACGGTTATCCGCCCGCGTGGCCTGCCGCGTTCGCCCCGTCCGTGCGCGAACTCGACGAGCTGCGGGCGCTGTGCGAGCGGGTTCGAGACGACTTCACGAGCGAGTGGAACACCGCGCTGCTCGAGCTCGACCCCGACGCGACGCCGAGTCGGGACGCGTTCGCCGAGACGGGCGACGTGCTGCTGCTCAACTACCCCGAGGAGCTTCACGACACCGCGCGAGCGCGAGCCCTACCGGCGCACGCGTTCCTCGGCTCCGCGGTGCGGGCGGAACCCGTCGATCACGAGGTGCAGGAGTGGCTCGCCGCCGATGACGCGCCCCTCGTCTACGTGAGCTTCGGCAGCTTCCTCTCGGTGCGCGGCGACGTGCTCGCTCGCGTCGTCGCGGGTCTCCGAGAGGTGACGGATGCGAGCGGCCGGCCCGTGCGCGTGGCTCTCGCCTCCGGATCGACCGACCCGTCCGAACTCGGCGAGATCCCCGACGGATGGCTCGTGCGCGAGTTCCTCCCGCAAGTGGTGTTGCTCTCGCACGCGGTCGCCGCGGTGTCGCACGGTGGCAACAACAGCGTGACCGAGGCCATGACGTCAGGTGTTCCGCTGCTCGTCCTGCCGTTCTCCACCGACCAGTTCGCCGGGGCCGCGAGTCTCGAGCACGCGGGGTTCGCCGAGTCCTCCGACCCGAACACGGTCACGCCGTCCGACGTGCGCGATGCGGTGTCGCGGCTCGTGCGTCTGCCTGCTGGCGCCCGATCTCGGCTCGACTCGCTCGCGCACTCGCTCACGAACACGACGGGTGCGAGCAGAGCGTTCACCGCCCTGCGCGCACCCGCCGGAATCGTCAGCTAGCCGACGGTGTGCGTCGGCGCGCGAGCGCCGCGCGGCCGAGCACGAGTGCGCCGCCGAGGAGCGTGAGCAGCGTCGCCGCGGTGATCGCGGCCCGGCTCGCGTCGGACCCCGTGTTGGCGAGGGTCGGCGCAGACGCATCATCCGTCGGGTCTGCGGCGCTGTCTCCGCCCGATCCGACGCCGTCGCCGCTGCCGTCATCCGTGCCGTCATCGGTTCCGTCGCCCGGGGCGGGCACGTCGGCGGCGAGCTCGAGGGCGTACATCGTCGTCGAGCCGGAGACCTCGTTCGCGACGGCGAGCATCGGCTCGCCCGTCGACGACTCGTCGGCCGTGATGAACCGGATACCCTCGGTGCCGAGGTCGCCCGCTCCCGCGAGACCGTCGTCTTCGGCCGAGACCGAGAAGTCCCGGTTGTTGAGGTAGGTCACGAAGCGGGCGTCCGTCGGCACGGTGATGTCGAAGGCCGCGATCCCACCGACCCTCTCGAAACCGACGAAGGCGTAGGAGCGGCCGTCGATCTCGCCCACGGCGACCGCTTCGGGCTCGGGGCCCTTGTCGTCGCTGCGCCCGTCGAGGTTCGACTCGCTGTGGTTCGAGTTGAAGAACAGCGGCGAGGCCTCGGCGACGAGCTGCTCGAACGCGTCGGCCGAATCCCAGACGAGAGCGCCCGAGGTGTCGCGGATGCTGAACGAGCGTGCGCCGTAGGTGTACAGATCGCTGTAGCACTCGGCGTCGGGGTCGAGTCCGTTCGCCGTCGTGATGTTCAAGCGACCGAGGGCGTCGTCGGCGAGGAAGCCGTCGATGTCGGCCGGCAGACCGTTGACCCCGAGCACGTCGTCGAAAGCGTCGGCACACACGGGTGCGAGACCGTCCGAGCCGAGGTCCTTGACGCGCGCGACCTCGCTGTAGCCGCTCCAGTCGCGCGAGTCTCCCTCGTTCGCGGTCACGATGTAGGTCGATCCGGCGGCCTCGTACGACACGATCGTGTCGGGCATGTAGTAGCCGAGGACGGGCCAGTTCGCGATCGCGATGGCTCCCTCGCCGTCGACGCCATCACGATCGGAGGGGTCGAACGGGATGTCCATGCGGTCGACTGTTCCGAGGTCGAGGATCGACGTGACTGTCGCGCTCGCGAGGTCGACGACGGCGATGCCGTTGGCCTCCTGCAGCGACACCCACGCGGTCGACGAGTCGGGGGAGATGGCGGCGTACTCGGGCTCGAGGTTCTCCGACACCGGGAACTCGGGGGTGCCCGTGCCGGCATCCTCGCGGCCGCCGAAGATGCGGATGCCCGCGGGGAGTGTGAGGGCGCCACCCTCCTCGAACGCGGCGAACCCTGCCGTCGCGACATCCGTGTCGGTCGCGGACTCGACCGTCGCCGGTGCCGTGATGACGCTCACCGAGCCTTCGGGGTCGACCGAGTAGTCGTCGGCGGGCTCACCCTCGTTGGCGACGACGATGCGCGTGCCGTCGGGGGTGAAGGTGACCATGTCGGGGAGGGAGCCGACACCGACGGCGCCGAGGGCCTCACCGTCGGCTGCGGCGTCGAAGAAGACGACCCACCCCGGGTCGGTCTTGAGCGGCGCCTCGACGGCGATGACGCCGAGTCCGTCGGGTCGCACGTCGACCGAGTTGACGGTCGCGCCCGCCGGGATCGCGACGCCGTCGGAGGCGACGACCCCCGCGGTCTCGAGGTCGAAGAGCTTCTCGGGGGCGGCCGGGTCGGCGATGCTCAGCACCTCGACGAGGCCCGCTGAGGCGTTGACGACGAACAAGCGCTCGGCGGCAGCGAAGTACTCGACGATCTCGGCGGCGCTCTCGTCGAAGACGCCCGTGTCATACGAGCCGACGGGGTCGAGCGAGAACGCCGCACCGGCGGCGGTGACCTCGACGGGGTTGGGGGCGATCTCGGCCGACGCGGTCATCGCCGCGGTCGGGGCGAGAACGATCGCGAGGGCCGCGACCGCGGAGACTCCCGCAGATCGGGCGGAAACAGGTGTGGTGGTGCGGAGCATCATCGTCCTCATGACTCGGTCTTGCGACGGGGGTGGTGGGGGAGCCCCACAGTACGAACCCCGGGCGACCTCTCGGTGTCGCGCAGGTGAACAAGTCGCGGTCGACGCCTCGAGTCGGCCTGTAGAATCATCCGGTCGCCTGGGGCCGAGCCGACAGCACCGTGCCCGCCTCGTCGTCGGCGGGAGTTCTCGACCGGGCGGAGGAGTGTGATGCGCGCAGGAGGCAGGCGCAGAGCGGCGGCCGTCGCTCGGCTGTGCGCCGCTGTCGCGGGCGTTCTCGCTCTCGTCCTGCACCTCGACTACAGCCTCGGGTCGGGAGGTTCGGCGTTCGCCAACTTCTTCAGTTACTTCACGATGCAGAGCGCGTTCATCGGGGTGTTCGTGTGGACCGCCGGTGGCGTGATCTCCCTCCGTCGCCCGACCGACCCCCGCTGGCTCGTGGCGTGGCGGTTGCTCGCGACGACCTATCAGGTGGTTTCGGGAATCGTCTACACGATCATCGTCCTCGAGGCCACGGGTCGCGGGCTCTCGATCCAGGTTCCGCCGTCGAGTCAGGTGCTCCACTATTGGATGCCGGCCTACGCCCTGCTCGACTGGCTGTTCTTCCCCGGGCGTGGCCGCGTCTCGTGGCGCATCCTCCGCGTCGCCCTCGTGTTCCCGCTCCTGTGGGGCGGATTCACGATGATCCGGGGGGCTGCCGTCGGGTGGTACCCCTACTTCTTCCTCGACCCGTACCAGGTCAGCGGTCCCGTCGAGTTCACGATCTACAGCGTCATCGTGCTGTCGTTCATCCTCGTCATGACGGTCGCGCTCACGGCCGCGAGTCGGCGGCTCCCTCGCCCGTCGTGGGAGGGCGGAGACGACGGGCCCCACGCCGCGATCTGGTCTGCCGAGGATGTCGCGTCGATCACACCGACCTCAGGAGGAGAGGAACGGCTCGAGACTCGCTCGAGCCCGCACGACGATCTCGTCGTCGGAGAGCTCGGCGAGGGCGAGCGCACGCTCACCGCCGACCACCCCCACGAGCACCGCTGATCCCGTCGACGGCTCGAGGTTGATCCACTCGACGATGTCGAGGTCGCCCCCGACGACACTCCACCGCGACGCGGTCGACGACCAGAACGGTTCGTCGAAACGCAACCACACCGTGTCGATCGTGCCCATCCCGAGCATGACGGTCGCGACGGTGTGGCTCGTCGGCAGGGGAGGGTCGAATGTGAGGTCGCCGCTCTTGAGCACGCCGAGCGGCACGGTGACCACGACGCGGTCGACCTGGAGCGATTCGCCGGTCCCCAAGCGGATGCTCACGCCCTCATCGCCGTACACGATCGCGAGGACGACGCTCGCCGTCCAGACGTCGACGTCCTCGACGAGGGACTCGACGTAGCCCTGCAGGCTCCCGACCACGAGACGGTCGGACTCGCGCCGCCCGTCGTCGAATCCGGAGAGAGCGGAGAAGTCGCTCGCATCCGCACCGTATTCGACGCCGACGCTCGACCGCACCGCGGAGTCGACCCACTCGGCGTCGGTGGGCGACGACTCGTCATCGCTGGTCGGAGTCGACCCGAGGTCGTTGAGGGCCGTCTCGAGAGAGACGTCGCCGACCGTGCCCGCGAGGCTGCGGCGCGCGAGGGTCACCGCCTCCGAGATCGTCGACGAGCCCACCTCCGACGGTTCGACGGCCACGCCGTCGGGGGAGCGCACGTCGACCGCTCCGTCGATCGCGAGGGTCGCGACATCCGCGAGTTCGAGGGCGTCGATGAGTTCCGCCGACGTCACCGAGTCGAGGGTGCCGGCCCCGAGTTCGACGGGGAGCGGCCAATCGTCGTCCACTCGCGAGTCGATGCGCCCGCCCACGCGCTCGCGGGCCTCCAAGATGGTCACGTCGAACCCCGCGTCGGTGAGATCGCGTGCGCACTGGGCGCCCGCGATCCCGGCACCGATGATCGCGATCCTTTCGCCGGACGTCGCGGCGATGGCGACCTCGGATGCCGCGCGGGAACCGCTCGCGCGCGCCCCCGCGACGGTGCCCGGCCGCCCGCCCGACGTCGCTTCACCGGCGAAGAACACGAGGTCGTCGACGGGCTGGGCGAGAAGCTCGCGATGGCGCTGCGTCGCGCCGACGGCGAGGTAGCTCGCGGCGCCGAGCGCATACGGGTCTGAACCCCAGTTCGACCGGCGCATCGCCGTCGGCTGCGGCACGAGCAGCTCGAGGTCGTCGGGGCCGACCCCGCCGCTCGGCTCCGGTGCGGGCGGAGGCGTCGGCGTGTCGTCGGGACCCGGCGTCGTGCACGCGGTGAGCGCGAAGAGGCCCGCCACCGTGGATCCGCCGATAAGGAACGTGCGTCTGTCGATGTCGTCCCCCTTTCGCGAAGTCACGATGACTCGCTCAATTGTGTCGCACCTGGAGACCGTCGAGGCTCGACCCCACGGCGACAGCAGAACCTGTTGCTCCACGGTGCCCCCGAACGGGGTCATGTGTACCCCACTGGCGACCGCGTATGGTGCCGAGTACGGGGTGGCCGCAGTTCCGGGGGGAACGATGTTGAGATCGATACGTGTTCGGGGAGTGGTCGGCGCGATCCTGCTCGCGGGGCTCGTTGTCGGAGTGTCGGGCGCCCTCGCCCCCTCGCCCGTCGAGGCTATGCAGGCGGATGCGACGTCGGTGACTTCGACGGCAGCCGTCGGGCTCGGAGGCGCCGATTGCTACACGACCGCGACCGGGGCTCCGTTCGTCCCCGGAACCGATGTGCAGCCGTGTACCCCGCCACCGTCTGGCCCCGCGCCGTCGCCGACCCTCCCCGCTCCGGGCCCGCCCGCGGGCGAGCGTCCCGGACCTGGAAACACGGGGCCCGCCGCGGGCACTGTCTTCACCGAGCACAAAGGTGACCTCGTGATCTCCACCGCGGGTCAGATCGTCGACTCCGTACTCGTGCGGGGTGCCATCCGCGTCACGGCGCCGGGGGTCACCATCCGCAACTCCCTCGTGACCGGTCGAGCCGGCCTCGTGCGCGGTCAACCCCTCATCTACGCCGGACTCGGGTCGAGCGCCGGGCTTCGCATCGAGAACACCGAGATCGCCCCGACCGACGCCAACTGGGTTGTGAACGGTATCTACGGATACGGCTTCACCGTCGACAGGGTCGACATCCATCGCGTGGTCGATGCGGTGCACATCTTCGGCGACGACGTCGTTGTCAAACGCTCCTGGTTCCATGACCACTACCACGGTCCCGACCCCGGTCAGCCCGACAAGGTGACGCATGACGACAGCATCCAGATCCAGAACGGTCGCAACATCCGCATCGTCGGCAACGCGATGAGCGGGGCATACAATGCAGCGCTGCAGGTCACGCAGGGAACGGGGGTCGTCGCCGATCTGACATTCTCCGACAACTGGGTCGCCGGGGGCCAGTGCTCCCTCAACATCGCGGAGGGAAACTGGCCGGCGATCGAGGGCTTGACGATCACCGGCAACACGTTAGGCGAATCGCGCTTCACCTGCCCGCTCCTCATGACGCCGGAGACCCTCGCCAGATCCGTTGTCGAGAAGAACGTGTGGGAGGTGTCGAAGACGGCCATCCACCTCACGTGCCGCGCTCCGGGCAAGCCCAACTGGCGGTGCTGATCGGTAGTGCCGCTCGAATGTGCCGCGGCGGCCGCATCGCGCACGCGCGCTATCGCGGGCGCTAGTGTCGAGCCGTGGTCGAAAACGGTGGCAGCAACGGCGGCGTCGACGCGGCCCCGCACCCGGTTCGCACCCTGTCTCTCGTGACCGTCGTGTTCGAGGCGGAGTACCCCCTCCTCGAGCTTCAGGCTCGATCGATGGCTGCCTTTCTCTCGAGAGAGACCGTTCGCGAGATCGTGGTCATCGACAACTCATGGAAGCCGATGTCCGATCGTACGCGCCGCAGAATCCTCCGGGCCTACGGCCCCCACACCGATCGCGTGCGTTTCGTCGGACACCGGGAGATCGCCGCGGTACCCCCGTCGATCGGCTGGATGAGACAACAGATCCTCAAACTCGAGGTAGCGCGCCTCGTGTCGTCTGACGCCTACGTCGTCCTCGACGCGAAGAACCATCTCGTGGCACACGCGGACTTCTCGACCTTCGTCGCCGCGAGTGGCCGCCCCCTCGGCAACTTCCACCCGTACGAGACCCACCCGCTCCGCACATCTCTCGAGAGGGTGCTCGGCTATGTCGCCCTTCCGACGAACGCCTATATCCGTCGCTTCACGGCGACGACGACACCGTTCGTCATCCTCACGAACGTCGCGACTGAGCTCGTTGAGGCGATCGCAGCTCGGGAGGGTCGGTCGTTCGGCGAGGTGTTCGTCTCGCAATCGTTCACGGAGTTCTTCCTGTATTCGGCGTGGCTCGAATCCTCGGGGAGGCCCGTGGATGAGGTGTACGACGACCGCGGGATCGCCAACGTGACGGTGTGGCCGCGGGGACGCGATCGTCGCCGTGTCGACGCCGCCATCGACGACGTCGACCGTCGCTCAGCTCGGTTCCTCTCCATCCATCGCACGGCCCTTGCGCGAATGGATTCCGCCGCCCTCGCGTCGCTCAGCGGGTTCTGGGTGCGGAGAGGCATGTTCGCGAATCGCGCCGAAGTCACGCGCTTCGTCTGGCTCTATCGTGCGCGTTATGTGCGAGCGATGGTCGCGAAGAAGCTTCGAGAGCGACTGTCAGCACGCCGCTGATCAGCTGTCGCCGATTGCGTACCCCCGGCGACCTGACTCGACCGGCGTCACCCCGCGCCGCTCTCCCGCAGAGGGAGGTCAGGGCAAATCAGCCTGCTCCTCTCGTCTCCCGCACAAACCGTCGACCGTCACGGATGCCCCGTATCAATGCGC
The DNA here is from genome assembly GCF_046600695.1 of Marisediminicola sp. LYQ85. Classification (NCBI taxonomy): domain Bacteria; kingdom Bacillati; phylum Actinomycetota; class Actinomycetes; order Micrococcales; family Microbacteriaceae; genus Marisediminicola; species Marisediminicola sp. LYQ85. Next base: position 676,588 of record NZ_JBKIWO010000001.1, read on the forward strand.
GCAGAGGCACGACGGGCCGCAGAAACTGGCGTCGACCACCCTGCAGCAGGATCTCGTACGACACCCGCAGGGTCGAGGCTAGCCAGCCCGCGAGGGCATCGTCGGTTATGTGCTTGGCGGCGAACACGAGCCTGTTCCTGATGTTGTAGTAGTAGTACGTCTCCGACTTGGCTCTCCCCCGCAGAGTCTCCGTGTGGGTGCCGCCCGCGTCGTGCACGGCCACGGAGCGGTCGTCGACGAGAAGGTGTCCGCCCGCCTCGACGACCCGCACCGAGAGATCGACGTCTTCCCAGTAGAGGAAATAGTCGCTGTCGAATCCGCCCACTGCGGCCCACAATCGCGCGGACATGACGAAGCACGCCCCCGTGAGCCAGTCATGGTGGGCGCCGGGTGCGGCGAAGGGCTGTCGGCGCCGACTGCTCATCGTTCCATCCCGAAGCGACACGGTCGCGCCGCTGAACCAGTGTTGCCCCGACGACCGCAGGATGACGGGTGCGACCATGAGCAGGTCATCGGATGCGACGGCGCTCACGAGCCTTTCGAGGTCGGGGCGCGCGATCGTCGCGTCGGGGTTGATCACGACGATCGTCGTGAGTCCGCGGGCGAGAGCCTCGGCGACGCCCGCGTTGACTCCGTCGCCGAATCCCGTGTTCGTGTCGAGTGGCACCGGAATCCACCCGCGGCGATCGCACATCGTCAGCACGGCGTCACGTTCGGCGTCATCGGTGAAGTTGTCGACCACGACGACCGTCGCTTCGGGCGACGCGAGACTCACCGCTGCGATGTTTTCGTCAACGAGGACGTGGGACCCATAATTCACGACCACGATGGCGCAACTCGTGAGGTCAGCGACTGTTTCATCCATCTGCGGCACGTCAACGAGTGTGCCACCTGGCGACGCCTCCCGGATGACCCCGGTAGGCTGTACCCCGAATCGCCGTCCTATGCGAACACAGTCGTCACACGGCCGAACGCTCTGTACCCCGGGCTATCATGCTGCCCGAAATGGTCCGAAATTACTGTCGACGGCGGGCGTTCCGTGCGCTACGCTGACGCCGTCGCCTCGAATTTCTCCACCTAGCCACCGAGTCGGCATCTCTTACCCGAGAGATTTCTCACCCGAAGAGAAGATTTCATCGTGATGACCCCCATCATGAGTGGCGCGCGAGCGGTTTTCCCGACCCGGTTCTCGTCGCTACTCGACATACCCCTGCCGACTCGACGGCGCGCCCAGACGACCTTGCTTCGCCAGGCGGTGCTCTCGTGAGCCCCGACACCAGCGGCGTCCGGTCACGTCGCGGGGCGGGACTAGCCTCGATGGCCCTCCTCGTCGCGCTCGTGACGGTGAGCGTGGCGGGGTGCGTCGCAGATGCGCCCGAGACCGAAGATGCCGCTCCGGGCGGCAGTTCCGCTCCTCTACGCGACGACGAGGTCGAGGCTCCTGGCGGCGGAACGATCGACGACACCGTCGACGCCGTCGAACCGGGCGACACAGTCGAGGTCAGCCTCGACGAGGCCGCCGAGCTTCCCAGTGACGTCATCGTTGAGATCACCGAAACCCGCAGGGAGACTGTCTCGGCGAACACTCCCGGCGAGATCGCCGGCCCCGCCGTCATAGTCGGGCTCCGGGTCGTCAACGACACCGCGTCCGACCTCGACCTCGGATCTACCGTCGTAAGTCTCGTCGGCGCCGACGGCACTCTCGGTCAGCCGACCACTGCTGGACCGGCCGACCCCTTCACGAGCATCGTCTCGGCGGGCAACTCCGCCGAGGCCACCTACGTCTTCACCGATGCGCCCTCGGGTGTCATCACCCTGTCCGTTTCCTATGCCGGAGGCGCACCGATCGCGCTCTTCACCGGCGACGTGTCCTAAGAGCGAGAGAACAACGCCATGTCAATCACCCTCCTCAAGTCGCGGCCCGTCCTCGGGTTCGCGACGGTTCTCGCGGTCGTCTTTGCGAGCCTCGCCCTGACCCCGATGGCGCCTGCATCCGCGGCGACCGGACCGGCGCCGATCGAACAGCGCAGCGACTCGACCGTCACGGCCGATCCGCTGCCGACGGTGCAGATCGACTCCGGCGTCGTCTGGACCCAGGTCATCATCGGCGACACGGTCTTCGCGGGCGGAAGCTTCAGCAATGCGCGTCCGGCTGGAGCAGCCGAGGGCACCAATCTCATGCCGCGGAGCAACATCCTCGCGTACAACATCAACACGGGTGTCGCGACCTCCTTCGCGCCCGTCATCAACGGCCAGGTCAAGGCTCTCGCGGCGTCTCCCGACGGCCGCACGCTCTACGTCGGCGGAACATTCAACTCCGTGAACGGTCAGACCCGCTGGAACTTCGCGGCATTCAACGCCGCGACCGGAGCGTTGCTGACGACGTTCAGACCCGCGGTGGGAGGCTCCTACGTCAACGCGATCGTGGCGACCGACTCGGCCGTCTACGTCGGCGGTCTCATTGGCGCGGGTGCCGGAGTGACACGCAAGAACTTCGCCGCGTTCAACAGCACCAACGGTGCACTGCTCGGGTGGGCACCGACGTCAGACCTCCAGGTCGACGCGATGGTCCTGAGCCCCACGAAAGACAAGATCATCGTCGGCGGCCGATTCTCGACCATCAACGATGCGCCTCAGCGGGGCCTCGCTGCCCTCGATCTCGTGACAGGTTCGTTGCTTCCGTGGCAAGCACCGGCCACGGTCGTCAATGGTGCAGGTTCGGGCACGTACAAGGGCAAGGCGGGCATCTTCGCCTTGAGCGCCGACGAGAACTCGGTCTACGGAACCGGATGGGTCTACGCCAACGTCGCGACGGGCAACCTGGAAGGCACCTTCGCGGCCGACGCGGCCTCAGGATCGATCAACTGGATCGCCGATTGTCACGGAGACCACTACGGCGTCTACTCGGACGGAACGAACGTCTACACGACGAGCCACCAGCACGCGTGCGAATCGATGGGTGGGCCTCCGCAATCGGATCCCGCACCGGAGAATCTCCGTCACGCCACCGCATACACGGCGGCGGCCAAGGGAACTCTGCTGCGGTCACCGTGGGTGGGTAACACCTACGCCAACTGGGAGGGCTACCCGGCTCCCGCGGGGATCAACTGGTTCCCCGACTGGGTCACCGGCAAGGCTTCGGGCCAGGGACAGGCAGGCTGGACCGTCACCGGTAACGGCGAGTACGTCGTCGTCGGAGGGGAGTTCCCCTTCGTCAACGGGCAGCGCCAGCAGGGACTCGTGAGATTCTCCAACGAACCCCAGGGAGGTCCGAAGAACGGGCCTCGATGGTCGGGAGACAACTGGTCGGGATACTCCGCCAAGTCGAACACCTCCGGAACCGTTCGCGTCGCGATCCCTGCGAACTGGGACCGCGATGACCTGAGCCTCTCCTACTCGCTCTTCCGTAGCGGCACGCCGGGCGCCATCCAGACCACCGACATGGATGCGACTTTCTGGAACCGTCCGATCGTGAGTTTCGTCGACAAGGGGCGGACTCCGGGTACAACGGAGACCTACCGCGTGGTCGCGACCGATCCCGACGGCAACTCCGTCAACAGCAACTGGTTCTCCGTCGACGTCAGCGGTCAGTCGGCGTCGCCGTACGCCGAACAGGTGCTCGATGACGGAGCCAACCTCTACTGGCGCCTCGGTAACGCATCGGGCGGAACCGAGACCGACTGGGCCGGTGCCAACAACGGCACGATCGGAGCGGTATCACCGACATCGGATGGAGCCATCCCGAATGACGTTTCCAAGGCGTCGACCTTCACCGGAACGACGTCGAGCCTCGTCTCGTCGGCGAAGACCGTTCCGGTAGGAGCCGAGTACTCCGTCGAATTCTGGGTCAAGACGACGACGACCTCCGGGGGGAAGATTGCCGGCTTCGGGCGATCTGCCACGGGGAACTCCTCGAGCTACGACCGTCACGTCTACATGACGAACGCGGGCAAGCTCATCTACGGCAACTACGACGGATCAACGAGGACCATCACGAGCGCTCGGTCCTACAACGACGGCCGCTGGCACCACGTCGTCGGTACGCAGGGCGCCTCGGGTATGACCCTCTACGTCGACGGCGAGTCCGTCGGCACGAACGCGGCCAAGACCGCCGAGTCGTACCCCGGCTACTGGCGAGTCGGAGGAGACAACCTCGGCGGTTGGCCCGAGTCTCCTCGCTCCACGTACCTCGCCGGGCAGATCGACGAGTTCGCGGTCTACCCGACGCAGCTCACGGCGCAGCAGGCGCTCGCTCACCACACTCTCGGAACCGGTCAACAGTTGCCCGTCGCAGCGTTCGAGGTCGACACCGACGGACTCGACGTCGCGGTAGACGGCTCGAGTTCGACAGTCCCGGCCGGGCAGTCCGTCCAGTCGTACTCGTGGGACTTCGGCGACGGTTCGGCGGCGACCTCGGGCGCGACATCCGACCACAGCTACGACGCAGCCGGGACCTACACGGTCTCGCTCACGGTCAGGAGCTCCTCCGGTCTCGTCTCGACCACGACCAGAGAGGTTACGGTCGCGGCACCGCATGCGGCTCCGGTGGCGCGCATCACGACCACGGTCGACGGTCTCACCGGGCGCTTCGACAGCTCGACGTCGAGTGCCTCCGACGGCGCGACGATCGCGAGCGCGCGCTGGACGTTCGGCGACGGCACGTCGTCGACCGAGCTCAACCCCTCGCACCGTTTCTCCGCCGCGGGAACCTACCCGGTGACGCTCACCGTGGTCGACTCCCTCGGCGCGTCGAGCGTTGCCGCCGCCACGTCGGTCACGGTTGAGCACGCCGCACCCGTTGCCGATTTCTCGGCCGCGGTCTCGGGACTGAGCGTCGAGACAGACGCGGCCCGGTCGTCGGCGTCCGACGACGCGACGCTGACCTACGCGTGGAACTGGGGAGATGGCTCAGCGACATCGACGGGTGTCACCGCGAGCCACACCTACGCGACAGCGGGGCCGAAGGTCATCACGCTCACCGTCACGGATAGCGTCGGCGCCACCACGACGACGTCGACCGAGATCACCGCGACGGCCCAGCAGTACCTCGCTCAAGACGACTTCACGAGGACTCTCGCCACCGGGTGGGGCACCGCGACCCTCGGTGGTGCGTGGTCGGCGGCGACGGGACTTTCCGTCGCGAACAACACCGGCAGGATTGTCAGCAGTAAGGGCCAGACGAAGACGACGACCCTTGCGGGAAGCGCCGGCCTCGATACCGACACGCGCATCACGTTCTCGACCGACGTCGTCGCGAACGGGGGAGGTTCGCACTTCAACCTGCTCTCCCGCAAGACCCAGGCGGGCGACTACCGCCTCAAGGTCCGCACGAGCGCGACGGGTGTCGTCACGATCAACCTTGCGAGGGTCGTGAACGGAGTGGAGACGCTCTTCCCGAGTAGGACGCTCACCGGCTACACATATACGGCCGGCGACGAGTTGAGCTTCCGTCTCAAGGTGACATCGTCGGGATCGTCGACGCAACTCGAGGGCAAGGGCTGGCTCGCGAGCGACACAGAACCGACCGCCTGGACGACGACGGCGGTCGACTCGACCCCTGAGCTTCAGGTCGCGGGAACCTCGGGAATCTCGACCTACCTCACGGGCAGCGTGACGAATGCCCCGGTGACGACGACTGTCGACACCTTCAGCGTCGAGTAGCCAGCGCCGATTGCTCGACGGGTGCGCCTCCCCCTGAGGGAGGCGCACCTCGTCATGGGGAGAGACGCACAGACGGGCGACTCGGGTCCTCGACCACCGTGAGGGCGGTTGTCCGGTCGAACGGTTCAGGTGTCGACATCGGCGTCTCGAGAACCATCCCGTCCCCGGCGAGTTTCTGCGCCAGTTCGGGAAAGCTCGAGAAGTGCGGCCCGAGCAGCCGCGTCGACGACGCGAGCAGATAAAGGTCCGCCACTGCCGACCGGAGTCCCGCCGCGCTGTTGAACGCGCCCTTGTCGGACTGGGAGACGGTGCCGGGCACCTGTTCCGACACGAAAGCCCGCGCCTCCTCGGTGTCGGCCGAGACGAAGAAGCGCATGTCCGGCTCGACCTCCCGGATCTCCTTCATTCGCCGTACATACCACTCGACGGGGGAGGTCTCCCGCGTCGCGGCGTGAGAGTTCTGGTGCGACCTGATCATCACACCGACGTAGGGTTGCGGCGCGAGGCTCGACTTGTGGATCGCTCGAACGCGGTCGACGATCGCCCCGACCGGTCGAAGCGCACGGAGATCGTGGTCCCACGGGACGGCACCCGCGGGCAGCACGAGAGCGTGCGGTGTCTTGATCTGCAGCACGCGGTCTGCTCGGGCGGCGTCGTCGAGCCACTCGAGGGTGTTGTCCCGGTAGGGAAAGCGAACGGCTAGTGCGCGCGCGGCCGAGCGCGACATCGTCCGCTCGTTGAACGACCAGAGCTCGTCCATAGTCGCGCCGAAATCCGCACCGGTGGTCCAGGTGTAAAAGAACGCGCGCCCCTCAGCGCGCGCGAGCGAACGACAGCCGAGCACGACACGGACGCGATTTCCGAGGCCGTGCCGCACCCCCGTGACCGCGACGAGCGATCGCCGTCGAAAGGCGCCGATGAGCGACGTCATGTTCCGACCCCCATCATTCGAGATCCTGTTCCGTCGCCGACGACTTCCGTGACCCGCGTACGAGCGTGAGGATCTGCTTGATGGTCCTCAGATCCGCGCGGTAGGGGGGAATCATAGCGACGAGGGCGATTGTCGCGAGGTACACCGTGAGTCCCACGAGGAGGGTCACGACGGGGGAGAGTCCCGGGAGGGCGACGAACACCGCGAGCGACGTCGACGTCGCCGCGGCGATGACGAGCAGCAGGACGCGCGCAGCACCGAGGTAGAGGCGCCGGGTCGGTATGACGGTGACGCGGGATAGCCAACCGATCGAGATCGGCCAGTTGATAGCCGGGCCGACCATGAACCCCACGGCGACCCCTACGACGCCCCACTGGGAACCGACGAGTATGCACGTGATGCGAACGGCGGCGCTCACGAGGGAGAATCGGAACAGGTCGCGCCCGAGCCCGCGCGAGACGTAGACCCAGTAGCCGACGAACGCGAGGGTCTGGAACATCGCCGAGATCGCGAGGAACCGCAGGATGGGGGCCGATTCGTCCCATTGCGGCCCGAGAGCGACCCTCGTGACCGAGTCGGCGAGCACGGCTGCGGCACCGAGAGCGATGCAAAGCGGGTAGCTGAGCGCCAATTGCCCGACCGCGACGTAGTCGTTGTATCGGCTCCGCGTGTCTTGCAGGCGTGCGAGCACCGGGAGCGCGACGGTCGTCATGGGACCGCGGATCTGGTTCACGGGAGTCATGACGAGCTGGAATGCCCGGTTGTAGAACCCGAGGGATGCCGTGCCGAAGCGCAGCCCCACGATGAGACTGTCGATGTTGGATGAGGCGTACGCGACGAGCTGTGACCCGACGAGGTTCCAACCGAGGTTGAGGAACGGACGGATGTCGCCGCGCCGATTCGGAAGACCGGGGATCCAGCGGGCGATGACGACCGCGCCGACGAGCAGGATGATCGCGGCGCTGAGTTGTTGGGCTACGAGGGCCCAGTAGCTCCATCCCGCGAGCGCTGCAGCCACTGCGACGACGAGCGCGACCGCCGCAGAGAGGATGTCGATGAAGGCGAGAGCTTTGAAGCGGAGCGAACGAAGAAGGCTCGCACGATACTGGCTCGTGAGCCCGTTCAGAAGGAAGGTCGCGGCGAGGGCGAGGGCCACCTCACCGACGGCGGCGACGTCGACGACGAGCGCGATGAGGCCCGAGACCGCGGCCATGAGAGCCGTGAGCACGGCGCCGATGCCGGTATTGACCCAGAAGAGGTTGGTGCGCTGGTCGCGTGAGAGCGTCTTCGCCTGAACCGACGCGGCCGCGAGACCGAGGTCGCGGAACGTCTCACCGAAGGCGACGACGAGGAGGACGATGGCGACGACCCCGTAGTCGGTCGGCGAGAGCAACCGAGAGAGCACGACGACCGACGCAAGTTGGAGAAGGAGTCGCGCCAGTTGGGCGATCCCGGTGAAGGCGGCGCCGCGGCCCGCGGTCGCGGCGAGTGAGCCGGCTGCCATCAGAGCGGGCGGCGCGCTGCGGAGGAACGCGGTGCGGAACGCCGAACGCGGCGGAAGGTTCCGCGAGCGGCCTCGAGTGCTCGACGTGGCTGAGCGACGGAGAGGGAGATGAGGCCGAACCCCCGATAGCGCGGCACCGCGCGGCCCGCGAGGAGCGAACCGAGGGTCCGGGCCGCGAGAAGCCGTCGACGCTTGTCTTGCAGCGGTTGCACCGCTGCGAGAGTCGCCATGGGAACGGGTTCGACGTGGATGACTCCCGCGTCGACGGCCGCCTCGATGATCGCGAGACCCCGAGGGGTGCGCGCAATGAGGGCGCCGTCGCCGTCACCGTCGGTGAACTCGGGATAGCCTCGGGAGTCCACGCGCCAGTAGTCGGCGGCGACGACGTCCGCGCTTTCGCCGACACCGTCGGGGCACACCTTGCAGCGCCACTGCGTCGTGGGGCCGAGGGTCTTGCCCCATGACGTGTCGTAATCGGCCGAGACGGTGCGGCCACGCGAGGCGGCGGTGAATCGTCCGGGCCAGCCGCGACCGCGATACCAGAGCTCGTCGACCGCGTCGACCGGTGACACGTCGAGTTCGGCGAGCAACGCGTCGGTGGCGTGGGCGCTCGGTGTACCGGCACAGAAGAAGGAGAGGATGATCGGCGTCTCGCTGCCGTCGGTCGACAGGAGTGGCGCAAGCGTCGACAGCGCGGACGCCTCGCACGGCTTGCACGTCACGGCCGTGTCACTCCGCAAGACGTCGGCGTTGGCGAGTCCCGCGACGGGGGTGTACCGGGAACCGGCGGCCGCGAGGGCATCGCGCTTGGTCGTGATCGTCACGGGCACGGATCGTCGCGGATTGGCGGCACTGCGCGCTCCGGTCGACCGAGCCGCGCGACCGGAGTCGATCAGCCACGCGCTGAGGGCGGTCAGAACGCCTCCGCTGCTTCCGGCCCAACGCACCTCGGGGTCGGTCGCCCACGACCGCCAGACACCGAGATACGGGCCCATCGTCGGATGCGACGACATTCCGCTTCGGGAGCCCGAGTGAACGACGACGCCCGGGCAGACCTCCTGGAACAGAGTAGGTGCGTCCGCCGACGCGGAGCCGGCCGCGCGTCTCGTCGGCCGTGAGTATCCGTCGGCGGATTCCTCCATGGTGAGGCCGGAATCGAGGAGCGTGCATGCGCCGCATCCGCTGCACGCGTCACGGCGGAGTACCTCGTCGATCCGGCGGTCGAGTGCGGACCCCGGCGTCGCCGATCCGCCGCTCATGTCGTCCGCGTTCACTCGTGCCTTTCGATGACCCGCCACTGCCCCGAGTCAGCTTATCGGTCGCTGTCCTGACCCTGGGTGCGGCGGGCCGAGCACGATGCCGCGCCCTGCGCCATACGGAGACGCCCCGTTGATATGGTCGGTCCGTGAAGGCAATAGACGGGACTCTCGCGGTGCTCGTCGTGTGTGAAGCCAACATCTGCCGGTCTCCCGCGGCGGCTTTCGCTCTCTCGGAGCGCCTCCCCGACGCTCTCGTCGCGAGTGCGGGGTGGTCCGCGCGATCCGGTAGCCCCTTGTGCGACCGGGTCGCGGCAGCTCTTCACGCACGCGGGGACCGTCGCTCGGAAATCGACGACTTCCGATCGCGCGCCGTGCAGGCACTCGACCTCGAGGAGTTCGACCTCGTTCTCACAGCGACACGGGCGATCCGCGGTGGCCTCGCTCGCACGCAGCCCTGGGTCCGCGATCGACTCTTCACCCTCGTCGAGGCGACGACTCTTTTCGCCGCCGAGGGTGACGGAGCCCCACCGTGGACGCGGGCAACGGGCATCGCCGAGTATCTGAACCTCCGCCGGGGAATGGTCGTGTCGTCGCGCCCTCGCTTCCGGGGACGGTCACGGCAGGATCGCGAGTTCGACATCATCGACGGACACGGTTCACGAACTCGGCCACATCAGAGCGCGATCTCGGAATCGCTCGAGCGGGGGGATCAGATCGGACGAGCCCTCGCGTGGGGACGGCAGCCATAGGATCGCCTGTGGCGAATGACACGGTGTCATCGCGGTTGGAAGGATGACAATGCGGATTCTCGTGCTCTGGGCCGGCGCCAGCAATCCCAACCTGGGTGTCCGAGCCCTCGCGCGCGGATCACACGATTTGCTGCGCCAGGTGTGGCCGGACGCCGAGTTCCACTATGCGGACTTCGGCCAACGGCCCCGGCAATTGCCGTGGGGCAGGGTCAGGTCGCTTGTGCGAGAACGGGCCACAGGGGCTCTCGGTATGCAGAAGTGGCTCGGGAGTTTTGATCTCGTGTGGGACACCCGTTCGGGCGACAGCTTCTCCGACATCTACGGCCTCGGTCGGCTCACTGTCATGTCGAGCATCCACGAGTTCGCGGCGCAGGCCGGTGCCAAGGTCGTCATGGCGCCGCAGACCATCGGCCCGTTCCGGACTCGTCGCGGTCGGGCTCTCGCTCGCCGCACCCTGTCGCGGTCGTCACTCGTCTTCGCTCGCGACCCCATCAGCGCCGACGCGGCGCGAGCGCTCGGCCGGCCCGTCGATGCGACGGTAAGCGACCTCGTCTTCGGTATCGACGCCCCTGCCGAGTCGACGCCGCGCGACGTCATCATCAACGTCTCCGGTCTGCTGTGGAACGAGAATCGTCACGTCGACTTCGAGGCGTATCGTCGCACCATCCGCGCCGTGATCGCCGGTCTCCTCGATGCCGGGCGAACAGTGACCCTTCTTCCTCACGTTCTCGATTCCGGCAACCCCGACAACGATGTTCCGACAAGCCGGGAGATCGCTCGCGAGTTCGGCGCGGGAGTCGATATTCATGTTCCCCTCGATCTCGACGACGCACGCTCGGTCATCTCCGGTGCGACCGTTCTCATCGGGGCGCGGATGCACGCATGCCTCAACGCGCTCTCCACGGGTGTGCCCGCGGTCGCCATGGCCTACTCACGCAAGTTCGATCCGCTCATGCGCGCAATCGACTGGCCCCACGTCGTCACGCTCGACGGCGCGGATGAGGCGGCACGCGCGATTCTCGAGATCGTCTCCGATCCGGCGCTCGCGGAGCGCGCAAGGAGGTCGCGCGCTCTCGCGACGGAGCTCGTCGATTCGAGTGTGACACTGCTCCGTTCGCTCGATTGACGATGGCCGAGCAGTCTCCCACCCAATCGGGCGCTCCCTGCGCTGTGGCGCGGGTCAGGCGTGGTCGGTCGTGTCGCGCCGGTCTTGCGCTCGTTTGAGGCCGAGTTTCTGAAGCACGGGCTCTCGAACCTCGGGAGTCGTGTCGTAGTGGTAGGCGTCTCTACTGCGTCGTATGCGCATGCGGTTGAGAACGACGCCCGACACGCTTCCGCCAGCGACCTCGAGTGCGTCGATCGTGCGGGTCACTTGGGCCTTGCGCGTGCGCGAACTGTTGACGACGAGGAGGGTGAGATCGACGAGAGGAGACAGGAGCGTCGCGTCGGCGACAGACAGCACGGGCGCGGAATCGATGACGACGAGGTCGTACTGCTCCGTCACCTCGCCGAGGATCTCCGCCATGCGACTCGACGAGAGGAGTTCGGACGGGTTCGGCGGGACTTCTCCGGCGAGGAGCAGGTCGAGATCGGTCGAACCGTAGCTGCTGAGCGCGTCGTCGAGCGCGAGGTCACCGACGAGGGTCGTCGTGAGCCCCACGCTTCCCTCCACCTCGAGGGTGTCGGCGACCTTCGGGCGGCGGAGGTCGGCGTCGATGAGCAGCACCCGAGCCCCTGTCTCGGCAGCGGCCAGCGAGAGGTTGACGGCAAGGGTCGTCTTGCCGTCGCCGGGCACCGCGGAGGTGACGAGTATGGTCTTCACCTCGTTGTCGATCGATGAGAATCGCAACCCCGCACGCACGCGTCTGAACGACTCGGCCTCGTCACCGTTGGGGTTGCGCAACATGACCGGTCGGCGGTCGGCGCTGCGGGCGAGTCTCCCGATCTGCCCGAGCGCGGGGATCTCGGTGATGCTCGCGAGGATGTCCGGGGTGCGGACGCGGGTCTCGAGGACCGCGGCGAGAACACTGCCGACGAACCCGAGGAGAAACCCCAGAACGGCGCCTAGCGCGGTATCGCGGCTCTTGTTCGGCGACGACTGCACGTCGGGGCGCGTCGCGGGTTCGATCACCTGCGCCGACACGAGAGCACTGTCGGCCTCCGTCGTCGGCGCGAGCTCGACGACGACCTCCGACAGGTTGGAGGCGATCGAGTTGGCAATGCGCTCGGCACGAACCGGTGACGTCGACGACACGGTGATGTCGAGGACGACGGTGTTCTGTGGGATCGAGACGCCGATGTTGCGCGCGAGGTCGCGCGCCGAGATCTCCAGATCGAGATCGTCGATGACTCGATCGAGAGTGATACTCGATGTCGCGAGCCGAGCGAAGGACAGCATCTGAGCTTGGGTGTACGCCGATCCCTGGTTGAGTTCGGAACTGCTCCCGCCCTGGCTCAACGAGAAGTACACCGAGGAATCGGCCGTGTAGACGGGGGTGGTGGAGCTCGAGACCACGTAGCTCAATCCCGCGCCGACGAGGGTCGTCGCCGCGATGACGAGCCAACTCGAACGGACGATGCGCGCGAGTCGGTTCAGGCTCAGACCGTTTTCCTGCTCGACCATGAGATTCCTTCAGTGTCGTGGTCGAGACGACCGGGTGGTTCTTCAGACGATCCGCGACCGGCGTCGTGGTTCAGGATATACAGGCTCACACCGAGGCCCGCGACGAACCAGAAGAAGTACGGGAGTTGGGTGATGAGCGCCACCGTCGCGAGGCCGGGCACCTGAGCGGCGATCGCGATGAGCGCCGGGTTTGCGGAGCGGCTCACGACGATTGCGAGGAGTGCTACCAGAACAGCGAGGAGGATCACGAGCGGCACCCAGCCCAGCCGCAGGCCCGTGAGGATGAGGGCGCTGTCGATGGACTCGAACTGCCCGACACGCACGGCTCCGTCGGGCGCGACGGTATACCCGTCGCTCAAGCCGACGGGAGACATCTGGCCGACGAGGGAGAACAGCTCGAACCGGTAGAGGGCGCTTCCCTCTGCTTCATCGCCCGCCTGCCCGAAGACTGCGCTCAGGAGGGGGGTCGCGACGAGCGCTCCCGCCACCGCGAGGACGGAGAAGACGACTCGCGTTCTCCCGCTCATGTCGGTGCGCAGGAAAAGCAAGCACAGCACGAGCGCGAGCGCGAGCGCGACGAGGCCGATGCGACTAAAGGTCACGACGACTGCCGCGGCGACCACGATGAGGGCGCACACGCGCAAAGCGAGATGCCAACGCGCCGTGAGGATGAAGACGCTACCGATGGCGAGAGACGACCCGAGTGAGATGGAGTGGCCGAACGCCCCTTCCGCACGGAGAACCCCACCGCGGGGCTGCAGCGGCGACCACAGCGTGTAGCCGCCGTTGCCCCAGGGAACGAGCACGAAGATGTTGAGTCCGCTCAGGAATTCCCCGAGAGCCATGGCTGCGACGGCGACCGTCGCGATCGCGATCGTCGAGGTGACGAATCGAGGTGAGACTCGGGAGAGAACCAGTCGCCCCCAGACGTAAGGGACGAGCCAGTCCATCACGGTGATGAGTACGTGACCTAGGGTGATGCCGCCGACGGCGAAGGCGAGCATCACGACAGCGAGGAACACGAGAAGCGCCGTGTCGACCGCCGACCAGCGAAAACCCCGCGTCGACGCCGCGGCGATGCACAGGAGCGTCACGAACGTGATGGCGCTGTAGAAGATCCCCGCAGAGAAACCGACCCAGATCGGAACGAAGCACAAGGTCACGACCCACACGACGACGGTCAACCGGGGCGCGGACCGGAAAACGAGCACCGCTGCAGCGGCGCCCGCGACCGCGAGGGCGAGCAGAAGCACGATCGAGCCCCCTTTGCGTCGCACTGCCTCGCGCGAGTCTATCTCCAGGCCGAGACGATCACGCCCTCCGCGTTGCCCGCCGACGGAACAAATCGTCCGACCGCGAGGCCGGGGCCGGACTGGATTGTCCGGCCCCGGCGAACCGCCCCCTCGCCTCCGACTCGCTCTAAGGGGGGCTGCTCGCCATCAACAGGCGCGGTTGCCGGTCGTGAGCCGGCAGACCACACCTGCGAGGGGCCCCGAATGGAGGGCATTGTCGAGGATCGTCGAAACAGCCTTCGTGTGCGGGGTGATCAGAATCGGGCAATTGAACCGCGTCTCTCCAAAGACGTTGTCGACAATACGGAGGCCGGAGATCGTCCCGTGCTTGCCCTCCGCGATGTTGAGAGCACAGCCTCCGCCCTCGATCCAGTTTCCCTCGATCGTGACGTCGCTGATGGGGCCGCGCCCCTGGGTGATCTGGACGGCCGCATTCCACGCGTCGGACATCACGGTGTTGCGGATCGTGATGTTGTGCCCGTCCTGAATCTGGATGTTGTCATCGTGGCTGCCGTCGGCATTGCGTTTGTCGATGCTCGGACCGAAATGGGTGTTCTTGTGGAGGAGCGAGTCCTCGACGACGACGTTCCCGCCGTTGAAGATGTGGACGGAGTCGACGACGCCATGGATGTTGACCCGACTCAGGGTGAAGTCATGGCCGTAGACACCGTTCGTCAGATAGCTCTTGACGGTGGGGGAGATTTCGACGTCCTCGATCACGAGGTTCGATACATCCGGGCCGCCCGCGTACACAGCGATACTGCCCTCGTCGGAGCTTCCGTGCAGGAGTGACCGCGAGATGGTGACGTCGGCCGCTTCGACGCGGATCGTGCCGAATAGCTCGATCGAATCGATCACGGTGCCGGGAGTCCTGATCACCAGATCGTCGTACACCTTCGTGAGCGTGGTGCCCTCGGGCACCCCCGTCGTCTTCGCGGTGGGTCGCTCTGGGGCCCCGCCAGCGGGGGGCGACGCTGGGGTGGGAGTCACCGAGGGAGAGGTCTGAACGGGAGCGGGCTCGGCGGCAGGCTCGGCGGGAGTCGGATCAGCGGGTGCGGCGGGCGATGGGTCGGACTCAGTGGGTGCTGGCTCGGCGGGAGCGGTCGCGACGGGAGCGGGCGCGACCGGCTCGGGCTCGGCGGGAGCGGGCGCGACGGGCGACGGATCGGCCGGCGCCGATTCGCCGGGCTGCGCGGGTGCCGGTGCGACATCGACGACGGGGGTGGCGCCATCGGATGACGGGGGAGCGGGCTGCACGATGGGGGCGGGATCGGCCCCGGATACCGGAGCATCAGGCTCGCTCGACCCCGTGTCGCCGCCCGTGTCCGCATCCCCGTCGACACCGGCAGAGTCGTCGTCAAGGTCGGGGTACGCCGATTCGACCGGAGTGGGCTCTGCGGGAGCAGAGATCTCGGGAGACGTCGGCGCCGGAGTCGTCACGGTCGGCAGGCCGGGAAAGGCTGCACCGAGAGTGATCGAGGTGCCGATGCAGAGGGTGAGAATTCTCCACAGGCGATGACGTACTGAGGGGGTGATGGCCACGAGCTCTCCGATTTCGATCGATGGGCCTGACCCCGACTAGCATTTTAGCGGAGGACGAGGCATAAATGGACCATCGAGCTCCGCCGGAGCCTCGCGAATGTCAGGGGATGCAATGAATGCCGAGAGCGCGACGCGTCCGCTCGTCGTCGTCGAATCCGTTCGGGCGCTACGCGCGACGACCAACCCCTACATCGTCACTCTCGTCGAGGGTCTATCGGAGACGGCTATCGTCCGTTTGTTCTCCTGGCGGGTCGCGCTGTTCGGGCGCTACGACGTGCTCCACATCCACTGGCCCGAGCGGCTTTACGAACGCGAAGGACGAGCCCGCACCATCGTGCACTCGCTTCTCGCTTTGCTCCTCGTCGCACGCTTGAGAGTTACTCGGATGGCGGTCGTCAGGACTCTGCACAATCTCTCTCCGCACGAGCCGCCGTCGCGACTCAGTCGACTCGTTGCCCGTTCCCTCGACGTCGTCACGACCGAGTGGATCACGTTGAACGAGTCGAGGTCCGAATCCGCGGCAAGGCCGGGGGTTCTCATTCCCCATCCGCACTACCGGGATTGGTTCGGACCGCTACCGACCCTCGAGGCTATCCCCGGGAGGCTCGCTTTCTTCGGTCAGATCCGCGCGTACAAGAACGTCGACGGCCTGTTGAGCGCGTTTCGGGAGGTGCGCAGCGACGAGGTCAGCCTCGTCATCCGCGGTGCCGCATCCGATGCGCGGCTCGCCGCCGAACTAAGCGCGCTCGCTCGGGCCGACACGAGGGTCGACCTCGAGCTCGGCCACGTCTCGGATGCCGACCTCGCCGCTCACATCCTCGAGAGTGAGCTCGTCGTGCTGCCCTACCGGGACATGTACAACTCGGGAGCACTGCTGCTCGCACTTTCCCTCGGTCGCCCCGTTCTCGTGCCCGACAACGAGATGACTAGGCGACTCGCGGAAGAAGTCGGAGGATCCTGGGTCGTGCGCTACTCCGGCGACCTTGACGCTGACGCTCTCGCGGTCGCCATCGAGCCGCCCGCCGCTGCCCGCGCTGCAGAACCCGATCTCAGTGCGCGCGAGTGGCCGCGAATCATCGACCTGCACCTCGAGGTGTTCCGACGGGCGGTCGCGCGGCGACGCCAGCGCAGAGCACGGTAGCTGGGGCTGTCCTGGTCACGGTGAAGCCCGCCGCGGATGCTCGGTGGTCGCCTGAGACCTACCTGCGGTATTCGAAGTAGCGATGCCCCCATGCGCCGGCCGCCATGCCGAGGCCCCGGCGCATCATCCGATGGCCTTGCGCGTTCCGAGCGAGTGATCGCGTCAGCGACGCCACCGCGAGATAGGCACCGCCTCCAGCGATTCGCAACGCGCCCTCGGCAGTCAAGCGGGCTCGCAGGGCGAAGCGTCGCAGCGGATGGGTCTCGAGCGCGAGGGCTGTTCCGCTCCATGAGTTGCCGCTGCGGAAGGCACGCTGCAACACCCACTCCCGAGTCTGTCTGTGCGGTGGCACCACATCGAACACGACCGCTTCGTCGTGCCAGAGCATCGGTGCGTTTGCGTTCGCCAGTTGGCGTGTGAAGAGGGTGTCGGAGCCACCACTGATGCCGAACCTCAGGTCGAATGCGAGGCCCAGGCGACGCACGACCGCCATGTCGAGCAGAAGATTGTTCGTGGCCGCGACGGTCACGGTGGTTCCGGTCGGCAAGCGTCGTCGGTCGAAGAAACGCCCCGCCTTGATCCACGGGTCCAGTTCACCGCCGAACTCCGAAACGACGGGGCCGATGACCGCGGCCGGGTGCTCCGCCAGGTAGAGGGTGAGCAGCCGATAAAGCCACCCTTTCGTGGGGCGTTCGTCATCGTCGATGAAGACAAGCACGTCCGCCGAGGTCGCCGTGAGTAGAGCGGTGTTCCTGGCCGCAGCGATACCGGGGGTGGGCTCATGAACGTAGTCCACCCCGTCGAGTGCGAGGGCCGCGACCTGGTGTCGAGCACCCCCGGCAGGATCGTTGTCGACGACGAGAATCGTCACGGTCGCCGGCGCCCCCGCCGATTGCTCGACGAGCGCGGGCAGTAACTCCGCGAGGTCGACGGGCCGGAGGTAGGTGAGCACGGCGACGACGCATGTGAGCGGGGTCTTCGGGGAGGCTACGCCAGCATTCGCGCGATCCGCATCAGACATTTGTCGACACCCGACCGTGAAGCGCGCCCATGTCACCGAACCACTTATTGAGAGCAAGCGCGAGATGGCCAGCGCATGCCACGAACAGTAGACCGTACACCGAGAGGAACACCACGGGTAGAGATAGGAGGACGAAGACCGCGCAGTGGATCCCATAGTCGGTCGGAATCAGGAGGAGGGAACGGAGCGCCGACGGTTCCCGTCCCGATCTCGGTGCGTCGGAACCGTGGATGGTCTTGAGGAGGTCGTTGAGAATCATGGCGAAGAACGAGACCGTCGCGACGATAGCGAAGCCGAGGGGGATCAGAGCCCACGCGTCGTCGAATGGAAAGAATCGATAGACGGCGATCGCGACGGCGACGTGGAGGCTCACGGTCTTGGCCGAGTCGACGACATGGTCGAGCCATTCTCCGGCAGGGGACCCGCCGCCCCGCAGCCTCGCGACTTGACCGTCTGCCGAGTCGAACGCGTATCCGAGGGCGAGGAGGAACCACACGACGAGCCCGGTCCACCACAGGGGAGGGACCGTCGCGATGATGGCGATACCCGCGAAGGTGAGACCCGCGCTCAAGAGAGTCACGTGATTGGGCGTGAGGCCCGCTCGATACGCTGCGGCGGCGACGATGCGTCCGACCGGACGGTTGACGTAGATCGAATACGGAGGGGCGCCCGGCGCTCGTTTCTTTTGCGCGCTGGAGAGGCGGCGGACGGTTGCGCCGAAGCTCTCGGGGGAGGGGGTCTCGACCATGGTTCAGGGCCTCTCGGATCGATCAGGTGCGGTGTCGCTGCGAGCGCCTCGTCGGCGGCCCGACGCTGCCCCGCGTCTCGAGTATCCGGCCGCCATCCGGAGCGCGAGATCTTCGTACGCGTCGGCCACGTCGTCCCAGTTGTAGTGCGCACGTGCCCGTTCGCGCAGTGCGGCGCCCTGACCACGAGTCTTCTCAATGTCGCTCTCGGCCAGGGAGAGTCGCTCCGCGAGGCTCTCCGGGGAGTGGAAGTAGGTGGCGTCGTCGCCGGCGACCTCACGATTGAACCCGACATCCCACGCGACGACCGCGGTCCCCGCACCCATTGCGCGGAGGAGGGAAGGATTGGTGCCGCCGACGGAGTGCCCGTGCACATAGGTCACGGCATTTGCGTAGAGCTGGTCCAATTGCGCTTGATCCCAGATTCCGCCGAGCATGGTGACTCTCGGGTCGGATTGCGCCGTGGTCGCGATACGGTCCGTGTACGCCGCGGAGTACGGTGCCGAACCCACGACCACCAATCGCCGAGTCGAGCCACTCGACACGAAGCCGTCGACGATCACATCAACGTGGTTTTCCGGCTCGAACCGTGCGACCACGAGGTGGTATCCGCCCGGCTCGACCCCGAGCTCTTCGAGATGTTCCGACTCGGCTGAGACATCCGAGTTCGTCCCGTAGCTGATGAGCTCGGTCGGCGCGGCGAACTCGTCGCGGTAATACTCGGCGATGCCGCGGGCGTCGGCGATGAGCGCGTCCGCCCACCGGACGGAAAGCTGTTCCGCAAGACGATAGAACGTGCGGCCGCCGCGCCCCCACTTGCCGCGCTTCCACTCGAGGCCGTCGACGTGCACTGCGACGGGTACCCGCCGACGGCGGATCAGTGGCAGAAAAGGGGCATTCGCGGCGTTGAAGAGGTAGGCCGCGTCGACCCGCTTCGAGAGCAAGAGGGCAACGGAGGAGACGGCCGTGTGACTCAGGGTTTCGAGCACTTTGTGGCGAATGGCGGGCAAGTGCACGAGGCGCATCCCGAGGTGGGTGCGCGGACCACGCGGCGTGGTCGATCGACAGAACACGACGACCTCGTGTCCTCGCTCCGCGAGACGGCGACCTATCTCCTCCACGGCGGTCTCGAAGCCGCCGTAGGCCGCGGGAACCCCGCGCGTTCCGACCATGGCGATCCGCAGACGACGCTCGCCTTCACTCGACCGGTTCATCGTTCATCCCCATCTTTCGAGCCGATCGCGGAGCCGCCGGCTCGAGCGCTCTGCACGATGGTATTGCACACCGCTCCGGGCCCACGACGACGCGCGCGTGACGTCGGGCGCGCCCCATCCTGCGGCCGTGCGTGCCCGGTATGGTTGGCCCCGTGCGAGTGAGGAGCCCGATGCGAGCGAGGTGTTCCGCGCGATGAGAGTGCTCTTCGACGGGTTCTGGTGGGCGCGGGGACCCTTCTCGAACCGCCAGGTCATGCGCGAGTTCATATTCGCCTGGGAGCGGTGTTTCTCCGGCGACGAGATGATCGTCGCGGTCCCTGTCTCCGACGAGGCTAGGGCGCGGCGAGAGCTGCCCGCGCGAGTGTCTGTCGTCGCCACACGGATGCGCCCCCAAGGGCTCAGCGCCATCGTCGAGCTCCCGACCGTCGCTCGCCGGCGCTCTCCTGATTGGACGATCACCCACAACTTCACTCCCCTCCGCGGACCGTCGGCGGTGTTCATCCACGACCTCATGTTCGAGACCAACCCCGAGTGGTTCACCCGTCGCGAGCGCGCGTACTTCGCGCTCATGCCGGCGACCCTCGGCAGAGCGCGGCACGTCTTCACCTCCACTCGCACGGAAGCGGCGCGCATCGATGCGACGGGACGCGCGAAGCGACCGGCGCACGCCGTCGGGCTCGCTCTCCACGCCGACCTCGTCGGTGGCGATGCAGCCGAGGTGCGGGGTCTCGCCGATGTCGACAGGTTCGTCCTCGTGGTCGGCAGACTGAACGTGCGCAAGAACCTCGAGAACACTCTCCTCGGTGCGCTCGCGTCCGGAGCGGTCAGCGCGAGCAGGCCAGTGCTCGTCGTCGGCGAGGCGTCGGGGAAGATGACCGAATTGCCTCCCGAGATCCGTGCCGCGATCGACGCGCGGAGTGTGCGCTTCACCGGGTTCATCTCGAACGCACAGCTCGCGTGGCTCTATTCGACGGCGCACCTCTTCGCCTTCCTGTCTCTAGACGAGGGTTTCGGGCTCCCCAATCTCGAGGCGATCCATTTCGGCGCACCCGTGCTCGCGAGCGACATTCCGGTCTTCCGCGAGATCCTCGGGGCCTACGCCACCTACGTCGACCCGCGCGATCAGTCCGCCATAGCTGCCGAGATCGGTGCGGCCCTGAACAGCGAGAAGCGACTGCCCGCCGTCGGCGCCGATACCACGTGGTTCTCGTGGGACGAGAGCGTCCGCCGTATGCGCGCGGTTCTCGCGCGCGACACATCTGCCTAGAGGCTCACCCCTCGCGCGCCGCCGAAGTGCCCACGGGCGTTCCCGCGGTGATCGCATCGAGGGCTCTCCGCAGAGCTGTCGACGAGGTGCTCATCGTGTACGGGAAGTACACGACCTCGACGCCGACGGCGGCGAACTCGTCTTCGAGACGACGACCCTTCTCTGTGCCACGCCAGTCGTCTCCCTTGAAGAATCTGTGGAAGCCGACGTCACGCCAGGTGTCGAGTTTGTCGGGCACGACCTCGGCTCGGGCCTCGTCGACGAAACTGATGTGTCGCACGATCTCGAGGCGTTCCGACAGTGGAACGACGGGCGTGATCCCTTTCGTGAGACGCAGCATCTCATCCGAGACGACGCCCGCGATGAGGTAGTCGCACTGGCTTTTGGCGTGCTTGAGGATATTCAAGTGTCCGACGTGGAACAGGTCGAAGGCCCCGGCCGCGTAGCCGATGCGCGCGCCGTCGGTCGGTCGCGCGACGTCAAAGGTCGAGGGGAGGGCCATCAGTACGCCCCCGATGCTCCGCGGAGCACCTTGAGGGTGCGCCACATGATGACGAGGTCGCCCGCGAGCGACCAGTTCTCGACGTAGTAGAGATCGAGCCTGACGCTCTCGTCCCAGTCGAGGTCGGAACGGCCGTTGACCTGCCACATGCCCGTGAGGCCCGGCTTGATGTACAGACGGCGGTGCACGCGGTCTTCGTAGCTCTCGACCTCGCTCTTGAGCGGCGGGCGGGGCCCGACGAGGCTCATCTCGCCGATGAAGATGTTCCAGAGCTGGGGGAGTTCGTCGAGCGAGTACTTGCGCAGAACCTGGCCGGTTCGGGTGACCCGGGGGTCGTTCTTGAGTTTGAAGAGCACGCCCGCCCCCTCGTTCTTATCGAGGAGCCCGGCGAGATCGTCTTCCGCGGTCTGCACCATGGAACGGAACTTGAGCATGCGGAACGACTGCCCGCCGCGACCGATGCGCTCCTGGCGGAAGAGCACGGGGCCTGGGCTGTCCCGCTTCACCGCGATGCCGATGACGAGGAGCAGCGGCAACAACAAGAGGAGGGCGGCGCCCGACGCGACGATGTCGAGTGCGCGCTTGAGAACGTGCTTGCCCCCGCCGTACTGGGGCAGTTCGACGTGCATGAGCGGCAGACCCTCGACCGGGCGGAAGTGGATGCGCGGGCCCGCGACGTTGGTGAGGCGCGACGCCACGACGAGTTCGGCTGTCGACCCCTCGAGATCCCAGCCGAGGTCGCGGATGAAGTCGGAGCCGCCGTTAGGCTGGCCCGCCACGATGACCGCGTCGACCCGGAGGCTCGACGCGGCCTGCGCGACGTTGTGGAGGTTGGAGACGACGGAGACGTCCCGTGAACTCACGGTCATCGAGTCGACGTCGTCGGAGTCGATCGCGGCGCCGATGATGTCGTAGACCGAGACGGCTTTGCGGTCCATCTGGCGGATCACGTAGTCGACGTCGCGGCGGTCTCCGACGACGATCGCCCGGGAAACAAAGTTGCCCTCGCGGCGACGTCGCACCAGCCACTTGCGCCACAGGAGACGGCTCGTCATCAGACCGACGAGGCCGAGCGGGAGTGCGAGAGCGACGAAGCCTCGAGCGATGTCGACCTTGAGGAGGAGGAACACGATGGCGAGCAACCCGAACGCGAGGACGCTCGCGCTGACCACAGCCCGGTATTCGGCGAGACCGGTTCCGACGATGCGGGAGTCGCGGGAGTGGAACGCTGCGAGCGTGCTGACCCACGTGACGATGATGACCGCCGTGATGAGCCAGTAGTCGAGCGACACCTGGCCGAAGGCTGCGACCTCGCCGAACCAGAAGCGAGCGACGAACGCCGTGATGACGGCCGCCGTAATGATGAGCACGTCGGTCGTGATGAGGCGCATGCGGTAGCGCCGTGCCCACGCGGGGCCCGTCGATGCGGTAGGCGCTGTGCTGCGGCTCACGAAGGGCGCGGGGTCTTCGACGATGCGCAACCGCGTGCTGCGCTCGGCGCTCCGAGGGCGACGGTGGGGCGCCGGTGCGCGGCGAGTCTCGCTCACGACGTCGACATCGCGGTCGCGGAGAGCGTCGCCTGACCGACAGTCTCTGAGGCGCATTCGCGGAAATCGCGGACACACGGGTTAAATTCGGGCGTGGTTATGGGGGAGCTCACGGGGAAGCCTGCAATTCGGGTAACAGGTTCGCCTTCGGCGAGTGACCTGAACGGGAATCGCGAGGAGAAGCTGATTGCTCAGCGAAATCGACGGGACGACGCGCTCGGGTACGCGGCGAAGACTGCGGGGGATTTTCGGGTAATGGGTTGATCGGGTCGTGTGCTAGTCGGGTTCTGAACTAGCAGCTTTACTTCATATGTCGCGTGTGGGGCACGCTCTGCGACCGGGCCGGGTGGGTACTCCGGGACGAATCGCGTGCGTTCATGCTACGGCATTAGTGACGATTTGTGTGCCCCACTTTCGGGGGCGTGTTGCGACGACTAGTCTCGCGAGGCCCCGGATGCCGGGGAGACAACATCGCCTCCGCCGAGTCTCCAGCGCACGACGCCGCGCACCGTTTCGCTCTCGTCGAAGCTCAAGTGGGCGACGAGCGCGGGGGGAGTCGACGGGTTCGTCGCGACCCAGGCCCGCACCGAGTCGTCTCGGTCGCGAGCGAGCCCGTCGAGCACGGCGAGCGGAGCGGTCTCGTTTCTCGCGACCCACGACCGCACACCCGAATCGCCATCGTGCGCGAGAGTGTCGAGCACGGCGGCGGGGGCGTGTCTGTTGCTCGCGACACTCTCGCGGATCTTCGCGCTGGGGCTGCTCGCGAGAGCGAGCAGCCGGCGGAGCTTGCCCTCGGTGAACACGGGCACGCTCATCCGCGTCGCGACGTCGTCTGTCGCGTCGAGCGCGGTGTCGACGCCGGGCATCCCCGGGGCGGCGGCGCGGAACTGCTCACGCTGGGCTGTGGTGGAGAAGCGGATGCACGACATACGTCGACGGTAGCGCGTGCAGCCCGGGGGCGACCGGGTGTCGTCGGAGTGTCCGCGGCATCCGCGCGGTGGGCGCCACCCCGAGTGTGTCCGCGGGCGCGATCGATAGACTCGCTGACCGTGAAGCCGAGCGCCAGTCCGACCGTCAGTTCGCGGATCGTCACGGTCCCGAATTGCCTGAGCGCGTTCCGGCTCGCGCTCGTGCCGGTGTTCCTCGTCTTCATCGTCCGCGGCGACGACGCGCTCGCGCTGCTCACACTCGTCGTGTCGAGCCTGACCGATTATCTCGACGGCATCATCGCTCGCCGCTTCAACCAGATCACGCGTCTCGGTCAACTGCTCGACCCCGCCGCAGACCGTCTCTTCATCTTCGCGACCCTCATCGGTCTGGCGACGCGCGAGATCGTGCCCTGGTGGCTCGTCGCGCTCATCCTCGGCCGCGACGTCGTTCTCCTCGGGCTCGGAGTCGTTCTCGCGAGTCACGGCTACGGGCCGCTCCCCGTGCACAATCTGGGCAAGGTCGCGACATTCGCGCTCTTCTATGCGCTCCCCATCCTCATGGTCGGGCAGGCGTTCCCCGCCGCCGCGTTCGTGACGGATCCGCTCGGGTGGGCGTTCGCGATCTGGGGAGCCTTCCTCTACTGGTGGGCGGGCGTCATCTACATCCGCGAGACCGCTCGGGTGATCAGAATCCCCCTGGCGGAGGGGGCCCCCGTTTCCGATACGCTGGGGCGCTAAAGGAGGTTCACGATGGCCACGTCACAGAACGATCATCAGGCCGCCGCGAACTCGGCGCGCGAAACTGAAACCACGAGTCACTACACGAGCGAGTTCGCAGCCCAGATCGCTGCACTCGCCTCCGAAGTGTCCGTCGAAGAGCAAGACGCCATCGCGTCGCTGCCCTCCGGTTCCGCACTCCTCGTCGTGAGGCGCGGTCCCGGCGTCGGATCGCGATTCCTCCTCGACTCCGACGTCACGACCGTCGGTCGTCACACGAACGCCGACATCTTCCTCGACGACGTCACGGTGTCGCGCCGTCACACGGAGTTCTTGCGGCGCGGCACAGCGTTCGAACTCAAGGACCTCGGGTCGCTCAACGGCACCTATTTCGACGGCGCTCGCGTCGATTCCGCCGTGCTCACCGATGGCGCCGAGGTGCAGATCGGCAAGTTCCGCCTCACGTTCTACGCTTCGCGCAACGACCTCGTCGCTTCGGCGAGCCAGTAGTGGCGCAGCCCGCGGGCCAGGCGAGGACGCCTGGCCCGACAACTCTGTTGAGCATCGGCCAGGTGCTCGCGAGGCTCACGGGGGACTTCCCCGACCTGACTCCCTCGAAGTTGCGGTTCCTCGAGGAGCGCAAGCTCATCTCCCCGGCCCGAACGGAGTCCGGCTACCGTAAGTTCTCGCCATCCGACCTCGATCGTCTGCGCTTCGTGCTCACGATGCAGCGCGAGCACTATCTCCCGCTCAAAGTCATCAAGGGCTACCTCGACGATCTCGATGCCGGCCGCCAGCCCGAACTGCCGGGGGGAGCGGTCGCCGCCCCGTCGATGCTGTCGAGCGAACGAAGGCTCAGCCGCGACGAGCTCATCCGCGAGGCGGGCGCGACACCGCAGCTTCTCAACGACGCCGTCTCGTCGTCGCTCATCGTCGGTGCCGATCACTACGGTGACGACGTCGTCGCGGTCTTGCGATCGCTCGTCGAGTTGCAGCGATCGGGAATCGAGCCGCGGCATCTGCGCACCTTCCGGGCGTCTGCCGAGCGGGAGCTCGGTCTCATCGAGAACGCCCTCATGCCGGTGACGCGGCGCAACGACGCGTCGAGCCGAGCCAAGGCCGTCGAGCTCGCGCGGGAGATCGCCGGGCAGCTCGAAATCGTCAGATCGAGCCTCATCCGGTCGGCGCTGACGCGCCTCGATCGGTAGACTTCCTAGACCGCCTCGACACGCCGAATCGTTTGATCGGATGTCGTTGCCGCCGGGCACCTCGATCGCTACGGTGGACCACAGGATGGGGCGTTCGACCCCACCGATGCCGAGAGGCAGAAGGCAATCGCATGAGTGAAACGAGCAGCCGGAGCGAAGATTCTCGCTACGACCTGGGGCTCTTGTTCACCGACGGTATGCCCGACCTCGACGACAGCGCCGGTTATCGCGGAGCGGTCGCCGCCCGCGCCGCCGGCATCAGCTACCGCCAGCTCGATTACTGGGCTCGCACCGAGCTCGTCGAGCCCACGGTGCGCGGTGCGGCGGGTTCGGGTTCGCAGCGCCTCTACGGTTTCCGCGACATCCTCGTTCTCAAGCTCGTCAAACGACTGCTCGACACGGGCATCTCGCTGCAGCAGATCCGCACGGCCGTCAACCAGCTGCGCGAGTCCGGGGTGAGCGATCTCGCTCAGACCACGCTCATGAGCGACGGCGCGAGCGTCTACCTGTGCACGTCGAACGACGAGGTCATCGACCTCGTCAGCCGCGGGCAGGGCGTCTTCGGCATCGCCGTGGGCAAAGTGCTGAGGGAGGTCGAGAACAGTCTCGTCGACCTCGACGCCCAGCAGCCGCAGGCGATGGATGAGCTCGCCGCTCGTCGCGCCACCAAAGCGAGCTAGTCCGCTTCACGGTCCAGATCGCCGACCGTGGTGACCCTGGGTGCGCGTCTCTGTGGCGCCGAAGCCTGAGAAGCCATCCCCTACGTCACGGGACACCACCGTCGCGGCCTGCCATCGTCACGACATGCCGACACCGCGGGACGCTGAGGCCGCCAGGCTCTAGAGTCGCGCGTCGCTCGGCTCGGGGTCGGGCATCTTGGCGGTGCGCATGACGCGCTGCAACAGTTGATCGAAGTTGCCCGCCATCTCCTGTGCGCTCTCGCCCGGCCACATGTGAAGCGGCTTCGCGGCACCCTGGGCCTGCTGGAGCGAGGTGCGCTCGGGCAGTTGAGGGCTCAGCACGAGCGGACCGAACATGTCGCGCAGTTCTTTGATGCGGAACTGGTGCTCGAGCGACTGCACGCGGGCCCGGTTGACGATGATGCCGAGCGGCTGGAGGCGGGGGGAGAGTCCTCGACGGATCTCTTCGATCGCCCGGAGTGCGCGATCGGCAGCGGCCACGGAGAACAGTCCGGGTTCGGTCACGACGGCGACCCGATCGCTCGCGGCCCACGCGGTTCGCGTGAGAGCGTTGAGCGACGGCGGGCAGTCGATGAGCACGAGGTCGTAGTCGCTCTCGACATTGGCGAGGGCTTCTTCGAGCTTCCAGATGTCGCGGATGCTCGGGTGCGGCCCGTCGAAGTTGATCGCGGAGGGGCTGCCGATGAGCACATCGATCTTGCCCTGGTGGCCTTTGGTCCACCCGCTCGGCGCGATGGCAGAGCGAACGATCTTCTCTTTGGGTGAGGCGAGGACGTCGGCGACGTTGAGGTGACCGGCGACATTGATGTCCATTCCGGTCGAGACGTCGGATTGCGGATCGAGGTCGACGACGAGGGTGCGGAGTCCCTTCGCGAACGAGGCCGATGCGAGTCCGAGCGTCACGGTCGTCTTTCCGACTCCTCCTTTGAGGGAGCTGACGCTGAGTACATGCACAACACGAAACGATACCTTCACTAGTCTGAAAGCACCTAAACGTCGGCCCCGGGTCGACGACAGCGAAGGGGCTCGATGTTTTCGAAGATTCTTGTGGCCAACCGCGGCGAAATCGCGATCCGCGCCTTCCGTGCCGCTTACGAGCTCGGCGCCGTCACGGTCGCCGTGTTTCCGCATGAGGACCGCAATTCTCTGCACCGTCTGAAGGCCGACGAGGCCTACCAGATCGGCACTCCAGGGCACCCGGTGCGGGCCTACCTCGACGTCGACGAGATCATCAGGGTCGCGGTGGAATGCGGAGCGGATGCGATCTACCCCGGTTACGGGTTCCTCTCCGAGAACCCCGAGCTCGCGGCGGCGGCAGCGGCTCACGGCATCACGTTCATCGGTCCCGGGCAGAGCGTGCTCGAGATGGCGGGTAACAAGGTCACGGCGAAGGAGCACGCGATCTCGGCCGGTGTGCCCGTGCTCGCGTCGACGCCCGCGTCACGCGACATCGAGGAGCTCCTCGCGGGAGCCGAGGCGATCGGGTTCCCGATCTTCGCCAAGGCCGTCGCGGGAGGCGGAGGCCGCGGCATGCGCCGCGTCGACACGGCTGCCGAGTTGCGCCCCGCACTCGAGGAGGCCATGCGGGAGGCCGACAGCGCCTTTGGTGACCCGACGATGTTCCTCGAGCAGGCCGTCGTGCGCCCGCGTCACATCGAGGTGCAGATCCTCGCCGACTCGACGGGGGAGACCGTCCACTTGTTCGAGCGCGACTGCTCGGTGCAGCGTCGCCACCAGAAGGTCGTCGAGATCGCCCCGGCACCCAACCTCGACGAGACCATCCGACAGGCGATGTATCGCGACGCGATCGCGTTCGCGAAGTCGATCGGTTATGTGAACGCGGGAACGGTCGAGTTCCTCCTCGACACCGCGGGCGAGCGCGCGGGCCAGCACGTGTTCATCGAGATGAACCCCCGCATCCAGGTCGAGCACACGGTGACCGAGGAGGTCACCGACGTCGACCTCGTGCAATCCCAGATGCGCATCGCCTACGGACAGTCCCTCGCCGACCTCGGCTTGCAGCAGAAAGACCTGCGCTTGCGCGGGGCGGCGCTCCAGTGCCGCATCACGACGGAGGACCCCGCCGCGGGGTTCCGCCCCGACACCGGCAAGATCACGACCTACCGCTCACCCGGCGGTGGAGGCATCCGTCTCGACGGTGGCACGATCAACCCCGGAACGCAGATCAGTCCGCACTTCGACTCGATGCTCGTCAAGATGACGTGCCGCGGACGCGACTACCCCGCGGCGATCGCGCGGGCGCGTCGCGGGCTCGCCGAGTTCCGCATCCGCGGTGTCGCGACCAACATCCCGTTCCTCCAGGCCGTCCTCGACGACCCCGAGTTCATCGCGGGCGACCTCAGCACGTCGTTCATCGACGAGCGCCCAAACCTCGTCAAGTCGAACCAGTCGAAGGATCGCGGCACCAAGATCCTCAACTGGCTCGCCGACGTGACCGTCAACCAGCCGAACGGCGACGGCGCCGGCACGCTCAATCCCGCGGTCAAGCTCCCCGAGACCGACCTCACGGTCGCGGCGCCCGCGGGATCGCGACAGCGGCTGCTCGAGCTCGGTCCGGTCGGCTTCGCCTCCGCGCTCCGGGCTCAGACCGCTCTCGCCGTGACCGACACGACCTTCCGCGACGCGCACCAGTCCCTTCTCGCGACCCGTGTGCGCACGCGGGACCTGACCGCGGTCATCCCACACGTCGCGCGCATGACTCCGGAGCTTCTGTCGATCGAGGCGTGGGGCGGGGCGACCTACGACGTCGCTCTGCGCTTCCTCGGCGAAGACCCGTGGGAGCGCCTCTCGACGATGCGCGAGGCACTGCCCAACATCGCCATCCAGATGCTCCTCCGCGGGCGCAACACGGTCGGCTACACGCCCTACCCGACGAAGGTCACGGATGCGTTCGTGAGGGAGGCCGCGACATCGGGTGTCGACATCTTCCGCATCTTCGACGCCCTCAACGACGTCGCCCAGATGAGGCCCGCCATCGAGTCCGTTCTCGAGACGGGGTCGGCGGTCGCCGAGGTCGCCGTCTGCTACACGGGTGACCTCCTCGACCCCGCGGAAGACCTCTACACCCTCGACTACTACTTGCGTCTCGCCGAGGAGATCGTCGATGCGGGCGCACACATCCTCGCCATCAAAGACATGGCGGGGCTCCTGCGAGCGGGGGCAGCCGAGAAGCTCGTCACGGCTCTGCGTGACCGGTTCGACCTGCCCGTGCACGTGCACACCCACGACACCGCGGGCGGGCAGCTCGCGACACTCCTCGCCGCGAGCCGTGCGGGAGCCGACGCCGTGGATGTCGCGAGCGCGCCGATGGCGGGAACGACGAGTCAGCCGTCAGCGTCGGCCCTCGTCGCCGCTCTCGCGCACACCGAGCGCGACACCGGTCTCTCGCTGCAGGCCATTTCCGATCTCGAGCCGTATTGGGAGGCGGTGCGCCACGCGTACGCGCCCTTCGAGTCGGGTCTCGCGGGGCCGACGGGTCGCGTCTACAACCACGAGATCCCCGGGGGCCAGCTCTCGAACCTGCGCCAGCAGGCCATCGCGCTCGGTCTCGCCGACCAGTTCGAGAAGATCGAGGATCTCTACGCCGCTGCGAACCGCATGCTCGGCCGCCCGCCGAAGGTCACGCCGTCGTCGAAGGTCGTCGGAGACCTCGCCCTCGCTCTCGCCGCGGCAGACGCGGACCCCGACGATTTCGAGTCGAATCCCGGCAGATACGACATCCCGGACTCCGTCATCGGCTTCATGGCGGGCGAGCTCGGCGACCTGCCCGGGGGGTGGCCCGAGCCGTTCCGGTCGAAGGTGCTCGAGGGTCGCTCGGTCAAGATCGGCGTGACGGAGGTGAGTGCCGAGGATGAGGCCGCGCTCGACGCGGACTCCGAATCCCGCCGCTCGATGCTCAACCGGCTGCTCTTCCCCGCTCCGGCGAAACAGTTCGAGCAGATCCGCGAGCTCTTCGGCGACCTCTCCGTCGTCGACACGACCGACTACCTCTACGGCTTGCGTCAGGGACAGGAGCACGTCGTGCAGATCAGCAGGGGCGTGAGCCTCTTCGTCGGGCTCGAGGCGATCGGCGACGCCGATGAGAAGGGCATGCGCACGGTCATGACGACCCTCAACGGGCAATTGCGGCCCGTGTTCGTTCGCGACCGCAGCATCCGCGTCGAATCGAAGGCGGCCGAGAAGGCGGACCCGTCGAAGGCGGGCCACGTCGCGGCTCCGTTCTCGGGTGTCGTCACGCTCGGTGTCGCCGAGGGCGACACCGTCACGACCGGTCAGAGCGTCGCCTCGATCGAGGCGATGAAGATGGAGGCTGCCATCACCGCGACGATCTCCGGTGTCGTGAAGCGAGTGGCCGTGCCGAGCACCCAACAGGTCGACGGGGGAGACCTCCTCGTCGAGATCGACCCCGCGTGACGTCGGGCCGTCGATGCGCCGGCCCACCGCGGGAACCCCGGTCGCCCTGAGCCGCACGGTAAACTGATCGGTCGGGGGTCGACGAAAGGTCTGGTGTTCTCGTGAGGAGTCCCGATAGCGGGGGCGCGGTCGACGGTCTCGACGGTGCCGACGGCGACGCAGACCGCGACAGCGGCCCTGACATCTCGATGCAGCAAGGCTCCGACCCGGTGCCGTCGATCGACGTCGCCCTGCCCCGACCCGTGCGGTCGGTTCCCGACGACGAAGCCGCCCTCTCGATAGACGACGTCTCGGTCGACCCGGGGTCGGTCGGAGTGCCCATCGTCTCGACACCCGCGATCCCCGTGGCGGTCACGTCGCCGAGGGCGCCGCGGAGCCCCGCGGTGTCGGGTTCGCGTGCGGAGTCGCGGGGCGACGCACCCCGTCACGCCACCTCGACGGGCCCCGAAGCGGCGTCGATGCTGACCCCCGAGCGCCTCCTCGGCGACGGCGGCACGAAGCGTGCGCCCGAAGGACGCTGGCAGGCGCTCGTCTATCGAGCGACGTTCGGGGCGATCGACCTCGGAGACGCCCCGGCGGTGCGCGCTCGCAAACTCGTGGATGCACGCATCCACAAGGACTTCGAGGGGGGCACCCGATTCGTCCCCGTGCTCACGCGCAAGGGCGGAGTCGGCAAGACGACGGTGACGGCGCTCCTCGGAATGGCTCTCGCCGACGCGCGGGAGGATCGCGTCATCGCGATCGACGCGAACCCCGACCGCGGAACCCTGTCGGAGCGCGTCGCGAAACAGACCCGCTCGACCGTGCGCGACGTCGTCACCAAGACCGCGTCGATCTCGACGTTCAACGACTTCAGCAAGCTCGTGTCGCGAGACGAGACGCGGCTCGACATCCTCGCCTCCGACACCGACCCGATGCTCTCGGAGGCCTTCGACGAAGACGACTACAACGTCGTCGCCGACCTCTGCGCCCGGTTCTACTCGATCGCCCTCACCGATTGCGGAACGGGCATCGTGCACTCGGTCATGCGGGCCACTCTGCAGCGGGCGGACTCGATCGTCGTCGTCTCCGGGGGGAGCGTCGACGAGGCGAGGCTCGCCTCGGAGACGCTCACGTGGCTCGAGGCCAATGGGTACGGCGAGCTCGTGCGCAACAGCATCGTCGCCCTCAACACCGCGACTCAAGGCACCAACCTCGTCAAGCTCGACGAGATCGAAGCGCACTTCCGGTCGCGCGTGCGAGAGATCGTGCGCGTTCCCTACGACCCGCACCTCGCGGCGGGCTCGGTCATCGACTTCCACGCCCTCAAACCCCTCACTCGAGACGCGGCGAGAGAGCTCGCCGCGCTCGTCGTCGACGGCTTGCCCGCGACGCGCGTCAACTGATCCGGAGAAGACCATGCCCGAACGACCGATCCGTATCTTCGGTGACCCCGTGCTCAAGACGGTGTCGACCCCCATCGCCCTCGGCGACCCGGCGGCACGCACCCTCATCGCCGATCTCCTCGACAGTGTCGCTGTCGCTGGTCGCGCCGGCGTGGCCGCGTGCCAGATCGGGGTCAATCTGCGCGCGTTCAGCTACAACGTCGACGGCGTCATCGGATACGTCATCAATCCGACGCTCGTCGAGGTCTCGGGAGACCCCGTGCTCGTCGACGAGGGGTGCCTGTCCGTGCCGGGGTTCTACTTCGCGAGGTCGCGCTATCCGTTCGCTCGCGTCGTCGGCGTCGACCTCGACGGCGAACCCGTCGAATTGAGCGGCACGGGCCTCCTCGCCCAGGCCCTGCAGCACGAGACCGACCACCTCGACGGCAAACTCTTCATCGAGGGCCTCGAGAAGGAGACGAAGCGCGAAGCGATGCGGCTCATCCGCGAGAGCGACTGGTTCTGACCTCGACCCCGGCGCTCCCGCGGACAGGGTGACTCAGCCGACGATCGCGGTGCCCTCGGTCGCGGGGGCTGTGGCATACATCGTGTCGATGACACCCGCGAAGTCACTCAAGATGACATTGCGCTTGATGCTCATCTTGGGCGTCAGGTGACCGCTCGCCTCGGTGAGCTCCTTGTCGAGCACGACGAACTTGCGGATGGACTCCGCCCGCGACACGTCCGCGTTCGCGGCGTCGACGGCGCGCTGGATCTCGGCGAGCACCTTGGGGTTGCGCGCGGCGTCGGCCACGGACTGCGTCGCGTCTTCGCCGTTGTTGTTGAGCCAGACGGGGAGCATCTCCTCGTCGAGGGTGATGAGCGCCGAGATGAACGGCCGCTGCTCGCCCACGGCGATCACCTGACCGATGATCGGGTTCGCGCGGATCGGGTCTTCGAGCGCTGCGGGAGCGACGTTCTTGCCCCCCGCCGTCACGATGATCTCTTTCTTGCGGCCGGTGATCTGGATGAGTCCCTCCGCATCGATCTCGCCGATGTCACCCGTCTTGAACCACTCGCCGTCGAACGACTCCGCGGTCGCGGCGTCGTTGTTCCAGTAGCCGCGGAAGACGTTGACCCCGCGAGCCTGGATCTCGCCGTCGTCGGCGATGCGCACCCCGCAGCCGGGGAGCGGCGGTCCGACTTTGCCGATCTTGAAGTTCGACGGGAGGTTGACCGAGATGGGCGCCGTCGTCTCGGTGAGGCCGTAGCCCTCGAGGATCGTGATGCCGAGGCTGCGGTAGAAGTGCCCGAGGCGCAGTCCGAGGGGCGCCGAGCCCGAGACGGCGTACTTCACGTTGCCACCCATCGCGGTGCGGATCTTTCCGTAGACGAGCTTGTCGAAGAGGGCGTATTTGACCTTGAGACCGAGGGGAACGCTTCCGGCGTCCACGGCCTTGGAGTGCGCGATCGCGACATCCGCAGCAGCGCGGAAGATCTTTCCCTTGCCGCCCGCCTCGGCTTTCTGCTCCGACGAGTTGTAGACCTTCTCGAACACGCGCGGCACCGCGAGGAGGAACGTCGGCTTGTACGACGCGAGAGAGGGGAGGAGGAGCTTGGTGTCGGGCTGGTGACCGACCTTCACCCCACCGTGCACCGAGAGCACCGCGATGAACCGCGCGAAGATGTGGGCCGTCGTGATGAAGAGCAGAGTGGATGCCCCGGGGTGCACGACCTCGGAGATCGCCGTCGAGGCGTTGCGCGACAGCTCGACGAAGTTCGCGTGCGTCAGAACGCAACCCTTGGGCTTGCCCGTGGTGCCCGACGTGTAGATGAGCGTCGCGATGTCGTCGGCGTTCGCGAGGGTGCGGCGGCGCTCGATCTCGGCGTCGGAGACGTCGACGCCCGCGGCGACGAGTTTGTCGAGGTCGCCGAGGTCGATCTGCCACCCTCGCGTCACGGCCGGGAGGTCGGCGCGCACCTCGTCGAATCGAGCGAAGTGGTCGGCGGTCTCGGTGATCATGGCGACCGCGCCCGAGTCGGTGAGGTTCCACAGCAACTGGCTCGGCGAGGAGGTCTCGTACACGGGGACGAGCAGTGCGCCCGCGAACCACGTGGCGAAGTCGATGAGGGTCCACTCGTAGCGCGTCTTGCACATGAGGCCGATCTTGTCGCCGGGCTCGATGCCCGCCGCGACGAGGCCTTTGGCGAGGGCGATGACCTCGGCGTGGAACTCGCGCGCCGTGACATCGCGCCACCCCCCGTCGGGCGTCGGGAGGGCGAAGATGGCGAGATCCGGCGTTTCGCGAACCCGGTCGACGAGCAGGTCCGTCGCGTTCGCTGTCGGATCCGCGTCGATGACTGCGGGTGTGTCGTACTGTTCCACGGCAACTCCTTTGGTACCCCGGTGACTATATTGCCCCGAGTCTACCGGCTCGATGCGCGTGCGCCCGTGCGATGCCGAGGCATCTCTAAACTCATCGGTGGACGCCGAGCGCAGCACGAGCCCGCCCGGGTGATCCCGACACACGACGACGGCCAGACACACGACGACAGAAGGACGAGAGCGTATGGATGCGATCGGCATCGACATCGGAGGCACCAAGATCGCGGGCGCCGTGGTCACGGAGCTCGGCGAGATCGTGGTCGAGGACCGCGTCGCGACCGACGCGAGCGACTCCGACGCGATCATCGACGCCGTCGTCGACATGATCACGCGGCTCAGGGTCGGGCGCGACATCCGCGCGGCGGGCGTCGCCGCCCCCGGCTTCATCGATGCGGCCCAATCGACCGTCTACTACACGCCCAACATCCCGTGGCGAGAAGAGCCTCTGCGCGCCAAGCTCGACGCGCGGCTCGACCTCGACATCACGATCGACAACGACGCGAACGCGGCGGGCTGGGCCGAGTTCCGGTTCGGGGCCGGCCGACTCGTGAGCGACATGACGATGCTCACGATCGGAACAGGTGTCGGCGGCGCGATCGTCTCGAAAGACGCCCTCTTCCGCGGCGGTTTCGGCGCGGGGGCCGAGCTCGGTCACATGCGCATCGTTCCCGGCGGCCTGCCGTGCGGGTGCGGCGCACGCGGGTGCATCGAGCAGTACGGCTCGGGCCGCGCGCTTCTGCGCATGGCCAATTCGATTGCGGATGTCGGCGGAATCGGTCAGGGCCTCGCGCGCGTCCGGGAGGCGCGGGGTTCGATATCGGGGCACGATGTGGCCGAGCTCATCCGTGAGGGCGATCCGGGAGCCGTGCACGCGCTGCGCGAACTGGGGCACTGGCTCGGCGAGGCGTGCGCGTCGCTCAGCGCGGTGCTCGACCCGCAGCTCTTCGTCTTCGGGGGAGGCGTGTCGATCGCGGGCGATCTGCTGCTCGACCCCGTGCGGGAGTCTTTCCACGCGACCCTCCCGGCGCGGGGGTACCACCCCGAGCCGGAGTTCGTGATCGCCGAGCTCGTCAACGACGCGGGTGTCGTCGGCGCCGCCGACCTCGCGCGAGCCGGAGCCGAACGACGAGCGTAGTGTCGCGGCGGTACGATGGGTCAGTCTCTGAGAGGGCGGTCGCGGATGTTCTACTGGTTCATGAAGAACCTCATCGTGGGTCCGATTCTGCGAGCCGCGTTCCGGCCGTGGGTCACGGGGCACGAGAACATCCCGAAGACCGGGGGAGTGATCCTCGCGAGCAACCACCTGTCGTTCATCGACTCGGTGTTCCTGCCCCTCCTCATCGATCGCCAGATCAGTTTTCTCGCGAAGAGCGACTACTACACCGGCAAGGGTCTCAAGGGCTGGCTCACGCGCACGTTCCTCAAGTCGGCGGGGATGCTGCCGATCGACCGCTCGGGGGGCAAGGCGTCTGAGGCCTCCCTCCAGACCGGTCTCGGTGTGCTCGCGAAGGGCGAGGTGCTCGGCATCTACCCCGAGGGCACCCGGAGCCCCGACGCGAAGCTCTATCGTGGCCGCACGGGCGTCGCGAGGATGATCCTCGAGGGCGACGTGCCCGTCATCCCCGTCGCCATGATCGACACCGAGAAGGTCATGCCGATCGGTCGGCGCCTTCCGAAGGTGCGGCGCATCGGCGTCGTGATCGGTGAGCCGCTCGACTTCTCGCGTTTCCACGGCATGGAGGGCGACCGCTTCATCCTGCGGTCGATCACCGACGAGATCATGTACGAACTCTCGCGACTGAGCGGGCAGGAATACGCCGACGTCTATGCGACTTCGGTCAAGGACAAGCGCCCGTCGCTCTCGCGCTGATCGCGCATTTGCGCCGCCCACCGAACGAATAGGGTGGGCACGGCGAATAAGGGTGGACAGGGTCCGTCCCTGTCGCCATCGAAACCCCGCGGGTACCCACCCGCCCGTCAGCATCGAGGAATCATCGTGGCCAATCCGACCGAAGACACTGTCGTGCTCCCCGACCCCGCCGTGGTCGCCGGGCTCGACTACTGGCGGACGCTCCCGATCAAGCAGCAGCCCGATTGGCCCGACCCCGACGCCGTCGGCGCCGCGTCTGCCGAGATCGCCGCGCTCCCGCCCCTCGTGTTCGCGGGTGAGGTCGACATCCTCCGGGAACGTCTCGCGACGGCCGCGGCAGGCAAGGCGTTCGTCCTGCAGGGCGGCGATTGCGCCGAGACGTTCGCGGGTGCGACCGCGGAGCAGATCCGCAATCGCGTGAAGACGATTCTGCAGATGGCCGTCGTGCTCACGTACGGTGCGTCGACCCCCGTCATCAAGATGGGGCGCATGGCCGGCCAGTTCGCCAAACCACGCTCGAGCGACAACGAGACGCGCGGCGACGTCACGCTCCCCGCCTACCGCGGCGACATCGTCAACGGCTACGACTTCACACCCGAATCGCGCCGCGCCGACCCGCGGCGCCTCGTGCAGGGTTACCACACGGCCGCGTCGACGCTCAACCTCGTGCGCGCGTTCACGCAGGGCGGGTTCGCCGACCTGCGCCAGGTGCACAGCTGGAACCAGGGATTCGCGCGCAACCCCGCCAACGCCCGATACGAGCTGCTCGCGCGCGACATCGATCGTGCGATCAAGTTCATGGAGGCGGCCGGAGCGGACTTCGACGAACTCAAGCGCGTCGAGTTCTACACGGCTCACGAGGGCCTGCTCATGGACTACGAGCGGCCGATGACCCGCATCGACTCGCGCACGGGCATGCCCGTCAACACGTCGGCGCACTTCCTGTGGATCGGGGAGCGCACGCGTGACATCGACGGCGCCCACGTCGACTACTTCTCCCGCGTGCGCAACCCGATCGGCGTCAAGCTCGGTCCGACGACATCCATCGACGACATGGAGAGGCTGATCGACAAGCTCGACCCCGATCGCGAGCCCGGCAGACTAACGTTCGTCTCGCGCATGGGGGCCGAGAAGGTGCGCGACGCCCTCCCGCCCCTCCTCGAGGCGATCACGCGGTTCGACGCGACGCCGCTCTGGGTGTCCGACCCGATGCACGGCAACGGCCTCACGACACCCACGGGATACAAGACGCGTCGCTTCGACGACGTCGTCGACGAGGTCAAGGGGTTCTTCGAGTCGCACCGCGCAGCAGGCACCCACCCCGGTGGCATCCACATCGAGCTCACGGGCGACGACGTCACCGAGTGTCTCGGCGGATCGGAGCAGATCGACGAGGCGACCCTCGCGACGCGCTACGAGTCTCTGTGCGACCCGCGCCTCAACCACATGCAGTCACTCGAACTCGCGTTCCTCGTCGCCGAGGAGCTCGGCGCCCCGCGCTGAGAGGTCGTCGACCGCCCGAGGCCCCCGACCGCCCGAGGCCCTCAGCCGATGAGCTGGAGGAAGAGCGTCACGCTCGACCCCCGCGGCAGCACGGTTCCGGCCTCGGGGTCGGTTCCGGTCGCGCGAGCGCCGCTGAACGGCGCGAAGAGCGGGTTGTAGCTCACATCGAGGCCGAGGCCCTCGAGTGCGGCGATGGCCTCGTCTCGCGGAAGGTCGTTGACCTCGGGCACCGTGACGGGAGCGGGCCCATCGGAGACCGCGAGGGTGAGGGTGTCTCCGGGGGTCACGGGCCCGTCGCCGGGTGCTGCGGCGGAGAGCACCGATCCCTCGGGTATCGCGTCGTCGAAAGCGCGCTCGCCCTCGACCCCCGAGAGTCCGACGCCCTCGAGCGTCTCGAGCGCTTGGGCGAAGCCCTGACCGCGCACGTCGGGAACCGCACCGAGTGAGACGAGGAGGGTCACCGGTTGATCCTCGCCGTATTCGTCGACGGTCGTGAGGTCGACGCCCTCGGCGCCCGTCGCCGCGATGACGGTGTCGGCGGGCACGTCTGACGAGAACTGCGTGGCCGAATCCTGGGCCGTGAAACCCGCGGACTCTATGGCCTCCCGGGCCTCGGCCTCGGTGAGACCGACGAGTTCGGGAACAGGGAGTTGTTCGGGACCGAGGTTGGTCAGGAGCGTCACGGTCGTCTGGCGGGCCAATTGGGCCCCGGCGTCCGGGTCGGTTCCGACGACCGATCCGACGGGGATCGAGGTGTCGGGATCGGTGATGCCACGCGTCTCGGCGGCCACCACGAGCTCGAGTTCTTCGAGGGTCGCGGTCGCGGTCGCGACATCCGACCCGCTCACGTCGGGAACCGAGACGAGGGCTCCGGGGCCGGCGTTGAAGTACCACCCGGTGCCCGCGGCGAGACCGGCGAGCAGGATGACGAGAGCGAAGAGCACGAAGCCCTTGCGTTTGCGACGGCTCGCCGTCTTCTGGAGTGCCGAGGCGCTGTCGGCGACGACGGGGCCCGTGCGTTCGCGTCGCTGCGGCCTGATGATCTGGGTTACGTCGTCCGACCCCGACGACGACGGCGCCGCCGTCGGCATGACCATCGTGCGGTGCGCCGCGGTCGCGGGAGCCGCCGTCGCGAGTTGGGCGCCCGTGTCGAGCAACTGGTCGAGCAT
The DNA here is from genome assembly GCF_046600695.1 of Marisediminicola sp. LYQ85. Lineage (NCBI taxonomy): Bacteria > Bacillati > Actinomycetota > Actinomycetes > Micrococcales > Microbacteriaceae > Marisediminicola > Marisediminicola sp. LYQ85. The sequence continues at coordinate 715,868 of NZ_JBKIWO010000001.1, forward strand.
CGTCTTGGCGTCGCGGGGGCGCTGATCCGGATCACGCGCGGTCGCCCACAGCACGAGCTCGTCGAGCTCGGTGGGCACCGCGGGGTTCTTCGAGCTCGGTGTTCCGACGGTGTCGTTCGCGTGCTGGTGGGCGATCTGGAAGGGTTGCTCGCCCTTGAACGGCTGCTCACCCGCGAGCATCTCGTAGAGCATGATGCCGACCGCGTAGATGTCACTGCGGGTGTCGGCGATTCCCCGCGTGACGAGTTCGGGGGAGAGGTAGGCGATCGTCCCGAGGAGGGCGTTGCCGGTCGCGGTGTTCGCCGTCGCCGCGCGAGCCAGCCCGAAGTCGCCGATCTTGATGCGGCCGTCGTCGGCGAGCAACACGTTCTCGGGCTTGAGGTCGCGGTGCACGATGCCGTTCTTGTGCGCCGCCGCGAGCCCCGAGAGCACGGCCTCCATGATGTCGAACGCTTGCATCGTCGTGAGCACGTGGTGCTCCTCGAGGAGGTCTCGCAACGTGATTCCGGGGAGGTACTCCATGACGAGGTAGGCCGTGTCGGCGTCTTGGCCCTGGTCGTAGACGTTGACGACGTTGGGGTGCGCGAGTCGCGCGGCCGAGCGTGCCTCCTGGATGAACCTCGCGCGGTACTGGCTGTCGTCGGCGAGGTGTCCGTGCATGACCTTGATCGCGACGCGACGCTCGAGGCGCAGATCGGTCGCAAGATAGACCGTCGCCATTCCGCCGCGAGCGATGCGCGATCGCACTTGATAACGACCGTCGACGAGACGACCGATCATCGGGTCCGTCGAGTTCGTGGTCACCCGTAGATTCTAGGGACGGCGTCGGCGTTCACCCGGTCGAAACACCGGGGCGGCGCGCCTTATCCGACCCGGGTCAGCCGATCTGCGCGAGCCACGAGCGCGCGGAGGTCTCCCACTTCGCGTAGGCGTCCGGGTAGGCCGAGATCTGCACCGCCTGGGCCGCCTCGGTGACCGGCAGATCCTGCCATCCCTCGATGTCGAGGAGGCCCCGCGTCTGCCCGACGTTCGGGTTGGTGGGTCCGCCGAAGAAGACGGTCGCCGCGTAGACGGGGTCGGTCACCTGGCGGGGGGAGCCCCATCCGGTGCTCGGCCGCTGCTGGAACAGCCCGAGAGAATCCCTGTCGCCGTAATCGAGGTTGAGCAGACTCGACTCCTGCATGGCCGTCGCCAAGGCGATGACGAGTCCGTAGTCGCTCACGCCGAGCGATCGGCCGACGCTCACGATGGTCTTGGCGTTGGCCGCCATCTCCGGCGTGAGGGGCGTGACTCCCGACTCGGGCGACGTGACGACGGGCACTCCCGGGATCACGAGGGTGCGACCCGAGTAGATGATGCTCGACCAGCTCAACCCGTTGGCGTCGAGGATGGCGCTCGCGGTCGTGCCGTAGAGGGCCGCGATGCTCGCGACCGTCTCGTTCGCGCTGATGACGTGCGAGGTGTCGTCCACGCGAGTGTCGGGAGCCGGCGTGATCGAGACGGCGGGCTCGAATGGCGCGATCGTCTGGGCTGCGGGCGCTGTCGCGGGGATCGCGAGGGTGCCGCCGGGGTAGATGATGCTCGACTCCGAGAGGCCGTTCGCGCTCAGGACGGTTGCGGTGGGCACTCCGTAGCGCTCGGCGATGCCCGCGACGGTGTCGCCCGAGACGACCGTGTGGCGCTCGACCGATCCGGTGGGCTGGGGAGCGGTCACGCGAGGCGCGCTCGCGCCGTTCGTGAGGGTCAGCACTTGGCCGGGGAAGATCGTCGACTTCCAGCCGAGTCCGTTGAGGGCGAGGACGGATGCCGTCGGCAGTCCGTACTTCCCCGCGATCGAGCTGACCGTGTCGCCCGCGACGACCGTGTACGACGACGGCGTCGCGATGGCGGTCGTGGATTCGACGGGAGCGGACATCGCTTCGGCGGTGGACTTCGCGTGCGCTTCGGCGAGGGCTTCGCGGATGCTCTTGCCGAGTTCGCTGCCCTTGTCGCGGTTGCGCTCGTCACTCTTGTCCTGGTCGGGGAGACCCGCGCCGAGGTTGAGGCTCATGGCCATCGTGCCGACGAGCACGATCGGAATGGTGGAGAAGAGACTCTTCGCGAGACGGCTGGGCTGCTTGAGCGCCGCGGGGAGGGAGGGCATCGTGCTGGTCATTTCGGGTCCTCGTTCATCGGCCGTGCTGAGTCGGGACGTCGCGGGCATTCGGGACCCGGTCTCGGACCGGGGGGCGCCCGAGGCATCGTCGGTCAAAGTTGACACACAACAATGCCCGTGTCAATCAAAGTGAATGGTGTGACTCGTGATACAGGAGTGACTCGATCGGGCGCCTCGGCGTGACTCTCCCGGCGCGGATCTGTCAGGCTGGTGCCGTGACCTCCTCTGTCGAAACCACCTGGCTCAGCGTTCCCGACCTCGTCGATGTGCTCGGGCTCGGCGTCAGCAAGATCCGCCGACTCATCGAAGACCGCTCCCTGCTCGCCGCGCGGGTGGACGGCGTGCTCAAAGTGCCCGCCGCGTTCATCCGTGACGGCGAACCCCTGCACGAGCTCAAAGGCACTCTCGTCGTGCTCGCCGACAACGGCTTCAGCGACGAGGAAGCGATGCGCTGGCTCCTCGACACCGACGACATGCTCGGCACGGCTCCCATCGAGGCCCTGAGGGCAGGACGCAAAGCCGAGGTGCGGCGCGTGGCACAGGCCCTCGCCTTCTAGCCCTGCTTCGCGGGAGTGCGGCCGCGTGAGAGGGGGGCTTACGCCGAACGCCGGGTGACCGTGTCGGCGAGTCTCTCCAACTGGTCGCGGGACGCCGCGCTGATGGGGGCGTCACGGAGGGCGGCGACGGCGAGATCGACGTTGTGCCTGATGAGTCGTTCGACCTTGTCGACCGCACCGCTGTGCTGGATCGAGGCCTGCAGCATGCTCACCTGCTGCTCGTCGAGGTCGGCGTCGCCGAGCAGTTCGTCGAGCAGCGAGCGCGCGTTCGCGGGCATGGCCGAGCGAGCGAGCGCGATGAGTACTGTTCTCTTGCCCTCGCGCAAGTCGTCGCCCGCGGGCTTGCCCGTCACGGCGGGGTCGCCGAACACCCCGAGCATGTCGTCGCGCAACTGGTAGGCGATTCCGAGCGGCAAGCCGAAGTCACGCAGCGTCGCGATCTGCTCGGGTGTCGCGCCCGCGAGGCACGCCCCGATCACGAGGGGAGCCTCGATGCTGTACTTCGCCGACTTGTAGACGATCACGCGGTGCGCTCGCGCGAGGAGGTCGTCTTCGGGAAGGGAGCGCCACGCGCGCTCGTCGAGGATGTCGAGGTACTGACCGGCGGTGACCTCGGTGCGCATCCGATTGAACTCCTGTCGAGCGGCGATGCCGGCCTCGCGGCTCGACAGAGCGGCCGTCGCCTCATCGAAGAGTTCGTCACTCCACCCGAGGAGGAGGTCACCGAGGAGGAGCGCCGCCGACTGGCCGAAGGTCGCGGGCTGGCCGACCCACTCGCCCTCGCGGTGCATCCGCTCGAACCGGCGGTGTGCGGCCGGAGCCCCGCGACGGGTGTCGGAGTTGTCCATGATGTCGTCGTGCACGAGAGCCGCCGCGTGGAAGATCTCGAGCGCGCTCGAGGCGAGCACGACCGCGGGGAGATCGTCGGGGGAGTCCTCGTCGCTCGACATCGGATCGTATTCGGGAGCGTGCCCCTCGGTCGCTTGCCATCCCCAGTAACAGAACAGAGCGCGGAATCGCTTGCCACCCCGGAGGAGGTCGCGGGAGAAATCGAGGAGGGGGAGCAGGTCGTCGGCGATCGACGTCAGGACAGGCTGCCTGTCGTCGAGAAACCGATCGATGTCAGCCTGGACAAGGTCAACTAACCGCGTACTCTCAGCCACACGCCTAGCCTAGCGATCGGGCTGCACTTAGACTGGGAAGCATCGTCCGCGTCTGTCTCGAGTGTGAAGGGAGCAACGATGCCTCTGTCTGAGCACGAGCAACGACTTCTCGAAGAAATGGAGAGAAATCTCTACCAGAACGACGCGGACTTCGTCGCGACCGTGGGTGCAGCCCGCGGGCGCACCAACTACACGCTCATCGTCGTCGGAATCCTCACCGCCGTTCTCGGCATCGGGCTGATCGTCACGGGCGTCATCACTCAGCTTCCCCTCGTCGGGATCCTCGGCTTCGTCATCATGTTCGGTGGCGCACTGCTTGCGATCTCGCCGGGACGCAAGACCGGGCCTCCCGTCGAGCCGAGCGCGGCTGAGCGGGAGCGCTCCTCGAACCGTATGCCGACGGCGGGTCGTTCGAGTGGCGGGTTCATGGATCGCATGAACGACCGCTGGGAGAAGCGCCAAGACGGAAGCGACGGCAGGGAGTAAGACCCACCTCGCACCACTTCGAAGGGCCGACCGTAAGGTCGGCCCTTTTTTTGTGCCCTGATCCGCTCCAGGACGCGTCAAAGCGCTCCATTTTCCTCCACCCCCGTGATGCCCGTCATCACGGGGGTTTCGTGTGTCACACACCCCCAATATGGGTCGTGCTCTTCTTTTTGTGGTGCTAAGTGGAGTAAAGTGGGGCCTGTTCAGCACGGCCGGCGAACGAAGGGGGTGGCGCGTGTGTTTCTCGGGACCTACACCCCACGCCTCGACGAAAAAGGCCGCGTCATCCTGCCCGCGAAATTCCGCGACGAGCTCGAGAGCGGAGTCGTCATCACGCGAGGGCAGGAGCACTGCCTCTACGTGTTCAGCAGGAGGGACTTCGAGGAGATCCACACGCGGATCCGTCAGGCCCCTGTCACGAGCAAGCAAGCGCGTGACTACTTGCGTGTCTTCCTCTCGGGCGCGAACGACCAGGTTCCCGACAAGCAGAACCGCGTCACCGTGCCCTCCTCGCTGCGCAGCTACGCGGGGCTCGACCGGGACCTCACCGTCATCGGCGCAGGAAACCGCGCCGAGATCTGGGACTCTGCGGCCTGGGAGACCTACTACGCCGAGCAAGAGGCGAGCTTCGCCGACACCACGGAGGAGGTGATCCCCGGACTCTTCTAGCGCCTTGTCTTTGACTCCCAGCCGATGTCGGCCCTGCCTCACTTCCCCGGAGGCAGGTCAGACCGGATGGGGATCAAGGATCAGGGGCCGGGCCGGACGCCATGTCAGACAGCGAGATCCACATCCCCGTATTCCTCGACCGCACGATCGAACTGCTCGAACCCGCCATCACGAACCCCGGCGCCGTCGTCGTCGACGCCACTCTCGGCATGGCGGGCCACGCCGAGGCGATGCTCGAGCGGTTTCCCGACCTCACGCTCGTGGGTCTCGACCGCGACCCCGACGCTCTCGAGATCGCCGGCCGACGTCTATCGCGCTTCGGAGGGCGGGTGCACCTCGTGCACACGGTCTACGACCTCCTCCCCGACGCGCTCGAGGGGGAGGGGATCGGAGCGGTCGACGGAATCCTCTTCGACCTCGGGGTGTCGTCGTTGCAGCTCGATCGCGTCGATCGCGGGTTCTCGTACTCCAAAGACGCGCCCCTCGACATGCGCATGGATTCGACCTCGGAGCTCACGGCCGAGACCGTTCTCGCCGACTACAGCGAGGCCGACCTCAAGCGCATCTTCCGTGACTACGGCGAGGAGCGGCTCGCGGGCCGCTACGCCAAGCGGATCGTCGACGAGCGAGCGCGCAGACGCTTGACGCGGTCGGCGGCCCTCGTCGAGATCATCACGGAGGTGACTCCCGTCGCGGTCCAGCGCAACGGACACCCCGCCAAGCGCGTGTTCCAGGCCCTCCGCATCGAGGTCAACCACGAACTCTCCGTGCTCGAACGCGCGATCCCGGCGGCTCTCGACAGCCTCGCGATCGACGGTCGCATCGTCGTGCTCGCCTACCAGTCCCTCGAAGACCGCATCGTCAAGAGGGCACTCGCGGCGGGATCGACGTCGTCGGCCCCCGAAGGGCTCCCCGTCGAGCTGCCCGAACACCGCCCCGAACTCCGTCTCCTCGTGCGCGGCGCCGAACTGGCGAGCGACGAGGAGAAAGACCGCAATCCCCGTGCCGCACCCGTGCGCTTGCGCGCAGCAGAGAGAATCAGGAGGGCCGCATGAGCGCGATCCCGGCACTGTATCCCGACCCGACTCCGCGCCGGAGAGGCGACGAACGCGAGCACATCGAGATCGTCTCGACGCGGGCGCAGCGCAAAGCCCGCCCCAAGCTCCTCACGGCGCTGCTCACCGTCACGGGGCTCTTCGCCATCCTCAGTGTGCAACTGCTGCTCACGATCGCGACGTCCGAGGGTGCGTACGAGATCTCCCGACTCCAAACCCAGCAGGCCGAGCTCGCTCGAGACGAGCAAGTGCTCGTCGAGGGGCTGCGCGTGCTCGACGCTCCCCAGCACCTCGCCGCAGAAGCGCAGGAGATGGGCATGGTCGTCACCTCCAGCACCGCGCAATTGCGGCTCTCCGACCTCACCGTGCTCGGAACACCGACGGCGGCGAGCGCGAGCGAGGCTCTGAGAACCGCGGACGACGGCAGCCCTCTCATCCCGAACCTGTTGCTCGAGGGGGTTCCGCTCTCCGGCGCGGCCGGTTCGGCTGCGGCGGGCGACGAAGCCGCTGCCGCAGGCTCCGACCCCGAGACCGATGCGGGCGCGCCTCCCGCTGGCGAGACCGACGACTCGGTAGCGTCGGCGCCGATGGGCATCCCGTCGCCGTCCACGCGATGACGCCGGATCGGACGTCCGCTCGCGGGTGTCCGGTTTCGACTTCTCACCGCGGGGACGCCGCACCCACCCGTCATCTGATCCAGGGGGAAGCACACGCGTGAATGTTCCACGAATGACCCGGCGTCGGCTCGCCGTCGCCATCATCACCGTCGTCGCCGTCATCGGTGTCTTCGTCGTCCGCCTCGTCGACATCCAGGTCGTGCGAGCCGACGAGCTCAACGCGAACTCCATGGACAGGCGAGCGGTCGCGCAGACGACCTACGCGGCGCGAGGCGACATCGTCGACAAGGACGGCAACGTGCTCGCCGGGAGCGTCATGCGATACGACATCACCGTGTCGCCGAAGACCATTCCCGCGACCTTCACGCGAGTCGACGACGAGGGCGTCGAGACCGAGGTGACACTCGAGGAGGCCGCGGCGGAGGTCGCCCGCATCACCGGCCAGAAGAAGGCCGAAGTCCTCGCCGCATTCACCGACAACCCCGAGTCGGATTTCGAGTACGTGATCCAAGAGGTTCCGACCGAGACCATGCGCGAGATCCGAGAGCTCGGCATCCCCGGCATCTACCCGCGACAGCGACCCGCTCGCATCTACCCGGGAGGATCCGTCGGGGGCAACCTCGTGGGATTCGTGGGGACCGACGGGCCGCAGAACGGCCTCGAGCGCACCGAAGACTCGTGCATCGCGAGCGAAGACGGGTCGTCGACGTACGAGCGCGGGGCCGACGGCATCCGTCTTCCCGGCAGCACCGTCACGACCCAGGAGGCCGTCGACGGGGGAACCCTGCACACGACGATCGACTACGACCTGCAGTGGACCGTGCAACAGACGATCGCCGAGCAAGCCCTCGCGATCGGTGCTGAGTCGGCGAGCGCGAGCGTCGTGGAGGTCGCCACGGGCGAGATCCGTGCCCTCGCCGACTGGCCGTCCGTCGATCCCAACAACGTCGACGGCACGCCCGTCACGAACCTCGGGTCACTCGCGTTCACGACGCCGTACGAGCCGGGTTCGACCTTCAAGCCGATGACCGCCGCGATGCTCATCGACAAGGGCGTCGCCGACCCGATGACCCAGGTCTCGGTGCCGGCCGTCTGGTTCTCGCCGGAGGGCAACCGGATCGCGGATGCCGCGCCCCACGCCGATCTGCAGCTGACGCTCACGGGCGTCATCGAGCAGTCGTCGAACGTCGGCATCTCCCAACTGGCGACCCGGGTCTCGAACTCGGACCGCTACGACTACATGCGCGCGTTCGGCATCGGGAGCAAGACCGAGGTCGATTTCCAGGGCGAATCCGCGGGGCTGCTCTCCGAGACGTGGGACGACCAGACCAAGTACAACGTGTCGTTCGGCCAGGGTGTCTCGGTCACGGGTGCGCAGATGGCGAGCATCTACCAGACCCTCGGCAACGGGGGAGTGCGCAAGCCTCTGACTCTCGTGACAGGGTGCGAGCTGCCCGACGGCACCATGACCGACGAGCCCTCCACCGAGGGGACCCGCGTCGTGTCGGAGGCCGCAGCAGACACGAGCGTCGCGATGATGGAGTCCGTGGCCAATACCGGCGGACTCGCCGCCCAACTCCAGATACCCGGATACCGGGTCGCCGCGAAGAGTGGAACCGCCGAGGTCGCCGCCGGGGGCGTCTACACGAGCGACCGCGTGGTCTCCGTCGCGGGGCTCGCGCCGGCCGAGGATCCGAAGTACGCGGTGATCGTGACGTTCGTGAAGCCAAGTACCATAAGGACGTCGGCAGCCGCGGCGCCGACCTTCCAGAAGATCATGACGCAGGTGCTCAAGACGTACCGTGTCACCCCCTCGTCGACACCCGCACCCTCTATGCCGACGACATGGTGAGAAATGAGACGCCCGTGAACGACCGGACACCCCCGGTTCTGCGACCCGAACACCCGTCGGCGCGATCCCTCGTCGGCCTCGTCGACGAGTTCGGGCTCAAGCACGTCGGCTCGCTCGACGGAGTCGAGGTGACGGGTGTCACCCTCCGCACGACCGAGGTGCAACCGGGCGATCTCTACGTCGGCGTACGCGGCGCGCACAACCACGGTGCGGCTTTCGCCGCCCAAGCGGTCGAGGCCGGCGCGGTCGCGATGCTCACCGACGCCGAGGGTGCCGAGCTCGCGCGCGACAGCGGGCTGCCGATCGTTCTCGTGGAATCCCCCCGCACGGCCCTCGGCGACGTGTCGGCGTGGGTGTACCGGACGACGGAGTACCCGCCGCTCCTGCTCGGCATCACGGGCACCAACGGCAAGACCTCGACCGCGTACATCCTCGAGGGCATCCTCAAGCAGCTCGGTCTCGTGACGGGACTCTCGTCGACCGCCGAGCGTCACATCGGCGATCTCACCGTCGTCAGCAGGCTCACGACCCCCGAGGCGAGCGAGATGCACGCGCTCCTCGCCCGCATGCGGGAGAGCGAGGTGCGCGCGGTCGCCGTCGAGGTGAGTGCGCAAGCGCTGACCGCCAATCGCGTCGACGGCATCGTCTTCGACGTCGTCGGGTTCACGAACCTCAGCCACGACCACCTCGACGACTACGCCGACATGGACGAGTACCTCGCGGCGAAAGCCCTCTTCTTCGACAACGATCGCGGCAAGCGCGGCGTCGTCTCTCTCGACACCCCCTACGGTGCTCGCATCGTCGACCACTCGCACATCCCCGTCACGACGGTCTCGGCGACGCCCGGCATCACGGGGGAGTGGAATCTGACGATCGTCGACGAGACGCCGGCCTACACCGAGTTCACGCTCACGGGCCCGGAGAATCGCTCCATCACGACGCGCGTGCCACTCATCGGGTGGCACATGGCCGCCAACGCGGGGCTCGCGATCGTCATGCTCGTCGAGGCCGGTTTCGAGCTCGAGGCCATCGGACACGCTCTCGGTGACGGCGGCATCCAGGCCTACCTCCCCGGGCGGACCGAACGGATCTCCGGCGATCGTGGTCCGTCGGTCTACGTGGACTTCGGCCACAGCCCCGACGCCTTCGTCAACACCCTCGCGGCCGTGCGCAAGTTCACCGACGGCAAGGTCATCATGGTCTTCGGTGCCGACGGAGACCGCGACGCGACCAAGCGTCACGACATGGGTCGGGTCGCGTCCGAGGGCTCCGACATCCTCGTCATCACCGATCACCACCCGCGCTTCGAAGACCCCGCCTCCATCAGGGCGACCCTCGTCGAGGGGGCCGCGCTCGCGAGCGACCCAGCGGAACTGCACGAGGTGAGCCCGCCCGAGCACGCCATCCGGGTCGCAGTCGGGCTCGCGAAAGAGGGCGATTCGATTCTCTGGGCGGGCCCGGGGCACCAGGACTACCGCGACATCCGCGGTGAGCGCACTCCGTATTCGGCTCGTGCCGAGGCACGCGACGCCCTGCGCGAAGCGGGCTGGTCGTAGATGATCGCCACGACTCTCGCGGGGCTCGCCGACATGCTCGACGGCGACCTCGTTCTGGACTCGTCACGCCGTGCCGACGACGCCGTCTCGGGTCGTGTGGACACCGACTCCCGCATCGTGCAGCCCGGCGGGATCTTCTTCGCCCTGCACGGTGACACCGCCGACGGACACGACTTCGCGCACGCCGCCGTCGCGAACGGTGCCGCGGTCCTCGTCGTCGATCGGCGCCTGGAGATCGACGGTGGCGCGGGCGCGGGCGTCGCCCAGATCGTCGTCGACGACACCCTCGCGGGCCTCGCGCGGCTCGCGCGCCGCGTCGTCGCGTCGGTGCGGGAGGCCGGCCACCTCCGCGTCGTCGCGATCACGGGGTCGAACGGCAAGACGACGACCAAGAACATGCTGCGCGCGATCCTCGATCGCGTGGGCCCGACCGTCGCACCGCAGGGCTCGTTCAACAACCACGTCGGCGCGCCCCTGTCGATGCTCGGCGTCGACGAGTCGACCCGGTTCCTCGTCGTGGAGATGGGGGCGGCGGGCGCGGGGCAGATCGCTCGCCTCGTCGACATCGCCACTCCCGACATCTCGGTCGTGCTCAAGGTCGGGCTCGCCCACGCGGGGGAGTTCGGCGGCATCGAGGCGACCGCTCGCGCGAAGGCCGAGATCGTCACGTCGCTCCCGTCGACGTCCGTCGCGATCCTCAACGCCGACGACGATCGCGTCGCCGCGATGGCGGACCTCACCGAGGCGAGGGTCGTGACCTTCGGTCTCGACGACAGCGCAGACATCCGCATCGGCGATGTCGAGGCCACGGCGACCGGCACCGTGTTCGCCGTGACCGTCGGGGGCCTCGAGCGAACGGTGTCGATGCGCATACTCGGCGAGCACCACGCCATGAACGCGACGGCGGCCCTCACCGTGGCCCGAGAGCTCGGCCTCGACCTCGACGATGCGATCGACGCGATCGAATCCCTCGAGCGTGCCGAGCGCTGGCGCATGGAGCTGCTTCGCCGCCCCGACGGCGCGACGATCATCAACGACGCCTACAACGCGAGCCCCGACTCGACCGCCGCCGCGCTCAAGACGCTCGCCCAGATCACCCGGGGTGGAGGCCGGTCGACGGCGATCCTCGGCGAGATGGCCGAGCTCGGCGAGTTCGCGAGGGAAGAGCACGATCGCATCGGGCGCCTCGTCGTGCGCCTCAACATCGCGCGGCTCATCGTCGTCGGATCCGCGGCGCGCATCATCCACAGCGCGGCGGGGCTCGAGGGGTCGTGGGACGGCGAATCCGTCAACGTCGAGACGGCCGACGAGGCCTTCGCGCTCGTCGAGCCGACACTCGGCGAGGGTGACGTCGTGCTCGTCAAGTCGTCGAAGTCGGCGGGACTGCGATTCCTCGGCGACCGGCTCGCGGGAGTCGACGGATGATCGCGCTCCTCACCTCCGCGGCGTTCTCGATGGTGTTCACACTCCTCCTGACCCCTCTCTTCGCTCGGGCGTTCCGCGGACTCAACCTCGGGCAGTTCGTGCGCGCGGACACCCCGACGACCCACGTCGTCAAGCGTGGAACGCCCTCGATGGGTGGCGTCGTGTTCATCACGGCGTCGGTGCTCGGCTATTTCGTCGGACAGTTCGCCGGCCAACAGCGCCCCTCGGGGTCGGGACTGCTCGTCATCCTCATGATGGTCGGGCTCGGACTCATCGGGTTCGTCGACGACCTTCTCAAGGTGCGGCTCAAGAACAGCATGGGGTTGAGTGGCCCCCTCAAGATCCTCGGAACGGTGATCGTCGGGAGCGTCTTCGCGATCCTTTCCATCACCTACGAAGACCCGAACGGACTGACGCCCGCGTCGACCGCGGTGTCCTTCCTCCGCGACCTGCCGTTCGACTTCATCGTCATCTTCGGTGGCGGCCTCGGGCTCGTGCTCTTCGTCGGCTGGATCGTGCTCATCACCACGAGCGTGTCGAACGCCGTCAACCTCGCCGACGGTCTCGACGGCCTCGCCGCGGGATCGGCCGCCTTCGCGATCGGCTCGTACATCATCGTCGGTTTCTGGCAGGCGCAGCAGTCGTGCACGTTCCTCGCCGAATCGGCCGAGAACTTCTACAAGTGCTACACGGTGTCGTACCCGCTCGACCTCGCGACGATCGCGGCATCCATCGTCGGCGCGCTCATCGGGTTCCTCTGGTGGAACACCTCGCCCGCGCAGATCATGATGGGCGACACCGGCTCGTTCGCGATCGGCGGGGCGCTCGCGGCACTCGCTATCCTCACGCGCACCGAGCTGTTGCTCATCCTCATCGGCGGCCTCTTCCTCGTCATCACGGGTCAGGTCATCGTGCAGCGCATCTACTTCAAGGCGACGCGAGGCAAGCGCATCTGGCGCGCGAGCCCGCTCCACCACCACTTTGAGATGAAGGGTTGGGCGGAAGTCACGATCGTCGTGCGCTTCTGGATCATCTCCGGACTCTTCGTCGCGAGCGGTGTGGGGCTTTTCTACGCCGAATGGCTCTACAGCACGCCATGAGGACGGTCGACGACATCCGTGCGCTCTCGAGCTGGCACGACGATTGGCGCGGGCTGCGCGTCGCGGTTCTCGGCCTCGGCGTCACGGGGTTCTCGGTCGCCGACACCCTCGTCGAGCTCGGGGCAGCGGTCACGGTGTTCGCGGGCGCGGCGGACCCCGAGCGCGCCGAGCTGCTCGACGTCATCGGAGCCCGACTCGTCGTGGCCGACCTCGCCGTCGACGGTGTGCGCCTTGTCGCCGAATCGGATGCCGAGCTCGTCGTCGTCTCGCCGGGCTTCGCCCCGAGTCACCCCGTGGTGTCGGCGGTCTCGACCGCGGGGATCCCCGTGTGGGGTGACGTCGAGCTCGCGTGGCGCGTTCGCGACAAGACCGGGACACCCGCGCAGTGGTTGCTCGTGACGGGCACGAACGGCAAGACCACGACGGCCGCGCTCACCGAGGCGATGCTGCTCGCCGGCGATCGCCGAGCCCTCGCGTGCGGCAACATCGGCGTTCCCGTGCTCGACGCCGTGCGCGACCCGATCGGCTTCGAGGTGCTCGTCGTCGAACTCTCGAGCTTCCAACTCCACTACGCCGAGACCCTCTCGCCCTGGGCGAGCGTGTGCCTCAACATCGCCGCCGACCACCTCGACTGGCACGGCTCCGAAGCGGCCTACGTCGCCGCGAAAGCCAAGGTCTACGAGCGCACCGTCTCGGCGTGCGTCTACAACCGCGACGACGAGCGCACGCGGGCGATGGTCGAGGAGGCCGAGGTCGTCGAGGGCTGTCGAGCGATCGGGTTCGGTCTCGGAGTGCCGGGGCCGAGCGATTTCGGCATCGTCGACGACATCCTGTGCGACCGGGCCTTCCTCGACGATCGCTTCACGTCGGCCCTCGAGATCGCGACCCTCGAGCAGATGGATGCCGCGGGGCTCGGCGCGACGCATCTCGTCGCGAACACCCTCGCCGCCGCGGCACTCGCCCGGTCGACGGGGGTGCTGCCCGAGGCGATCCGCACGGCGATCGCGGGCTTCACCGTCGACCACCACCGCACCGAGGTCGTCGCCGAGCGCGACGGGATCACGTGGGTCGACGACTCGAAGGCCACGAACCCGCACGCTGCCGCGGCATCCGTCTCGGCGTTCGAGTCGGTCGTCTGGATCGTCGGGGGTCTCTTCAAAGGGGTCGACGTCGATGAGTTCGTCGCCGAGAAGCGGGACAACCTCGCCGCCGTCGTCGTGATCGGTGCCCACCGCGACGAAGTCGTCTCGGCATTCCAGCGACACGCGCCCCTTCTCCCTCTCATCGAGGTCGAGGAGACCGACACTGAACACGTGATGCCGACGGCCGTGAGGTCGGCGGCCGCGGTCGCTCGACACGGAGACGTCGTGCTCCTCGCCCCGGCGGCCGCATCCATGGATCAGTTCGAGGACTACGCCGATCGCGGCAGACGCTTCACCACCGCAGTGCACGACATGTTGGGAGATCGGCCGGATGACGACCAGCATCCCTCGCGACAGCCGTCGCCCCGGCTCTGACAGCGAGACCACCCCGACGGGCACATCGTCGACTCGAGATCGCGCGGCATCCCCGGGACCGGCCGCGATCGTCGCCGTCAAAAAGATCTTCGCCGCAGAGACGGGAAACTTCTTCCTCCTCCTCGGCACGACGCTCTTCCTCATCGTCTTCGGACTCGCCATGGTGCTCTCGTCGTCGTCGGTGACGTCGTACACCCAGTCCGCCGACTTCTTCTCGGGATTCGCCCGGCAGAGCCTCTTCGCGCTCATCGGACTGCCGATCATGCTCATCGCGTCACGCATGCCCGCGACGTTCTGGAAACGGTGGGCGCCCGTGCTCATCCTCGGGAGCATCACCCTCCAGTTGCTCGTCGTCGCGACACCCCTCGGTGTGTCGATCGGAGGAAACCGCAACTGGTTGAGGCTCAGCGACAGCATCTCCCTCCAGCCCTCGGAGGTCACCAAGGTCGCTCTCGTCATCTGGCTCGCGTGGATCCTCTCCCTCAAAGCCGACCGACTGCACGACCTGCGCCAGCTCGCGTGGCCCATCGTTCCCGTCGCCGGTGCGGCCGTCGGTCTCGTGCTCTTCGGTGGCGACCTCGGGACGGGCATCATCATCATGCTCATCGTCTTCGGCGCGCTCTTCTTCGCGGGAGTGAAGCTGAGGTTCCTCGCGATACCGCTCGTGTTCATCGCCGTCGCCGTTCCGCTCGTGGGGTTGTCGAGCAACTCCCGGAGCGACCGCATCAGCGTGTGGATGGAGCAGTGCAGTTCGGCGAGCGACTACGCGTCGCTCTGCTGGCAGACGGTGCACGGCTGGTGGGCCCTCGCCGCCGGTGGAGTGTTCGGCGTCGGTCTCGGCAACTCGAAAGCCAAGTGGTCGTGGCTGCCCGCCGCGGACAACGACTTCATCTTCGCGATAATCGGCGAAGAGCTCGGGTTGCTCGGAGCGGTGACGGTGCTCGTGCTCTTCGCAGTGCTCGCGGTCGCGTTCATCCGCATCATCCGGGCGAACAGCGATCCTTTCGCGCGCATCGCCGTGAGCGCCGTCATGGTCTGGATCATCGGTCAGGCTTTCGTGAACATCGGTGTCGTCCTCGGGGTGCTCCCCGTGCTCGGTGTTCCGCTTCCCCTCATCTCCGCGGGAGGGACCGCTCTCGTGTCGTCGATGCTCGCGATCGGAATCGTGCTCTCGTTCGCTCGCCAGCCTGATGCCGCTCGCGCCGGAGTCGCATCGCGATGACGCGCTACCTGCTCGCCGGCGGCGGCACCGCTGGCCATGTCAACCCGTTGCTCGCCGTCGCGGATCGTCTGCGCGAGCGCGACCCCGACGCCGTCATCAGGGTTCTCGGCACCGCCGAGGGTCTCGAGGCGCGGCTCGTCCCCGCGCGCGGTCACGAGCTCGTCGTCGTCGAGAGGTTGCCGTTCCCCCGCCGACCCGGTGTCGCGGCGCTGCGTTTTCCGACGCGATTCCGCGCGCTCGTCGCGCACATCCGCGCCCTCCTCGTCGAACACCGCATCGACGTCGTCGTGGGGTTCGGCGGATACGTCTCTGCGCCCGCCTACCTCGCGGCACGCCTCGAGAGGGTCGCGATCGTCGTGCACGAGGCGAACGCTCGACCGGGTATCGCCAACAGGCTCGGTGCGGCGCTCACACCGCACGTCGGTGTGGCGTTCGCGGGAACGCGATTGCGCCGCGCTCGCACCGTCGGAATGCCGTTGCGCCCCGAGATCGAGAGGCTCGACCGGCGCGCCGCGAAGGCCGACGCGATGACCGAGTTCGGTCTCGACCCCCAGAAACCGACGCTCCTCGTGACCGGCGGCTCGCTCGGGGCCCGCGCGATCAACACGACGATCGCGACCTCCGTCTCGGTCGTGCTCGGGGCGGGCTGGCAAGTGCTGCACATCACGGGCACGCGAAGCGAGATCGACTACCCGGCTCTCGCCGGCTATCACGTCGTCCCCTATTGCGACCGCATGGATCTCGCCCTCTCAGCGGCCGATCTCATTCTCGCGCGAGCCGGCTCGTCGACCGTGAGCGAGGTGAGCGCCCTCGGGATACCCGCGGTCTACGTGCCCCTCGCGATCGGCAACGGGGAACAGCGGCTCAATGCGAAGTCCGCGGTCGACGGGTCGGCCGCCCTCATCGTCGACGACGCCGACTTCACGCCCGAGTGGGTCACCGACCGCTTGACCCGGCTGCTCGCCGACCGCGCCGCGCTCGCGTCGATGGCCGCCCACGCGAGCGTCGTCGGCACGCGCGACGGCACCGACCGGCTCATCGCACTCATCGATGACGCCGTGAGCGGAGAGGTAGCGTTGCCGTCGTGATCAAGACCGATTTCGCCCAGAAGATGCCCTCCGAGCCGGGCACGGTGCACTTCGTCGGCATCGGTGGCGCGGGGATGAGCGGCATCGCGAGTCTCTTCGCGTCGGCCGGCCACACGGTGACCGGCTCGGACATCCGCGACACCGCGATCGTCGCGGCGCTGCGCGACGAGGGCATCACCATCACGATCGGGCACGACGCGCGCGCTGTCGACGGCGCCGACACCGTCGTCGTCACGGGTGCGATCGCCGAAGACAACCCCGAGTACCTCGCGGCCAAGGCGGCGGGACTCCCCGTGGTGCATCGCGCGGTCGCCCTCGCGTGGCTCTCGAGCGGCACCCGGCTCGTGGCGGTGGCGGGGGCGCACGGCAAGACCACCTCGACGGGGATGGTCATCGAGGGGCTCCTCGCCCTCGATCGGTCACCGAGTTTCGTCAACGGGGGGATCATCCGCTCGCTCGGGGTCAGCTCCGCCGCGGGAACCGACGACGTGTTCGTCGTCGAAGCAGACGAGTCCGACGGATCGTTCTCGCTCTACGACACCGCGATCGCCCTCATCACCAACGTCGACCCCGACCACCTCGACCACTTCGGCAGCGAAGAGGCGTTCCTCGACGCCTTCGTGCACTTCGCGTCGAAGGCGCGCGAGCTCGTCGTCATCTCGAGCGACGACCCCGGGGCGAGCCGGATCCTCTCGCGCATCACCGCCCCGAGAGTCATGACGTTCGGTCGAGCCGACGACGCGGATGTGCGCGTCACCGACCTCGACCTCGGACCGACGGCGTCGTTCACCCTGGTCCACGCCGGTGTCTCGCACCGGGTCGCCCTCGCCGTACCCGGCGTGCACAACGTGCTCAACGCGGCGGGAGCCGTGACGGTGCTCATCGGCCTCGGTGTCGACGCGCGCGCCGCGGCCGACGCCGTCGCGACCTTCGCGGGCACGGAACGTCGCTTCGAGCCGCGCGGAGATGTCGGAGGAGTGCGCGTGTTCGACGACTTCGCCCACCACCCGACCGAGATCCGCGCCGCCCTCTCCGCCGCTCGCGATGCCGTGGGGCCGGGTCGACTCATCCCGATCTTCCAGCCGCACCTCTTCAGTCGCACACGGATGCTCGCCCAGGAGTTCGCCGATGTGCTCGAGTCGCTCGCCGACGAGACGATCGTCGTCCCCGTGTACGGCGCGCGCCAAGACCCCGAGCCGGGGGTGACGGGGGAGCTCATCACCGAGAGGTTCGCCGACGCCTCTCGCGCGCGCTACATCGACGACTGGACGGAGGCGTCGCGCACCGCCGCCGCGATCGCCCGCCCCGGAGACTTCGTCATCCCCATGGGTGGCGGTGACATCTACCTGATCATTCCGACGCTCCTCGCCGAACTCGAGCGGGCGCAGGCGTCGAGCGCGCTCCGATGAAGCGACCGGAAGGGTTCGACCCCCGACGGTCGCCCGAACCGGATGCACCGTCGGGGCGTCCGGACGCGCGTCGGGGAACCTCGCGCGGTCGTGCGGGCAGCCGCGACGACGATCGGGCGGCGTCGGCCTCGGTGTCGGCGTCGACCTCGGCGTCGGGGTCGAGTTCGCCCGCGGCTTCGAGTCCTGCCCCCGCCCCCGAACGGGATCCGTCGATCGCCGCCGTCACGGCGGCCGCGATCCGCAAGCGCATGCGCGCGGGGGAGCGCGCGCGGTCCGCCTCGGCGCCCGCGGCACCGGATGATCGCCACGCGGCCCGGATGGCGAGGCGTGCCGCCCGCGAGCGGCGCCGGTTCGAGCGCGGCGAAGTGCGCCGGTTCACGCGGCGATCGCGTCGGCGCAAGATCGCGTGGGCGACGACGGCCGGGATCACGGTCGTCATGGTCGCTCTCGTCGCGGTCGCCGTCTATTCGCCCCTGCTCGCTCTCAAGACGATCGAGGTCGAGGGCACCTCGCGTCTCGACGCGGCGGCCGTGCGCGAGGCGATCGACGGTCAACTCGAGACCCCGCTCGCTCTCGTGGACTTCGACAGGATGACCGACGAGCTCGGGGTGTTCCCCCTCATCCGCAGCTACGTGACCGAGACGATTCCTCCCGACACGATCGTCGTGCACATCGTGGAGCGCGAGCCGATCGGGTCGGTCACGACCTCGTCGGGATTCGCGCTCGTCGACCCCGCGGGCATCGTCATCGAGCGCTCGGAGGCGCGCATCCCCGGTTTCCCGCTGCTCGATGCGAGCGAAGACGAGGTCGACGGTGAGGGGTTCGCGGCCGCGGTCGAGGTGCTGCTCGCGCTCCCCGAGTCGGTGCTCGATCAGGTCGACACGGTCGCGGCCGAGTCACGGGACGATGTCGAGCTCTCGCTCGTCTCGACCGGGGGCCGCATCATGTGGGGCGACTCCGACAACTCGGCATACAAGGCTCGCTTGCTCGAGGTCCTCGTCGCGAATTACCCCGACGCCTCGGAGTACAACGTCTCGGCGGAGGGCCAGGGCAGCATCACGCCGTGACAATCGCGACACGCGGGTCGGCCTCCTCGACTGCCGTGATGCCGCCCGTAGCCTCGGGTCAGGAAAACATATACCAAGTATAACTTTAAGCCTCTAGTAGAGGTTGACGGTTACCAGCGGAGGCCGACGTGAGCTCAAACCAAAATTACCTAGCGGTCATCAAAGTCGTCGGCATCGGCGGCGGCGGGGTGAACGCGGTCAATCGGATGATCGAACTGGGCCTCCGAGGGGTCGAGTTCATCGCGATCAACACCGACGCGCAAGCGCTCCTCATGAGTGATGCCGACGTGAAGCTCGACGTCGGTCGCGAGCTCACCCGGGGGCTCGGCGCCGGCGCCGACCCCGAGGTCGGTCGTCGCGCGGCGGAGGACCACGCCGAAGAGATCGAGGAGGCGCTCGCGGGTGCCGACATGGTCTTCGTCACCGCGGGCGAGGGTGGCGGCACGGGAACCGGAGGCGCCCCCGTCGTCGCGAGGATCGCGAAGTCGATCGGTGCCCTCACCATCGGAGTCGTGACCCGGCCCTTCGGCTTCGAAGGAAAGCGTCGCGCGGCACAGGCCGAGATCGGTGTCACGGCCCTCAAGAGCGAGGTCGACACTCTCATCGTCGTTCCCAACGACCGACTGCTCGAGATCAGCGACCGGGGCATCAGCTTCCTCGAGGCGTTCGCGACGGCCGACCAGGTTCTCCTCGCCGGTGTGCAGGGCATCACCGACCTCATCACGACCCCCGGTCTCATCAACCTCGACTTCGCCGACGTCAAGTCGGTCATGCAGGGGGCGGGCTCGGCCCTCATGGGCATCGGCTCGGCTCGGGGCGCGGACCGCGCAATCAAGGCCTCAGAGCTCGCTGTCGCATCGCCGCTCCTCGAAGCGAGCATCGACGGGGCTCACGGGGTGCTGCTCTCGATCCAGGGCGGATCGAATCTCGGCATCTTCGAGATCAACGACGCGGCTCGACTCGTGCAGGAGGCCGTGCACCCCGAGGCCAACATCATCTTCGGTGCCGTCATCGACGACACTCTCGGTGACGAGGTGCGCGTGACCGTGATCGCGGCCGGATTCGACGGGGGCGAGCCCGAAGCGAAGAAGCCCGAGCGTCGCGCCGCGCACATCGATGCGAGCATCCCCGCCGCGGTCGTCTCCGGTGGGATCACGAGCGCCGCTCCTGCTGCGAGTGACCAGCCGCAGGGTCTCGCGTCGTCGTGGAGCCCCGAGGCCTCGCTTCCCGCGGCCCCCGACCCCGTCTTCGACGCGGACGACGAGGACGACCTCGACGTTCCCGACTTCTTGAAGTAGCCCGCCATCGCCGACCAGCCGTCGGGCGCGGAACCGGGCGACGACGCGTCCTCCCCGGGGTCGAGCTCGGTCTCGACTCCCGCCCTCGCGGACAACCTCCGGGTCGTCCGCGAGGGCATAGCCGAGGCCTCGCGGGAGGCCCAGCGTGGCGCCGACGATGTCACGCTCGTGATCGTCACGAAGTTCCACCCTGCCTCTCTCGTGCGGAGCCTGCACGGGCTCGGCGAGCGCGCCTTCGGCGAGAATCGACATCAGGAGGCCCAGGCGAAGAGCGCCGAGCTCGCCGACCTCGACCTCGAGTGGCACTTCGTCGGGCAGCTCCAGAGCAAGAAGGCGCGCCAGGCGGCGGCGTATGTGCGCGCCATCCACTCTCTCGACCGTGACTCGGTCATCGACGCGCTCGGAGCTCGCGACCTCGACGCCGACTCCACCCTCATCGACGGTTTCGTGCAGATCAACCTCACGGACGATGCCGCGCGCGGCGGGGTCGACGAGGTCGACGTCGAACGATTCGCCGAC
Organism: Marisediminicola sp. LYQ85; assembly: GCF_046600695.1. Taxonomy (NCBI): domain Bacteria; kingdom Bacillati; phylum Actinomycetota; class Actinomycetes; order Micrococcales; family Microbacteriaceae; genus Marisediminicola; species Marisediminicola sp. LYQ85. The sequence continues at coordinate 736,623 of NZ_JBKIWO010000001.1, forward strand.
CGTGTCGCGGCGACCCCCGGGCTCACGCTGCGCGGAGTCATGGCTGTCGCGCCCCTCGGCGTCGACCCCCGCAGGGCCTTCGCGCGCGTGCGGGAGATCTCGGAGTCGGTCGTGCGGAACCACCCTCAGGCCACCGCGATCTCGATGGGGATGTCGGGCGACTACCGTGACGCGATCCTCGAGGGCGCGACACACCTCCGTGTCGGGTCGGCAATCACGGGAAACCGGCCGGCCGAGCGTTAATGTCGAACCGAAGATCCCCACAGGAGGAACGAAATGGCGAACCCGCTGCGCAAGACCATGGTCTATCTGGGCCTCGCGGACGAAGAGTTCGACTATGACGAGCAGGATGCCGCTCAGCAGAACAAGCAGCAGCCTGCCGCGGCTCCCGCGGCGAACCAGCCTGCCGCGGCCTCCACTCCCGCGCCGGCGAACGCCGGTCGCGCCCCTGTGACCCCCCTGCGCCGAACCACGACGACGACGACGAAGAATGCGGCTCCCGCTGAAATGAATGAGATCCTCACAGTCCACCCGCGTCACTACAAAGACGCTCAGATCATCGCCGAAAGCTTCCGCGACGGCATCCCCGTGATCATCAACCTCTCGCAGATGACCGAGTCCGAAGCGCGGCGACTCGTCGACTTCGCGAGCGGGCTCTCGCAGGGTCTCTACGGGAAGATCGAGCGCGTGACCAAGCAGGTCTTCCTGCTGTCGCCCGCGCACATCGCCGTGAGCGGCGAGCAGGCCGACGCCGAGCCCGAGGTCGACGCCTCGTTCTTCGCTCAGAACTGAGCCGCCGAGCTCCCGCGTGGAGCGTCTGCCCCGACGTGATGGGCTAACGTCGGTTTCGTGATCGTCTCCCTCATCGCCGCCGTCGCGTACTACGCACTCCTGCTCTACTTCTTCGCGATGTGGGCGCGATTCATCCTCGATCTCGCGCGAAACTTCGCGCGGTCGTGGAGGCCTCGCGGGGCCGTGCTCGTGCTCGCCGAGTTCGTCTTCACCATCACCGATCCCCCCATCCGGGCGGTGCGCAAGATCATCCCCCCTCTGCGATTCGGGGGAATCGGGCTCGACTTCGGGTGGAGCATCGTGATGCTCGGCGTGATCGTGCTCATGTACATCGTGCGCGCCTTCGCCTGAGGGCTGCAGCGTTCGTCGAGATCGACGGCGCGCGAGCGGGCGAATGGCGATCTGTCGTCGTCAGGAGTTTGCTAGCGTGGTCACAGTTGAAACCCGGTGCGAAACCGCTCGGTCCAAGAATCTTGAGGTGACACTATGGCCCTGACTCCCGAAGACGTCGTCAACAAACGCTTCCAGCCGACTAAATTCCGTGAGGGTTACGACCAGGACGAGGTCGACGACTTCCTCGACGAGGTCGTCGTCGAGCTGCGTCGCCTCGGCCAGGAGAACGAAGAGCTCCGTCAGCGCGTGAGCGCGGGAGGCTCCGACCTCTCCGCCGCCGCTCCCGCTCCCACCGCGGTCGTCGAGACAGCTCCCGAGCCAGAGTCGGCTCCCGAGCCCGAGCCGACGCCCGAGCCCGACCCGACCCCCGAGGTCGTCGCGGCCCCCGTCGCCGTGACCCCGGCTCCGACCACCACGGCGCCGAGCGCCGAGCTCGACCCCAACAACACCAACAACCTCCTGCAGCTCGCTCGTCGGCTGCACGAAGAGCACGTCAAAGAGGGAATGGAGAAGCGCGACGCTCTCATCGCCGAGGGTCGCGCGTCGGCGGAGCGCATCGCGAGCGACGCGCAAGCCGAGCAGAAGGCTCTCGTGGCACGCCTCGAGACCGAGCGTTCGGTCGTCGAGCGTCGCATCGAGGGTCTCCGCACCTTCGAGCGCGAGTACCGCCAGAAGCTCAAGGGCTACATCGAGGGTCAGCTCCGCGAGCTCGACTCGTCGAGTGGCGACATGACGTCGTCGACGCCGGGCGCGAGCGCCGGCATCGGCAATCAGGCCTTCGGTGGCAACTGAGTCGCGACCGGCGACTCCTCGGGCGAAGATCGACGTCAGGGCGCTTGTCGTCCTGGCGTCGATCGCTGTCGCCGTCTACCTGAGCGATCAGGTATCGAAGTATCTCGTCGTCGAGAATCTCGAGCTCGGTCGGCCTGTTCAGATCCTCGGTGAGGCACTCGAGTTCGTCTACGTCAAGAACCCTGGAGCGGCGTTCTCGCTCGCGAGCGGGTCGACGTGGATCTTCTCGATCGCCGCGTCGGTCGTCACGGTCATCATCGTCGTGCTCGCGAGACGCATCCGCTCGACGAGCTGGGCCGTGCTCTTCGGAATGCTCCTCGGCGGAACCGTCGGCAACCTCACCGACCGTCTGGTTCGAGAACCGAGCATCGGACTCGGGCACGTCGTGGACTTCATCCAGGTGGCGTACTTTCCGGCCGTCTTCAACATCGCCGACATCTTCATCGTCTCGAGCATGGGGCTCTTCATCATCCTCACCGTGCGCGGCACGGGCCTCGACGGGGTGAGGGAGTCGGAGCGCGCGAGCGACGCCGCTGCCGAGAACTCGGTCGACGGCACCGCGGGTAGCGCCCCGCTCGACGACCCCACGGTCCGGTAGAGACATGGAGTCCCGCAGTATGCCGGTGCCCGAGGGGCTCGGTGGAGAGCGCGTCGACGCGGCACTCGCCAAGCTCCTCGGCTTCTCGCGCACCTTCGCAGCGGAGGTCGCGGCGACGGGAGGGGTGACCGCAGACGGCGTGACACTCGGCAAGTCCGATCGGCTGCACGCCGACAGCTGGCTCGAGGTGACCTGGCAGGTCAAAGACGCCCCCGTGATCGAACCCGTCGTCGTGCCGGATCTCACGATCGTCCACGACGACGACGACATCGTCGTGATCGACAAACCCGTCGGGGTCGCTGCGCACCCCTCGGTCGGGTGGACGGGCCCGACCGTGCTCGGTGCTCTCGCGGGTGCCGGATTCCGCATCTCGACGTCGGGTGCCGCCGAACGCGCGGGGATCGTGCACCGCCTCGACGCCGGCACGAGCGGCCTCATGGTCGTGGCCAAGTCCGAGCGCGCCTACACCGAACTCAAGCGCGCCTTCCACGACCGCGAGGTCTCGAAGATCTACCACGCCGTCGTGCAGGGGCACCCCGATCCGCTCGCGGGCACGATCGACGCGCCGATCGGCAGGCACCCCGGGTCGAGTTGGAAGTTCGCGGTCGTTCGCGACGGCAAGGACTCCGTCACCCACTACGAGACGATCGAGGCGTTTCCGAGCGCGTCGCTCCTCGAGATCCACCTCGAGACAGGGCGCACCCACCAGATCAGGGTGCACATGGCCGCCCAGCGGCACCCGTGCGTGGGCGACACGATGTACGGCGCCGACCCCACGATCTCGGCACGACTGGGCCTCTCGCGCCAGTGGCTGCACGCCCTCGAACTCGGGTTCAGGCACCCGGGGACAGGCGAAGACGTGACCTATCGCACGACCTATCCTCACGATCTGCAGCACGCTCTGGATGTGCTCCGCGGGGACTGATCGACCCGTAGTCTTGAGTCTGATTTCCACCTCGGCACAGCGGAGGCAACCCGTGGCATCCACCGATTCATTCGTCCATCTGCACGTGCACAGCGAGTACTCGATGCTCGACGGTGCGGCCAGGGTGGGGCCCCTCATCTCGGCGGCCGTCGACCAGGGGATGCCCGCGATCGCGATGACCGACCACGGAAACGTGTTCGGCGCCTACGACTTCTGGAAGACCGCCACGAGCGCCGGGATCAAGCCCATCATCGGCACCGAGGCGTACCTCACGCCCGGGACGCATCGCGGTGACAAGACGCGCGTGCGCTGGGGGAACGGCGGACAGGACGACGTTTCGGGCGCGGGGGCGTACACGCACCTCACGATGCTCTCGGAGTCGACCGAGGGCATGCACAACCTCTTCAGGCTCTCGTCGAAAGCGTCGCTCGAGGGCTACTACTTCAAGCCGCGCATGGACCGCGAGCTGCTGAGCCAGTACTCGGCGGGTCTCATCGCGACGACCGGCTGCCCGAGCAGCGAGGTGCAGACGCGCTTGCGACTCGGTCAGTACGACGAGGCGAGAAAAGCTGCGGCCGAGTTCCGCGACATCTTCGGCAGAGAGAACTACTTCTGCGAGATCATGGACCACGGTCTCGGCATCGAGCGTCGCATCATGGGCGACCTCCTGCGTCTCGCGAAAGACCTCGACCTCCCGCTCGTCGCGACCAACGACCTGCACTACACGCACTCGCACGACGCGACCTCGCACGCGGCCCTCCTGTGCGTGCAGTCGGGCACGACCCTCGACGACCCCAACCGGTTCAAATTCGACGCCGACGAGTTCTATCTCAAGACGGCCGAGCAGATGCGGCACCTCTTCCGCGACAACCCGTCGGCGTGCGACAACACCCTCCTCATCGCCGAGCGCTGCAACGTCGCGTTCGACGAGAGCGCCAACTACATGCCCGTCTTCCCGCTCCCTGAGGGCGAGACCGAGGCGACGTGGTTCGCCAAGGAGGTCGAGGCGGGGCTCGACCGCCGCTACCGTGACGGCGTCTCGACCGAGGTGCGCGAGCGTGCGGCATACGAGATCGGTGTCATCTCGCAGATGGGGTTCCCCGGCTACTTCCTCGTCGTCGCCGACTTCATCAACTGGGCTCGCCGCAACGGCATCCGCGTCGGCCCCGGTCGTGGCTCGGGAGCCGGCTCGATGGTCGCCTACGCGATGGGCATCACCGACCTCGACCCCATCCGTCACGGGCTCATCTTCGAGAGATTCCTCAACCCCGACCGCGTCTCGATGCCCGACTTCGACGTCGACTTCGACGAGCGTCGACGCGGCGAGGTCATCCGCTACGTGACCGAGAAATACGGCGACGATCGCGTCGCGCAGATCGTGACTTACGGAACCATCAAGGCGAAGCAAGCGCTCAAAGACTCGTCGCGCGTTCTCGGGTTCCCCTTCGGCATGGGGGAGAAGCTCACGAAGGCCATGCCCCCCGCGATCATGGGCAAGGACATCCCGCTCACCGGGATCATGGACAAGGACCACCCCCGGTGGAAAGAGGCGGGCGACGTGCGCGCCGTGCTCGACACCGACCCCGAGGCGCGCACGGTCTTCGACACCGCCCTCGGCCTCGAGAACCTCAAGCGGCAGTGGGGCGTGCATGCGGCCGGCGTGATCATGTCGTCGGAACCCCTCCTCGACATCATCCCCATCATGAAACGCGAGCAAGACGGCCAGATCGTCACGCAGTTCGACTACCCCGCGTGCGAGTCGCTCGGACTCATCAAGATGGACTTCCTGGGGCTCAGAAACCTCACGATCATCGACGACGCCCTCGACAACATCAAGGCGAACCGCGGTGAGACGCCGGTGCTCGAGGAGCTCGAACTCGACGACCCGCTCACCTACGCACTTCTCGCGAAAGGCGACACCCTCGGGGTGTTCCAGTTCGACGGCGGCCCGATGCGGTCGCTCCTGCGACTCATGCGGCCCGACAACTTCGAAGACATCTCGGCCGTCGGCGCGCTCTACCGACCGGGCCCGATGGGGGCGAACTCGCACACGAACTACGCGTTCCGCAAGAACGGGCAGCAGGACATCGACTACATCCACCCCGAGCTCTCCGAAGCGCTCCAGGATGTTCTCGGCACGACCTACGGCCTCATCGTCTACCAAGAGCAAGTGATGTCGATCGCGCAGAAGCTCGCGGGCTTCTCGCTCGGTCAAGCAGACATCCTGCGGCGCGCGATGGGCAAGAAGAAGAAGTCCGAGCTCGACAAGCAGTTCGAGGGCTTCTCCGCGGGTATGCAGGCCAACGGTTACTCGATGGATGCCGTGCAGACCCTCTGGAACATCCTGCTGCCGTTCTCGGACTACGCGTTCAACAAGGCGCACTCGGCGGCCTACGGCGTGCTCTCGTACTGGACGGCCTACCTCAAAGCGCACTACCCGGCCGAATACATGGCGGCCCTCCTGACGAGCGTCGGCGACTCGAAAGACAAGCTCGCGATCTACCTCAACGAGTGTCGGCGCATGGGCATCAAGGTGCTCGCACCCGACGTCAACGAGTCGATCGGGTTCTTCGCGGCCGTCGGTGACGACATCCGATTCGGCCTCGGCGCGGTGCGCAACGTCGGCTTCGCCGTCGTCGACCAGATCCGGGCCGCACGCGAGGAGAAGGGGCGGTTCTCGTCGTTCCACGACTTCCTCAAGAAGGTGCCGATCTCGGCGGCCAACAAGCGCACGGCGGAGTCGCTCATCAAGGCGGGCGCGTTCGACTCCCTCGGCTCGACGAGGCGTGCCCTGCTCGAGATCCACGAGGATGCCGTCGAATCGGCCGTGACCGTCAAGCGCAACGAATCCCACGGGCAGGTCGGCTTCGACTTCGACAGCCTCTGGGACGAGCCGGACGCCGTCGTCGCCGTGCCCGAGCGGCCCGAGTGGTCGAAGCGCGACAAGCTCGCCTTCGAGCGCGAGATGCTCGGCCTCTACGTCTCCGACCACCCTCTCGCGGGGCTCGAGCTGCAGCTCGCGAAGCACGCGTCGGCGACCATCGCCGAGATCCTCACGGGGGAGTCCACGGCCGACGGCGACACCGTGACGGTGGCGGGGCTCGTCACGAGCGTGCAGCACCGCACCGCGCGCAACTCGGGCAACCAGTACGGCCTCGTGCAGATCGAAGACTTTGGGGGCGAGATCACGGTCATGTTCCTCGGCAAGACCTACCAGGAGTTCTCGCCCGCCCTCGCGAACGACCAGGTGGTCGTGATCCGCGGCCGCGTGAGCATGCGCGACGACGGCATGAACCTCCACGCCCAGAACATGTTCTCTCCCGACCTGGGTCAGAGCCTCGGATCGGGGCCGCTCGTCATCTCCATGCCCGAGCATCGCGCGACGACACAGGTCGTGAGCGACCTCGGCGACGCGCTCATCAGGCACGTGGGCGACACCGAGGTGCGCCTCAAGCTCATCAAGGGCGACTCGGCGAGACTCTTCGAAATCCCGTATCCGGTCACCGTCTCGCCCGACCTCTTCGGCGAATTGAAGTCGCTTCTCGGACCCAACTGCCTGCAGTGATCGCGCGGTTCGCGCGCATCCTCACGCCCTACTGTTAAGACGCCATGATCCAGACCATCGACCTCCGCGGCCGCAGGCCCACTCGAGCCGAACTCCTCGCGGCCGTTCCCCGATCCCTCACCGACGTCTCCGAGGCATCGGATGCCGCCGCGGCGCTCATCGCCGACGTGCGGGCTCGAGGCACGGTCGCGCTCACCGAGCAGGCCGTGCGATTCGACGGCGCCGCCCCCGCGCACACGAGGGTGCCTGGCGAGTCGATCGCCCGGGCCGTCGACTCGCTCGACGCCGCCGTGCGCGACGCCCTCGAACTCGCGATCGACCGTGTCGCGACGGTCTCCCGCTCGCAGGTCCCCGCCCCCGTCACGACGACGCTCCTCGACGGGGGCACCGTGACCCAGAGGTGGAGTCCCATCGATCGCGTCGGGCTCTACGTCCCGGGAGGAAAAGCGGTCTACCCCTCGAGCGTCGTGATGAACGTCGTTCCGGCGCAAGCCGCGGGCGTGCCGTCGATCGCGCTCGCGTCGCCGCCCCAGAAGGCGTTCGGTGGCGAGGTGCACCCGACGATCCTCGCCGCCGCGGGCCTCCTCGGCATCGACGAGGTCTACGCGATGGGCGGTGCCGGCGCGATCGGCGCCTTCGCCTACGGCGTCGACGACCTCGGCCTCGACCCCGTCGACCTCGTGACCGGTCCGGGCAACATCTACGTCGCCGCGGCGAAACGCCTCGTGCGCGGAGTCATCGGCATCGACTCCGAGGCCGGTCCGACCGAGATCGTCGTCATCGCGGATGCGGGCGCCGACGCGCGACTCGTCGCCGCGGACCTCGTGAGCCAAGCCGAGCACGATGAGATCGCCGCCGCGGTGCTCGTGACCGACTCCGTCGACCTCGCCGAGCGGGTGCGACACGAACTCGACGACCTCGTGCCGAACGCTCACCACGCGGCTCGCGTGCGCACGGCACTCGGGGGAGTGCAGTCGGCGATCGTGCTCGTCGACGACATGGGCGAGGCCGCGCGGTTCAGCAACGTCTACGGTCCCGAGCACCTCGAGCTGCAGACATCCGACACCCCGGGGTTGCTCGCGCTCATCACGAACGCGGGCGCGGTCTTCGAGGGCGAGCACTCGCCCGTGAGCCTCGGGGACTACCTCGCGGGGTCGAACCACGTGTTGCCCACGGGCGGCCAATCGCGGTTCTCCTCAGGGCTCGGTGCCTACACGTTCTTGAGGCCGCAGCAAGTGATCCGATACAGCGCGACGGCTCTCGAGACGGTCGGTCGTCACGTCGTGGCCCTCTCCGAGGCCGAAGACCTGCCGGCCCACGGAGCCGCAGTGAGCGCGAGGCTCGAGCGCCCGTAGCGAGCCTGCGTCGGGGGAGCGGCTGCCGGGCCTATCCTGGGAGCACGATGTTCTGCCCCTTCTGCCGCCACCCCGACTCGCGTGTCGTCGACTCGAGGACGAGTGACGACGGCCTCTCGATCCGTCGTCGCCGGCAGTGCCCGGAGTGCGGCCGGCGCTTCACGACGACCGAGACCGCGAGCCTCAACGTCGTCAAGCGCAGCGGGGTCATCGAACCGTTCAGCCGGGACAAGATCGTCACGGGAGTGCGCAAAGCCTGCCAGGGTCGACCGGTCACCGACACCGATCTCGCGATCCTCGCGCAGAAGGTCGAAGAGGCCGTGCGCGCGACCGGTGCCTCGCAGATCGACGCCAATAACGTGGGACTCGCGATCCTCCCTCCGCTGCGAGAACTCGACGAGGTCGCCTACCTGCGCTTCGCGAGCGTCTACCAGGGCTTCGACTCGCTCGAGGACTTCGAGGCGGCCATCACGCAATTGCGCGTCGAGCACGGCACGCCGGCATCCGCCGACTGACGCCACCGTGTACCCCCTCCTCTTCCGCGTCGTCTTGCGCAGGCTCGACCCCGAGCGCGCCCACCACCTCGCCTTCGCCGTCATCCGCGCGATTCCGCGCACACCGTTCGCGCCTCTCGTCCGCCGGATGACCAGGCCCCACCCCGACCTCGCGATGGAGACCCTCGGGTTGCGATTCGACTCGCCGTTCGGTGTCGCCGCGGGTTTCGACAAGAACGCCGAGGGTGTCGTCGGGCTCGGAGTGCTCGGATTCGGTCACGTCGAGGTCGGAACGATCACCGCGATCGCGCAAGACGGCAATCCCCGCCCCCGACTCTTCAGGCTCGTCGACGATCGCGCCGTCATCAACCGGATGGGCTTCAACAATCGCGGGGCGCGCGACGCCGTCGACCGGCTGCGCCTCGTGCGATCACGGCGAGCACGGCCCGTCGTCGGCGTCAACATCGGCAAGTCCCGCATTGTCGACGTCGACGCGGCCGTCGACGACTACCTCGAGAGCGCGCGGCTCCTCGCGCCCCTCGCCGACTACCTCGCGGTCAACGTCAGTTCGCCGAACACCCCCGGGCTGCGCGGGCTCCAAGAGCTCGACAGACTCGCCCCCCTCCTCGGCGAGGTCAAGAGCGCGGCTCAGGCGACCCCGGTTCTCGTGAAGATCGCGCCCGACCTCGACGACGCGGAGGTGCGCCGCATCTCCGAGCTCGTCGTCGAACTCGGGCTCGACGGCATCATCGCGACCAACACGACCCTCTCGCGGAACCCACTGCGCGCGACCGACAGCGAGGTCGCCTCGATCGGCGCCGGCGGGCTCTCGGGAGCACCGCTCGCGGCCCGCTCGCTGCAGGTACTGCGGATCATCCGTTCCGTCGTTCCGGCCGACCTGTGTGTGATCTCCGTCGGGGGAGTCGAGACGGCCGAGGATGTCGCCGGGCGACTCGCCGAAGGCGCGACGCTCGTCCAGGGCTACACGGGGTTCCTCTACCGAGGACCCCTGTGGGCGAGACAGATCAACCGCGGTCTCGCTCGCCTCAGGCGGGAAACTTCCAGCGCTTGACCTGGGGCTTCGGAAGCCTCATCGGGCGCAACTGGATGGCGCGCATCGCGGCGTACCAGCGGGTGCCGCGCTGCACGCTGTCAGGCCCGAACTTCTTCTTGATCTTTCGCGTCACGATCGACCCGAGCAAGAAACTGTCGATGATCGTGAAGACGAAGAACGCCCACAGCGCGATGAACGAGTAGACCGCGGACTCCGGCAGGAACGTCGTGAGGATCACGAGGAACATGAGCGGGATGAGTGCCTCGCCCACGCTGAACCGCGCATCGACGTAGTCGCGCACGAAGCGACGCTGCTCACCCTTGTCGCGAGCCGGGAGATAACGCTCCTCGCCATTCGCCATGCCGATGCGCGCCTTGTCGCGCGCGGCAGCCATCTTGGTGCGAGCCTCCTTGTTGGCCGCGCGGCGGTCGGTGGGAACGAGCGGGCGCATGTTGGCAGCCTCGCGCTCACGTCTCGTGGGTGTCGCCCGACCCTTGCCTCGGGTCACACCGTCGGTGGTGAGCTCGTCGGCGACGACGTCGTCGCTCTTGCCTGCGGGGGTCTTGGCCATGGGAATCCTTGCCGATAGAAGTCCTCTTAAGATTACCCGCATGACCTCCGTGCCAGCCACACACCCCGATCTGCTCGCCTCCCTCACCCGATCCGTGACCGAGGGGATGCCCTCGACGATCGCCGAGCTCGCGACCCTCGTGCGCACGGCATCCGTATCGTGGGACGGCTTCGACCCCGAGACCGTCGTGCGCAGCGCCGACGCGGTCGCGGCACTCGCGACCGACCTCGGGGTGTTCGATTCGGTGCAGATCGCGCGCGCGCCCAAGGCGGGTACCGACGACCTCGGGCAGCCCGCGGTGCTCGCCACGCGCGCGGCGAAGAACGGCCGGCCCACGATCATGCTCTACGCCCACCACGACGTGCAGCCTCCCGGAGACGACTCCGGCTGGGAATCGCCGCCCTTCGAGCCGACCGTTCGCGGTGACCGCCTCTACGGCCGCGGTGCCGCAGACGACAAAGCGGGAGTCATGGCCCACATGGCCGCCATCCGCACGCTCGTCGAGGTCGCGGGATCCGACTTCGACCTCGGGCTCGTGCTCTTCATCGAAGGGGAGGAGGAATTCGGCTCGAAGTCGTTCGGCAACTTCCTCCAGCAGCACCGCGCCGAACTCGAAGCCGACGTCATCGTCGTCGCCGACTCCAACAACTGGACGACCGAGATCCCGGCGCTCACCGTGGGGCTCCGCGGCAACGTGACCTTCAAGCTCACCGTCGAGACCCTCGAGCACGCCTCGCACTCCGGGATGTTCGGCGGCGCCGTGCCCGACGCGATGCTCGCCGGCATCCGCCTTCTGTCGACCCTCCACGACGACGCGGGCTCGGTCGCCGTCGCGGGCCTGGTCGGTCGCGACACCGACACCCCGCCGTACGACGAGGCGCAGTTGCGTCTCGAGACGGGACTGCTCGACGGGGTCTCTCCGATCGGCACGGGGTCGATCCTCGACCGGATCTGGTCGAAACCCGCCATCACGGTCACGGGTATCGACGCCCCCACCGTGGTTGCGGCATCCAACACCCTCGCGCCCTCCGTGAGCGTCAAGGTGAGCGTGCGTGTCGCCCCCGGGCAGCCCGCGGAGGAGGCCCTCGCCGCGATCGAGGCGCACATCGCGACGCACACGCCCTTCGGCGCCCGAGTGACCATGAGCGACGTCGACCTCGGCGACCCGTTCCTCGTCGACACCGCCGGGTGGGGAGTCGCCGAAGCGAAGCGGGCGATGGCCGAAGCCTGGGATGCCGAACCCGTCGAGGCGGGCATCGGCGGATCGATTCCGTTCATCTCCGAGCTCACCGAGGTGTTCCCCGAGGCGCAGATCCTCGTGACGGGCGTCGAAGACCCCGACTCGCGCGCTCACAGCCCCAACGAATCGCTCCACCTCGGGGTCTTCCGCAAGGCCGTGCTAACCGAGGCCATCCTGCTCGTCCGGCTCAACGAGCGCGCCTGAGGGAACAAAAACCCAGCCCCGGTGTTTACACTGAGGCACACGATGTCCGGTGCGACCCGCGCGGACGATTGTAATTCTGGCAAGGAGTGGTCATGACCGACACGACACTGACTGGCACCTCGGCTCCCGAGGCGGACACCGAGATCCTCACCGAGGAGAGCGCTCACGGCGTCACACTCACGTCGACCGCCGCCGCCAAAGTGCGGAGCCTCTACGAGCAGGAAGCGCGCGACGACCTGCGCTTGCGCGTCGCCGTTCAGCCCGGCGGATGCTCCGGACTCATCTACCAGCTCTACTTCGACGAGCGTCTCCTCGACGGCGACGCGACCGTCGACTTCGATGGGGTCGAGGTCGTCGTCGACAAGATGAGCGTGCCGTACCTCGATGGCGCGAGCATCGACTTCGAAGACACCATCCAGAAGCAGGGCTTCACGATCGACAACCCCAATGCCGGCGGAAGTTGCGCGTGCGGAGACTCGTTCCACTGACATCCACCGTCGCGCGGTCCTCGTTATCGGGACTCGTGCACGAGCCGCGCGAAGTTCGCTGAGCAGGCTCACAGACAAGGGAATCGCCGACGGCGGTTCCCTTTTTTGTGCAGTGACTCCCCAGGAGTGGCGTCGCTCGGGGGGTTCAGCGACGGGTAGGCTGAACAGGTCAAACAGACTGATCTCGTATCAGCCCGCGTCATCCGAAAGGTTCCCGGTGCGCTCTAACCGCCGTCTTCGATGGGCATCCATTCCGGTCGCCGCGACTCTCGTCGTCGTGCTCGCCGGATGTACCCAGGCCCAACTCCGTGGGTACCTCCCGGGTGAACCCGGGATCACCAACCACACCGACCGAATCACCGGACTCTGGGTCAACTCGTGGCTCGTGCTCCTCGCCGTCGGAATCGTGACCTGGGGCCTCGTCATCTGGGCCGCTGTGGTGTACCGCCGTCGCAAGGGCCAGACCGGTCTCCCCGTGCAGTTGCGCTACAACCTCCCGATCGAGATCTTCTACACGATCGTGCCGCTCATCCTCGTGCTCGGGTTCTTCGCCTTCACCGCTCGCGACCAGGCCGCGATCGAAACCGCGACGCCCGACCCCGATGTATCGATCGAGGTCTACGGCAAGCGTTGGGCGTGGGACTTCAACTACCTCAATGAGGGCCCCGGCGAAGAAGGCGTCTTCTTCCAGGGCGTTCAGGCGCAAGAGACCGACGACGAAGACACCATCGACTACGACCAGCTGCCGGTGCTGTACCTGCCCGTCGACAACACGGTCGAGATCAAGCTCGAGACGCGCGACGTCAACCACTCCTTCTGGGTCGTCGACTTCCTCTACAAGAAGGACCTCGTCGCGGGCAAGTCGAACTACATGTACTTCACGCCCCTCGAGACCGGAACCTTCATCGGCAAGTGCGCCGAGCTGTGCGGTGAATACCACTCGCTCATGCTCTTCCAGGTCGAGGTCGTCGAACGCGACGTCTACGACGACTACATCGCGAGCCTCGCCGCTGCGGGTCAGACCGGCACGGTCGGCAGCGAAGCCAACGTGGTCTACAACGAATCTCCGACGAACCTTCCCGAAGACTGAGAGTCAGAACCATGAGCACAGCGACTCCGACCAGGCCGAGCGGGCCGACGAACCCGTCCACTCCGGTGGGCACCGTCAAGCCGCCGGCCACCAAGGGCAACATCATCGTCGACTGGATCACGTCCACCGACCATAAGAAGATCGGGTACCTCTACCTGATCACGTCGTTCATCTACTTCTGCATCGGCGGAGTGATGGCGCTCGTCATCCGTGCGCAACTCTTCGCACCGGGCCTCGAGGTCTTGCAGACCAAAGAGCAGTACAACCAGCTCTTCACGATGCACGGCACCATCATGCTGCTCATGTTCGCGACGCCACTCTTCGCGGGGTTCGCCAACGTGCTCATGCCCCTCCAGATCGGTGCTCCCGACGTCGCCTTCCCGCGACTCAACGCGTTCGCCTACTGGCTCTTCAACTTTGGCTCGCTCACCGCGGTCGCCGGGTTCCTCACCCCGCAGGGCGCGGCATCCTTTGGATGGTTCGCCTACACGCCACTCTCGACGACGACGTTCTCTCCGGGTGTCGGAGGAAACCTCTGGGTGTTCGGCCTCGCCATCAGCGGGTTCGGCACCATCCTCGGTGCCGTGAACTTCATCACGACCATCATCACCATGCGTGCGCCCGGCATGACGATGTTCCGCATGCCGATCTTCACGTGGAACACCCTCGTCACGTCGATCCTCGTCATCATGGCGTTCCCCGTGCTCGCCGCGGCGCTCTTCGCTCTCGGCTCCGATCGCGTCTTCGACTCGCAGATCTACAACCCCGAAGCCGGTGGCGCCATTCTCTGGCAGCACCTCTTCTGGTTCTTCGGTCACCCCGAGGTCTACATCATCGCGCTGCCGTTCTTCGGCATCATCTCCGAGGTGCTTCCGGTCTTCAGTCGTAAGCCGATCTTCGGATACAAGACCCTCGTCTACGCGACGATCGCCATCGCGGCGCTCTCGGTCACGGTGTGGGCTCACCACATGTACGTCACCGGATCCGTGCTGCTGCCGTTCTTCGCTCTCATGACGATGCTCATCGCCGTTCCGACCGGGGTGAAGATCTTCAACTGGGTCGGCACGATGTGGCGGGGCTCGGTGACCTTCGAGACACCCATGATGTGGGCGATCGGGTTCCTCATCACGTTCACCTTCGGTGGACTCACCGGCGTCATCCTCGCGTCGCCCCCGCTCGACTTCCACGTCTCCGACACCTACTTCGTCGTGGCGCACTTCCACTACGTGGTCTTCGGAACCGTCGTGTTCGCGATGTTCTCCGGTTTCTACTTCTGGTGGCCCAAGTTCACGGGCAAGATGCTCGACGAGCGCCTCGGAAAGATCCATTTCTGGTTGCTCTTCGTCGGCTTCCACGCCACGTTCCTCATCCAGCACTGGCTCGGGGTCATCGGTATGCCGCGTCGATACGCGACCTACCAGCCGGAGCCCGGCTACGAGTGGATGAACCAGCTGTCGACCGTCGGCGCCATGGTTCTCGGTGCCTCGATGCTTCCGTTCTTCTACAACGTGTGGATCACGGCGCGACGCGCTCCCAAGATCACGGTCAACGACCCGTGGGGCTACGGACGCTCGCTCGAGTGGGCCACCTCGTGCCCGCCTCCCCGCCACAACTTCACGTCGATCCCGCGCATCCGCTCGGAGTCCCCGGCGTTCGACCTCGCGCACCCCGAAGCGGGTATCCCGGTCGGTGTCGGTCCGCTCAAGGATGCCCCTGACGCTCCCGTCTACGACGCGTCCGACGAGAAGGTGAAGTAGTCCGATGGTCGCCAATATCCGCATCTTCTGGGTGCTCACGGTCTTCTTCCTCCTTCTCGGAGTCGTCTACTCGCTGTGGTCGTACCAGGATCACCTCGGTTCGCTCAGCGAGGTCGAGCGCGAGCAGCCCGTCGAGTGGGTGGGAACCATCGGCCTCTTCCTCGGAGCGATCCTTTCGGCGCTCATCGCGTTCTACCTGTCGCGCACCTACAAGGCGCAGGGTGGCGAGCTTCCCGAAGACCGCCTCAACGCCAACATCGACGACGGTGACGCCGAGCAGGGCTTCTTCAGCCCGTGGAGCTGGTGGCCCATCGTGCTCGCCGGTGGTCCCGCGCTCATGTTCGTGGGACTCGCTGTCGGATGGTGGATCGCCGCCATCGGTTTCGCCATCACCGCGATCGCGATCGTCGGGTGGACATTCGAGTACTACCGAGGCAACTTCGGTCGCTGACCTCACGTTCCATTACCTCTGCCCCGGGCCCTGTGCCCGGGGCAGAGGTGGTTAACGGGGGCGAACCGCCCGCGACGATGAGCGTCGCGCAGAAGGTTGGGGCATGGCCGTCGCAAACTGCTGCTCAAGGCGCGGAAGAGCAGCAGATTGTGACCGCGCGAGGGGATCTCTGCCGACGGCCGTGTGCCCCGGCCCGCCCCGTGGGCGGCCGGTGTGCCACCTCGGGCTCGTTCGACGGCTCTCGATCACGCGAACTCAACCACCGGCACTCAACCACCGGCTCTCAACCACCGGCACGCAATCACCGGCTCTCGACTACCGAGATTCAGCCCCTGGCGCTCGACCGCAGCCACTCCAGCACCGACGCCGCCCCGGCCGTGAACGTCCGCTTGCACCAGCACGAGACACACGCCGCGAGGGGACCGCCTGAGCATGCAACGCGGCGCCGTGCTGCGTGAGTGTCCAGTCAACGACGAAGCCCGCCCCGACGTGATGTCGGGGCGGGCTTCGGTGCGCTGTGCGCGGAGCTCGTCAGAGCGGGGGAGGGATCAGTGCGATCCGACCTTGTCGTGCTCGAGCTCCTTCGTGGTGGCCGGCGCGATGCGATCCTCGAAGAACCACGACGACATCCCGGCCCGCACCCGCTCGGCGACGGTGATGCGACCGCGCTTGTCGGGGCGCACCATGAGGGGCTTGTAGTCGAGGTAGCTCACGAGACGCCAGCGCTCGTAGTCGTCGAGCTGCTCGTGCACCTCGATGTACTCGCCGCCGGGGAGCCGCACGATGCGTCCCGATTCGTAGCCGTGGAGCGCGATCTCGCGGTCCTTGCGCTGCAAGCCGAGGCAGATGCGCTTCGTCACGAGGTAGGCGATGACCGGCCCGAGGAAGAGCAGTGCCTGCATCGTGTGGATGACGCCCTCGAGTGACACGAGGAAGTGCGTCGCGATGAGGTCCGAGCTCGCTGCGGCCCACATGACGGCGTAGAACGTGACACCCGCGGCACCGATGGCGGTGCGGGTCGGGGCGTTGCGAGGACGCTCGGCGATGTGGTGCTCGCGCTTGTCGCCCGTGATCCACGCTTCGACGAAGGGGTAGATCGCGACGAGGAGAAGGAACACCGGCAGAACGACGAGCGGCAACAGCACGTTGACCGGATACGTGTAGCCGAAGAGCACGAACTCGAGGTGCGGTGGCACGAGTCGGAGAGCACCGTCGGCGAAGCCGATGTACCAGTCCGGCTGGGTTCCCGCAGACACCGGCGAGGGGTCGTACGGCCCGTAGTTCCACACCGGGTTGATGGTGAAGAACGAGCCCATGAGCATGAGCACACCGAAGACGATGAAGAAGAATCCACCGGCCTTGGCGGCGAACACCGGCATGACGGGCACACCGACGACGTTGTCGTTGGTGCGGCCCGGGCCGGCGAACTGGGTGTGCTTGTTGATGATCATGAGGAGCAAGTGCGCCCCGAGAGCGAGGATGAGGATCGCCGGCAGCAACAGGATGTGCAACACGAACAGTCGCGGAATCACCGAGAGGCCAGGGAATTCCCCTCCGAACAGCAGCCACGAGATCCAGGTTCCGATGACCGGAACAGCCTTGACCATGCCGTCGATGATGCGGAGTCCGTTGCCCGAGAGCAGGTCGTCGGGGAGCGAGTATCCGGTGAAGCCCTCCGCCATCGCGAGGATGAAGAGCACGAAGCCGATGAACCAGTTGAGCTCGCGCGGCTTGCGGAACGCACCCGTGAAGAACACGCGCAGCATGTGCAGTCCGATGGAGGCGACGAAGAGGAGCGCGGCCCAGTGGTGGACCTGGCGCATGAGCAAGCCACCGCGGATGTCGAAGGAGATGTCGAGAGTCGAGGCCATGGCCGCCGACATCTCGAGTCCGCGCATCGGGATGTAGGAGCCCTCGTACTCGACCTCGGTCATCGACGGGTCGTAGAAGAACGTCAGGAACGTTCCCGTGAGCAGGATGACGACGAAGCTGTAGAGAGCGACCTCTCCGAGCATGAACGACCAGTGGTCGGGGAAGATCTTGCGCCCGAGCGCCTTCGTGATCCCCGAGACGCTCGTGCGCTCGTCGATGTAGTTGGCCGCCGCTCCGGTGAAGCGCTGTCCGCGCGTCGGCGCGGGTGCGGATACCGCGGTACCGGGGGCGCCGGAACCTGAGTTGCCCGATCCGGGGGCGTCGGCGCCGGGGGCGGGGGTGGATGATGTGGTCGTCGTGCTCATGAGCGTTCCCAATAGCTGGGGCCGACAGGCTCGAGGAAGTCCGATTGGGCAACCAGGTAGCCGTCTGCATCTACGGTGATGGGGAGTTGCGGGAGGGGCCGTGCGGCTGGCCCGAAGATGACCTCACAGTGGTTGGTCACGTCGAATGTCGACTGATGGCAGGGGCAGAGCAGGTGGTGCGTCTGCTGCTCGTAGAGCGCCACAGGGCACCCCACGTGCGTGCAGATCTTCGAGTACGCGACGATTCCGTTGTATGACCAGTCGGCACGTTCCGGAGACTCGATGAGGTCCTCGGGCTTCAAGCGCATGAGCAGCACGGCTGCCTTCGCTTTCTCTTCGAGGCGGTGCTCCGACTCGTTGAGGCCTTCGGGGATGATCTGGAAGACCGACCCGAGCGTGACGTCGGCGGCTCGGATGGGCACGCCCGTGGGGTCTTGTGCGAGACGGGTTCCCGCCTCCCACATCGTGACCGAGAGGGCTTCGGCGGGACTCGAGGTGGGTCCGAGGTCGCGGAACAGCACGATCGCGGGAATGGGCGTCGCGATGAGGGCACCGATGAGCGAGTTGCGGATGAGGGCGCGACGGCCGAAACCGGACTCCTCGTTTCCGAGCTTGAACACCTCGACCGCAGCGGCGCGCGTTTCGTCTGTTCCCCTCGTGGGGTGACGCATCTCGACGAGCTCGTCACCGCGCATGAGGGTCTTGGCCCAGTAGACCGCGCCGATTCCGATGCCGAGGAGGCCGAGTGAGAGGCCTGTGCCGATGAGTGCGGTGCTGAGACGCAGAGCCGACGGGTCGGAGGGGTCGAGCGGGATGCCCGCGTAGGCGGCGACAGCCAGCACGCTTCCGACGATCGAGACGTAGAAGAGGGTGTAGACGCGACGCTCGGCCTGCTTCGCCTTCTTCGGGTCGAGATCGGTGACGCGCGGTCGGTGCGGGGGGAGACCCGGATTCTCGAATGCGTCGGCTACTTCGACGGCGGTGCCTGCCGAAGGACCGGTCGTGCCGATCCTCTCGACGGAGGATCCGGCAGCGGCGCGATCGCCGGTGTCGTCCTGTGCCATGGTCTGCCCTTTCAATTACTGCGCTGTGTGACGGTGAGGGAGCGGGGTCCGCGAGCGATCAGCTCGCTTTCGCCGCGATCCAGATGGTGACTCCGACGAGAGCTCCGAGCCCGAAGATCCACACGAAGAGACCCTCGGACACGGGACCGAGGCTTCCGAGGTCGAATCCACCGGGCGACGGGTTCTCGTCGATGTAGGTCAGGTACGTGATGATGTCGGCCTTCTGCTCCGGCGTCAGGTTCAGGTCGCTGAAGACCGGCATGTTCTGCGGGCCGGTGACCATCGCTTCGTAGACGTGCACCGGGGCGACACCGTCGAGAGCCGGGGCATACTTGCCCTCGGTGAGAGCGCCACCGGCACCGGCGACGTTGTGACACATGGCGCAGTTGATGCGGAAGAGCTCGGCACCCTCGGTCGCGTCGCCGTCACCCTGGAGGTACTCCTCGTCAGGGATGGCGGGTCCGGGGGCGAGTGACGACACGTACGCCGCCATCGCGAGGATCTGCTCCTCGTTGAACTGGACGGGCTTGACCTCGGCCTGGGGGCCGTTGGCCGCCATCGGCATGCGGCCGGTGCCGACCTGGAAGTGCACGGATGCCGCACCGACTCCGTAGAGGCTCGGCCCTGCATCCGATCCGGAGGCCGCGAGGCCGTGGCACGAGGCGCAGTTGGCGGCGAAGAGCTTCTCGCCCTCGTCGACCATCGACTGGGTGACCTCGGTGGTCTCCGCCGACGCCGTCGAGCTGAACAGGGCGTACATTCCGCCCGTGGTCAGAAGACCGATCACGAGCAGCGCGACGGTCGCGAGGGGATGACGCCGACCCGTCGCCTGACGGCTGCGGGTGTTCGTAGAGCTCTTTCGCATGCTGTGCGGTCTTTCCGGTTCGGTGCGGGGGTGCTTATTTGAGGACGTAGATGACGAGGAAGAGTCCGATCCAGACGACGTCGACGAAGTGCCAGTAGTACGACACGACGATGGCGCGAGTGGCTTCCCGGTGACCGAAGTTGCGCACGCCGTACGCGCTTCCGATGACGAGGAGGAAGGCGATGAGCCCCCCGGTCACGTGCAGGCCGTGGAAGCCCGTCGTGAGGTAGAAAGCCGAGCCGTAGGAGCTCGAGGCGAGACTGACGCCCTCGCTCGTGAGGAGGGCGTACTCGAAGATCTGGCCGCAGATGAAAATGGCGCCCATGGCGTAGGTGAGGAAGAACCACTCGACCATGCCCCAGTCTTTGGGCTTCCAGCTCGTGCGGCGAGGCTGGAGGCGCTCTGCGGCGAAGACGCCGAACTGGCACGTGACCGACGACAGCACGAGGATCGTGGTGTTGACGGCCGCGAACGGGACGTTGAGGAGACCGGCCTCTTCGCTCCAGAGCTCGGGAGAGGTGGAGCGGAGGGTGAAGTAGATCGCGAACATCCCAGCGAAGAACATCACCTCGCTGCCGAGCCACACGATGGTGCCCACGGCGACGACGCTCGGTCGGTTTACGACGGGGGCTCCGACTGAACGAGAGAGAGAGGCTGTAGACACCTGTCCATTATGTCCGATAGCGCATGACACTTTTGTCATTCGGGCTGAGCACTTGCGGGGAAAGCTAGGATCGTCGCCATGTCTTTCGCCCCGTCGTGGCCCGGTATTCTCAGCTCGCTGTTGGACGGCGAGGACCTGTCGATCAGCGAAGCATCATGGTCCATGCAGCAAGTGATGAGCGGCGATGCATCTCCCGCGCGGCTGGCTGCTTTTCTCGTCGCCCTGCGCGCCAAGGGGGAGACCGTCGACGAGATCGTGGGCTTCCGCGACGCCGTGCTCGAGAACGCTGTTCCCCTCGAGGTCGACCCTCTCGCTCTCGACATCGTCGGCACCGGGGGCGATCGCTTCGGCACCGTCAATGTGTCGACGATGGCCTCGATCGTCGTCGCGGCGACGGGCGTTCCCGTCGTCAAGCACGGCAATCGCGCGGCGAGCAGCGCCTCGGGGTCGTCCGACGTGCTCTCCGCGCTCGGCATCGACCTCGACCTGTCGCCCGACGGTGTCGCTCGCGTGCTCCGCGAGACGGGGATCACCTTCGCCTACGCGGCGCTCTTCCACCCGGGTTTCCGCCACGCGGGCCCCACGAGGGCCGAACTCGGCATCCCGACGGTGTTCAACTTCCTCGGTCCGCTGTGCAACCCGGCGCGGCCCGAAGCATCCGCTGTGGGTGTCGCCCACCTCGACAAGGTGCCGCTCTTCGTGGGCGTCTTCCAGACGCGCGGCGCGACCGCGCTCGTGTTCCGCGGCGACGACGGACTCGACGAGCTCACGACGACCGGGCACAGCCACATCTGGGAGGTCACGCGCGGTGCGGTGACGGAGCACGACCTCGACCCTCGGGACCTCGGAATCCCGCGCGCGTCGATCGACGACCTCGTCGGGGGAGACCCCGACCACAACGCGCGCATCGCGCGAGACACGCTCGCGGGGCGGCACGGTGCCGTTCGCGACATCGTCGTGCTCAACGCTGCGGCGGGGATCGTGTCGTTCGAACTCGCGACAGACCACTCGCGGCTCGACGTGCCGCTTCTCGACCGCTTCCGTGCGGCTATGGATGTCGCGAGCGAGGCCATCGACTCCGGTCGCGCGACGGCCCGGCTCGACGACTGGGTCGCCGCGACGCAGCGCGCACGCTAGACCCGCGCACACGGCGAAGGCCGGGGCTCGCGCCCCGGCCTTCCGTGCTGTTTGTCACACCGTGTGGTTGTCACACCGTGTGGTTGTCACACCGTGTGGTGGTCACACCACGTCGTCGTCGACCCAGTCGAACGTCTTCGTCACGGCCTTCTTCCAGTTGCGCAGCAAGCGCTCGCGCTCCGCCTCGTCGAGGTTCGGCTCCCAGCGGGCGTCTTCCTGCCAGTTGGACCGGAGTTCGCCGAGGTCGCTCCAGAAGCCGACCGCGAGCCCCGCGGCATACGCGGCACCGAGGGCGGTCGTCTCTGCGACGACGGGGCGGATGACCGGCACGTTGAGGATGTCGGCCTGAAACTGCATGAGCTCGTTGTTGGCGACCATTCCGCCGTCGACCTTGAGTTCGGTGAGGTCCACACCCGAGTCGGCGTTGACGGCGTCGAGCACCTCGCGGGTCTGGAACGCGGTCGCCTCGAGCGCGGCTCGAGCGATGTGCCCCTTGTTGGCGAACCGCGTGAGCCCCACGAGGGCACCGCGCGCGTCGGGACGCCAGTACGGCGCGAACAGACCGCTGAAGGCGGGCACGAAGTAGA
This sequence comes from Marisediminicola sp. LYQ85, assembly GCF_046600695.1. Classification (NCBI taxonomy): domain Bacteria; kingdom Bacillati; phylum Actinomycetota; class Actinomycetes; order Micrococcales; family Microbacteriaceae; genus Marisediminicola; species Marisediminicola sp. LYQ85. The sequence goes on from NZ_JBKIWO010000001.1 coordinate 758,946, forward strand.
CGCCTCCGTTGTCGTCGACGGTCTTCGCGAGCGCTTCGATCTCGGGGGCCGAATTGATGAGCCCGAGGTTGTCGCGCAACCACTGGATGAGCGACCCCGTGACGGCGATCGACCCTTCGAGCGCGTAGTGCGGCGCGTCGTCTCCGAGCTTGTACCCGAGGGTCGTGAGCAGCCCGTTCTCCGAGCGCACGATCTCGGTGCCGGTGTTGAAGATCAGGAAGTTTCCGGTGCCGTAGGTGTTCTTCGACTCTCCCGTGTCGAACGCCGCCTGACCGAACGTGGCCGCCTGCTGGTCGCCGAGGATGCCGGAGATCGGCACTTCGCGCAGGAGGCTCGACTCGGAGACGTGGCCGTAGACCTCCGACGAACTCTTGATCTCGGGGAGCATCGACTTCGGCACTCCGAAGACCTCGAGGATGTCGTCATCCCACTGGAGTGTCTCGAGGTCCATGAAGAGGGTGCGCGACGCGTTCGTGACGTCGGTTATGTGGACGCCGCCGTTCACCCCGCCCGTGAGGTTCCAGACGACCCAGCTGTCGGTCGTGCCGAAGAGAAGGTCGCCGGCTTCGGCCTTCTCGCGAGCGCCCTCGACGTTCTCGAGGATCCAGACGATCTTGGTGCCCGAGAAGTAGGTCGCGAGAGGCAGACCGACCTTGGCCTTGAAGCGGTCCGTTCCGCCGTCTTCGGCGAGGCGGTCCACGATCTTCTGCGTGCGGGTGTCTTGCCACACGATCGCGTTGTAGATGGGCTTGCCCGTCGTCTTGTCCCACACGACCGCGGTCTCCCGCTGATTCGTGATGCCGACGGCCTTGATGTTGTGCCGCGTGATGTTTGCCTTCGACAGCGCCTGGCCGATGACCTCGCGCGTGTTGTTCCAGATCTCGGTCGGGTCGTGTTCGACCCACCCCGCCTTGGGGAAGATCTGCTCGTGCTCGAGCTGACCGCTCGCGATGATGCTTCCGGAGTGGTCGAAGATGATGGCGCGCGTGCTCGTCGTGCCCTGGTCAATCGACAGGATGTAGTCGGTCATGATGCTCCTCGTGTTGGTTCGGTCGTCGAGTGGGTTGGGGGCGTCGAGCGGTGCACCTCGTCGTCGAGCCGCACCGCCCGACGATCTAGCTGAGGATCGGCAGGAGCGGGATCGAGAGGGCACCCGCGAGGGCACCTCCGACCACGGGTCCGACGATGGGCACCCAGGAGTACGCCCAGTCGGATGACCCCTTGCCCTTGATCGGCAGGATGAAGTGCGCGATGCGCGGCCCGAGGTCGCGCGCAGGGTTGATGGCGTATCCCGTGGGTCCACCGAGCGACGCGCCGATACCGACGACGAGCAGGGCGACGGGGAGGGCGCCGAGAGCCGCGAGCCCGCCCCCCGGCTCCTGACGGGAGAAGCCGATGACCACGAAGACGAGAACGAACGTGCCGATGACCTCGGTCACGAGGTTCCAGCCGTACGAGCGGATGGCGGGACCGGTCGAGAAGACGCCGAGCTTGTTCGCGGCCTCGGGCTCCTCGTCGAAGTGCTGCTTGTAGGCGAGCCAGACGACGATGGCTCCGATGATCGCTCCGAGCACTTGAGCGCCGATGTAGGCGATCACCGAGACGAAATTGACCGGAACGCCCGAGCCGAACTCCTCGGCGCCGCTCGTCACGAGGCCGATCGTCACGGCGGGGTTGAGGTGCGCTCCCGAGTTGTAGGAGACGATGACACCGGCGAAGACCGCGAGGCCCCATCCGAAGTTCACCATCAGGAAGCCGCCGCCGAGCCCCTTGTTCTTCGCGAGGGCGACGTTCGCCACCACACCGCAACCGAGTAGTACGAGGAGACCCGTACCGAGCACTTCCGAGAGGAAGACCACTCCGAGATTGTCCACACTGACCTTCTTTCGTGTCTTCGAGGGTGGCTCACTCCATTGGGGCCACCCTCGTAATGGCTACAGCGTAGCGCTCGGTATCGCACCCTCGAGGAAGATTTTCGCGAGTCGGACAACCGTTCCCTGGCGGCCATCCGGGGAGTAGGTTGGCATCGGATCGCGAGATCGCACGGCGGTCCGTCCACGTGCTGACGCGGGAGATCCGCGGGCGAGGGATAAAGGAATTTCAATGAAGAAACTCATCAATGATCCGAAGAACGTCGTCGACGAATCGGTCGCGGGGTTCGGCGCAGCCCACGGCGATGTCGTCACCGTGTCGACCGACCCGCTCTACATCGCTCGCGTGGGCGGCCCGGTCGCCGGCAAGGTCGCGATCGTGAGCGGAGGCGGGAGCGGACACGAACCATTGCACGGCGGTTTCGTCGGCTTCGGGATGCTCGACGCTGCCGTGCCGGGACCCGTGTTCACGTCGCCGACGCCCGATCCGATTCTCGCGGCGACACGCGCCGTCGACGGGGGAGCGGGGGTGCTCCACATCGTGAAGAACTACACGGGCGACGTCTTGAACTTCGAGACCGCCGCGGAACTCGCCGAGATCGAGGGGCTCACGGTCGCCTCCGTGATCATCGACGACGACGTCGCCGTCAAGGACTCGCTCTACACGGCGGGCCGACGCGGCGTCGCCGGCACCGTGCTCGTCGAGAAGATCGCGGGCGCCGCGGCCGAGCGCGGCGACGACCTCGCCGCCGTCACCGCGGTCGCGCAGAAGGTCAACGACAGCGTGCGCTCGATGGGTGTCGCACTCACGCCGTGCACGGTGCCCCACGCGGGCGAGCCGAGCTTCACCCTCGGAGACGACGAGATCGAGATCGGTATCGGAATCCACGGCGAGCCCGGTCGGGAGCGCATCGCGCTCGAGCCCGCCGACGCGATCGTCGACCGCATCCTCGATCCGATCCTCGAGGATCTCCCGTTCTCGAGCGACGACTCGGTTCTCCTGTTCGTCAACGGGATGGGCGGCACTCCGTCGGTCGAGCTCTACGTCGTCTACCGTCGCGCGGCGGAATTGCTCGCCGAGAGGGGGATCACGGTCTCCCGCTCCCTCGTCGGCAATTTCGTCACGTCTCTCGAGATGCAGGGCGTGTCGATCACCGTGCTCAAGCTCGACGACGAACTGGTCGAACTGTGGGATGCCCCGGTGCAGACCGTCGCGCTCCGGTGGGGGCGGTAGGCACCGTGGCGCTCGGAACATCGTGGGCCACCGACTGGGTCGCTCGAAGCGCCGAGGTCATCGCGTCGAACCGCGTCGAACTGATCACCCTCGACAGGACGATCGGCGACGGCGACCACGGTGAGAACCTCGATCGCGGGTTCTCCGCCGTCGCGGGCAAGCTCGCTGACATCGCGTCGGACGCCGTGCCGGGCGACGTGCTCAAGGTCGTCGCGACCACGCTGATCTCGACGGTCGGGGGAGCCTCCGGTCCGCTCTTCGGCACCGCCTACCTCAAAGCGGCGGGAGCGGTCGCGGGCCGGGAGTCGCTCGACGGGGAGGCGGTCGTCGCTCTCCTCACGGCGGCACGCGACGGGATCGTGCTGCGTGGAAAGGCCGAGCCGGGAGACAAGACCATGATCGACGCGTGGACTCCGGCCGTCGATGCCGCCGTCGCCGCGCTCGGGCGGGGGGAGACCGAGGCGGCGATTCTCACCGCCGCGGCCGACGCGGCGGAGGAGGGTGCGGCCCTGACCGAACCCCTCGTGGCTCGCAAAGGCCGTGCGAGCTACCTCGGGGAGAGGGCGATCGGACACCGCGACCCCGGGGCCCAGTCGTCTGCGCTGCTCTTGCGCGCTGCCGCGGAAGCGGCGGTCGCCGCGGGCCGATCCGCACCCTCATCTCCGGGATCGTCGTGACGGTCGGCCTCGTCGTCGTCTCGCACAGCGCGCTCATCGCGGAGGGCATCCGCGACCTCGCGAGCCAGATGGCCTCGACGACGAGGATCGTCCCCGCGGGCGGAACCGACGACGGCGGCATCGGCACGAGCTTCGACGCCGTGTCTGCGGCGATGACCGACGCCGACGACGGTGACGGCGTCGTCGTGCTGTGCGACCTCGGATCGGCGATCCTCACAGCCGAGACCGCCCTCGACTTCCTCGACGACGATGTTCGCGCTCGAGTCCGCATCGCCGACGCCCCCGTCGTGGAGGGCGCCGTCGCTGCCGCTGTCGCGGCCGAGACCGGACAGACCCTCGACGAGGTCGTCGCCGCCGCGGAGTCGGCGAACCGCCGCGCGCCCGAGGCCGAGCTCGAGTCGGCAGCCCGCGCTGACCCCCGACCCGAGGTCGACGACGCTGCCGCCGCCGTGTCGCACACGGTGACCCTGCGCAATCGCGACGGCCTGCACGCGAGGCCGGCAGCGGAGTTCGTCAAGCTCGCGAGTCGATTCGATGCGGATGTCGAGGTCAACGGTGTCGACGCGAAGAGCCTCTTGCGCATCATGTCGCTCGGTCTCGCAGCCGGACGCGAGGCGACGATCGTCGCTCGCGGTCCCGCGGCACGCGACGCGGTGGACGCCCTCGTCGACCTCGTCGAGAGCGCGTTCGGCGAGCCCTGACCCGAGTCGCGAGCGGCGCGAGCGACGCCGATGTCGCGCGGCGGTGTGGCCCGAGCGCCCGGCTGCGCGTGTCTCCCCGGGAGACGCTCAGCGGGTGGCGTTCGCCACGACGGTGACCGAGACGAGCGAGACGGCGGCGATCACGAGGAGCCCGGCGGCGAGCAGTCGAAGCCGGAGCGGACGACGGGCGACGGTGATCCGCACGACGATCATCGCGACGTAGACCACGGAGATCGTGATCGCGGCGGTGATCGCGACGCCCGGCGGATCGAACCGTGCGAGGGGGATGAGTACCGCGAGCGCGGTCGCCGTGAACGCCGCGCCCATGACGAGCCAGATACGGCCCGTCGACGTCGTGAGGGCGGGCTGGTTGCGCATGCGAGTCGGGTCACTCATGGCGTCATTCTCCTTCGCGAGGATCGGGGAGTCGTGAGAAGCACGATGGCTCGCGGCCGACAGTGTCGGTCGCGAGCCATCGAGCGTCGTGCGTCGTACCTCAGGCGATTGCGGCACGCAGCTCGGCCGCGGCGGCGGCGGGGTCGTCCGCCCCGTAGATCGCTCCGCCGGCGACGGCGACGCGCGCTCCCGCGTTCTGGACGTCGGCGATCGTCTTCGTCGAGACGCCGCCCGCGACGGAGAACGCGACATCCGCTTCGGCTCCGTCGTCGAGGAGCGTCTGGAAGGTGAAGCCCTCTTCGGCCTGCTCGTCGAGACCCGCGTGCATCTCGACGAACTCGGCACCGAGCTCGGTGACCTCGCGAGCACGGGTCACCTTGTCTTTCACGCCGATGAGGTCGACGACGACTCCCTTGCCGTGGGCACGAGCCGCCTTGACGGCTCCTGCGATCGTGCTGTCTCCTGCGGTGCCGAGGACCGTGACGAGGTCGGCTCCCGCCGAGAACGCGATGTCGGCTTCGAGCTCGCCGGCATCCATCGTCTTGAGGTCGGCGAACACGATCTTGTCGGGGTGCGCGTCTTTGATGGCGCGGACGGCGCGGAGCCCCTCGGCCTTGATGAGCGGCGTGCCGAGCTCGATGATGTCGACGTGGGGCGCGACTTTGCCGGCGAGTTCGAGGGCGGCGTCGGTCGTGAGAACGTCCATGGCTACTTGCAGTTGCATGAGGTGATCCTTTTCTTGTGGGGAAGGAGAGCGGTCGAAAGGGGATTGCGGGAGGTCGCGCGTCGCCGGTGCGCGACCCGCGGCACGCTCACTCGAGGTTCGCGTGGCGCGGCCACAGCTCGTCGGCGGGCACTCCCGAGCGACGCCACAGCGCGTCGAAGATGCCGTCGCCGATGATGACGATCGCGTGCTCGAAGAGTCCGCCCGCGTATTGCCGCGAGAGCGATCCCGAGTGGTCCTGCTTCTGTGCGGCGGGAACGATGACGCACTCGCTCGCGAGGTCGGCGAGGGGGGACTCGGCGTCCGTCGTGAGCGCGACGACGTGCGCACCGGAGTCGCGCGCGGTCGTCGCTGCCGAGACGATCGCCGACGTCGTCCCCGATCCGCTCGCGGTCAGAAGCACGTCGTCTGTCGTGATCGCCGGCGTGGTCGTCTCGCCGACGACGTGCACGGTGAGGCCGAAGTGCATGAGGCGCATGGCCGTCATCCGCAGCGCGAGCCCGGATCGGCCCGCACCGAAGACGAAGACGCGCGATGCCGCGGCGATGCGCTCGGCCACGCGGTCGAGGTCGATCGTCGCGTCGCTCGCGAGCATCGTGCTCACGAGTTCGGAGAGTTCACCGTCGATGAGGGCGATCGACTCGGCGACCGTCGGGGTCGGGGTCGGGGTGGAGGGTGCGGCGTCGGGCATGCATCCATGCTCGTCGCGCGGTCTCCGGCGTGCCGCCCGCCGACCGGACGGACTCGCCTACCCGGCCGGGTAGTTCCCACCCACCGCGGGTAGGGTCGGCGGATGTCGTCGCCCACCCCCGCTCACACCGACATGCTCGACGACCTGCGGGCCGTTCTCGAGAGCCCGCTGCTCGATATCGCCCGAGCTCTCTCCGAGATGCTCGCTCCGACGGTCGCCCACTCGGCCCTCGTGATCTTCACCGAGGACTGCACCGGGCGACCGCGCAAGCGGGCCGGCGCCGCCGAGATCATCGATCACGTGACGATCGCCGAGCTCGACGCCATCCGCGCCGACCGTGCGCTCGATCGGTCGAATGCGCCGCATGACGAGAACGGTTCGCCAGGGGCGGCCACGACCGTCGTCGTCGCCGGTCGGGAGCGCGACGCTCTCGTCTGGGTCGCCGACACCGGATCGCTCCTGGTCGTGACCGACCCGGTGCTCGGGCCGCACACGGATGCCGGGAGACTGCACTCCGAGGTGGCACGCGTGTGGGAGATCGTGGCTCTGAGCATCCGGCAGCAGGTCGCCGCGGCCGCGCCGACCTACCTCATCGATTCGCGAGCGGCATCCCGGGAGCGCTCGCGCATCGTCGCCGAACTCAGCGACGAGCACGCCACGACCCTCGAGGCCCTCCTCGGCGTGCTGCGTTCCCCGCGATCGACCGACGACGCCGCGCGCAGCACCGCCGCGAACATCGCCGCGAGTGCGATGGTCAGGCTCCGCTCGGTCACCGATCGGGAGAGGTCGATCGCCGAAGAGCCCGTCGCGAAAGCCTTCGCGCGGTTGAAAGACGACCTGCTGCCCCTCGTGCGCTTCGGCGGGTTCGACATGGAGTACGTCGACCCTCCCGTGCACGGCCGCCCCGTTCCGGGGGAGGTCGCTCACGCGGGTCGCGCGATCGTGCGCGGCGCCGTGCTCGCCCTCGTCGAGCAGCACGGGGTCGGTCGGGTTCGCGTGCAGTGGGACTGCGACGGCCACAACCTGCTCGTCAACATCCGCGACGACGGACCCGGCGACCTCACGATCGAGAGCGCGAGCGTGCGCCCCCTCGCGGCACGGGTCGCTGCCCTCGACGGGGAGTTCCGTGTCGAGGCGACGCCCGGGTGGGGGTCGGATATCGCGGTCCGGATGCCGCTCGACGCCCCCGCCGCGCCACCGGCGTCGGCGACCGAGTGGGCGCTGAGCTCGAGGGAAGCCCAAGTGCTCGAACTCGTCGCCGCGGGGGAGCGCAACCGGGCCATCGCTCGCGACCTCTCGATCAGCGAGAACACGGTGAAGTTCCACGTCGCCAACCTCTTGCGCAAGGCCGGGGCCGCCAATCGGGTCGAACTCGCGGCCCTCGTGCGCGGCTGACGAGACGCGGGCTCCGCGGAAGTCTGAGGAGTCGTCGCGGTCAGGGGAGTCTCAGAGTGATGACCCGGTACTCTTGGTCCACTTGTCAAACAACCTCAGAAAGGCGTTGAGAGCGCACATGCCCTCCACCTTCCTCTCCTCCGGTGCCATGGACACCGACCCGCACCAACCCGGCTCGAGGGCATCCACGCCCTCGATGGAGGTGATCACATGGTGATCGAGGCCCTCCTGCTCCTTCTCGTCGGCATCGTCGTCACTCTCGTGATCATCGCCGCGAACGGCTATTTCGTCGCGCAAGAGTTCGCCTACATGTCGGTCGATCGCAACAAGCTCGGCGCTCAAGCCGCGGCTGGCGACGCCTCCGCCGCGCGGGCGCTCACCGTGACGAAGCGCACCTCCTTCATGCTCTCGGGGGCTCAGCTCGGCATCACGATCACCGGACTCCTCGTCGGATTCGTCGCCGAGCCGCTCATCGGCCAGTCGATCGGCGCTCTGCTCGGCGGTGTAGGTATACCCGCTGCGGTGAGCATCACCCTCGGAACCGTGCTCGCCCTCGCGCTCGCGACGATCGTGCAGATGATCTTCGGTGAGCTCTACCCGAAGAACCTCGCGATCGCGAACCCCGAGCCGCTCGCTCGGGGACTCGCGCGATCGACGTCGTTCTATCTGCTGGCCTTCGGATGGCTCATCACCGTCTTCGATCACGCGGCGAACGCGCTCTTGCGTCTCCTGCGCATCGAGCCCGTGCACGACGTCGACTCGAGCGCCACGGCGCGCGACCTCGAGCGCATCGTCGCCGACTCGCGTGACAGCGGCGACCTCCCCGCCGAGCTGTCGTTCATGATCGACCGCATCCTCGAGTTTCCCGAGCAAGACGTCGAGCACGCGATGATCCCGCGCTCGCTCGTCGACACCGTGCGACCCGAGACCACGATCGGCGAACTGCGCGAGCTCATGGCACGCGCACACACGCGATACCCCGTCGTCGACGATGAGAGCCAGCCCCTCGGGGTCGTGCAGCTCGTCGACGTTCTCGGAACCACGCTCTCGCCCGACGCCTCGGTGACCGAGCTCATGCGACCGAGCGCGGTCGTGCCGACCCTCATGAAGCTGCCCAACGCGCTCGCGGAGATCGTGCGGTCGAAGAATCAGCTCGCGTGCGTCATCGACGAGTACGGCGGATTCGCGGGAGTGCTCACGCTTGAAGACCTCGCCGAAGAAGTGGTCGGCGAGATCACCGACGAACACGACGAGGAGGCCGGACCGTCGATCCAGCCCGACGGCGACGGGGTCTGGCTCATGGATGGCGACGTTCACGTCGACGAGATCCAGCGGGCTCTCGACGTCGAACTGCCCGAGGGTGACTTCGAGACCCTCGCCGGTTTCGTGATCGCCGAGCGCGGCGGTCTTCCTGCCGAGGGTGAAACCCTTCACATCGAGATCCCGGATGATCCGGGCGATCTGATCTTCGACGACGAGGTGCACCGATCCCTCACGGTCCAGGTGCTCGAAGTCGACAGGCACGTGCCGAGTCGCGTTCGCGTGACCCTCGTGCGCCGGTCGAACTCCGACGACGAGCCCGATGAGAAGCCCGACGAGGTTGCCGGAACTGCCGAGACGAGCGAATCCCCGGAGGCCGGCGATACCGCCGAGACCCCCGAACCGAGCGTGCTCGAGGTCAGGGACACCGTGACCGCGACCGACGGCGACACCGCGAAGGAGGTCGACCGATGACCGACACCATCATCGTCATCCTCGTCACGGTGGCCCTCATCGCGCTCAGCGCGTTCTTCGTCATCATCGAGTTCGCACTGCTCGGGGCTCGCCGTCACCGTCTCGAAGAGACCGCCGCGACCGACCGGTCCGCGAGGGCCGCCCTCAAGGGCGTCAACGAGCTGACCCTCATGCTCGCGGGTGCCCAACTGGGAATCACCGCGTGTACCTTCGCCCTCGGAGCGATCACCAAGCCGGCGCTCGACTACTGGCTCGGCCCGATCTTCGAAATGTGGGGCATGCCGGACTGGGTCGCGGGAACCCTCGCGTTCGCGCTCTCCCTCTTCGTCGTGACCTTCCTCCACCTCGTCGTCGGTGAGATGGCACCCAAGTCATGGGCGATCGCCCACCCCGAGACGGCGGCGAAAGTCATCGGAATCCCGTCTCGCGTCTACATCTGGCCGTTCCGTCCGCTCCTGGGCTGGGTCAACAGCATCGCGAACCGTCTCGTGAAGGCGTCTGGGGTCGAGCCAGTGGAGAGCGCGGCGGTCGGCGGGCACAACACGCAGACCATCGGCCACCTCGTCGAGCTCTCCGCGCAAGCGGGAACCCTCGAGAAGTCGTTCGAGACCCAGCTCTCCGGAGCGCTCGAGCTGCAGACCCTGCGGCTCGACGAGCTCGTCAACCGTTCGGCCACGCCGACGGCGGTCGGGCACGGGGCGACGGTCGGAGACATCCAGCGTGCCGCCGTCGACTCGGGTCACTTGCGCATTCTGCTCGGCACGGTCGGAGACGACGTCACCGGAATGGTGCACGTTCGCGACACGATGCTCGAGTCGGTCGACGCCCCGGCGGCGCCTTTCGCGCGCGAGGTTCTCGTGCTCGAAGGCAAGACGCCGGCGTACGAGACGCTCGCGCGCATGCGGGCGACGAGCCAGCAGCTCGCCGTGGTCGTCGACGACGAGAAGTTCATCGGCGTCGTGACGCTCTCGGACGTCTTGCTGCGGGTGCTCCCGCAACTCGACGAGGTGTCGAGCCCGTCGGTGTCGCCCACGACGCGGTAGTCGGTCTCCGCGGAGAACGCTTTCTGCAGAGAATGCCAGACCGAGAGCGGTCGACCTCCGGGTCGGCCGCTCTCGTCGTTGTCGCGCCGGCACAACGCCGAAGCGGCGCACCCCCGAGGGGATGCGCCGCTTCGCGAGTCGCCGGGTGGCCCGGCGTCAGGGTCGGATCAGACGAGCACGACGCGCTCGTTGGGCACACAGTGCGTCATCACGAGACCGCTGACGTCGCGCGGACCGTTGGCACCGAGGTTGGCGAGACGGGCGAGCTCGTCGTCGTCGAGCGTCTGCGTCGCGAGGGGTTCGAGGTGCTTGACCTCGTCGACGGTGATGCCGATGCCCTCGCCGAGGCGGAGGCCGAGTTCGTCGTCGACCAGGAGCATGTGCCAGACCATGCGCTCCTGAACGGGGCGAGCAGCCTGACCGATGAGACCCGTGAGGTTGGCGACGAGGTCGTCTTTCTCCCACTGCTCGAGCAGCTGGTAGCGCTGACCCGCCTGCGTGTAGTCGTTCGTGCGGGGCAGACGAGCGCGAGTCAGGCGTCCCTCGTAGACCGGACCCTGCTCGGTGTGAGCGGGCTTCGGAGCCTCCTGCAGTCCGCCCGTGATCGACGGCTCGTAGTTGACATGAGGGTTCTGGCCGGTCTGGTCGACGTGGTACGACATCTGGCCGTCACGCTGGTTCGTGGCGACGGGGACCTTCGGGCTGTTGACCGGCAACTGCAGGTAGTTGGGGCCCACGCGGTAGCGCTGCGTGTCGCTGTAGGAGAACGTGCGACCCACGAGCATCTTGTCGTCGGAGAAGTCGAGACCGTCGACGAGCACTCCGGTGCCGAAGGCGAGCTGCTCGTTCTCGGCGAAGTGGTTGGAGACGTTGCGGTTGAGCACCATGGTGCCGACGGTCTTCGGCGGGAAGACGTTCTCGGGCCAGACCTTGGTGTCGTCGAGCGGGTCGAAGTCGAGTTCGGGGTGCTCGTCGTCGCTCATCATCTGCACGCGGAGCTCCCACTCGGGGAAGTCTCCCGCCTCGATCGAGTCGTAGAGGTCCTTCGAGGCGTGACCGAGGTCGCCGCCCTGGATGACCGCGGCATCCGCTTCGGTGAGGCTCTTGACTCCGGCTTTCGGAATCCAGTGGTACTTCACGAGAACGCTCTCGCCGGCCTCGTTGACCCACTTGTAGGTGTTGACCCCGAAGCCCTGCTGGGTGCGGTAGTTGGCGGGGATTCCGCGGGGGCTGAAGAGGTTGACGAGCATGTGCATCGACTCGGGGGTCTGCGACATGAAGTCGAAGATGCGCGATGCCTCCTGGCGGAAGGTCACGGGGTCGGGCTTGAGGGAGTGGATGACGTCGGGGAACTTGATGGCGTCACGGATGAAGAACACGCCCATGTTGTTGCCGACGAGGTCCCAGTTGCCGTCTTCGGTGTAGAACTTGACGGCGAAACCGCGGGGGTCGCGGGCCGCTTCGCTCGAGTCGCGCCCGCCGATGACGGTCGAGAACCGGATGGCGATGTCGGTGCGCTTGCCCGCCTCTTGGAAGAGCTTCGCGCGAGTGAACGTGGAGATCGGCTCGTCACCCCAGTTGCCGGTCGCTTCGAAGTAGCCGAAGGCGACGGCTCCACGGGCGTGGACGACGCGCTCGGGGACCCGTTCGCGGTCGAAGTGGGAGACCTTCTCGAGGAAGTGGTAGTTCTCGAGGGTCGCGGGGCCGCGGGCTCCAACGGTGCGCTGGTTCTGGTTGTCGTAGACAGGGTGCCCCTGTCGTGTGGTCAGGTTCGTCGGTTCGGTGGTGTCGTCCGTCATGAACGTGCCTTTCTCTCGTGGCGTTCCCGGGCTGTCCGGGAGGGAGGAAGTGGGGGAGGGGAGGGGAGGCGGTCAGGCCGGAGCGCACTCGGCGCACAGACCCCAGAAGGTGATCTCGGCCTGGTCGATGCGGAAACCGGCGGTCTCCGACGGGGTCAGGCACGGCGCCTCGCCGTGGACGCAGGGGATGTCGCTCGTCTTGCCGCACGACCGGCACACGACGTGATGGTGGTTGTCGCCGACGCGTGACTCGAAGTGGGCGGGGAGTCCCGCGGGTTGGATGCGCCGCACGAGCCCCGCGTGCTCGAGAGCGTCGAGCGAGTCGTAGACCGCTTGAACCGACACGGCTCCGATTCGCGCGCGCACGAGTTCGACGAGCGCGGCCGCGCTCAAGTGCTCGTGGGGCTCGGTGCCGTCGAGCACATCGAGCACGGCTGCGCGCGGCGCCGTGGCCCGGAGGCCGGCGTCGCGGAGTCGCTCGGTGGTCTGCATACGTCCCTCTTGCTTATTTGGATTGATTCCAAACTAGCGCGCGATGGGCGGTGGCGTCGAATCCGCCGCGGGAGTGTCGGACATCGCCCAGGGGGAGTGGTGCGAGATCACTCCGCCGCGGGCTCGGCGGGCGTCTCCGCGGTTGCGACGATCGTCGCGCGGGCGAGGATGTGCGATGCCATCGTGAAACCGAGGAAGGCCGGGGTGCAGTCGTCCGGAACCCCGATGTCGTCGACGTCGAGAGCGTGAACGGTGATGACGTAGCGGTGCGCGCCGTGCCCCGCGGGGGGAGCTGCGCCGACGAATCGCGGTGCGCGCACCTCGTTGGGCACCGTGATTGCGCCCTCGGGGAGGAGCGCGAGGTCGGGGTCGCCCGCTCCGGCGGGGAGGGACGAGGTGTCGGCGGGGAGGTTGGCGACAGCCCAGTGCCAGAATCCCGACATCGTCGGAGCGTCGGGGTCGTACACGGTGACGGCGAAGCTGCGGGTCTCCGCGGGCGCACCCGTCCAGGAGAGCTGCGGTGATTCGTCGCGGCCCCCGGGGAGCCCGAACATCCCGGACAGCTGAGCCGGAGCGAACGGGCTGCCGTCGGTGACGTCGTCGCTCGTGAGGGTGAAGCTCGGAACCTCGGGGAGTCGCGCGAAAGGATCGTTGGCCATGGTGGCTTCTTTCTGTCGGAGTGGCGGGACGGAGACTGGATCTCTTTCAACATATGCCCCTTCGCCCGCGACGGGATGTGAGAGTCGCCGTCGTGGCGGCCCCGGTGCTCGAGCGGTACCGTGGTCCGGTGATCGCCCCGACGAGGGGGGCGGGCTCGAAGGGGAGTGGGAGCATGAGCGCCACACTGACGGTCGATTTCTTCTGCAGTCTCGACGGCTACGGTTCTGCCGAGGGGTGGCCGGGCTACTGGGGGAAGGAGGGCCTCGAGCTCGTGGCTGACCGGGTGAAGACGTTCGCGCACGACCAGGTGCTCGTGTTCGGTGCGACGACGTTCCGTGAGTTCAGCGAGTTCGTGACGGAGTTCGACGAACCGTATTTCGACAGGTTGACCGAGCTGCCCAAGATCGTGTTCTCGAGCACGCTCGACGAACGCTCGCCCGGATGGCATAACTCGACGGTCATCGCCGAGGATGCCGTCGGTGCGATCGAGCGCCTCAAGCGCACGACCGATGTGCCGATGCGATCCCACGGCAGCATCACGCTCAATCGGGCTCTGCTCGCCGCCGGCCTCGTCGACCGACTCGAAGTGATCCTGTTCCCCGCGGTGACCGGGCGAGCGGGGTACGCGTCGCTGTTCCACGGCGGGGCGGAGTTCGACCTCGACCTCATCGAGTCGTCGGTCTTCGACGCGCGCACGATCAAGCTCGTGTACGCGCCGACCCTCCACGGCGCCATTCCGGAGGGTGTCGGGCCGCAGCCGAGAGACCGGGGGAGTGCCCTCGACGGCGCCCCGAGCGTTGGCTAGCCTCTCACCATGGTCATCGCACAGCCGCCCATCGTCGACGATGCGGAGTGGCGGCGTCAGGTCGCCACGCTAGCGGCGCAAGAGAGCGCCGTCGCTGCCGAACTCGACCGCCTCGCCGCGGCACGCAAGAGGATGCCGATGGTGCGAGTCGATCGTGACTATCTGTTCGAGGGGCCGAGCGGCGAGGTCTCGCTGCTCGACCTCTTCGAGGGCAGGTGCCAACTGATCCTCTACCGGTTCTTCTTCGAAGAGGGAGTGGATGGCTGGCCTGATGCCGGATGCGTCGGGTGCAGCTCGTGGGCGGACGGGGTGGCTCAGCTCGGCCTCCTGCACGCGCGGGACATCACTTTCGCGATGGCGTCGCCCGCGCCGCAGCCGACCATCCGGGCGTACGCGGAGCGGATGGGATGGACGGACAAGCCCTGGTACACGATTCGCACCGAGGCGTTCACCGACGACTTCGGAGCCACCGAGTGGTTCGCGATCAACGTGTTCCTCCGTGTGGACGACGACATCTACCGCACCTACTTCCTCCAGGACGGTGCGATGGTCAGCAGCATCGGCAGTGTCACGTCTCTTGCCGCACTCACGCCCTACGGCGGCCAGATCGAGGGGGAGGATGTGCCGGAGGGGTGGCCTCAAGCACCCATGGCGCACTGGATGCGCCGTCACGACGAATTCGAAGGACTGACACCTCCATCCCGCCTCACTTGACATAATGTGCATTATCGGCGCAAAGCTCCGCGCGGGTCAGCGCCCGAGGATAAGACGGTAGCCGCGGCCGCAGGCGTTACGCGCGGCGGATGCGGATGGGCCCTTTGGCCGTCGACGGATCGACGACGCTGCCGCGCTGCGTGATCTCGACATCGCCGCTGTCGACGAGTCGTCGTGCGGCTCGCCTGGCCGGCTCCATGAGGTCTCGCCAGTCGTCACCGCCGACGGCTCGAGCCGCCTCCGACGGGCAGATCGTCGCCGACGCCGCTCGGGTGCTCAGGAGAGACAGGATCGACTTCTCCAAGTCTCGATCGGTGGGTGAGACTTTGCGGCTGCGGCAGGAGGAACTGCAGTATGCGACATCCGCCCAGTTCTTCTCCCACTTCTTGCGCCACTCGATCGTGCGCCCGCATGAACGGCACGTCTTCGATTGCCTGTCGGTGGCGTGTGACATCATGCCCTCACTGTGCCTCACGCGTGTGACAGTGGGCTGTGTCGGTGGGCCGCGTCAGCGAGCTGTGTCCGTGACACCCGGTCACTGCGAGGCGAGCAACGAGCGGATGCCCTCGACGGCCAGGTCGTGGTCGTCGCGCTGCGGCAACCCCGACACCGTGACGGTGCCCACGACTCCGACGTCGCGCACCGCGATCGGGAACGCGCCGCCGTGACCCGCGTAGACGAGCGGATCGATCCACGGCGCCTCCTCGAAGGCGTTGCCGTTGACGGCGGCGCGGAGGCCGGCGAGGTGCGAGCTGATGCCGAATTCGCGCACGGTGTTGACCTTGCGGGTGACCCAGCGGTCGTTGTGCGCCGCGGTGCCGTCGAGGGCGGCGTGGAACAACTGCTGCTCCCCCCGCGTGATGTCGATCGTCACGGGCAAGCCGCGGTCGCGCGCGAGGCCCACGAGAGTGCTCCCGAGCTGCCAGGCGTCGTCGTTCGTGAATCTCGCGAGCACGAGGTCGCGTTCCTGGGCTTCGACCTCGGCGATGCGAGCGGCGATGTCAGTCATGGCTGCGGTCCTTTCGGTGATCCTGTGGCGTTGCGCTGAGTGGCGTTGGTGTGGCGTGCTGAGCGATGAGGTCGAGGAGCATGGGCGGCTCCCACGATTCGGTCGTCTCGCGGAGCTCGTCGAGTGACCACCAGTGGTGCGCGAGAACGTCGATGCGCTCGTCGTCGGTCCAGTGCGTATCGGAGGGCACGAATCGGTCGGTGTGGAGAACGTAGAACTCGGCGTGCCCCGTGTCGTGGTCTCCCCCGGTGTAGTCGACGTCGAAATCGAACGCGAACACCGGTTCACCGAGGTCGTCGACGGCGAGCCCGGTCTCCTCGAACAGTTCGCGCACGGCGGCCTCGTGGTGGGACTCCCCCGGGTCGACGCCGCCACCGGGGGTGAGCCACCGCGTCGGTTGTGCCGGAACGGAACCGAGCGTGTAGAACATGAGGATTCGCCCGCTCGGGTCGACGACGAGGATCCGCGACGTCGCGCGGTGCCGGGCGATCATGCCGACACCGGCAGGTGGCGCGCCCACCACTCGAGGGTGGCCTCGAGCCTCTGCACGCGGTGACGCGGGCTCCCGGTGCGCGGCAGATCGTGGCTCTCGCCGGCGAAGAGCAGCAGCTCGGTGTCGACCCCGCGCCTCTTCAGAGCGAAATAGAACCTCTCCGCCTGGTCGGAGGGATTGCGGCGGTCATGCTCCGCGTGGATCACGAGGGTCGGAATGTCGATGCCGTCGATCCGGTCGTGGATGCTCAGGGCGGCGAGTCGGGCGCGGTCGGAGCCGGGGTAGTCGTCGGCGAAATACACGCTGATGTTGGATGCGCCGACGTACGTCGACGGATCGAGATACGGGCGTTCGATGATCGCCGCGGAGAAGAGGTTCTCGTCTGCCGTGAGCCACGCCGCGAGCCACGCGCCGTACGACGCTCCCGCGACGCCGATCCGCGTGCTGTCGATGCTCGGCGTGCGCTCGAGAACCCCGGCGAGGAAGTCGAGGATGTCTGCACGATCCGGAGCGCCGAGGTCGTGCCTCGTGGCGCGAGCGTGCGACTCGCCGAAGTCTGCGGCGCGACGCAGATCGGACATGATGACGGCGTACCCCGCCGTCGCGTAGACCTGCGCCTCGTCGAACAGCGAGATCGAGAACGACGCGTACGGTCCCTCCGGCGCAAGGACTATCGCGGGATGCGGACCCACCCCGGGAGGCTCGACGACCCAGCCGTGAAGCCCGTGGCCGTCGCGGGCGGTGACCGTGACCTCGGTCGGCACGAGGATGTCGAGGTGCGAGACATCCGCCGGGCTGAACAGAGCGCGCTCTCCCCCGGGGTCGACGACGACGAGGGTCGCGGGGTGGGCCGCCGTCGACGTGCTCGCGACCACGACACCGTCGCGCTCGTCGAAGCCCGTGACCTCGAGGTCGCCCGACAGGATGACGTGGGTCCTGCCCTTGCCCGCTCCGTGCACCTCGACGAGGTCGAGGCGTCCGTCCCACCGGTTCGGCACGATCACGCCCGTCTCGGTGGCGACCATCGCCAGATCGAGCTCGCGGAAGTCTCTCGCGAGGTGGATGAGCCCGGTCGGGATGGTCCACCTCGGGTTCGTCGTGTCGACCGACATGAGCGCGGTCGCGTCGACGTTGCGCCTCGGTTGCGGTTCCGTGCCCGTCTGATCGGTCATGGTGAAATAGAGCTCGCCGTACCGACCCATCGCGAGAGCCCCCATCGTCGTCGCCGCGATCTTCGCCGGAGTGTTTCCGGGGGTGTAGACATGATCTCTCGGGTAGGCGGCGTCGAAGGTGATCTCGAGGATCGAGGTCGTGAGTGTCGACCTGATCGACGACAGCCCGGTCCAGACGGCGAAGACCGATCCGCCCGAGGGCGCGAAGACGATGCTCGTGTGGGTGCCCGCCTGAGTCGAGATCTGGCACGCGATCGCCGAGTCGACGGGGCCCACCTGTGCGGGTCGCGTGACGTCGAGGAGAAAAACGTGCGACTCGCGGTCCCGATCGAAATCATCATCGAACCCGGCACCATCGGAGCGGTACTTGAGAGTCGTGATCCTGCGCGGGTCGTCGGGAGCGGATGCGTCACGGGCGAAACGGTCGGGGTCGAGCACGCCCGCGATGAACGCGATGCGCGTCGAATCGGGTGACCAGACGAAAGAGGCGACGCCGAGGGGCGCCGCGGTGGCGATGACCGGCGTGACCGGGGCATCCGGAGCGGCGCCCGCGCCGGTCGTCGATGCCGGGACCAGGGCGATCTGGCGTCGCCCGTCGACCTCGGTCTGGTAGGCGAGCCACTCACCGTTTGGCGAGAATGCGGGCGCCGAGTCGAGAGGGCCCCGAGTGAAGCGCGTCGGCGCTCCCCCGGTCACTTCTCGTCCGGTCGCTTCTCGCCCGGTCGGCGTGTCGACCCGGCCGAGAGAAACCGTCCAGAGCTCGCCGACGTACCGGTTCGCATCGACGTCGGCGCGACGGGTGGCGACGACCGCTCGCGAACCGTCGGGGTGGATCGTCGGCGTGCCGAGAGTGACGAGCGCGGAGATGTCGGAGGGTTTCATCGAGGCCCATCGTACGGAGGTGCGGTGGAGCCGAGACCCCTAGCTGCGGAAGTCGCTCACGTCGCCCACGTAGCGCGTGTTGCCCGACGGCACCGGCTCGACGACCGCGAGGGCCACCTCGGCGGCGAACTCGCCGACGTTGTAGAGGCGCCCCGCGGCATCCTTGCGCGCACTGATCGCCCCGGGGTTCGCCCGCTCGAGCAGGGTCGCCGTGATGGTCCCCTCGATCATGTCGCCCGACACGACGACGAACTCGACCTGCTTCTCGGCGAGGGTCGGAATGAGCTCGCGGAGCGCGACCTCTCCCGCTCGCTTGCTGAGGGCGACGGGGAGGTATTCGGGCATCGTCTCGACCGTGTCGATGAAGTGGGCCTGGTGGCTCGTGACGAAGACGACGCGAGCGCCCGGAGCGAGCAGCGGCAGCGCCTCGGTGAGGAGGTCGACCTGGGCGTCGCGGTTGAGCGCCATCGCGTAGTCCTCGGCCATCCCCGACTCCATGCCGCCCGAGGCGTTCATGACGAGGATGTCGAGCGCGCCCCACTCGCTGCGGATCGTGTCGAACATCGCCGACCGTGATGCCCGGTCGGTGAGGTCGGCGCCGATGGCGATCGCCGCGCCGCCGCCGTCTTCGATCGCAGCGACGAGCTTGAGTGCCCGTGCCTCCTTGTTGCGGAAGTTGATGACGACGCTCGCGCCCGCCGCGGCGAGGTAGCGGGCCGTGTCGGCGCCGATCCCCCGAGACGAACCGGTGACGAGGGCGCGCTTGCCGTCGAGCGAGTGGGCGGGCAGAGTCGAGGCGTCGGTGCTGTTCACGGGTGTCGACCCTAGCAACTCCTCCGCTCGAAAGGACGCACGGCCCATGTTCGACGACCGCCCCCGCTCGCCCTTCTTCAGGGGCACTCCCCCGCGGGTCATCGCGCACCGGGGCCTCGCGCTCGAGGCGCCCGAGAACACCGTGCTCGCGTTCGCGGCGGCACTCGCCGCGGGTGCCGACATCCTCGAGACGGATGTGCACGTGAGCGCCGACGACATCGCCGTCGTCAGCCACGACCCCGACCTCCCGCGGCTCGCCGGGCGGGCGGGGGATGTCTCCCATTTCCCTCTCTCGCAACTGGCCACGATCGACCTCGGGTCGGGTCAGACTTTCTCGTCTCTCGCGGAGGTGCTCTCGGCGTTCCCCGACGCGCGGTTCAACGTCGACGTCAAGACGCCGGGGGCCATCGGCCCCACCGTCGCGGCGGTGCGCAGCGCGAAGGCCTCCGATCGCGTGCTCATCACCTCGTTCTCCGACTCCACTCGACGCGACGTCGTGCGGCGACTGCCCGGGGTCGCGACATCCGCGTCTCCCCGCATCGTCATGCTCGCGCTGCTCGCGATCCTCGCGCGCTCGACCCGGCTGCTCGGCTGGGTCACGAAGAGCGTCGACGCGATGCAGGTGCCCGAGCGTTACGGACCCGTGCGCGTCGTCACGGCTCGCACCGTCGCGTGCTTCCACGCCGTCGGCATGGAGGTGCACGTGTGGACGGTCAACGAGGCTCGCGACATGGATCGACTGCTCGACATCGGGGTCGACGGGCTCGTGACCGACCGCGCCGACCTCGCCCGGATCGTCATCGAAGCACGAAAGTCAAGGGGCATCTGAACCGGTCGTCCGCCCCCTAAAGTGGGGGTGCCTCGGCCCTGATCCCGACATGCCGGTCGCCCTCCAAAGCACTGGGAAACCTCTGTAAACGCTGGGTGCGGGAATGTTTCAGGCCATCCTCGGGGTTGTGCTCATCACGAAGTAATGCGAGAAAGGGGCCACACCATGGCAGATCGCAGTTTGCGCGGTATGCGACTCGGATCCCAGAGTCTGCAGAGCGAAGAAGGCGTCACCTTCTCACCGCGAATCACCAGTACCTACCAGTCGGCAGATGGAACGACCTTCGACGTGACATTCGCGTCGGACGCCGAGATTCCGCAGAGCTGGGAGTCACCGAAGTCGGGTCAAGAGGGAATCCTCATCGCCGCCGATGGCAAGCCCGTCGTCATCGAGCCCGTCGACACGAAGGTTCCGCGAACCCACTGGGACATGCTCCTCGAGCGTCGCACGCGCGGCGAACTCGAAGAACTGCTCAACGAGAGGCTCGACGTGCTCCGTGCGCGCAAGGGCCAGCAGAAGGTCGGCGCGTAACTCGAACATCGGACGTCCCCGTCGCATCACGCGCCGGGGACGTTTTTCGTTGCCGGTGCGGCCGTCGACGACCCGCGGATCGGGTCGACGCGGCGGAGCGCCCTCGTGAGCCCCCACCACGTGACGCGAGCGAGAGCCTCGACGACGATGGCCGTGCGCATCTTCGACACTCCGTGCACTCGCTCGATGAAGGTGATCGGATGTTCGACGACGCGGGCGCCTCCGCGCTCGAGCCGCCACGCCATCTCGACTTGGAAGCAGTACCCCTGCGATGACACGGTGGAGAGGTGCGCGTGCCGCAGGGCGGCCGTGCGCAGCACGCGGAAACCCGACGTGAGGTCGCGGATGGACGACCCGAGCACGAGTCGGGAGTAGGTGTTGCCGCCGCGCGAGATCACTTGGCGCAACCACGGCCAGTTCTCGACGCGACCGCCGGGCACCCAGCGCGACCCGATGACGAGATCGGCGCCCTTCCGTGCTGCCGCGATCATGGCGGGGAGCGTCGCAGGATTGTGCGAACCGTCGGCATCGATCTCGACGACGAACTCGTATCCCCCCTCGATGGCCCGATCGAACCCCGCGAGGTAGGCGGCGCCGAGTCCTCCCTTGGCCTCGCGGTGCAGAACCGAGATGCCGGCGTCGGTTGCGGCGAGATCGTCGGCTCGTCGCCCGGTGCCGTCGGGGCTCGCGTCGTCGACGATGAGGAGGTCGGCCGACGGCACGGATTGCCGGATGCGGCCGACCATGCTGTCGATGTTCTCGATCTCGTCGAAGGTCGGCAGCACGATGAGGGTGTCAGCCACGCGCCCTCCTCGAGCCGATACCGAGGGCGATGAGCCCCGCGAGTGAGAGCCAGGCGATCGCGAGCTCGAGTTCCCGACCGAAGACCGTCGAGGGTGTCGTCGTAGAACTGAGGGGCACGTCTTCGATCATCGATCCGGGTTCGAATGTCGGCAAGCGGTCGATTGTGCTGCCGTCGGGGGCGATAATCGCCGACGTTCCGACGGTCGAGATGTTGACGACGCTGCGGCCGGTCTCGAGAGCCCGCATGCGCGCGATCGCGAGCTGTTGCACGCTCTCGTCGCTGCGCCCGAAGTCGGCGTTGTTCGTGGGGGCGAGGATCACCTCGGCCCCGTCACCGATCATCTGACGCACGAGAGCGTCGTCGACGATGTCGAAGCAGATGGCGACGCCCGCGAGAACACCGTCGATGTCGAAGATGTTGTCGCGTTGACCGATCGAATAGTCCCGAGGGATGAGGGAGAGCAGGTCGGGGGCGAGCGGGTACCAGAAGTCGCGATCGGGCAGGTATTCGGCGAACGGCACCGGGTGGATCTTGTCGTAGATGTCTGTCGCGCCCTCGCCCTGCTCCCACAGCAGGAGGCTGTTGTAGACGTCGTCGCCGGGCGTCGTGATGGTTCCCGTGACGAGGGGCGCGTTCATCCGTTCGCTCACGAGGTCGAGGGCGGATGCCGCCTGGCTGATCTCGAGGGGGTCGAGATCGGAGGCGTTCTCGGGCCACACGACGACGTCGACGTCTTCGCCGTAGAGGGGCTCGGTCGCGGCGATGTGGTCGTCGAGGATCTCGCCGGCACGGTATTCGGCGAAGAGACCCGCGTCGGAGTCGCCCTGTACGGCGGCGACGCGCATGGTGCCGCTTTCGACGATCGGGAACGCGGGCATGAGCGCGAGGATGGCGATGAGTGCGACGGGGAGGAGGCCCGAGACGATGCGGCCGGAGGACCGCGTGTGGCGGTAGGCAGCGGCGATGAGAGCGGCGACGAGAGCGAGCAAGAACGAGAGCCCCGAGACGCCGACCCACGCGGCGAGGTCGCCGAAGACGCTCTCCGACTGGGAGAACGCGAGGCGTCCCCACGAGAAACCGCCGTACGGCCACGAACTCGTGACGAGTTCCCGACCCGTCCACAGAGCGGCGACGACGGCGGGGACGACGAGGATGCGCAACCACCACCGCCGCGAGAGTCGATCGCCGAACCTCCACGCGAGCGTGATGAGCACGGCCCCGATCGCGAAGAAGACCGTCTGCAGCCCCGCGAGGGCGAGCCACGGCACCGCCCCGAGGTAGATCGTGAGCCAGAAGATGTGGGTGCCCCAGAAGGCGAAACCGCCGACGAGCCCGACGAGGAGCGAGGTGAGCACCGAGCGCCCCGCGAGCGCGACGAGGATGAGGGGTGTTCCGACGAAGACGAGCGGCCACCACCCGAGACCGGGGAACGAGAGAGACAGCACCACTCCCCCGACGGCGGCGAGGAAGATCGCGAGGTAGAGGGGAACGGTGCGTCCGGCCGGAGTGGTGATGCTGCCCGTCGGGGTCAGGCCCCAGCGGTGCTGCTCAGGGGCGTGCGCGCTCATTCGACCCAGCCTAGGTGGCGACTCGGTGTGCGACCTGCGTGTGGATGCCGCCGGGTCACGCGACGCTGCTGTAGGCGACGATTCCGCGCCTGATGAGGTCGAGCGCCGTGCGCGCTTTCGGGCCGACGGGGGCATCGGCGACCATCGAGAGCTGGTCGAGGAGGTCGATCGTCTGCTTCGAGAGTCTCACGAAGTCGCCCGCCGCGAGTTCGGCATCCTTGAGGACCGAGTTGAGACTCGCACCCTGAGCCCACCGGTTCATCGCGAGTGAGAGGCCCGTCGAGATGGGGGCGCTGCCCGGGAGCTTGTGCTTCGACTCGAGGTCGTCGAGCCGACTCCAGATGTCGGTCGTCGCGTCGAGGGCGGGGCGGAAGGCCCCCTTCGGCAGGTAGCGGTCACTCAGCTGGCCCTCGTCGCGCCGCGGCTCGTAGATGAGGGCTGCCGCCATCGCCGCGAGCCCCGCGGGGTCGAGGTCGTTCCACACTCCGCGCCGCAGACACTCGGCGACGAGGAGGTCGCGGTCGCCGTATATGCGCTTGAGCATGCGCCCCGAGGGGGCGAGCTGCACGGCACCGTGCTCGTTGCGATCGAGGTAGTCGAGCTCCATGAGCACGTCGGTCACCCGGTCGAAGACGCGGGCCACGGCCCCCGTGCGCGACCGGATCTGCCGCGTGAGGTCGTCCGACTGTTTTTTGAGCTTGAACCAGCGCTCGGACCAGCGCGCGTGGGCTTCGCGGTCGTTGCACGCGTGGCACGGGTGCTGCTTCATCCGTCGGCGCAGGGCCTGCAACTGGTGCTGACGCTTGTCGCGTTCGGCCCGGCTCTGCAGGTCGCCGCGCACGGCCCCCTTGCGCTCGAGGTCGGTGAGTTCGCGTCGGATGCCGGCGTACTCGGTGAAATCGCCCAGGTGGCACTGCATCGCCTGGGCGTAGCCGTCGAGGGATTCCTGCTGGCTGCGAACCTTGCGTGCGAGGTCGACGACCGCGCGGTCCGCCTGGAACTGCGCGAACGACGACTCGAGCACCTCGCGAGTGCGCTGACGCCCGAACTGCTCGATGAGGTTTACAGCCATGTTGTAGGTCGGCCGGAAGCTCGAGTTGAGGGGGTAGGTGCGCCGGGAGGCGAGGGACGCGACGGCTTGGGGGTCGAGCCCGTCTTGCCACTGGATGACGCTGTGCCCCTCGACGTCGATGCCGCGACGACCGGCGCGACCGGTCAACTGGGTGTACTCCCCCGGTGTGATCGGCACGCGGGCTTCGCCGTTGAACTTCTCGAGCTTCTCGAGAACGACCGTGCGAGCGGGCATGTTGATGCCGAGCGCGAGGGTCTCCGTCGCGAAGACCACCTTGACGAGCTTGCGGCGGTAGAGCTCCTCGACGACCTCCTTGAACGCGGGGAGCATGCCGGCGTGGTGGGCGGCGACCCCGCGCTCGAGCCCCTCGAGCCACTCCCAGTATCCGAGCACGGCGAGATCCTCGTCGAGGAGCGTACGGCAGCGTTCCTCCACGATCTCGCGGATCTCGTCGCGTTCGTCGGTCGTCGTGAGTCGTGCGCCGGCGCGGAGCACCTGGGAGACGGCCTGGTCGCATCCGACCCTGCTGAAGATGAAGAAGATCGCGGGAAGCAGGTTGTGGCCGTCGAGCAGGGAGATGACCCCCGCGCGGTTCATGCGGGCATCGTCGGGTCGAGCGCCCGAATGGTAGCCGCCGCGCGAGCCGCCCGAGCCGCGGGATCCCCCCGATCGGCCCTGGCGAGCAGACGAGGCGCGGGCGCCGCCCCGAGACATCTGCACGAGTTCGGGGTTCACTCGCGTGATCGCCGCGAGCCCGGCCGGGTCGAGGGCACTCCGATCGCTCGAAGCGAAGAGGTCGACGAGCTTCGTGCGCATGAGGATGTGCTGGTCGAGAGGCACGGGGCGCTCCTCTGACACGATGACCTCGTTGTCGCCGCGCACGGCCTGGAGCCAGTCGCCGAACTCCTCGGCGTTGGAGACCGTCGCGCTCAGCGAGACGAGGCGCACCTCGCGCGGGAGATGGATGATGACCTCCTCCCACACGGCACCGCGGAACCTGTCGGCGAGATAGTGCACTTCGTCCATCACGACGAAGGACAGGTCGCTGAGTAGGTCGGAATCCGCGTAGAGCATGTTGCGGAGAACCTCTGTCGTCATGACGACGATGCGGGCGCTCGAGTTGATGTTGGTGTCGCCCGTGAGCAACCCCACCTCGCTCGCGCCGTACTCCGCGACGAACTCCTGGAACTTCTGGTTGCTGAGCGCCTTCATGGGCGCGGTGTAGAAGACCTTCGCGTGGGGTTCGCGCATGGCGAGGTAGACCGCGAACTCGGCGACGATCGTCTTTCCTGCGCCGGTCGGGGCGGCCACGAGCACCCCGCTCCCCCGCTCGAGGGCGGCGCACGCCGCGATCTGGAACGGGTCGAGGTCGAACTTCAACCGGCTGCGGAACGCGTCGAGCCTCGGCAGCCCGCGCCGCGATTTCGATGCGGCGAACCGCTCCGCCGGCGAGAGTTGGTCGGTCACAGCGGGGCTCCCTCGGTGACGAGTCGGGCTCGGCGGCGCGCCACGACGCGATCCCGCATCCACGCGATGCCCACGGCCGCGAAGTAGAGGCCGATCATGGGGATGGCGAGGAGGAACATCGAGAACACGTCGGCGGCGGGCGTAGCGAACGCGCAGAAGACCGTGATGGAGAGGATGGCCCAGCGCCACCCCGTGAGGATCGCCTTGGCCGAGATCACACCCATGAAGTTGAGGAGCACGACGAAAACGGGGAGCACGAACGCGACACCGACGGCGAGGATGAGCTTGAGGGCGAAATCGACGTAGTACTTCGACAGCAGGATCGTCGAGTCTTCGGGTGGCGCGAACCGTGCGAGCACCGAGACGATCTCGGGGAAGATGAAGAAACCGGCGGCGCACCCGACGAGGAAGAGCGGCACCGCGGAGAAGAAGAAACCGAAGGTGTAGCGCTTTTCGGTGCGCGTGAGGGCCGGTGTGACGTAGGCGAAGATCTGGTAGAGCCAGACAGGGCTCGCGAGCACGATGCCGACGGTGATGGCGATCTGCACGCGGAGGTCGAACGGTCCGGTGAGGCTGTCGTAGTTGAGTTGTGCTTCACCCGCGAGCTGGGTGATGGGTTCGCGCAGCAGTGCGAGAACGAACGGCGCGACGATGAAGCCGACGATCGCGGCGACGAGCACCGCGAGGGCCGAACGGAACAGTCGCTTGCGCAGTTCGAGGAGGTGCTGGGCCAGCGACATCCGACCTTCGCCGTTCGCGCGTCTCTGGGAACGCGCGGCCATCGTGACTATGGCTTCGGCGGGTAATCATTCGAGGTCGACGGAGTCGACCCCGGTGCCGAGGTGTTGCGCACGGGCTGAGCATCCGGAGTCTGATCGACGTCGTCGTCGCGTCCGCTCTTGATCTCGTTCTTGAAGATCTTCATCGACTGACCGACACTCTTCGCGAGAGCGGGGAGCTTGGCGGCACCGAACAGCAGGATGATGACGGCCAGGATGATGATCGCGTGTACCCCGGTGAGATTTTGCCACGGCATGATTCGGTCCTCAGATCTCGCGTAGGAAGTGGTGCTGTCGCATCATTTTACGCACTCGAGGGTAGGAATCGTCTGCACGTCGCCCCTCAGCGGGCGTAACGCGCGGCGGCATCCGTCGCCCACTGCTCGACGATCGCGCGTGCCTCGGCGGGCTCGACGACGGTCACGAGCCCGGGCAGCCCCGCGATGAGGCGCTTGAGCCCGTGATAGTGGGTGACCCTGATGGTCGTGCGCTCGCGATCGCCGACGGTCGTCGTGACCGAATCGTCGGCGAGGTAGTCGGCGATGAGCGAGCTTGCGCCCTTCGCCATCTCGATCGTCACGGGGAGGTCGTCGCTCGACCCCTCGAAGAGTTTCTCGGGAAGGGGCACGTCGCTCGCGGTGCGTCGCAGCGGTTCCGTCGTCGCTCGCAAATGCGAGATGCGGTCGAGGCGGAACGTGCGCACGGCCTCGCGCGAGTGGTCCCAGCCGCGCAGATACCAGTCGGTGTCGACGGACTCGATGCGCAGAGGGTCGACGAGTCGCTGCTCGTGCTCGCCGCGCGCGTTGATGTAGTCGAACCCGACCGCGACCCCCGCGCGCACGGCGTCGCGAATGGTCGCGAGAGCCGAATCGGCGGCCGACGACTCGACGGCCACGAGGCTCGGTGCCGACGACGACCCTCGGGCGAGTTTCGAGAGCAGCGAGTCGATCGCGGCGCGGTCGGCGTTCTCGGGGAGCGCCGAGAGATACTGCAGCCCCGCGATGAGCGCCGCTGCCTCCCGCCCCGAGAATCGCGGTGAGTCGTCGATCGCGACGAGGTTGGTGATGACGATCTCGTCGTGCTCCTCGAAGCGGTCCCAGGCGATGTCGAAGAGGTCGCCGTGCTGGTACTGGCTCGTCTCCCCCGGTACACCCGACACGGCGATGAGTCGCACCGACGCGCGGATCTGCGCTTCGGGAACGCCGAAGTGCGCGGCGGCGTCGGCGACCGACACCTGGTCGTGGTCCATGAGCCAGGGGATGAGCGAGAGAAGGAACGCGAGTTTGTCGGTCGCGAGCTGCGCCGGAACACGGTCAGCCACGAGGCACCTCCCGGTCGGCGTCTGTTGCAAGCGGCGCGTGGTCGGCTGCGAGGCGGTCGAGCCTCTCGATGACCGCCGCGCGCAGACCCTCGGGTGAGAGCACGAAGACCTCGGGGCCGAACGACGCGAGCTCGTCGGCGAGGATGTTCGCGTCGCTGTAGTGGAGCTCGAGGGAGCCGTCGGGCCGCACCGACGTGCCGCGGCGCTTCGACAGGCGGGCCCGGGCATCCGACTCCGGTCGCACCTCGACGACGGCCGAATTCGATGCCCACACCGCTTCGAGTTCGCGCAGGGCCTCGGCGGGATGATCGCCCTCGCGGGGTTCGAAGGTGCGGCCGGTCGCGACCACGCCGCTCACGATCCGACTGAGCAGGAAGGTGCGTCGAGCTCCGGTCTCGGCCTCCTCGGCGCTCACGTGCCAGCGGCCCTGGTGCTGGATGAGCGCGAGGGGAACTATCGTGCGGACCCTCGCATCCGTCTCGCCGGGCTTGAGGTAGGAGAAGCGCACGATCTGGTGTTTCTCGAGCGCCGAGTCGATCGGGTCGAAGGCGGCGTCGCGCACGCGCACGCGCGGGGCGTAGCCGAGCACCGGAACGTCGGCCGAACCGCCGAGCGAACGCAGTTTGAGCAGGGCGCGGCGTGACTCGGCTGAGAGCGACCCCTCACGCCACACCATCGTCGCGAGACCCAGAAGCGTGAGCTCCTCGGGCGAGAAGACGACGTCCGACGGCAACTCGTAGCTCCCGCGCGGGATGCGGTAGCGCAGACTCTGGTTGTTTCCGGCCTGCCCGGGCGAATCGATCGTCTCGAGAGGCACCCCGAGGTCGCGGATGTCGTCTTTGTCGCGCTCGAACTGCCGCTCGAGGTTGGCGTTGTCGCCGGAACGGTCGAAGCGCTGGCGGTACCCCTGCACCGTCGAGAGGATCTCGTTCTTGGTCAGTCCGGTCTCTGTGGAGAGCAGAGCGAGCACGAGGCTGAAGAGTCGCTCCTCGACGGGCACCCGGGGTGCTTTAGCGGACACGGAGACCCACGATCGGATTCAGCCGACCGTGCCGAGGATGTCGACGACGTAGACGAGGGTGCCTGCCGCGGGGGCGCCACCGACGCCCGCGAGGTCGGGGGGAATGACCGCGAGCACTTGCGAACCGACCGTCTGGCCCGCGATCGCGCGGCTCAGACCCTCGCTCACCTGGCCACCCCCGAGCTGGAGGAACGCGGCGCTCCCCGACGTCCAGCTCGACTCGGCGACCGTGTCGGTGTCCCAGTTGATGGCCGTGTACTTGACGATCACGGCGTCGGTCTCACCGACCTCCTCGCCGTCACCCTGCTTGAGAACCGACGTGCGGTAGTCGCTCGGAGCCTCGGAGTTCGGGATCGTGATGCCGGGGGTGCCGTCGGGAGCCGTGACGACCGCGGGCATGCCCGCGACGGGCAACTGGTCGACACCGTCGGCACGCGACTCGAAGGCCTCGATGACGTCGACGACGAAGACGATCGGTTCGGAGGAGCTGCCCTCCGCCGCCTCGTCGGGGGCCACGATGGCCACGCGCGACCCGACCTCGGCGCACTCGAGGCCCTCACCGAGGGCCGCGAGACCGTCGCTTCCGACCGTGAAGAGGCTTCCGCCCGCGGGGTCGTACGCCGTGGTCTGCAGAGGGGTTCCGTCGGTTCCACTCAGAATCGTGGCCTCGATGATGACGGGCTGACCGTCGTGGAGCACGGTGCCGTCACCCGGGATGAGCACCGAACTCTCGACACCCGTGCTGATGAGCGGCTGCGGAAAACTGACCTGCGGAGCGGTGCCGAAGTCGCCGGTCGCGGTGATGAGGCTCGAGGTCTCCCCCTCGGTGACCGAGCAATCGGATGTCGACGGCGCCGTGCTGCACGCGGACAGGGCGACGAGCATGCTCGACGCGACGATGAGCGCGGGGAGTTTGCGCACGACGGCCTTCTTTCGGTGTTCGGGAGTCGACCGGTCAAGTCTAGGTGTCGATGCGAGGCTCACTGATTCGGCGGCGTCTCGGGCTCGGGCGTGGGCTCGGCTGCGGTCGCGGAGCCCGTCGTCGCTGCCGCCTCGGCCGCGATGGCGAGATCGGCGGCGGTCTGCGCCGCCCGTGCCGCCTTGCGCAACCTCTTGTCTGTCGCGCTCCGCTCGCCGAGCGCCCCGGGTGTCCACGCCTCGACATCCTCGTCGGAGAAATCGGTCTTCGAGGCACGCCTCTTGAGCTGCGGGAGCACCGCGCCCGGCGCGAGACGCCGCGCACTCAGGAGGAACCCCGTGTGGGCGACCATGCGATGGTCGGGGCGGACCGCGAGGCCCTCGACGTGCCATCCGCGGATCATCGTCTCCGACGAGTCGGGGTCGGTGAAGAGGCCCGTGCGACGGATCGCCTCGGCGACGCGAGACAACTGGGTCACCGTCGCGATGTAGCAGACGAGCACACCGCCGGGCGTGAGGGCGTCGGCGACATCGTCGATGCACTCCCACGGGGCCAGCATGTCGAGCACGACACGGTCGACCGACGCGGGTTCGACGGTGGACGGCAGTTCTTCGACGAGATCGCCGACCGTGACCGACCAGTTCGTCGGTGTCGCCCCGAGAAAGCTCGTGACGTTGCCACGCGCGATATCGGCGAACTCCTCGCGGCGCTCGAACGAGTGCAGGCGACCGGTCGGCCCGATCGCGCGGAGGAGCCACAGGCTGAGGGCACCCGACCCGACACCCGCCTCGACGACGGTCGCGCCCGGGAAGATGTCACCGAACGCGACGATCGCCGCGGCGTCCTTCGGGTAGATGATGGCGGCGCCGCGCGGCATCGACATGACGAAGTCGTTGAGCAGCGGACGCAGAGCGAGGTACTCCTCGCCCGTCGTGCCGAGAACGACCGAGCCGTCGGGCTTGCCGATGACGTCGTCGTGGTTCACTCCGCCGCGGTGGGTGTGGAAGATCTCGCCGGGCTCGAGGGAGATGGTGTTGAGCCTGCCCTTGGGGCCCGTGAGCTGAACGCGGTCGCCGGGGAGGAAGGGGCCGCTCTGGCGGCGCATCGCCGCGGGGGTCTCGGCGGTGTCGGGGGTCTCGTCGGTCACGCGATCGCCGCCGCGGTGTGGGCGGAGAACACGGCGGCGATGTCGCTCGTCGACCGACCCGCGAGAGTCGTCCACTGCGTGTGGGTGCCGTCGTCGGGGAGCGCGGCGTGCAGCGGGATCGCGATCGTCGCGGCACCCGAGGCCACGGCCGAGGCAAGCCCGGGAGCGGAGTCCTCGATCGCGACGCACCGCTCGATCGGCACGCCGAGGAGGGCTGCGGCATGGAGGTAGGGAGCCGGATGGGGTTTCGGCAGCTCCACGTCGTCGCCGCCGACCACGACGTCGAACGCCTCGAACCCGATCGCCTCGACGATCTGAACAGCCATGCGGTGCACCGACATCGTGACGAGGGCAGTGCGCACGCCGTGCTCACGGAGGTCGGCGAGGAGCTCGCGAGCACCCGGCCGCCACGGAACCTCGACGGCCACTTGCTCGAGAACGCGGGTCGTCATCCACTGGATGATGTCGTCGACCGCGAGCGTCACCCCGCGCGACTGGAAGATCGTCGCGGCGTCGCGGAGGCCCATGCCGACGACGGTGAGGCCGTCGTCGTGGGTCCACGTGCCGCCGTAGGACTCGATGAGCTCGGTCTCGGCGCGCATCCAGTAGGGCTCGGTGTCGACGATCGTGCCGTCCATGTCCCAGAGCACCGCCTCGGGGAGGGTCGCCGTGGACGAGGAGGGGGTGGTCGGGGTCGAATCAGTCACGGTGACTCATAGTACCGGCGGCCCGGTGTCGGGCCTCGCGCACGAGCGTGGGGTGCGCAAGCGGGCAACTAGTGTTGTCAGACGGTGTACACGGGCCGTCGAGCCCGTCGATGGAGGATCTTCGTGACTGATGGCTCGGGACTGCTGAGCGGGCGACTGCTCGTCGTCGCATTCGAGGGGTGGAACGACGCGGGTGAGGCGGCGAGCAACGCGGTCCGCACTCTCAAAGACCTCCTCGACCTCTCCCCCATCATCGAGGTCGAGTCGGAAGACTACTTCGACTACCAGTTCAACCGTCCCCTCGTGACGGCGGATGACGACGGCGAACGGTTGCTCGTCTGGCCGAGCGTGACGGTCTTCGGGCCCACCGGGCCGACCGGGTCGTCGGATGTCGCTGGTGCCGGCGCTCCTGACGCGGGCGCCGGGTCAGTCGATGACGACCCCTCAGCACTCGGTACCCCCGCGCTCGAGGAGGACGACGGCGACATGACGGTCGGCACGGCCGATCGGTCGAACATCTACCTCCTGCTCGGCACGGAGCCGTCACGCGGGTGGAAGAGCTTCACGCGGGAGATCCTCGAGACGGTGAAAGACGCCGGCGTCACCGGGATCGTGATGCTCGGCGCGATGCTCGCCGACGTGCCCCACACGAGACCCATCTCGGTCTTCGTGACGTCGGAGAACGCGACGGTGCGTGCGGAGCTCGGGGTCGAACGCAGCTCGTACGAGGGGCCCGTCGGCATCCTCTCGGTGCTCGGGGAGGCGGCCGAGAAGTCGGGGGTTCCGACCCTGTCGATCTGGGCGTCGGTGCCGCATTACGTGCACAACGCACCCTCTCCGAAAGCGACGCTCGCGCTCATCGACAAGCTCGAGGAGATTCTGGATGTCGTCATCCCGCGCGGTGACCTCGTGGACGAGGCGGCGACGTGGGAGAGCGGGATCGACGCCCTCGCGAGCGAAGACGAAGACATGTCGAACTACATCGAGCAGCTCGAGCAAGCGCGCGACACTGTGGACTCCCCCGAGGCGAGCGGCGAAGCGATCGCGCAGGAGTTCGAGAAGTACTTGCGTGGCAAAGGCGACGGCAAGGGTGACGGCCGAGGCGACGGCAAGGGTGAGGACAAGCCCGACGGTGGTGCTCCCGGCGGCTCGCCGAGCGGAACCCCGCCCTGGCGCCCCAAGGACTGACACGTGACGCTCGGCCCCGGCGCTGGGCCGTGATGCTAGGCCGTGTCGCTAGGCCGTGAGGTCGACGCCGAGAAGGGCGTGGATCGCGGTGACGGACATCCGCGTCGCGGGAGCCCCCGAGTCGACGGCCGAGTCCACCGCGCGGAGGGCCGCGGGCGTGTCGAGGTCGTCGGCGAGGGCTGCGCGGATGCCCGCGACGAGGTCGTCTGTGACAAGGTCGTCCGGCTCCGACGCTGTCGTCGCGTCGGCGGTGCTCGCCCACTCCCGCCACCGGTCGAGCCGGCCGGTGCCGCGCGCGAGAACGTCGTCCGTCCACTCGGCGTCGGCCCGGTAGTGGTGGTCGAGAAGGGCGAGGCGGATGGCGCGAGCGTCGACCCCCGCGGCGGTCAGGCGCGAGACGAGCACGAGGTTGCCGAGCGACTTGCTCATCTTCTCGCCGTCGAAGCCGACCATGCCGGCATGCGAGAAGATGCGAGCGAACGTCGCGCCGCTCAGCGCGGTCGCGTGTGCCGCCGAGAACTCGTGGTGCGGAAAGACGAGGTCGGAGCCTCCGCCCTGCACGGTGATCGTGTCACCGAGGTGGCGCGTCGCGATGACCGAGCACTCGATGTGCCAGCCGGGGCGACCGGCGCCGAGCGCGGTCGACCACTGCGGTTCGCCCTCGCGAGCGGCACGCCAGAGAAGAGGGTCGAGCCGGTCGCGTTTGCCCGCGCGGTCGGGGTCTCCCCCGCGTTCGGCGGAGAGGGTGAGCATCGTCTCTCGGTCGAGTCGGCTCTCGGCGCCCCACGACCACGCGGTGTCGGCGTCGGCGGCCGCGCTGTCGAAGTAGAGGTCGGGCACGGCGCCGAGGGAATCGGATGCGGGGACCTCGTAGGCGAACCCGCGCGAGACGAGTTCGGCGACGGCATCCGCTATCTCGTCGACCATCTCGGTGACGGCGACGAAATGGTCGGGCGGGATGATCGAGAGCGCGGCCATGTCGCCGCGGAACAGGTCGGTCTGCGACGCCGCGAGCTCACGCCAGTCGACACCGGTCGCGGTCGCACGCTCGAGGAGCGGGTCGTCGACATCCGTCGTGTTCTGGGCGTAGACGACGGGGATGTCGGCATCGAGCCACGTGCGCACGAGGGTGTCGAAGGCGAGGTACGTGGCGGCGTGCCCGAGATGGGTCGCGTCGTACGGCGTGATGCCGCACACGTAGAGGGTGGCCGTCGGAGTGCCGGGAGCGGAGACGAGAGATCCGGTCGCGGTGTCGAAGAGCGTCGGAACGGGGCCGGTTCCGGGCACGCGGGGAACCTGGGGTCGGTTCCACGAGTGCATCCGTTCAGCCTAAGCGAGCGGCGGGAGCGCGCCGACCACGAGGAGTGAAGCGCCGCGCGTCGCGAGTCGCGGGCGCGCGTCGTGCCTTACAGGCGCAGCGAGCGCTCCACGATCGCGTCGGCGACCGACCGCAACGAGAGGCTGTTGTTTCTCGCGTACGTGCGTAGTTTCACGAACGCCGCGTCCATGTCGAGGTCGTGGCGGTAGGCGAGAACACCCTTCGCCTGTTCGATCACCACGCGGCTCTCGAGCGCACTCTGCAGTTGCTCGGCGGTGGCCTCGCTTCGGTTGTGTCGGCGCTCCTGCAGGATGCCGATGGTCGCGACATCCGCGAGCCCCTGGGCCGCCGCGATGTCGGCCTCCCCGAGCTCGCCCGTGACCGTGCGGAACAGATTGAGGGCACCGATGACGGTGTCGCGCAGACGCAGCGGCACAGCGTGAACGGCGCGAATGCCTTGAGCGGCGGCGGCGGTGTGAAACGCCGGCCAGCGGTCGGCGACCTCCGAGATGTCGGCGACATCCACGGGGCGACCCGTGACGAAACACTCGACACACGGACCGGCCCCGGCTTCGAGCTGCATGATCTCGATCAGATGGCTGCGTTCGCTCGTCGACGCGACGACCGACAGCGTTCCCGAAGCGTCGGCAAGCAGCAGTCCGGCCTCCTGAGCGTCGAGCACATCGGCCGACGTGTGCACGAGCGTGTCGAGGAGGTCGAACACGTCGTAGTCGTCGACGAGAGTGTCGGCGAGGGTCACGAACGCTGAGGTGAGGCGTCGCTCCCGTGACGGTGGAGCGTCGGCCGTGATGTCGCGGGTGCCTTCGGGGGTGGTCTCGCGGGTGCGCGGGCGGAGGGAGCGGAGTTCGTGCTCGCGGCCGGTCGCGTCACTCACGATTCGTCCTGAAGTCGATTCGTCGAGCGATGACGTCGCGGGCGACATCCCGAACGGGGCGTCCGGTCGCGAAAGAGTGCGCGCGCAACAAAAGTGCGGCGTCGTCGGGGGTGATCTCGAGTTGCGCGAGGATCATCCCCGTGGCCTGGTGCATCTCGCGCTGAGCGAGGTGGGCGCCGAAGTCGTCGACGTCGTCGTCGAGCAGACGGCGGATGACCTGCCACGCGGCGAGGTCGGCGAGTTCCCGAGCGTGCCTGACCTCCGTGTCGGTGAGGCAGTGAGGAGTGCTCGAGTAGAAGTCGATGGCGCCGATGCCGAGTCGGCCGACGATGAGCGGGAACGCGAACATCGACGCGACCCCGCGGGTGGCGGGTTCGGTGCGTGCCGCTTTCTGGAAGACCGGCCAGGCGCTGTGACCCGCCGTGGCGGAATCCTTCGAGCCGTCGTCGTCCAACTGGTGCACCAGAACGGGTGTGCGAGTCGAGAGAGACACCCAGCTCGGCCCCTCGCCGAGGTCGATCTGCAACTGGTCGAGCCTCAGCACGGTGTCGTCGCTCGCGCACACGGTCGACTGTGAAGCGTCACCGAGCACGGTGACGGATGCTCCCGTCACGTTGATGACCGACAGTAGGGGTTCGCACAGGTCTTCGTGTGCTCTGCTCTCGTCACGCAGGTGGCGTTTGGCGGCCTCGAACGCGCGGGTCTCGGTCAACAGCGGCGTTCCCCTCGTGTGTGGTGGATCGGTTCGACCTCGGTCGAGACGGGCCGGAGCGCCTCGACACGGGCGGAACGGGTCGGAACGGATCGAGCGTGACTATCGGCCGTGCCCAGATTAGGGCATCGGGGGCACGGCCGGCATCGCGGGCACCGTGGGCGCCGGTCGCGGTCGGTGCGGGCTCGGGTCAGAGGGGGTCGAGGACTCCGGTGGCGAGCAGCACGAGGAGGGTGCCGCCGAGGGCGATGCGGTAGATCACGAAGGGCATGAACGAGCGGGTCTTGATGTAGTTCATGAGGAAGGCGATGACCGCGAGGCCGACACCGAACGCGACGATCGTGGCGACACCGGTCTCGAGGTAACCGAACGGACTGCCGACATCCGGTTCGGTGATGCTGTTGTAGAGCTCATAGAACCCGCTGCCGAAGACGGCGGGAACGGCGAGCAGGAAGGCGTACTGCGCGGCGGCGGGGCGCTCGTAACCGAGAGCGCGGCCCATCGTCGTGGTCGCGCCAGACCGGGAGACGCCGGGGATGAGGGCGAGCATCTGGGCTCCGCCGTAGAGCAGGCCGTCGCGGTAGGTGAGGTCGGTGAGGTTCTTGGTGCGGCGACCGTAGAGGTCGGCGACGCCGAGGATGATTCCGAACACGATGAGCACGATCGCGACGAGCCATAGCGACCGGAAGCTCGACCGGATGGTCTCCTGCAGAAAGAAACCCGCGAGCACGATGGGAACGGTGCCGATGATGATGAGCCAGCCCATCCGCACGTCTGAGTCGCCGCGGGCGATGTGGCGCGGGTCCGAGGCGGGGAGTCGGCGCGCACCGAAGTGGCGGAACCACTTGCCGATGATGCGGGTGATGTCACCCCAGAAGTAGACGAGCACCGCGGCTTCGGTGCCCAACTGGGTGATCGCGGTGAAGGTCGCCCCCGGGTCGGTCGCCGACGGGAGGAACTCCCCCGCGATGCGCAAGTGTGCGCTCGACGACACCGGGAGGAACTCGGTGAGGCCCTGGAGGAGGCCGAGGATGATCGCTTCGAAGAATCCCACGCGGGTGCAGCCGTTCCTGTTGTCGCCGGTCGTGCTCGCGGGCTCGGGGTCGCGAGCTAGTAGTCGAGCAGCAGGTCGCCGAGAACCTGCCTGCCGAACACTAGTGCGTCGAGCGGCACGCGTTCGTCGACACCGTGGAACATCCCGGGGAAGTCGATCTCGGGGGGCAGTTTGAGTGGTGCGAAGCCGTAACCGGTGATGCCGAGGAGCGAGAGCGCCTTGTTGTCGGTTCCGCCGCTGAGCATGTAGGGCAGAACGCTCGCACCGGGGTCGCGGGCGAGGAGAGCGGATGTCATCGCGTCGACGAGGGGGCCCGATGTCGGGTTCTCGAGACCGACGTCCCTGTGCATCACGATGATCTCGATGTCGTCGCTGAGGAGTTCGCGCACTTCGGCGAGCACGGCGTCCTCCTGGCCGGGCAGGGTGCGGATGTCGATGAGGGCTTCGGCGGTGTCGGGGATGACGTTGTGCTTGTACCCGCCGCTCACGAGTGTGGGGTTGGTGGTCGTGCGGAGGGATGCGCGGATGAAGCTCGCCGCTGTTCCGGTGCGGATGGCGAGTTCGTCGGGGCCGACCACGTCGACGTCCTGGTCGAAGATGCGGGCGAGCTCGGAGACGAGTTCGGTGGTCGTGTCGGTCATGGTGATCGGCCAGTCGCGGCGACCGAGGGTGGCGACGGCTTCGGCCAGTTTGGTGACGGCGTTGTCGAACATCACGCGGGAGCCGTGGGAGGCGGTGCCGCGGGCGACGAGTTTGATCCAGACGAGGGCTTTCTCCGCCGTCTGCAGGAGGTAGGCGCGTTCGCCTTCGAGGGTGATCGAGTATCCGCCCACTTCGCTGATCGCTTCGGTCGCTCCGGCGAACAGGTCGGGGTGTTCGTTCACGAGGAAGTGGGAGCCGAGTTTGCCGCCGTCTTCTTCGTCGGCGAAATATCCGACGATGATGTCGCGGCGGGGCTGCTTGCCGCTGCCGAGGATGTCGCTCATCGCGGTGAGCATCATGGCGTCCATGTTCTTCATGTCGACGGCGCCGCGCCCCCACAGCAGACCGTCTTTGATGACGCCGCCGAACGGGTCGACGCTCCAGTTCGCGGGGTCGGCGGGGACGACGTCGGTGTGTCCGTGGAGCACGAGGGCGGGGAGCGAGCTGTCGCGTCCTTCGATGCGGGTCACGAGGGAGACGCGTCCGGGTTCCGATTCGAAGAGCCGGGGGGTGAGACCGAGGCCCTGCAGTTTGGCTTCGAGGTAGGCGGCGGCATCCGCTTCACCGTGGGAGCGGCCTTCGCCGTAGTTGGTGGTGTCGAAGCGGATGAGGTCGCGGGCGATGATCGCGGTCTCGTCGAGGGGGGTGCCGTGGTCGTCGAGCTCGGTGCCGGCAGGGGTCGAGGTGTCAGAAGGCATACGCCCCACGATAGCGACTGGGCCCGGGGTGCTCGACGGGTGCCGGTGGCTGCTGGGTGGGCGGTCGATGGCCGTTCGGCGGGTGCGCGGCGGGTGCCGGTGGGGGTCGTGGGGGTCGAGTTGTTTCGGGGTGCCGTGTGCGTGCTATTCTCGACCGTCGGCAGTTGAGGCGGAAGAGATTTCGCAGAATCTGCCGGATGCGCGCGGATGGCGGAAATGGCAGACGCGCTAGCTTGAGGTGCTAGTGCCCGTATTAGGGCGTGGGGGTTCAAGTCCCCCTTCGCGCACAGCGATGGTCCGGCCTGATGGCCGGGACCGATTCGGACACAGGGCCGCGACGATCAGAATCTGATCGTCGCGGCCCTGTGTTGTTTCGGCAGGCGGTCGGATCGGCACTGTTCGGTCGAAGTGCGGGGCCGTGGGTGTCGGCTTCGCTCGATTTGGAGCGGGTGTGTCAAGGGTCTCCGATCCCCGGCCTCGCAGGTGGGGTGCTCCTTAGACTCGTCGGATGTCTGCCGCCGTCGTGTGCCCTCCCCCGTTCGCGTGTCGTGACGTCGACCCGTGCGTCGCCCCGTGAGTCGTCAGGCGAGGCGCCCCGTGAGTCTGTGGCGCCGGGGTGCTTCGGAGGTGCGTGATGCGGTGCGGCCGTGGCGCCTCATCCTGGCGGCGAAGACGGCGCTCGCCGCAGGTCTCGCGTGGATCGTGGGCGGCCTTGTTCCCGGTGCGGTCGAGGACTACTCCTACTACGCTCCGCTCGGTGCACTCGTGAGCATGATGCCGACGATCGCGGGGTCGGTGCGCACGAGTGTGCAGACGGCGGTCGCTCTCGCGAGCGGTATCGGTCTCGCGTGGCTCATCATCGTGCTCGGTGGTCCGACGCCCTGGAGTGTGCCGATCGCTGTCGGGGTGGGTGTGCTTCTTTCGGGTGTGCGTGCGCTCGGCCCCGGACGGAGTTACGTTCCCATCACGGCCCTGTTCGTCCTCGTCGTCGGGGGAACCGATGCTGAGTCCTATTCGCTCGGCTACATCGTGCAGATGGCGATCGGGATGGCGGTCGGGCTCGCGGTGAACCTCCTGGTGGCTCCTCCGCTGTATTCGAGAATGTCGGCGGGACGTATCTCGGCTCTGCGGGTGCAGACGGCGTCGGGTCTGCGCGATATCGGCTCGCAGCTCGCTGACGACCGGCGCGCTGACGACTTGCGGTGGAAGCAGCACACCGATGCCCTCTATGAGGAGCTCGTGCAGGCTGACGATCTCGCCGTGCAAGCGCGGAAGAGCCGACGGTTGAACCTCCGGTCGCGGTGGAACCGTCACGATTCGCAGAAGGATTACGACGACCTTCAGACGCTGCGGTGGTTGCGGAGCAGGGTGGTCAACGTCGGGGAATCGCTCAGTGGTGACGTGTCACGGGTGGCGCCCACGTTGGGTTCCGAGTTGCGTGGTCCGCTTGCGGCGGTGCTCGAGGCATCGGCTGATCTGGTGTCGGAGTGGGATGACGAGCGCAGAGCGGATTCGGAGTCGGCTAGGTCGGTGCACACGACCGGGACGACCGGATCAGAGGGAACGGCGAGTTCGGTGCGTGCGACGCGGAATGTCGAGAATGCCATCCGTGAGCTCGAGGAGGCGTTCTCGCGGCGGCCCCGGCCGGCGACGATTCCCGATGAGGCGATCGGGTCGGTCATCTTCGATGTCCGGCGCATCAGTGCACTCGTGGGAGAGCGATTGCGTCAAGGCAGTGGCAGTGGCAGTGGCAGCGGCAGTGGCATTGGCAGTGCTGGCAAGGAGGACGGCGATGAACCGGCGTCGTCGAAACCGGTTGGCTGAGCAAGATTTCGCTGCCTCGATTCACACGGCGATCTCCTGGGTGACCGGGCTCCGGGACGGCATCGGAATGAACACCCGCCCCGGATCGACGTCCGGTGGTGGTCGTAGGAAGTAGTCGGCTCGGTCTCGGTGCACTTGCCACCGGTTGTCGTGAATCAGCAGATGATGCCTCCGACACAGCAGGATGCCGTCGGCGATGTCGGTGCGGCCCTCGACACCAGCCCACGGGTTGATGTGGTGGGCCTCGCAATACGACGGCGGACGTTCACACCCGGGGAACCGGCATCCGCCGTCTCTGACCGTCAACCCGATGCGTTGCCGTTCCGTGAACAGGCGCCGGTCCCGTCCGACGTTCACGCACTGGCCGTCGCGGTCGAAGCCGACGCTGATGACTCCGGTGTTGCAGATCGACCGTTCGATCGTCGGAGCAGACACGGTGTCGGAGGTTCCCTCGAGGAACCCGGGGCCGGTGCGGTTCTCGAGCCGGTCCGCGGTCACCGCGATCCGCACGGCCGGGCGGCGCCCGCCGAACAGGGTGCCCGGGTCTGCGTCGACGGCGAGTCTCACGAGGTCGAC
Organism: Marisediminicola sp. LYQ85; assembly: GCF_046600695.1. Classification (NCBI taxonomy): domain Bacteria; kingdom Bacillati; phylum Actinomycetota; class Actinomycetes; order Micrococcales; family Microbacteriaceae; genus Marisediminicola; species Marisediminicola sp. LYQ85. The sequence continues at coordinate 799,384 of NZ_JBKIWO010000001.1, forward strand.
GAACGCGTCGGCACTGACCTGCTCGTCGGTGCGGCCATCGTTCAGCAGCTCCTCCGCGGTCGCACGCGCGGCCGGGGCGACGAACCGGGGACCACCCCGCCGCGGTGACAGGATCTGCGCAAACGCCTCGGCGACGAGAGCACCATCCTCCGGAGCGAGCCGCCACGACCCGCAATGCATTCCAGTGGTGGCGTCCCACCAGGTGCGCACGGTCCGCAGGTCGCGGTGCTGTTTCTCCCGACGCTCGATCCCGTCAGCATCGAGGAGATCACGCACCTGCCTCGCACGGCGGTGGACCTGGTCCGGAGTCAACCCGGCAGCGGCCAAGACGAGTTCTGCCGCCGCAGCGCGAAGAACACCGTCGTCGACATGGGTGATGTCGGAGAACACCCGCCGGATCGCGTCGACAGCATCGAGCGACAGGGTTCCCTCCCGCACGGCTGCCGCGAGAACCTCGCGCCAGCGCTCTCCCGGCACCGGTGCGGTGTGGTCGGCGGAACCCGCAGAGGCGGCGAGCTCGGCCGCGGCTTCGGCCTCGGCGAGGAGCGCGCCCGTCTCGACAAGCCGGGTCGCTTCGATGCGACTCACGTGCGCAACCCGCTGAATCATCGCAACAGGGCTCACGAAACCCGCCTGTTGGGCCAAACCCTGGTGACCGAGCTCCGGGCGCGACCGGTGCGCCACCTCCCCCGCGATGACGGCAGCGAACTGATCGACACACTGCCGCAAAGCGGTCACCGCCTCGACAGCCGCCGACAAATCAGCGTGGCCGAGAGCCGCGATCGACTTCGCCGTGCCACCGAGATCGGCGACCACAGCGGCCCGATCGAGGAGGGAGGCGGCGAGGGTGGGCATGCATCAATTCTCCCGAATCGAACGCGTGTTCGAAAGAAGAACGAATCGTCTGCGGAGAGCGGGTTCTCCACACGGGGTGGGGAGGAGAAGACAGTCGGGAGGAGGGGTGTGCCCGCCCCACCCACACTCTTCGGCACACCTCGCCCGCTCGGGATCAGCGTCGCGGAGCGGCGCTGGGGTTTCGCCGTCGAGTTCGCGCCCGCCGTGTCGGCGGTCGGTGTCGGCCTCCTCGTGCTCGCGAGCGGGCTCGGACTGTGGGCCGCGGTGTCGATGCCGACGCTCGGTGGCGGCATCCCTTTTCCGGCGGCTATGGCGAACCGCCTCGTCGTGGTGGGTCCGTATCGTTTCGTTCGCAACCCCATGGCTGTCGCCGGGATCGCGCAGGGCGTCGCCGGTCGGCTTCATCGCGTCGTCGTGGCTCGTCGTGCTCTACGCGGTGGCGGGGTCGCTCGTGTGGAACTACCTCATCCGCCCGCTCGAGGAGACCGACCTCGAGCGGCGCTTCGGCGACGACTTCCGCCGCTATCGAGAGCGCGTGCGGTGCTGGGTGCCCTCGTTCACTCGCCACTGACGGCGCTGTCGGCAGTCACAGCACCGAACGCACAGCGCTCCCCCTCGATCGCCTACTGGTCCGAGACGAAGATGCAGAACGGATGTCCGCTCGGGTCGGCGTAGACGTACAACTCTTCCTCGGGGTCGTTCGACCGGTCGAGCAGAACGGTCGCGCCGAGGGCGAGTGCGCGGTCGTGCTGCCGGGAGAGCGCCGCCGTGTCGGGCACGGTGAGGTCGAGGTGCATCATCTGCGGAACGGTGCCTTCGGGCCACTGCGCTCGGGGTAGACCGGGCGAGACTTGGAACGCGAGCTTCTCGCCCGCGTCGCCGTGCAGCACGAGCCATTCGGGGGTCCCTTCGCCCTCTCGGGGCTCGTCTCCCGCGCGATAGCGGTAGCCGAGGAGTCGGCGGTAGAACTCGGCGAGACCGCGGGGGTCGGGGGTGTCGATCGCGGTCAGCCGCAGTGTCGGAAAATCGGTCGTCGTGTCGGTCATGCAACCGTTCTACCGGCGCCCACCGACACGGGCGACGACGAGTGCCCCTACCCTCCCCGAACGATGCGCGCGAAGGATGCCGGCAGCGCGACGTTGCTCGGGGCGCCCGAGAACGCGGGTGCGACATCCGCTGGCGCGTATCCGGCGATTCCGCAGCCGATCTCGGTCACGAGGAAGGTGAGGTCGGGGTTCTCTGCCGCGAATGTCAGGAATGCCGCGATCTGCGCTGTCATGGTCGCGAGCCCGCTCATGGTGTCGATCGCGTAGCTGCCGCCGTGGAGCCCTCGGCCTTCGCCCCACACCGCGCCGAACCTGTCGTGGGCGATGCGCGCGGCTCCCCCGCCGTGATGCCCCGATGCGTTGGAGCCGAACACGAAGATCTCGCCGGGCCCCAGATCGGTGATCCGAGACGAGGAGATGAGGTCGCCGCGCTCGTCTGTCGTGACGTTCGATGCCATGTCTCGGGTCCTCTCGCGGGCGCCGGGCGCGCCATCCGGTGCCGACCAGGGTAGCTCCGCAATCGTCGACCCGCCCGAGCCGGCGTGAGTCTCGGCCCCCGGTTGTCGATAGGGTGACCGCGCGGCGGGAGACACGTGCCCCGGCGCGATCGGCGGGCGAGGCCCGACCGACTCGACGACCCGAGGGACGCCTGTGACTCGCACCACTCCTCCAGCTCCGACGCCCGACCGTGCCGCGCCGATCGCCAGACACGGCATGTTGCGCACGTCTCGAGGCGCGTCGGCCGTCGTCCGGGTCATCGCCATGGCAGCTGCCGTGCTCCTCGTCGCGACGGTCTCCGTCACCGCGATCACCGCCGCGAGGCTCGCGGGCAATGTCGAAACGGTCGCCCTCCCCGGGGAGGATGCCGCAGCACCCGTCGTGGGTCTCGGTGCGTTCGAGGGCGGCTTCGACATGCTCATCGTCGGGAGCGACGAGTGCGTCGACACGGGCGGGTGCCCCGACCGCACCGAAAAACTCAACGACTTCACGATGCTCCTGCACGTCGCCGACGACCAGCAGTCAGCGGTCGCCGTGACTTTTCCCCGCGACCTCATCGTGCCGATCCCCCCGTGTCCGCGGGAGGACGGCTCGGGAACCTACAACGCGATGTCGGCCCAGCAGATCAACGTGACCCTCACCTACGGCGGTCTGCCGTGCACGGCCCTCACGGTCACAGCCCTCACGGGTGTCGAGATCCCCTACGGCGCCATCATGACGTTCGAAGGCGTTCGACAGATCAGCTCCGCCATCGGTGGGGTGGATGTCTGCATCGACGCGCCCATCTTCGACCCCTTCTCCGGCCTCGACCTCCCCACCGCGGGCTTGCACAGCGTCGAGGGCGAGCAGGCTCTCCAGTTCTTACGAACCCGGCACGGCATCGGTGACGGAAGCGACACGGGGCGCATCGGAGCCCAGCAGTCGTTCCTGTCGTCGATGATGCGCAAGATCAAGTCCGAGGAGACCCTCACCGACTTCACGAAGGTGTTCTCCCTCGCCGACGCCGCCTCGCGCAACATGACGGTGTCGGAGAACCTCAAGAACGTCAACACGCTCGCGGCGATGGCTCTCGTCTTCCGCGACATCCCCCTCGAGAACATCACTTTCGTGAAATACCCGGCGGCCCCCGGTATCGACAACCCGTCACGCGTGTTCCCCATCACGAGCTCGGCCGACGCCCTCTTCGAGCGCATCGCGGCGGGCCTCCCGGTCGGGCTCGATTCGGGCGCCGTGGGTGTCGTCGAGCCGCCGTCGCCCGAGACCCCCGCCGACCCCGAGAGCCCGGGGAGCCCCGAGGATCCGTCGACGCCGGCGGCCCCCGACACCGAGGAGCCGACTCCGGATGCCTCGGCGAGCCCGTCGCCCGACCCCTCCCCCTCGGGCGGCTCCCCGACCGATCCCGCGACCGACCCCGAAGACGTTCCGATCGCGGGGGCGACCGGCCAGACCGCGGCACAGGAGACGTGCGCGAAAGCCAACGGCTGACCTGGGAGTGGACTGGACGTCGTCCCCGACAGGAATGGTCACGGGAGCGCTCCCGTTACCGTCCCCTATGACTACCAACACCGAACTCTCTGCTGCGGCATCCGGCACCTACTCCATCAGGGGCGACCTGCCGGTCGTGCGCCTCGGCTACGGCACGATGCAGCTCACCGGCGAGGGCGTGTGGGGCGACCCCCGCGACCCCGCCGAAGCCGTTCGGGTTCTGCGTCGCGCCGCCGAGCTCGGGGTGACGTTCTTCGACACCGCCGATTCCTACGGCCCGGATGTCGCCGAGCAGCTCATCCGCGAGGCGCTCCACCCCTACGCCGACGACATCGTCGTCGCGACGAAGGCGGGGCTCACGCGCTCGGGTCCGGGTGAGTGGAGTCCCGTCGGTCGCCCCGAGTACCTCCGACAGCAGGCCGAGAAGAGCCTCCGCCACCTCGGTCTCGATCGCATCGACCTCTTCCAGTTGCACCGCATCGACCCTCAGGTGCCTCTCGCCGACCAGGTCGGTGAGCTCAAGGCCTTGCAAGACGAGGGCAAGATCCGCCACATCGGCCTGAGTGAGGTCTCGGTCGACGAGCTGAAGGCCGCATCGGAGTTCGCGACGATCGCCTCGGTGCAGAACCTCTTCAACCTCGCCGATCGCTCCGCCGAGCCGCTGCTCGACTACGCCACAGCCAACGACATCGCGTTCATCCCGTGGTTCCCGCTCGCGACGGGCCAGCTCGTCGGCGACGGCGGACCGCTCACCGAGCTCGCCGCGAAGCACGACGCGACTCCGTCGCAGCTCGCGCTCGCGTGGCTGCTCAAGCGTTCGCCCGTGATGCTGCCGATCCCCGGCACGTCGTCGGTCGCGCACCTCGACGACAACGTCGCCGGCGCCACCGTCACGCTCACCGACGAGGAGTTCGACGCCCTCACCGCGGCGGTCTGATCTCCCGACCGACCGCGAGCCGCACGGCCCCCACCCGCTGAGGGTGGGGGCCGTTCTGCGCGGCGGAGGCCACCGTTCGTGCCGGACCCCGCGCGGTACTCAGGGCTTTCGGCGCCCGCATCCGTAGGGTTGGGCCCGACGCGTCCGCACGACACAGCCACACCCGAGCCCCATGAACGTCGAGGAGCCCCCGATGAGACTGACCGACACGAGCGACCTCTGGTGGAAGACCGCGGTGTTCTACAACCTCGATGTGCAGACCTACCTCGATTGGAACGACGACGGCGTCGGCGACTTCGAGGGGCTCGCGCACCGCCTGGACCATCTCGCCGAACTCGGGGTGACGTGCCTGTGGCTCGCGCCGTTCTACGAGTCGCCCCGCCAGGACAACGGCTACGACATCTCGAACTACTACGGCGCCGACGAGCGCTACGGGCACCTCGGTGACTTCGTGGAGGTCATGCGCACGGCGAAGGATCGCGGCATGCGTGTCATCGTCGACCTCGTCGTCAATCACACGAGCGACCAGCACCCGTGGTTCCAGCAGGCTCGCGCCGACCGCACGAGTCGCTACCGCGAGTTCTACAACTGGCGCGACGATGTGCCCGACGACCAGCCCGCCAACATGTTCCCCGACGTCGAAGACGGCGTGTGGAGATGGGATGACGAGGCGGGTCAGTACTACCAGCACACGTTCTATCGGCATCAGCCCGACCTCGCGACCGAGAAACAGGTCGTGCGCGACGAGATCGCGAAGGTCATCGGGTTCTGGCTGCAGCTCGGTGTCGATGGTTTCCGCGTCGACGCCGTGCCGAGCCTCATCGACACGGCCGACGGTGCCGAGCACGAGTTCCTCCGCGCGCTCCGCGGCTATGTCACGCGCCGCAGTGGCAGCGGCGTGCTCCTCGGCGAGGTCAACCTCCCCTACGACGAGCAACTGCTGTTCTTCGGCGAAGACGACGGCAACGAGCTCACGATGCAGTTCGATTTCGTCGCCAACCAGCAGCTCTACCTCGCTCTCGCGAGACAGGATGCCACGCCGCTGCGCGACGCACTCCTCGCCCGTCCGGCGCTCGCCCGAGGCAACCAGTGGGGCAACTTCGTGCGCAATCACGACGAGTTGACCCTCGACCAGCTGACCGAGGACGAACGCAACGAGGTCTTCGACGCGTTCGCCCCCGAGCCCGGCCAGCGCATCCACGGGCGCGGGATCACGCGCAGGCTCCCCCCGATGCTCGACGGCGACCCCCGCCGCATCCGCATGGTCTACAGCCTCATCTTCTCGCTGCCGGGTGCCCCCGTGCTCTACTACGGCGAGGAGATCGGCATGGGAGAGGACCCCACGATCTCGGGCAGCCGCAGTGCCGTTCGCACGGCCATGCAGTGGACGGGCGATGCCAACGGCGGGTTCTCGAACGCCGACGCCGACGACCTCGTGCCCGGGGTCGTGCCCGGAGGCAATGCGCCCGAGCACATCAACGTCGCGCAGCAGCGGCACGACGACACGTCGCTTCTCGCCTTCATGTCGAGGCTAACCCGGGCGTACCGATCGGCACCCGAGATCGGGTGGGGCGACTTCGCGGTTCTCGACCAGCCGCACGCGTGCGTGCTCGCCCATTCGGTCGAGAGCAGCCTCGGACTCTTCGTGGCCGCGCACAACTTCGCTCCCGACGGCCGCAGCCTCGACCTCGACCTGACGGGGAGCGGCGTCGAGGGAGGCACCGACGGCTTCGTCGTCGTCGACATGCTCGGTGACGATCCGGTGCCGCGCCCGATCGAGAACGGACGCATGTCGGTCGAACTCGAGGGCTACGGTCAGCGCTGGTGGCGCGTCATCCGCCCGGGCGAGAAGCGGCTCGTCTAGCGCGCTCGCTCGTTCGCTCGGGCTGCTGCCGCGGGTGCCGTGTGGCGCGCGGGTGGCGCGTGGCGCGCGGGTGGCGCGTGGCGCGCGGGTGGCCTCAGTGCCGTGTGCGGTCGGCGGCGTCGGCCGCCGCGGGCTCGAACTCGGGCCACGCGAAGGTGAAGCCGTGGGCGGCGAGTCTCCCGGGCAGCACCCAGCGGCTCTTGAGCACGAGCTCGGGTTCGGTGCGCAGCACGAACATCGCCGGTTCGAGCATCCAGCGGAACGCGGGCAGTCCGACGCGCGCCCCGACGACCCGGCGCAAGGAGCGCATGAGCGTGCGGTTGTCGATGGGGTTCGGTGCCGTCACGTTGACGGGCCCCGACACACCGTCGGTGTCGCGGATGAACCGCACCGCCGCCGCGACGTCGTCGATGTGCACCCAGCTGAACTTCTGTCGCCCCCGCGACCGGTGCCGCGGAGCCGTGCCGTCGCCCGAAGGGTGCTGCCCGATGCCGCGGTAGCGTCGGTGCCCGAACCACCACCCGTCGAGCTGCGGCCCGCCGAGACCGAGCCTCGCGAGGCGCAGCAGCAGGGATGTCGCGGGGCCGTCGCCGAGCACGATCGACATGCGCAGCGCCACCCGACGCGTGCCCGGCAGGTCGCCCTCGAAGAACTCGGCCTCCCACTCGCGGGCGATGTCGGACGAGAACCCGGTGCCGAGCTCTCCCCCGCTCTCGGTCATCGGACGGTCGAGCGAGTAGCGGTAGATCGTCGCAGTGCTCGCGTTGAGCCAGACCCGGGGCGGTGTCGCGCTCGCGGCGATCGCCTCGCGGAGCTGACCGGTGGTGTCGAGTCGCGAGTTGAGGATCTCGTCGCGGTTGCGGTCGGTGTAGCGGCAGTTGACGCTCTTGCCCGCGAGGTTGACGACGATCTCGGCGCCGTCGACAGCGCGTCGCACGGCCGCGCCGTCCGACCACGCGACATCCTCCGGCGCCGCGTCGCCGCTGACGGCGACGCCCGAGCCCGCCCGCCCGATTCGCACGACCCGGTAGCCCTCGGCCGTGAAGTCGGCGACGAGGCGGGAGCCGATGAATCCGGATGCTCCGGCGATGACGGCGGTCGGCGCAGAATCATTCACTCGTTCAGAGTATGACCCTCGCGCTCACCGCTCGACGCGACACTCAGCCGTGGTCGGTCGCGGGAACGTGCGTCGTGGCGTAGTCGGTCGTCACGAGGATCGGCATGTGGTCGGATGCCCCTGCAGGCAGCGTTTCGACCTTGTCGATGTGGAGACCCACCGAGGTGACGAAGTCGAAGTGACCGCGATAGAACTTGTATCGCGTGTATGTCGTCGTGTCGCTCAGCGAGAGGTCGTACCCGGTCTCCTTGACACGGCGGTCGAGGTTGCTCTGGAAGTAGGGGTAGTTGTAGTCACCGACCATGAGGGTCGGGAGTCCGTCGCCGAGGCCCCGCAGCTCGGCGTGAGCCGCACGGATCTGGTTGCGCCGCAGCGAGTTGAGGGCGGTGAGCGGTGCGGCGTGGAACGACGCGACGATGAGTTCGCGGCCCGTCGCCTCGTCGAGCAGCTTCGTGCCGATGAGTCTCTCGTGCGCGGGAGCGAGGATGCGATCGTGCAGCGACTTCTTGAGCGCGAACGCCTCGGTCTTGACGGCGGCGAACCGGTCGCGGCGATAGTAGATCGCGAGGCCGAGGCGGTTGCGCTTGGTGGAGTCGGCGAGGTGCAGGGGGCCGAGTTCGGCGGGCAGATCGACGGTGTCGACCTCTTGCAAGCACAGCATGTCGAGATCGACGGAGTCGACGAGCGCGCTGAGCTCGCCGCTCGCGTGGTTCTTGCGCAGGTTGTAGCTGATGACGCGGATCACGTCGCGACCTCCTCGGATGATCGGCCGTCAGAGTGGCCTCCGACATTATGCACGCCGTTCACATGACCTTCGTGAGCGCGCGCGCAGCGCACGGCAGACGTCAATAGATGAAGATCGGGAGCCACTCGCGATTGTGCGCGTGCACGAGCACGAGAAACACGACGAGGTCGAAGAGCAAGTGCACGCACACGACGTAGGTGAGCGATTTGGTGCGCGAGAAGATGAAACCCTGCAGGAGCGCGAAGGGGATGGTGAGGGCGGGGCCCCAGCTGCGGTATCCGAGCTCCCACAGGAACGAGACGAAGATGATCGCCTGCAGCACGTTCGCTTGCCACATCGGAAAGTGGCGCCGGAAGACCGCGAAGATCGTGCAGATGAAGAACAGCTCGTCCCACAGTCCCACGGCGTTGACGCCGACGAAGAGTCGCGCGAGTTCGTCGGGAGCGCGGATGGCCGGCCAGTTCTCGTAGGACCCCGACCCGATGAAGTAGAAGGGCAGGATGGCCCATCCGAGAAAGAGCACGAGCGCGAGGTAGGTGCGCTCGAACGTCGACCACTTCTTTCCGGTGCGCACCGGGAAGACGATCGTGCGATGCCGGTAGACGTAGCGGTCGATGACGAACGGCACGGCGACCGCGAGCGTCAGCACCGTGCCCATGATGAGGATGTTGAGGTAGCTGATGTCGGCTTCGAGCGAGATCGTGCTGATGATGAGCAGCCCCACGGCGATGAGCGCGAGGTCTTTGCCGAGCTCGCGATCGACGAGGAATGCGGCCGCGAGACTCACGAACAGGGTGATGTAGCCCACGGTCGTGAATTGCACGGCGAACAGCAGAACCGCGGATGCGCACATCCCGAGGGCGGGGAGCAACTTCCACGACAGGCGCGGCAGGGTTTCTGTGGCGAGAGTCGTTGTCACTCCACAAGCATGCCATCCCGGTCGCCACGCGACCTGGGCCGCCGCGTCACCTCGGCCGCCGCGTCAGGGTGCGACGAAGCGCACACCAGACTGCAGGCGCGTGCGCACCTCGAAGAGCTCGGTGCCGCCGTAGAGGGGCGAGTCCGGCAGGCCGTCGCGCAAGAGGATCGGCAGGTGCGATTGCCGCACCGCGACCGTCTGGGCACCGCGGGACTTGCCGAGCACGAAGAACGCCTCCTCGAGGGCGTCGTCGGGGAGCACGATCGCGAGAACGGTGAACTTCACGCCGACCGCCTTGGAGATGATCTTGGCGCGTCGACCGAGCGACTCGAAGGGTTTCTCGCCCGCGAGGGCGTCTCCGATGAGTTCGCCGCGTCTCGGGCGCGCCGGCCCGCCGAAGTCCTCCGACAGCACCGCGAACAGTCCGGTCGGCCCGAGGACGATGTGGTCGATCTTCTCGTCGGGAGCTCCCGTCGCCACATCGTGCCACGCCGTGAACCCGATGCCGAGATCGGTGAGGGCACGAGCGGTCGCCTCTTCGGCGAGGGCATCGGCGAGGATGTGGCGGATCTCGCGCGGGGCGCTCGCGACGAGCGCGGGGTCGTAGGGATCCTCGACGACGGCCCCCCGCCCGGCCCACTCGCGGATGAGGGTCAGGTAGCGCTCGCGCCGCCAGCCCCCGGGATGCCCGTAGGAGCGCGCGCGCGGTCGCGTGTCGGTGGGCTTCGACGACGTGCGCGGGGTCGCCCACGAATGGGGTTCCTCCCGCGTGGCTCCGACGCGGTCGTAGATCGCCCGGCCGGCGGGGGTGCCGATGCGCTCCCACGCGGTCTGCACGGCGTTGAATCTCGCCGCGTCTCCCCCGGTGTCAGGGTGCGCCTCGCGGAGCGCGCGCCGGTAGGCGCGCTTGAGCTCGTCGTCGGTCGCGGTGGGCGCGACGCCGAGCACCTCGTAAGGTGTCGCCGAAATCGGGCTGTCAGGCATCCGTGTCTTCCGGGTCTCGCGGGGAACGGTGCTCCGGCGCGTCAGGCAATGGGTCGTGAGCGACTTTATCGAAGCGAACCTGGGTCGCCCGTGCTCGCTCGGCTCCGGGTCGCGGCAGGCCCGCGCCGGATTCTGACGCGAATGGGGGGCAGAGGGTGCCGCCACAGCAGCGTAGTGTTGCCTCGAACCGTATTCGTTGGGGGACATCGATGGTTATCAACACGGCAACTCTGGATCGGGCTCGGGGCCTCGATCGTCACGACTCCGCTGGGCGCGCCAGCGTCGCGCCTCCCGCACGAGCACGCTCCGTCGTCGCTCGGCGCAACGCGCGGGTGCTCGCCGACGTCAACACCCGACTGACGAGCCCGCTCGTCGGCATCGCGCTCCTCCTCGCTTTCGCGATCGTGAGCGCTCTCGGTCTCGGCCCCGTCGCGGTGTTCGCCGTCGGGGCAGCGGTCATTCTGTGGACCGTCGGGTTCGCACAGCGCCTCTCGCTTCGCGGGGAGACCGCTCGGCGCTGAGCCGACGCAACCCCTGTTTCGTCGAACGCCCCGGTCGTAGGGTGAGGCTCATCGCCGCCCACCGACCGGGAGAGCCATGAGCTTCGCACCAACAGCAGCACCAGCAGCGTCACCGTCGTCGATCGACCCGAGCGCGCTCGACGCGATCGATGCACGGTGGCGGGCGGCGAACTACCTCTCCGTCGGTCAGATCTACCTGCTCGACAACCCGCTGCTCACCGAGCCGCTCCATCGAGATCACGTCAAGCGCCGGTTGCTCGGACACTGGGGCACCACTCCCGGGCTCAATTTCGTCTGGGCACACCTCGACCGCATCATCCGCGAGCGCGAGCAAGCAGCCCTCTTCATCGCCGGGCCCGGCCACGGCGGCCCGGGGGTCGTCGCCAACGCGTGGCTCGACGGAACCTACAGCGAGCTCTACCCCGACGTGCCGCAGACGGCCGAGGGGATGCGCGCGCTGTTCCGGCAGTTCTCCTTTCCCGGCGGAATCCCGAGCCACGCGTCCCCCGAGACGCCGGGGTCGATCCACGAGGGAGGCGAGCTCGGTTATGCCCTCTCACACGCCTACGGCGCGGCGTTCGACAATCCCGATCTGCTCGTCGCGGCGGTCGTGGGCGACGGTGAAGCCGAGACGGGGCCGCTCGCGACGAGCTGGCTCTCGAACACCTTCGTCAATCCCCTCGCCGACGGCGTCGTGCTTCCGATCCTGCACCTCAACGGCTACAAGATCGCGAACCCCACGATCCTCGCGCGGATGCCCGAGTCGCAGTTGCTCGACCTCATGCGCGGCTACGGTCACTCCCCCCACATCGTGTCGGGGGGATTCGACGGAGAAGACCCGGTCGCGGTGCACGCTCGCATGGCCGCGACACTCGACACGGTGCTCGACGAGATCGCGGAGATCAAGGCCGCGGCGGCAGCAGGCACTCTCGAGGGGCAAGCCCGCTGGCCGATGATCATCCTCCGCACTCCCAAGGGGTGGACCTGCCCGTCGGAGATCGACGGACTCCAGGTCGAGGGCACCTGGCGGGCGCACCAGGTGCCGCTCGCGAGCGCCCGCGACACCGTCGAGCACACGCGCGTGCTCGAAACGTGGATGAGGTCGTACCGCCCCGACGAGCTCTTCGGCCCCGACGGGGTCCCGAACGAGACGATCGTCGCGGCGACCCCCGAGGGCGACCTGCGGATGAGTGCGACGCCGCACGCGAACGGCGGTCGTCTGCGCCGCCCCCTCGAGCTCACCGACTTCCGCGAGCACGGAGTCGACGTGCCGGCGCCGGGCGAGACATCCGCGTCGCCCACCGGGGTCGTCGGCGACTGGCTCGCGACGGTCGTGCGCGACAACCCGCACACGTTCCGGCTCTTCGGGCCGGACGAGACCGCATCCAACCGTCTGCAGGGCGTCTACGCCGAGACCGACAAGCAGTGGTCGAGCGAGATCCTCCCCCTCGACGAGCACCTCGCGCGCGCGGGCCGCGTGATGGAGGTGTTGAGCGAGCACCAGTGCCAGGGCTGGCTCGAGGGCTATCTCCTGAGCGGGCGCCACGGGCTCTTCAGCTGCTACGAGGCGTTCGTGCACATCGTCGACTCGATGGTCAACCAGCACGCCAAGTGGCTCGAATCGTCGGCGGACATCCCGTGGCGCGAGCCCGTCTCGTCACTCAACTACCTGCTCACCTCGCACGTGTGGAGGCAGGACCACAACGGCTTCAGCCACCAGGATCCGGGCTTCATCGACCACGTCATGAACAAGAAGCCCGACGTCGTGAGGGTCTACCTGCCGCCGGATGCCAACACCCTCCTCTCGACGATGGACCACTGCTTGCGCTCGACCGACTACGTCAACGTCGTCGTCGCGGGCAAACAGCCGAGTGGAGCCTGGCTCTCGATGAACGACGCCATCGAGCACTGCGCGAGGGGACTCGGGGTCTGGGAGTGGGCGAGCAGTGAGCGTGACGGCGGCGAACCCGACGTCGTGCTCGCGTGCGCGGGCGACGTGCCGACGCTCGAGGCGCTCGCCGCGGCCGCACTCCTGCGCGAGCACGTTCCCGAACTCGCGGTGCGATTCGTCAACGTCGTCGACCTCATGCGCTTGCAAGACGAGACCCAGCACCCGCACGGGCTCGCGAGCGACGCGTTCGACGCGGTGTTCCCTCCCGGGCGCCCGGTGATCTTCGCCTATCACGGCTACCCCGCGCTCATCCATCGCCTGACCTACCGGCGCACGGGCCACGACGACATCCACGTGCACGGTTTTCTCGAGGAGGGCACCACGACGACGCCGTTCGACATGGTCATGATGAACAGGCTCGACCGGTATTCGCTCGTGATCGACGTGATCGATCGGGTCGACGGCCTCGCCGCTCGCGCCCCCGACGCGCGGCAGCGGATGGTGGATGCCCGCGACCGCGCGCATCGCTACACGCGCGAGTTCGGCGTCGACATCCCGGAGGTCGCGGACTGGCAGTGGTCGGCGGACGGTGCCGGGCATCAGCAGTCGGAGTCGGCGGGCGACGACACGCAGGGCGACAACGACTGACCGGCGCGTAGCCTGGGCGGATGGCCAGAAGCATCGCAACGAACACCCCCGTCGACCTCGACGGTGTGCTCGAGTTCATCCGCCCGCGGCACCGCATGCTCGTGTCGACGACACGTTCCGACGGCAGGCCGCAGATCTCGCCCGTGTCGGGAGGAGTGGACGACGACGGCCGCATCGTGATTTCGACCTACCCCGGCCGGGCGAAGACGCGCAACCTCGAACGCGACCCGAGGGCGAGCGTTCTCGTGCTCTCGGACGACTGGAACGGCGCGTGGGTGCAGGTCGACGGCGACGCCGAAGTCATCACGATGCCCGCGGCCGCCGACGCCCTCGTCGACTACTACCGCGCGATCGCGGGCGAGCACCCCGACTGGACCGAGTATCGCGAGGCGATGACCCTGCAGAACAAGGCGCTCATCCGCATCACACCGACCCGATGGGGACCGATCGCGACCGGCGGTTTCCCGGCGGATGTCGCGGCGCGACTCGACGGTCGGTAGGTACTGACGGTCGGTGGCTACTGACAGTCGGTAGCTACTGACAGGCTGGATGGCATGACGGACACCCCCGCGACATCCGCCCGCCCCGACACCCGCACCGAGGCGCTCGGCATCCTGCGCGCCCTCGTCGGGCGCGACGACGTCGACTTTCACGAGGGCCAGTTCGACGCCATCGAGACCCTCGTCGACCGTCGGCGTCGCGCTCTCGTCGTGCAGCGCACCGGGTGGGGCAAGTCGGCCGTCTACTTCGTCTCCACCCTCCTTCTGCGCCGGCGCGGAGCCGGGCCGACCATCCTCGTCTCACCCCTGCTCGCCCTCATGCGCGACCAGGTGGCCGCCGCCGAGCGGGCGGGGGTTCGCGCGCTCGCCATCAACTCGACGAACGCGCACGAGTGGTCGGATGTGCTCGACGCCCTCCGTGCCGACGAGGTCGACGTGCTCCTCGTCTCGCCCGAGCGACTCAACAACCCCTCGTTCCGTGATGAACAGCTCCCGGCCCTCGTCGATCGCGCCGGGCTCCTCGTCGTCGACGAGGCGCACTGCATCTCCGACTGGGGTCACGACTTCCGCCCCGACTACCGCCGTTTGCGCGACCTCATCGCGCAGTTGCCCTCGGGGGTGCCCGTGCTCGCGACGACCGCCACGGCCAACGAGAGGGTCGTCGCCGACGTCGCCGAACAACTCGACAGCGAGCACGACGGGGCGGGCGAGAGGGCGAGCCAGGCCCCACCTGCGCCCGGGGTCGTGACGATCCGCGGCCCGCTCGCGAGAGCGTCGCTGCGTCTCGGGGTGCTGAGGTTGCCCGACGCCCGAAGCCGCCTCGCGTGGCTTCTCACCCACCTGGCAGCGCTCCCGGGGAGCGGCATCATCTACGCCCTCACCGTTTCGGCGGCCGAAGACACCGCGCGCTTGCTGCGCGACGCGGGCCACGACGTGCACGCCTACACGGGGCGCACCGACACGGCCGATCGCGAAACCCTCGAGGGCAGGCTCAAGTCGAACGACCTCAAGGCTCTCGTCGCGACGAGCGCGCTCGGCATGGGGTTCGACAAGCCCGACCTCGGTTTCGTCGTGCACCTCGGTGCCCCCTCCTCCCCCGTGGCCTACTACCAGCAGGTCGGGCGTGCGGGGAGAGCCACGGCGAATGCCGACGTTCTGCTTCTGCCGGGAACCGAGGATGCCGCGATCTGGCAGTATTTCGCGACAGCGTCGATGCCCGTCGAGTCGCGCGCCCGCGCCGTGATCGACGCGCTCAGCGACACTCCCCTCTCGACCCCGGCGCTCGAAGCGCGCGTCGATGTGCGGCGCACCCCGCTCGAACTGCTGCTCAAAGTGCTCGACGTCGACGGCGCCGTCAAGCGCGTGCGCGGAGGGTGGGTGTCGACCGGCGCCCCGTGGCAGTACGACGCCGAACGCTACGCCCGCATCACCGAGGCCAGGGAGCGCGAACAGCAGTCGATGCTCGACTACGAGGCGTTGCCCGCGGGCCCCGAGGGGTGCCGCATGGCATTTCTCCAGAGGGCCCTCGACGACGCCACCGCGACACCGTGCGGCCGCTGCGACAACTGCGCCGGCCCCTGGTTCGAGGCCGACGTCGATTCGAGCGCGCGCGAGAGCGCGGCGGGCTCCCTCGACCGCGTCGGTGTCGAGATCGACCCGCGAGCACAGTGGCCGAGCGGCATGGACCGCCTCGGCGTCGCCGTGAAAGGCAACATCCCCGTCGGCGAACGGGCTGAGTCGGGCCGCGCCCTCGCGCGCCTCACCGACCTCGGCTGGGGAGGAACACTGCGCGAGATCTTCGCACCCGGCGCGGTCGACGCTCCCGCGACCCCCGCGCTCGTGGCCGCGTGCGTGCGCGTTCTCGCCGATTGGGGGTGGGCCGAGCGGCCCGTCGCCGTCGCGAGTGTGCCGTCTCGCCGACATCCGCAGCTCATCGAGTCGATCGCCCGAGGGCTCGCGGATGCCGGGCGCCTCGACTACCTGGGGCCGCTCGAGCTCCTCGGGGGCGGCCCCGAGGGCGACCCTGGGGGCAACAGCGCCTACCGGCTCGCGTCGGTGCGCGGACGATTCGGAGTGCCGGCGGGTGGGGTGCAGTCGGGTGGGGTGCCGACATCCGGCCCCGTGCTCCTCGTCGACGACCTCGTCGACAGCCGATGGACCATGACGGAGGCGGCGCGCACCCTCAGGCTCGCCGGGGCACCCGCGGTGTTGCCGTTCGCGCTCGCGGTGCGCGGCTGACGAAACGGGCCGGCTCGCCTCGGCCGGTGTCGCCGATCAGCTCTGATCGGAACGCGCTGCACCGATGAGCACACCGCGCTCGGTGGCGGGAAACCGCTCGAGGGCCGCCTCGATGTCGGCGCGCGGGAAGTTCGCCCCGAAGAGCTCGCTCCCGGGTTGCAGCGAGACGCTCTCGTGCAGGGTTCCGGCGATGACCGGGTCGAACCCCACTGCGTCGACGAGGCGCGCGACCTCGGCGAGAGCGTCATCATCGTCGCCCGCGATCGCCATCGCCCGTCGCCCGGGGGCGCCCGCGGGCTGGGGCCCCTCGTCGAGGTCGTGGTAGCCCATGTGACTGAACGCCTTGACGACGCGCGACCCGTTCAGGAATCTCTGCACGAGCTCGCTCGACGAGACGTCGACGCGCGCGAGGTCGTCGCGGATGCCATCGACCTCCCACCAGTAGTTCATGGCGTCGATGACGAGCGTGCCCTCCAGGAGGTCGCGGGGCACGCTGCGGTACTTGCCGAGCGGCAGGGCGAGGATGACGATGTCGGCGCGGCGGGCGACATCGTCTGCCGAGGTCGCGACCGCGCCGGGCACGAGCACCTCGATCGTGAGGGCGATGCGCGACGGGTCGCCGGATCCGGCGATGAGCACGGGATAGCCGGCCGCGAGAAAGAGCCGGCCGAGCACCGTGCCGACCTTGCCCGCTCCGAGGATCCCGATGACCGGGGGTTCGGCGACGGTGTCGGGCATGGTGGCTCTCCTCGGGTCGTGCCCGCGGGGTCGTGCCGCCGCGGATGTGCTGGTGGGGGCGTGCTGGTTGGGGCGGCGCCGCCCCGGGAGGGTGAACCGCGAAGCGCCGAAGCGCATTCCCGTTGCTAGCGCCGCATTACAGTCGGCGTTCGTGCCGTCGCGGCAGAAGGTGCTGCGGAGTAGTGTCCGCTGCGGGATACGACGCGGTGAAGCATCCCTCGTATCCGAAGAGAAAACCGAACACCCGATTTCTGACCTCGAGACTGATGCGGAACACCCCCGCTTCGGCATCCCAGCTCTCGCGGAGGTCGGCGCGACCGGAGAACACCATCGGAAAGCGAAATGCGAGGGGCCCCTCGTAGAAGCGCTGCGCCTCCGACCGCAAGTGCAGCGAGCCGTCGGCCTCGACGGTGAGATCGAGGTCGACGGCGAGATGCTGGTGCGTGCCGAGATAGTCGACGATGACACCGCGGTGCGGGTCGATGACCATCGTCGCGTCGAACCTGCTCGACCTCGCCTTGCCCGGCACCCGATACTCCCGCACGAAGGTCACGGTTTCTCGGCCGTGCGGGTCGAGGTAGGGGTAGTTCGAGATCGTGAACGGCACATCGTCGCCCACGTCGGCGATGAGGATGTTTCGCAGTTTTCCGATGTGCAGAAACGGAACGGTCCACCACGGCCCACGACGAACGCGCGTCATCACGCCGGTTCCGACCATCGCGTATCCCCCGTCGAGCGACACGCCGAAGCGCTTCTGCAACTCGGGGTGCAGTCTCGAGAAGTCGGCTCCGAGAGCGCGCGCGAAGACGGACCCGCGGGTGTCGTCGCCCGTCGTCGACAATCGGGTTCTCACGGCTGAGGCAGACCTTTCAGTGTCGCCGGAGCGTGACCCATCGGGTCGCGTCCGGGGGCTCGGATGACGCATCTCGACGCGCGGGGGCGATCACGGCGCCACACGGCGAGCACGCTCCAGCTCGGCCAGCGCTCCGGGGCGGTGCCCGTTTCTGCCCAGATGCGCAGACGATCGAACGACCACGCCGTCATCCACAGCACGAGAGGCCGCAGAGCGCGATCGACCAGAGGTCCGAAACCGGGCTCGTAGTCGTAACCCGTGATGAATCGCACTCCGCCGTCGACGGGAACGTATCGCCAGTACCCCTGCCCCGATCGCAGGGGCGACAGGCGGTCGGTCGTCGTGAACTTCAGCGCGGAGGTGCGTGTTCCGTCTGACCGGATCTTCTCGCCGATCGACGTGCCGGTACCTCGGATCGTGTGCCCGGGCAGTCGACGCTCGTAGTCGAACCGGTACCCGCCATCGGCGAGGTCTCCTGCGGGCGCGATACGACTGAAGCGCACATCCCACCGGGTGTGCTGTGACGGATTCTGCGTCAGCCCCCACACGGTGTCGACGTCGGCGCGGACGAACGTCTCGACGTAGAGAGCCCTGTTGCGACTCATCATCACCCTCGCGAATCGCGACGGGCGGCCGCGCGTCGATACCCGACGAGCGCACCCACGATCGCTGCGAGACCCCCGAGCATTCCGCCGACTACCGCGCCCTGAGCCATGCCCCCGAAGAAACCCTCGCCGGGGGTGACGTCGAGTGTCGGTGTCGGCAGGATCGGCTGGCCGGTGAACACCGTGACGGCCATCGCAGCGAAGGTGAGCACCATTCCGGCGCCGAGGATCACGAACGTGCGGGTCGTCGACCTGTCGCCCGCGTTCTCGGCCATGGCGCGGATGTCGACCCCGTGCTGCTTCGCGTACCACTGCGCGGCGGCGGACGGGAGGATCGTCATGGCCAGGAGCGCGACAGCGACGATCAGATACCCGACGGTCGAGGCGATCACCGCGAGAGCGAGGCTGAGGTAGATGCCCATGGTCAGGCCGAACGAACTCGCCTCCATGAACACGGCCTTCTCGCGTTCGTCGCCGTAGGCCGGGTTGTCGAGGTCCATGGCTCGTTCGGCTAGCCGGCTGAGTCGAGATTGACGTGTCATCGGTCGTCTCCTGTGTCGTCGGTGAAGAGTTCTTCCACGGTGCCCTCGAGAGCACGAGCGATGCGCAGCGCGAGATAGACCGACGGGGCGTAGTCGCCCTGTTCGATCGCGATGATCGTCTGTCGACTCACGTTCACGCGTGACGCGAGCTCAGCTTGCGTCAGTCGCACGAGGGTGCGGCGCTCTCGCACGGGCGAGGGTGTCGGCGACTGTCGAGGGGTCATGGCTCGATGTTAGGGATAGTTGACATTGAATGTCAATGATATTTGACACTGACGATCGCGGCTCGGTGCAGACGAGCACCGTTGCGGCACGATCCGAGGCTCACGGCACGGGGCGCTCGTCGGGTCCGGAGTAGAGCGAGAGCGGGCGGATGAGCGCGTTGGCGGCTCGCTGCTCCATGATGTGCGCCGTCCACCCGGTCACTCTCGCCGCGACGAAGAGGGGGGTGAACGCCGCCGTGTCGAACCCCATGAGGTGGTAGGCGGGGCCCGACGGGTAGTCGAGGTTCGGCTTGATGTTCTTCGCGTCGTCCATCGCCGTTTCGAGGGCGGTGTAGAGGTCGAGGATGTCCGCCCGGTCGTAGTGCTCGACGAGGCGGTCGAGCGCCGCTCTCATGGTCGGCACGCGCGAGTCGCCGTTCTTGTAGACGCGATGCCCGAAGCCCATGATCTTGCGCTTCGCCGCGAGCGACGCGGTGAGCCAGGCGTCGACGCGCTCGGGTGCGCCGTCTCCGACCCCGATCTCGTCGAACACGTGCATGACCGCCTCGTTGGCTCCACCGTGCAGCGCGCCCTTGAGGGCTCCGATCGCTCCGGTCACCGCGGAATGCAGGTCGCTCAGAGTCGAGGTGATGACCCGCGCCGTGAACGTCGACGCGTTGAAGGAGTGCTCGGCGTAGAGGATCATCGACACGTCGAACGCCTCGACGACGACCGGATCGGGAACGACGCCGAACGTCATGTGCAAGAAGTTCTCGCTGTACCCGAGGTCGACGCGCGGCTCGATGGCCTCGAGTCCGTGACGTCGGCGGTGGTCGAACGCGATGATCGCCGGGAGCTTCGCGAACAGCGCCATCGACTTTTCGAGCTCGGCCTCCGGGGACTCGTCTGCGGTGGTCGGGTCGACCGCACCGATGACGCTTACTGCCGTGCGCACGACATCCATCGGGTGGGAGTCGAGCGGCAGAGCGTCGATGACGACCCTGATGGCGGGGTCGAGGGTGCGGTTCGCGCGCTCGGCCGCGCTGAAGGCGTCACGCTGCTCGTCCGTCGGCAGCTCGCTGTGCCAGAGGAGATAGGCGACCTCCTCGAACGAGCACGACGCCGCGAGCTCCTGCACCGGGTAGCCGCGGTACAGCAGCGAGTTCGTGTCGGGGTTGACCTTCGAGATCGCCGTCGTGTCGACGACAACACCCGCGAGCCCCTTCTTGATGTCGATGGTGCTGACGGCGCTGTCGGTCATCGTGTTCTCCTGGCCTGTGGGGGATGCGGGGGCGGTGTCGGAACGCTAGCGCTCGACGGTGAAGTCGAAGATCGTCGAGTCGAACGCCGTGTAGCCCCGGTAGTCGACGAGGTCGTAGAGGTCGGCGCGGTGCTGCATCTCGCCGAGCTTCGACGTGAGCGAGCCCTCGGTCGTGATCGTCTCGAGTGCCCGTTCGGATGCCCCCATCGCGATGCGCAAGAGCGACACCGGCCAGATGACGATGTTGATTCCGACCGACGCGAGCTGTTCGGTCGTGAAGAGCTCGCTCTTGCCGAACTCGGTCATGTTCGCGAGGATCGGCACGTCGACGGCTGCTCGCATCGCCGCGAACTCGTGGAGCGTCGCCATCGCCTCGGGGAAGATCGCATCCGCTCCCGCGTCGACGAGTGCTTTGGCCCGGTCGACGGCCGCGTCGAGACCGTCGATCGCCCGGATGTCGGTGCGCGCCATGATGAGGAAGTTGTCGTCGCGACGGGCATCCCTGGCCGCACGGATGCGACCGACCGCGGTCTGCTCGTCGACGACCTGTTTGCCGTCGAGGTGCCCGCAGCGCTTCGGGTTCACCTGGTCTTCGATGTGCAGGCCGCCGAGACCGGCGTCTTCGAGCTCGTGCACCGTGCGCGCGACGTTCATGGGTTCACCGAACCCGGTGTCGGCGTCGATGATCGTCGGCAGGTCGGTCATGCGCGCGATCTGGCGGCCGCGCGTCGCGACCTCGGTGAGCGTCGTGAGACCGATGTCCGGAAGTCCGAGGTCGGCCGCGATGACCGCACCCGAGATGTAGACGCCGTCGAAGCCGCTGCGCTCGATGAGCCGCGCCGAGAGGGGGTTGAACGCTCCCGGAAAACGCAGCAGCTCACCTGTCGAGAGTCGTTCGCGAAACAGCCGTCGCTTCTCGTGTGCGGCCACGGTCGAGTACAGCATCAGAAGAGTCCCTTCGGGGTCGGGAGCGCCTCGAGCAGCCCCGCGCGAGCGGTGATGCTGAGGCCGTCGAGCTCGTCCGACCGCAAGTGCGGCAAGCGTTCGGCGACGTCGAGAAAGCGGTCGATCTCGTCGTCGTCGAGGATGTCGGCGGCGAGCGTGCGGAACTTGGTCACGTAGTCGGCGCGAGAGAACGGCCTCGCCCCGAGCGGGTGGGCGTCGGCGACGGCGAGTTCGTCGACGATCGTCGATCCGTCGGTGAGCGTGATCTCGACACGGCCGCCGAACGCTTTCTCGGCGGGATCGATGGAGTGGTAGCGCCGGGTCCACTCCGGGTCTTCGCGCGTCGTCACGCTCCTCCAGAGTGCGACCGTGTCGGTGCGCGCGGCGCGCTCGGGAGTGTAGGAGTCGACGTGGTGCCACGAGCCGTCCTGCAGCGCGACCGCGAAGATGTAGGGGATCGAGTGGTCGAGGGTCTCGCGCGACGCCGTCGGGTCGTACTTCTGCGGATCGTTGGCGCCCGACCCGATAACGGTGTGCGTGTGGTGCGACGTCGCGATGACGATCGACCTGACCGCGCCGGGAGCGAGTACCTCGGGGTGTTCACGATGCAGTTTGCGGGCGAGGTCGATGAGCGCTTGGGCCTGGTATTCGGCCGAGTGCTCTTTCGTGTAGGTGTCGAGGATGCCCCGCTTCGGCTCCCCCGGTGCGGGAAGCGAGACCTCGTATCGCGCGTCCGGACCCCCGAGAAGCCACGCGATGACGCCGTCCTCGCCCTCGTAGATCGGGGTCGGGCTCGACTCGCCCCGCATCGCCCGGTCGACCGCCTCGACGGCGGCCTTGCCCGCGAGCGCCGGGGCGTGGGCCTTCCAGCTCGAGATCTCGCCCTTGCGGGATTGCCGCGTCGCGGTCGTCGTGTGCAGAGCCTGACCGACCGCCTGGAAGATCGTCTCGACGTCGAGACCGAGGAGTGTGCCGATGCCCGCCGCGGCAGACGGACCGAGGTGGGCCACGTGGTCGATCTTGTGCTCGTGCAGGCTGATGGCCTTGACGAGGTCGACCTGAATCTCGTAGCCGGTCGTGATCCCGCGCACGATGTCGCGACCCGTGAGTGCGCGCGCCGCCCCGAGGTGCTGAGCCACGGCCACGATCGCGGGGATGTTGTCGCCCGGGTGGGAGTACTCCGCGGCGAGGAAGGTGTCGTGGAAGTCGAGTTCGCGCACGGCCACGCCGTTCGCCCACGCGGCCCACTCGGGCGACGTGCGCGCGGAGGCAGCGGGGCCGAAGACCGTCGAACCCGCCCCGCCCGTCGAGGGGCCGTGAGCGAGAGCCTGCGATCGGGCGGATGTCACGGGGCGTCGGATGAGCGACGCGGCGGCGACCGCGGCGTTGTCGATCACGCGATTGACGACCATGTCGACGACGTCGCCGTCGGGATCGATCTGGTCGGTCGCGACGGTCGCGATCTTGTGGGCGAGCTGGTCGGGGCGATCGAGTCGCTCGTCGCTCCGGAACATCCGCACGGGGTGTGAGATCACGGTCGTCCTCCATCGGTGTCGGGCGCTGTCGACCCTACCGGACCCCCTCATCGCGCCCGAGGAGACAAGGTGGCGGAAGGAATTGACGGAATGTTCTCAGGAATCGGGTTCTGTGACCGATACTCGACTCACCGACGCGTCGGCGCACCACCACCATCGAGGCAAGGAGGCCCCCATGACTGATGTTCCTCTCGACGATCCCCCCGTTTCGAAAGTCGACTACCTCGCGGTGGCGCGATCGGAGACGTTCCTGCGACTCAAGAAGCGGCATCGGAGCTTCACCTTTCCGCTCGCCGTGTTCTTCATCCTCTGGTACTTCACGTTCGTGCTCCTCGCGGCGTATGCGCCCGACGTCATGGCGACACCCGTCATCGGCGACATCAACATCGGGCTCATCCTCGGCCTCGGCCAGTTCGTCACCACCTTCGCGATCACAATGGGCTACGTCGCCTTCGCGAACCGCAAACTCGACCCGCTGAGCGCACAGCTGCGCTCCGAGATGGAAGGGGTCGAGCGCTCATGATCCCGGTACTCGCCACCGCGTCACCGGCGACCGCGGAGAACAACCCCGTTCTCAACATGTCGGTCTTCCTCGCGTTCGTCATCGTGACCCTCTTCATCGTCATCAGGGTGGGCCGCAACAACAAGTCCGCAGCCGATTACTACGCTGGCGGGCGCTCGTTCACGGGCCCGCAGAACGGCTTCGCGATCGCGGGAGACTACCTCTCGGCGGCATCGTTCCTCGGCATCGTCGGGGCCATCGCCGTCAACGGCTACGACGGTTTCCTCTACTCCATCGGGTTCCTCGTCGCGTGGCTCGTGGCGCTTCTGCTCGTCGCCGAGCTCATGCGCAACACGGGCAAGTTCACGATGGCCGACGTCTTGTCGTTCCGTCTCAAACAGGGTCCCGTGCGTGTCGCCGCCGCGACGACCACCCTCGCCGTGTGCTTCTTCTATCTGCTCGCGCAGATGGCCGGTGCCGGCGGGCTCGTCTCGCTCCTGCTCGGCATCGACGACTCCCTCGGTCAGTCGATCGTCGTGACCGTCGTGGGGGTGCTCATGATCGTCTATGTGCTCGTCGGCGGCATGAAGGGCACGACGTGGGTGCAGATCATCAAGGCGTTCCTGCTCATCCTCGGCGCCGGGGCCATGACGATCTGGGTGCTCGCCCTCAACGGCTTCAACCTCACGACCCTGTTCGAGAGTGCGATCGCGGCATCGACGACGAGTCCACCGGAAGCCATCCTCGCGCCGGGACTCCAGTACGGCGCGAACCCCCTCGACTTCATCTCGCTCGCACTCGCGCTCGTGCTCGGCACCGCGGGTCTCCCCCACGTGCTCATGCGCTTCTACACGGTTCCGACCGCGAAGGAGGCGCGCCGGTCGGTCGTCTGGGCCATCTGGCTCATCGGCGGGTTCTACCTGTTCACCCTCGTGCTCGGCTACGGCGCCGCAGCGCTCGTGGGGTCGGAGACGATCCTCGCGGCCCCGGGAGGGGTCAACTCGGCCGCACCGCTGCTCTCGCTCGCGCTCGGTGGGCCCATCCTGCTCGGGTTCATCTCCGCGATCGCCTTCGCGACGATCCTCGCGGTCGTCGCCGGTCTCACGATCACGGCGGCCGCCTCGTTCGCGCACGACATCTACGGGAGTGTCATCAAGAAGGGGAAGACCGCGCCGGGTGCCGAGGTCAAGGTCGGGCGGCGCACGGTCGTCGTGATCGGGCTCCTCGCCATCGCCGGAGGCATCGGCGTGCAGGGTCAGAACATCGCGTTCCTCGTCGCCCTCGCGTTCGCCGTCGCGGCCAGTGCGAACCTGCCGACGATCCTCTACTCGCTGTTCTGGAAGAAGTTCACGACGCGCGGTGCCGTGCTGAGCATGTACGGCGGTCTCGGAACGGCGATCGTGCTGATCGTCTTCTCCCCCGTCATCTCGGGAACCGAGACC
Organism: Marisediminicola sp. LYQ85; assembly: GCF_046600695.1. Taxonomy (NCBI): domain Bacteria; kingdom Bacillati; phylum Actinomycetota; class Actinomycetes; order Micrococcales; family Microbacteriaceae; genus Marisediminicola; species Marisediminicola sp. LYQ85. The sequence continues at coordinate 824,258 of NZ_JBKIWO010000001.1, forward strand.
TCGATGCTCGGCGACGGCGTCGATTTCGCGATCTTCCCGCTCAACAACCCCGGCATCGTCTCGATCCCCGTGGGGTTCCTGCTCGGGTGGCTCGGATCGCTCGGTGCTCGCGAAGAAGACCCGCGCATCGCCGCGGAGATGTCGGTGCGCTCGCTCACCGGCCACGGTGCCGAGAAAGCGGTCGAGCACTGATCGCCTGATCGGGTCGCGACGCGGCAGAAAGAGAGAGAGCCGAGCATCCGGACGGATGCTCGGCTCTCTCGTCGTGGTCGACGCGGCTACGCGGACTTCGACTTGCTCGCGGCCTTGTCTTTCTTGTCTTGGCGCTTCTCTTTGAGCGACTTGCTCGCCGCGGTCTTGCTGCTCGAACTCTTCGGTGACTTGTCAGCCATGATGTCCTCCTTCGTCGGAGCTCGGTCGGCTCGTCTCCGAAGCGTAGCCCCCACCTCTCAGAACGTCGCGACTTCTCGCGTAACAGGAATTTCGATGCCACGCGCGGCCTTGTTACCGTCGGGTGGGCTTCCGCCCCGCCACCACCAGCCGCCGCGAGCGATCCTCGCTGCCGTCGCAGAAAGCTCCACCATGAGAACCAGGTTCCTCTCCCTCGCCGTCGCCGCAACCGCCGCCCTCGCGCTCGCCGGGTGCTCCACCGCGAGCAGCGACGAGACTGCGGAGGGCGACGACTCCCTCACCTCGGTGCAGGAATCCGGTGTGCTCACGATCGGCACCGAGGGCACCTACCGGCCGTTCTCCTTCCACGAAGACGGATCGGGCGAGCTCACGGGGTTCGATGTCGAGATCGCGACGGCCGTCGCCGAGGAGCTCGGTGTCGAGGCGCAGTTCGAGGAGACCCAGTGGGACGCCATCTTCGCGGGCCTCGAGGCCGGGCGCTTCGACGTCATCGCCAACCAGGTGTCGATCACCCCGGAGCGACTCGAGACCTACGTCTTCAGCGAGCCGTACACCTACTCCACGGGCGTCATCGTCGTGCCGACCGACGACGACTCGATCGATTCCTTCGAGTCGCTCGAGGGCAAGACGACGGCGCAATCGCTCACGAGCAACTGGAACACGCTCGCCGTCGAGAGCGGAGCGACCGTCGAGGGTGTCGAGGGCTGGGCGCAGTCGGTCGCGCTCGTCGAGCAGGGGCGCGTCGACGCGACCATCAACGACAAGCTGACCTTCCTCGACTACGAGCAGACCACCGGTGCCGACACGATCAAGATCGCCGCCGAGACCGAGGAGCAGTCCGAGAGTGCCTTCGCGCTCGCCGAGGGGAGCACCGAGCTCGCCGACGCGATCGACGAGGCGCTTGAGTCGCTGCGTGCCGACGGTACCCTCGCCGAGATCTCGGAGAAGTACTTCGGCGCCGACGTCACCGAGTAGTCTCCGACGATGACTGATGGCGAGATGACGGAGGCGTTCCGACGACCTCGCCCCCCGGTGTCGCGGTGAACGCCGACACCTGGCAGTTGATCCTCGACGCGTTCTGGCCGATCGTCGGCGGCGCGATCATGGGCACCATTCCGCTCGCCCTCGCGTCGTTCGCGATCGGTCTCGCCCTCGCTCTCGTCATCGCGCTCATGAGGCTCTCGCGCATTCGGGTCGTGTCGGGCATCGCGCGCGTCTACATCTCGCTCGTGCGGGGAACCCCTCTGCTCGTGCAGCTGTTCGTGATCTTCTACGGTCTCCCGTCGATCGGTGTCGTCATCGACCCGTGGCCGTGCGCGGTCATCGCCTTCTCGATCAACGTCGGGGGGTATGCCGCGGAGGTCATCCGCGCGGCCATCCTCTCGGTGCCGAAGGGCCAGTGGGAGGCGGCGCACATGGTGGGGATGTCGCGGCGCCTCGCCCTGCGGCGCATCATCCTCCCGCAAGCGGCGAGAGTGTCGGTGCCGCCGCTCTCGAACACGTTCATCAGCCTCGTGAAAGACACCTCGCTCGCGTCGCTCATCCTCGTGACCGAGCTCTTTCGCGAGGCCCAGCAGATCACCGCGTTCAGCGGGCAGTTCATGGTCATCTACCTCGAGGCGGCGCTCGTCTACTGGGTCATCTGCCTCGTGCTGTCGACCGGTCAGGACGCCCTCGAGAAGAGATTGGATCGGTATGTCGCCCACTGACGTCGACCCCCGCGGCTCCGACAGTGCCCCGGGCCCGCTGCTCACCGTGCGCGGCCTCGCGAAGACCTTCGGCACGACCGAGGTGCTCTCGTCGATCGATCTCACGCTCGAACGCGGCGGCGTGCTCACGCTCATCGGCGCGTCGGGGTCGGGCAAGACCACGATTCTGCGGTGCCTCAACGGACTCGAGATCGCGGATGCCGGCACCGTGAGTCTCGACGTCGAGACGATCGACTTCGGGGTGAAGCCTCACCCGCGTCGACTCGCGGCGCTGCGGGACTGCTCGGCGATGGTATTTCAGCACTACAACCTCTTTCCGCACAAGACCGTGCTCGACAACGTCATCGAGGGCCCCGTCGTCGTGCAGAAGCGCCCTCGAGCCGAGGTCGTCGCCGAGGCGGAGGCCCTGCTCGAGCGGGTGGGTCTCGCGCAGAAGCGCGACAGCTACCCGTTCGAGCTCTCGGGAGGTCAGCAGCAGCGCGTGGGCATCGTGCGCGCGCTCGCGTTGCGCCCCAAACTGCTGCTCTTCGACGAGCCGACCTCGGCGCTCGACCCTGAGCTCGTCGGCGACGTGCTCGGTCTCATCAAACAGCTCGCCTCGGAGGGCTGGACGATGGTCATCGTCACCCACGAGCTCGAGTTCGCGCGCGAGGTCGCGAGCGAGATCGCGTTCGTCGACGGCGGTCGCATCATCGAACGCGGAACCCCCGAGCAGGTGTTGCGGGCCCCGCAGCACGAGCGCACCCAGCGCTTTCTGCACCGCTTGCTGTTCCCGTTCTGAGGCCCTAGTCCGCTCGCGGGCCGTGCTCCTCGATGATGCTGTGGCCCGCGGCCGTCACGGTGATGCGCAGGGCCGCGGGGATCTGCTCCTTCATCGAGTCGACGTGGCTGATGAGCCCGATCGTGCGGCCGCCCGACCTCAAACCGTCGAGAGTGCTCATGGCGATCTCGAGGGTCTCCGAGTCGAGCGACCCGAAACCCTCGTCGACGAAGAGCGTGTCGAGCGCGACACCGCCCGCTCCCGCGGTGACGACCTCGGCGAGACCGAGCGCGAGGGCGAGGGAGGCGAGAAACGTCTCTCCGCCCGAGAGCGAGTTGGTGGGCCGAGTTCGCCCCGTGTGTTCGTCGCGGATGGCGATGCCGAGCCCGGCCTCGGTGTTGCGATACTGCTTCGCGTCGTCGAGTTCGAGGGTGTATCTCGCACTCGTCATCGTGCGCAAGCGACCGTTGGCGGCGTCGATGATCTCTTCGAGTCGCGCCGCGAGCACGTAGGTCTCGAGGCGCATTCGCTTGGTGTTCGGTTGATCGCCGTGCACGACCGCCGCGAGCTCCCGCACGAGAGCGTGCTCGTGTGCGAGACCCGCGGATGCCGCGCGCTCCCGGTCGACGTCGCCCACGAGCTGGCGCACGCCCGCCGCCCGTTCGCTCGCCGCCGTCCGACGAGCGAACGCGTCGTCGCGCTCCGTCTGCGCGGCGTCGGCGGACTCCCGCGGCGGGTCGAGGTCAACCGCGTCGATCGGGAGGCCCTGGAGCTCCGGGGAGTCGAGCACCGCGAGTGCCGCCGCGAGTTCGCCCTCGTGGGCGCGGATGCGATCCTCTGTCGTCTCGAGTTCGGCATCGGGGAGTCGGGCGGCGACGACGTCGTCGACGTCGTCGAAGTCCGATGCGGCGACGTGCTCGCCGAGGACCGTGTCGCTCGCGTCGGCGGTCGAGAGGGCGAGACCGACGGTGTCGCGCGCCGACACGAGCGCGCGCGCCCTGCCCACCACGAGTTCGAGCGCCTCGAGTCGAGCCGCGATCGACTCGAACTCGCCCCGGTGCTCGACGAGCCGCGTGGCGATGTCCGTCATCCGGGTCGTCGCCGCGCCGAGAGCGGTGACGGCGGCGTCGCGCGCGAGGCGGTCCCGCTCGATCGCGTGTGTGACGGCGTCGAGCTCATCGACACGCGAGGCGCGCTCGGCCGAACACGTCGCGACGTCGTCCGCCGCCGCGGTCGCGGTCGTGAGCGCCGCCTCGGCGTCGGCGAGCTCGGACTCGAGGTCGCCGAGGTCGCGCCCGCCGGACTCGGCGGCCGCGGCATCCCTCGCCCGCACCGCCTCGGCGACGACCGCACTGGCGGTCTCGAACTCCCTCCGCTCGTCGTCTGCGGCGAGCCGCGCGGCGTCGAGCGCGGTGTCGCTCACGGCGGCGACATCGCTCACCGCAGGAGCCGGATGGTCGCGCGAGCCGCACACGGCGCACGGCTCACCGCTCTCGAGGGTCGCGGCGAGGGCCACCGCTTGACCGCTGAGTCTCGCGGAGAGGAGGTCGTCGAACGCCGTCACGGTGTCGCGGTGGCGCCGGCTCGCGAGCACCTCGAGTTCGCGCGCTGTCGCGAGGCGGCTTTCGCCGTCGAGAGCACGGTGGGCCGCGGCGATGGCCGCGGTGAGTCGCGCGACCGTCTCGCGGTGGTCGGGAAGGCGCGCGGCCACCGCGGTGAGCGACACGATGCGCTCGTCGAGGTGGTCGATCACGGCGGGCAGGCTCTCGCGCGATGCCGTCGATTCGTCGAGGCGGCTCTGCGCCGAGGCGACCTCCCGCTCGAGCCCGGGGATGCTCGCGGTGAGGTCGTCGACGGCGCGCTCGTCGTCGAGGCCCGAGCGTGCCGACCCGATGGTCTCGAGCAGCGCGTCGACGACGGTCGAGTCGACGGTGGCGGGGTCGCCGTTCACCCCGAACGCCGCATCGCGACGCCACTGTTCTTCGGCTCGAGCCAGTGCGGCCCACGCGTCGTCGAGGCGCTGCTGTGCCGCGCGAGCGGTCTCGACGTGCGGCCACACGAGGGCGGCCCGCCGCGCTCGAGAGACGACCCGTCTCTCGGCCTCGACGGCGTCCGCGCGCGACTGCAGGCGCGTTCGCCGCGAGAGCGCCTCGGCGCGACGGTCTTGACGCTCGCGCGTGGCCGTGGCCTCGGTGAGAGCATCCGCGGCGGTGCGCCAGACGGCATCCGCGGCTGTCGCGAGCGAGTCGGCGAGCGAGACCGCGGCGTCGACGGTGGTGACCGCCGACTCGAACCACTCCGCGGGCGCGGGGCTCGACGGCGCGTCGAGCCCGAGTTGCGCGGCGAGTCGCGCCGCGTGGCCGTCGATCGCCGCCGTGATGGCCTCGAGCTCGGTGTCGAGCACGCGCCGGCGAGCGAGAAGCGACGACTCGAGCTGCTCGAACCTCGCGGTCGCGAAGAGGGTGCGCAGAACGGCGCGACGCTCTTCGGTCTTGGCGAGCAGGAATCTCTGGAAGCGGTTCTGGGCGAGCAGGATCACCTGCAGAAACTGGTCTTGCTTGAGAGGCAGAACGCTCGCGAGTTCGTGGCCGACATCCACGGGTTTCGCGGCGATGCCGCGCCATCCGTCTCCGTCGGCGATATCGAGGTGGGCGGTCGGCGGCGCGGTGGTCGTCCCCGAGCCTGAGCGCTTGGGTCTCTCGAACTTCGGAGTGCGGTGAACGCGGTAGCGCTCGGTGCCGATCGAGAATTCGAGCTCGACGAAGGTCGGGTCTTCGGCGCGGCAGTGGTCGCTGCGCAGGCTCGAGTCACTCGCCTCGTAGCGCGGCACGGACCCGTAGAGCGCGAAACACACGGCGTCGAGGATGCTCGACTTGCCCGCACCGGTCCTGCCGGAGATGAGGAAGATGCCGTCGTCGTCGAAAGCCTCGAAATCGACGGTCTGCTCGTCGCGGAAAGGACCGAAACCGGCGACACGCAAGGCGAGCATCTTCACGACGGGACCCTCTCCCCCTCGATCTCGCGGAGTGCCGCCGAGACGATCTCGGTCTCCGGCTCCGAGAGCCCCACTCCCCCGCGCACGAACTCCACGAAGTCGGCGACGATCTCCCGATCGCTCTTCGCGACGAGTCGGTCCCGGTAGCGGGCGTCGTCGTCGACGCGGTGCGGCGGGCGGTGCTCGAGGGCGACGCAGTGCGCGAATCGCGCCTGCAGAGCCCGCATCGCGTCGAGTGGTCGCTTCGGGTCGGTCAGTATCGCTTTGACCCAGTCGCCCGCTCGGGACTCGAGCGTCGGGTCGACGAGGATCTGTGCGAGCTCGCCCGTGACCTCGACGAGAGCCCGAGGCACCGGGAGGTCGACCCAGTCGACACTCGACAGCCCCGCGGCGTCGAGCTCGACGAGCCACGCTCCCCGGGGCTTCCCCGCCTCGGCGAACGAGTAGTGCAGGGGCGCACCCGAGTAGCGCACCCGGTCGGAGATCGTGGATCGCCCGTGGATGTGCCCGAGTGCCACGTAGTCCGGTCCGTCGAAGACCGCCGCGGGAACGAGGTCGATGCCGCCCGCGGTGATGTCCCGTTCGACGTCGCTCGCGGTGACCCCCGCCGCGAAACAGTGCGAGAGCACGACCGAGCGCGTGGGACTCGCGCGCTCGGCGAGGTCGCGGCGCACCCGCGCCATCGCGAACTCGAGCGCCGCGGTGTGGGTGCTGACGTCGTCGTCGGGATAGTGGTGTCTGATGAGCGCGGGCTCGAGAAACGGGATGCCGTAGATCGCCACGTCGCCGTGCTCGTCGGCGACGACGACGGGCCTGTCGAGGTCTTCGTGACGCGTGAGCACGTGGACTCCGGCCTCGCCCGCCCACTCCGCTTGAAACCCGAGGCGCGTCGCCGAGTCGTGGTTGCCGCTCGTGACGACCACGCGCGCGCCCGCGGAACGGATGGCGCGCAGGGTGTCGCTCAGCACGCCGTAGGCATCGGCCGACGGCATCGCCGAGTCGAAGACATCCCCCGACACGAGCACGACGTCGACCCCGCGGCCCCGCACCTCGGCGACGAGGGCCTCGAGAACGACACGCACGTGCTCGAGAGTCGGATGGGTGTGGAATGTGCGACCGATGTGCCAATCCGACGTGTGGAGCAACTTCATGGATGTCACGGTAACCCGTATCACCGACACCCCCGGTCGCGGCAGCCCTCCCGCTCTCAGGTCGACACGAGCAGACTGGGGCTTTACGACGAAAGGAATGTCACCATGACAGAGAGCTTCCGCGACTGGCTGCTCGAGCAGGCCGAACGACCGGACGAGGTCGGCGAGCTCGCCGGGTCGGTCAAAGACGACGCGCTCTTTCCCGAGCACGGCGGCAAGGCGATCTACGACGGCTATTTCAGCGCCGACTCGCAGTCGCCCGAATCGCACGCCGCATTCGAGCGCGCGTGGGACGAGTTCGAGGGAACCCCCATCGGTTCCTGACCCCCGCTGGTCCGCTCGCCGGGTTCTCGAGTCACCGCTTCCCCGGTGATCGGGACCGCAGAACGCGCCGCCGCTCCCGCCGGCTCAGTGCCGCCAACGCTTCGGCGTCTCGCTCACGCTCGGCCGCGGCGGCGCGTTCGCGTTCGGATCGCCTCTCACTCCACCGGGCGACCTCGCTGTCGATGTCGCGCGTGGCCGTGACGACGGGCGGCCCCCCGAGCAGTTGCCGTCGTGCTTCGACGATGCGCGCGTTGAACTCCGTGAGGGCCTCGCGCACGGCGTGCTCCGACACCATCGCGTCGAGCCGGTCGTCGAGTGCCGCGTTCTCGGAGCGCAGGGTCAGCGCCGGCGGTCCGAGGCCCGTGAGCTTCTCGCGCTCGATCTTGCGTCGGATCCACCAGTCGGGGTCGTGCGTTCCCGAACCGAGGTCGAGGGGTTTGCCCGCCCCCGGGAGGTTGTCGAAGTCCCCGCGCCGCATCGCCTGCTGCAGCGCCATCTCGACGAAGTGCGCGCGCTCCTGCATGCCCGGAGCCCCCGCATCGCCCGAAGGGTCGCGAGGAGGCGCGTCAGTCGTCGCGTCGGTCGTCCCGTCGGTGGCCCCGGCAGGGCCGCCTTCCGCATCGGCTCCCGCATCCTTCATGTCGGAGTCGAGTCTGTCGAGCCGGTAGCGCGCGGCCGTGATCCGCGCGTCTGCGCCCGCTCCGCTCTCCTCCACCGTGCGAGCCTAGGAACGCTCACTGGATGTTGAGTGGACGGTCGCGCGAGCGAGGTCGGCGAGGAGAGGCGCCCACGGCGTTGTTCCCGGGTGCTGCGGCTACTGTGGCGACGGTGACCATCGACGCTCCCACCCGCTCGCCCGAGACCGCAGTTCCCGGATGGCACCGCCGCACATGGGGTGGCATCCGGCTCCTCGCCGTGGCCCTCGTCGTTGCGAGCATCGCGACCCAGATCACGGAGCAGGTCGCCGACGGATCGTTCGACCCCTCGCAGTACTTCGTGTACTTCACGATCCAGTCGAGCCTCATGAACATCGTCGTGCTCGGCGCTGCCGCGGTGCTCGCCTTCATGGTCGCGCGCGACTCCGAGTTCTTCACGGCTGTGCGCATGTGCATCGTCGTCTACGGCGTCATCACCGGGGCGGTCTACAACCTCCTGCTGCGGGGAATCCAGTCGAACGGCTTCGTGGGCGAGTGGTGGCCCAACGAGGTCATCCACGTCGTCATCCCGATCTACCTCGTCGTCGACTGGGTCGTCGCGCCGGGCCGTGCGCGATTGCGCTTCGGCTGGCTCGCGCTCGCGATCTCCTACCCGCTCCTCTGGGTCGCCGCGACGCTCGTGCGCGCCGAGGTCGACGGGTGGGTGCCCTACCCGTTCGTCGACGTCGACGGCCCCGACGGTGTCTCGGGGGTCGTGCTCTCGGTCGTGCAGATCGCTCTCGCGATCGTCGGTCTCGCGGTCGCCGCCATCCTCGTCTCGCGCGTCGGCGCGGCGGGTGCGCGGCCGCGCGTCGAGCGGAGTGCCTAGGCTCGAGGAATGGATGCCGCCACCGCTCGAGTCGACAGTTGGGTGTGGGCGGTCAGACTCGTGAAGACGCGGCCCCTCGCCGCGGCGTCGTGCAAGGGCGGACACGTGCTCGTCAACGGCGCCAAAGCCAAGCCGTCGACCCCGGTTCGCCCGGGAGACGAGGTGCGCGTGCGCACCGACGACGTGCAGCGCATCGTCACGGTCGTGCGCCCCATCGTCAAGCGCGTGAGTGCGCCTGCGGCCGCGACGTGTCTCATCGACCTCACCCCGCCCCCGCCGCCGCGCGAAGAGCGCCCCATCGCGCCTCAGCGCGATCGCGGCGCCGGCCGACCGACGAAACGTGAGCGCCGCGACATCGACAGGCTGCTCGGTCGTGGCTGAGAGTTCGTCACCGGAGCCCGACGACACCGAGGGCGAGTCCGGTGTCGCTGGTGGTATCGGCGGCAGCGGCGGCGGGGCCGTCGCGCCGGGGGTCGACGCCGTCTCGATCGGGCTCGTCTTCGTCGGGGGTGCTGTGGGCACGGCGCTGCGCGAAGGGGTGGCCCTCTCGATGGCGCCCGTGCCCGGCATCGCGACGCTCGTCGTCAACATCCTCGGGGCCTTTCTCCTCGGAGTGGTCGTGACGGTGCTGCTCGACCGGAGCTCACTTGGAGCCCACCGATTGCGCGTGCTGCTCGGAACGGGCGTGCTCGGCGGGTTCACGACCTACAGCGCGCTCGCGACGATCACGATGGAGGCCGGACAGATCGTGCCCTACGCCGCGGCCTACGCGGTCGGCACCGTCGTCTTCGGAGCTCTCGCGACCGGGGCCGGGATCGCCGTCGCCTCGGTGTTGCACCGTCGATCCGGGGAGCGACCGTCGTGACATCCCTCCTGTTCTTCGCCGTCGCCGCGCTCGGCGGTATCGGCGCCGTGGCTCGCTTCCTCGCCGACGCGGGCATGCGCCGCGTCATCCGCACGACCCTGCCCATCCCGATCGCCCTCATCAACATCACGGGATCGTTCGCCCTCGGAGTCGTGACCGCGCTCGCCGCGACCGCGGTGCTCGACGCCGACCTCGCGATCGTGCTCGGCGCCGGGTTTCTCGGCGGCTACACGACATTCAGCACTGCGAGCCTCGACACCGTGACCCTCGTGCGAGCGGGTCGGTTCGGAGAGGCTCTCGCCATCGGGCTCGGCACCCTCGTCGCGAGCGTCGCCGCCGCGGGGCTCGGCCTCGCGCTCGGCTACGCCCTCGCACGGTGACGGATGCCGCGGCCGGATGTCGAGCGCGAACGCGGGCAGCGAGCGCGCGGTCAGGCGAGAGCGCGGGTCAGAAGTCGCGCGGCGGCGAGTTCCAGTGCGCGAGCACCGGCTCGTCGTGCTCGAAACGCAGCTCGCTGATGGTCGCCGTGTCGAGGGTGAAGATGCGGCCCCGCTCCGCGGGCAGCCCGAGCCAGGCCGCGGCGAACGACCGCAAGTAGTGGCCGTGGGCGACGATCATGACGTCGCCGCCCGAATCGAGGGTCGGCAGCATCCGCTCGATCACCCGTCGGGCACGCGCGTAGACGTCGCCGCATGATTCGCCCGGGGTGGCTCCCGCCTCGACGCCGTCGTCCCACAGATTCCATCGCCCGCCGACGCGCTCGGCGATCTGCGGTGACGTGAGGCCCTCGTAGGCGCCGTAGTCCCACTCGGCGAGGTCGTCGTCGATCTCGAGGTGCTCGCCGAATCCGGCGAGGTGCGCCGTGCGCGTCGCGCGACGGCGCGGACTGCTGACGACGCGCGCGAATCGCTGGCCCTCGAGAGCGGCACCCACCGCACGGGCTTGATCTTCACCGCGCTCGGTCAGATCGAGGTCGGTCGAGCTCGTGTGTCGTCCGCTGCGACTCCACTCCGTCTCGCCGTGTCGAACGAGAACGATGCGCGTGAGACGTCCGTCGCGCGTGGGGGTGTCATCCATCCCCCGATCCTCTCACCCGCGTGGCTCCGTCGCCGGCGACGAGTCGGTCGCCCACTCCCACAGCTCCTTCTGCAGGAGCAGGGCGAGATCACGGAGCAGGGCGCTCTCCATCTCGGTGAACTCTCGAGGTGAGCTGCCCATGACACACAGCGTGCCGACCCTCTCCCCCTCGGGGGTCGAGATGGGGTGGCCGGCGTAGAAGAGGATGCCGTCGTCGCCCGTCACGTAGGGGCTCGACCGGAACACGGGATGCAGGGTCGCGTCGTCGACGATGAGGGGCCGGGAGTCGCGGATGGCGTGATCGCAGAACGAGCCCGACCGGGGCATGAGTCCGGGTTCGCGACCGCCGCGACGCGACTTGAACCACTGGCGATCCTCGTCGATGAAGCTCAGGGCGGCGATGTCGGCGCCGAAACTGGATCGGGCGTACTCGACGATCCTGTCGAAGCGCTCCTCCGGCGGGGTGTCGAGGATGCCGAGTCGTCGAAGCGCATCGAGCCGCGCCTTCTCCGCTGCCCTCTCCGAGACGGTGGCCGCGGCCTCGGCGCGTGCCTCGACGCACTTCGACTGGAGCACGGTGACCATCTGACCCGCGACCGCGTCACCCCACACGCGGTAGGTCTCGGGAGTCCGGTGACGATCGGGCTGCGAGAGGGTGCCCTCGGGGATGTGGAGGAGGTGCGCGGTGTCCTCGCGGGAGCACAGCGCGGCCAATCGCGCATTGAGGATCCGGCGGTGCCTCGACAGGATGGCGTGCACGACGCGCGTCATCGATCGCATGAGAGGAACCGGGGGGACGCTCGTGACGAAGACGGTCGTGTGAGCGCAGCGCTCTTGCACGTCGGCGAGCAAGCGGGAGTAGTGGCGAGCCCACGTGCGCGGAGTCGTCATCCGGAACACGTCGTTCATCCCGAGGGAGATGACGACCGCGTCGTATACCTCGATGTTGATCGGGCTGATGAGCTTCGGGGCCGTCGCGGCCGTCACCGTCGAATCGACGATGACGTCGACTTGAGCCCCGCGGTCGAGAGCCGCGCTGAGGGCTCGGGCGGTGTGACCGGGCAGAGCCAGATCGTGCGACAGCACACCCCAGCCGGTCACCGCTCCGCTCCCGATCATGAGAACGTGCAGCGGATCCGCCCCCGGAGCGTGACCGAGACCACGCGCCGGCGGCCGCGCGATGTCGTGCCACGTCGACGACGCGATCGACATCCACGCGCGCACGAACGGCCGCGCCGCCATACTCAGTGCAGTCATTCGTCGCCCCCCGGCATACCCGCTGCGACCCTCGGCCCCACGGCCGCTTCACGATTGTATCCGGCAAGAGGGTCGCCTCGACCATCGTGACGTCGCTAGAAGAGCATCGGTTGCGGAGAGGCCGCCGCGATCGAGGCTGCCGCCTCGGCGCTCTCCTGCTGCGGCGTCTCCGTCGCGGGCCGCGCGGCGACGGGAGGGGACCCGACACCGAGGGCACGCGATCGCGGGCCTCCCGTGACCGGATCCTCCCTGCCGCGCTCGAGCTTGTGCTTGCGGATGAGGGGCGCGATGCGGTCCGCGAGCCACGCGCGATACTCGGCGGGGGCGTAGGCACCGCGGGAGTAGAACTCGGCGTACTTCGCCACGAGTTCGGGGTGCTCGCGCTCGAGCCAGAGCATGAACCACTCCTTCGTTCCCGGCTTGAGGTACATCGACGAGTAGAGCACCGAGGTCGCTCCCGCCTCACTGATGCGCCGCAGCGCCTCGTCGAGGTGTGCGCGCGTGTCGGTGATGAACGGCAGGATCGGCATGAGGAAGACCGAGCAGTTGAGGCCCGCATCGCGAACCGCCGTGACGGTCTGCAGCCGAGCGGTCGCCGTGGGCGTTCCCGGTTCGACCGACTGCTGGATGCCGTCGTCGAAGATCGCGATCGACATCGCGAGATCGACCGTCGAGATTGCGCTCGCCTCGACGAGCACGGGGATGTCGCGGCGCAAGAGCGTTCCCTTGGTGAGGATGCTGAACGGCGTTCCGCTCGAGGCGAGAGCCGTGATGATCGACGGCATGAGGCGATAGCGTCCCTCGGCGCGCTGATAGGGGTCGGTGTTGGTTCCGAGGGCGACGGGCTGTCTCGTCCATGTCGGCTTCGCGAGCTCCTTCGCGAGCAACTCGCCGACGTTGACCTTGACGATGAGCTGGGAGTCGAAGTCGCGCCCCGCGTCGAGGTCGAGGTAGCCGTGGGTCGGGCGTGCGAAACAGTACGCGCACGCGTGCTGGCAGCCGCGCATCGGGTTGATCGTCCACCCGAACGGCATCGCGCTGCGGCCGGGAACCTTGTTGAGCGCCGACTTCGCGAGCACCTCGTAGAAGGTCACCCCCTGGAAGTCGGGTGTGCGCACCGTGCGCACGAGGTTGTTGAGTCGCGCGAGGCCGGGGAGGGCATCCCCCCGCTCCTCGTTGATCTCCTGCCCACTCCACCGCATGGCCTCAGTCGAACATACATTCGAACGCGGGTCAATCGCGCGGCCGGCGGCAGTGGTGCGCGCGGCCGCGAGGCCACCTCTGCTGCGAGGATGGTCGCGTGAAGACAACTCCCCCACTCGGCCTCCTGCTCGACGTCGACGGTCCCATCGCGAGCCCCGTGAGTCGATCGATCGGCATCGACTCGATCACGCGCGACCTCGTGACCCTCGCGGGCCGGGGCATCCCCGTCGTCTTCAACACGGGGCGCACCGACGCCTTCTTGCGCGACGAGGTCATCAAGCCCCTTCTCGCGGCGGGTCTCGCGGCCGACGCGCGCGTCTACGGCGTGTGCGAGAAGGGGGCCGTGTGGTTCGGCGCGACGATAACGAACTTCGCGGGGATCCAGGTCGACGACTCGCTCACCCTCCAGGCCGACGCCGTCGCCGCGCTCCGCACGGTGCACGAATCGTTCACCGACTGGATGTTCTGGGACGACGGCAAGAGGTCGATGGTATCGCTCGAGCAGCGCACGGATGTCGACAGCGCGGCGTTCCTCCCCGAGCGCGACCGCTTCTGCGCCGACGCCTACGAGGCGCTCGACGCTCTCGGCATCGGAGTCGAGTGGCTCGGTCGCCGCAACGCGGCGGAGCCGACCGTGCGAATCGACCCGACGATCATCTCGATCGACGTCGAGGCCGTCGGTGTGGGAAAAGACCTCGGCGCCGAGCGCGCCCTCGAACTCCTCGCCGCGAGCGGCGAGATCCCTCGCGTGTGGCGCACCGTCGGTGACTCACGCACCGACTACGCCATGGCCGACTACCTGCACGCCGAGGGCTTCGAGGTCGCGCACGTCGACGTCCGCCCCGCCGACGGGGTGCCCGAGAAGGACTACCCGATCCAGACCATGGGTGACCTCGTGAACGACGACGCGGGTGCGGCGTTCCTCGCCGAGTGCGTCGAGCGATACCGCTAGGGAGCCCGAAGACTGCTACCCGGCTGAGCTCGTCGCCCGCCTCGTCGCATCGACGGACCGGTCGCCCGCGCGAATCGCCGGGAGGGCGACTCCCGACACGAGGGCACCGAGACCGCCGGCGACGAGGTCGCCGATCGTGTCGTCGTATCCGACGAAGATGCGGCTGTCGACGAGGTTGTGTCCGAGCCACTCCGCGATCTCCCACACGACCCCGAACGCGAGCCCGAGCGCGGTGACGACGATGATGCTCGCGGCGCGCGTGTGGCGCGAGCCGCGGGCGATGTCGAGAATGCCCGTCTTCTCGAGCACGAGGGCCGCCATCGCGGCGATCACGCCGTTGGCCACGAAGTGGATGAGCAGATCCCAGCCCGGAATCGTGGTGTAGAGCTCGAGAACGCTGCTCCACGCGGCGATCAGGAGGGTGAGACCGGCGAGGATGTCGAATGCCGGCCGGGAGCCGAGCATCCGGGGCAGGAGCAGACCGAGGAGGGTGAGGGCGAAGACCGCGAACTCGACGACACCCCACCCGATCGTCGCGACGACGATGCTCACGACGCCGGCGGCGCGGATGGCGTCGGCGACCGTCTCGCCCGCGCCCCGCGGTGCCCGCAGGAATGTCTCGATCACAGCTGAATCCTAGGTGGCCGCGATGTCCGTGCGCGGGGTGTCGACACTCACGACCGCTTGGACGGGCTCGTGGTCCGATGCTGCTGCACCGGGTGCTCCCGCGCTCTGCGGTGCCGTGCCGTCGAAGCGGGTGGCGTTGATCGCCGCGGACTGCACATCGACACCGTCGCTCACGAGGATCCAGTCGATGCGCTTGGCTCCCTCGCGCGGTCGCTTGTAGTTCGAGAACGTCGCCCACTCGGGCGTCACCCTCGTGTGCGCGGTCATCCACGAGTCGTGCAGGGGTCCGTCGTCGACGAACGCGCGGTAGGCGCAGGAGTCGGGCCGCGCGTTGAAGTCGCCCATGACGACGGCGGGGTGGTCGCCGCGCGACACGAGGTCGCTCACGAGTCTGCTCGACCGCACGCGCGACTTCACCGAGATGTGGTCGAAGTGCGTGTTGATCACGCGGAGGTGCCGCCCCGTCGCGGCGTCGAGCAGGTCGGCTCGCACGGCGATCCGCGGGATCATGTTGCCCCACGACCGCGAGCCCGGCACATCGGGGGTGTCGGAGAGGGCGATCTGCTCCCAGTCGACCACGGTGAATCTCTCGCGATCGAAGAACAGGGTGCACCGCTCGCCCGAGCCGTCGCGGTTGCGACCCCTCCCGACGCTCGCGAACCGCGGCCCGAGGCTGTCGGCGACGAACGCGCTCTGGTCGGCGAGAGCCTCCTGCACCCCGAGGATGCTCGGGCGCTCGGCCCTCAGGAGCGCTCGGAGAAGCGGGCGGCGGAGTTTCCAGGAGTCCGGGTGCCCGGCGCGCACGTGGGGCATCCGTCGCCGGATGTTGAACGACATGATGTGCACGGCGGGGGCATCGGTCGGGCCGACGATCGGGCCGGCGGAGCGACCTGTTGCCGAGGCATCCGTCCGGTCGTCGTGTGAAGCCATGCCCCCAGTCTCGCGCACCGAACCTGCGCGGTCGTGCGCGGCCGCGCGTGCTCGAGCGAGGTGCCACACGGTGCTGCTGCGCCTATCGTGGGACCCATGACGCACCCCACAGAGAGCTACCCGCAGGGCGAAGCCGGTCCCGACACCGAGTCCGGCCCCGTCGACCCCTCCGACGCCGACGGGGTCGACGACGACGCCGACACGGATGCGGCCCCCGACGCCGAGCTCACCGATGACGGGTCGCTCGCCGCGATCTCCACGGCCGTGGCGAGCGGAACGACCGAGTCGGGCGACACCGAAGCCGCCGTCGAGGCGACGACCGTGGGCAAGCCGCACTCGCGCCCGAGCGACGCCAATCCCGAGGCCCTCGTCGAAGGCGGCCGTGTCGCGACCGCGGAAGACATGGAGTAGTCGCGCTCCGCGTCGGGTGCAGCTAGGGCGTCTCCCGCGGTGCGGGGCACAGGAGCCGCGTCGGGATCGTCGCGCTCCCCCGTCGCACGTCGTGGTCGCCCATCGGGTTGCCGCACACGGGGCAGAGCGAGCGGCCGTCGGGAGGCACGACATCCGCTTCGTCCCCGCCGCCGAGCTGAGCCGGCCCGGCGATCGGGTAGAGGAAGCGGTTGATGCGATTCCAGAACCCCGGTCGCCCGTCGAAAGGGTTCGGTGGTCTGTAGTCGGTCACGATACGTCCATTATCGGCGCTCGGACACGTCGACGGGGCTGAGGGTCGCGATCTTCGGTTCCCGGTCGTCGCCGGACGAGCGCCCGGTCACGCGCCTGCCGATCCACGGGAGCACGTACTCGCGCCAGTAGGCCGCCGTGCGCTGACGAGGGGCGTCGGGCTCCGCGGATCCCGCGGGCGACTGCGCGCCCGTGCTCGCCGTCGGGGTCGCGGCCACGGGCACGCCGAGCGCCGCGAGCACGTTGCTCGCCACACGTGCGTGCCCGGCGGGGCCCAGGTGCAAGCGGTCTCGAGACCAGAACGGCGCTTCGGCGAGCTCGGCGTCTGCCCAGTTGTCGACGAACGTCACGTGGTCTTTCGGCAACCTCGAGCGGATGGCCTCGGCGAGCCGCTCACCGCGCCCCTCCACGAAGGCGCCGAGGGGAATGTGTTTGGTGGGGTTCGCGCCGCTCGCGAGCACGACGTGGGAGCCGCGGTCGACGGCGAGATCCACGGCCCGCTCGAGCGAGTCGGCGACCTGCGCGATCGACACGCGCGGACGCATGATGTCGTTGCCTCCCCCGTTGATGCTCACGAGCTCGGGGGTCATCGCGAGTGCCGCATCGAGTTGCCCACCGACGATGGGAGCGAGCAGTCTGCCGCGGATGGCGAGGTTCGCGTAACGCACCGGCGCGGTCGAGGCGAACGCGAGAGACAGCGCCACGAGATCGGCCCACCCGCGCACGGTCCCGTCGGCGAGTTCGTCGCCGACGCCCTCGGTGAAGCTGTCGCCGATGGCGACATAGCTCGCGAAGAGCGGGGGCGACGGGGGCGCGCTGGCGGGGTTCGACACTCGGGAACTATAACCGCGCGGCCCCCTCGCCCTTGTCCTCGGCCGAGCCAGCATCGCGAGCGCGATAGCCGTATCGCCTCGCGAGAGTCTCGGGGTCGGCGCCGAGTCGATACTCGAACCGCAAGCGCCACATCAGAACGATCGTGCGCCAGACCCCGTGCTGCTCCCACCGCCGCGCCGACGTGACGACGACGTCGCGGATGCGCGCGGGCCGCGAGTGACGGCGGAGGATCGCCGAGAGGGCGACATCCTCCATGAGGGGCAGGTCGGGAAAGCCGCCGACCCTATCGAACAGGTCGCGCTGCACGAAGAGGGCCTGGTCTCCCGTGACGATGCCGCTCGCGTGCGATCGCCAGTTCATCGCCGTCGAGACGACCGCGAGGGTGCGGCGGTCGCTGTCGATGCGCACGTCGAACCGGCCCCAGCGGAAGCCGCGAGCGATGGCCGCGCCGATCCTCGCGTCGGCGTCCGCGGGGAGCGCTGTGTCGGCGTGCAGAAAAAGCAGGGTCTCGCGCTCGACCGCCGCCGCGCCCGCGTTCATCTGCGCAGCACGACCGCGGGGAGCGGTGAGCACGAGGTCGGCGAGGGGTGCCGCGACCGCCACGGTGCCGTCGGAGCTGCCGCCGTCCACGACGACGAGCACGACGCCGCGGTCGCGCAGCGGTGTCAGGGCGGCGAGTCGCTCGGCGAGGACATCCGCCTCATCGAGCACGGGAACGACGATCGCGATCGACGCGGCCGGCATCACGACGATGCCACCCGCAGATCGAACTCGTCGAAACCGGCGACGATGGTCTCGATGACGGCAGGGTCGAGATAGTGGTCGACGCGCCCGCGAACGTGCGAGGTCACGGCGGGATCGCTGTTCGCCGCCGACCAGTCTTCGCCGTCGGGAGTGGATGCCGCGCTCGCGCTCGACAGCACGCGCCACTTGGCGCACCACGTGACCGACCACAGCCACATCGCACGGCGCAGCGGGGCGAGCCACTCCTCGTCTCCCGCCGGCGCCACCACGGCCGACCAGTCCCGCGAGAACTCGACGAGCTGGTCGGTCGAGAGCGCGACGGTCGCCCCCGGTTCCCACGTCGTCGAGGTGTAGAGGGTCGCGTGAGCGAGGTCGAGGGGCGCGTAGCTGTAGCGACACTTCTCGAGGTCGACGAGCACGGCCGAGCCGTCGGCGCGCACGACGAAATTGCCCGGGTGGGCGTCGAAGGCGATCAAGCGCTTCGCGGGCCGATCCGCTCGCGCCACGAGCGCGCCGAGGCGATCGAGCTCGCGGTCGATCATCGCGCGGGCGGGGGCGGCGATCATCGCGTCGTCGAGATGGAGCGCGTGGGCGCGCACCTCGTCGTCGAGCGCGGCGAGAGGGTCGGGGGCATCCCCCAGGGGCGGGCGCGAGCCGGGCTGCGGAACCGGGAGTGCGTGGATGCGCGCGAGAGTCTCGGCGATCTGCGGCAGATCGGCAGGAAGCTCCGCGGGCCGCCCGACGATGTGTTCCACGAGGAGGGCTCCCCTAGGCAGCGTCGGGCGAGGGCGCAGCACCCCGACGAGCCGCGGGGTCCTGCCGCTCGCGCCCGCCCTCTCGAAGCACGCCGCCTGGTAGTCGAGATTCGCGTGGGCGTCGAGCTGCATCTGGCTCTGCTTCGGGATTCGCGCGAGCACGCCGTGATCTCCGAGCCGCACGTGGTGGTGCGCGAGCCCCGAGTCGGTGAGCGGATCGAGCACGCCGCCGCCGAACTGCGGTGCCTCGAGGGCGATCGCCTCGGCGAGACCGAACAGCAGCCCCGCGAGAGACGTGATCGGCGGTGGGGTGGCGCTCGCGTCGGTGCGCTGGCTCACGTGCGGGTCGGCGTCACGGTCGGTCACGCGATCACCGTATCGTGAGCCCCTGCGCTCGGGGCCGACTGCTCAGGGGGCGACCGCGCGGGGCTACCGCGCCGCGCCTCGCGCCGGCTAGTCGGTGGCGCGGCGCTCGCGGAAGGCGACCATGTTCATCCGATTGCCGCACCTCACGCTGCAGAAGCGGCGCGACCCGTTGCGGGAGAGGTCGGCGAGCAGCCCGTCGCAATCGGTCGCCGCGCACCGGCGCAGACGGTCGGTCTCGTTCGTGCGGATGACGTCGACGAGGGCGAGAGCCGACTCGGCCCCGATGCGCTCGCCGAGGGGGGCGTCGTTGGATGTCGCGTGCAGGTGCCAGTCGTAGTCGTCGTGCCGCGCGAGCCACGGTGAGGCGGTCGCTGCCTGGAGCATGGCGTTGACCTCGTGGGCGAGGGTGTCGCGATCGAGGGTCCAGATCTCGCGGATGCGATCGCGCGTCGCGACGACGTCGGCGAGTTCGGCATCGTCGCGATCGAACCGACCGGTGTAGCGGAACCGCTCGAGCATCGCGTCGAGCTGCGCCCGTGTCGACAGCTCGTCGAGCCCGCTGCGCGACGCTGTCGGAGCGGTGTTGGCGAGGGCGACGTTGAAGACGAGAACGTCTTCCGTGTCAGGGGCAAAATGCAAGTTGACTCCTTACTCAGGGGGACTCTACTCTCAGCATCAGGGTCACGTCGACCCGACGGTCGACCCGCAGGTCGAACTCGCGAAAGAACAGTCATGCAGCAGCGATCCTCCCGTGCCGGTCTCGCCATCGCGGTGCTCGCCGCAGCGTCGTTCGGATTCTCCGGACCCTTCGTCAAGCCGCTCCTCGAGGCGGGTTGGAGCCCGTCGGCCGCCGTCGCCGTGCGCGCGGCGATCGGAGCCGTCGTGCTCGCGCCCCTCGCGCTCCACTCGCTGCGGGGACGCTGGGCGACGGTGTGGCCCGCGCGCTGGCGCATCCTCGGAATGGCCGTGCTCGGTGTCGTCGGAACCCAGTTCTTCTACTTCGCGGCCGTCGAGCGCATCCCCGTCGGCACCGCGATCCTCATCGAATACATGGCGCCGCTCGTGCTCGTCGGCGTCGCGTGGGTCGTGACGAGGCGGATGCCGCAGCGCGTCGTGCTCATCGGATCCGTCTCGGCGTTCGCGGGGCTCATCCTCGTCGTCTCGCCGAGCGGAGCGTCGACCCTCGACCCGCTCGGGCTCGCGTCGGCGCTCGCCGCGATGCTGTGCTGCGCCGCCTACTTCGTGATCGCCGCGCGACCGACCGCGGGGCTGCCACCGCTCGCCCTCGCCGGTCTCGGTCTCGCGATCGCCCCGTTCGTGCTCGCGCTCACCTCCCTCGTCGGGCTCGCGCCGTTCCAGACGACGACCGCCGACGTCTCGATGCTCGACACCCTCGTGCCCTGGTGGGTTCCGCTGCTCGTCGTCGGCGTGGTGTCGACGGCCGTGTCGTACGCCGCGAGCATCACCGCGACATCCATGCTCGGGTCGAGGCTCGCCTCGTTCGTCGGGCTGCTCGAGGTAGCCGCCGCCGCCGTCGTGGCCTGGTTGCTGCTCGGTGAGGTGCTCACCCTCCTGCAGTTCGCGGGGGCCGTGCTCATCCTCGCGGGGATCGCGTTCGTGCGGTCGGCGAAACCCGACGCCGAGCTCGCGGTCGTCGTGGGGCCGGATTTGGGGCCCGGCGCGACGGCCGGGGTGACGCATCGCGGTCGCATTCGGCGCTCATCCCGCGTCGGATAGGACGATTCGCGACCGCGACCGCTCCCCCGATCGAAGGGTGACGGGCGACTCGAACGCTCGAGTCGTCACGAACGTTGGGTGTCGAAGGGCGCACTTTCTCGCGATGCTTGTCGGGTGAACTCGAGACGGATGCTGTCGACCATCGCTGCGGCGACGATCGGTGCCGCGCTGCTCGCCGGGTGCGCCGCCGGCCCGGGCGCCGGAACCCTCGAGGCGCCGCCGAGTGTCGCCGACGAGAGCTATCGCGGGCTTCCGAACACCGCGGGCGACGCGAGCGACGATGCCGGCGGCGGCGGTTCGGGAGCCCCCGTCGACGACGGCCTGACGACGGGCGAACCGAGTGCCCGCTGGGTCGAGCGGCCCGGCAGGTTCGCGATCACCGTGTTCGGCAGCTCGAGTTGCCCCGCCGTGCCGACGGCGATGGAGGCGTCCGCGTCGGATCGTGTGACTGTCTCCTTCGAGACCGACTCGAGCGGCGAGTGTACGGCCGACATGGCGGCGACGACCCACGAGTTCACGGTGCCGAGCGAGGCATCCGCTCTTCCGCTCACGATCGTCATCGACGGCGATCCGCCGCTCGAGCTCGTGCTCGACTGAGGTCGTTGCCCGCTCGTCGCGACGGCTTTCGATGCTCCTGGGCGCGCATCGTGGACGCATTCCGTTCGATGCCGCTTCTCAGAACAGCCGTTTGCGACCGCGATCGTGCGGCGGCGACACGGTGGTCGAGGCGCCCGAACGCTCGAGTGCTCGGGAACGTTGGGTGTCGCCGATCCGGGTTTGTCGCGATGCTGGAGTAATGAACTCGAGACGGATGCTGTCGACCATCGCCGCGGCGACGATCGGTGCCGCGCTACTCTCCGGCTGCGCCGCCGAGCCCGCCGCCGGTCCCGCCGCCGAACCCGGCGGTGCGCCAGGAACCGAACCGCTCGACTCTCCCTCGAGCGTCGTCTACGACAGCTACCCGGGGCATCCCGACGGCGGGAGCGCGGGCCTCGACGACGGCGTGTTCACCGGTGAGCCGATCGTTCAGTGGGTCGATCGCGCGGCGTCGTTCTCGATCACCGTCTTCGACAGCTCGAGTTGCCCTGCCTCGCCCACCTCGATCGAGACGACGGCGCCACACCTCGTGACGGTGACCCTCGGGAGCGACCCTCTCGCCCCGTGCACCGACGACCTCGCGCCGACGACCCACGAGTTAAGGGTGCCGAGCGAGGCATCCGCTCTACCGCTCACGATCGTTCTCGAGGGCGACTTCGTCGCGGAGTTCGTGCTCGACTGAGGCGGGCCCGCATCGCGGTCGCATTCTGCTCGAAGGCGCGCTGAGAGCAACCATTCGCGACCGCGCGAGGGCTCAGCCGTGCGTGTGCCGAGCGTTTTTGCGACACGCCGCAGCAATGTCGGTGGCAATTGACATGTTCGAACGTATGTTCGAACATGGAGACATGCTTTCCGGTGCCGCTCTCTCGTCGTACGACGACGTCGAGAGCGACGACGCCTACGCGGATGCCTTCGACCACGGCTTCGACGACGTCGACTACGCCGCGGCGCAAGCCAAGCAGCTCGAGGCCAGGCAGCTCAAAGCCCGGCAGCTCAAAGCCCAGCAGCTCAAAGCCCAGCAGCTCAAAGCCCAGCAGCTCAAAGCCCAGCAGCTCACAGCCCAGCAGCTCAAAGCCAAGCAGCTCACAGCCCGGCAGCTGGAGGCCACACAGTTCGCGCAGAGCAGAGGCCGCAATCGCAGCGTCGCCTCCGCATCAGCCGCCGCGACCATCATCACCGCGCGCGAACTCGCAACAGCAGCAGCCGCACCCGCCGCACCCGCCGCACCTGCCCCCGCGACACCGACGCCCGCGACCGACTCCCCCGTCGAGACCGTGCGCGACCTGCAGGCGCGCATCCGACAGATGCAGGGCACGAAGCTCGACACCCGCAGCCTCCCCACACATCCGGCGATCGCATCGCTCCTCCCCGGCGGAGGGCTCCAGCAGGGCGCCGCCTACTCGGTCGCGTCGTCGGCGACCCTGCTCATGGCGCTCCTCGCCGGCCCGTCGGCTGCAGGCTCGTGGTGCGGTGTCGTGGGGGTTCCCGAGTTCGGCGTCGAGGCCGCGTCGCACTACGGTGTCGACCTCGAGAGGCTCGTGCTCGTGCCGCACCCCGGCGACCAGTGGCTCGCTGTGACCGCCGCGATCGCCGACGTGCTCACGGTCGTGGTCACGCGTCCGCCCCGCCGCGCCACCGACTCGAACGTCGCGCGGCTCGCCGCCCGGTTGCGGCAGCGCGGCGCGACCCTCATCGTGCTCGGATCGTGGCCGCAGACCGACGCGATGCTGAGCCTCTCGCACAGCCGCTGGAGCGGCATCGGCGACGGATCCGGCCACCTCGCCGCGCGCGAGGTCACCGTCACGGTGAGCACGCGCGCGGGCGCGAGACCCCGCAGCGCGCGGCTGTGGCTGCCCGACCGCGGCTCGTCCATCAGTCGAGCCGAGACGGGCGGGCCCGAGCGCCTCCCCCAGCACACGGCCCCCCAGCACCCGGCCTCGGCTCTCGAGCCCGCTCCCGTGCACCACCTCGCAGAATTGGCCGGATGATGGCGACCCGACTCTCCGCCCCCGTCACGCGCACGATCGTGCTGTGGTGCCCCGACTGGCCGATCACGGCGGTCACCCGCACGTCGACCCTCTCGGCGGATGCCCCGCTCGCCCTCATCGAGAAGGGGCGCGTCTTCGCGTGCTCGGCCGCCGCCCGGCGCGAGGGGGTTTCGCGCGGGATGCGCGTGCGCGAGGCGCAGAGCCGCTGCCCCGAACTCGCGGTGGCGCCATACGAGCAGGCGGTCGACATCCGCTCGTTCGAACCGGTTCTCGCGGCGATCGAGGAGGTCATGCCGGGGGCGCAACTGCTGCGTCCCGGCACGTGCGCCATCACGTCGCGCGGACCGAGCGCGTTCTACGGCAGCGACGACGAGGCCGCACTGTGGTTGCTCGACACCCTCGACTCCCTCGGCATCACGGATGCGCGCGTGGGCATCGCCGACGGCCCGTTCACGGCCGAGCGTGCTGCGCGCAGCACGACGCGCCCCCGCATCAGGGTCGTGCCCCGGGGCGAGTCCGGCGACTTCCTCGCGCCCCTTCCCGTGACGGTGCTCGAGCGACCGCAGCTCGTGACCCTTCTGCAGAGGCTCGGTGTGCGCACCCTCGGCGAGTTCGCGGCACTCGACCCTCTCGACGTCGAGAATCGCTTCGGCGCCGACGGTGCCCACGTGCACGCTCTCGCGGGCGGCCTCGACAGTCGGAGGGTGATTCCGCGCACTCCCCCGCGCGAACTCGACAGTGTCATCGAGTTCGAGCCCCCGCTCGACCGCATCGACCAGGTGGCGTTCGGGTTCCGGGCGTCGGCCGACCGGTTCATCGCCGAGATCACGGCAGCGAAGCTCGTGTGCACGAGCATCAGGGTCGAGATCGACAGCGAGGCGGGTGAGACCTCCGAGCGCACGTGGGCGCACCCCCGCTCGTTCACGGCCTCCGACGTCATCGACCGCATCCGCTGGCAACTGCAGGGCGGCGGAAGCGAGACGGGCCTCAGCTCCCCCATCTGCTACGTGCGTGTCGTGCCCGAGAGCGTCGATGCGATCGGAGGTCACGAGCAGGGGCTGTGGGGCACGGCGGCGGATGAACGCATCCATCACGGTCTCTCGAGGGTGCAGAGCATGCTCGGCCACGGCGGCGTTCTCACGGCGGTGATCGGCGGCGGGCGCACGCCTGCCGACCGGCAGAACCTCGTGGCGTGGGGCGACCGCCCGGCATCCGCCCTCGACGCCACGCAGCCCTGGCCCGGCAGCCTGCCGACCCCCGCGCCGTCGACCGTGTTCGAGGTGCGCCAACCGGTGTCGGTCGTGTCGAGCGACCAGGTGATCGTGACGGTCGACGACCGCGGGGCCATCTCGGCCGCACCGAGCGGGTTCTCGACGGGTGGCGAGTTCCGCCCGATCACCGCGTGGGCGGGGCCGTGGCCGGTCGAGCAGCGCTGGTGGGCGGCCGAGAGCCCCGTGCGGAGCAACCGTTTTCAGATGGTCGACGACACCGGGCTCGCGTGGTTGCTCATCAACGAGGGCGACCGCTGGTGGGCGGAAGCCCGGTACGACTGATGGGCTGCTACGAGCACGGTCTCGCGCTGCTCCTCGCCGAGGAGAGGCTCGAGGCCGCTGAACCCGTCGAGCCCGCTGAATCTGTCGAACCCGCTGAGGCTGCGGCACCCGACGACCCCGAGCGGCGCGACTGATGGGCTGGAGCAACCCGCCCATCACGTGGTCGGAGTTCGAGCGCGCGCTCTCCGACACCCGGCGCCCGGGCTCGGCTCCCGAGGGTGCCGACGGCGGAGACAGCCCGGCGTGGTCGGCGAAGCGGCAGCCCTACGTCGCCCCGGGCCAGAACGGCCAGAAGGCCGCGGGCCAGACCGGCGGCGGAGCGGATGCCGGCGGCGCGAGCCCCGCGACGGTGCCCTACGCCGAACTCCACGTGCACTCGAACTTCAGTTTCCTCGACGGCGCGTCCTCCCCCGAGGCGCTTCTCGAAGAGGCCCAGAGGCTCGGCTTGCACGCCCTCGCTCTCACCGACCACGACGGTCTCTACGGGATCGTGCGCATGGCGGAGGCGGCGGAGAGCTACCCCGACATCAAGACGGTGTTCGGCGCTGAGCTCTCGCTCGACCTCTCGAGCCCGCAACTCGGGGTCGCCGAACCGGAGGGCACCCACCTCCTCGTGCTCGCGCGGCGCGAGGAGGGCTACCACCGGCTCGCGTCAGCGATCACCTCGGCCCAGCTCGCGGGGGGCGAGAAGGGGCGCCCCGTCTACGACCTCGACGACCTCGCGAAGCGGGCCGACGGGCACTGGGTCGTGCTCACGGGGTGCCGCAAGGGCAGGGTGCGGCGCGCTCTCGTCGACGACTCGCTCGAGGCGGCGGGGGCCGAACTCGACGAACTTGTGAGGTTGTTCGGCAGGGACAACGTCTTCGTCGAGCTCGTCGACCACGGGCATCCTCTCGACTCCACCCACAACGACGCCCTGTTCGCTCTCGCTCGAGACCGCGATCTCGCCGTCGTCGCCACGAGCAACGCGCACTACGCGACCCCCGACCGCCACCGCTTGCAGTCGGCGCTCTCGGCGGTGCGGGCCAGGCGCAGCCTCGACGAGATGGACGGCTGGCTGCAGCCCGCCGGCGCCGCCCACTTGCGCTCGGGCGCCGAGATGCAGCAGCGTTTCGCGCGCTACCCCGGGGCCGTCGAGCGCACCGTGACCCTCGCCGACGACCTCGCGTTCCAGCTCAAGAGCGCGAGGCCGGGCCTTCCGAAACAAGCGGTGCCCGACGGACACACCCCCATGTCGTGGCTGCGCGAGCTCGTCTGGCAGGGTGCGGCAGAACGGTATCCGGTGCTGCGCGACGTCGACCGCGATCGCATCGGCCGCGAACTCGATGTGATCGAGAAGAAGGACTTCCCCGGCTACTTCCTCATCGTTCACGACATCGTCGCCTTCGCGAAGAGCCAGGGCATCCTGTGCCAGGGGCGAGGGTCGGCTGCCAACTCGGCGGTGTGCTTCGTTCTCGGCATCACGGCGGTCGACTCGATCTTCTACAAGCTCCCGTTCGAGAGGTTCCTCTCGAGCATGCGCGATGAGGA
The DNA here is from genome assembly GCF_046600695.1 of Marisediminicola sp. LYQ85. Lineage (NCBI taxonomy): Bacteria > Bacillati > Actinomycetota > Actinomycetes > Micrococcales > Microbacteriaceae > Marisediminicola > Marisediminicola sp. LYQ85. The sequence continues at coordinate 850,828 of NZ_JBKIWO010000001.1, forward strand.
GCCCGACATCGACGTCGACTTCGACTCCGACCGTCGCGAGGAGGTCATCCAGTACGTCTTCGACAAATACGGCAGGCACAATGCCGCCCAGGTCGCGAACGTCATCACCTACCGCCCCAAGTTCGCGGTGCGCGACATGGCCAAGGCGCTCGGTCACTCGCCGGGTCAGCAGGATGCCTGGTCGAAGCAAGTGGAGCGCTGGGGCGGGGTCGTCTCGAGCGACGACCACGACATCCCCGACGCCGTCGTCGGTCTCGCGCAAGAGGTGCTCACTTTTCCGCGGCACCTCGGCATCCACTCGGGAGGCATGGTGCTCACCGACCGCCCGGTCGGCGACGTCGTGCCGATCGAGCACGCGCGCATGGAGAAGCGCACCGTGCTGCAGTGGGACAAAGACGACTGCGCGTGGATGGGCCTCGTCAAGTTCGACCTCCTCGGACTCGGGATGCTCGCGGGGCTGCAGTACACCTTCGATCTCGTCGAGCAGCACCTCGGCGAGACGTGGACCCTCGCGACGCTCCCGCGCGAGGAGCCCGGGGTCTACGACCAGTTGTGCCGCGCCGACTCGGTGGGGGTCTTCCAGGTCGAGAGCCGCGCGCAGATGGGGCTCCTCCCCCGCTTGCAACCGCGCAAGTTCTACGACCTCGTCGTGCAGATCGCGATGGTGAGGCCCGGCCCCATCCAGGGCGGCGCCGTGCATCCGTTCGTGAGGCGCAAACTCGGCGAGGAGCCGATCACCTATCTCCACCCCAAGCTCAAGGAGCCCCTCGAGCGCACGCTCGGGGTGCCGGTGTTCCAGGAGCAGCTCATGCAAGTGGCGATGGCGGTCGGCGGGTGCACGGGAGAAGACGCCGACCTCTTGCGACGCGCCATGGGCTCGAAGCGCGGCATCGAACGCATCGAGTCGCTGCGCGAGAAGCTCTACGCGGGCATGGCCGAGAACGGCATCACGAACGAGGTCGCCGACGACATCTACGGCAAGATCAAGGCCTTCGCCAACTTCGGGTTCGCCGAGAGCCACTCGCTCAGTTTCGGCCTGCTCGTCTACGCGAGCGCGTGGTTGCGGTTGCACTACCCCGCGGCGTTCCTCGCTGCCCTCTTGCGCGCGCAGCCCATGGGCTTCTACTCGGGGGCGACACTCGCGGCCGACGCCCGTCGCCACGGCGTGCAGGTGCTGCGGCCAGACATCCTCAGGTCCGATGCGGATGCCGTGCTCGAGCCTCTGACCCCGACGACCGGCCTCAGTGCGGCGACGGGTTCGGTCGCGTGTCTCAGTTTCGAGCAGCCCCCCGTGCCCGAGTTCGACCGCTCCGCGCACTTCGACTGCGACGACCACCGGCGCGACGGCGCCCTCGCGGTGCGGCTCGGGCTCGCCGACATCCGCGGCATCGGGGCGAAGCTCGCGAAGCGCATCGTCGCCGACCGCGAGGAGCACGGGGACTTCGCCGGAATGCCCGACCTCGTGCGCCGGGTGGGGCTCGACACGGCCCAGCTCGAGTCGCTCGCGGCGGCGGGCGCGTTCGACGCGTTCGGGCTCAGTCAGCGCGAGGCCCTGTGGGCGGCGGGCGACGCCGCCCAGAACCGCGAAGAGTTTCTCCCCGGGAGCCACGTCTCGGTGCAGCCTCCGCTCTTCAGCCTGCCGTCGGAGGCCGAGACCCTCATCTCCGACCTGTGGGCCACGGGCATCTCACCAGACGACCACCCCGTGCGTCACGTGCGCGCGGCCCTCGCCGCGCGCGGTGTGCTGTCGTCGGCCGAGCTCAAGGTCGCCGAGTCGGGCAGGCGCGTCGAGGTCGCGGGCGTCGTGACCCACCGGCAGCGCCCCGCGACCGCGAGCGGCATCACGTTCGTCAACCTCGAAGACGAGACGGGGCTCGTCAACGTCATCTGCAGCGTCGGCGTGTGGAACCGCTACCGCCGCATCGCGAGGGAGGCCCCCGCGATGATCGTGCGCGGGATGCTCGAGCGCTCGGCCGAGGGGGTCGTCAACATCGTCGCCGACGGATTCGACGTGCTGCCGCTCGCGGCGAAGAACGTCTCCCGCGACTTCCGCTGACCGTTCGACCGGGAATCGGAGGTCCTGGCGGTGCTGAATCGACGGGGAGCCTCGATGAGAAAGCAGGAGTTCCCCCCTCCGCAGCAGAGAAACCTCCTGCGAAAGGTGCGGGCTCGACAGAAATTCCTGCATCCCCGCGGCCGCCCGCAGCCCGTCAGCGCCCGCGCGCCGCGTTCTTGCGCAGCAGGTCGATGCGCGACTGCAACTGGGCGACGGTCGCGCTCGACACCGCGGGCCCTCCGCACATGCGCCGCAACTCCGCGTGGATGAGTCCGTGCGGCTCCCCCGTGCGCTTGGCGCGCAGCCCCACGAGGCTGTTGAGCAGTTTGCGCTGCTCGGCGAGGGTCCGGTAGAGCGCCGCGGGCGGCTCGGGGGCGGGCTCGCCCGCGTCCTCCCGACGGCGGTCACGGTCCGACGACCGCCGCGACTGCCTCGCCTGCCGCTGCTTGAGCAGGTCGCTCACCTGCTCGGGTTCGAGTAGCCCAGGAATCCCGATGAAGTCGAACTCCTCGGGGCTCCCGGGTTCGGCGAGGGAGCCGTACTCCTCACCGTCGAACATGACCTTGTCGAAGGTCGCCGTCGACGCGATGGCCTCCCACGTGAACTCGTCGAGGAGCTCCGAAGATGCCTTCTCCTCGCGTTCGGCGGATTCGAGCAGCGAGTCGTCGAGACCGTCATCGTCGCTGCGCTTGTCGAGGGCGTGATCCCGTTCGAGCTCGAGAGCCGTCGCGAGGGCGAGCAGCGGCTTGACGCTCGGCACGAAGATGCTCGCCGTCTCGCCTCGGCGCCGCGTGCGCACGAAGCGTCCGATGGCTTGCGCGAAGAACAGCGGTGTCGAGGCGGATGTCGCGTACACCCCCACGGCGAGCCGCGGCACGTCGACGCCCTCCGACACCATGCGCACGGCGACCATCCACCGGCTCGTGTCGTGAGAGAAGGTGTCGATGCGGTCACTCGCCTCTTTCTCGTCGGAGAGCACGACGGTGGGTTTCTCGCCCGTGATCTCGGTGAGCACGCGCGCGTAGGCTTTGGCGGCGAAGTGGTCGGTCGCGATCACGAGTCCGCCCGCGTCGGGCACGGCGTGGCGCACTTCGCTCAACCGCAGGTCGGCGGCGCGCAGCACCGCGGGAATCCAGTCGCCGTCGGGGTTCAGGGCCGTTCGCCAGGCCTGCGCGGTGACGTCTTTCGTGTCGCCCTCGCCGAGGCGCGCCTCCATCTCGTCGCCCATCTTGGTGCGCCACTTCATGCTCCCGGCGTAGGCCATGAAGATCACTGGGCGCACGACGCCGTCTTCGAGGGCACGGCGGTATCCGTAGTTGTAGTCGGTCTGCGAGATGCGGATGCCGTGCTCGTCGGGAAAGTAGGTCACGAACGGGATCGGTGCGGTGTCCGATCTGAAGGGCGTGCCCGTGAGCGAGAGTCGTCTCGTCGCGGGTTCGAACGCCTCGCGGATGGCGTCGCCCCAGCTCAGGGCGTCGCCGCCGTGGTGCACCTCGTCGAGGATCACGAGGGTGCGGCGGTCTTCGGTGAGCGAGCGGTGCAGCGCGGGGGCCATCGCCACTTGCGCGTAGGTCACGACGACCCCGTGATACTGCCGCCCCCCGGTTCCGTGGTTGTTGCGGAACGCCGGATTGAGGCGGATGCTCGCGCGGTGGGCGGCTTCGGCCCACTGGCGTTTGAGGTGCTCGGTCGGCGCGACGACCGTGATGCGGTCGATGGCGCGGCGGGCGAGGAGTTCGGCGGCGAGCCTCAGCGCGAACGTGGTCTTGCCTGCCCCGGGTGTCGCGGCCGCAAGGAAGTCGCGCGGTTCTTTCTCGAAGTAAAGGTCGAGAGCCTCGGCCTGCCAGGCCCGCAGCCGCTCGGCGGTGCCTCGCGCCGCCCGTTCGGGAAACGCCGGCGACAGGTGTTCTGCTGCCGAGGTGCCGAAGGTCGAGGGGGTGCTCACTCGAGTCGACTTTACCGGAGCACACCGACATCGGCCGTCGCTCTGGACCAGACCGGAGTGTTAACGAACGAACTCCCCGCCCTGGGGGCGAGGAGTTCGAAAGCTGTGGTGCTGTGGTGCTCGTTACGCCTTGCGGCTGCGTCCGGTGATGAAACCGTAGATGACGAGAACGAGGAGCGAACCGAGGATCGCGACGATCCAGGTCTGGATCGAGAAGAAGTCCTCGAGTCCGATGTCGAAGAGCGCGCTACCGATGAATCCACCGAGGAGCGCTCCGACGACGCCGAGTACAAGCGTGATGATCCATCCGCCGCCCTGGCGTCCGGGCAGAATTGCCTTAGCAATGGCTCCAGCCAACAGTCCGAGTACAATCCATCCGATGATTCCCATGACGACCTCCCAGTCGATCGAGTTGCGGCGCCGGATTACCGGCGCAGCTAGAAATTCTCGCACAGGCAGTTTCATCCCGCGGAGGGTTGACGTAAGCAGCCGACCTGTGCGAGAGCTGGAGAGAGCCGCCTGATGGGCTCCGACTGTACTTTGAATCTGCTGGCCGCGTGCGGCACTCTGGGGTCATGACTCAGCAGCACCCCTGGTCGCGCTACGTCGCGATCGGCGACTCGTTCACCGAGGGACTCGGTGATCCCGAGCCCCGTTCTCCCGGAGGCAACCGCGGCTGGGCCGACCGGGTGGCCGAGGTTCTCGCGACCAAGACCGACGACCTCGCCTATGCGAACCTCGCCATCCGCGGCCGGCTGCTCAAGCAGATCATGGACGAGCAGATCGACGCGGCCCTCGCGTTGCGCCCCGACCTCATCACGATGTCGGGCGGGGGAAACGACATCATCCGGCCCAACACCGACCCCGACGTCGTCGCGGCCAGGCTCGAGTCCGCCGTCGAGCGCTTGCGCGTCGACGGAGCGACGGTCGTCATCTTCACGGGGCCCGACATCGGCATGACCCCCGTGCTCAACCGCTCCCGGGGAAAGGTCGCGATCTTCAACGAGAACCTCCGGGCGATCGCCCTCAGGCACGACGTCGTCGTCGCCGACATGTGGGCGCTGCGTCAACTCAAGGACTCCCGCATGTGGGCACCCGACCGGTTGCACTTCTCCGCCGTCGGACACAACACCGTGGCCAGGATGGTGCTCGACACCCTCGGCGTCGAGAACGAACTCGAGCCCTTCGCGCCCGAGCCGCTCCCGCCCCGGCCGTGGCGTCAAGCCCGATACGACGATGTCTCGTGGGCGAGGGAGTACCTCATGCCGTGGGTCTTGCGCCGCATCCGGCACCAGTCGTCGGGTGACTTCATCAACGCGAAGCGGCCGACGGCGGCGAGCATGCGCGAGCCGTCGTCGACCGAGTGACCCGACGCGTCAGGGCACTGCGCGATCAGCGCCCGTAGGCGGATGCCGCGGGGCAGTCGAAGGGGTCGCCGCCCGCGGAGAGCCCCACGCGGTTGAGGTACTGGATGACGATGCCGTAGGACTGCATGAGCGTCGTCTCGGTGTAGGCGATGTTGTGGGTGTCGCAGTATTCCTTCGCGATCTGCTGCGCTCGCTTGAGGTGCGGCCTCGGCATGTTCGGAAAGAGGTGGTGCTCGATCTGGTAGTTGAGCCCGCCCATGAACGTGTCCATGGCGACGCCGCCCGTGATGTTGCGCGACGTGAGCACCTGGCGGCGGAGGAAGTCGACCTTGGAGTCTTTGGGCAGCACGGGCATGCCCTTGTGGTTGGGGGCGAACGAGGCTCCCATGTAGAGACCGAAGATGCCGAGCTGCACACCGAGGAAGGCGAAGGCGAGGCCGACGGGCAGCACGAGGAACAGCACGGCGAGGTAGGCACCGAGTCGCGTCACGAGCATCGTGATCTCGACGCCGCGCTTGTCGACCTTGCCGCGGCCGAAGACCGTGCGCAGGCCGAGCACGTGGAGGTTGAGCCCCTCGAGCAGGAGGGCGGGGAAGAAGAGGTATCCCTGGCGCTTGGTCATCCACGCGTAGAGGCCGCGCGTCTTGGCGGCGTCCTCGGGGAGGAACGAGATGAAGTCGGGGTTGATGTCGGGGTCTTTGCTCACGACGTTGGGGTTGGCGTGATGACGGCTGTGCTTGGTCATCCACCACGAGTAGCTGATGCCGACGAAGAGGTTGGCGATCACTCGACCGGCGATGTCGTTGGCCTTGCCCGACTCGAACACCTGGCGGTGCGAGGCTTCGTGGGCGAGGAAGGCGTACTGCGTGAGCACGATGCCGAGGCCCGCGGCGATGAGCAACTGGAACCAGCTGTCGCCGAGGAGAACGAACCCCGTGATGAGCCCGCCGAGAGCGACGGTGACGAGGGAGAACATGAGGGCGTAGAAGCCCGTGCGTCGCTCGAGCAGTCCCTCGGCCCGCACAGTGCGCAAGAGAGCCGAATACTCGGTCGTCGGGTTCTTCTGGTTGCCGCCCGGCTTCGTCTTGGTGAATGTGACGACGGGCGTCGCGGTCGCGGTGGCGCTCATGCGGTCCTCGATCTGGCTAGTGACTTCTCAGTCGAAATGGTGAGCGGGTGCTCTCACGGATGACACGACCATAAGACCCTCGTCTGGACGGAACGTGGAGATATTCCGGCGTGGTTACATAGTGCCGCTCAGGGCATGAGTCGTCGGGGATTGCTCAATCGCCACTCGATGCTCGGTGCCTCGAGGGGGGCGTCGAGGGTGAGCGGAACGGTCTGCTCGACGCCGTCGACGACGACCGTCACCGACCCGACGGTCTCGCCCGCGGTCGCCGTCACGACGTCGTCGACGACGACGTCGGTCGTCACGGGAGGAGAAGACCAGACGATGTCGGCGACCCGCTCGCTCGCGACAGCCTGCGCGCTATCACCCCACTCGGTCTCGAAGGAGGCGAACACCTGACCCTCGTCGACGACCACGAGTTCGGTGAAGCCGGCCCGGACATCGTCGAGGAGACCGTCGACGGCGGCGGCGAGGCTCTCGCGGGTCTCCCCGCCCAACACCACTCCGACGACGGTGATGCTCTCGCCGCCGACCTCGACGTCGGTCGAGAACAGGAGGCACGACCCGGCCTCCTCGGTGTTGCCGGTCTTGATGCCGTCGACGCCGTCGTTGCCGCCGAGGAGGAGGTTGGTCGACTCGATCGGCCCGAATCCCGGAACGGAGATGACGGGGGTCGACACGATCTCCGCGAGAACGGGGGTGTCGAGCGCGAGCATCCCGATTCTCACGAGGTCGGTGGCCGACGAGACGTTCCGAGGAGAGATACCGGTCGGTTCGACGAGCCGGGTCGAATCGAGACCGTTCTCGTCGAGCCACTCGGCGGCCGCGTCGACGTAGGCCTCTTGCGAGCCGAAGACCCAGTTCGTGAGGGAGACCGCGTAGTTGTTGGCCGAGGGGACGACGACGAGCTCGAGCACTTCGCGCTGGGTGAGTCTGCTGCCCGGCGCGACGGGTTCGACACTGCCGTTCTGGCGCACGAAATCGAGATAGATCTCGAGGTCCTCGTCGGTGAACTCGATGACCGGACCGGACTCGTCGGGGCCGAGGGGCGCCTCGTCGAGCACGACGAGCGCCGTGACGATCTTCGAGATGCTCGCCATGGGCCGCGAGCCCTGATCGCCGTGGACGGCGAGGTCGGCGCCGTAGCCGGCGGCACCGATTGCGCCGGACCCGTACGACGGCCAATCGAGATCGGTCTCAGGGGCGACGGGGGGCGACCACTCCGCGGTCGACGACGTCGCGGAGTCGAGCGGCGCGGTGAGGGCCAGTGGCACGTAGGCACCCACCGTCGCGACGGCGACGAGGGCGGCGATCGTCACGGAGAGAGCTATCCGGCGACGCATCGAGCCGGGTTTCGTCGCCACCCGCTCATCGTACTTGTTCGGTCGCGGGTCGATCGAATCGTGTCGTCCGGGCCCTCGCCGACCTGCCTAGGCTTGATCGATGCGCACCGCCCGGTTGTTCGAAGCTGCAGGGATCGCCTCATTCCCCGAGCGGTCGACGTGGGACGCCGAAGTCGTCGACATCGTCGCGACGATGGTGCACCGCTGGGGGCTCACGGTCGGTGACGCGCACTCCGGCGGCATCTCGGCGACCGTGCTCGATGTCGTGCGCCCCGACGGCTCCCCCGCCGTGCTCAAGGTGGGGTATCCGCACGAGGAGGCGATCGCCGAGGCCGTCGCTCTCGACGCCCTGCCGCGCGATTGCGCGCCCGCCGTGCTCGCCCAGGATGCGTGGACGTGGTCGATGTTGCTCGAGCGCGTCGACCCCGGGCAGTCGCTTCTCGATGAGGCGCTCGCTCCGAGGGCGGCGCTCGTGGCGGGCGCCGAACTGCTCTCCCGACTCTCGGCGACCCGGCCCGTCGCGGGCATCCCCCTGCTCGCCGATGTCGTGACGGCGCAGCGTCGCGTCGCGCGGTCTCGAGTCGATGCGCAGCGTGACGTGCTCCAGTCGGTCGGCGCTCTCGACCTCGTACCCTCCGCTCTCTCCGACGTCGACGCTCTCGTGCGGTCGGGGATGAGCTCGGCGTTCGTGCACGGAGACTTCAACCCCGGAAACATCCTGCGCTCGCGCGACGGCTGGGTCGCGATCGACCCGAAACCGATGATCGGCGACCCGGCGTTCGATCTCTGGCCGCTCGTCGTGCAGCTCGGCACCCCGTTCGGCGGCCCCGACCCCGTGAGCAGTCTCGGCGAGGCCGTCGGCGTCGCGGCGCGCACGGCCGGGTGCGACCCCGTGCGCGCGACGCGGTGGGCGGCCGTGCGATCCGCGCTCGCGGTCACGTGGTACGTCCACGCGGGCTCTCTCGACGTCGCCGCGCGGGAGGCCGACGAGCTGCGCGTGTGGGCTCGACTGAGCGAGCGGATGACGACGGGGCCCGTCGGTTGAGCGTCGCGGCGCTGGTTGAGCGTCGCGGTGCGGGGTCAGCGCTCGCGCAGAGCCCAGAGAACGACGGCGCTCGTCGCGGCGACGTTGAGGGAGTCGACCCCGTTGCCCATGGGGATCGTCACGACGCTGTCGGAGGCGGCGAGAGCCTCGCGGCTCAGTCCGCTGCCCTCGGCACCCATCATGAGGGCCACGCGGTCGGGCACGGCGGCAGCGAAATCGGCGAGGTCGACGGCGCGATCGTCGAGGGCGAGAGCCGCGAGGTGGAACCCCGCGTCATGCAGGATCTCCCCCGCGCGAGGCCACTCGGGAAGGCGCGCCCACGGCACTTGCAAGACGGTGCCCATGCTCACGCGCACGCTCCGTCGGTAGAGCGGGTCGGCGCACCGGCGGGAGACGAGCACGGCGTCGGCCCCGAGGCCCGCGACCGAGCGGAAGATCGCTCCGACATTGGTGTGGTCGACGATGTCCTCGAGAACGACGACGCGCCGGGCTGTCGTGAGGAGGGACTCGGGGCTCACGAGCGGGGGACGGTGCATCGACGCGAGGGCGCCGCGATGCAGGTTGAATCCGGTGAGGGATTCGAGCACGTCGGGCTCGCCGACGTAGACCGGGATGTCGTGGTCGGCGAGGAGCGGACGCAGTCCGTCGAGCCACTTCTCGATCACGAGGATCGACTTCGGGCGGTGTCCGGCCGCGAGGGCGCGCGTGATGACTTTGAGTGACTCCGCGATGTAGAGCCCGCCCTCGGGCTCGGTGACGCGCCGCAGCGCGACATCCGTGAGTCCCGCGAAGTCCTCGAGACCCGGCTCGTCGATCGTCGTGATCCTGACCTCGCGCATGGGTTCCTCTGCAGCTCGACCCCGTGATGCGTCCTCGGCGAGGAACATCCGCGGCTCGCCTCGTGTTGAGCTTCGAGTGTCTATCCTGTAGGCACACCGGTGCTCGAGGCGAATCGCCCGACGCCGGCGACGCACACGGAAGGAACGGATGTCGACGATCGACGCTCTCGACGGCGGCCCGGCCGGTTCGTCTCCCGGCGTTCCCGCGGCCTCCGATCCCGCTGCACTCGACCTCGCGGTCGATGCCTTGCGCGGGCGCACCGTCGCGGTTCTCACGGGCGCCGGCGTCAGCACCGACTCGGGCATCCCCGACTATCGCGGAGCGGGCGCGCTCCCCCGCAACCCCATGACGTTCCAGCAGTTCGTCAAAGACGCCGACTATCGCAAGAGGTACTGGGCGGGAAGCCACCTCGGCTGGAAGAGATTCGACGGCGCCCGGCCCAATGCGGGGCACACGGCGATCGCCCGGCTCGAGAGCGCGGGGGTCGTCAACGGTGTCATGACCCAGAACGTCGACGGATTGCACGTGCGGGCTGGCTCGCAACACGTCGTCGACCTCCACGGCACGATGGATCGGGTGCGCTGCCTCTCGTGCGGTCAGAGCTTCTCCCGGTCGGATGTCGCGCAGCGCATCGCCGAGGCGAACACGTGGCTCGACGCCCCCGACGCCGTCGAGCTCGGCCCCGACGGCGATGTCGTCGTCGACGAGATCGACCGCTTCGTCACGCCCACGTGCACCGTGTGCGGGGGTGTCCTCAAACCCGACATCGTCTTCTTCGGCGAGTTCATCCCGACAGAGAGGTTCAAGGAGGCGACGGCGCTCATGCTCGCGGCCGATGCCCTCCTCATCGCGGGGTCGTCGCTCGTCGTGAACTCGGGCATCCGCTTGCTCGACCAGGCGGCCAAGCGCAAGCTCCCCATCGTCATCATCAATCGCGGAGAGACGCGCGGCGATTCCCGCGCGACCGTGAAAGTCGACGGGGGAACATCGGAGTCGCTCGAGCGACTCGTGCGCGAGTTCGCCTCGTGACCGACCTCTACCTCGTGCGCCACGGCGAGACCGACTGGAACGCCGCGCGTCGCGTGCAGGGAAGCACCGACATCCCCCTCAACGACACCGGTCGCGCGCAAGCGGCTCGCACGGGCCGACTGCTCGCCCGCCGCTCGTGGCACGCCGTCGTCGCGAGCCCGCTGTCGCGCGCGTGGGAGACGGCGACGATCATCGCCGAGGCCGCCGGCGCTCCCTCGCCCGAGAGGCTCGACGCGATCGTCGAGCGGGCGTACGGCGAAGCCGAGGGCCTCGACTACCTCACCCTCGACGAGCGTTTTCCCGCGGGGATCGCGGTTCCCGGGCGGGAGTCTCGCGAGCAGGTCGTGGCGCGGGCGCTCCCGGCGCTCACCGCGCTGGCCGCGGGTCGGCCGCGACAGAGGATCATCGTCGTGACGCACGGAGGCGTCATCCGCGCGCTCGTCAACACCGTCGAGCCCGACGTGCGCGAGTTGCGCGGCATCCCCATCACCAATGGTTCGGTGCATAGCTTCCGATTCGACGGTGGCGGCGTGCGGCTCCTCGAGTTCGACGATCCTCTCGAGCTCGAGTCGATCGACCCCGGAGCCGAGGACTTCGTCGAGCAGAACCCGGTCGCCGCGCGCGACGCCTAGCTGTACCGACTCAGTACGCCTAGCCCACGGGAGTGGCCGTGCGCGCGCGGGAGCGCGAACGCCGCGGCCTCCACCACGCGCGGCGGCGCTCCGGCAGCGTCTCGACGAGCGCGAGGAGGCGAGCGGCCGATTCGTCCCACGAGAAGTCGGCCGCGTGCGCGTGAGCGCGGAGCGACGCCGCCTCCCACACCCCGGGGCGATCCAGTTCGATCACGGCGCGAGCGAACGCGGCGGGGTCGAGGGGTTCGAAGAAGCTCGCGGCGTCTCCGCCCACCTCGCGGAAGACGGGGATGTCGCTCACGACGAGCGGTGTCGCGGCGGCGAGGGCTTCGATGAGGGGGATGCCGAAACCCTCGTCGAGGCACGCGGACACCATCGCCGTCGAGGAGCGCAGCAACTCGAGGTATCTCTCGTCGGAGACGCCGTTCTCGAAGACGACGGCACCCTGGGGCGCGAGGGCGGCGAGGCGCTCACGCGTCGCGTCGTCGATGCGGCTCAAGAGGTGCAGGCGGTATCCGGGCAGCGAGGCCATTCCGCGCACGAGTGTCTCGACGTTCTTGTTCGGCATGAACGTGCCCATGTAGACGAGCGTCTTCGCCTCGTCGTGGTCGCGCGGCGGGAGGTCGAGGGCGTCGACACCGGGGCGGATGACCGTGATCGGCCTCGCCGTGAGCGAGACCTCGTTCATCTCGCGCTCGCAGTTGTACGAACCGGTTACGACGGCCTCGCCGCGATTGAGCGCCATCCGCTGCGGAACGTAGGTGAGGTGATACCCCCACCAGATCGTGCGCACGATCCAACTGAACTCCCGGGGCGGCTTCCGCGTGCGATAGAAGACCATGTCGTGGAGGGTGAGGATGAGGCGGAACCTGCGGTGCGCCGACCCCACCGTCTGCATGGGGCTGTAGACGACATCCGGGTCGTGCCGGTTGATCTGCAGAGCCACCCACGGTTCGAGGAGGCTCGTCGCCGAGCGGATCTTGACCCACGGGAGGTCGGGCAGCATCGCGAGTTGGCGTTCGTCGCTGATCATCATCGTCACCGGGTGCAGCCGCGAGAACGCCTCGACGAGTCCCGCGGTGTAGCGGCTGATGCCGTCGTGCCGACCGATGCGCGTATAGCGACAGTCGAAGAGGATCTTCACGATGCCGGGAGGGTGTCGAGGAAGTCGGTGATCGCGGAAGCCGCGAGCTCGGGCACCTCGTAGTGGATGAGGTGTCCGACGTCGTCGAGCACGACGAGGGTCGACCCCGCGATCGCCTCGGTGAGGTCGTACTGGGCCTCGACGGGAGTGATGTCGTCGAGTCGCGCGGCGACGAGGAGCGTCGGCACCGTGATCTGCGCGGCGAACTCGCTCACATCGGCACTGATGCTCGCGGCGAAGCCCTCGACGACGACGTCGCGCGACGCGAACCTGCTGAAGTAGGTGTGGTGCTCCCGGTGGATCCAACGGCGGAGCGCCCGGTCTTTCGTCTTGGCCATGCTCGAGCTCATGAGCTGCACGATGACCCAGCTGCCGAGCAATCGGCGACCCCACCGGGCCGGGAGCTTCTTGGCGAGGCCGTAGTAGAAGACCGTGAGACCCGTGAGCCACTGGCGCGGCCCCTTGAGGCCCGAGGTCGCGATGGGGTTGACGAGGATGAGCGCGAGCGGCCGCATGCCGCCCGCGACGGCGTGAGACACGACGATCGACCCGAACGAGTGCCCGAGAACGATGGGGGCGGCCTCGAGCTCGAGAGCGTCGACGAACGCGACCAGCCACGCCGAGTATCCGGCGACGGAGTGGTCGGTCTCGGTGAGCGGGGTCGACTCGCCGAAACCGGGGAGGTCGGGGCTCACGAAGCGCACGCCGGGGAGGTTGGCGATGATCGGCTCGATCCCGTGGTGCTCGCCGCGGTAGCCGTGCACGATGACGACCGTCCGCTCGGCGTCGGCGGGACCGTAGACCCAATATCTCGTGCGACTTCCGAGCACGGAGACCTCGCTGACGGTGAGGGGAATCGAGGCGAGAAGGGGCGCGTACGGGGATTCGGGTGACATCGGTGTCCAGCATAGGGACGGCGGCAGTCCGATCGCGCTCGATCCCCTCCTAGACTCGTTACGAATGCATTAATAGCGACCGTCTGGTCGAGAGGACGAACGTGAGCTTTACCGCCCCCATCCAACTGCCCGGTCTGACCCTCGACCCCCAGTGGTATCGACGAGCCGTCTTCTACGAGGTCATGGTGCGGTCGTTCGTCGACAGCAATGGTGACGGCGCGGGTGATCTGCAGGGGCTCATCGGCAAGCTCGACTACCTCCAGTGGCTCGGAATCGACGCCCTCTGGCTTCCGCCGTTCTACAACTCGCCGCTGCGCGACGGCGGATACGACGTGTCGGATTTCCGGTCGATCCTGCCCGAGTTCGGAACTCTCGACGAGTTCAAAGACCTCGTCACGAAGGCCCACGAGCGCAACATGCGCATCGTCATCGACTACCCGCTCAACCACACATCCGATCAGCACGACTGGTTCCAGCAGTCGAGGTCCGATCCCGACGGCCCGTTCGGCGACTACTACGTGTGGCGTGACACCGACGAGGGCTACGCGAACATCCGCGTCATCTTCGTCGACACCGAAGAGTCGAACTGGACGTTCGACCCCATCCGTCGACAGTTCTTCTTCCACAGGTTCTTCTCGCACCAGCCCGACCTCAACTTCGAGAACGAGGGTGTGCGCGAGGCCGTATTCGACACCGTGCGGTTCTGGATGGACCTCGGGGTCGACGGAATGCGGCTCGACGCCATCCCCTACCTGTTCGAGACCGAGGGTGGCAACGGCGAGGGCGAACCCGAGACCCACGAGTTCATCAAGCAGTTGCGCGAGATGGTCGACCGGGACTACCCCGGCCGCATCCTCATCGCCGAGGCCAACCAGTGGCCGCGCGAGGTCGCCGCGTTCTTCGGCACCGAGGAGGAGCCGGAGTGCCACATGGCATTCGACTTCCCCGTCATGCCCCGCATCTTCTACTCGCTGCGCTCGCAGCACGCCGGCGAACTGATCAGCGTGCTCTCCGAGACCCTCGACATCCCCGACAACGCCGGGTGGGGCGTCTTCCTCCGCAACCACGACGAGCTCACCCTCGAGATGGTCTCCGAGGAGTACCGCCAGGCGATGTACGGCTGGTACGCCTACGACCCGCGCATGCGATCGAACATCGGCATCCGCCGGCGCCTCGCTCCTCTCCTCGACAACTCGCGCGCCGAGCTCGAACTCGCTCACGCGCTCCTGTTCTCGCTCCCGGGCAGCCCGTTCCTCTACTACGGCGACGAGATCGGCATGGGCGACAACATCTGGTTGCCCGACCGCGACAGCTCGCGCACGCCCATGCAGTGGACCCCCGACCGCAACGCGGGGTTCTCGACGGCCGATCCCGGAAAGCTCTTCCTCCCGGTCGTGCAGTCGCTCGTCTACAACTACAACCTCATCAACGTCGAATCGCAGCTCGCGCAGTCGCGGTCGCTCCTGCACTGGGTGCGCAACGTCATCCACGTGCGTAAGGCACACCCCACCTTCGGCCTCGGAACCCTCACGGTGCTCGAGACCTCGCACGAGTCGGTGCTCGCGTTCGTGCGCTCCTACGGCGGCTCGGGCACCCAGTTCGGCGACTCGCCCGAAGACGTGCTGTGCGTCTTCAGCTTCGCCCACAACCCCGTGTCGGTGTCGATCACCGTTCCGGGATTCGAGGGTTCGGCCACGTGGGATCTCTTCGGCGGCGGCGAGTTTCCGACCGTGAGCGAGAACGGCACGATCGACCTCACCCTCGCGACCCAGAGCTTCTACTGGCTGCACCTCGGCACGCCGTCCGGTGCCGGTGGCCGACCGTAGGGTGCGGGTGTGACAGCACCCTGGTTCGAGCGGCTCGGCGTCTTCGATCTCGAGACGACCGGAATCGATGTCGAGTCGAGCCGCATCGTCTCGGCGTACGTCGGCGTGATCGACGCCGACGGTGTCGCGACGGGCGTGGAGTGGCTCGCCGACCCGGGGATCGAGATCCCCGCGCAAGCGAGCGCCGTGCACGGCATCACGACCGAGCGGGCACGCGCCGAGGGGCGGCCGGCCGCTGAGGTCGTCGCCGAGATCGTCGAGGTCCTGCGAGCTCTTCTGGCTCAGCGCGTGCCGGTGACGATCTACAACGCGCCATACGATCTCACGCTCCTCAACCGGGAGGCGACACGGCACGGCGTGCCGCCACTCGACTCCCCCGCGCCGATCATCGACCCTCTCGTGCTCGATCGAGCGATGGACACCTATCGCAAGGGCAAGCGCACGCTCGAGGTCGCCGCATCCGTCTACGGTGTCGAGCTCACCGACGCTCACGACGCGTCAGCGGACGCCATCGCGGCGGGCCGGGTCGCCCAGGCCATCGCGCGCAAGTTCTCCGCCGAGCTCGGCGAGGATCTCGCCGAGTTGCACGCGAAGCAATCGCAGTGGTGTTCCGATCAGGCGGCGAGCTTCCAGGAATACATGAGGCGCACGAAAGACCCCGACTTCGTCTCGCACGGGGGCTGGCCCGAGCGCTGACTCGTTCTGCGGCGACGCGGGGCGACCGGGCAAACAAGAAGGGCGACCGGCTTTCGCCGATCGCCCGTCTGCAGATGTCTGGTGCTCAGGAACCGAAGCCCTTGTAGCGGGTGTTGAACTTCTCGACGCGGCCGGCCGAGTCCATGATGCGCTGCTTGCCCGTGTAGAACGGGTGCGACTCCGAGGAGATCTCGACGTCGATGACGGGGTAGGTGTTGCCGTCTTCCCACTCGATCGTCTTCGCGCTGCCGACAGTCGACCGCGTGAGGAACGTCGCCCCCGACGCGAGGTCGCGGAACACGACGGGCGAGTACGTGGGGTGGATGTCAGACTTCATGGTCATTCCTTGGGTTGGTGAGTGCGAGGAGGTGGAAAGTTTTCGGGCCATAGGCCAACCACCGATGTTACCAGAAGACGGGTGCCCGGGAGGAGCGCGAGTCGATCTCCGTCGATCAGGCGGCGCGGGCGGTGAAGCGGCCCGCGTGCTCCTCGACGACGAGATCGAGGCCGAACGCCGACGAGAGTGTCTCGGAGGTGATGACGTCGCCGAGCGGCCCGGATGCCGTGATGGCACCGTCGCCGAGCACGAGGGCGTGGGTGAATCCGACGGGGATCTCTTCGACGTGGTGCGTGACCATGACGATCGCGGGCGATTCGGCCGAACTCGCGTATCCCCCGAGAATCTGGAGCAGCTCCTCGCGAGCACCGAGGTCGAGGCTCGCGGCGGGCTCGTCGAGCAGCAGGAGCTCGGGGTCGGTCATGACCGACCGCGCGATCTGCACGCGCTTCTGCTCGCCGTCGCTCAGGTCGCCGAAGCGACGCGACTCGAGGTCGGAGAGCTTCCACTCGGCGAGCACGCGCTGAGCGCGGCGGGTGTCGACATCGTCGTAGCTCTCGGTCCAGCGACCCGTGACGGCGTAGGCGGCGGTCAAGACGACGTCGAGCACGATCTCGTCGGCGGGGATGCGACGCGCCATCGCCGTCGAGGCGAACCCGATGCGCGGGCGCAACTCGAAGAGGTCAGTCTTGCCGATGGTGTCGTCGAGCACGAGCGCGGTTCCCGAACTGGGGTGCAGCATGGCCGCGGCAACCTGGAGGAGCGTCGTCTTGCCCGCACCGTTCGGCCCGAGGATCACCCAGCGCTGGTCGTCGTCGACCTCCCACGACAGGGAATCGAGGATGGCGCTGCCACCCCTCACCACGGAGACATCGGACAGTTGCAGAACGCGCGCCATTCTCCAACCCTAGGCCAACTCCCCTGCGTGTCTCCGCACGCCGCGGGGCCCGCTCGGCGAGGGCGGGATCGGCTAGACGAGCGAGTCGTAGATGCGGCCGGTCTCGGTCGCGATGCGGTCCCACCCGAACTCGCGCTCGGCCCGTTGCCGCCCGGCGGTTCCGTAGGCTTTCGCGGCCGCGGGGTCGCTCACGACCTCGGTGAGGGTCGCCGCGAGATCGCGCACGAACTTCTCGGGGTCGGTGGGTGTTCCCGTGCCGTCCTGCTCCTGGTCGATCGGCACGATGCGCCCCGTGACGCCGTCGGCGACGACCTCGGGGATCCCGCCGGTCCCCGTGCCGACGACGGCGGCACCGCACGCCATCGCCTCGAGGTTGACGATGCCGAGGGGCTCGTACACGGACGGGCACACGAAGGTCGTCGCGACGCTCAGCACGGCCGAGAGCTCGTGCTGGCTCAGCATCCGGTCGATCCACACGACGCCCGTGCGCCCGGTCGCGAGTTCCGCGACACCGGCTTCGACCTCGGCGAGGATCTCCGGGGTGTCGGGAGCGCCGGCGCACAGGATGAGCTGCACGTCGGGCGGCAGGAGTTTGGCGGCGCGCAAGAGGTAGGGCAGGCCCTTCTGGCGCGTGATGCGACCGACGAACACGACCGAGGGTCGATCGGGGTCGATGCCGAGCGACCGCACGAGCTCGGGATCGTCGACGGGACGCCAGCGGTCGAGGTCGATGCCGTTGTAGACGACGGAGACCTTCGATTCGTCGAGCCTCGGGTAGGAGCGCAAGATGTCCTCGCGCATGCCGTTGCTCACCGCGATGACCGCGTCGGCGGCGTGGAACGCGGTGCTCTCGATCCAGCTCGACACGCGGTACCCGCCGCCGAGCTGCTCGGCCTTCCACGGCCTCAGCGGCTCGAGGCTGTGTGCCGTGACGACGTGAGGGATGCCGTGGAGCATCGACGCGAGATGACCGGCACCGTTGGCGTACCAGGTGTGCGAGTGCACGAGGTCGGCACCCGACACGTCTTGCGCGATCTGCAGGTCGACGCCGAGGGTCGCGAGGGCGGGGTTCGCGCCCGCGAGCTCGGTCGGCACGAGGTAGGAGTGCACATCCGGCTCGTCCCGCGGGGCGCCGAAGCACCTCACCACGACATCGCGGCTCGGTCGCAGCGCGGAGACGAGCTCTGCGACGTGCACACCGGCACCGCCGTAGATCTCGGGTGGATATTCCCTGGTGATCAGATCGACTCTCACGAGGTGAACGCTAGTACACACGCTCGCCGCGGCCATCTAGGGTTGGGGAATGGCATCAAAGAAGATCTTCGGGATAGTCCTCGCCGGTGGCGAAGGAAAGCGGCTCATGCCCCTCACGGCCGACCGGGCCAAGCCCGCGGTTCCGTTCGGAGGCAATTACCGTCTCATCGACTTCGCGCTCTCCAACCTCATCAACTCGGGGATGCGCCAGATCGTCGTCTTGACGCAGTACAAGTCGCACAGCCTCGACCGCCACGTCTCGCAGACCTGGCGCCTCTCGGGCCTCACGAACTCCTACGTCGCGTCTGTGCCCGCCCAGCAGAGGCTCGGCAAGCGCTGGTTCGCCGGCTCGGCCGACGCGATCCTGCAGAGCCTCAACCTCCTCCGCGACGAGAAGCCCGACATCGTCGTCGTCGTCGGTGCCGACCACGTCTACCGCATGGACTTCGCCGAGATGATCGAGGCGCACATCGAGTCGGGGGCCGGTGTCACCGTCGCGGCGATCCGACAGCCGATCTCCCTCGCCGACCAGTTCGGCGTCATCGAGGTGAGCCCCGACGACCCCACGCGCATCAAGGCCTTCCTCGAGAAGCCGAAGGATGCCGTCGGCCTCGCCGACTCCCCCGACGAGGTGCTCGCCTCGATGGGCAACTACATCTTCAACGCCGACGTGCTCATGGACGCGGTCATCCGCGACGGTGACCTCGCGTCGTCGAACCACGACATGGGCGGCGACATCGTGCCGTGGTTCGTCTCGCAGGGGGATGCCGCGGTCTACGACCTCAACCGCAACGAGGTTCCGGGCGCGACCGATCGCGATCGCTACTACTGGCGCGATGTCGGAACGATCGACTCGTTCTTCGACGCGCACCAGGACCTCATCTCGGCGCTCCCGATCTTCAATCTCTACAACAACGAGTGGCCCATCTTCAATCAGCAGCTCAACGCCCCGCCCGCGAAGTTCGTGCGCGACTCGAGCGGCAACCTTGGCACGACGATCGACTCGATCGTGTCGCTCGGCTCGGTGCTCTCCGGAGCGCACATCGAGCGCAGCGTGCTCGGCCCCTGGGCGACCATCGGCGGGGGCGCGAAGGTCATCGATTCGATCGTCTTCGATCGCGTGCGCATCGGGCCCGGAGCGGAGATCCGCCGGGCTATCCTCGACAAGGAAGTCGTCGTGGCTGCGGGCGCGTCGGTCGGCCTCGATGCCGACGCCGATCGGGCTCGCGGTTTCACCGTGACCGACTCCGGAATCACCGTCGTGGGCAAGGGCGTTCACGTCTCCTGACCGCTCGTGCCTCCCGGGGCGCATCCGATCGAAAGCTCTCCCCCATGGCCCCCTTCCTCGTGGTTCTCGACGTCGACTCGACGCTCATCGAAGACGAGGTCATCGAGCTCCTCGCGGCGGAGGCCGGCGCTCTCGACGCTGTCGCGACGATCACGAGCGAGGCCATGAACGGTCGGCTCGATTTCGCGGCGAGTCTCGAGGCGCGCGTCGCGACGCTCGCCGGGCTCCCCGAGAGTGCGTTCGCCGCCGTGCTCGACAGGGTCACGGTCACGCGCGGGGTCGAGGAGCTCGTCGCCGGCGTGCACCGTGCCGGCGGTTTCGTGGGCGTCGTCTCGGGAGGGTTCCACGAGATCGTCGACACTCTCGCCGAGAGGCTCGGACTCGATTACTGGAGAGCGAACCGACTCGAGGTCGCCGACGGTTTTCTCACCGGTCGGGTCAGGGGCGACATCATCGATGCGCGCGCGAAGGCCGACACCGTCACGGAGTGGGCGTCCGACTGCGGCGTCGCGCTACGCCAGACCGTCGCGGTCGGAGACGGTGCGAACGACCTCGAGATGATGTCGATCACGGGTCTCTCGGTCGGTTTCGATGCGAAGGCGCCCGTGCGAGACGAGGCCGACGTCATCATGGATGTCCGCGACCTCGCGCAAGTGCTCCCCCTGCTGGGTCTCCCCCGACCCTGACCTCGCGCGGTCAGTGCCCCATGCCGAGACCACCGTCGACGGGGATGACCGCGCCGGAGATGTAGCCGGCGTCGTCACCCGAGATCCACGTGATGACCTTGGCGACCTCTGTCGCGGAAGCGAAGCGCGCCGCGGGGATCGACGCTTTGTACGCAGCCTGCTGCGCTTCGGGCAGTTCGGCGGTCATGTCCGTCTCGATGAACCCGGGGGCCACGACGTTCGCGGTGATGCCTCGGGCTCCGAGTTCGCGCGTCACCGAGCGAGCGAGGCCGATGAGACCGCTCTTCGACGCCGCGTAGTTCACCTGCCCCGCCGAACCGAGCAGTCCGACGACGCTCGAGACGAGAACGATGCGACCGAATCGCGCCTTGAGCATGCCCTTCGACGCGCGCTTGACGACACGGAAGGCTCCCGTGAGGTTGGTGTCGATGACGCTCGTGAAGTCGTCGTCGCTCATGCGCATGAGCAGGGTGTCGCGGGTGATCCCCGCGTTGGCCACGACGACCTCGACGGGCCCGAGGGCCGCTTCGACCTCGGTGAATGCCGCATCGATCGACGCGGCATCCGTCATCTCGGCGCGCACCGTGAGGGTTCCGGACGGGCCTTCGCCCGAGCGCGAGGTCACGGCGACACGGTGGCCCTGCGCGACGAACTGCTCGGCGATCGCGTAGCCGATGCCGCGATTGCCGCCCGTCACGAGCACGGTGCGTCCGGTCTTCGCCGTGGTGGTCTGAGCGGTGGTCGTGGTGTCTGTCATGAGGGTGGCCCTTCTGCCTCGCGTGCGGGCTTCTCCCGGCAAACTCACACAAGCCTAAGCCTAGGGTTGAGGGGTCACAGCAGGTTTCCGCCGAACAGGAAAACGCAACCCATGGCCAAGCAAACGGTGATCTCCTCGGTCACCTCGCTCCCCAAATCCCCGACGGATGCTCGGCGCGGCCGGATGCGCAATTACCTCATCGCCATGGGGATCCGGCTCATCTGCATCGCCCTGTGTTTCGTCGTCACGGGCTGGTGGCTCGCCGTCGTCGCCGTCGGTGCGATCGTTCTCCCGTACTTCGCCGTCGTGCTCGCGAACGTCGGGGGCGAGCAGGCCGGAATTGTCGAGCGCCCCGGCAGCATCGTTCCCGTGGCGCGGCCCGTTCCCCCGGCGCCCGGATCAGCCGAGTGATCGGTGGTCTCGGCGGGGGTGTCGACGAGGGTCCCCCGCGCTGCTCGCGCGCCGGATGCTCGAATGACGCCGCGTGGCAGGTCAATTGGCGTAACCCCCGCATCCACGGCCCCGAGCGTGTCAAGGTATGGCTCGCGTGCTCCGAGCACGACGAGTGGTTTCGCGAATACTTGAGCGGTCGCGACATGCCCGTGCAGATCACGCCCCTCGGCGTTAGCCTCGATCGGGTGGAGTCGGTGTGAGCGGGTGGGGTTTCGCGTTCTCGAAACGCTGGGCGGGGTATCTCGCCCTCACGATCGTGTTCGCGATCGTGTGCTCGATGCTCGGCATGTGGCAGTTCTCCCGTCGTGCCGACGCGCGAGCCGAGATCGACCGCATCGACACCAACTACGACGCCTCGCCCATCCCCGTCGACTCGGCTCTCGACTCACTGGATTCGTTCGAAGACGATCAGCGCTGGCTTCCCGTGCTTCTCGAGGGCAACTACCTCGCCGATGAGGAAGTGCTCGTGCGCAACCGACCGCGGTCGGGTCAGCCGGGGTTCGAGGTGCTCACGCCTTTCCTCCTCACCGACGGCAGCGTGTTCATCGTCGACCGCGGGTGGCTGCCGACGGGCTCCGAGCAGGATCTGCCCGACGACATCCCCGCCCCGCCGAGCGGCGAGGTCACCGTCTCCGCGCGCCTCAAGGCGGGCGAGCCCGTGCTCGGCTCGACCGAGCGCGTCGAGGGAACCAATCAGATCCGCACCGTGCACCTCGAGTATTTCGCCGACGAACTCGACGCTCCCGTCTACACGGGTGCTTACGGACTCGTCGCGACGCAGTCCCCCGAACCCGCCGAGGCGCCGCTCGTCAACCAGCGCCCCGTGCGCGATGAGGGTCCCCACCTCTCCTACGCCCTGCAGTGGTTCGTTTTCGCCGTCCTCGGGTTCATCGGTCTCGGCTGGGCGCTGCGCCAGGAGTACCGCGTCGTCAACGCCGACGATCCCGACGAGGTCGATCGCGCGACCGAGCGCGAGAAGCGCCGTGCCGCGCGCGCGCCGAACGACGACGACATCGAAGACGCCATCCTCGAGAGCGCCGATCGGCGCTGATCGCGCCGCAGCAGGCTCTCGCGCCGAGCGTGATCAGGCGAGGCTGATGAGATCCGCGTAGTCGCGGTTCCAGAAGTCCTCGGTGCCGTCCGGCAGGATGAGCACGCGCTCGGGGTTGAGCGCTTCGACCGCTCCCTCGTCGTGGCTCACGAGCACCACCGCGCCCGCGTAGTTGGCGAGGGCGTCGAGGATCTCCTCGCGGCTTGCGGGGTCGAGGTTGTTGGTCGGTTCGTCGAGGAGCAGCACGTTGGCTCCGGAGACGACGATCATCGCGAGAGCGAGTCGCGTCTTCTCGCCGCCCGAGAGCACGCCCGCGGGCTTGTGCGAATCGTCGCCCGTGAACAGGAACGAGCCGAGCACGCGACGCGCTTCCATCTCGGTGATCGTCGGTGACGACGACACCATGTTCTCGAGCACGCTGCGCTTCACGTCGATGGTCTCGTGCTCTTGCGCGTAGTAGCCGATGCGCAATCCGTGACCGGGCTCGATCTGCCCCGTGTCGGGTTCGTCGACGCCCGCGAGCATCCGCAGGAGCGTCGTCTTTCCGGCACCGTTGAAGCCGAGCACGACGACCTTCGACCCGCGGTCGATCGCGAGGTCGACGGCCGTGAAGATCTCGAGCGAGCCGTAGCTCTTGCTCAGATTGGAGGCCATGAGCGGCGTGCGGCCGCACGCGGCCGGCTCGGGGAACCGCAGCTTGGCGACCCGATCGGTCGCGCGCACCTCTTCGAGGCCCGAGAGCATCTTCTCGGCGCGACGCACCATCTGATGAGCGGAGGCGGCTTTCGAGGCTTTCGCTCCGAACTTGGCCGCCTGCGTCTGCAAGACCGAGGCCTTCTTCTCGACGTTGACGCGCTCTTTCTTGCGTCGCTCCTCGTCGGCCGCGCGCTGCTTGAGGTAGTTCTTCCAGCTCATGTTGTAGACGTCGATAACGGTGCGATTCGCGTCGAGGTAGAAGACCCTGTTGACGGTCTCCTCGACGAGCTCGATATCGTGACTGATCACGATGAGTCCGCCCTGGAACGACTTGAGGTAGTCGCGCAACCACACGACGGAATCGGCGTCGAGGTGGTTCGTCGGCTCGTCGAGGAGCATCGTGTCCGCTCCGGAGAAGAGGATGCGCGCGAGCTCGATGCGACGGCGCTGTCCACCGGAGAGCGTCGAGAGTGGTTGGTCGAGGATGCGATCGGGGAGGCTCAGGTTGCTCGCGATCGACGCCGCTTCCGCCTCGGCCGCGTATCCGCCGAGGGCGAGGAACCGGTCCTGCAGGTTGCCGTACTTCGTCATGGCCTTCTCGCTCACGGCGGAGTCGGCACTGCCCATGTCTGCGGCCGCGGTCTCCATCCCGAGGAGCAACTGGCCGAGGCCACGGGCGTCGAGGATGCGCGTGCGAGCGAGGTCCTCGGAGTTACCCGAGCGGGGATCCTGCGGGAGGTAACCGACCTCGCCACTGCGGTCGATGCGACCGTCGGTCGGCATCCCCTCGCCCGCGAGCACCTTGGTGAGGGTCGTCTTGCCGGCGCCGTTGCGACCGACGAGCCCGATCTTGTCACCGCTGTCGACGCGGAACGACACGCCTTGCATGAGCGTGCGCGCGCCGACGCGGAGCTCGAGGTCGTGTACGGAGAGCACAGGGTTTGTCCGATTCTTCTAGAGGATTCCGCGCGCTGGCGGGCGCGCCGAAGCGGCACGATTAGAGGGGGTCAGCCCTATAGTCTACGTTGACTGCCGCTGGCCCGCAGGCATCGGGATCGATGCGTGCGACGACCATTCCGACCGAGGAGCATTCCCATGACTTCAGCGCCACTCGACACCCCGTTCTCCGGGGCGCCGCGCCTCACCCTCGCCGACCGTCTCGTCACCCGGAGCCGCGCGGGCGACCTCGCCCTCATCGCGACGGGAGCTGCCGTCACCGCGGTCGCCGCGCAGATCGCCGTGCCGCTCTGGCCCGTTCCGATCACGGGGCAGACCCTCGCGGTGCTCCTCGTCGGGTCGACCCTCGGCGCGGTGCGCGGTGCTCTCTCGATGGTGCTCTACGCCGTGCTCGGCATCGTCGGTCTGCCGATCTTCAGTGACGGTTCCGCTGGCCTCTCGATCGTCGCGGGCCCGACCGGCGGATACATCATCGGCTTCGTCTTCGCCGCGGCGCTCGTCGGCTGGGTCGCAGAACGAGCCGGCGACCGCCGTGTTCTCGGTGCGGCGCTGTCGTTCCTCGGCGGCACCGTCGTGACGTTCGCCTTCGGACTGCCGTGGCTCGCGGCATCCCTCGGATTGACCCTCGAGCAGACCCTGCAGTCGGGGCTCTACCCGTTCATCATCGGCGGTCTCGTGAAGTCCGCCCTCGCCGCCGCGGCGATCCCCGCGGTGTGGGCGCTCCTGTCGCGTCGCGACGAGAACACCACGCGCGGCTAGCGCGTCGTCGCACGCAGAAGGGCCCGCCGCTACCGACGGGCCCTTCTGCGTTGTGCTGCCGCGCCGTGTGAGAACACCCGCGACGAGAGCGCAGCAGCTACATGCTGAAACCGAGCGCGCGCATCATGTCGCGACCGTCGTCGGTGATCTTCTCGGGGCCCCACGGCGGCATCCACACCCAGTTGATGCGGAACTGGTCGACGATGCCGTCGAGCGACTCGGCGGTCTGCTCCTCGAGCACGTCGGTCAGCGGGCATCCGGCCGACGTGAGGGTCATGCTGATGATGAGCGCGTCGTTCTCGTCATCCCACGTGAGGTCGTAGATGAGCCCGAGGTCGACGATGTTGATCCCGAGCTCGGGGTCCATGACGTCTTTGAGCGCCTCCTCGACCTTGTCGAAGAGGGCCGGAGCGAGAGCGACAGCCACGCTCAGATCACCGCCGGAGCGATGAAACGGTCGTAACCCTCGTTCTCGAGGCGGTCGGCGAGCTCGGGGCCGCCCTGCTCGGCGACACGGCCGTCGACGAACACGTGCACGAAGTCGGGCTTGATGTAGCGCAGGATGCGCGTGTAGTGCGTGATGAGCAGGAGGCCGAGTCCGCTCTCGGCCTTCGCGCGGTTGACTCCCTCGGAGACGATCTTGAGGGCGTCGACGTCGAGTCCCGAGTCGGTCTCGTCGAGGATCGCGAACTTGGGCTTGAGCAGTTCGAGCTGGAGGATCTCGTGGCGCTTCTTCTCACCGCCGGAGAACCCCTCGTTGACGTTGCGCTCGGCGAAGGTCGAGTCCATGCGCAGGTTCGTCATCGACTCGCGCACGTCCTTGACCCAGCCGCGGAGTGCCGGGGCTTCGCCGTCGAGGGCGGTCTTCGCCGTCCTGAGGAAGTTGGAGACCGTGACGCCGGGGATCTCGACGGGGTACTGCATCGCAAGGAAGAGGCCGGCGCGGGCGCGCTCGTCGACGGCCATGTCGAGCACCTCGGTTCCGTCGAGCTTCACGGAGCCGCCCTCGACGTGATACTTCGGGTGGCCGGCGATCGTGTAGGCGAGCGTGGACTTGCCCGACCCGTTGGGGCCCATGATGGCGTGGATCTCCCCCTCGTTGACGGTGAGATCGACCCCCTTGAGGATCTGCTTGTTTCCCTGCTCGGTCTCGACGCTGACGTGCAGGTCGGTGATTTCGAGAACAGACATGTGGTGGTCGCTTTCTGGCTGGGTGGTCGGCGCGTCGCGGAGCGTTACGCGCTGACGGGCGAGGCGGGGTCGATGAAGACCTCGCCGCCCTCGATGGTCACGGGATAGACGGGGACCGGCTCGTAGGCCGGGAGGGTGATGGGCTTGCCGGTCTCGAGTGAGAACTTCGAGCCGTGCGCCCAGCACTCGAGGGTCGCGCCCTCAACAAACCCCTCGGCGAGCGAGATGTCGCCGTGGGTGCAGGTGTCGCCGATGGCGTGCACCGTTCCGCTCGAGTCTTTGACGACGGCGATCGGAAGGCCGTCGATGACGACACGCACTGCCGCGTCGACCTCGAGGTCGCCCTCGTCACAGATTTTCACAGCGGTCATGATCGGGGTGCCTCCTCAGACACGAGGGCCGCTTCGATCGCGGCTTCGAGCCGCGCTTCGAGCTCGGGGGACGGGATCTTCTGCACGACCTCGGCGAGGAACCCGCGGACGACGAGTCGTCTCGCGATGTCTTCGCTGATGCCGCGCGCCTGCAGGTAGAACAACTGCTCGTCGTCGAATCGTCCCGACGCGCTCGCGTGTCCGGCTCCCGCGATGTCTCCGGTCTCGATCTCGAGGTTCGGGATCGAGTCCGCTCGCGCACCGTCGGTGAGCAGGAGGTTGCGGTTCTGCTCGTAGCTGTCGGTCGCGACACCCGAGCGGCGGATGAGGACGTCGCCGATCCACACGGACCGCGCACCCGTTCCCTGCAGTGCGCCCTTGTAGGTCACGCGGGAGCGGGTGTTCTCGGCGTCGTGGTCGACGAAGACCTGCTGCTCGATGTGCTGGCCGGCGCTCGAGAAGTAGGCGCCGTAGAGCTCGGCGTCGCCACCGGGGGCGTCGAGGTGCACGGAGGGATTGATGCGGATGACGTCGCCGTCGAGAGAGACGACGATGTGCCGCAGTCGCGCGTCGCGACCGACACGGGCGAAGTGGCTCGCGAGGTGCACCGCGTCGTCGTCCCACTGCTGCACGCTCACAACCGTGAGGTCGGCGCCGTCTCCGACGACGATCTCGACGTTCTCGCTGAGAAGTGCCGATCCGGTGTTCTCGAAGTAGACCGTTCCGACGCTGTGCGGCCGGGCCGTGATGACCGTGTGGGCCGCGCGTGCGCCACTGCCGAGCTCCGAGCGCGTCAGGGTGACCGATTGCGGGGTCTCGCCACTGATCGTCACGGAGAGGGCACGGCCGAAGGTCGACCACGCGTTCGCTGCCGCGCGGTCCTCGGGGATGCCCGCCGAGCCGATGCGATCGTCGTCGCGCCCGATCCATTCGATCGCGACATCGGAGCCGACATCCACGGCGTCGAAGGGCCAGTCGCTCGCGTCGAGCACGCCGGCGGTGAGGCCCGTGAGCTTGTCGAGCGGCGAGAACTTCCACGCGACGTCGCGACTCGTCACCGTCTCGAATCGCGTGACGTCGGTCGACGCGAACCGCTCGGATCGCGTCTGGACGGGCACGTAACTCGATCCCCCGTCCGAGCGCGGCACGCGCTCGGCCTGCACGGGTGTCTCGTCGGGTGTGGGACGGGTCGCGTCATCCGCCGCCGGAGCGGTGCCGGTCGGGGAGGTAGCAGGGAGTGACATCTAGGAGGGACGTCCTTTCGATGGGGGCGCGACGGTCATCCGACGCTGCCCTCCATGCCCATCTCGATGAGCTTGTTGAGTTCGAGTGCGTACTCCATGGGGAGTTCGCGGGAGATCGGCTCGATGAAGCCGCGCACGATCATAGCCATTGCTTCGTCTTCGGGCAGACCGCGGCTCTGCAGATAGAAGAGTTGCTCGGCACTCACTCGAGACACCGTGGCCTCGTGACCCATTTGAACGTCGTCCTCGCGGATGTCGGTCGTCGGGTAGGTGTCCGAGCGCGAGATGGTGTCGACGAGCAGAGCGTCGCACCGCACGGTGTTCGCGGAGTGGTGGGCCCCCTCGGCGATGCGGATCTCGCCGCGGTACCCGGTGCGGCCTCCGCCTCGAGCGATCGACTTGGAGACGATCGACGATTGCGTGTACGGCGCCATGTGGACCATCTTCGCGCCGGCGTCCTGGTGCTGGCCGGGGCCCGCGAACGCGACCGAGAGGGTCTCGCCCTTGGCGCGCTCCCCCACGAGGTAGATCGACGGGTACTTCATCGTGACCTTCGACCCGATGTTGCCGTCGATCCATTCCATGGTCGCGCCCTCGTGGGCGATCGCGCGCTTCGTCACGAGGTTGTAGACGTTGTTCGACCAGTTCTGGATGGTCGTGTAGCGCACGCGCGCGTTCTTCTTGACGATGATCTCGACGACGGCCGAGTGCAGCGAGTCGCTCTTGTAGATCGGAGCCGTGCAGCCCTCGATGTAGTGAACGTAGGATCCCTCGTCGGCGATGATGAGCGTTCTCTCGAACTGGCCCATGTTCTCCGTGTTGATGCGGAAGTACGCCTGGAGCGGGATCTCGACGTGCACGCCCTTGGGAACGTAGACGAACGATCCACCCGACCACACCGCCGTGTTGAGGGCGGCGAACTTGTTGTCCCCCTCGGGGATGACCGTTCCGAAGTACTCCTGGAAGATCTCCGGGTGCTCTTTGAGCGCCGTGTCGGTGTCCATGAAGATGACGCCCTGTGCTTCGAGCTCCGCGTTGATGGAGTGGAACACGACCTCGGACTCGTACTGCGCGGCGACACCCGAGACGAGGCGCTGGCGCTCGGCCTCCGGGATGCCGAGCTTCTCGTACGTGTTCCGGATGTCTTCGGGGAGGTCCTCCCACGTCTGCGCCTGCTTCTCGGTCGAGCGCACGAAGTACTTGATGTTGTCGAAGTCGATGCCCGACAGATCGGCACCCCACGTCGGCATCGGTTTCTTCGCGAAGAGCGAGAGTCCTTTGAGGCGCTTCTTGAGCATCCATTCGGGTTCGCTCTTGAGCGCCGAGATGTCGGCGACGACCTCCGGGGAGATGCCCCGTTTCGCGGATGCGCCGGCGACGTCGGAGTCCGACCATCCGAACTCGTAGATGCCGAGGCTCTCGAGTTCGGGTCGTTCGATGAGTACGTCTGACATGGCTACCTCTTTCCTACCGACCACAACCACGGTGGCCGAGGTGGTATTCCGTTGTGCTGCCCCGAAGGACTCGCCCGTTCCGGGTGCGTGCTGCGTGAGTAGTCGGGGACCCGCCGTGATTGCGGTCCCGGTGCGACTGTGTGCGGCGTCGCAACCTGATCCAGGGCATGCATCTGGACTCGGCAATTCTACAGGTGCACGGTCGGCCGCGGGGCTGTCGAGCCTGTGAAGGCGCCTGGCGCACCGAGCGAGGACTCGGCCTCGGTCCCGGCCTCGGTTCCGTCTGGGGTCTCTCAGATTGTGCCGCCGTAGAATCGCCTCTCACGAGCGTCGTCGGCCAATCGGCTCACCCGCCGTGCGACTTTCCGGGAGAGACATGAGTGGGCACGCCGACATCCGATCGATTCGAACTCGTTTCGTGGAGTGGCTGCCCCGCACGGTCGATCGTCGCGTGCGCGTCGCCGCGTGGGCCACGCTCATCGCGCAGACCCTCATCGTGGGCACCGGCGGGGCCGTGAGACTCACGGGATCAGGGCTCGGGTGCCCCACGTGGCCGCGCTGCACCCCGGAGTCGTTCATCAACACTCCGGAGATGGGCATCCACGGCATCATCGAGTTCGGCAACCGCTTGCTCACGTTCGCTCTCATCGCGATCGCCATCGTGATGTTCCTCTTCGTCGTGCGGATGCGCCGAGACCGCCCCGAGCTGTTCCGCCTCTCGGTCGTCATCGGGCTCGGAATCCCGTTCCAGGGCGTCATCGGAGGCATCACCGTGCTCACCGGGCTCAACCCCTACATCGTCGGACTCCACTTCGTTCTCTCGACCGTGCTCGTCGTCCTCTCGACGGTTCTGCTCTTCCGCGTCTATCGCGGGGCCCGGGGCGACTACGTCGCGGCACCACGCTGGTTCGTGCGAACCGCCTGGGTCTCCTCCGTCACGGTCGCGGTGACGATCGTCGTCGGCATCCTCGTGACGGGGTCGGGTCCGCACGCGGGAGACCACGGAGCGGCCCGCAACGACCTCGATCCCGAACTGATGCAGCACCTGCACAGCTACCCCGCATACGCGACCCTCGCGCTCACCCTCGTGCTGCTCGTCGCAGCCGTGCGACTGCGACTCGCGCGCGTCGTCCCCTTCGTGGTGGGGCTGCTCGCCGTCGAAGCGGTGCAGATCCTCGTGGGTATCACCCAGGCGCGGCTCGGACTGCCCGAGATCCTCGTCGGCATCCACATGGTTCTCGCATGTGTGCTCGCGAGCGCGATGACGGCCGTCATCCTCAGTACGAGGCAGCAGGTCGAGACCGAATCCGAGGACGAGATCGCGACCCTCGAGGCCCGCGTCGCCGCCACGAACTAGCGGTCGGTCGACGCGGGCTACCCGACACGGCGCCCGCGAGCGGCTGGTGCCCGACGGGAGTCAGAACGACAGCAGAGGGTCGACACCCACGGCGATGAAGAGCAGCGTGAGGTAGGAGATCGAGCTGTGGAAGACGCGCATCGGGCGCACGTCGCCCGGGCGGATCGCCCCGCTGTACAAACGGTGGGCCTCGAGGATGAACCATCCCCCGGCGACGATCGCGACAGCGGTGTAGACGATCCCCATCGACGCGACGGGGATGAGCAGCAGCGAGCACGCGACGGTAGCCCACGCGTAGAGCACCACCTGGAGGCCCACGAGAGTGCGGCCGCGCACGACCGCGAGCATCGGCACGTGCGCCTTCGCGTAGTCGGTGCGGTACTTCATCGAGAGCGGCCAGTAGTGCGGGGGCGTCCAGAGGAACACGACGAAGAAGAGGATGACGGGGGCCCACGCGATCGAGCCCGTGACGGCCGCCCATCCGATGAGCACCGGGAAGCACCCGGCGATACCGCCCCAGATGATGTTCTGCGACGTGCGGCGCTTGAGCCACATCGTGTAGACGACGACGTAGAAGAGGATCGCGAGGGCCGAGAACGCGGCGGCGAGCCACGTCGTCGTCGCGGCGAGCCACACGATCGAGACGACGCCGAGGATCCACGCGAAGACGAGAGCCTCGCGATCGGTCACCTCCCCCGTGACGAGGGGCCGGTTCTTCGTGCGGTCCATCACGCGGTCGATGTCGCGGTCGATGTAGCAATTGAACGCTCCCGCGGAGCCGGCACTCAGTGCGCCACCCACGAGCGTCGCGAGAACGAGCCACAGGCTCGGCAGACCGCCCTCGGCGAGAACCATGACGGGAGCTGTCGTCACGAGCAGAAGCTCGATCACGCGCGGTTTCGTGAGCGCGAGGTATGCCCGCGCTTTGCGCGCGAACCCGATCCGCTCGCGGGTCGCCGTCGGATGTGTGACTACGTCCATTGCTCCTCTAACGCGTGGATCTCCAGCGCAAAGTCTACCTCGACGCCTCCCTACGCTTTCCCGAGTGCGCGCGCAAGCCCGGTGCTCTGACGGCGAACACCGGGCGCTGTGAGGGTGCTCTCTCTATACTGGAAGCAGCTTGTCAGCCTCGAGCTCGCCCCGACTCCCCCTCACGGTGGTGTCGTCGCGCGCGACGATGTGAAGCACCGGTGCTCGATAGGCAAGTCACACCTCTACATCGTGGGGGCGAGCGCCGATGGCGGTCGCGCCCACCGCGAACGAAGGGTCATCAATCCGTGTCAGCTCTCCAGTGGGATCCCATCGACAGCCGAGCGGTAGACACCGCGCGAATCCTCGCGGCTGACGCCGTCGAGAAGGTCGGCAACGGCCACCCGGGAACCGCGATGAGCCTCGCTCCCGCCGCCTACCTCCTGTTCCAGAAGGTCATGCGCCGCGACCCGAGCGACAGCACCTGGATCGGCCGCGACCGGTTCATCCTCTCCGTCGGTCACAGCTCGCTCACGCAGTACACGCAGTTCTACCTCGGCGGCTACGGTCTCGAGCTCGACGACCTCAAGGCGCTCCGCACCTTCGAGTCGAAGACGCCGGGTCACCCCGAGTACGGCCACACCGACGGCGTCGAGATCACGACGGGTCCGCTCGGCCAGGGCCTCGCCTCCGCCGTGGGCTTCGCCTACGCCGCCCGCTTCGAGCGCGGTCTCTTCGACCCCGACGCTCCCACCGGCTCGAGCCCGTTCGACCACCACGTCTACGTGATCGCGGGCGACGGCGACCTGCAGGAGGGCATCACGAGCGAGGCATCCTCGCTCGCCGGCCACCAGCAGCTCGGCAACCTCATCGCGATCTACGACTCCAACCAGATCTCGATCGAAGACGACACGAACATCGCCTTCACCGAAGACGTCAAAGCGCGCTACGAGGCCTATCACTGGCAGGTGCAGGTCGTCGACTGGAAGAAGACGGGCGACTACGTCGAAGACGTCGAGGAGCTCAACCGTGCGATCGACGCGGCCAAGGCCGAGACGACGAAGCCGTCGCTCATCATCCTCCGCACCATCATCGGGTGGCCGTCGCCCAAGAAGCAGAACACCGGCAAGATCCACGGCTCCGCGCTCGGTGCCGAAGAGCTCGCGGCCGTGAAGACGGTTCTCGGGTTCGACCCCGAGCAGTCGTTCCAGGTCGACGACGACGTCATCGCCCACACGCGCAAAGCCGTCGAGCGTGGCCAGGCGGCTCACGCCGAATGGAACGAGCAGTTCGACGCGTGGGCGAAGGCGAACCCCGAGCGCAAGGTCCTCCTCGACCGCGTTCTCGCCGGCGACCTCCCCGAGGGTGTCGTCGACGCGCTCCCCGTCTTCGAGTCGGGCAAAGACGTGTCGACTCGCGCCGCATCGGGCAAGGTGCTCAACGCGCTCGGGCCGGTCATCCCCGAGCTCTGGGGCGGTTCGGCCGACCTCGCCGAGTCGAACAACACGACCCTCGAGGCCTCCCCCTCCTTCGTTCCCGCGGAGCACTCGACAGGCGAGTGGACCGGAAACGAGTACGGCCGCGTGCTGCACTTCGGAATCCGCGAGCACGCGATGGGCGCGATCCTCAACGGCATCGTCCTCCACGGCAACACCCGCCCCTTCGGCGGAACGTTCCTCATCTTCAGCGACTACATGCGCCCCGCGGTTCGACTCGCGGCTCTCATGCAGGCGCCGTCGATCTTCGTCTGGACCCACGACTCCGTCGCGCTCGGCGGCGACGGACCGACGCACCAGCCGGTCGAGCAGCTGTGGTCGCTCCGCGCGATCCCCGGACTCGACGTCGTGCGACCCGCCGACGCCAACGAGACCGCTCACGCGTGGCACGCCATTCTGGGACGTCGTCGCGGACCCGCGGGCATCGTCCTCTCGCGCCAGAACCTCCCGGTCTTCCCGCGAGGCGAGGGCGCAGCCGAGGGCGAGACTTTCGCCTCGGCCGAGGGCACAGGCAAGGGCGCATACGTTCTGGCCGACGCCGCAACCGGTTCCCCCGACGTCATCCTCATCGCGACGGGCTCCGAGGTGCAGTTCGCCATCGAGGCCCGCGAAGCGCTCGCGGCCGAGGGAATCGGCGCTCGCGTCGTCTCGGCACCGAGCCTCGAGTGGTTCTCGGAGCAGTCAGACGAGTACCGCGAGTCGGTTCTCCCGACATCGGTCAAGGCCCGCGTCTCCGTCGAGGCGGGGATCGCCCTCGGCTGGCGCGAGTACGTCGGTGACAGCGGTCGCAGTGTGTCGATCGAGCACTTCGGTGCCTCGGCCGACTACGAGACCCTCTACCGCGAATTCGGCATGACGACCGAGCACGTCGTCTCCGCAGCAAAAGAATCTCTGGCCGCCGCTCAGGCCACCAGCAACTGAGAGAAGAAGACATGACTGAGAACACCACTCCCACCAAAGCTCTCTCCGAGGTCGGGGTCAGCATCTGGCTCGACGACCTCTCCCGCGAACGGATCAACTCGGGCGGGCTGCAGAAGCTCATCGCCGAGAAGAACGTCGTGGGCATCACGACCAACCCGACCATCTTCGCGAGCGCTCTCGCGAAGGGCGAGGCCTACGACGCGCAAATCTCCGAGCTCGCCGCGAAGGGCACGAACGTGACCGACGCCGTCTTCGAGATCACCACGGACGACGTCGCCGCCGCGAGTGACATCTTCCGCGAGGTGTACGACTCGACCTCGGGCTTCGACGGTCGCGTGTCGATCGAGGTCGAGCCCGGGCTCGCCCACGACGCCGCCGGAACCTTCGAGGAGGCCAAGCGACTGTGGGCCAAGGTCGCGCGCCCCAACGCGATGATCAAGATCCCCGCGACGGTCGA
This sequence comes from Marisediminicola sp. LYQ85, assembly GCF_046600695.1. NCBI lineage: Bacteria > Bacillati > Actinomycetota > Actinomycetes > Micrococcales > Microbacteriaceae > Marisediminicola > Marisediminicola sp. LYQ85. The sequence goes on from NZ_JBKIWO010000001.1 coordinate 885,372, forward strand.
GGGCCTCGAGGCCATCGCCGACACCATCGGTGAGGGCATCAGCGTCAACGTGACCCTCATCTTCAGCCTCGAGCGCTACCGCGAGGTCATCAACTCCTACCTCACGGGTCTCGAAAAGGCGAAGTCGAAGGGCATCGACCTCTCGACCATCCACTCGGTCGCGTCGTTCTTCGTGTCGCGCGTCGACACCGAGATCGATAAGCGACTCGAGGCCATCGGCACCGACGAGGCCGTTTCGCTCAAGAGCAAGGCGGGCGTTGCGAACGCCCAGCTCGCCTACCAGGTCTTCGAGCAGTCGTTCTCGAGCGAGCGGGCGTCGCAGCTCCTCACCGGCGGTGCGAACAAGCAGCGCCCGCTTTGGGCGTCCACGGGGGTCAAAGACCCGAACCTGCCCGACACGCTCTACGTGACCGAGCTCGCCGTCACCGACACCGTCAACACGATGCCCGAGAAGACCCTCGAGGCCACGTTCGACCACGCCGAGGTCACCGGGGATGCCGTGACCGGCTCCTACGACGCCGCGAACGGCGTGCTCGACGCGCTCGACCGCCTCGGCATCTCCTACGACGAGGTGACAGCGCAGCTCGAAACCGAGGGCGTCGACAAGTTCGTCGTGTCGTGGAACGAACTGCTCGACACCGTGACCGCAGCGCTCGAAGCATCGGCGTCGGCGAGTCAGCCGGGCGCCGACAACTCCGAGCCCGCGACGATCACCCCGGAGAGCGCACAGTGAGCTTCGACATCGCGGTCACCGGCCCCGCCGCCGAGGCGGTCGCTCGCGTCGTTCCGACGCTTGTCGCCGACGGCGTCGCCTCCGGCATCATGACGCAGAACGGCTCCCTCTGGGGTCCGGACGCCGAGTCCGAGGCGACCAAGCGTCTCGGGTGGGTCGAGGCCGTCGCCATCTCGCAGACGCTGGTTCCCGGCATCCTCGAGTTGCGCGACGCGCTGCGTGACCGCGGTGTCGACCACATCGTGCTCGGGGGGATGGGCGGCTCCTCGCTCGCCCCCGAGGTCATCACGAAGACGGCGGGAGTCGAGCTCACGGTTCTCGATGCCACGGCCCCGGGTCAAGTGCTCGCGGCTCTCGGCGACAGGCTCTCGACGACCGCCGTCGTCATCTCGTCGAAGTCCGGTTCGACAGTCGAGACCGACAGCCAGAAGCGCGTCTACGAGCACGCTTTCCGCTCGGCGGGTATCGATCCGGTCGAGCGCATCGTCATCGTCACCGATCCCGGATCGCCGCTCGACGAATCCGCTCGATCTGACGGCTACGCGGTGTTCAACGCCGACCCGAACGTCGGAGGCCGCTACTCGGCTCTCACGGCGTTCGGTCTCGTTCCGTCGGGGCTCGCGGGCGTCGACATCGAGGCCCTCCTCGACGAGGCGGGATCGGTGAGCCTCCAGCTCGCCCTCGACAACGACGAGAACCCCGGTCTCGTGCTCGCCGCGGCGATCGCGGGGACCTCGCCCCTCAAAGACAAGCTCGGCATCGTCTCCGACGGAACCCACATCGTCGGGTTCGGCGACTGGGTCGAGCAGCTCATCGCCGAGTCGACAGGAAAGGACGGCCGCGGTCTCCTGCCTGTCGTGCTCGAGATCGACGCGCCCGAGATCGGGGCATCCATTCCCGACCTCCAGATCGTGCGGCTCGTCGAAAGCCGCAAGGAGACCGAGGAGGTCGCCGACGGCGAGATCGAGATCAGCGGCACCCTCGGTGCTCAGATCCTCGTCTGGGAGTTCGCGACGGCCGTCGCCGGTCGCCTTCTCGGCATCAACCCGTTCGACCAGCCCGACGTCGAGTCGGCCAAGATCGCGACGCGCGGTCTTCTCGACGCGCGCCCCGAGGCGACGGAGCCGCTCTTCGTCGAAGACGGCATCGAGGTGCGGGGAACCGCGTCCGCGTCGTCGTCGGTGCGCACCGCCGTCGACGAGCTTCTCGCGCAACTGGGCCCCGACGGCTACGTCGCGATCCAGGCCTACGTCGACCGCACGGCGCTCCCCGAGCTCGCCGAGCTGCGCTCGGTTATCGCGGCACGCACGGGTCGTCCCGTGACGTTCGGATGGGGACCGCGGTTCCTGCACTCCACGGGCCAGTTCCACAAGGGTGGGCCGGCGGTCGGAGTGTTCCTGCAGATCACGGCGACGGAGACCGTCGACCTCGACATCCCCGAGCGTCCGTTCACCTTCGGTCAGCTCATCGCCGCGCAAGCGGCGGGCGACGCGAGCGTGCTCGTCGACCACGGTCGGCCGGTTGTCACGCTCACGCTCACCGACGGGGCGGCGTCGGCCACGACGCTCTCCCGCATCCTCGCCTGACGGCCGGGATCCCGCTCTACTTCGCAGTCAATTAGGAGACGTATGTCGCCGGTGGATATCACCCCGGAGTTCAACCCGCTGAGAATCGCGAGCGATCGCCGACTCAACCGCATCGCCGGCCCCAGCGGCCTTATCATCTTCGGGGTTACCGGAGACCTGTCACGCAAGAAGCTCATGCCGGCGGTGTACGACCTCGCCAACCGGGGGCTCCTGCCCCCGGGGTTCGCCCTCGTCGGGTTCGCCCGCCGGGACTGGGACACCCAGGACTTCGAGCAGGTCGTCTACGACGCGGTCAAGCAGTACTCTCGGACTCCGTTCGACGAGGATGTCTGGAAGCAACTGGCTCAGGGAATCCGTTTCGTCCAGGGAGAGTTTGACGACGACGCCGCGTTCGCGCAGCTGAAGGAGACGGTCGAGGAGCTCGACGAGCACCGCGGAACCATGGGAAACCACGCGTTCTACCTATCGATCCCGCCGAAGTCGTTCCCGCAGGTCACCGAGCAGCTCCGTCGCTCGGGGCTCGCCGAGCAGAAGGACGGCCAGTGGCGGCGCGTCGTGATCGAGAAGCCCTTCGGGAGCGATCTCAAGACCGCGCGTGAGCTCAACGACGTCGTCGAGTCGGTGTTCCCCGCCGACTCGGTGTTCCGCATCGACCACTATCTCGGCAAAGAGACGGTGCAGAACATCCTCGCGCTGCGCTTCGCCAACCAGCTCTACGAACCCCTGTGGAACTCGAACTACGTCGACCACGTGCAGATCACGATGGCCGAGGACATCGGGGTCGGAGGCCGAGCGGGGTACTACGACGGTATCGGCGCCGCGCGCGACGTCATCCAGAACCACCTCCTGCAGCTTCTCGCCCTCACCGCGATGGAGGAGCCCGTCTCATTCGACGCCGCAGACCTGCGGGCGGAGAAAGAGAAGGTGCTCTCCGCCGTGCGGCTGCCGAAGGACCTCTCCACGGCGACCGCTCGAGGTCAGTACTCGAGCGGTTGGCAGGGAGGCGAGAAGGTCCTCGGATTCCTGGAGGAAGACGGGATGGATCCCGGTTCGCTCACCGAGACCTACGCCGCGATGCGCCTCGACATCGGCACGCGGCGGTGGGCGGGAGTGCCGTTCTACTTGCGTGCGGGCAAGCGACTCGGGCGTCGCGTCACGGAGATCGCCGTCGTGTTCAAGCGCGCTCCCCAGCAGCTCTTCGCCGAGAGTCAGACCTCGGCTCTCGGGCAGAACGCCCTCGTCATCCGCGTGCAGCCCGACGAGGGGGTCACGATCCGTTTCGGGTCCAAGGTTCCCGGCGCCGGCGTGCAAGTGCGCGACGTCACCATGGACTTCGGCTACGGTCACGCCTTCACCGAAGCGAGCCCCGAAGCCTACGAGCGACTCATCCTCGACGTGCTCCTCGGTGACCCGCCGCTCTTCCCCCGCCACCAGGAGGTGGAGTTGAGCTGGAAGATCCTCGACCCCATCGAGGAGTTCTGGGCCACCCAGGGCCAGCCCGAGCAGTACCGCCCCGGAACCTGGGGTCCCGATTCCGCCGACCGGCTGCTCGCTCGCGACGGCCGCACCTGGAGACGCCCATGATCGTCGACCTGCCAGACACCACGACGAGTCGCATCTCGAAGACCCTCGTCAAGATCCGCGAGGAGGGCGGCGCCGTCGCCCTCGGTCGCGTGCTGACCCTCGTGATCTCGACGTCGCTCGGGCACGAAGAGGAGGCGATCGAGGCGGCGAACGATGCCTCTCGCGAGCACCCCATGCGCGTCATCGTCATCTCGACCGCGGGCTCGGGCGCGACCTCGGACGAGGGCACGCGGCTCGACGCGCAGATCCGCGTCGGTGGCGACGCCGGAGCGAGCGAGGTCATCGTTCTCAAGGCCCACGGTGAGATGAGCAGAGACGAAGAGGGTCTCGTCACCGGACTCCTGCTGCCCGACGCTCCCGTCGTCGCGTGGTGGCCGGGCGAGGCTCCGGATGTCGTCTCGACCTCGCCGCTCGGACGCATCGCGCAGCGCCGCATCACCGACGCCGCGGCGCAGCCCGATCCCCGCCGCTTCCTCGAGCACCTCTCGTCGACCTACGCGCCCGGCGACACCGACTTCGCCTGGACGAGGCTCACCCTGTGGCGCGCCCAGCTCGCCGCGGTGCTCGACCAGCCCCCGTTCGAACCGATCCTCGCCGCGAACGTGCACGGGGCCGAGGCGTCGCCGTCGACGAGTCTTCTCGCCGCGTGGTTGCGCCTGCAATTGGAACTCCCGGTGGAACACACCATCACGGAGTCCCCGGTCGGATCGAGCGGCATCCACGGTGTCGTCTTGAACCGCGCGTCCGGCGACATCGAGCTCGAGCGGTCGCAGCCCAACATCGTGACTCTCGTGCAACCCGGGCAGCCGACCCACGACATCTCGCTCCCCCGGCGCTCGATGCGCGAGTGCCTCGCTGAAGAGCTTCGACGACTCGACCCCGACGACCTCTTCGGCCACGTCATCACCCACGGCTTCTCCGTGAGTGGCGACGACGTCGATACGTCCACGAAGGTCGGAAAGGGCCCCGAATGAGCGCGGATCGCCGAGTACTCGTCCACCAGGACGCCGCGGGTCTCGCGGGCGCGGTCGCCGCGCGCTTCATCACGAAGGTCATCGACCTCCTCGACGAGAAGCCCGAGGTGCACATCGCGCTCACGGGCGGTGGGGTCGGCACCGGCATCCTGCGGGCCATCGCCGAGTCGGGCGCGCGGGATTCAATCGACTGGTCTCGAGTGCACGTGTGGTGGGGCGACGAGCGGTGGGTGCCGCGAGGCGACTCCGACCGCAACGACACGGGAGCGTTCGAGGCCCTGCTGTCTCACGTGGCCGTGCGTGACGACCGAGTGCACACCTTCCCGGCGAGTGACGACGGAATGGACCTCGACGAGGGTGCGGATGCCTACGCGTCGACCCTCCGCGACGCGGCGTCCGACGGCGCCGACTTCCCCGTGTTCGACATCCTGTTCCTCGGCGTCGGACCCGACGGCCACATCGCATCGCTCTTTCCGGACAGTGCCGGGGTCGAGACCACGGGGCGGTCGGTCATCGCCGTGCGCGAGTCACCCAAGCCGCCGTCGGAGCGCTTGAGCCTCACTTTCGACGTCATCAACAACGCCGATCGCATCTGGCTGTGCCTCGCCGGGGCGGACAAGGCATCCGCTCTCGGCCTCGCTCTCGCGGGAGCAGGCCCGTCGTCGGTGCCCGCCTCGGGTGCGCGCGGGCGCAAGCGCACCGTGTTCTTCGTCGACAGCGCGGCGGCCGCCGAAGTTCCCGAAGATCTCATCAGCAGCGAGTACTGACACTCTCGCACCGCACACGACGACATTGGGCCCCTCCGATCGGAGGGGCCCAGTGTCGTTGAGACAGCTACGTCGCGGCTTCTACTTCTCCGACGCGATGCGCGCACGCCGCGTGCGGAGTGCGACGATCGCCTCGTTGAGGAGCTCCGCGGCCTCTTCTTCGGTGCGGCGCTCTTTCACGTAGGCGAGATGGGTCTTGTACGGCTCGAGCTTCGCGAGGCTCGGGGGGTTCTCTTTGTCTCGCCCCGCGGGGAGACCCGATTGCGGGGAGTCGATCGTCTCGGGGATCTCCTCGTCGGGGAGGGCCGCGGAGAAGTACCGCACCGTCTCGTTGCCGAGGGCGTCCCAGTACGACACGGCGATCCGGTCGGCGTGGAAACCCCGATCCTGCTCGCCCATGGGGCCGGCGCCGACCCGCGATCCTCTGATTGCACTTCCGCCAGAAGCCATGACGTTCCTAACCCACGCTGTCGAATTTGGTGATGAGCCCGAGCACGATGATGCACGTGATCCAGAACAGCCCGAGGATCACCGTGATGCGATTGAGGTTGCGCTCGGCGACCCCGGACGCACCGAGGTTCGAGGTGACTCCCCCACCGAACATGTCGGAGAGACCGCCGCCGCGCCCCTTGTGCAAGAGGATGAGCAGGGTCAGCAGGATGCTCACGATGCCGAGCAACACCTGCAGGATGACCTGGAGAATTTCCACAAAAAGCCTTTCGGGACCGCGGTAAAACCGTTGATCAGTATAACGGCAGGTCAGACACCGACATGCTTCTGGAAGCGAACGATGCTCGAGAACTCGTCGATGTCGAGGCTCGCGCCACCGACGAGGGCGCCGTCGATGTCGGCTTCGCGCAGGAAGCCTGCGATGTTGCCCGACTTGACCGAACCGCCGTAGAGGATGCGCGTGGCTGCAGCCACGTCGTCACCGAGTGCCTCGGCGATGACCGCGCGAAGCGGCGCCGCGACCTGCTGCGCTTGATCGGGCGTCGCGGCCTGACCGGAGCCGATGGCCCAGACGGGCTCGTACGCCACCACGATGTCCGACCCCGCGGGGAGTGTCGCGAGGATGGTACGCAATTGGGCGACGGGCACGGCACTCGGACCGTGCTTCTCGAGGTCGTCGGCGGTCTCCCCGACGCAGATGACCGGGACGAGTCCGTGCTTCACGGCCGCCGCGGCTTTCGCGCCGACGATCTCGTCGGTCTCACCGTGGAGGGTGCGTCGCTCGGAGTGGCCGACGAGCACGTATCGGCAATCGAGGGCCGCGAGGAACGCACCCGAGATCTCGCCGGTGTACGCGCCGCTGTCGTGCTGCGAGACATCCTGACCGCCGTACTGGATCGGCAGTTTGTCGGCACCCACGAGCGTCTGCACCGAGCGGATGTCGGTGAACGGCGGAAACACCGCTACGTCGATTCCGTCGAAGTCGACGCTCGCGTCTTTGAGGCTCCACGCGAGCTTCTGCACGAAGGCGATCGCCTGCAGGTGGTCGAGGTTGAGCTTCCAGTTGCCCGCGATCAGCGGGATGCGAGCTGCCGGCGTGGTCACGCTTGCCATCCGAGTATCTCCAGTCCTGGGAGTCGCTTACCCTCGAGGAACTCGAGGCTCGCGCCGCCTCCCGTCGAAATGTGCCCGAACTGGTCGTCCGAGAATCCGAGTGCGCGCACGGCGGCTGCCGAGTCGCCACCTCCGACGACGGAGAGTCCGCTGACGTCGGTGAGGGCGGACGCGACGGCGCGCGTGCCTTCCGCGAACGCGTCGATCTCGAACACGCCCATGGGGCCGTTCCAGAAGACCGTCGTCGACGCGCGGATGACCTCGGCGAACCGTGCTGCGGAGTCCGGGCCGATGTCGAGACCGAGTCCCGAGGCGCCGAAGTCGGTGTCCTGCATGGCCTCGGCGGGGGTGACGACGTGCTCAGCGTCGGCGCCGAATTTCGAGGCCACGACGATGTCCGTCGGAAGCACGATGTCGACACCGTGTCGCTTCGCCTCGTCGAGGTATCCCTTGACGGTGTCGATCTGGTCTCGCTCGAGCAGGCTCGCACCGACCTCGTGTCCGAGAGCGGCGAGGAAGGTGAAGACCATTCCGCCTCCGACGAGGATGGAGTCGACCCTCGGCAGCAGGTGGTCGATGACGCCGAGCTTGTCGGAGACCTTCGAGCCGCCGAGCACGACCGTGTACGGTCTCTCGGGCGATTCGGTCAGACGGTCGAGCACTTCGAGCTCGCTCGCGATGAGAGTGCCCGCAGCACTCGGAAGCAGAGTCGCGAGTTCGTAGACGCTCGCTTGCTTGCGGTGCACGACACCGAAACCGTCGGAGACGTAGGCGTCGCCGAGGTCGGCGAGCTCGGACGCGAACTCGCCGCGCTCGGCATCGTCTTTGGACGTCTCGCGCGCATCGAAGCGGAGATTCTCGAGCACGACCACGTGGCCGTCCTCGAGGGCGTCGACGGCCGAGCGCGCGGCGGGTCCGACGGTGTCGTCGGCGAAGACGACACTCGACCCGAGGAGCGTGCTGAGACGCTGCGCGACCGGTGCGAGCGAGAACTCGGAGTTCGGCTTGCCGTCGGGTCGTCCGAGGTGCGAGATGACGACGACGCGCGCCCCCGCTGCCGACAGTTCGGACACTGTCGGCAGCGAGGCGCGGATACGGCCGTCGTCGGTGATCTCGCCGTTCTTCAGTGGAACGTTGAGATCACAGCGCACGACGACGCGCTTGCCCGCGAGAGACCCGAGCGATTCGATGGTGCGAAGCGACACGGGGATCTCAGAGCTGCGCGGCGACGTACTCGGTGAGGTCGACGAGGCGGTTCGAGTAGCCCCACTCGTTGTCGTACCACGACGCGACCTTGATCTGCGAGCCGATGACCTTGGTGAGGCCGGCGTCGAAGATCGACGAGTGCGGGTCGCCGACGATGTCGCTCGAGACGATGGGGTCTTCGGTGTACTTGAGGATGCCCTTGAGGTCACCCTCCGACGCCGCCTTGTACGCCGCATTCACTTCTTCGACCGTGACGGTCGAGGAGGTCTCGATCGTGAGGTCGGTGATCGAGCCGGTCGGCACGGGAACGCGGAGCGCGTAACCGTCGAGCTTGCCGACGAGCTCGGGGATCACGAGGCCGAGGGCCTTCGCGGCACCCGTGCTCGTGGGGATGATGTTGAGAGCCGCGGCGCGCGCACGACGGAGGTCGCTGTGCGGGCCGTCCTGCAGGTTCTGGTCAGCGGTGTACGCGTGAACCGTCGTCATGAGCCCACGCTCGATACCGAAGTTGTCGAGCAGCACCTTGGCGAGCGGCGCGAGGCAGTTCGTGGTGCACGAGGCGTTGGAGATGACGTCGTGCACGGAGGAGTCGTAGGTGTCCTCGTTGACTCCGAGCACGAGTGTCGCGACGTTGTCGCCCGTCGCGGGAGCCGACACGAGAACCTTCTTGGCGCCGGCGGTGATGTGCTTGCGGGCGTCGTCGGCCTTCGTGAAGAAGCCCGTCGACTCGATGACGATGTCGACACCGAGCTCGCCCCAGGGGAGGTTCGCGGGGTCGCGCTCGGCGAACACCTTGATGGCCTTGCCGTTGACGACGATCGAGTCGCCGTCGAGCTCGACGGACGCGTCGAGGCGACCGCTGATGGAGTCGTATTTGAGAAGGTGCGCGAGCGCCTTGTTGTCGGTGAGGTCGTTGACCGCGACGATCTCGAGGTCGCTGCCCTTGGCGAGGGCGGCGCGGAAGTAGTTGCGGCCGATTCGGCCGAAGCCGTTGATACCGATCTTGACAGTCACGGGGACTCCTGAGGTGTCGGGCGCCCAGGGCGCACGGTGATGTGGGGGTGGAGGATGAGGGAGGTGGGGAGCCCGGCCGGAGCCGGGCTCTCGGCCGCTACGACAGTAGCAGCAGGCCCGTGGTCTTCTCGCGAGCCGTCTCGAAGCGCGACTGCACGTTCGACCAGTCGACGATGTTCCAGAATGCCTTCACGTAGTCGGCGCGCACGTTCTGGTAGTCGAGGTAGTACGCGTGCTCCCAGACGTCGAGCATGAGCACGGGAACGATGCCCGCGGCGAAGTTGCTCTGCTGGTCGAAGAACTGCTGGATGATGAGGCGCTGGCCGATCGAGTCCCATGCGAGCACCGACCATCCCGAACCCTGCACTCCGAGTGCCGCGGCGGTGAAGTGGGCCGCGAACTTGTCGAACGAGCCGAAGTTGTCGTCGATCGCGGCGGCGAGCTCACCCGTGGGCTTGTCTCCCCCGTCTGACGACATGTTGGTCCAGAAGATCGAGTGGTTGACGTGGCCGCCGAGGTTGAAGGCGAGGTCCTTCTCGAGCTTGTTGACGTTGGCGAGCGAGTCGGTGTCCCGAGCTTCGGCGAGAGCGGCGAGAGCGGTGTTCGCACCCGTCACGTACGCCTGGTGGTGCTTGCTGTGGTGCAGCTCCATGATCTTGCCGCTGATGCTGGGCTCGAGGGCCGCGTAGTCGTATGGCAGCGAGGGAAGGGTGTATTCGACCATTGGTTGTCTCCTTGCGTTGTGATGCTCCGGGCACTGAACCGTGCTCTCGGGGTGACCTATCCAGTCTAGTTACGGCTAACCGCGCGCGGGCGGGGTTGCTTCCCGCGGGGTGACAATCTCAGCGGATGTTCAACAGTGGGTGACCGCGCCGCAGCGCATCACGCGTCGTCGTAGTCGGGGGGCAGGTTGGCGTCGGTTCCCGGGATGCCGAGGTCGACGGCCTTCTTGTCGGCCATCGCGAGCAACCGCCGGATGCGCCCGGCCACCGCGTCTTTCGTCATCGGCGGGTCGGCGTGGTGACCGAGCTCGTCGAGGCTCGAGTCGCGGAAGTTGAGTCGCAGTTCGCCGGCGTAGCGCAAGTGGTCCGGCACGTCGCCGTCGAGGATCTCGAGGGCGCGCTCGACGCGAGCGCACGCGGCCACAGCGGCCTGGGCCGATCGGCGCAGGTTGGCGTCGTCGAAGTTGACGAGGCGGTTGGCGGTCGCGCGCACCTCGCGGCGCTGACGCAGTTCTTCCCAGTTGACGACGGTCGTCGCGGCACCCATGTGCTTGAGCATCGCGCTGATCGACTCCCCGTCGCGGATGACGACGCGGTGGATGCCGCGGACCTCCCTGGCCTTCGCCGCGACACCGAGGCGCCCGGCGGCACCGACGAGAGCCATGGCCGATTCGTTTCCCGGGCACGTGATCTCGAGGGCGGCCGACCTCCCCGGATCGGTGAGTGATCCGTGGGCGAGGAATGCTCCGCGCCACACCGCGGCGAGCGATTCGACGCTCCCCGTCGTGAGCTTGTTGGGTAGTCCGCGGATCGGTCGGCGGCGGGCGTCGAGGAGCCCGGTCTGTCGAGCGAGCGTCTCTCCACCCTCGAGAACGCGCACGAGGTAGTGACTCGTGCGGCGCAGCCCCGATGCCGAGATGACCGAGATCTCGCTGCGCACGCCGTAGAGCTCGGCGAGGTCTTTGCGCACGCGACGTGCCAGTTGCGCGGTGTCGAGTTCCGATTCCACGGCGATGCGCCCGGAGATGAGGTGCAGCCCTCCGGAGAATCTCAGGATCGTCGCGAGTTCGGCCGCGCGCACCGCGGTCTTGGAGACCTCTATTCGAGCGAGTTCGTCCTTGACGTCGGCGGTGAGGGCCACTGAGGGTGTTTCCTTTGCTGTCGGGACTGTCGAGGGGAGCGCGTGAAGGCGAGGTCGGGTCTCGTCACTCGCGTCCGAGGTCGCGGTGCTTGACGCTCACGGCCACTCCGGGCTGTTCTCGCAGTCGCGCGGCGATGGCCTGCGTGACGGCGACCGAGCGGTGTTTTCCGCCGGTGCAGCCAATGGCGATCGTAGCGTGTCTCTTGTTCTCGCGTTGATACCCGGCGAGCACGGGGGCGATCGCCGCGACGTATCCCTCGATGAACGAGACCGCGCCCTCCTGCTGCAGCACGTAGTCGCTCACCTCCTTGTCGAGGCCCGTGTGTGCGCGCAGCTCGGGCACCCAGAACGGGTTCGGCAGAAAGCGCATGTCGGCCACCATGTCGGCGTCGGCGGGGAGTCCGTACTTGTATCCGAAGCTCAAGAGCGAGAGCTGAAGGCCGGGTGAGTCCTCTTTCGCGAAGCTCTCGCCGATCTTCATCGCGAGCTGGTGGATGTTGAGATCGGAGGTGTCGATGATGAGATCACTCGACTCCCGCATCTCGAGCATGAGCTCGCGCTCGGCGGAGATGCCGTCGAGGATCGTTCCGTCGGCTTGCAGTGGATGCGGCCGTCGGACCTGCTCGAAGCGGCGCACAAGCGCGGCGTCGGTGGCCTCGAGGAACAGCACGCGCAATTGCGTGCCGTGTCTGAGCGATTCGACCGTCTCATGCAGATCGGTGAAGAGGTCTCCTCCGCGCACATCCACGACGGCGGCGATCTTCGGAAGGGCGTTGCCGGCGCGCGTCGCGAGGTCGACGAGCGGCGGCAGCATCTGGGGTGGCAGGTTGTCGACGACATACCAGCCGTGGTCCTCGAGGGCGTTCCCGACCGTCGAGCGGCCCGCCCCCGACATGCCGGTGACGATGAGGAGTTCTTGGCCTTCGTGCTCGTCGCTCATGGTGTGTGCTCGCGCTCCCCTTCGTGACTGTGCTCCGTCGACCCTCGGCTCCGTCAAGCCTAGCGACGCACCCGCGCGACGGTGACCGCGCGGATGGCCCACTCACTCCCTCAGCGTGCGGTAGATGGTCTCGGCGAGACCCGGTCCGATGCCCTTGACCTCGGCGATGAGGTCGGGGGTCGCGGCGCGCAGTTGTTTGACCGAGCCGAAATGCCTCAAGAGCTCTCGCACGCGTGCGGGTCCGAGACCGGGGATGTCGTCGAGGGCCGACGTGATGTCGTTTCGGCGCTTGGAGCGCTGGTAGCTGATGGCGAATCGGTGCGCTTCGTCTCGCATCCGCTGGAAGAGGAACAGTGCGTCGCTGTTGCGAGGGAGAATCACGGGGTAGTCGGAGTCCGGGAGCCAGATCTCCTCGAGCCGCTTCGCGATTCCGCACAACTGGATGTCGGTGACTCCGGCCTCGGCGAGGGCACGCGCGGCGGCCGCCACTTGCGGCTGGCCCCCGTCGACGACGAGCAGGTTGGGGCGGTAGGCGAACTTCTTGACCGATTGCTCGTCATCTGCCGCTCGCGTCGTCTCCTCCCCCACGCTCGCGAGTCGCCGACTGAGTGTCTGGTAGATCGACTGGGTGTCGTCGGTCGACTCGGGGATGCTGAAGCGGCGGTACTGGTCTTTGCGGGGCAGGCCGTCTTCGAAGACGACCATCGACGCGACGATGTTGGTTCCGCTCAGATGGGAGACGTCGTAGCACTCCATGCGCAAGGGCGCGTCGGGCATCTTGAGGGCGGCCTGGATGTCGGCGAGAGCTTGCGAGCGCGCGACGAAGTCGCCGCTGCGCCTCGTCTTGTAGAGCATGAGCGCGTTCTTCGCGTTCGACGTGACGGTCTGCGCGAGGGCGGCTTTGTCGCCGCGCTGGGCTGTGCGCAGGCTCACGCGACCCGTGCCCGCTCCACGGTCGGAGCGGATGCCCGTGAGGAGCTGCTCGAGAGCGGCGGCATCGGTGGGGAGTTCGGGAACGATGACCTCCCTCGGGGGTGCGACGTCGTCGTACGCGTTCTGCACGACCGTGTCGACGAGAGCGCCGAGGTCGAGATCGAGCTCCTTGTCGACGACCCAGCTGCGCACCCCGCGGATGCGGCCGCCCCGCACGATGAACTGCTGCACCGCCGCCGCGAGCTCGTCGTGCGCGATGCCGAAGATGTCGGCGTCGACGTCGTCGTGGAGCACGACGGTGCTCTTCGAGAGCGCCGCTTCGAGCGCTCCGATCTGGTCGCGGTATCGCGCAGCCGACTCGAAGTCGAGCTCGCCGGAGGCGCGCTTCATCTTCGATGTGAGCTCGCCGAGGTATCGCGAATCGTTGCCTGCCATGAACGAGGCGAAGTCGAGGGCGATGGCCTTGTGGTCGGATTTGGTGATGCGACCGACGCACGGCGCCGCACACTTGCCGATGTCGCCGAGCAGGCACGGTCGACCGGTCTGCTCGGCGCGCTTGTAGGTGCTCTCGGTGCAGCTGCGCATCGGGAAGGCTTTGAGCATCTGGTCGACCGTCTCGCGGATCGCCCAGACTTTTGTGTACGGCCCGAAGTAGCGTGCTCCCGTGAGCTTGCGGTTGCGCGTCACGAACACGCGCGGCACGGGGTCGCCGAGCGTTATCGCGAGGTAGGGGTAGGTCTTGTCATCGCGGAACTTGACGTTGAAGGGAGGGTCGTACTCCTTGATCCAGGTGTACTCGAGCTGCAAGGCCTCGAACTCCGAGCCGACGACCGTCCACTCGACCCCGTCGGCGCTCAGGACCATTCGTCGCGTGCGCTCGTGCAGGCTCCGGAGGGGCGCGAAGTAGTTGCTGAGCCTCGCGCGCAGGTTGTTCGCCTTGCCGACGTAGAGAACTCGTCCGGTGGCGTCATGAAACCGGTAGACGCCGGGGGATGTCGGTATCTCCCCCGCCCGGGGGCGGTAGTGAACGGTATCGGCCATCGGGTCTACTTCGCGGCGAGTACTTCTTTGAGGAACTGACCCGTGTGGCTCTTCTTCGATCGGGCGACCTTCTCGGGCGTACCGGTCGCGACGACGACACCGCCGCCGGAGCCACCCTCGGGGCCCATGTCGATGAGCCAGTCCGACGACTTGATGACATCGAGGTTGTGCTCGATGACGATCACGGTGTTGCCCTTGTCGACGAGGCCGTTAAGCACGATGAGCAGCTTGCGCACGTCTTCGAAGTGGAGCCCCGTGGTGGGCTCGTCGAGCACGTAGACGCTCCGGCCGTTGGACCGTTTCTGCAGCTCGGTCGCGAGCTTGACGCGCTGCGCCTCACCGCCCGACAGCGTGGTCGCGCTCTGCCCGAGCCGCACGTACCCGAGACCGACGTCGACGAGGGTGTTGAGGAAGCGACTGATCGAGCCGATGGCCTCGAAGAACTCGGCGGCCTCGCTGATCGGCATGTCGAGGACTTCGGCGATGTTCTTGCCCTTGTAGTGCACCGTGAGCGTGTCGCGGTTGTACCGCGCTCCGTCGCAGACCTCGCACACGACGTAGACGTCGGGAAGGAAGTTCATCTCGATCTTGATCGTTCCGTCGCCCGAGCAGTTCTCGCAGCGGCCACCCTTGACGTTGAAGCTGAAACGTCCGGGCAGGTATCCGCGGGCCTTCGCCTCCTGGGTCTCGGCGAAAAGGTTGCGGATCTTGTCGAAGACTCCCGTGTAGGTCGCGGGGTTCGACCGCGGGGTGCGCCCGATGGGGGCCTGGTCGACGTGCACGACCTTGTCGAGGTTGTCGAGACCGCGGACCCTCGTGTGCTTGCCCGGGATCTGACGTGCCCCGTTGAGCTCGTTCGCGAGCACGCGGTAGAGGATGTCGTTGACGAGCGACGACTTGCCCGACCCGCTGACGCCCGTGACGGCGACGAACACCCCGAGCGGGAACTCCACCGTGACACTGCGGAGGTTGTTCGCCCGCGCACCCTCGACGACGAGCTGCCTGTCGGGGTCGATCGGTCGCCGTGTCTTCGGCACCGCGATGGAGCGGCGGCCGGAGAGGTAGTCACCCGTCATCGACTCGGTGTTGGCGAGCAGATCGTCGTAGGAACCCGAGTGCACCACTCGGCCGCCGTGCTCGCCCGCTCCGGGGCCGATGTCGACGACCCAGTCGGCCGTGCGGATGGTGTCTTCGTCGTGTTCGACGACGATGAGGGTGTTGCCGAGGTTCTTGAGTGTCACGAGCGTCTCGATGAGACGACGGTTGTCGCGCTGGTGCAACCCGATGCTCGGTTCGTCGAGCACGTAGAGCACACCCGTGAGCCCCGACCCGATCTGGGTGGCGAGGCGGATGCGCTGCGCCTCTCCCCCGCTGAGCGAACCCGCGGTGCGGGAGAGGTCGAGGTAGTTGAGGCCGACCTGGATGAGGAATTCGAGCCGAGCGCGGATCTCACGCAGCACCGCGGCGGCGATGCGTGCCTCACGCTCGGTGAGCTCGAGCTTCTGCATGAACGCGAAGCACTCCACGAGGCTCAGCTCGCTCACATCCGCGATGCTCTGATCGTGCACCGTGACGGCGAGCACCTCGGGCTTGAGTCGCTTGCCGTCGCACCTCGGGCACGGGATCTCGCGCAGGTAGCTCGCGTATCGCTGCCTCGCCGAGTCGGTCTCGGCCTCGAGGAACTTGCGCTCGATGTAGGGCATGACACCCTCAAAGCCCGTCGAGTACTTCATCTCCCGCCCGTAGCGGTTCTTCCACTTGACGGTGACCTCGAAGTTGTTGCCCTCGAGGATGGCTTTCTTCACGTCGGCATCGAGGTCGCGCCACGGTGTCTTGAGCGAGAAGTCGAGGTCGCGCGCGAGCCCCTCGAGCAGTCTCTGGAAGTAGTTGAAGAGTCCCTTGCCCGATTGGGTCCACGGGAGGATGACCCCGTCGGCGAGGCTGAGCTCTTCGTCGCCCAGGAGGAGTTCTGCGTCGACCGACATGCGGGTTCCGAGTCCGGAGCACACCGGGCACGCGCCGAACGGGGCGTTGAACGAGAATGTGCGGGGTTCGATCTCGGTGAGCTGCACGGGGTGGCCGTTCGGACACGAGAGTTTCTCCGAGAAGTTTCGCCACGCGGCGTCGCCTGTCTCGTCGACGAAATTGATCGCGAGCAGTCCGTCGGTCAACCGGAGGGCGGTCTCGACCGAATCGGTGAGCCGGGTCAGGATGTCGTCGGCCGCGACGAGCCGGTCGACGACGACGGCGATATCGTGCTTGACCTGCTTCTTGAGTGTCGGGGGGTCGCTCAACTGCACGGTCTCGCCATCGACGATGGCTCGCGAGTATCCGGTGGCCGCGAGCTCTTTGAAGAGGTCGACGAACTCCCCCTTCTTCTGCGAGACGACCGGGCTCACGACCTGGTAGCGCGTGCCGGCCTCGAGCGTCATGAGTTGGTCCGCGATCTGCTGCACGGTCTGTCGCTCGATGCGCTCACCGCACACGGCGCAGTGCGGCACGCCGATGCGTGCCCACAGGAGGCGCATGTAGTCGTAGATCTCGGTGATGGTCCCGACGGTCGAGCGCGGGTTGCGGTTCGTCGACTTCTGGTCGATCGAGACCGCGGGGCTCAGCCCTTCGATGAAGTCGACATCCGGTCGGTCGACCTGGCCGAGGAATTGGCGCGCGTACGCCGAGAGCGACTCGACGTAGCGGCGCTGGCCCTCGGCGAAGATCGTGTCGAAGGCGAGGGACGACTTTCCCGAGCCGGAGAGGCCCGTGAAGACGACGAGGGAGTCGCGCGGGATCTCGAGGTCGACATTGCGGAGATTGTGGACTCGTGCGCCTCGGACACTGAGTCGGGCATCGGACTCTACGGGGGAAATAGACACTCTCTATATCCTACGGACGCCACCGACATTGCTCGTCACGGGGCACTCCGCCCGTGACGCTCTCGGCGAAATGATCAGAAGTCGGCCGAAATTGCTACCCCTTCGGCATTCCTAATTTTCTCGGGTTCTGGGCAGATTCACAGGTAGCTGTCCTGTTATCACGTTGTTATCGAACAATCCTCGCGTGTGATCGCATGCCGTGTCCGCATTAAGGGGGACCGCTTCCCTCGCGGAAAAGTGAATAAACATTGTGAAACCGGGCGGCGCACGGTGTGGTCGACGGACGGGGTACGGCGCGGTCGCGGTGGTGTCGTCGCCGACGCACAGACCGTCGCGCTCCCCCGGCAGCATGAGCGCCCAGGAGACACCCTCAAAGTGGGGGTATACGGCGCGGGACAGCGGTTGACGGGCTGAACCTCACGTGAAAACGTTCGGCAAAGGCACGCAGATCAGAGCAGACCTGCTTGGACGCTTGCCACTCACCATCCCGGCATGGGTGACGTGAGGACAGTTCCTACGCAACGGAGAACCATGAAAACGACCACACGCAACCGGGCATTCGCCATCACGTCATCCGCTGCTCTCGTCACGGGCAGCCTGTTCGTGTTCACGGCGCCGGCCAACGCGGCGCTCGACGACCCGGCTTGCATCACCGCGCAGGCGGAGTTCCGTGCCACTCTCGCTTCGCTCGGTGCCGACCCGACGCTGTCGGAAGACGTCATCGCCGCCCTCGCCGAGGTGCTCATCGCCGAGGCCGCACTCGACCTCGCAATCGACGGAGCCGACCTCGAGGCCGCCGCTGAGGCGCAGATCATTCTCGACGCGGCCATCGAGGTGCGAGGCGAGGCCCAACTGGTTCTCGACGCGGCCATCGAGGATGCTGCCGCCGCCGACGCCGACGCCGACGCCACCGCGGCTGCCCTCGTCGAAGCAGAGGCTACGGCCGACGCGGCCGCTCAGCTCGTCGTCGACCTGACGGCGGAGCTCGAGCTCGCGGTCATCGCTGCCGACGATGCCGAGGCCGACGTGACGGCGGCGACGGATGCTGTCGCCGCAGCCGACGCCGACGTGATCACAGCAGGTGCCGCTCTCGTCGAGGCCCAGTCGGACTTCGAGGACGCAACGGACGCGGCAGAGATCACGGAAGCCGCCGTCGTTGCAGCCGAGGCGGACCTCGCCGCGGCCGTCACCGATGAGGAAATCGCCGACGCGGAGGAGGCGCTGGATGTCGCGCTTGCCGCGCAGGCCATCACCTCAGACGCGCTCATCGAGGCCGTCGCGGCACTCGCGGTCGCGGTCACCGCCGCTGCCGACGCCGCCGACGCTGCTGACGCTGCCGACACCGACCTCGAGCTCGCGATCGCCGCGGAAGCAGACGCCGACGAGCTCGTCGACGACCTCACGGCTGACCTCGCCCTCGCGGTGACGGCATCCGAGGACGCCGACGACGCAGTGCTCGTCGCCGCTATCGACGCCGAGGACGCCGCGGCAGTCGCTGCAGACGCTGCAGTCGTCTTGGACGACGCCCAGGCCGACTTCGATGCCGCGGCCGAGGCCGTCGTCGACGCGCAGGCCGCTCTGGACCTCGCGCTCAACACCGAGGCCATCCTGGCAGCCGAGCTCAACCTGGCTATCGCGCTCAACACCGTCTTCGACCTCGCGGTCGGCGCCGGCGCTGAGGTCGAGGCGAACCTCGCCCTTCTCGAGGAGCAGTACGCCACCTCGATCGCGGCGTGCGCCGGCGACATCGTCATCGAGGTCTCGGGCGACGCTGTCGCTCCGGCCGCGGTGTCGGGCAACGCGACCTACGCGGGCTAAGCACCACTCCGCACCACGGCTGGTCGGGCCGAGGGTTCTCCGAAAGGGGAGCTCTCGGCCCACCGGCATGTGAGGGCACCACCCCGCACGTCTCGCCCCTCCGGGCAGCAAGGAACACCTCATGATCCGAACGACACTCGCCGGCAGGACCGTCGCACTCGCCGCGGCCGCGATCCTCCTTCTCAGCGGTTGCACCGCGTCACCCGAACCCGAGGCGCCCGTCTCGTCGAGCTCCGACGATGCGGTCGAGACCGACGCGACGTCGCCCTTCGACGACGGCAGCTTCTACTCCGCGACGGCGACGATGCCGTTGGTGCGCGTGCTCGACGCCCCCGACGGGGAAATCGCGAGCCGGTTGGATCACCCCAACACCGCGGGAGCACCTTTGACGTTCCTCATCAAAGAGCACGAGGGTGATTGGCTCGAGGTCTACCTGCCCACTCGACCGAACGGCGTCACGGGCTGGATCTCGGCTCGAGGCATGGACATCGAAGAGCTCCCCTACCGCCTCGACGTGTCGACCGACGACAACGAACTCGACCTCTACGAAGCAGACGAACTCGTTGCGACCTACTCCGTCGCGACGGGAACCGGCGGCACCCCGACTCCGCACGGAACCTTCTATCTCACCGAACTCCTGGCGCCGACCAACGACGGATACGGGCCGTTCGCCTACGGGCTGTCGGCGTTCTCCGAAGTTCTCTCGGAGTTCGGCGGCGGGCCGGGGCAGATCGGCCTCCACGGAACGAACGACACCGCGAGCATCGGCCAAGCGGTCAGCCACGGATGCATCCGCCTCGCAAACGACGACATCACCGAACTCGCCGAGATGCTTCCGCTCGGAACCCCGATCGAGATCGGGGCCTAGCCCTCGATCGGGCCGTCTCACACGAGGTGGCCCGCGGCCTCCATCTGCCGCAGCTCCTTCTTGAGGTCGGAGACCTCGTCGCGCAACCGCCCGGCGAGCTCGAACTTGAGCTCCCCCGCCGCTTGCAGCATCTGGTCGTTGAGGTCGCGGATGATCGCCTCGAGGTCGCCGGCACCGGCGGAGGCGAGCCCCTCGCGACGCAGATTGGGCGTGGGTGAGCGCTTGCGGCCGTCACGCTTGGCGAGCAGCTCTTGGGTGTCGGCCTGCTCGCGCTGCAGAACCTCGGTGATGTCGGCGATGCGCTTGCGCAGCGGCTGGGGATCGACGCCGCGCTCGAGGTTGTACGCCACTTGCTTCTCGCGACGCCGGTTGGTCTCGTCGATCGCCCGCTTCATCGAATCGGTCATGACGTCGGCATACATGTGCACGGCTCCCGACACGTTTCGGGCCGCTCGACCGATGGTCTGGATGAGCGACGTCGACGACCGGAGGAATCCCTCCTTATCGGCGTCGAGGATCGCGACGAGCGACACCTCGGGAAGGTCGAGACCCTCGCGCAGGAGGTTGATGCCGACGAGAACGTCGTAGACGCCCGCGCGCAACTCGGTGAGCAGTTCCACTCGACGGAGCGTGTCGACGTCGGAGTGCAGGTAGCGCACACGAACGCCCGCTTCGCCGAGAAAGTCGGTGAGCTCTTCGGCCATCTTCTTCGTGAGCGTCGTGACGAGCACGCGCTCGTCGCGCGACGTGCGAGTGCGGATCTCCTCGAGGAGGTCGTCGATCTGCCCCTTCGACGGCTTGACGATGATCTCGGGGTCGATGAGACCCGTCGGACGGATGATCTGCTCGACAACGGAGTCGGTGATACCCATCTCGTATTTGCCGGGGGTCGCCGAGAGGTAGACCTTCTGACCGACCCTGTCGAGGAACTCGTCGAACTTGAGCGGGCGGTTGTCGAGTGCGCTCGGCAGGCGGAACCCGTGTTCGACGAGGGTGCGCTTGCGCGAGGCATCCCCCTCGTACATCGCTCCGATCTGCGGGATCGTGACGTGGGATTCGTCGATGACGACGAGGAAGTCGTCGGGGAAGTAGTCGATGAGGCAGTGCGGCGCCTCGCCGGGCTGCCGCTGATCCATGTGGCGCGAGTAGTTCTCGATGCCGCTGCAGAAACCGATCTGCTCCATCATCTCGAGGTCGAACGTCGTGCGCATGCGCAGTCGCTGCGCTTCGAGGAGCTTGCCCTCGCGTTCGAGTTGCGCGAGGCGCTCCTCGAGCTCCGACTTGATCGAGACGATGGCCTTCTCCATGGCCTCGGGGCCCGCGACGTAGTGGGAGCCGGGGAAGACCGAGACGGCGTCGAGCTTCTTGACGATGTCTCCCGTGAGCGGGTGCAGCGAATAGAGCGCTTCGATCTCGTCGCCGAACATCTCGATGCGGATCGCGAGCTCCTCGTACATCGGGATGATCTCGATCGTGTCGCCGCGCACGCGGAAGTTGCCTCGCGAGAAGTCGACGTCGTTGCGCTGGTACTGCATCGAGACGAACTTGCGGATGAGGGTGTCACGGTTGATCTTCATGCCGACCTGCAGGGCGATCATGGCCTCGAGGTAGCCCTCGGAACTGCCGAGACCGTAGATGCACGACACGGTCGACACGACGATGACGTCGCGGCGACTCAGGAGGGCGTTCGTCGTCGAGTGACGCAGCCGCTCGACCTCCGCGTTGATCGAGCTGTCTTTCTCGATGAAGGTATCGGTCTGGGGAACGTAGGCCTCGGGCTGGTAGTAGTCGTAGTACGACACGAAGTACTCGACGGCGTTGTTGGGCATGAGCTCACGGAACTCGTTGGCGAGCTGCGCCGCGAGGGTCTTGTTGTGGGCGAGCACGAGGGTCGGGCGCTGCACCTGCTCGACGAGCCACGCCGTCGTCGCCGACTTGCCGGTTCCCGTCGCGCCGAGCAGCACGACATCGGTCTCGCCGGCATTGATGCGGGAGGTGAGCTCGGCGATCGCCGCGGGCTGGTCACCGCTCGGCGTGTATTCACTGACGACTTCGAATGGCCGAACCGACCGAGTGGGCTGCATCACTCCAGCTTAGGCAGCACCACTGACACGCGGCTCAGTGTTTGCCAGCAGCGGAACGGGCCGCGACCCTCCACACCTCGTCGGCCGCCGCGAGGGTCTCCTCGAGGGTGGAATCGGAGTCGATGACGATGTCGGCGACGGCCCGGCGTTCGGCGTTGGTGGCTTGCGACGCGATGCGGCTCTCGGCGTCGGTGCGCGACATCCCCCGCAGGTCGACGAGGCGCTCGATCCTGACCTCGTCGCTCGCTTCGACGACGACGACGAGGTCGAACTCGCCGGTGCGGCCGGTTTCGACGAGGAGGGGGATGTCGTAGACGACGACGGCGTCGGGGTCGGCCTCGCCGGCCGCGGAGATCCGCTCGCGCGCGAGTGCCCGCACGGCGGGGTGGGTGATCGCGTTGAGCCTGTCGAGCTTCGCGCGGTCACCGAACACGATCGCGGCGAGAGCACGGCGATCGAGATCCCCCTCGGCGGTCACGACGTCGGCACCGAACTCGCGCTCGATCTCGGTGAGAGCCTCGGTGCCCCGACCGACGGCTTCGCGCGCGAGGGCGTCGGCGTCGACGTGCACGGCTCCGTGGTCGGCGAGACGACGAGCGACCACGGATTTGCCCGAGGCGATCCCGCCGGTGAGGCCGATGAGCAGCATGACCTCATCGTAGGTCGCCGGGCACGGGCGTGCCGTCGCACGGCGCCGCGTCGCGCGACACCGGGCCGTCACCCCCGCGGGTGCCCTGCCGGGCCCGGGGGCGACTCGCGTACGATCGAAGGCGACCGTCACGAGGGGAACGCCATGCTCGAGTTGCTGACCGGAACCGGGCTCGCGCTGGCCGCAGGCCTCAACGCCTACATTCCGCTGCTCGCCCTCGGCCTCGCCAACAGGTTCCTGACCTTCGTCGACCTCCCCGATCAGTGGGAGTGGCTTTCGAACGAGTGGGTGCTCGGAATCGTCGCGGTGCTGCTCGTGATCGAGTTCATCGCCGACAAGATCCCGGCGGTCGACACGATCAACGACTGGATCCAGACGGTCGTGCGCCCGACATCCGGCGGTCTCGCTTTCGGTTCGGGATCGACGAGCGAGACCCTCGCCGTGAGCGACCCCGCCGAATTCTTCGCGAGCACCGAGTGGGTGCCGATCGCGACGGGCGTGATTCTCGCCCTCCTCGTGCACCTCGCCAAGATGGCGGTGCGGCCCGTCCTCAACGTCGTGACCGCGGGTGCCGCCGCTCCCCTCGTGAGCGCAGTGGAGGATGCCGGGAGCATCCTGCTGACGATCTTCGCGGTTCTCGTGCCCGTGCTCGTGATCGTCGCCGTGCCCCTCGCCGTGTGGGGTGCCGTCGTGGCCGTGCGCCGTGTCACCGCGCGGCGGCGGGCCCGCGCCGTCGATCTCCCCGCGCCACTCTGACGCAGCTCGTCGGCGGCTGGACAGTCGGCCGTTAACCGCCGAACGGCCGGCCCCCGAGGGGACCGGCCGTTCGAGTCGACTGCTTAGGAGTTGTTCGACAGCTTCTCGCGAAGAGCGGCGAGCGCCTCGTCGTCGGCGAGGGTGCCGGCCGAGTCTGCGTCGCTCGAGAAGGTCGACCCACCGGCTGCTGCTGCGGCCGACGGCATCGGCTCGTTCGCGGCTGCGGCGACCTGCTTCTTGTGCGCCTCCCAGCGAGCCTGGGCGGCAGCATAATCCTGCTCCCACTTCTCGCGCTGGGTGTCGAAGCCCTCGCGCCACTCGTTGGTCTCCGGGTCGAAGCCCTCGGGGTACTTGTAGTTGCCCTGGTCGTCGTACTCGGTGAGCATTCCGTAGAGTGCCGGGTCGAACTCGGTTCCCTCGGGGTCGACACCCTCGTTGGCCTGCTTGAGGCTCAGCGAGATGCGGCGACGCTCGAGGTCGATGTCGATGACCTTGACGAACACCTCGTCGCCCACGGCGACGACCTGCTCGGCGAGCTCGACGTGCTTGCCCGAGAGCTCCGAGATGTGCACGAGACCCTCGATGCCCTCGGCGACACGCACGAACGCTCCGAAGGGAACGAGCTTGGTGACCTTTCCGGGAGCGACCTGGCCGATCGCGTGAGTGCGAGCGAACACCTGCCACGGGTCTTCCTGCGTCGCCTTGAGCGAGAGCGACACGCGCTCGCGCTCGAGGTCGACCTCGAGGATCTCGACAGTGACTTCCTGACCGACCTCGACGACCTCGGAGGCGTGCTCGATGTGCTTCCAGCTGAGCTCGGAGACGTGGACGAGACCGTCGACGCCGCCGAGGTCCACGAACGCACCGAAGTTGACGATCGACGAGACGACACCCTTGCGGACCTGGCCCTTGGCGAGGTTGTTGAGGAAGGTCGTGCGGCTCTCGGACTGGGTCTGCTCGAGGAGCGCGCGACGCGACAGAACGACGTTGTTGCGGTTCTTGTCGAGCTCGAGGATCTTCGCTTCGATCTCCTGGCCGAGGTACGGCGTGAGGTCGCGGACGCGGCGCAGCTCGATGAGCGAGGCCGGGAGGAACCCGCGGAGGCCGATGTCGACGATGAGTCCACCCTTGACGACCTCGATGACCGTACCGGTGACGACTCCGTCGTCATCCTTGATCTTCTCGACGTCGCCCCACGCACGCTCGTACTGCGCGCGCTTCTTCGACAGGATGAGGCGGCCTTCTTTGTCTTCCTTCTGGAGGACGAGCGCTTCGACGCTGTCGCCGACCTGGACGACCTCGGTGGGGTCCACATCGTGCTTGATGGAGAGTTCGCGGGAGGGGATGACACCCTCGGTCTTGTAACCGACGTCGAGGAGGACCTCGTCGCGGTCGATCTTCACGACGACGCCCTCGATGAGGTCTCCGTCGTTGAAGAATTTCAGAGTCTTTTCGACCGCGGCGAGAAAGTCTTCAGCAGATCCGATGTCGTTGATGGCGACCTGCTTCGGTGCCCTGTCGGTCGTTGTGATTGTCATGTAGTGGTTGCTCCAGGATGGACGTGCTCGGGATGAGCACAGAATTCAGGCCGAGAACGGGGGTGATGGTGGGTGCCTCGGCAGGCGGATAGGGATGTCGTCAAATGCGACACTCCAGACTACCTCCCTCTCGGGAACCCCGGCAACCGCCCGACGCGCACGTTACCCGCTGTTTCGGGCGGATTCGCGCTCGGCGGAACGCTCTGCGATACAGGAGTGTGACCACCATCCCTCCCACTCCCCTCATCTCGACCCCGCGGATGCCGACGGCCAGACCCGATGGCGTCGAGTCGCTCCAGAGCGACACGGCCTCCTTCACGCCTCCCGAGGCGTTCGCGCGCGCCGCCAACGTGACGGCGGAGACCGTCGAACGGGCGGCACGACTCGGCGACGAGGCGTTCTGGGAGCAGCAAGCGGTCAGGCTCGACTGGAGGTCACCCTGGGACTCCGTGCACGAGTGGACTCCCCCGCTCGACGCCGACGGTGTCGAGGTCGTGCCGGCGGCCACGTGGTTCGCCGGGGGCACGCTCAACGTCGCCGAGAACTGTGTCGACCGCCACGTCGACCGCGGGCACGGCGAGAGGGTCGCCCTGCACTTCGAAGGGGAGCCCGGCGACCGTCGGACCATCACCTATCTCGAGCTCCGCTCCGAGGTCGCGAAGGCCGCCAACGCCCTCACGGCGCTCGGTATCGTCGCGGGCGACCGCGTCGTCGTCTACCTCCCCGTGATCCCCGAGACGATCATCATCACCCTCGCGATCGCGCGGATCGGCGCGGTGCACTCGCTCGTCTTCGGAGGGTTCTCGGCCGAGGCGCTGCGATTCCGCCTCGAAGACACGGGAGCGAAACTGCTCGTCACGAGCGACGGCCAGTTCCGTCGGGGAGCGGCCGTGCCCGTCAAAGCGACGGCGGATGCCGCGGCCGCGGGCAACACGACGCTCGAACACGTGCTCGTGGTCGAGCGCACGGGCACGCTCACGCCCGACGTGCCGTGGACGCCCGGGCGCGACGTGTGGTGGCACGAGACGGTCGACGAGCAGAGCGACAGCCACGACGCCGCGGCGTTCGATGCGGAGCATCCGCTCTTCATCATCTACACCTCGGGCACGACGGGTCGTCCGAAGGGGCTCGTGCACTCGAGCGGGGGGTACCTCACCCAGGCGTCGTGGACGCACTGGGCTCTCTTCGACTCGAAGGAGTCCGACGTCTACTGGTGCACCGCCGACCTCGCGTGGGTCACCGCCCACACATACGAGATCTACGGCCCGCTGTCGAACGGCGTGACGCAGGTGATCTTCGAGGGCACTCCCGACAGCCCGCACCGGGCGCGCCACTTCGAGATCATCGAGCGGTACGGCGTGACGACCTACTACACGGCCCCCACCCTCATCCGCACCCTCGCGAGCTGGTTTCCCGACGGTGTTCCCGCGGAGTGGGACGTCTCGAGCCTGCGACTGCTCGGCACCGTCGGCGAAGCGATCAACCCCGAAGCGTGGTCGTGGTTCCACGACAGGCTCGGGCGCGGGACCGCCCCCATCGTCGACACGTGGTGGCAGTCGGAGACGGGGGCGGCGATCGTCGCTCCCCTGCCCGGGGTCACGGCCCTCAAACCCGGAAGCGCGACGAGACCCCTCCCGGGGCTCTCGGCGCTCGTCGTCGACGGCGACGGCGTCGAGGTGCCGCGCGGCTCGGGCGGACTGCTCGTGATCGACCGCCGCTGGCCCGCGATGGCCCGCACCGTGTGGGGGGATGCCGCGCGCTACCGCAGTGCCTACTGGGAGCGGTTCGCCGAGCAGGGGTTCTTTCTCGCGGGCGACGCCGCGGCCTACGACGCCGACGGCGACATCCGGTTGCTGGGTCGCGTCGACGACGTCATCAATGTTTCTGGACACCGCCTCTCGACGATCGAGATCGAGTCGGCTCTCGTCGCCCACCCGCTCATCGCCGAAGCCGCCGTCGTCGGCGTGCCCGATGCGACGACGGGTCAGGCGATAGCGGCGTTCGTCGTGCCGACCGTCGCCGCTCAGGGCGGGGGGCGCGGAGTGGATGTCGACGACAGCGCGCAGTGGGTCGAGGTGGGTGCGGGGCTCGCGACGACACTGCGCGACCACGTGGCGACGGCGATCGGCCCGATCGCGAAACCGAAGCGGGTCGTCGCCGTTCCCGACCTCCCCAAGACGCGCTCGGGCAAGATCATGCGGAGGCTTCTCGTCGACGCCGTCGCGGGGCGCCCGCTCGGCGACGTCACATCACTGCAGGACGACACGGTCGTGCCGCGCATCCTGCGCATCCTCGAGCCGTCCGACGGCGCCTGAGCGGCGCCTGAGCGGCCCCGGCCGGCCGTCAGAGGTTGGCGCCGCCGCGGTAGCGGGCACCCTCGTGCGTGTCGGGGAGCCGGTCGTGGCCGAACAGGCGGCCGCGCAGGGTCGGTGACTCGTAGCTCGTGCGGTAGAGGCCGCGGCGCTGGAGTTCGGGCACGACGTGCTCGACGAAATCCTCGATCGTTCCGGGGGTGACGAACTGCCGGAGGTTGAAGCCGTCGAGTCCCGTGGCGCCGACCCACCCCTCGATGGCATCGGCGATGTCGGCTCCCGTGCCGACGGCGAAGAAGGGGCCGCGGTCGAATCGCGTGACCTCGCGCAGGGCGTCGCCGACCGTCGCTCCGGGGGCGTACCGCTTCGTCGTCGACGCGTCGCGCGACGAGGGCGGGAGGATGTCGTCGATGAGGGTCTCGGGAGCGTGGGCGGCCAGATCGATCCCGCTGCCTCCCCCCGCGTGCGCGAGATATCCCTCGGCGCTCGCGAGAGCCTCGTACTCCCGCGCCTTGC
Organism: Marisediminicola sp. LYQ85; assembly: GCF_046600695.1. NCBI lineage: Bacteria > Bacillati > Actinomycetota > Actinomycetes > Micrococcales > Microbacteriaceae > Marisediminicola > Marisediminicola sp. LYQ85. The sequence goes on from NZ_JBKIWO010000001.1 coordinate 912,990, forward strand.
GGTCCGCGGCGGCTCGCGTCGCACCCGGGATGATGACCGCACTCGCGAGGGTGCGCACGGCATCGGGCCCGCGGCCGGCCTCCTGCGCCTGCTCCCGGATGTCGGTCACCGTCGCCGCGAAGTCCTCGAGGCTCGACCCTCCGACGAACACCGCCTCGGCGTGCTTCGCCGCGAACGCGCGCCCGGTCGGCGAGCTGCCCGCCTGATAGATGACGGGGGTGCGCTGCACCGACGGCTCCGAGAGGTGCGGCCCCGCGACGCGGAAGTACTCCCCCGCATGGTCGATGCGGCGCACCCTGTCGGGATCGGTGTATCCGGAGTCACTGTCGCGCACGACCGCGTCGTCGTCCCACGAGCCCTCCCACAGTTTGTAGAGCACGTCGAGGTATTCGTGGGCCCGCGCGTAGCGCTGCGCGTGGTCGAGCTCGTCGTCGAGCCCGAAATTGCGTGCGGCGTTCGGCAGGTACGACGTCACGACGTTCCAGCCGAACCGGCCCTTCGTGAGGTGGTCGAGGGTCGACGCGCGGCGCGCGAACGCGAACGGGGGCTCGTAGGTCGTCGAGAACGTCGCGACGAAACCGAGGTTCTCGGTCACCGCGGCCATCGCGGGGATGACGAGCAGGGGGTCGTTGTTGGGAATCTGCACGGCCTCCGTGAGGGCGGGGGCGATCGAATCGCGGTAGCCGTCGTAGGCGCCGATGACGTCCGCGAGGAACACCGAGTCGAAGAGGCCGGCCTCGAGCAGCGTGGCCTGGTTCTGCCAGAACTCGAGGTCGGTGTAGCGGTGCCGCGTGTTCGCGGGGTGCCGCCACAGTCCGTGCGAGATGTGGCCCACGGTGTTCATTTCGAAGAGGTTGAAGCTCAGGGGACGTGACATCCCAGAAGGCTAACCCGGCCGCCGCGACCCTCCCGTGGATGCGACGCAGTGTTGCACTCTCAGCCGAGCACGGCCGCCCTCAGGGTGTCGAGACCGACCCCGCCGATGTCGAGTGCGCGCTTGTGGAAGGCGCGGATATCGAAATCCGCCCCCTCACGGCGGGCCGACTCGTCGCGCAACTGCTCCCAGATGCGCTGACCGACCTTGTACGACGGCGCCTGGCCCGGCCAGCCGAGGTAGCGGTTGACCTCGAACCTCACGAACTCCGGGCTCATGTTCACGTTCTCGCCGAGGAATCCGAACGCGTGCTCGCCCGTCCACCGCCCCGAACCGTCGGGGAGGGTCTTCTCGAGGTGCACGCCGATGTCGAGCACGACGCGAGCCGCGCGCATCCGCTGTCCGTCGAGCATTCCGAGGCGGTCGGCCGGATCGTCGAGGTAGCCGAGTTCCTGCATGAGGCGCTCGGCGTAGAGGGCCCACCCTTCGGCGTGACCCGAGGTGCCCGCCGTGCGCCGCCAGGTGTTGAGCTGCGCCTTGTTGAAGGTCGCCTGTCCGATCTGCAGGTGATGGCCCGGCACGCCCTCGTGGTAGACCGTCGTGAGCTCGCGCCACGTGTCGAACTCGGTCACGCCCTCGGGCACACTCCACCACATGCGGCCGGCCCGCGAGAAGTCGTCGGTGGGCCCGGTGTAGTAGATGCCGCCCTCCTGGGTCGGGGCGATCATGCACTCGAGGCGCCGGACGGCCTCGGGGATGTCGAAGTGGCTCCGCGACAGCTCCTCGACCGCGCGATCGCTCGTCTCCTGCATCCAGCGCTGCAGGGCGTCGGTGCCGTGCAGTTTGCGGCTCTCGTCGGCGTCGAGGAACGCGATCGCCTCGGCGACGGAGGCCCCGGGCACGATCTCCCTCGCGATGGACTCCTGCTCGGCGACCATGCGTGCGAGCTCGTCGATGCCCCACTCGTAGGTCTCGTCGAGGTCGACGGTCGCGCCGAGGAAATCCCTCGAGGCGAGCTCGTAGATCTCTCGGCCGACGGCATCCCTCGAGGGCGCGTGCGGGGCGAGTTCCTCGCGCAAGAACTCGGCGAGCTGCTCGTATGCGCCCGCGGCGGCAGCGGCACCGCGATCGAGGTCGGCCCGCAGAGACACGGGCAGGTCGCCCTCGGGTGTCGACGCCCCGGAGGCGAGGCTCGCGAAGAACCCGGTCGGGGCGGCGTGCTTCTGGGCCTGCACGATGATCTCGCGCACCTGCCGGAGCGCCGGCACGGTGCCGTCGGCGATGCCCGAGCGGAGCGTGTCGAGATATCCGCTCATCGCGCCGGGGAGGTTCGACAGTCGGGAGGCGACGTGGCCCCAGTCCTCGGGCGTGTCGGTCGGCATGAGGTCGAAGACGTCGCGCAACTCCTGCGCGGGCGAAGCGATGACGTTGAGGTCGCGCTTCGCGAACCCCGCCTCGTGCTTGTCGACCGCGAGACGCAACTCGCGCTCGAGGTCCATCTTGGTGATGCGGTCGACCTCGTCGACGGGAGCTTCGGCTTCGGTGCGCGCGAGGGTTCTCGAGACCGCGGCGACGGCCGCCTCCGCACCCGCGGGCGAGTAGTCGGAGTACTCCCCCTCGCGCCCCGGTCGACCGAGGTAGACCCGGAACTCCGGGAAGAGGTCGAGTTGCGTGTCGACCCAGTCTTCGGCGATCGCGTCGATCGGGGTGGGGTCGCGGGGGTCGGACGGGAGCGGAGCAGTCATCGGTCCAGCATATTTGCGCGTCACCGCGCCGTTCGGCGTCGACGCGAGAGACTCAGAGGGCGTCGAGGTCCGACGAGAGCAGCTCGGCGAGGGTGTCGAGCGCGGCATCCGCCCCGGGCTCGTCCGATTCGAGCACCACGGTCTCCCCGTGATCGATTCCGAGGGCGAGAACCGCGAGGATGCTCGCGGCGTTGGCCGTGCGCCCCGACTCGGCCGTGATGAGCACCGTGACACCGGTCTCGGCGGCCGCTCGGCTGAACAGGGAGGCGGGGCGGGCGTGCAACCCGATCGCCGATCGGATGACGACGGTTCGCTGCGGCATGACGGCCCCCTCGCTCGTGAGTGTGTCCACCCTAATCACTCTCCCGGAGGGCGTGCGCGGCCGCGGCGACATCGGGCGCCGCCCGCAGCTCGTCGGCACGCCCCGGAACGAGGAGAACCGACGCGAGTCTGCTCACGAGACCGACGTGTCCGCGCCCTCGCGCCGCGATCCCGATGGCGACGGTCACGCTCTCGCCGTTCCAGTCGAGAGGCTCGGCGAACGTCACGAGTGCGAGCGCGTCGAGCGCGACGTCTCCGCGCGACGCGAGCGTCGCGTGCGGGAAGGCGATGCCGTCGCCGACGAACGTCGACACGCTCTCCTCGCGAGCGAGCATCGCGTCGAGGTAGCTCTCCTCGACCGCGCCCGCCTTCACGAGCAGACCGCCGACCTCGCGGATGGCGCTCTCGACGTCGCGCGCCGACGAATGGAGCACGACGGAGTCGGCACCGAGGAGGTCGACGAGCGGCGACGCGGGATCAGTGTGCTGCGGCATCCCAGTCCGTTCCTGTTCCGAGCTGGACCTCGAGGGGCACGGTGAGGTCGGCGGCCGACCCCATGCGCGTGCGGACGACCTCGCTCAGATCGTCGAGCTCGCCCTCGGCGACCTCGAAGACGAGCTCGTCGTGCACCTGGAGGAGCATGCGCGACGCCATGCCCCGGGTCGCGATGTCGTCGGCGATGCCGAGCATCGCGATCTTCATGATGTCGGCTGCGGAACCCTGGATGGGCGCGTTGAGGGCCGCGCGCTCGGCATTCTCCCTCAGCACGCGGTTCGACGAGTTGAGGTCGCCGAAAGGCCGACGTCTGCCGAAGATCGTCTCGGTGTATCCGTCGACCTTCGCCTTCGCGACGACGTCGCGGAGATAGTCGCGCACGGCACCGAAGCGCGAGAAGTAGTCGGTCATGAGCTGCTTCGCCTCGGCACTCTCGATGCGCAATTGCTTCGAGAGCCCGAACGCACTCAAGCCGTAGGCGAGGCCGTACGACATCGCCTTGACCTTGTTGCGCATGGCCGGAGTGACGTCGGCGGGCTCGACGCCGAAGATGCGCGAACCGACGAACCGGTGCAGGTCCTCCCCCTCGTTGAAGGCGAGGATGAGCCCCTCGTCTCCCGAGAGGTGGGCCATGATGCGCATCTCGATCTGCGAGTAGTCGGCCGTCAGGAGGGTGTCGAACTCGGCACCGTGCACGAACGACGACCGGATGCGGCGACCGACCTCGTTGCGGATGGGGATGTTCTGCAGGTTGGGGTCGGTCGACGAGATGCGACCCGTGCTCGTGCCGGTCTGCTCGTAGCTCGTGTGGATGCGGCCGTCGCTCGCGATCGACTTCTCGAGGGTCTCGATGATCTGACGCAGCTTCGTGGCGTCGCGGTGCTTGAGCAGGAGGTCGAGGAACGGGTGGGGGTTCTGCTCCTGCAGATCGGCGAGGGAGGCGGCATCCGTCGAGAACCCGGTCTTGTTGGCACGCGTCTTCGGCATGCCGAGCTCGTCGAAGAGCACCTGCTGCAACTGTTTCGGAGACCCGAGGTTGACCTCGCGGCCGATCTCGGCGAACGCCGCTGTCGCGAGCGACGACGCCGTCTCGGCGAGCTCGGTCGATTGGGCGGCGAGGATGGCCGCGTCGACGGTGACCCCCGTGAGCTCCATCGTCGCGAGCACCGGAACGATCGGGAGCTCGATCCGCTCGAGAACCGCGAGAGACGAGTCGAGCTTCTCGCGCAGGTAGGCCGCGACCCGCACGACGAACCACGCCTCGGTCGCGAGGCTCGCGGGCTCCGCCTCGGGCACGAGCTGATTGGGGTCGGATGTCGGCATCGTCTCGCCGAGGAAGTCGTAGACCTGCGTCGTGAGGGTGTGCGCCGACCCTCCCGGACGGATGAGCCACGCCGCGATCTTCGTGTCGAAAGCGATGCCCGCGAGAGGTAGTCCGGCTCGAGTGAGGGTCTTGAGGTCGGACTTCGAGTCGAAGAAGTACTTGGGGGCGTCGCTCGCGAGCCACTCCTCGAGAGCGGTGTAGTCGGGCCGACCCGCGGCCCACGGCACGAACACCGAGTCGGTCTCCGACGCGATCCCGATGCCCGTGAGGCCGTCGGGGCCGTTCTCGAGCCGCACGCCGAGCGCCGTCGTGCCGGAGGCGGTCGCCGCGGTGAGCCAGTGCGCGAGTTCCTCGTCGACGAGGGTGCGCACGCCCGGTGCCGAGACGCCGACCGAGGTCGCAGCGGATTCGGCGGCGGCATCCCCGCCCTCGTCGGTCGCGGCGCCGTAGATCTTGAGCACGCGATCGAGGAGCGTCTTGAACTGCAGCTTGGCGAAGACCTCGCGCACCGCCGCCTCGTCGATCGGACGCCGCTCGAGATCGGCGGGGCCGACCGGCAGCTCGACGTCGCACAGCAAGTGGTTGAGCTTGCGATTGCGGATCGCGCGGTCCTTCTGCTCGCGGAGCTTCTCCCCCACGACGCCCTTGATCTCGTCGGCGTGCTCGAGCACACCGTCGAGGCTGCCGAACTGGGTGATCCACTTGACCGCGGTCTTCTCGCCGACCTTGTCGATGCCGATGAGGTTGTCGCTCGTCTCCCCGACGAGGGCTGCGACATCCGGGTACTGGTGGGGTTCGATCGCGTAGCGCTCGAACACGGCGTCGCGGTCGTAGCGCTTGAGCTCCGACACCCCGCGCGCGTTCGGGTAGAGCAGGGTGACGTCGTCGTTGACCATCTGGATGGCGTCTCGGTCGCCCGAGACGACGAGCACGCGATAGCCGTCGTGCGCGCCCTGCGTCGCGAGGGTCGCGAGGATGTCGTCGGCCTCGTAGTCCTCCTTCGTCACGGTCGTGATGCGCATGGCCTTGAGGGCCTCCTCGAGGAGCGGGATCTGCCCGACGAACTCGGGGGGCGTCTCGCCGCGTGTGCCCTTGTATTCGGGGTACTCCCGCGTGCGAAAGGAGTAGCGCGAGATGTCGAAGGCGACGGCGAGGTGCGTCGGCTTCTCTTTCTGGAGCAGGTTGATGAGCATCGCGATGAACCCGTGGATCGCGTTGGTGTGCTGACCCTCGCGGTTCTGGAAGCTGTCGACGGGCAAGGCGTAGAAGGCTCGGAACGCGAGCGAATGGCCGTCGATGATGAGCAGAGTAGGCTTTTCGTTGTCCGACACGCTGTCAGCCTAATCGGGCCCGCCGACACCCCGACGACGCGAAAGTGCCCCATGACTGTTTTTCCGGAGGGCTTGGACGCCGAGCTCGTCGCCCGCCTCATCGACTCGGAGGGCGGGGCTCTCGCTCGCAAGATGGGCATCGATTTCGTCGAGCTCTCGGCGGAGAGATCCGTCGCGCGGATGCCCGTCGAGGGCAACACTCAAGTCATCGGGCTCTTGCACGGCGGGGCCCACGTCGTGCTCGCCGAGACCCTCGGGTCGGTGTCGTCGGCCATCCACGCCGGACCGGGCCGCTACGCCGTCGGGATCGAGATCAACGCGACCCACAGCCGCTCCATCAGCGAGGGCTGGGTCACCGCGACGTGCACGGCGCTCGTGCTCGGTCGCACCCTCGCGACGCACGAGATCGTCATGACCGATGAGGCCGGCCGCCGCCTCTCGACGGTCCGCATGACGAACATGCTCCGCGACGCGACTTGACCGGCCTCCCGCCGTCTCGCCGTCTCGCCGCCCGCGCCGCCGCCACACCCGCCCCGACAGTACGTCGTTTCCGCGAGCGAACGTCGGATCCGACGTACGCTCGCGGAAACGACGTACTGTGGGGCGGCGCCGGGTGCGGCAGAGGGAGGGGGCGCGCTACTTCTTGGCGGAGAGCTGGTCGATGATCGACTGCGCGACGTCGTGCATCGTGAGCCGGCGGTCCATCGACGCCTTCTGGATCCAGCGGAACGCCTCGGGCTCGGTGAAGCCCATCTTCTCGTTGAGCAGGCCTTTGGCGCGGTCGACGAGCTTGCGGGTCTCGAAGCGCTCGACGAGGTCGGCGACCTCGGCCTCGAGCGTGATGATCTGCGTGTAGCGGCTCAGCGCGATCTCGATTGCGGGGAGCAGGTCGTTCGGGGTGAAGGGCTTGACGACGTAGGCGAGAGCACCGGCCTCGCTCGCGCGCTCCACGAGCTCCTTCTGGCTGAACGCCGTGAGGAGCACGACGGGCGCGATGTGGTTCTTGGTGAGTCGCTCGGCCGCGGAGATGCCGTCGAGCTGCGGCATCTTGACGTCCATGATGACGAGGTCGGGGCGTAGTTCGGTGGCGAGGGCGACAGCGGTCTCGCCGTCTCCCGCCTCACCGACGACCTCGAAGCCGTTGTCGCGGAGGGTCTCGACGATGTCGAGGCGGATGAGGGATTCGTCCTCGGCCACGACGACGCGGCGGGGAGCTTGGGGAGCGGAATCCTGGTCGGTCATGCCTAAACCCTACGGTATTCTGAACGCTGTCGTTGTGCGCCGGATTGGCGGAATGGCAGACGCGGAGCACTCAAAATGCTTTGTTCGAGAGGACGTGTGGGTTCAAGTCCCACATCCGGCACGACAGAACGAGAAGGGCCCCTGCACACGCGTGCAGGGGCCCTTCTCGTCTCCACCGTCGACCGGGGTCAGGCTTTGCCCGGCCGGACGGCGGCGTCGTCGCGCCAGTCGACGCGCGTGGTGCCGTCGTCTTTCGTCGTGACGTCGACGCGAGGCGCGGCGTCGTCCTCCGTCGATTTCGGCGCGGTCGTCAGCTGGTCGTGACGCTCGTCGTCGTTCACGCTCGTCACGCCTCGTACGCCGGAGCGACGGCGTTGCGCGCGTCGCCGACCCGGTGGACGCGGATGTCGTTCGTCGAACCGGAGACCCCGGGAGGGGACCCAGAGATGACGACGACCTTGTCTCCGACCTCGGCGAGGCCGTTGTCGAGGAGCGCGTCGTCGACCTGGTGGTACATCGCGTCGGTGTGCGTGACGCGCTCCCCGAGGAACGACTCGATGCCCCACGTGAGAGCCATGCGGCGACGGATCGCGGCGTCGGGGGTGAACGCCTTCATCGGGATGTTGAAGCGCAAGCGCGACATGCGGCGAGCCGAGTCGCCCGACTCGGTGAACACGCACACGTACTTCGCCTCGACGAAGTCGGCGACCTCGGCCGCGGCGAGGGTGATCGCGCCACCCTGGGTGCGCGGCTTGGTGCCGAGCGCCGGAATGCGCTCGAGGCCGTGGTCCTCGGTCGACTCGACGATGCGCGCCATGGTCTGCACCGTGATGACGGGGTACTTGCCCACGCTCGTCTCACCGCTCAGCATCACGGCGTCGGCACCGTCGAGAACGGCGTTGGCGACGTCGGATGTCTCGGCGCGGGTCGGGATGGGGCTCGAGATCATCGACTCGAGCATCTGCGTCGCGACGATGACCGGCTTGGCCATGCGGCGCGAGAGCTCGACGGCGCGCTTCTGCACGATCGGCACGGCTTCGAGCGGGAGCTCGACGCCGAGGTCGCCGCGCGCGACCATGATGCCGTCGAACGCGTCGATGATGGCCTCGAGGTTGTCGACGGCCTGCGGCTTCTCGATCTTGGCGATGACGGGAACGCGGCGCCCCACCTCGGCCATGATCTCGTGCACGCGCGTGACATCGTCGGCGTCGCGCACGAACGAGAGCGCGATGTAGTCGGCACCGAGCTCGAGGCCCCAGCGGAGGTCCGCCTCGTCTTTCTCACTCAGAGCCGGAACACTCACGGCGACTCCGGGGAGGTTGATGCCCTTGTTGTTCGAGACGGTTCCCGCGACGACGACCTCGGTGTTGACGGTCGTGGCGTCGCTCGAGAGAACGCGCAGCTTGACCTTGCCGTCGTCGATGAGGAGGAAGTCACCCTCGGCGACATCCGCGGGGAGACCCTTGAAGGTGGTGCCGCAGACATCCTTGTTTCCGAGGATGTCGTCGGTCGTGATCGAGAACCTGTCACCGACGGCGAGGTCGTGCGGTCCGTCGGAGAACTTGCCGAGACGGATCTTCGGACCCTGGAGGTCGACGAGCACGGCGACGGCGCGACCCGAGTCCTCGGCGGCCCGACGCACGTTCGCGTAGACCTCTTCGTGCACGTCGTAACTTCCGTGACTGAGGTTCATGCGCGCGAGATCCACTCCCGCGTCGATGATCGCTCGGATGCTGTCATAGCTCGACGTTGCCGGACCGAGAGTGGCGACTATCTTTGCGCGTCTCATTGATTCCTTCTGGGTTGTCGGTTCTGGGGTGTTCGAGGAGGTCGTCATCGGGTTTCGATGCGCCGTGGAAACTATAGGACTAAAGCGCGAGCGCGCGATCCGTCGGGCGCACGGGCGCGGGGAGCTCGGTGTCGCCCTCGAGGTAGCGGTCGACCGCTGCCGCGACGGCTCGACCTTCGGCGATCGCCCACACGATGAGCGATTGCCCGCGACCGGCGTCGCCCGCAGCGAAGACTCCGGCTTCGCCGGTCTGGTAGTCGCCGTCGCGCGCGACATTGCCGCGCTCGAGGGGCAACCGGAGCTGCTCGGTGAGGAGCTCGCCCTCCGTGCCCGTGAAGCCCAGGGCGAGGAGCACGAGGTCGGCCGGGATCTCCCGCTCGGTGCCCGCCTTGGGCACGCGGCGACCGTCGATGTACTCGGTCTCGGCGACGCGGATGGCGCGCACCTCGCCGTTGTCGTTGGCGAGGAACTCGACGGTCGACGCGAGGAACATGCGCTCCCCGCCCTCCTCGTGAGCGCTCGTGACCTCGAAGAGGTTGGGCATCATCGGCCACGGTTGGTCTTCGGTGCGCTCGGTCGGCGGTTGCACGCCGATGGCGAGGTTGGTGACCGACAGGGCGCCCTGGCGGTGCGCCGTGCCGATGCAGTCCGCTCCCGTGTCGCCGCCGCCGAGCACGACGACGTGCTTGCCGTCTGAGGTGATCTGGTCGACGATCGAGTCGCCCGCTCCCGCACGGTTCTGCTGCACGAGGTACTCCATCGCGAAGTGCACTCCCGACAGGTCGCGGCCCGGGATCGGCAGGTCGCGCGGGACGAGCGCGCCCGTCGCGACGACGACCGCGTCGTAGCGCGCCCGCAGGTCGGGCCACGTGATGTCGACGCCGATCGTGACACCGGCGCGGAACCTCGTGCCCTCGGCCTGCATCTGGCGCAATCGCGACTCGAGGTGCTTCTTCTCCATCTTGAAGTCGGGGATGCCGTAGCGGAGGAGTCCGCCGATGCGGTCGTCGCGCTCGAAGACGGCGACGGTGTGGCCGGCACGCGTGAGCTGCTGCGCCGCCGCGAGGCCCGCGGGCCCCGACCCGACGACGGCGACCGTCTTGCCGGTGAGTCGCTCGGGAGGGTGCGGTTCGACCCAGTCGTTGGCGAACGCCTGGTCGATGATCGAGACCTCGACCTGCTTGATCGTCACGGCGGGCTGGTTGATGCCGAGCACGCACGAGCTCTCGCAGGGGGCGGGGCACAGTCGCCCCGTGAACTCCGGGAAATTGTTGGTCGCGTGCAGACGCTCGATGGCCTGGCGACCTTCCCCGCGCCACATGAGGTCGTTCCACTCGGGGATGAGGTTGCCGAGCGGGCACCCCTGGTGACAGAACGGGATGCCGCAGTCCATGCAGCGTCCCGCCTGCTTGCGCACGGTCGCGGTGTCGCCCTGCTCGTAGACCTCTTTCCAGTCCATGAGCCGCAGCGCCACGGGTCGCCTCGGGGGCAGCTCGCGTTCGGTCGTCTTCAGGAATCCCTTGGGATCAGCCACCGGTCACCTCCATGATGCGTTCCCACACGACGTCGCCGTCGGGGTCGAGTCCTTCTTCGATGGCCGACGCTCTCGTCTCGAGAACGGCGGCGTAGTCGCGCGGGACGACTTTGACGAACTGCTCGACGGTCTCGGTGAAGCTCGCGAGCATCCGCTCGGCGAGCTTCGACCCGGTCTCGGCGACGTGGCGCTCGAGGAGGTCGTGCAGCATCTCGGCGTCGGCGGCGCCGAGGGGGTGCAGAACGAGTTCTCCCGTCGCGAGCGAGTCGGGGTTGACCCTGTCGCTCTCGAGAGCGTGGATGTATGCGGTGCCTCCCGACATCCCTGCACCGAGGTTCCGCCCCGTCGATCCGAGGATGACCGCGAGCCCCCCGGTCATGTATTCGAGGGCGTGATCACCCACCCCCTCGACGACGGCGGTCGCTCCGGAGTTGCGCACGAGGAACCGCTCACCGACGATGCCGCGGATGAACATCGTGCCGCGCGTCGCGCCGTAGCCGATGACATTGCCCGCGATGACATTGTCTTCGGCGGGGAAGACGCTCGCCGCGTTCGGTCGCACGACGATGTCGCCGCCCGAGAGGCCTTTGCCGACGTAGTCGTTGGAGTCTCCCTCGAGCCTCAGGGTGATTCCCGCGGGGAGGAACGCGCCGAGAGACTGACCGGCGGAACCCCGCAGGGTGATGTCGATCGTGCCCGCGGGCAGTCCGTTCTCTCCGTAGCGCTTCGTGACCTCGTGGCCGAGCATCGTTCCGACGGCGCGCTCCGTGTTGCGGATGGGCAGGTCGATCGACACGGGTGAGGCGTGGTCGAGAGCGTCGGCGCTCCGCGCGATGAGCTCGACATCGAAGTGCTCGTCGAGCTCGTGGTCTTGAGCGACGAGGTGCCTGAGCGGTGCGTCCGCGGCGAATTCCGGTCCCTGGAGGATGGGGGTGAGGTCGAGGCCGTCGGCTTTCCAGTGCTCGATGGCACGTTCGACGCCGAGGAACTCTTTGTGTCCGATCGCCTCGTCGAGTGAGCGGAAGCCGAGCTCGGCGAGGTACTCGCGCACCTCTTGCGCGAGGAACTCGAAGAAGTTGACGACGAACTCCGGCTTGCCCGTGAACCGCTCGCGCAGCTCGGGGTTCTGCGTCGCCACGCCGACGGGGCACGTGTCGAGGTGGCACACGCGCATGAGGATGCAGCCCGAGACGACGAGGGGCGCCGTTGCGAAGCCATACTCCTCGGCCCCGAGGAGGGCGGCGACGATGACGTCGCGCCCCGTCTTCATCTGCCCGTCGACCTGCACGACGACGCGCTCGCGCATGCCGTTGAGCATGAGCGTCTGCTGGGTCTCGGCGAGACCGAGCTCCCACGGTGTCCCCGCGTGCTTGAGCGAGTTGAGGGGGCTCGCGCCCGTTCCGCCGTCATGTCCGGAGACGAGCACGACGTCGGCGAGAGCTTTGGTGACTCCCGCGGCGACGGCGCCGATCCCCTTCTGGCTCACGAGCTTGACGTGCACTCGCGCCGCGGGGTTCGCGCGCTTGAGGTCGAAGATGAGCTGCTTGAGGTCTTCGATCGAGTAGATGTCGTGGTGCGGGGGCGGGCTGATGAGCCCGACGCCCGCGGTCGCGTGCCGCGTGCGCGCGATCCACGGGTAGACCTTGTTCGGCGGAAGCTGTCCGCCCTCGCCGGGCTTCGCCCCCTGCGCCATCTTGATCTGGATGTCGGTGGAGTGCGTGAGGTACATGCTCGTGACGCCGAAGCGGCCGGAGGCGACCTGCTTGATGGCGCTGCGACGCTCGGGGTCGAGCAAGCGCGCGGTGTCTTCGCCGCCCTCCCCCGTGTTGCTCTTGCCGCCGAGCTTGTTCATGGCGATCGCGAGCGTCTCGTGCGCCTCGGGGCTGATGGAGCCGTAGCTCATCGCCCCCGTCGAGAAGCGCTTGACGATGGCCGACACGGGCTCGACCTCGTCGATCGGCACGGCGGGACGCACTCCCGTGCGGAGCTTCAAGAGACCGCGGAGGGTCATGAGGTTCTCGGCCTGGTCGTCGACGAGCTTCGTGTAGTCGCGGAAGATGTCGTAGCGGCGCGCGCGTGTGGAGTGCTGCAGACGGAAGACCGTGTCGGGGTTGAAGAGGTGCGGCGGCCCTTCGCGACGCCACTGGTATTCGCCGCCGATCGCGAGTCGCTCGTGCGCGTGGCTCGAGCCGTCTTCGGGGTAGGCCGCGTCGTGTCGAGCGGCACTCTCGGCCGCGATGACGTCGATGCCGACACCGCCGAGGAGGCTCGACGTTCCCGTGAAGTACTGGTCGACGAACGCCTGGTCGAGACCGACGGCCTCGAAGGTCTGGGCGCCGGCGTAGGAACCGACGACCGAGATGCCCATCTTCGACATGATCTTGAGCACGCCCTTGCCGAGCGCCTTGATGAGGTTGCGCACCGCGGCTTCGGGCGTGATGCCCGTGAGCATTCCGCTGCGCACGAGCTGCTCGGCGCTCTCCATCGCGAGGTAGGGGTTGACCGCCGAGGCGCCGTAGCCGATGAGGAGGGCGACGTGGTGCACCTCGCGCACGTCTCCCGCTTCGACGATGATGCCGACCTTCATGCGGTTGCGCTTGCGGATGAGGTGGTGGTGCACGGCCGCGAGCATGAGCAGCGAGGGCACGGGGGCGAAGTCTTTGTTCGAGTCGCGGTCCGAGAGCACGATGAACGTGCTGCCGTTCTCGATCGCGTCGTCAACTTCGGCGCACATCTCGTCCATGCGGTTCTGCATCGCGAGGGGCCCCTGGTCGACACGGTAGAGACCGCGCACGGTCGTCGTCGTGCGGCTGCCCGGATGCGGGTCGATGTGTTGGATCTTGGCGAGTTCGTCGTTGTCGATCACGGGGAAGTCGAGGATCACCTGGCGGGCATGCTCGGGGGTCGCCTCGAGGAGGTTGCGCTCGGGGCCGACACCGACCGTGAGCGACGTGACGACTTCTTCTCGGATCGAGTCGAGCGGCGGGTTCGTCACTTGCGCGAACGCCTGCGTGAAGTAGTCGAAGAGCAACCGGGGTCGCTTCGAGAGCACGGCGATCGGGGTGTCCGACCCCATCGCTCCGATCGGCTCGGCACCCTTGGCCGCCATCGGCTGGAGGAGGATGCGCACCTCTTCCTCGGTGTAGCCGAAGGTGCGCTGGCGTCTCGTGACCGACGCGGGGGTGTGCACGATGTGCTCGCGCTCGGGGAGGTCGCGCAGGTTGATGCGCTCGCTCTCGAGCCACTCCCCCCACGGCTCGGATGTCGCGATCTCGGTCTTGATCTCGTCGTCTTCGATGATGCGGCCGGCCTCGGTGTCGACGACGAACATCCTGCCCGGGCGCAGCCGACCCTTGCGCACGACGCGAGCGGGGTCGATGTCGAGAACGCCGATCTCGCTCGCGAGCACGACGAGTCCGTCGTCGGTCACGAGGTAGCGGCCGGGCCGGAGGCCGTTGCGATCGAGGGTCGCACCGACAATGCTGCCGTCGGTGAAGACGAGGGCGGCGGGGCCGTCCCACGGCTCCATGAGCATCGAGTGGTACTCGTAGAAGTCGCGGCGGGTCGAGTCGATGCCGACCTGGTTCTCGTAGGCCTCGGGGACCATCATCATCATCGCGTGCGGCAGCGACCTGCCGGCGAGATTGAGCAGTTCGACGACTTCGTCGAACGAGGCGGAGTCGCTCGCGCCCGGGGTGTTGATCGGCAGGAGCGCGTCGATGTCGCCGAGCACGTCGGAGCTCAGTTGCGACTCGCGCGCGCGCATCCAGTTGCGGTTGCCCTGCACGGTGTTGATCTCACCGTTGTGCGCGACCATGCGGAACGGCTGCGCGAGGGGCCACGACGGGAAGGTGTTGGTCGAGTAGCGCGAGTGCACGAGGGCGAGTCGCGACGCGAACCTCTCGTCCGAGAGGTCGGGGTAGAACGGCTCGAGCTGCAGCGTCGTGACCATGCCCTTGTAGACGATCGTGCGGCACGAGAGCGAGGGGAAGTAGACCTCGGTCTCGCGCTCGGCGCGCTTGCGCACGCGGTAGGTCTGGCGATCGAGGCGGATGCCCGAGAGACGGGCGCCGTCGGCATCCGAGTGGGCGCTCTGCACGAAGAGCTGCTCGAATGCGGGCATCGCGGCACGCGCGAGCTTGCCGACCTCGTCGGCGCGCACGGGGACCTCGCGCCATCCGAGGATCTCGAGGGCCTCCTCGCGCGCGATCTCCTCGATGCGCGCTTTCACGGAAGCGCGATCCGCCTCGTCGCGGGGAAGGAACGCGGTGCCGACGGCGTAGGAGCCCGACTCGGGAATGGGGAATTCGGTGACCGCCCGGAAGAAGTCGTCGGGGATCTGCGTGACGATGCCGGCGCCGTCACCCGTGCCCGCGTCTGAACCGATCGCTCCGCGGTGCTCGAGGTTGCGCAGGGCACCAAGGGCCGCGTCGATGATGTCGTGGCCCGCGGTGCCGCGCAGTGTCGCGACCATGGCGAGACCGCACGCGTCGCGCTCGTTGTCGGGGTTGTACAACCCGGATGCCGCAGGCGCACCGCCGAAGCGGGAGAAAGGAGGCGAAAGAGCCATCGGGAACCGTCCTCGAGAGGGAGAAGTCGAATGGGACGTCGTCGGCCCGGGGAGCGGCTACCGAGGAGGGAGCGCGCAGTGTGCGGCTGAATCGAGGAGAAGTCGTACCGACCTCGAGCTACTTTTTCGCACCGCCGCCGCTTGTGGCGGAGGGGGGTGCTGCACTCGACCCGACCATCGCTGGGGCGCTGTCGCCATCACTGTTGCTGTCGTCAGCGGTATCGGAGTAGGTGTCCTCCGAGTCTAACCCAGCCTCGGGCTTCCACTCGCGACCGGGCAGGTAGGCGCTCGGCTCTGCTCCGGGGTGCCGGCGACCCTGGATGATGATGATGAGCAAGCCGACGACGATCGCGGCGAAGGCAGCCCACACATTGACCCTGACGCCGAGGATGATCTCGCTCGGGTCGATGCGGATCGACTCGAACACCGCGCGACCGAGGCCGTACCAGACGAGGTAGAGGCCGAGCAGGCGGCCCCACTGCAGGCGCGGGGCGAGCGGCTCGATGCGCGTCGACGTGATCGAGTCGACCGTCGTCTTGATACGCGCGAACTTGCGCTCCGCGAGGAGGAGCACGGCGACGCCGGCGAGGTTCCAGACGATCTCGTAGAGGAACGTCGGGTGGAAGAGTGTGTCATCGGGGAGACCCGCGGGGAACGCCCCGTTCGGCTGATCGATCTCGAGACCCCACGGGAGGTCGGTGGGCACGCCGTAGAGCTCCTGGTTGAACCAGTTGCCGAGCCTGCCGAACGCCTGCGCGAGCAGCAGGCCGGGGGCGAGAGCATCCGCGTAGGTCCAGAACCGCAGACCCACGAGGCGGCACCCGATGAACACACCGAGTGCCCCACCGAGGAGGGCTCCGAAGATCGCGATGCCGCCGTCCCAGATGGCGATGACTGCCCACGGGTCGGCGCCCGCGAAGAAGTAGTCGTCTGGGTGGGTGAGCACGTGGTAGATCCGGGCGCCGATGACGCCGAAGATGAGCGCGAAGAACGCCACATCGAGGGTGACTCCGGGTTCAGCTCCGCGGCGGTTGAGACGGGCGTTCGTGAGCAGCGCTGCCGCGAAGATTCCGATCAGAATGCAGATCGCATAAGA
Organism: Marisediminicola sp. LYQ85; assembly: GCF_046600695.1. Classification (NCBI taxonomy): domain Bacteria; kingdom Bacillati; phylum Actinomycetota; class Actinomycetes; order Micrococcales; family Microbacteriaceae; genus Marisediminicola; species Marisediminicola sp. LYQ85. The sequence continues at coordinate 929,311 of NZ_JBKIWO010000001.1, forward strand.
ACGGATCGGGAGGTCGAAGGTCACCCAGCTGAGACCGAGGTCGCGGAGGACATCGCCGAGGTCGACAAGGACCCGCCATTCGAGGCCGGGACTGGGGATGCTTGCGGGTGCGAACACGTACTCGGTGCCTTTCTGAAGGGGGAAGCCGCAGGAGGCTGTGTTAGAGCCTAGTACCGGCGGAGAGCGCGGCTGCCGCGTCGGCGAGACCGGACACTCCCCCGTCGGTGAGGGCCTTCACGAGGAGCGAACCCACGATCGCGCCGTCGGCGTATTCGAGAACCTCGCGCACCTGGTCGGCGGTCGAGATGCCGATTCCGACGCACGTGCTCGTCGCGCCGGCGTCGCGCAGTCGGCCGACGAGCGAGCGAGCCGCGGTGTCGACATCCGTGCGTGCCCCCGTGATCCCCATCGTCGAGACGGCGTAGACGAATCCTCGGCTCAGCTCGACCGCGCGGGAGAGCCGCGTCTCGGTCGACGACGGCGCCGCGAGGAAGATGCGGTCGAGTCCCGTGCGTTCGGACGCGGAGAGCCACGACCCGGCCTCGTCGGGGATGAGGTCGGGAGTGATGACGCCCGCTCCCCCGGCCGACACGAGGTCGTCGGCGAAGCGGTCGACGCCGTATTGCACGATCGGGTTCCAATAGCTCATGAAGACCACGGGAACGTCGACCCGAGCGGTGATCGCCGACATCGCCTCGAAGCCGTGCGCGAGCTTGAACCCGCCCGCGAGGGCGACCTGGGTCGCCGCCTGGATGACGGGACCGTCCATGACGGGGTCGGAGTACGGGAGTCCGAGCTCGATGACGTCGACACCGTTCTCGGCGAGGGCGACAGCCGCGTCGACGCTCGTCTGGAGGTTCGGATACCCCGCGGGGAGGTAACCGACGAGGGCGCCGCTGCCGGCAGCCGTGCGGCGGGCGATCGCCGCCTCGACGGGGCTCGTGGTTTCGCTCATCAGACCTGCTCCGCGTCGTCGTCGAGAACACCGAAGTAGTTGCCCGCGGTGACCATGTCTTTGTCTCCGCGGCCGCTGAGGTTCACGAGGATGACGGCGTCGGGACCGAGCTGCTTTCCGAGTTCGAGCGTGCCCGCGAGGGCGTGGGCGGTCTCGATCGCGGGGATGATGCCCTCGGTGCGCGCGAGGAGACGGAGGGCGCTCATCGCCGCGGTATCGGTGACGGGCACGTACTGGGCGCGGCCGATGTCGGCGAGCCACGCGTGCTCGGGTCCCACACCCGGGTAGTCGAGGCCGGCAGAGATCGAGTGCGATTCGACGGTCTGGCCGTCTTCGTCTTGGAGGAGGTAGCTCCGCGCCCCGTGGAGCACGCCGGGGCGCCCCTTCGTGATGGTCGCCGCGTGCCTCTCGGTCTCGGCCCCGTCTCCCGCGGCCTCGTAGCCGACGAGCGCGACGTCGGGGTCGTCGAGGAACGCGTGGAAGATGCCCATCGCGTTCGATCCGCCGCCGACGCACGCCGTGACGGCGTCGGGGAGGCGCCCCGTGAGGGCGAGCACTTGTTCCCGCGCCTCTTCGCCGATGATCTTGTGGAAGTCGCGCACCATGACCGGGAAGGGGTGGGGGCCCGCGACGGTGCCGAGCAGGTAGTGGGTGGTCTCGACGTTGGCGACCCAGTCGCGCAGAGCGTCGTTGATCGCGTCTTTGAGCGTGCGCGATCCGGTCTCGACGGGGATGACCTCGGCCCCGAGCAAGCGCATCCTCGCGACGTTAAGCGCTTGCCGCTCGGTGTCGACCGCACCCATGTAGACGACGCACTCCATGCCGAAGAGGGCGGCGGCGGTCGCTGTCGCGACGCCGTGCTGGCCCGCCCCGGTCTCGGCGATGAGCCGGGTCTTGCCGAGCTTGCGCGCGAGCAGCGCTTGTCCGAGCACGTTGTTGATCTTGTGCGACCCCGTGTGGTTGAGATCTTCCCGCTTGAGTAGGATGCGCGCGCCACCGGCGTGCTCGGCGAAGCGCGTCACCTCGGTGATGAGCGAGGGTCGACCCGTGTAGGTCGCGTGTAGAGCCGTGAGTTCGGCTTGGAACTCGGGGTCGGTCTTGGCGGTCTTGTACGCCGCGTCGAGTTCGTCGAGGGCCTCGACGAGGGATTCGGGAACGAAGCGGCCTCCGTATTCGCCGAAGTAGGGTCCGATCTCGTCGCGCAGGGTCGTCATGATGCCGCCAAAAATTGTCGAAGGGTGGAGATGGGGTCGCCCGTTACGAGCGCCTCACCCACGAGCACGATATCGGCGCCCGCTGAGCGGTACCTCGCGACATCGTCTGCGGTCTTGACCGCCGACTCGGCGACCTTGACGACTCCCGCCGGAATGAGGTCGACGAGCGTCGCGAAGAGGTCGCGATCGAGCTCGAAGGTGCGCAGGTCGCGAGCGTTGACGCCCACGATCGACGCGCCGAGATCCCGGGCGCGCGCGATCTCGTCGGCACTGTGGGTCTCGACGAGCACGGCCATGCCGAGCGATGTCGCGAGCGCGTGGAGTTCGACGAGGGTCTCCTGATCGAGCGCCGCGACGATGAGGAGGATGAGATCGGCACCCGCCGCCCTCGCCTCGAACACCTGGTAGGGCTCGGCGATGAAATCCTTGCGCAGAACGGGGAGAGCCACCGCGGCGCGCACGGCCTCGAGGTCGTCGAGGGAACCGGAGAACCGGCGTTGCTCGGTGAGCACGCTGATGGCACTCGCTCCGCCGGTCTCGTATGCGCGACCGAGCGAGGCGGGGTCGACGATGTCGGCGAGAGCACCGCGAGACGGACTCGCCCGCTTGATCTCGGCGATGATCTTGACGGCGTCCGCCGGGGCGAGAGCAGCGAGCGCGTCGACGGGGGCGTCACGCTCGAGAGCGGCGCGCTCGACGTCGGCGAGAGGGCGCGTCGAGCGACGCTCCGCAGCGTCCTCGAGGGCTCCTGCGGTGAGGTCGGCGAGCACCGGGTCAGCGTGCCTTCGACAGAGCGCGGTCTCCACCGACGCCGTAGCCGAGGCGCGCGAGAATGAGACCGACGATGAGGCCCACGATGACGAGACCGGCCGAGGCCCAGACGAGCCAGGCGATCGAGAAGAAGAACGCGACGGTTCCGACGCTGAAAGCCACGAGCATGATGACTACGGCCGTCCATGCCGCAGGCGAATTGCCGTGGCCTGGTTCGGAATTGTCGTGGCTCATAGTGCTCCAGTGGTTCGGTGGTGGCGTCAGTCGAGTCTAGCGTGCGGTGGGGTCGCCGCCGTCGCTCAGGGCGTCCCAGTCGGCGACCGAGTCGGAGCCGCGGTCAGCGGTTGGCTCGGCGTCCGCGGCATCCGTCGTCGCGGCGGCACGCGCACCGCTCGCGCGTGTCGCACCCGTCGTGTTCGCGGAGGAGACATCCGCGGTGGCGGTGTCGATCGCCGTGTCGCTGTCGGCGGCGTCGGCACCGTGGTCGGCATTCTCCACGGGAACGAGCCCCGCGGTCTGGTACTTGCGCGACGACCCCGGCCACGAGCGACTCGTCACAAGGATGCCGACGCCGATCCCGACGCTCGCGATGCCGAGAGCGAGCGTGATGAACGGCCAGGGCGTGTTCGACACGCTCTCGACGAGGCTCGCGACCGAGGCGTCGCCCGTGACACCCGTGAGCTCGGTGACGGGTGCGGAGACGGCGCCGACGGGGTCGCCGGTCGCCGCGAGGCTCGAGGCGATGACGGCGACGCCGAGAAGGGCGTGGAGTACCCCGAGCACGAGCCGGAACGCGGGGCCCGCGATCGAGAGTGCGCCCGCGAGGGCGAGACCGGCGAGCCCGAGAGCGGCGAGTCCCCCGGCCGCCGAGTCTCCTGCGGCGGCGATCGAGGTGTCGACCTGCGCAGCGTCGACGAGCCGCACGGTGAACCACACCTGGGTCCACGAGATGAGCGTGAGCGCGTTGACGGCGAGAACCGCGAGGAGCGCCGTCGACTTGAGCCGGCGCGGGGTCACGGGGTCACCCGGGTCATGGCGTTCGCGACGGCGATGGCCCGGAGCGGAGCGGCGGCCTTGTTCTGGGTCTCCTGCTGCTCGGCGACGGGATCGGAGTCGGCGACGAGCCCCGCCCCCGCTTGAACCCGGGCGATGCCTCCCGCGATCGTCGCGGTGCGGATGGCGATCGCGAGATCGACGTCGCCCGCGAAATCGAAGTAACCCACGACTCCCCCGTAGAGGCCGCGCTGCGCGACCTCGAGTTCGTCGATGATCTGCAGGGCACGGGGCTTGGGTGCGCCCGACAGTGTGCCGGCGGGGAAGGTCGCGGTGAAGACATCCACGCCCGTGACGCCGGGCCGGATGTCGCCCTCGACCGACGAGACGAGGTGCATGATGTGGCTGAACCGCTCGACGTGCATGAACTCCGTCACATCGACAGACCCGGGAACGCAGACCTTCAGGAGGTCGTTGCGCGCGAGGTCGACGAGCATGAGGTGTTCGGCGCGCTCCTTGGGGTCGTTCTCGAGCGCGTCGGCGAGGGCCTGGTCGTGTTCGGGTGTCGTTCCGCGGGGCTTCGACCCCGCGATGGGGTGCATGTGCACGCGCCCCTCGTCGACCTTCACGAGGGCCTCGGGCGACGAGCCGACGATCCAGTACGGCTCGCCCTCGGGGTCTTCGAGCGCGAGGAAGTACATGTACGGGCTCGGATTGAGCGTGCGCAAGACCCGGTAGACGTCGATCGGTTCGGCGGTGAGCTCGTGGTCGAACCGCTGCGAGATGACGACCTGGAAGACGTCGCCGTCGACGATGAACCGCTTCGATCGTTCGACCGCCGCCCGGTATTCGTCGGGCGTGATGCGTGGGCGCGGTGACGGCGACGTCTCGAGGTCGAGGTCGGCGAGCCACGCCTCCGACGGTGCACCGAGGGCGGTCTGCATCGCGTCGAGGTCGGATTGCGCGGCGTTCCACAGCGCGTCGTCGGTCTCGTGGCCGTCGTTGAGGGCGGCCGCGATGAGCAGAACCGACCCGGTGCGGTGGTCGACGACGACGAGTCGCGAGACGAAGCTCATCGCTTGACCCGGCATGACGAAGTCGGCGGGAGGGGCGTCGGGCAGTCTCTCGATCTGCCGGATCGCCTCCCACCCGATGAATCCGACGAGACCGCCCGTGAGCGGCGGGTGGCCGTCGATCTTGGGCGTCTTCCAGCGCTCGTGCGCGTGCGCGATGGCGTCGAGGGGCCGCGTCGGAAAATCGTCTCCGAGGGCACGCTCGACGGGCAGGCCGTAGTCGATCCACGTGGCCTCGCCGGCGACCTGGGTCAGAACGCCGAAGCTCGAGACGCCGATGAAGGAGAATCGCGACCAGATGCCGCCCTGTTCGGCGGACTCGAGGAGGAACGTGCCCGCTTCGCCCTTCGCGAGCTTGCGATAGATGCCCACGGGGGTCTCGCCGTCACCGTAGAGCTCCCGGATGACGGGGACGACCCGGTGGTCGCCGAGCAACCGGTCGAACTGCTCGCGCGTGGTCGTGTCACGCATCGCGGAACCCCACGACGGGCTCGAGAGGATCGACGTCGAAGCACGCGTGCGCGCCCGTGTGGCACGCGGCGCCGACCTGGTCGACGGTCACGAGCACCGTGTCGGCGTCGCAATCGAGTGCGGCCGTCTTGACGAATTGGGCGTGACCCGAGGTGTCTCCCTTGCGCCAGTACTCCGACCGCGATCTCGACCAGAACGTCACGCGGCCCTCGGTGAGCGTGCGTCGCAACGCTTCGGCATCCATGTAGCCGAGCATGAGCACCTCCTTCGAGTCCCACTGCTGCACGATCGCGGGCATGAGGCCGTCGCGACCGAACACGGCGCGGGCGAGAACTGCTTCGACGCTGGGGGCGACCATGGCGACCTACCTCGTGATGAGGCCCGCGGCTGCGAGCTCGTGTTTGATGTCGCCGACCGTCAGGTCGGCGTCGTGGAAGACGGATGCCGCGAGCAGCGCGTCAGCGCCGGCCTTGATCGCGGGGGCGAAGTGTTCGAGGGCCCCCGCGCCTCCCGAGGCGATCACGGGCACCGAACTGATCTCACGCATCGCCGTGATGAGCTCGAGGTCGAAGCCGTTCTTCGTGCCGTCGGCGTCGATCGAGTTGACGAGGAGCTCGCCGGCACCGCGCTCGACGGCTTCGCGTGCCCACTCGAGGGCGTCGAGGGTCGTCTCGGTGCGGCCGCCGTGGGTCGTCACGACGAACCCGCTCGCCGTCGACGGGGCGCGCTTGACGTCGAGGGAGAGCACGAGAGCCTGAGCTCCGAAGCGATCCGCGATCTCGTCGAGGAGACCGGGGCGCGCGATCGCCGCGCTGTTGACGCCGATCTTGTCTGCTCCGTGCCCCTGGAGCTTGGCGACATCCTCGACGGAGCGCACTCCCCCGCCGACGGTGAGCGGGATGAAGACCTGTTCGGCCGTCGACTGCACGACGTCGTACATCGTCGCGCGCTCGTCGACCGTCGCCGTGACATCGAGGAAGGTGATCTCGTCCGCGCCCTGCTCGAAGTACCGGCGGGCGAGTTCGACGGGGTCGCCCGCGTCGCGGAGGTTGACGAAGTTGACTCCCTTGACGACTCGACCGGCGGCGACGTCGAGGCACGGGATGACGCGGACGGCGAGGGTCACGTCAGATCCTCGCGGCGTGGATCGAGCTCACGAGGATCGCTCGGGCACCGAGGTCGTAGAGCTTGTCCATGACCTCGTTCGTGTCGACGCGCGCGATCATCACGCGCACGGCGACCCAGTCGGCGTCGCGGAGGGGCGAGACCGTCGGGGACTCGAGCCCCGGCGTGATGGCCGACGCCGCGTCGACGAGCTCGACGGGGAGGTCGTAGTCGAGGAGAACGTATTGGCGCGCGACGAGCACGCCCTGCAGCCGACGGTGCAAGACCTCGATGCCGGGGTGCACGGTCGCTCCGCTCACGAGCACCGCGGTCGACTCGAGGATCACGGGGCCGAAGATCTCGAGCCCCTGCGCGCGCAGGGTCGAACCGGTCGAGACGACGTCGGCGACGGCATCCGCGACGCCGAGCTTGACGGCGGATTCGACGGCGCCGTCGAGGTTGACGAGCTCGGCCGTGACGCCGTGGCGCTCGAGGAACGCTCCGACGAGGCCCGGATAGCTCGTGGCGACCCGGATGCCCGCGAGATCGCCGAGCTCGGAGAAGCGGCCGGCGGGGCCGGCGAACCGGAACGTCGAGTCGCCGAAGTCGAGCGCGGCGGTCTCCCGAGCGGCGGAACCCGAGTCGAGGAGCAGGTCTCGCCCGGTGATTCCGACGTCGAGGGCGCCCGAACCCACGTAGGTCGCGATGTCGCGGGGGCGCAGGTAGAAGAACTCGACCTCGTTGCGCGGGTCGACGGCGTTGAGCGCGCGAGGGTCACGCCGGCCGGTGTACCCGGCCTCGGCGAGCATGTCGTGGGCGGTCTCGGCGAGAGACCCCTTGTTGGGCACTGCGATGCGGAGCATGGTTCTTCTCACTCGCCCGAGGTGGACGGGTAGCGGCGGGAGGGGCGGTCGGCGGTCGCGACGCCGACGGTCGGAACGACGGTGACGACGCGGGGCCTACAGATGTCGGTAGACATCCGCGGGGGTCAGCCCTTTCGCGAGCATGAGCACCTGGAGGTGGTAGAGCAATTGCGAGATCTCCGCCGCCGTCTCGTCGGTCGACTCGTACTCCGCGGCCATCCAGACCTCGGCGGCCTCCTCGACGATCTTCTTGCCGATGGTGTGCACTCCGCCATCGAGTTCGGCGACGGTGCGCGAGCCCTCGGGCCGGGCCGCGGCTTTGCCTGCGAGCTCCTCGAACAGGGCGTCGAACGTCTTCACAGGGTCAAGGGTACCGCTCGCGGAAGGCCAGGTCTCCGTCGCCCCGCGCGGCGCGGGGCGACGGAGACCGAAGGCTCGTCGTCGCGAGGTCTCAGCGCACGCCGAGGAGGTCGATGACGAAGATGAGGGTGCGCCCGCTCAAGCGGTGGCCTCCGCCCGCCGGTCCGTAGGCGAGTGCGGGAGGGACGATGAGCTGGCGACGTCCGCCGACCTTCATGCCGGGGATGCCCTGCTGCCATCCGGCGATGAGCTGCGCGAGCGGGAAGACGATGGACTGGCCGCGGTTCCACGACGAATCGAACTCCTCCCCGGTGGCGAACTCGACGCCGAGGTAGTGGACGTCGACGGTCGCGCCGGGCTCGGCGGTCTCGCCCGTGCCCTCCTCGATGTCGACGATGACGAGTTCGGTGGGCTCGTCGCCCTCGTAGAAGTCGATCTCTGGCTTGGTCTTGTCAGTCATTTCTCCATCCAAGCATGACTGTGTCGCTCGGCCGACTCCCGCAGGAGCGCGATGCGCGCCGCGGGGTCGTCGAACGCGAAGACGGCGGATCCGGCCACGAACGTCGTCGCCCCCGACTCCGCGGCGATACCGATCGTGTTCTCGTCGATGCCCCCGTCGACCTGGAGCCACACGTCGAGTCCGTGCCGCGCCACCTCGGTCGCGAGGGTGCGGAGCTTGGGCATCGTGCCCTCCATGAACGATTGCCCTCCGAATCCGGGCTCGACCGTCATGACGAGCACCTGATCGAACTCGGCGAGGATGTCGAGGTAGGGCTCGACGGGAGTGTCGGGTTTGAGCGCGATCCCCGCGCGAGCGCCGATGTCGCGCAAGCGCCTCGCGAGGGCGACGGCGTCTGTCGCGGCTTCGGCGTGGAAGGTGACCGAGAACGCGCCGGTCTCGGCGTAGCCCGGTGCCCACCGGTCGGCGTCGGAGATCATCAGGTGGATGTCGAGCGGGATCGGTGACACAGCCTGCAGTCTCTCGACCATCTGCGTGCCGAACGTGAGGTTCGGCACGAAGTGGTTGTCCATGACGTCGACGTGCACGAGGTCGGCGCTCGCGATGGTCGTGACATCGCGCTCGAGGTTGACGAAGTCGGCGGCGAGGATGCTCGGGTTGATTCGGACGGCCATGGTCCGAGCCTAAACGCGACTCGACGTCTCGCGTCGCGTCGCCCGCCGACTACGCGGTCTTCTCGAGGAGGCAGATGAACATCGCGTCGGTGCCGTGTCGGTGGGGCCACAACTGCACCGATCCCGGAGACGTGCCGAGGTCGAGCGGCTCGGTCGTGACACCGCGGAGGACGTCGGCCGTGTCGAGCCGTCGCACCGTGCCGTTGCTCCGCGAGACCGCCCCGTCGACGATCGCGCGCGACTCGGCGAGGTGGGGGGAGCACGTGACGTAGGCGACGATGCCGCCGGGCTTGACGGCGTCGAGCGCCGAGGCGAGCAACCGCGACTGGAGCGGCGCGAGGTCGGCGACATCCTTCGGTTGTTTGCGCCAGCGGGCCTCCGGGCGCCTCCGCAACGCTCCGAGTCCCGTGCACGGTGCGTCGACGAGCACACGGTCGTAGCTCCCGGCTCGGTCTCGGCCGACCTCGGTTCCGTCGCCGACCGTCACCGTCGGGGGATGCTCGAGTGCCGCGACGGCTTTGCGCACGAGTTCCGCTCGAGCGGGAACGAGTTCGTTCGCGTCGACGGTCGCTCCCGCGGCAGCGGCTTCGGCGCCGAGGAGCGCGGTCTTGCCCCCCGGCCCGGCGCACAGGTCGAGCCACACCTCCCCCGGCTCGACGGGCCGCGCGCGCGTGAGGGCGAGCGCGGCGAGCTGGGAGCCCTCGTCTTGCACGCGCGCGCGGCCCGCGGCGACGGGAGGCCACGTGGCAGGATCTCCCCCCTCGATGATCGCGCCGTAGGGCGAATACGGTGCGCGCCGTGTTCTCGGCAGCTCGTCGACACTCGAGAGCCCCGGGAGGGCGACGAGATTCACGCGCGGAGCGGTGTTGTCGGCCTCGAGCAGATCGTCGAGCTCGATCTCGCGCCCCTCCGCCGAGAGCGCGCGGCGGAAGGCACGCACGATCCACACGGGGTGGGAGTGCTCGAGGGCGAGTCGTTCGTCGTCGCTCCGCGCGGACTCCATGACCCGGTCGTGCCAATCGAGAGGGTCGGTGCGCGTGATGGTGCGCAGCACTCCGTTCACGAAGCCCGTGACGGATGCCGACCCCACCGATCGCGCGAGAGCGACGGCCTCGTCGACGGCCGCGTGCGGTGCGACACGCATCGACAGGAGCTGGTGCACGGCGAGTCTCAGAACGTCGAGCACGGGCGGGTCGATGCGGGAGACGTCGCGGCCCGCGGCGATCGCGATGACGGCGTCGTAGTAACTCTGCCGGCGCAGCGTGCCGTAGGTGAGCTCGGTCGCGAGGGCGGCGTCGGCGGTGCCGAGTTTCGCCCGCTCGAGTTTCACGGGCAGAAGGAGGTTGGCGTAGGCATCCGACTCCCCCACGGCGCGGATGACGTCGAAGGCGATGCGTCGCGCGGGTTGCACCGAGGATCCCCCGCGCGGGGTCGCCGCGCCGCGGCCCGGTGCCGCACGACGTGCGGGCTCGCGACCCGCGCGGCGGTCGGTGGGGCCGCTCACGAGGCGACCTCCGGAATGTCGCTCCCGCGACCGCGCCACCAGTCCGCTGCGGCCATGACACGTTTTCCGGCCGGGTGCACGCGCACGAGTTCGAGGGGGTGGGTCGCCGTGCCGACGAGCACCGCGCGACCGACGAGGGCGAAGCGACCGGGTTCGAGCGCGGCCGCGTCGCGAGCGAGTGCCGCCTCGGCGACGCCGAGTTTGACGGTGCCGAGTCGGGCGTCGACGAGCTCGGTGAAGGCGCCCGGTTCGGGAGTGACGCCGCGGATGCGATCGAACACTTCCCGGGCGGGCCTCGCCCAGTCGATGCGTGCGTCGTCGAGGGTGAGCTTGGGAGCGAGGGTGACGTCGCCGCGCTGCTCCTCCGGGCGTGCGTCGCCCGAGGCCAGGAGATCGACGACGCGCGTCAGCAGGTGCGCTCCGTCGACGGCGAGGGAGTCGAGGAGGTGGCCAGCGGTCTCGTGTGCCCCGATGGGCGCGGTGAGCGAGCCGTAGATGTCGCCCGCGTCGAGTTCGGGCACGAGATGGAAGACCGTCGCGCCGGTGAGGTCGTCTCCCGCCATGATGGCGCGTTGCACGGGGGCCGCCCCGCGCCAGCGCGGGAGCAGCGAGAAGTGCAGGTTGATCCACCCGAGTCGCGGCGTCGAGAGGAGGGGCTCGCGCACGAGCCCGCCGTACGCCACGATGACCCCGAGGTCGGGGCGCAACTCCTCGATCTCGCGAGTGGTGTCCTCGTCGAGACGGTCGGTGCGGATGACCGGCACACCGAGCCTCCCGGCCGCGTCGGCCACCTCGGTCGGGGTGAGCACGCGCTTGCGACCCCGCGGGGAATCCGCGCGAGTGACGACGGCCGCGACGTCGTGTCGCGATGCGACGAGAGCCTCGAGGCTCGGCACCGCCGCGGCGGGACTGCCCGCGAACACGAGACGCAGTGGAGGACTCACCGCGGTGTCGTTCTCGACGGGCTGACCGTCGTCGCGACGATCGTCGCGACTCGCGCTCGGGGGTGTACTGCTCGGCACTCGACTCATCTCGACGGGGTGGTCATTCGGCGAACGGCTCGATGTCGTCGAGCCGGACTTTCAGTGTAGGGAGGGTCACGGGTCGAGGGCCGCGCGGCACCGGCTTGCGCCGCGACGTCGCCGCCGTGATGACCGCCGCCCGCAGGGCGGTCGCGACCTCGCGCCCCGAGCGGAACTCGAAACGGATGATCGCGCGCACGACACCCTCGGAGGTCTCGACGGGCCCGAGCACGTCGAGACCCTCGATGCCCGCGACCGTCGCGACGGCCTTCTCGACCGCGGCAGTCACTCCCGTGACCGTCGCGACCCGCACAGCGGGGGGAAATCGCAATCTCCGCCGGTCTGCGAGTTCGGTCGAAGCGTATGCCGCGGGGCGCCAGGTCGCCATCGTCGACGCGAGGGGTCCCCCGACGCCCACGAGCACGACGGGGCTCCCGGGCGCGGCAAGAGCCGCGGCGTTGGTCCACCACCGCAAGCAGTCCTCGCCGACGCGGAGGCTCTCGCGCGCGAGCATCCGCTCTCCGTCGAGCAGGAGCACCGCGCGGTATCCGCCGTCGGCGAGCGGCTCGGCTCCGCGGGTCGCGACGACGAGCGCGGGACCGTCGTCGACGCGGAGCACGGGGTGGGTGCCGTCGGCGACGATGACGCGAACCCCGGGAAAGGCGCGGCCGAGTTCGTCTGCCGTGCGGACCGAACCCTGACCGACGTCGGTCATCGTCGTGCCTTCGCACACCGGGCACACCCAGTCGGCGGCGAGCTTGCCGCACAGCGAGCACGCGGGGACGGCGCCCGATCGTGACCTCGACAGCGCACCATCGCATCGCGTGCAGCGGGCGGCGGCCGAGCAGGTCGCGCACGCCGTGCGCGGGGAGTATCCGGGCCGAGCGACCTGCACGAGCACGGGGCCGTGCTCGAGGGCGGCTCGCGCTTCGCGCCACGCCGTCGAGGGGATGCGCGCCATGGCCGCGAACCGGTCGGTCGACGACTGCTGCGCCGTCGGCACGACCCTGGGCGAGTAGGTGCGAGCCGCCGAGAGCACCGAGAGGAACCCGAGCTCGACGAGCCTCTGCACCTCGGTCGTGCGCGAGTGACTGAGGAACCAGAGGCCGCATCCCGCTTGCTCGCTGCGCACGAGGGCGGCGTCCCGCGAGTGCACGTAGGGGCTCAGCGGCTCGGAGTGCAGAGGGTCGCCGTCGTCGACGACGATCATGAGACCGAGTCTGGGCGCCGCGGCGTAGACCGCGGATCGATTGCCGACGACGACGATCGCCTCGTCGTCGAGACCCGCGAGGTGCGCTCGATACCGGTGCGGGTTCGACTGGCGCGCATCGATCCGCACGACGCGGTGAGCCGCGACCTCGTCGGCGAGGGCGGCCTCGAGCTGCTCCTGGTCGCGATAGTCGGGCACGCACACGATGGCGCTCTCGCCGCGCGCGAGTGTCTCGGCGGCGGCCGCCGCCGCCGTTCGCGCCCACGCTCCCACCCAGACGCCGCCGCGCAGTCGCTCGGGTCTCGGCACGGCGTCGACGGCGTAGCGAGCCCCGCGCGCGAGAGCGGTCTCGCGATCGGCGGGGGCATAGCTCTCGAGCCCGGGCCTCGACTCTTCGCCGGGAGCGCGTTCACGCACGCCCGGCGCCGCCTCGCCCGGCGCCGCCTCGTCTGTCGACACCTCGCCTGTCGCGTCTGTCGACACCTCGCCGTCATCGGTGTCGTCCGCGCGCGCGAGCCACGCCTTCTCGACGCGCACCTGGCGCTTCGGCACGGCGAGTCGCACGACGTCGCTCGCGGTGCCCGCGGCCCGATCGGCGACGGCGCGCGCGAGCGCCCACACGTCGGGGGTGAGAACGGGCACGCTCGAGACGACCGCGTCGAGTTCGCTCAGCGTGCCGGCGTAGTCGCCGGGCGGCCCGATCTCGACGACGAAACCGTCGGCGATGCGCCCGGCAGACCGCACGGGCACGCGAACCCGCACGCCCACGGCCACGTCTGCGGTGAGCGACTCGGGAATCGCGTAGTCGAAGAGTCGATCGAGCTGCGGAACGGTCGAATCGATCATGACCCGCGCGACGTCAGCGGGCCCGGGCACGGTCAGAGCCCGGCGGCGCTGCGGAGGTCGTCGACCCTGTCGAGGCGCTCCCACGTGAAGTCGGGCAGCTCGCGCCCGAAGTGCCCGTAGGTGGAGGTCTGCGTGTAGATCGGCCGCAAGAGGTCGAGATCACGAATGATCGCGGCGGGACGCAGATCGAAGACGTCGGAGATGGCGCTCGTGATCGCATCGTCGCTCACCGCGCCGGTGCCGAAGGTCTCGACGTAGAGACCCACGGGGGTCGCTCGCCCGATCGCGTAGGCGACCTGCACCTCGAGGCGATCGGCGAGGCCCGCCGCGACCGCGTTCTTGGCGACCCACCTCATGGCGTAGGCGGCCGAACGGTCGACCTTCGAGGGGTCTTTGCCGCTGAATGCTCCCCCACCGTGGCGGCTCGCGCCCCCGTAGGTGTCGACGATGATCTTGCGGCCGGTGAGACCCGCGTCACCCTTGGGGCCGCCGATCTCGAACCGACCGGTCGGGTTGATGAGCATGCGGGTCTCGCGCGAGTCGAGGTCGACGCTCTCGAGCACCGGACGGATGACGAGGCGCTCGACCTCCTCGGCGAGTTCGGCGTCGCTCACCGAGGGCGAGTGCTGCGTCGAGAGCACGACGGTCTCGACCGTGCGCGGCACGAGCCCCTCGTATCCGATCGTCACCTGGGTCTTGCCGTCGGGGCGCAAGAAGTCGACGAGCTTCTCCCGGCGCACGGTCGCGAGGCGTTCGGCGATGCGGTGGGCGATCCAGATGGGGATCGGCATGAGCTCGGGAGTCTCGCGCGTCGCGAACCCGAACATGAGGCCCTGGTCTCCCGCACCCTGAGCGTTGAGCGCGTCGGCGTCACCCGTGCGGGCTTCGAGCGCACGATCGACCCCCTGGGCTATGTCGGGCGATTGCGCGCCGATCGAGACCGTGACGCCGCAATTGCGGCCGTCGAAGCTCACCTCCGACGAGTCGTAGCCGATCGAGGTGATGCGATCGCGCACGAGGGTCGGAATGTCGACGTAGCCGGAGGTCGTGACCTCGCCCGCGACGTGGACGAGCCCCGTCGTCACGAGCGTCTCGACGGCGACACGACTCGTCGGGTCTTCGGCGAGGAGGGCGTCGAGGATGCCGTCGGAGATCTGGTCGCAGATCTTGTCCGGATGACCCTCGGTGACTGATTCGGAGGTGAACAGGCGCAAACCTGAGGGAGTCGACGTGCTCATGGGTGCCCCGCTAGTCGTGGTGTCGGTCGAAGGAACTGCTCACTGCGACGTCGGACGGACCAACAGGTCGAGGATGCGATGGGCGACGGTCGACTTGCTCCCTGCCGCCGTCTTCACTATATCTCCGGCCGAATCGACGACGACGACGTCGTTGTCGGGCAGGGAGAAACCGGAGGTCCACCCGACCCTGTTGACGACGAGATAGTCGCTCCCCTTGCGCGCGATCTTCGCACGAGCGAGGGCGAGCAGTGCTTCGTAGTCCGACTCGGTTTCGGCCCCGAACCCGACGATGATCTGGTCGGGTCGCTTCGAGGCCGCGAGGTCGCTGAGGATGTCGGGGTTGCGCACGAGATCGAGGGTCAGCGACTCCCCCTGGTCCTCTTTCTTGATCTTGCCCTCGGCGACGAACCGCGGTCGGTAGTCGGCGACGGCGGCCGTCATGATGACGGTGTCGTGGCCGGGCGCCTGCTCGTTCACCGCCTCCGCGAGGTCGGCGGTCGAGACGACCTCGACGGTTTGCACCCCGGGGGGTGGGGCGACCTCGAGGTTCGCTCCGATGAGGGTCACGGTCGCCCCGCGCGCGGCGGCGGCCGCAGCGAGGGCGACGCCCTGGCGTCCGCTCGACCTGTTGCCGAGGAACCGCACGGGATCGAGCGCTTCGCGAGTGCCGCCCGCGGTCACGAGGATGCGACGCCCCTCGAGATCGCGAGGCGCCAGGGCGAGCAGCACGGCCGCGACGATCTCGTCGGGTTCCGACATCCGCCCGGCTCCGCTGTCGCTTCCCGTGAGTTGTCCCACTCCGGGGCCGACGATCGTCATGCCCCTCTCGCGCAGTCTCGCGACGTTGGCCACGGTCGCGGCGTTACCCCACATCTCGGTGTGCATCGCCGGAGCGAGCACGACGGGGGCCGTGCTCGCGAGCACGGTGTTGCCGAGCAGGTCGTCGGCGATGCCTGCCGCGAGCTTCGCGATCGTGTTCGCGGTCGCGGGAGCGATGACGATGACGTCGGCGCTCTGCCCGATCGAGACGTGCCGCACCTCGGACACGCCCTCGTAGAGGTCGACGTTCACGGGGTTGCGGCTGATCGCCTCGAGCGTCGGCTTGCCGACGAAACGCAGCGCCGCCTCGGTCGCGATGACCGAGACGTCGTGGCCGAGCAACACGAGCGAGCGGATGACGCTCACAGCCTTGTAGGCCGCAATGCCCCCCGTGACCCCGACGACGATCGTGCGCGCGCCCCCGGTGGGGTCGGTGCGCGACGAAGACATGCGGGTGTGCGGCTGTCGGACTACTCGGCGATGGGCTTCGCGGTGAGCTTGTCTTCGTTGATCTCGTGGAGCGCGACGGAGAGCGGCTTGTCGTCGATCGTCGAGTCGACGAGCGGTCCGACGTTGTCGAACAGGCTTCCCTCGTGGAGGTCGGCGTAGTAGTCGTTGATCTGGCGCGCACGCTTCGAGGCGAAGATCACGAGGGCGTACTTCGAGTCGACCTTGGTGAGCAGTTCGTCGATGGGCGGATCGATGATGCCTTTTGCCTTGTCGGCCATGAGTGCTCCTGTGCGGTAGTGAATTTCAGTGGTGAGAACGGGGCGATGTGCGGGCCTGAGAGGGGCCGGTCCTGGCCGGGCCAGACCGCATCATCCGAAGTCGTGGGCCGAGATGTCCGGGCCCTGAACCATCAAGTCTACGACTTCTTGTGCCGCGGTGCTGACGTCGCCGTTCACGACACGGTGGTCGAACTCGTCTTGCGCGGCCAATTCGACCTTCGCGGTCTCGAGTCGCCTGCGTTGCTCCTCGGCGGATTCGGTGCCGCGCCCGATGAGCCGGCGCACGAGTTCGTCCCACGTGGGCGGAAGCAGGAACACGAGGACGGCCGAGGGCATCGCCGCCTTCACTTGGCGCGCACCCTGGATGTCGATCTCGAGGAGCACGCTCTTGCCGCTCGCGAGGGCCTCGAGCACGGGGGTGCGGGGAGTGCCGTAGCGGTAGGCGTTGTGCACGGTCGCCCACTCGAGCATGTCGTCGCTCGCGACGAGCCTGTCGAACTCGGCGTCGTCGACGAAGAAGTAGTTGACGCCGTCGACCTCGCCGGGGCGCGGGGCACGCGTCGTGGCCGAGACCGAGAGGTGCACGTCGGGGTGGTTCTCGCGGATGAAGGTCGAGACGGTCCCCTTGCCGACGGCGGTGGGGCCCGCGAGCACGACGAGTCGATTGGCGCCCGCGGGGGTCGACGCTCCCTCGCGAGTCGTGAGCCACTCCCGGAGCCGAGCGCGCTGACGCGTTCCGAGACCGCCGAGTCGCTTCGAGTCCGCGATGCGGAGTTCGGCCATCACTCGCGCGACGCGCGTCGGGCCCATGCTCGGAACACTCAGGAGGAGATCGCGGGCGCGGAGACCGGATTCGGCGGAGGGCGGGTCACTCTCCAGACCCGCGGTGTCGAGCACGTCGACGGCGGACCGTCGGCGCGAGGCGACATCGTTCTTGATCGTGGCTCGAGCTCGGCGGGCGGCGACGGCGGCGCGGGATGCCGCCGCGCGGTCGACGTCGGGAGGGGTCGGGCGGGTCACAGCGTGACCTCGGTCGCGGCACGAGCGATCGTGTCGGCGAGGGCGTCGGGTCCCGCGCTCAGCAGACCGCGCGATCCGTTGACGATGGTCGCGCGCGCGGCGGCACCATAGATCGCGGGGAGGTCGGCGACATCCGCGCCCTGGTGTCCGAAACCGGGAGCGAGCACGGGGGTCGACGGCTCTCCCCCGAGCGTGTCGGGGTCGATGCCGAGAGAGCGGATGTCGACGGTCGCCCCGAGCACGAGGCCGACGCTCGCGATCGACCCCGGCCCGGCCGTCGCCTCGGCGGCGTTCCACTGGAGCACGTCGTCGACGATCGCCCTCGAGACGGTCGAGCCCGAGCGTGGACCGTGGGCGACGATGGCGGACTGGATGTCGCGCGACTCGGGATTCGACGTCGCGCCGAGCACGAAGAGGCCCTTGCCGTGCTCGCGAGCGAGGGCGAGGGGCGCGTCGAGCGACCCGAAACCCTGGAAGGCGCTCACCGTCATGGCGTCGGACTCGAGAGGCGACCCGGCGCTCAACCACGCCTCTCCGTAGGCCTCGACGCTCGACCCGACATCGCCGCGCTTGACGTCGGCGATCACGACGAGACCGCGCTCGCGAGCAGCCCCGATCACGACCTCGAGGGCGGCGAAGCCCGCGGACCCGTGTCGTTCGAAGAACGCAGCCTGGGGCTTGACGATGCCCGCCGAGCCCACCGCTGCCTCGACGACCGCGAGACCGAAGCTCTCGAGGCCCGCCGCGGAGTCGGGGAGCGACCAGGCGTCGAGGAGGTAGGGGTGCGGGTCGATCCCGACACAGAGCCGACCGTGGGAGCGGAGCGCATCGGCGAGGCGGCCGCCGAACGTCGGCGCGCCCGGCTCCGCATTCGACACCGTCACAGGCTCGCCGCCCGGCGCTCGGCGTACTCCTGCAGCGACGTCACCTCGAAGCCCTGCTGGATGGCTTCGAACGACGCGACCGCCGCGCTCAACTGCGCGATCGTCGTGAAGAGGGGCTTGTCCGCGGCGACGGCGGCGGCACGGATCTCGTAGCCGTCGGCGCGAGCGCTGCGTCCGCTCGGCGTGTTGATGACGACATCCACGCGCTCCTCGTTGATGAGCTCGACGATCGAGGGTCCCGAGGCGTCGTGCGACTCGCCGTCATCGGTGCTGCCGTACTTGCGCACGACCGTCGCGCGGATGCCGTTGCGGCCGAGGATCTCGGCGGTACCGAGAGTCGCGAGGATCTCGAACCCGAGCTGCTGCAAGCGCAGCACGGGCAGGATGATCGCGCGCTTGTCACGATCGGCGACCGAGACGAACACGGCGCCGCTCGACGGCAGGCCCCCGTATGCCGCTTCCTGGCTCTTCGCGAACGCCTTCGGAAAGTTCGAGTCGATGCCCATGACCTCGCCGGTCGAGCGCATCTCCGGTCCAAGCACGGAGTCGACGATCTGGCCGTCTTTCGTGCGGAACCTCTTGAAGGGCAGCACGGCCTCCTTGACCGCGACGGGCGAGTCGAGCGGCACGTGCGCGCCGTCGACCGCCGGGAGCAGTCCGCTCGCGACGAGGTCGCGGATGCTCTCGCCGACCATGATGCGCGCGGCCGCCTTCGCGAGCGGGATCCCGAGCGCCTTCGACACGAAGGGCACCGTGCGCGAGGCGCGCGGGTTGGCCTCGAGCACGTAGAGCACGCCGGCACCGATCGCGAACTGCACGTTGAGCAGACCGCGCACGCCGATGCCGCGGGCGATCGCGAGCGTCGCCTCCTGCACCCGGGCGATCTGGTCGCGACCGAGGGTCACGGGAGGAAGGGTGCAGCTCGAGTCGCCCGAGTGGATGCCCGCCTCCTCGATGTGCTCCATCACTCCGCCGACGTAGAGTTCTTCGCCGTCGAACAGGGCGTCGATGTCGATCTCCACCGCGTCGTCGAGGAACCGGTCGACGAGGAGAGGGTGGGACGCGTCGATGATCCCCTGATCGGCCATGCGGTCGAAGTAGTCCTCGAGCGAGGGGGTGTCGTAGACGATCTCCATACCGCGACCGCCGAGCACGAACGACGGACGCACGAGCACGGGGTACCCGATCTCCTCGGCGATCGTGACCGCACCGTCGACCTCGATGGCCGTGCCGTTGCGCGGAGCGACGAGCCCCGCGGCGTCGAGGATGCCCGAGAACAGCCCGCGCTCCTCGGCGAGGTCGATCGCCGCGGGGCTCGTGCCGAGGATCGGGATGCCCTCGGCCTCGAGTCCCTTCGCGAGACCGAGTGCCGTCTGGCCGCCCAATTGCACGACGACACCGACGAGCTCACCGCTCCGGCTCTCGGCGTGGATGATCTCGAGCACGTCTTCGAGCGTGAGCGGCTCGAAGTAGAGACGATCGGAGGTGTCGTAGTCGGTCGACACGGTCTCGGGGTTGCAGTTGATCATGATCGTCTCGAAGCCCGCCTCCGCGAGAGTGAACGACGCGTGCACGCACGAGTAATCGAATTCGATGCCCTGACCGATGCGGTTCGGGCCCGAACCGAGGATGACGACCTTGCGGCGGTCGCTCGGCGCGACCTCGGTCTCCTGCTCGTAGCTCGAGTAGTGGTACGGCGTGAGCGCGGGGAACTCCCCCGCACACGTGTCGACCGTTTTGAAGACGGGGCGCACTCCGGCGGTCCACCGCGCGTTGCGCACCGCAGCCTCGGGGATGCCGCGCAACTGCCCGATCTGGGTGTCGCTGAAGCCGTGCTCCTTCGCGAGCCTGAGGGTGTTCTCGTCGAGCTCCTCCGCCGTGCGAACGGTCTCGGCGACCTCGTTGATGAGCACGATCTGGTCGATGAACCACGGGTCGATGCCGGTGGCCTCGTGCACGTCGGCGATCGACGCTCCCGATCGGAGTGCCTGCTGCACGGTGACGATGCGACCGTCGGTCGGAACCGCGGCGACCGCGAGCAGCTCCTCGGTCGAGCGCGACTCCTCACCCCAGTGGAAGCTCGACCCGCGCTTCTCGAGCGAGCGGAGCGCCTTCTGCAGAGCGGTCGAATAGTTGCGCGCGATCGCCATCGCCTCGCCGACCGACTTCATGGTCGTCGTGAGGGTCGGGTCGGCGGCCGGGAACTTCTCGAACGCGAACCGGGGCACCTTGACGACGACGTAGTCGAGGGTCGGCTCGAAGCTCGCGGGGGTGACCTTGGTGATGTCGTTGGGGATCTCGTCGAGGCGGTAGCCGATCGCGAGCTTCGCCGCGATCTTCGCGATCGGGAAGCCCGTGGCTTTCGACGCGAGGGCGCTCGAGCGCGAGACGCGGGGGTTCATCTCGATGACGATTATGCGGCCGTCTTTCGGATCGACGGCGAACTGGATGTTGCATCCGCCCGTGTCGACGCCGACGGCGCGGATGATGTCGATCGAGATGTCGCGGAGCTTCTGGTACTCGCGGTCGGTCAGCGTGAGCGCCGGCGCGACCGTGATGGAGTCGCCCGTGTGCACGCCGACGGGGTCGACGTTCTCGATCGAACACACGACGACGGTGTTGTCCGCCGTGTCGCGCATGAGCTCGAGCTCGTACTCCTTCCACCCGAGGATCGACTCCTCGAGCAGCACCTCGGTCGTGGGGCTCTGGTGCAGACCGTCGGTGACCATGCGCACGAGCTCCTCGCGCGTGTAGGCGAAGCCCGAGCCGAGCCCGCCCATGGTGAACGAGGGGCGGATCACGAGGGGGTAGCCGAGCTCCTCGGCGAAACCGACGGCGTCGTCGACGGTCGTCGCGATGAACGACTTCGCGACGTCGGCGCCGCACGCGACGACGAGCTCCTTGAAGATCTGACGGTCCTCGCCCTTCTGGATCGCCTCGAAGTTCGCGCCGATGAGCTCGACGTCGTACTTCTCGAGGATGCCGTGCTCGTGGAGCTGGATCGCCGCGTTGAGGGCGGTCTGGCCTCCGAGGGTCGGGAGCACCGCATCCGGTCGCTCCTTGGCGATGATCGTCTCGATGACCTCCCACGTGATCGGCTCGACGTAGGTCGCGTCGGCGAAGCCGGGGTCGGTCATGATCGTCGCGGGGTTCGAGTTGATGAGGATGACCCTCACCCCCTCCTCGCGCAACACGCGGCACGCCTGGGTGCCGGAGTAGTCGAACTCGGCGGCCTGGCCGATGACGATCGGGCCCGACCCGATCACGAGCACACTGCGGATGTCGTCGCGTTTGGGCATCAGTTGGCGTCCTTCTTCGTCTTGCTGGCCACGACCATGTCGCGGAACCGGTCGAACAGGTAGTTGGCATCGTGCGGCCCCGCGGCCGCCTCGGGGTGGTACTGCACCGAGAACGCGGGGATGTCGAGGGCGTTGAGTCCCTCGACGACGTTGTCGTTGAGGTTGACGTGGCTCACCTCGACGCGGCCGAATCCCGCGGGAGAGGATGTCGGCTCGCCGACGGGGGCGTCGACGGCGAAGCCGTGGTTGTGCGAGGTGATCTCGACACGACCCGTGACGGTGTCGATGACGGGCTGGTTGATGCCGCGGTGGCCGAACGGGAGCTTGTACGTGTCGAATCCGAGGGCGCGACCGAACAGCTGATTGCCGAAGCAGATTCCGAAGAACGGGAGACCCTCGCGCAGCACAGCCTGGAGCAGCTCGACGTGGGCGTCGCTCGCGGCCGGGTCACCCGGGCCGTTCGAGTAGAAGACGGCGTCGGGCTGCAGCTCGAGCACGCGCTCGCGAGTGACCGACTGCGGGAGCACGTGCACGTCGAAACCGCGCGCCGACAGGTAGCCGAGCGTCGAGTCCTTGACTCCGAGGTCGAGCACGGCGACGGACCCGAGCCTCTCCCCCTCGGCCTCGATCGTGTACTCCTCGTCGACCGACACGGATGCCGAGAGATTGAGCCCCGTCATGTCGTCGCCCGACGCGACGATGCGGGACTGCTCGTCGGGGTCGATCGCGAAAGCGTCGCCCGAGAAGATGCCCGCGCGCATCGAACCGACGTCACGCAACCGGCGCGTGAGGGCGCGGGTGTCGACGCCGCTGATGCCGACGATGCCGTCGGCGACGAGCTGATCGTCGAGGCTGCCGCGCGAGCGGAAGTTCGAGACGACGCGCGAGGGGTCGCGAGCCACGAAGCCGTTGACCCAGATGCGGCGCGACTCGGTGTCCTCGTCGTTGACGCCCGTATTGCCGATGTGGGGCGCGGTCATGACCACGATCTGGCCGGCGTAGCTCGGGTCGGTGAGGGTCTCCTGGTAGCCCGTCATCCCCGTCGCGAAGACCGCTTCGCCGAGGGTCGTGCCGCGAGCACCCCACGCGCGTCCAGTGAATCGGGTGCCGTCTTCGAGCACGAGCACGGCCGGATCGGTCGTCGTCACTTCTCCTCGTTCCTGGCGCCCTCGGGCGCCGACATGATGGTCTTGATGGTGTCGATGAGTTCGGTGGGGTCGTCGGGGTCGGCGACCCGCAGGAAGCTGTCGACCGCGGTGTCGCCGAGCGTCCAGCTCACGCGCACGAGACCGCCGCGTTCGACGACGCGGTCGATCGTCCACGTCGACCTGCCGACCGCCGAGATGTCGGCGGCGGGGAGGAACGCCGCGTTCTCGCCCGGGATGGCGAGCACCACTCCCGCGTCGGTGACGGTCACGCGCGCGCGAGCGCGGAAACCGAGCCCCCGCACGGCGATGCGGTCGAGGGGTGAATCGCTCACCGTCGTCGCGACGTAGAACACCTCGAGCGACAGCAGCTCGGCTCCGGGATCGGCGGGAACGGATGCGGGCTGCGGGAGGGTCGCCTGCCGACGCTGCCTCGCGCGCCACCCGAGCACCATGAGACCGAGCAGCACCACGAGCAGCACGATCACGGCGACGGCGGGGGTGACGCGATCATCCATTCGTCGACCTCGCCGCTCTCGCGGCCGAAGCCACGGTCTCGGCATCGACGAGAGCGCCGTCGACGACCGTCGGGTAGCCGGAGCGGAACGTGTGCACGACCCGGCCGGGGAGCTCGGTGCCGAGGAACGGCGAATTGGTTCCCTTGCCGCGGAGGTCGTCGAGCCCGAGGGTGCGCGAGGCGACCGGATCGACGAGGGCGATGTTCGCGAGCGCACCCACAGCGATGCCGTCGGCGTATCCCGCGACGCGGCCGATCTCGGCCGGCACGCGCGAGAGCACGCGCGAGACGTCGCTCCACGAGAGCAGACCGGTGTCGACCATCGTCGACTGCACGACCGAGAGTGCGGTCTCGAGCCCGACCATGCCCATCGAGGCGGCACCCCACTCGCACTCCTTCGACTCGGTCGGGTGCGGAGCGTGGTCGGTCGCGACGATGTCGATGGTGCCGTCGGCGAGCCCGGCGCGCAGCGCCTCGACGTCTTCGGCGCGGCGCAGCGGCGGGTTGACCTTGAAGCGCGCGTCGTAGCTGCGCACGAGCTCATCGGTGAGCAGGAGGTGGTGGGGAGTGACCTCGGCGGTCACCCGGATGCCGCGCGCCTTCGCCCAGCGCACGACCTCGACCGAGCCCGCCGTCGACACGTGGCACACGTGGAGGCGCGCACCGACGTGGTGGGCGAGCAGAACGTCACGCGCGATGATCGCCTCCTCGGCGACCGCCGGCCAGCCGGCGAGACCGAGCTCGCCGCTCACGACACCCTCGTTCATCTGCGCGCCCTCGGTGAGCCGCGGCTCTTGAGCGTGCTGGGCGACGACGCCCCCGAACGTCGAGACGTATTCGAGGGCCCGACGCATGAGCAGAGCGTCGGAGACGCACTTGCCGTCGTCGCTGAAGACGCTCACCCGCGCGCGGCTCTCGGCCATCGCCCCGATCTCCGCGAGCTCCCGCCCCAGAAGACCGACCGTCACCGCGCCGACCGGCCGCACCGTGACGTAGCCGGCGGCGTCACCGAGAGAACGCACTTGCTCGACGACCCCCGCGGTGTCGGCGACGGGTGCGGTGTTCGCCATCGCGTGCACCGCGGTGAAACCGCCCGCGGCGGCCGCGCGCGAACCCGAGAGCACCGTCTCGCTCTGCTCGAAACCCGGTTCGCGCAAGTGGGTGTGCAGGTCGACGAGTCCCGGGAGTGCCACGAGCCCGTCGGCGTCCACGACGGTCGCCGCGGCATCCGTGAGACCCGACCCCATCTCGGCGACGACCCCGTCGCGGATGAGGATGTCGACGCGAGACCCGTCGTCGAGGGTCGCCGCCCTCAGAACACAACTCGTCATGACAGTCCTTCCCGTTCACCTGCGAGCACGAGATAGAGCACAGCCATCCGCACCGAGACACCGTTGGTCACCTGGTCGAGCACCGTCGATCGCGCGGAATCCGCTGCGCGAGACGAGATCTCCAGACCGCGATTCATCGGGCCGGGGTGCATCACCATGCTATCGGCCGGCAGTCTGTCGAATCGCACGTCGTCGAGGCCCCAGCGCCTCGCATACTCGTGCTCGTTCGGGAAGAACGCGCCCGACATCCGCTCCGACTGGATGCGCAGCATCATGACGACGTCGGGGCCCGCATCGACCGCGGCGTCGAGGTCGGAGCCGACCGTCACGGGCCAGCTCGACACACCCACGGGCGTGAGGGTCGCGGGCGCGACGAGGTGCACGTGGGCGCCGAGGGTCGAGAGCAACCACGCGTTCGAGCGCGCGACCCTCGAGTGCAGGATGTCTCCGACGATCGTCACGCTCACCCCGTCGAGATCGCGCCCGCGCGAGCCCGCCCCGTGCAGGCGTCGGCGGATCGTGAAAGCGTCGAGCAGGCCCTGCGTCGGGTGCTCGTGGGTGCCGTCACCCGCGTTGACGATGCCGGCCTCGATCCACGAGCTGTCGGCGAGCACGTGGGGTGCTCCCGACGACGGGTGCCGGATGACGACGGCGTCGGCACCGATCGCCGCGAGGGTCTGCGCGGTGTCTTTGAGGCTCTCGCCCTTCGACACGCTCGACCCCTTGGCGCTGAAGTTGATGACGTCGGCGCTCAAGCGTTTCGCGGCCGCCTCGAACGAGATGCGAGTGCGCGTCGAGTCCTCGAAGAACAGGTTGACCACGGTGCGGCCGCGCAGGGTCGGCAGTTTGGGCACCTCGCGCGAGCGGACATCCGCCATGTCCTCGGCGATGTCGAGGATGCGGATGGCGGTCTCGCGGTCGAGGTCGCGTGTGCTGAGCAGGTGCTTCATCGGATGCTCCCGTCGAACGTCATGACTCGATGCTCACGAATTCGTCGCCGTCGACCTCGGCGAGTCGCACGAAGATGCGCTCGTCGCGAGCGGACGGGAGGTTCTTTCCCACGAAGTCGGGGCGGATGGGCAACTCGCGGTGCCCGCGGTCGACGAGCACCGCGAGGCGCACGGCGCGCGGCCTGCCGAGGTCGCTCAGGGCGTCGAGGGCGGCGCGGATGGTGCGCCCCGAGTAGAGCACGTCGTCGACGAGCACGACGGTCGCGCCGTCGATGCCGCCGGGAGGGAGGTCGGTCGGCGCCGGGGTGCGCACGGGGCCCTTCGCGAGGTCGTCGCGGTACATCGTCACGTCGAGGGCGCCGAGGGGAACGGGCGCACCGAGGATGCGGGAGACCTCGCGCGCGATGCGCTGGGCGAGCACGACCCCGCGGGTCGGGATGCCGAGGATGACGAGGCGGTCGTTGCCGTCGGCGATGCCGGGAACGGATTCCACGATCTCGTGGGAGATGCGCGTGAGCGCACGGGCGATGTCAGCTTGCTGGAGCACGGTTCTGCCGGGCAATCTGACCTCCTTCCTCGCCTCGCAGGACGAAAATTAAAGGATGTCGAACCCCTGAACTATACCCCGCCCCCACTCGACACAATTTCCGCGAGCGTGCGCCGGATCTGGCGCACGCTCGCGGAAATTGTGTTCTGTGGGGCGGGGTTTGAGGGGGCTAGGTGAAGCGGCGCAGCAAGTACCTCTCGACGAGGCCGATGAGCGCGTCTGTCGCCTTGCCGAGCACGGCGAGGAGGATGATCGCGAGGAAGATGCGATCGAGTCTGCCGTTGTTCTGGGAGTCGGCGAGCAGGAACCCGAGCCCCATCGACGATGCGATGAGTTCCGCCGCGACGAGGAACAGCCAGGATTGCGCGAGCGCGAGGCGCAGGCCCGACACGACCGTGGGGATGACGGCCGGCAGTTGAACGCGCGCGAGGAGCGCGACGCGGCCGAGACCGTATGCACGCCCGACCTCGACGATGTGCGGGTCGACGTGGCGGAGAGCGCCCGCGACGGTCGTGTAGACGGGAAAGAGCGCCCCGATCGCGATGAGGGCGACCTTGGAGTCCTCGTTGATGCCGATGTAGAGGATGAGCAACGGAACCCACGCGAGCGAGGGCACGGCCCGGAACCCGCCGATGGTCGGCGCGAGCAATACGCTCGCCCAGCGGGAGAGACCGACGATCGAGCCGAGCACGAGGCCCGCGACCGATCCGACGATGAACCCGAGGAGCACGCGCTGCGTCGAGATCGCGACGTACTGGCCGAGCAGCCCCTGCTGGGCGAGGTCGATGCCCGCAAGCCACACGTCGGGCGGTGACGGCAGGCGAAAGGAGGGGACGATGCCGGATGCCGACACCGCCCACCAGAGGCCGAGCAGCGCGAGCGGAAGCACTCCGCCGAGGAGGGCGAGGGAGGCCCCTCTCGATCGTGACTCCCCCGCCCTCGGTCGGCGGCGACCCGTCGCAGTACCGGCGGCCGAATAACCCAGGGCAGAGCTGTACTGCAGGAGCGACCCCGGCTCGGACCCGCGACCGGCCGACCGCTCGTGACCGTCGGACTCGACGCGGTCGCCTCGCGTCGACACTCCCGCGCCTCCCCCGCCGGTCACAGGGAGCCCGGGTCGGCGCTCTCGGCGAAGGTCGGCTCGAAGAGCGCGTCGAGCGCGTCGTCGATGAGGCCCTGGCTGGCGACATCCCCGGAGTCGACGAAGATCGGGCCGACGATCTCGAGAACGTCGCGCTGAGCCTCTCCCGGCACGGGGTCGATGTCGAGAGCGGTGCGGTCGACGAGGGTCGTCGTCGCGATGTCGATGTCGATCCCTGCCACCTCGGCGAGGATCGCCGCGGTGTCGTCGGGGTTGTCGATGGCCCACTGACGGGCTTTCTCGTAGGCGTCGACGACGAGCTGGGCGAGGTCGGGGTGATCGGTCACGAACTCCTCGGTCGCGTTGAGGAAGCCGTAGCTGTTGAAGTCGATGTTGTCGTAGATGATCTCCGACCCGGCGCTTTCCACGCTCGTCGTGAGCAGAGGGTCGAGCCCCGACCACGCGTCGACGCTGCCCGACTCGAGCGCGCTCTTGCCGTCGGCATGCTGGAGGTTCTGCACGTCGACGTCGTCGAGGCTCAGTCCCGCTTCTTCGAGCGACTGCAGGAGGAAGAAGTAGGGGTCGGTGCCTTTCGTCGCGGCGATCGACCGGCCGGCGAGGTCACTCACCTCGGTGATGTCCGATCCTTCGGGCACGACGAGGGCCGACCAGTTGGGCTGCGAGTAGATGTCGATCGTCTGGATGGGCGAGCCGTTCGACTTCGCGAGCAGGGCCGCGGACCCCGCGGTCGATCCGACATCCACGGCTCCGGCGCGCAGCGCCTCGTTGGCCTTGTTCGATCCGGCGGATTGCACCCACGTGACCTCGACGTCGTCGCCGAGCGCGTCTTCGAGCCACCCCTCCTCGCGGATGATGAGGCTCAGCGGGTTGTAGGTCGCGAAGTCGAGGGTGAGGGTGTCGCTCGACCATCCCTCGCTTTCCGCCGCGGAGGCCGGTCGGTCGGTCGCCGACCCCTCCCCGGCGACACACCCGCTCAGAGCGAGTGCACCGACGGCGGCAGTGGCGGTGGCGAGCAGGAGGCGGGAGCGGTGCGTCATCGGAGGTCCTCTGTCGGTTGCGGCTGTGGCTGGGTGGGGATCGTGGCGCCGTGGTGGCGGTGGCTCTCGACGCCGAGCCCCTCGAGCAGTTCACCGCGCAGGGCGGCGAGTTCGGCGTCCGCTCGATCGCGGGGGCGAGCGCCGGGAACGGTCAGGACGCGGCGGATGCTCGCACCTCTCCCGGTTCCGTCGTCGCCGAGCAGCACGACCCGGTCGGCGAGGTAGAGCGCTTCGTCGACGTCGTGCGTCACGAGGAGGATCGTCGCGCGCTCGACCGAGTGCACGTCGAGCAGGAGGTCTTGCATCTTGAGTCTCGTGAGCGCGTCGAGGGCGCCGAAGGGCTCATCGAGAACGAGCACTCCGGGGTTGCGCGCGAGGGCTCGGGCGAGCGAGGCGCGTTGCGCCATGCCGCCGGACACCTGGCGGGGGCGCAAGCGTGTGGCCGAGGTGAGGCCGACGAGGTCGAGGAGCTCGGTCACGCGCGCTGCGCCGTCGACCCGGTCGGATGTGCGCGGCAGACCGAGGGCGACGTTGCGCTCGATGGTGCGCCACGGAAGGAGTCGCGGCTCTTGGAAGGCGACGGCGCAGCGCTCGTCGATTCCGGCGACCGCGCGGCCCCCGATGGCGACGTCGCCGCTCGTCGGCGCGTCGAGTCCGCTCACGAGGCGCAGGAGCGTCGATTTGCCGCACCCGGAGGGGCCGATGAGGGCGACGATCTCCCCGGCCTCGATCTCGAGGTCGACGTCGTGCAGCACGGCGCGGTCGTCGACCGAGCGGTCGGTGCTCGAGAAAGTGCGGCCGACGCCGCGCACGCTCACCCCGAGTGCGGGGATGCGCTCGGAGACGGGGGTCGCGGGGAGGGACATGCAGCGAATGTAGCGGCGCCCTCGGGGGCTCCGACAATCACTGCGTAACGCGACGACACACTGCGGCACCGTCGTGCACCGCGCGACGGATGAGGAGCGTCAGACCGCTGTCGTCGGCGTGGAGATGCGCGCGAGCAGTCCGTTGACGAACTTGCCCGAGTCTTCGGTGCTGAACTCGCGAGCCTGACCGACGGCCTCCGAGATCGCGACTCCCGCGGGGATCTCGTCGTTGAAGAGCAGTTCCCAGATGCCGATGCGGATGATCGCGCGATCGACGACGGGCATGCGTGCGAGGGTCCACCCTTGCGCATAGGTCTCGATGAGTTCATCGATCTCGTCGCCGTGCTCGACGACGCCGTTGACGATCTCGCGCGCGTAGTTCCACGACTCCGAGCGTTCCGGCTCGGTGAGGGCGCGAGCGGCAGCCTCGGCGAGGGCGTCGTTGATGCTCGTGCCGCGCACATCCGCACCGTAGAGCACGTCGAGCGCGCGCTTGCGCGCTTTGGAGCGAGCGCTCACTAGTCGTTCACGCGGCCGAGGTAGCTGCCGTCTCGCGTGTCGACCTTGACCCGCACGCCCTGCTCGAGGAAGAGCGGAACCTGGATCTGCGCGCCGGTCTCCACGGTCGCGGGTTTGGTGCCGCCCGTCGAGCGGTCGCCCTGCAGACCGGGCTCGGTGTACGTGATCTCGAGAACGACGGATGCCGGCAGCTCGACGTAGAGCGGGTCACCGTTGTGCAGTGCGACCGTCGCGTTCTGGTTCTCGAGGAGGTAGTTCGCGGCGTCGCCGACGACGACCGACGAGAGGGTGATCTGGTCGTAGTCGCTCACGTCCATGAAGACGAACCCGTCGCCGTCGCGGTAGAGGTACTGGAAGTCGCGACGGTCGACCGTCTCGGTCTCGATCTTCGCGCCCGCGTTGAAGGTGCGGTCGACGGTCTTGCCCGTCATGACGTTCTTGACCTTGGTGCGCACGAACGCGCCGCCCTTGCCCGGCTTGACGTGCTGGAACTCGATCACGGTCCAGAGCTGGCCGTCCATGTTGAGAACGACGCCGTTCTTGATGTCAGCGGTAGAGGCCATGGGATCGATGTTCCGTTTCGTGTGGTGTTCGGTGCAGAGGGTGAGCTTGGGGGCGCGACGGCGCCGGGGGTCGAGTTTACCGGCTATCCGAGCCGTGACCGAATGAGCTCGAGCGCGAGGCGGTAGGAGTCGAAGCCGAACCCGGCGATGACGCCCGTCGCGACTCCGGAGATGACGCTCGTGTGGCGGAACTCCTCCCGCGCGTGGGGGTTGGAGATGTGCACCTCGACGAGCAGGAGCCCCGACGACGTGACGATCGCCGCGGCATCCCGCAGGGCGTAGGAGTAGTGCGTGAACGCCGCGGGGTTGAGCACGACGGGGGTGCGGGCGTCGACGGCGTCGTGGAGCCATCCGATGAGCTCTGACTCGGAGTTGGTCTGCCGCACGTCGACGTCGAGGCCGTCGATGTCTGCGAGTTCGGTCGCGAGGTCGTCGAGCGTGGCCGAACCGTAGACATCGGGCTCCCGCGTGCCGAGGCGATTGAGGTTGGGGCCGTTGACGACGAGGACGCGGTTCACGGCTCCGAGCCTATCGGCCCGTCAGACACCGACCTCTTGGTAGGCGGCGAAGAGGAGGCTCTGATCGGGGCCCTGCAGCACGGTCGGCTTGGCGACGTCGTCGAGAACGATGAATCGCAGCATGCTCCCCCGCGCCTTCTTGTCTCGCTGCATCGCGCCGAGGAGGGTGTTCCACCGACCGATCGGGTAGTCGGTCGGCAACTGCAGCGAGGTGAGGATGCTGCGGTGCCGGTCGACGACCTCGTCGGAGAGTCGGCCCGTGAGCCTCGCGAGCTCGGCCGCGTAGACCATTCCGATGGCGACGGCCGCGCCGTGCCGCCACTGGAAGCGTTCCGCGTACTCGACGGCGTGCCCGAGGGTGTGACCGTAATTGAGCATCTCCCGCACACCGCGGTCGGTGAGGTCCTCCCCCACGACGCGCGCCTTGATCGCGACCGAGAGTTCGACGAGCCGGCGGAACTCGTCGGTCGTCGAGTCGGTCGCGCGGTCGACATCCGCCTCGATGATGTCGAGGATCTCGGGCTCGGCGATGAACCCGTACTTCACGACCTCTCCGAATCCGGCGAGGATCTCCATCTGACTGAGCCCCTGCAGAACGTCGAGATCGATGACGACACCGCGCGGCGGGTAGAAGGCGCCGACGAGGTTCTTGCCCTCGTTCGTGTTGATACCCGTCTTGCCGCCGATCGCGGCGTCGACCATGCCCAGGAGCGTCGTCGGCACGGTGACGAGGGTGACGCCGCGCAACCACGTCGCCGCGACGAAACCCGCGAGGTCGGTGACCGCTCCCCCGCCGAAGCCGATCACGGCGTCGGTGCGCGTGAAGTCGGACTGCCCCATCACTTGCCAGCAGAACGCCGCGACCTCGACGCGCTTGCCCGCTTCGGCGTCGGGCACTTCGGCGAGGATGACCTCGAAGCGGTCGAGGAGGCTCTCGCGCAACGCCGTCGCTTTCGCGCCGAGGGTCGAGGGGTGCACGATGAGCACCTTCTCGACTCCCGCACCGAGTTGGTCGGCGACGGAGTCGAGGATTCCGCGGCCGATGAGCACGTCGTAGGGGGCCGAGCCGCCCACGGTGATCGTCGTCGTGTCGGTCATGGTGTGTCGTCCGTTCGTCGTGTCTCGTCGGCTCGTCGGGTGCGCACCCAGTCGGCGATCTCGTTCGCGATCGCATCGACGGGGCGCGACGAGGTGTCCCACGAGCGCGAGGCGAGGCTCTCGTAGGTGGCGCGGCGGGCCTCGACGAGGTCGCGCCACGCGTCGACCCCGCCTTGCTTGAGCAGCGGGCGGTTGACGCCGATGCGGTTCGCCACGGCTTCGGCGCTCACCGTCATGAGCGCGACGGGCAGCCCCTCGAGATCGGCGCGCGTGCGCTCGTCGAGCACGGCCCCTCCGCCGAGCGAGACCACGGCGCTCTCGCGGAGCGCCTTCGCGACCTCGATCCTCTCGATTGCGCGGAAGTGCTCTTCGCCGCGCGCCGAGAAGATCCCCGCGATCGGGCCGTACCTCTGCACGATGCGCCGATCGGTGTCGATGAACGGCGAGCCGAGCACGCGCGCGATGCGCTTTCCGATGCGGGTCTTGCCCGCGCCCGGTGCGCCGATCACGACGAGCAGGGGGCGCCCGTCGGGCGTCGACGCGGCCGTCACGCTCGGGGGTCGGTTGCAGTCGGGTCGCTCGAGGGCGCGGTCGTGAGGGCGTCGGGGATCGAGGCGAGGTAGGCGTCGAGGTTGCGTCGGGTCTCGCCGAGCGAGTCCCCTCCGAACTTCTCGAGCATGGCGTCGGCGAGCACGAGGGCGACCATCGCCTCGGCGACGACACCCGAGGCCGGGACGGCGCACACATCCGACCTCTGGTGGTGCGCTTCGGCTGCGGCGCCCGTCGCGACGTCGACCGTGCGGAGGGCGTGCGGAACCGTGGCGATGGGCTTCATCCCCGCGTGCACGCGCAAGACCGTGCCCGTGCTCATGCCGCCCTCGGTGCCGCCGGCGCGATCGGTGAGCCTCGTGATGCCGTCGGCGCCGTGCACGAGTTCGTCATGGGCCACCGATCCGCGGCGAGTGGTCGTGAGAAAGCCGTCGCCGACCTCGACACCCTTGATCGCCTGGATGCCCATGAGCGCGCCCGCGAGTCGCGAGTCGAGTCGGCGGTCCCAGTGGGTGTACGAGCCGAGTCCCGGCGGAAGGCCGTAGGCGAGAACCTCGACGATGCCTCCGAGGGTGTCGCCGTCGTCGTGCGCCCGGTCGACTTCGGCGACCATGAGAGCGGATGTCTCGGGGTGAGCGCAGCGCAGCGGGTCGGCGTCGAGCGCATCGACCTGCTCGGGCGTGGGGAGCGGGGCGCCGTCGGGCACGCGCACGGGCCCGATCGAGAGGGTGTGGCTCACGAGTTCGACGCCGAGTCCCCGCAGGAACGCCCGAGCGACGGCGCCGAGGGCGACCCGCGCTGCGGTCTCGCGGGCACTCGCGCGCTCGAGAACATTGCGCGCCTCGGGGAAGTCGTATTTCTGCATTCCGACGAGGTCGGCGTGGCCCGGGCGGGGTCGCGTGAGTGCGGCACCGCGCCCCTTGGGCAGGGTCTCGAGGTCGACGGGAGACGCGCTCATGACGTCGACCCAGCGCGGCCACTCGGTGTTGCCGATGCGGAGCGCGACGGGGCTCCCCATGGTCGCGCCGAATCGCACTCCACCGGAGATGTCGAGGGCGTCCTCCTCGAACTTCATGCGCGCGCCGCGGCCGTAGCCGAGCTTGCGTCTCGCGAGGTCGGCGCGGATGTCGTCGAGGCTCACGGGCACTCCCGCGGGGAGCCCCTCGAGGATCGCCACGAGTTCGGGGCCGTGCGATTCTCCTGCGGTGAGCCAACGAAGCATAGAGAGAATCCTTTCACAGCCGGAGGTCGACCGAGCTCAGTGCGCGGCGTTCGCCGGCCCGTCGAGGTCCACGCTCGCGCGCATCGCGGCGAGAACGCTCGGCTCGTCGGTGACCGAGAGCGTCGGATCGCCCGAGACGAACACGCGCACTTGCCCGAGAGCCTGAGCGACGAGCATCTCGAGCCCCGAGATCACGGGTCGACCGGCGCGTGACCAGGTCGACGCGAGCGCGCTCGGCCACGGGTCGTAGGCGACGTCGAAGAGCGTCGACGATCGGATGTGCGCGTCCGCGACGGGCCACGGCAGGCTCGTGCCCCCGGGGAGCGTCGAGACCACGAGCGTCGGCTCTCCGGCGGGTGGGGTCGCGAGGTCGGTCACGGTCACGTCGAGACCGATCCGCTCGGCGATCACCGCGAGGGGCGCGGCCCTCTCGGGGGCCCGTGCCGCGACGACGACCCGCGCCGCGCCGAGCTCACCGAGAGCGACGATGAGCGACCCCGCGGTCGCGCCCGACCCGAGCACGAGCACGTCGGAGACGTCGGTCGAGCCCAGGGCCGACACGATGCCGAAGACGTCGGTGTTCATGCCGTGGATGCCGTTCTCGCCGAAGACCACGGTGTTCGCCGCGCCCGTGAGGGCGGCGACCTCGTCGAGGCTGTCGAGAACGGGCACGACGTCGCGCTTGAGTGGCATTGTGAGAGAGAGCCCGCGCCACGCCGGGGTCCTCGACGTCACGAATCCGGCGATGCCGCTCGCATCCATGTCGATGCGCTCGTACGACCAGTCGACTCCGAGCTCGCGGTAGGCGGCGAGCTGCAGGTCGGGAGACTTCGAGTGGGCGATCGGGTGTCCGAGCACGGCGAGTCTGTTCGAGAGCGCGCGCGGTCGGACCTCACGCACAGTTGGGGCTCTGCGTCTCCGCGCACCAGGCCTGCAGCTGGTTCACCGCGGTGTTGTGCTCGTCGAGCGTCGAGGTGAACACGGTCTCCCCCGTGTCGAGGTTGACGGTCACGAAGTAGACCCAGGGTCCGTCGACGGGGTCGATGGCCGCGTCGATCGCGAGGTCGCCCGGGGCGCCGATCGGCCCCACGGGGAGGCCCGTGATGACGTAGGTGTTGTACGGGTTGTCGTCGCCACGCTCGGCGTCCGAGGTGAAGACCGACTGGTCTTGACGCTCGCCGTAGGCGTCCGCGTATCCGTAGTGCGAGGTCGAGTCGAACTGCAGGGGCATGTCGACGTCGAGTCGATTCTGGATGACCCGCGACACCTTGTAGAAGTCGTCGGGGTTCGCCCCCGCCTCCCGCTGGATGAGCGAGGCGATCGTGAGCACGCGGTGCCGGTCGTCCGGCGCGACGCTCGCGGCGTCGAGCGATTGGAACGTGCGGTCGACGAGAACAGTGATGATGTCGGTCGCCGTGAGACCGGGTTCGAAGGTGTAGGACGCCGGGAAGAGGTAGCCCTCGATGTTCGGCGCCTCGGCACTGATGCCGTAGGCCGTCGGGTCGGCGATGGCGGCCTCGAAGTCGGCGAGCGGGATGCCCGTCGACTCGGCGAGGGTCTCGAGGATCTGGTCGGTGCTGAGCCCCTCCTGGAAGAGGGCCTCGACGACGATGCGATTGTCGGGGTCCTGAAGGGCCTCGAGGGCGGCGTCTGCGCTCATCTTGCTCTTGAGCGTGTAGCTCCCGATCTGGAACGAGATCGACGGGTCGGCGAGCAGCAGATCGTAGAAGGCGTCGTAGCTCATCGTGACGTCGGCGTCGGCGAGGGTCTGCGCGATATCCGATCCGACCTGACCCTCCGTGATGGCGACGACGACCTCGCCGGTCCCCTCACCGGTGTAGTCGTTGGGCTCCTCCCAGCCGAGCACTTCGCGCACCTGGGGCTCGAACGCGAAGAACGCGGCCGTGGCGCCGAGGCCCGTCACGAGGAGCATGGCGAGCGGAATCCAGAGCCACGCGAGACTGCGTCGTCGCGAGCGCGTCGGTGAGGCCAAGGTCGAGGTCGACGCTGTCGCCGACGAGTTGTCTCGTGCACGCCGCTCGCGCGGTGCCCGGCGCGAGCGGGATGCCGTCGGCGGGGGTGTCACCTCGCCTCGCTTGAGCAGCGACTCCGAGCGCGGTGACCGCTTCGCCCGTCCCGCGTCCCCGGTGTCGACAGCGCCGGAGCCGGGGGCGCCCTCGGCGTTCGCGTCGGCGGGACCTGGCTGGGAGGAGAAGAGGTCGTCCCACTCGGGATCTCGGGGCACTAGTCACATTCCTTCGTCGGGGGTGACCACGGTGCCGGGAGCTCGTCCGCTGGACCGTTCGTGATCGAGGGCATGTTGCAGAATTATAACGGCGGCGACCTGGTCGACGATCGACCGCGAGTTCTTGGCCGTGCGTCCCGCCCCCCGCAGGGCCTGGTGCGCGGAGACCGTCGACAGCCTCTCGTCGACGAGGCGCACGTCGATCGCGGGTGCGGCGAGGGCGAGCGCGAGAGCGAAGGCGCGCGCGTCGGCGGTCGACGCGGTGTCGTTTCCACTCAGCGCGATCGGGAGACCCACGACGATCTCGGTCACCTCGAGCTCGGCCGCGTGCGCGAGGATCGTCGCGATGTCACCCGTGCCCCGCGCGACCGTCTCGACAGGGAGCGCGAGCATGCCGTGCAGGTCGCTGCGCGCGACGCCGATGCGGGTCGTGCCCACATCGACGCCGAGGCGCACTCCGGATCGCACGCGCTAGTTCTCGAGTCCCCGCGTGATGGCGGTGAGGGCCTGGGGGATGGCGGATGCATCCGACCCTCCGCCCTGGGCGAGATCGTCTTTGCCGCCTCCCCCGCCGCCGAGCACCTTGGCGGCGTCCTTCGCAAGCACACCGGCTCGCACTCCCCGAGCGCGCGAGGCGTCGTTGGTCGCGACGATGACGGCGGGCTTCCCTGCGACGACGCTCGCGAGAGCGACGACGGCCGGGTCGGTTCCGAGCCGTGAGCGCACCGATTGCACGAGACTGCGGAGGTCGTCTGTCGACGCGAGCTCCCCGACGTCGAGGGCGACGACGGTCAGCTCGCCCGCCCGGGTCGCCGATTCGACGATCGACGGCACCCGTTGCACGAGGGCGGCGGACTCGAACTCGGCGATCTTCTTCTCGGCCGACTTGAGGCTCGCGATGAGTTCGGCGATGCGGTCGGGGAGCATCTCGCGCGGCGTCTTGAGGCTCGACGTCAGCTCGGAGACGATCGCGCGCTCGGCGGCGAGGTCGCGGAAGGCGTCGACCCCGACGAGAGACTCGATGCGACGATTGGACGATCCGACCGACGACTCGGAGACGAGGTTGACGAGTCCGACCTCGGCGCTGCGACCGACATGGGTTCCTCCGCACAGTTCGCGTGACCACGCGCCGCCGATCTCGACGACCCGCACGCGTTCACCGTACTTCTCACCGAAGAGCGCCATCGCGCCGAGCGCTTTCGCCTCGTCGAGCGACATGACGCGGGTCGTGACCTCGTAGTTCTGCCGCACGGCGTTGTTCGAGATCTCCTCGATCTCGCTCTTCGTCTCGGGGGAGAGCGCGCCGGTCCAGTTGAAGTCGAGGCGCAGGTAGCCCGCGCGGTTGTACGACCCCGACTGGTGGGCCTGGGATCCGAGGGTGTCGCGCAGCGCCGCGTGAACGAGGTGGGTCGCGGTATGCGCCCCCGTGGCGCCGCGGCCCCACTCCTGGTCGACGACGGATGTCGCGGCCGCACCGACGGCGACCTCCCCCGAGCGCACCTGCACCTTGTGACTGATGAGGCCCGCGACGGGTCGCTGCACGTCGAGCACCTCGAGGTCGAAGCCCGTTCCGACGATCGACCCCGCGTCGGCCTCCTGTCCACCGGACTCGGGGTACAGGGCCGTCTCGGTGAGGATGACCTCGGCGATGTCGCCGGCGACGGCGGAGTCGACCGAGGTGCCGTCGACGATGATGCCGAGCACGGTCGACTCGGCGGCGAGGTCGTCGTAGCCGCGGAACACGGTCTCGCCGCCGGCGCGGAAGGCGCTGTAGACCGAGAGGTCGGCGAGGAGCGTCTTCTTGGCCTTGGCGTCGGCCTTGGCCTTCGTGCGCTGCTCGAGCATGAGCGCGTCGAACGCCGACCTGTCGACCGTGAGGCCCGCTTCCTCGGCCATCTCGAGCGTCAGGTCGATCGGGAAGCCGAAGGTGTCATGGAGGAGGAACGCGGTGTCTCCCGCGAGCGTCGTCGCGCCGGCATCCGCGGTCTTCGCGACCGCGAGGTCGAGGATCGTCGTTCCGCTCGCGAGGGTGCGCAGGAAGGTCTCTTCCTCGGCGTAGGCGAGGCGGGAGATGCGGTCGTAGTCGGTCTCGACCTCGGGGTACGCCGCCTTCATGGCGTCGCGAGACGCGGGGAAGAGCTCGGTGAAGGTCGCGGTGTCGACCCCGAGCAAGCGCATCGCGCGCACGCTGCGTCGCAAGAGCCGACGGAGGAT
Organism: Marisediminicola sp. LYQ85; assembly: GCF_046600695.1. Lineage (NCBI taxonomy): Bacteria > Bacillati > Actinomycetota > Actinomycetes > Micrococcales > Microbacteriaceae > Marisediminicola > Marisediminicola sp. LYQ85. The sequence continues at coordinate 967,242 of NZ_JBKIWO010000001.1, forward strand.
GTAACCCCGGCCCTCGTTCGACGGCGTCACGCCGTCGCTCATGAGCATGAGGGCGGAGCGCACGTGGTCGGCGACCACGCGCATGCGCACGTCGTCGTCGTGGTCGGCGCCGTAGCGTCGCCCCGAGAGGGCGGCAGCGCGGTCGAGCACGGGGCGCACCTGGTCGATCTCGTAGATGTTCTCGACACCCTGCTTGAGAAAGGCGACGCGCTCGAGGCCCATCCCCGTGTCGATGTTCTTGCTCGGGAGTTCGCCGAGGATCTCGAAGTCGTGCGCGCCGATCGAGGCGCCGCGCAACCACTGCATGAACACGAGGTTCCAGATCTCGATGTAGCGGTTGTCGTCGGCGGCGGGACCGCCCTCGCGGCCGTACGCGGGCCCGCGGTCGAAGAACACCTCGGAGTCGGGACCGGCCGGCCCCCCGGGTGTCCCCATCGACCAGTAGTTGTCGGCCTTGCCCATCCGCTGGATGCGGTGCTCCGGAAGACCCGCGATCTCCCGCCAGTGGCGAGCCGCATCGTCGTCGTCCTCGTGCACGGTGACCCAGAGGTCCTTCTCGGCGAAGCCGAAGCCGCCGTCGGCCTCGGACGTCGTCAGGAGCTCCCACGCGTAGGAGATGGCCTGCTCTTTGAAGTAGTCGCCGAACGAGAAGTTGCCGTTCATCTGGAAGAACGTGCCGTGCCTCGTCGTCTTGCCGACCTCCTCGATGTCGAGGGTGCGGATGCACTTCTGCACACTCGTCGCGCGTGTGTACGGCGCGGGGACGAGCCCCGTGAGGTACGGCACGAAGGGCACCATGCCGGCGACGGTGAAGAGGAGGGTCGGATCGTCGCTCACGAGCGACGCCGACGGCACGACCGTGTGCTCGCGATCGGCGAAGTAGTCGAGCCAGCGGCGGCGGATGTCAGCGGTCTGCATGGTGTCCCGGAGTGAAAGGGGATCGCGACGGCGCGAACACGCCGGAGGATCGGATGAGTGGGGTGGGTGGGGTGGGTGAGAGGGAGGTCAGCGGCGCGGCGCAGAGGCGTCGGCGGCGTCGGCGGCAGCGTCGGCGATGTCATCGACGGCGTCACGGAGTTCGGCTTCGCGCGAGCGGTAGCCGTCGACGACGGCATCACGGAAGGCTGTCGTCGTGGCATCGACGTCGGCGAAGAACGCCCGACCCGCCGGCGTCTTGTTGATCCGATGCGCGGCGGCGAAGCCGAGCACGACCCCGATCAAGACCAAGAGTGCGCTCTTCATGAGGTGTGTCCTTCAATCGTGGCTAACGGTGCGCCGACCAGCTTACTGGCCGACTCTTGAGCGTCGCTCGAGCCCCTTAACGACAGCGAGAGCGGGCTGCCCGAAGGCAACCCGCTCTCGCACGGTGGTCGGATCAGCGAGCCGCGTAGTACTCGACGACGAGCTGGACTTCACACGTCACGGGCACTTCGGCACGCTTCGGGCGACGCACGAGGCGCGCCTGGAGCTTGTCGATCTCCACCTCGAGGTACGCGGGCACCTTGGGGAGCACGTCCTGGTGCGCGCCGGCGGCGGCGACCTGGAAAGGCTCCATGCCCTCGCTGCGGGCGTGCACGTGGATGAGCTGGCCCTCCTTGACGCGGAACGACGGGCGGTCGACGCGCTGTCCGTCGACGAGGATGTGGCGGTGCACGATGAGCTGGCGAGCCTGCGCGGTCGTGCGAGCGATTCCCGCGCGAACGACGAGAGCGTCGAGGCGCATCTCGAGGAGCTCGACGAGGTTCTCACCCGTCAGGCCCTTGGCGCGGCGAGCTTCCTCGAACGCGATCTTGAGCTGCGCTTCGCGGATGCCGTACTGGGCACGCAGACGCTGCTTCTCGCGAAGACGCACGGCGTAGTCGGAGTCGGTCTTGCGCTTGGTGCGGCCGTGCTCACCCGGAGCGTACGGACGCTTCTCGAGGTACTTGGCTGCCTTCGGCGTGAGGGCGATGCCCAGCGCGCGCGAGAGACGGGTCTTGCTACGAGTACGTGACTTAGTAGACACGGTTTCCTTTCGGTACAGAGATCATCGGTCTTCAGCAGGCTCCCGGGCACGCGAGTGCGTCTCGGGAAAATAGAAGAGGGATGTGCCGCGGGTACCGTCCGGCTAAAGAACGCTTCCCATTCAGAAGGACCGAAGCAGCAGCCGTGCGCGAAAGTCCCCTGTAGGCGGAGTAAATACTAGCACGCGCGGTCAGCGTCCCCGGGTGATCCTGCGGAGCTTCTCGAGCCGCGCCGACACGTCCCGCTCGTTGCCGTGGTCGGTCGGCGAGTAGTACTCGGTTCCGACGAGAGGATCGGGCAGATACTGTTGCTCCACGACCCCGACATCGGAGTCGTGGGCGTAGCGATAACCCTTGCCGTGTCCGAGTCGCTTGGCGCCGGGATAGTGCGCGTCGCGGAGGTGCTTGGGCACTCGCCCGAAGTCTCCGGCGCGCACATCCGCGATGGCCCTGTCGATGGCGAGGTAGGAGCGGTTCGACTTCGGAGCCGTCGCGAGGTAGGTCACGGCCTCGGCGAGCGGGATGCGCCCCTCGGGCATGCCGATGAGCTGCACGGCGTCGGCCGCCGCGACGGCGATGACGAGCGCGTTGGGGTCGGCCATGCCGATGTCTTCGGCGGCGCTCACGATGATGCGCCGCGCAATGAAGCGCGGGTCCTCCCCCGCCTCGATCATGCGCGCGAGGTAGTGGATGGCCGCGTCGACGTCCGACCCCCGCACCGACTTGATGAAGGCGCTGATGACGTCGTAGTGCTCGTCTCCGTTGCGGTCGTAGCGCAAGAGGGCACGGTCGACGGCGGTCGCGACGATCTCGGCGGTGATCACGGGAGCACTCTCGCCGTCTCCCGTCGACGACGCCGATTGCGCTGCGGCCTCGAGGGCGGTGAGGGCGCGTCGCGCATCACCCGAGGCGAGACGGATGATGGTCGCCCGCGCCTCGTCGTCGAGCGCGACCTTGCCCGCGAGCCCGCGGTCGTCGCTCACAGCGCGGTCGACGAGAGTACCGAGGTCGTCGTCGGAGAGCGGCTCGAGGGTGAGGAGCAGCGAGCGGGAGAGCAGAGGGGAGATGACCGAGAACGAGGGGTTCTCCGTCGTCGCGGCCACGAGGATGACCCAGCCGTTCTCGACCCCGGGTAAGAGCGCGTCTTGCTGCGCTTTCGTGAACCGGTGGATCTCGTCGAGGAAGAGCACGGTCGAGACGCCGAAGAGATCGCGCGACGACATCGCCTCGTCCATCACCTGACGCACGTCGCGCACGCCGGCGTTGACCGCAGACAGTTCGACGAACTTGCGGCCCGAACTGTGGGCGATGGCCCCCGCGAGAGTCGTCTTGCCCGTGCCGGGAGGACCCCAGAGGATGACCGACACCGAACCGCGCTCCCCCGTCGTGTCGCTCGCGAGGCTCACGAGCGGCGATCCGGGCGTCAGGAGGTGCCGCTGACCGGCGACCTCGTCGAGGCTGCGCGGCCGCATGCGCACGGCGAGCGGTGTCGCACCGCCACGCAATCCGAGCTGGGCGTCGACCATGGGGCCATGGTAGTTCGATGCACCGACGTCGTCGTGCGGGCGCCTCGTTCCGAGAGCACCGCGCATCGCGGGCGCTACTGTTCTGAGGGCGACATCGGCCAGGCGACGGAGGTAGACAGTGGCACAGGGCAAGAGCACCGACCGAGCGGCGCGAGAGCGGCTGAGGCTCTACCGGGCGCGGCAGACGGTGCACGTGCACCAGGTCGAGCGGCGCAGACGCGACAACCTCCTCGCCATCGCCGCGGTCGTCGTGGTCGTGACCCTCGCCACGATCGGTCAGGTCACCTACTTCACGTCCGGACCGGGGGCGCCGGATGCGGAGGCGAGCGAGAGTGCGTCGGAGGATGCCGCGCCCGACGCGAGCGGGATCGAGACGACGGGCGACGTGCCCTCGATCGAGATCGCCGAGGGTCGCGAGTGGACGGGAACTCTCGAGATCAACGACGTCGACCTCGGCATCCGTCTCGACGGCGAACTCGCCCCGCAAGCGACCTCGGTCTTCATCTCCCTCGCTCGGGAGGGCTACTACGACGGCAACGAGTGCCACAGACTCACGTCGAGCGAGTCGCTCAAGGTCCTGCAGTGCGGGCAACCGTCGCTCGACGGTCCCGCGGCTCCCGACTTCTCCTACGGCCCGCCCGAGAATGCACCGGATGACGGGGTCTATCCCGCGGGAACCCTCGCGATGGCTCGAGCCGAATCGCTCACGAGCCAGACGACCCAGTTCTTCGTGACCTACGAGGATTCGGTCATCGACCCGAGCGCCGGGGGATACACGGTCTTCGGTCAGGTCACGAGCGGACTCGACGAGTTCGTCGCGGCTGTCGCGAGCGCGGGCGTCGAGCCCGCCGACGACGGATCGGCCCGATCCGACGGACCACCCGTCGTGCCCGCGACGATCGGCTCGATAACTGTCGAGTGACGACGCCGAGGTCGAGCGCGCCATGCCATTAGTCTTGGAGTCGGCCGCTGACCCCGGACGGCCCGAGCAGCAAGGTGAGTCTTTTGGCGAGTAACGATCAGGCACCATGGGGCCGCGTCGACGAGACGGGCACCGTCTACGTCCGCGAGGCCGAGGGCGAGCGAGCTGTCGGGCAGTACCCCGACGGCACCCCGGAAGAGGCGCTCGCCTACTTCGAGCGCAAATTCTCTGAGCTCGCCGGTCAGGTGACCCTGCTCGAGCAGCGACTCAAGCGAGGCACGGCCGTCGCGGATGTCGCGAAGACGATCTCGGCGCTCAGCGCGTCGATCGCCTCGGCGAACGCCGTCGGTGACCTCGCGTCGCTCCAGCGCCGCATCGACGCTCTCGGCGGAGCCGTCGGCGAGATGGTGGAGAAGCAGTCGGCCGAACAGAAGGCCGCGGTCGACGCCGCAATCGTCGAGCGTGCCGCACTCGTGGCCGAGGCGGAGGCCCTCGCGGCGCAAGACCCCGCGAAAGTGCAGTGGAAGCAGACCGGCGCGGCTCTCGACGACGTCTTCGCGCGCTGGCAGAAGCACCAGCAAGAGGGTCCCCGACTTCCGAAGAACGAGTCGAACGAGCTGTGGAAGCGATTCCGCGCGGCCCGCACGACGATCGAGACCAACCGCAAGGCGTTCTTCTCCGAGCTCGACTCGGTGCACAAGGATGCGCGCGGCAAGAAGCAGGCTCTCGTCGAGCGCGCCGAGGCGCTTGTCTCGAGCGGAACGAGCGGCATCCCGACCTACCGCCAGCTGCTCGACGAGTGGAAACTCGCCGGTCGCGCGGGCAAGAAGTTCGACGACGCACTGTGGGCCAAGTTCAAGGCTGCGGGAGACGTGCTCTACGCAGCCAAGGCCGAGGTCGACGCGAAAGACGACGAAGAGTTCGCCGGCAACTACGAGCAGAAGCTCGCGTTGCTGACCGAGGCGGAGCCTCTCCTCGCCGAGAAGGACCGCACGAAGGCGAAAGAGGCCCTGCTCTCGATCCAGCGCCGCTGGGACACGATCGGCAAGGTGCCTCGCGACAAGGTCAAGACGGTCGAAGAGCGCTTGCGCAAGGTCGAGGCTGCGGTGCGCAAACTCGACGAGGAGCACTGGGAGCGCAACAACCCCGAGCGCAAAGCGCGCTCGGAGGGGCTCGCGAGCCAGCTCCACGACGCCATCGCAAAACTCGAGCGTGAGCTCGACGAGGCGAAGTCGACGGGTGATAAGGCGGCGATCGCCCGTGCTCAAGAGGCTCTCGACGCTCGCAAGGTGTGGCTCGACGCGATCGGCTGACCCCGGCCGGGCCGTTCTCCACAGCCATCGGGCGCGTCCACAGTTGCGCGACGGTGTCGTTCGGGCGGCTGACGAGCGCTCATGCTCGACCGCATGGCCCGAATCATCCCCTCCGTCTTCGACACGTCCGACTTCTCGCACGCCGAGCTGAGCGCCGCGAGGCTCGACGGCGAGATCGTCGCTGTCGACGAGTGCTGGCAGGTCATCGACGAGCACGGTGACCCGCTTGCCCGTGCCCGCTCTCTCGCCCGCGTGCTTCCGCCGCGTGTCATCGTCGAGCGCCTCTCCGCAGCGTGGGTGCTCGGCGCGATCGACGACCCGCCCGCGGTCCACGAGGTGTGCGTCGACAGTGCCGCGCGCTACAGCAGACTCGGCTTGCCGCGGCTGCGCATCCGCGAGGTCGTCATCACGTCGACCGAGATGAGCTCTGTCGGGCCCGTGCGTGTCACGAGTCCGCTGCGCACCGCGGTCGACCTCGTGCGATTCTCCCCGAGATTCGGCGAGACCGAGCGGTCGATCGTCGCACGACTCGTGGAGATCGGGGGCTTCAGCCTGGGTGACGTCGAGGCGAACCTCGATGCGCGCCGCAACCTCCCGGGCAAACTCCTCGCTCGCGAGCGGATGCGATCGGTATTCGATGAGAGCCTCACGCCGCCGCTCGCATCGGCGCGGCGCGAGGTCTAGCCCGCCGACACCCGATAGACGTCGTAGACGGCGTCGATGCGTCGCACGGCGTTGAGCACCCGATCGAGGTGGGTCGTGTCACCCATCTCGAAGACGAAGCGACTGATGGCGAGGCGGTCGCTCGAGGTCGACACGGTCGCCGACAGGATGTTGACGTGGTACTCGGAGAGCACCCGGGTGACGTCGGAGAGCAGTCCCGAGCGATCGAGTGCTTCGACCTGGATCTGCACGAGGAAGATGCTCTTCGACGAGGGCGCCCACTCGACGTCGATCATGCGCTCCGGTTCGTGCTCGAGCGACGCGACGTTGTGGCAGTCCGCCTGGTGAACCGAGACACCGGCACCGCGCGTCACGAATCCGACGATCGGGTCACCCGGCACGGGGGTGCAGCACTTCGCGAGTTTCACGAGGATGTCGGGGGCACCGCGCACGAGCACGCCGGAATCGCTGTTGCGGAGCTGCTTCGATTTTCCGCTCGTCGGAATCGTGAGCTCGGCGTCTTCGGTCTCCGCCTCGGTGTTGATCGACGCGAGCAGTTTCTCGAGCACCGACTGGGTCGACACGTGACCTTCGCCGACGGCGGCGTAGAGCGACGAGACGTCGTCGTAGCGCAGGTGCGAGGCGACCTCGCTGAGTGAACTCTGGCTCATGAGCTTCTGCAGGGGCAGGTTCTGCTTGCGCATGGCGCGGGCGATGGCATCCCGGCCCTGCTCGATGGCCTCGTCGCGACGCTCCTTCGTGAACCACTGCTTGATCTTGTTGCGCGCCCGAGGGCTGCGCACGAAATTGAGCCAGTCCTGGCTCGGGCCCGAGTCGGGGTTCTTCGAGGTGAACACCTCGACGACGTCGCCACTGTTGAGCGAGGTCTCGAGGGGGACGAGGCGCCCGTTGACCTTCGAGCCCATCGTGCGGTGCCCCACCTCGGTGTGGACGGCGTAGGCGAAGTCGACCGGCGTCGCTCCCGCGGGCAACCCGATGACCTTCCCCTGCGGGGTGAAGACGTAGACCTCTTTCGCACCGATCTCGAAGCGCAGCGAGTCGAGGAACTCGCTCGGGTCGACCGTCTCCGCTTGCCAGTCGCTGATGTGGGCGAGCCACGCCATGTCGCCATCGGCGGAGCCCTCGGCGGCGACGACTTTGCCTCCGTTGACCCGCTCCTTGTACTTCCAGTGCGCCGCGACACCGTATTCGGCGCGGCGGTGCATCTCCTCCGTGCGGATCTGGATCTCGACGGCACGACCGTTCGGACCGATGACCGTCGTGTGGAGCGACTGATAGAGGTTGAACTTGGGCGTCGCGATGTAGTCCTTGAACCGACCGGGGATCGGTGTCCAGCGGGCGTGGATCGCGCCGAGCACCGCGTAGCAGTCTCGCAACGAGGAGACGAGAACGCGGATGCCGACGAGGTCGTAGATCTCGTCGAACTCGCGGCCGCGCACGACCATCTTCTGGTAGATCGAGTAGTACTGCTTGGGGCGACCCGCGACCTTGCCCTTGATCCTGTTGACCTTGAGGTCGTCGGTGACGGAGTCGATCACGTTCTGCACGAACTCTTCGCGCTGCGGCGTGCGCTGTTTCACGAGACTCTCGATCTCGACGTAGAGCTTCGGATAGAGCACCGCGAACGAGAGATCTTCGAGCTCCCACTTGATGGCCTGGATACCGAGCCTGTGGGCGAGAGGCGCGTAGATCTCGAGGGTCTCCTGTGCCTTGCGCTTGGCCGAGGCGGATTCGACGAACCCCCACGTGCGCGCGTTGTGCAAGCGGTCGGCGAGCTTGATGACGAGCACGCGGATGTCTTTCGACATCGCGACGACCATCTTGCGCACCGTCTCGGCCTGCGCGCTGTCGCCGTACTTGAGCTTGTCGAGCTTCGTCACACCGTCGACGAGCATCGCGACCTCGTCACCGAAGTCGGCGCGCAGCACGTCGAGGCTGTACGCGGTGTCTTCGACGGTGTCGTGGAGGAGTGCTGCGGCGAGGGTCTTGGGGCCGATGCCGAGGTCGGCGAGAATCTGCGCGACCGCGACGGGGTGGGTGATGTAGGGCTCACCGCTCTTGCGCTTCTGGCCCTTGTGGGCTTTCTCGGCGGTCGTGTACGCCCGCTCGATGATCGCGATGTCGGCCTTGGGGTGATGCACGCGCACGGTGCGGATGAGCTGGTCGACGGCCCCCGCGGGTTGCGCCCGGGAGAAGAGCCTCGGCAGGAGGGTGCGCAGTGGCGCGCTTTGCGGTGCCGTGGTCTCTGTCATGCGAAACGCTCCTCCCGAGCCAAAGTTAGCACCGCTCCGAGGCCGTCGATCGCGGGTTCGCTGTGGGCGGCACGCGACGCAACCGACCTCGGGTCACCCTCAGTCGACGGTCGGTGTCTCGCCGTTCTCCGAGACGATCTCGCCGCCGTCGGCGTGCCACGCGATCATCCCTCCCGCCACGGAGACGGCGTCGTAGCCGGCCCCGACGAGAGCACTCGTCACTCGGGCTGAGCGCTGCCCCGAGTGGCACACGACGAGGAGTCGCGTGTCGGCCGAGAGCTCGGTGACACGCTCGCTCAACTGCGACATCGGCAGCAGGCTCGCCTCGGGAGCGTGCCCCTTGTCCCACTCGTTCTGTTCGCGCACGTCGACGAGAACGCCGTCACCCGCCACGATCGCGGAGCGGGCCTCGGCGGCCGTGACGGTGGGGATCGCCCCCGGTGCGTCGCTCATTCGGCTGCGACCTCTCGCGCCGCGAGTGCTCGTTCGTCTCGCGTCTTGATGCCGAGCTCGTTGCGCCGCATGTCGGAGTAAAGGGGAGCGGCGACGAAGATCGTCGAGTAGGTTCCCGCGATGATGCCGACGAGCAGTGCGAGCGAGATGTCGCGGAGGGTGTCGGCGCCGAGAACGAACGATCCGATGAAGAGGATGGCTGCGACAGGCAGCGCCGCGACGACACCCGTGTTGATCGATCGGACGAGCGTCTGGTTGACCGCGAGGTTCACGGTGTCGGAGAACGTCGCGCGCGAGTCCGCGGCGAGCTCCGCCGTGTTCTCTCGGATCTTGTCGAAGACCACGACCGTGTCGTAGAGCGAGAAGCCCAGGATGGTGAGGAAGCCGATGACCGCGGCCGGGGTGACCTCGAAGCCCGCGAGGGCGTAGACGCCCGCGGTGAACACGAGGTCGTGGAGGAGCGCGACCATCGCCGCGACCGACATCTTCCAGGTGCGGAAGTAGAGCGCCATGGCTACGGCGGCGAGCCCGAGGAACACGAGGAGACCCCGGATGGCCTGGCCCGTGATGTCGGCACCCCAACTGGGGCCGACGAACGACGACGCGACGTCGTCGGCTGTCAGCCCGTAGGACTCGGCGAGAGCGGCGGCGACCTCGCGAGTCTCGTCGTCGCTCAATTGCTCGGTCTGCACGCGGATGCCCGTGTCGCCCACCGTCGTCACGCGCGGCACCTGCTCGGGCACGACCTCGGCGACCGCTTCGGTCGCGGGAGCCGTGTCGGGGTCGCTCACGTTCGTCACCTGGAATTGCGACCCGCCGCGGAACTCGATGCCGAGGTTGAAGCCTCCACCGATGAGGGGGATCGCGATCGAGATGGCCATGACGGCAATGGCGATCGTGTACCAGAGCTTGCGTTTCGCGATGAACGGGATCGATCGCTTGCCGGTGTAGAGATCGTTTCCGAACTCGGTCAGGTTCGCCATCAGGACTTCTCCCCCGTCGTCGGGCGTGCCGGTTTGTTGGAGGCGCTCGCCTCGGCGGCTTCCGCCGCTTTGCGTTCGGCGATCGACTGGCGACGTGCCGCCTCGCGCGTGCTCCCCGTGGGCTTCTTGGTGGTCGCGGCCACCGGGGTGCGGAACTGCGCCCGCCCCCGGTAGATCGCTCCGAGAGCGTGCGGGTCGAGACCGCTCCAGCGATGGCCACTCGAGAAGAACCTCGTGCGAGCGAGGAGTTGCATGAGGGGATGCGTGAAGAGGATGACGATGATGAGGTCGATGATGACGGTGATGCCGAGGGTGAAGGCGAAGCCGCGCACGTTGCCGATCGCGAGCACATAGAGAACGATCGCCGACAGGAGGGTCACGCCTTTGGCCGCGAGGATCGTGCGCAACGCGCGCTTCCACCCCGCCTCGACCGCGGACTCGAGGCCGCGCCCGTCGCGGAGCTCGTCTCGGATCCTCTCGAAGTAGACGATGAAGGAGTCGGCGGTGAACCCGATCGCGACGATGAGCCCGGCGACACCCGCGAGGGACAGTCGGAATCCCTGCCTCCACGAGAGCACCGCGATCACGAGGTAGGTGAGAACACCCGCGACGATGAGCGAGGCGATCGTGACCGTGCCGAGGAGGCGGTACTGGAAGAGCGAGTACGCCGCCACGAGGATGAGCCCGATGATGCCCGCGATGATCCCGCTGCGGAGCTGGTCCGTTCCGAGCGTCGCCGAGATCGTGTCGCGACTCTGCACCTCGAAGCCGATCGGAAGCGCTCCGAACTTGAGCTGGTCGGCGAGGGCCGCCGACGTGTCCTGCGTGAACGAACCGCTGATGACCGCGCGCCCGTCGGTGATGACGTTGTTGGTCGACGGCGCCGTGATGACGCGACCGTCGAGCACGATGGCGAACTGGTTCTGAGCACCCGTGAGAGCGTTGAGTCGTGTCGTGACGGCGGCGAACTGGTCGGCACCCTCGGAGTCGAACTCGATGTTCACGCCCCACACGTTGGTTGCGATCCCCTGGCTGTTCGGTACGAGGCTGCTGCTCGCATCGGCGATGCTCTCGCCCGAGATTTCGGCGGGGCCGAGGATGTACTTGAACGACGCGGTGTCGTCGCACGTCACGAGGGGTTCGTCGACGGGAGCGACGTTGAGCGCGAGCTGATCGACGGCGGCGCAATCGAAGTTCGTGAACTCGTCGATCAGGGCGGGTGTGACGTAGTTGAGGTCGCTCGCATCCGTCGGGCTCACGCTCGGCGTCGCCTCGAGGTCGGTCGGTGCCGACTCGCTCGGTGACGGCGACGCCTCGGGGTCGTCGCCCTCTCCGACCGAACTCGTGGGAGCCACGTCGGTGACGAGAACGGGGCGGAACTCGAGTTTGGCCGACGACTCGATGCGGTCGAGGGTCTGCTGGTCCGGCACTCCGGGGATAGCGACGACGACGTTCTGTGCGCCCTGCGTGCTCACTTCGGCTTCGGACACCCCGCTCGCGTCGATGCGCTGGCGGATGATGCCGACCGCCTGCTGCAGTTGCTCGGAGGAGACCTCCTGGCCTTCGCCGAGCTGCGGCTCGAGGATGATCTGCGTTCCGCCCTGGAGGTCGAGAGCGAGTCTCGGAGACCAGCTGCCGTTGGAGAACAGAGCTCCCCCGGCGTTGGCGACGGTCAGAAGCGCGGTGATGACGAGTAACCACGTCAGAGAACGCCACGCCTTTCGGGCCGTTGTCGATCTTGCCACTGTTACTCAGCTTTCTCTCTGCACGGTGCGCACCGCGCACGGAACACGTGCAGTCCGCCCTCGATCAGACGAGGGCCTCCATCAGGGTAGTGCTACTCGTCGACGCGCTTGGTCCGCGGGCCGTCGGTCGTGCTGTCGGGGTCGACGCGCTCACCGAAGTCCGGCTCGATCGCTCGCGACGAGCGAGTGTCGTCGACGACGATCTCACCCTTCTCGTCGAGCACGACGTCGTCGGAGACATCTTCCGACTCGTCGATCTCGGGAACGGTGTCGTAGTCCGCGATCTTGAGGATGGTCTGGCGGTGGATCTTGACGGTGCTTCCCGGCGAAGTCTCGAGCGTCACGAGGTTGCGCTCCTCATCCATCTCCACGATCGTGCCGTAGAGACCGAAGTTGGTCATGACCTCGACCCCGGGAACGAACTGGGTCTGGCGCTCTTCGGTGTCGCGGCGGCGCTTACGCCCCTGGAAGACCTGGAACACGATGAATGCTCCGAACAGGATGGCGATGAAGATGAGTTCCATGAAGAGAACGACCCTTTCCGGGGTTGCGATGGGGACGGCGACCGCGTCGGCGTGATCTGTGCGGTCGGTCAGGTTGAATTATAGATCAGCGCTCCCGCGCGTCCGTCTCCGGCCGTTCAGTCCGACGCGGGGACGTCGGCCGTCGGCGTGAGCCCGAAGTGGCGCCACGCGAGCCTCGTTGCGACGCGACCGCGCGGGGTGCGCGTGAGCAGCCCGATGCGCACGAGGAACGGTTCGACGACCGACTCGATCGTCTCCGACTCTTCGCCGACCGAGACGGCGAGGGTGTTGAGGCCGACGGGGCCCCCGTCGAATCTCTCGAGGATGATGCGCATGACGGCACGGTCGAGCCGGTCGAGACCCAGTTCGTCGACGTCGTAGAGCGAGAGGGCGCCGTGGACGGCGTCGAGCCCCGCCCCCGTGTCGTGCACGAGGGCGTAGTCGCGCACGCGGCGGAGCAAGCGGTTGGCGATCCTCGGGGTGCCTCGGCACCGACCCGCGATCTCGGCGAGAGCGGCTCGATCGACGGGCAGGTCGAGAAGGGCTGCGGCACGTTCGAGCACTCTCTCGAGCTCGGAGTCGGAGTAGAACTCCAGGTGGGCGGTGAACCCGAACCGGTCTCGCAGCGGGTTCGGGAGCAACCCTGAGCGGGTCGTCGCCCCCACGAGCGTGAACGGCGCGAGATCGAGCGGAATGGATGTCGCGCCCGCCCCCTTACCGACCATGATGTCGATGCGGAAGTCCTCCATCGCGAGGTAGAGCATCTCTTCGGCAGCGCGCGCCATGCGATGGATCTCGTCGATGAAGAGGATCTCGCCGGGCACGAGCGACGAGAGCACCGCGGCGAGATCCCCCGCGTGCTGGATGGCGGGTCCGCTCGACATGCGCAGCGGCCGACCGCTCTCTTCCGCGACGATCATCGCGAGGGTCGTCTTGCCGAGACCGGGAGGGCCGGCGAGGAGGATGTGGTCGGGGGTGCGGTTCTGCAGCGTCGCCGCCTGCAGCAGCAACTGCAGCTGGGCGCGCACCTTCGTCTGCCCGACGAACTCGGAGAGTGTCTTCGGCCGCAACGCGCCCTCGAAGGCGAGTTCGGCTTCGGACTCCGGCGTCGGACGCACGATCGCGTCGGGGCCCTCGAACCCCGCGGCGTCGCTCGAGGTCTCGCGCGTCACGAGCGGGCTCCCTGCGGGCCGAGTCGCGCGAGCGACGCACGGAGGAGCACGGGAACCGTGGCGGCCGCGAGGTCGGGATCGTCTCCGAGGGCGTCGGCGACAGCGATCCCGGCGACTCTCTCCTGCCACCCCAACCCGACGAGCGCGACGACGACATCGTCTGCTGCCGTCGCCGGGGCGGCGACCGCCGTTCTCGCGGGGCTCGGCGCAGTGATCGCGATCTTGCCCGTGAGTGACAAGACGATGAGTTTGGCGGTCTTGGGCCCGATGCCCGAGACCTTGCGGAACGCGGAATCGTTCTCGGTCGCGACGGCGGTCGCGACATCCGACGCCGTCATCGCCGCGAGCACGGCCATGGCCGACTTGGGCCCGACCCCCGTGACGCCGCGCAGGAGGTCGAACACCGCGAGTTCGTCGGTGTCGGCGAACCCGTAGAGCGAGAGGTCGTCTTCGCGCACGATGAGAGCGGTGCGCACCGTCGCCGTCGCCCCCGCGTGGAGTGACGCGGCGTGTGCGGGAGTCACGGTGACGGCGAGACCGATGCCCCCGACCTCGATGACGACGGATGCGCCGCTCGAGGTGAGAACGGTGCCGCGGACTGACGAGATCATCGTGCCAGCCTAGAGTCGCGCGGAGGGGACGCCGCGCCTCTCTCGGCGGCGCGCCACGCCGCTTGAGCCGGCGTGAGGGCGGCGCTCCCGGCAGGGTTCGCCGGGAGCGCTGCTCCGCTCCAGGCGTGGCAGATCGCGATCGCGAGGGCGTCGGCGGCGTCGGCGGGTTTCGGCGGTTCGGTGAGACCGAGGATGCGCGCGACCATCGCCCCGACCTGCTTCTTGTCGGCCGACCCGTAGCCCGTGACCGCCGCCTTGACCTCCGACGGAGTGTGCAGTCCGACCTCGAGGCCGCGCTTCGCGGCCGCGTGCAGAGCGACACCGCTCGCTTGGGCCGTGCCCATGACCGTGCGCACGTTGTGTTGCGCGAAGACACGCTCGAGCGACACTGAGTCGGGCGACCACGTGTCGAGCATGTCGTCGATGCCCGAACCGATGAGCAGCAGACGCTGCGCGAGCGCGAGCCCCGGGTCGGAGCGGATGACACCCACGGCGACGAGAGTCGCCCGCCGGTTCGGGTGAACGTCGACGACGCCGACACCGCATCGCGTGAGCCCCGGGTCGATTCCGAGCACGCGCACGGTCATCGGTTCGGCTACTCCTCGTCGAGCTGCGCGAGCACCTCGGCGGGCACGTCGTAGTTGCCGTAGACGTTCTGCACGTCGTCGTTGTCTTCGAGGGCGTCGACGAGGCGGTAGACCTTGCGCGCCGTGTCGGCGTCGACCTCGACGAGGAGCCCGGGCACGAACTCGATGTCCGCCGACTCGTAGTCGATGCCGGCCTCCTGCAGCGCCGTGCGGGTCGCGACGAGTGAACCCGGATCGGTCACGACGTCGAAGCCTTCACCGCGATCGGTGACCTCTTCGGCGCCGGCGTCGAGCACGGCGGTGAGCACGTCGTCTTCGGTGAGGCCCTCCGTCTTGCGCACCGCGATGACACCCTTGCGGCTGAAGTTGTAGGCGACGCTTCCCGGGTCGGCGAGAGTGCCGCCGTTGCGCGTCATGATGGCGCGCACATCCGCCGCGGCACGATTGCGGTTGTCGGTGAGGCACTCGACCATGAGTGCCACGCCGTTGGGGCCGTAGGCCTCGTAGATGATGGTCTGGTAGTCGACCGCTTCACCGAGCTGACCGGAGCCGCGCTTGACGGCGGAGTCGATGTTCGAGTTCGGTACCGACGTCTTCTTCGCCTTCTGGATGGCGTCGACGAGGGTCGGATTGCCCGCGAGGTCAGCGCCGCCGATCTTCGCGGCGACCTCGATGTTCTTGATGAGTTTGGCGAACGACTTGGCACGGCGCGAGTCGATGATCGCCTTCTTGTGCTTCGTGGTCGCCCACTTGGAGTGGCCTGACATGTGTCTCCTCTGCAGCCTGCTTTGTGCGTGTCCAGTGTACCGAGGCTCGCAGACTCGGCCCGCGGCATCGCCGGTTCGGCGGCGCGCGCTCGCGGAGCTCGTCAGGGGATCTTGACGCCCGCGTGCTGCAGGGTGATCGCCGCGAGGGCACGGATGGTCTCCGGATCCCGGTCGCGCCACCCCTCGATCGCCGGCCGGTCGAGAGAGAGGATCTGCGCGGTGTCCGCGTTCGCGAGCGCACGGAACGCGAGCAACTCCATCCCGCCCGCGAGCCGCGTCGTCTTCGCCGCGGCGGTGGCGCGGCGGGCGAACGCGAACCTCGTGACCCACCAGAGTCTGGCGATGACGAGAATGGGCACGACGGCGATGAGCACCCCGAGGGCGACCGCGAGATTGTCGATGAAGATCTGCTGGTCTCGGCCCGCCGATTCGAGCGCTCCCCCGGCGCCGCTCGCCCCGTCGAACGGATCGCGCACGCCGCCGCCGACGAGCGGGATCGAGCCGACGGCGTCGGCGGCATCCGCCATCGTCTGTCGCAAGCCCGCGCCGGCTTCCTCGACCGTGACACCGAACTGCGCGAAGGCGCGGATGATTCCCGCGACGGTGACGCCGCTGACGATCGCGATGACCGCGAGACCGAGGCACACGACGTCGGCCGTGATCTGACGGGAACGAGCGAGGGCGAAATCGGAGTAGAACTTCATGGCCCCACTATGACCGACCGCTCGAGAACCCGCAGATCGTGCGTCAGCCGCCTCGTGTCACGACCGTCAGCGCTCGGCGATCATCCTCAGAAACAGTTCGTGGAATCGGGTCTCCCCCGACATCTCCGGGTGGAACGACGTGCCGAGGAGGTTGCCCTGCCGTGCGGCGACGATGCGTCCGTCGGCGAGGGTCGCGAGCCGGTCGACCGACTCGCCGGCCGTCTCGATCACGGGGGCACGGATGAAGACCGCGTGCACCGGTGCCTCCCCGACTTCCGGGATGTCGAGGTCGGCCTCGAAGGACTCGGTCTGCTCACCGAACGCGTTGCGCCTCACGGCGACGTCGAGTCCCCCGAAACTCTGCTGGCCCGAGATCGGGTTGACGATCGTGTCGGCGAGCATGATGAGCCCAGCGCAGGTGCCGTAGACGGGCAGCCCGTCGCGGATGGACTCGCGGATGGGCTCGGCGAGACCGAAATTGCGCGAGAGCTTGTCGATGACCGTCGACTCGCCACCGGGGATCACGAGACCGTCGATCTCGTCGAGCTCGCTCGCCCGCCGCACGGTGCGCGACGTGACGCCGAGCCCGGTGAGAACGGCGAGGTGTTCCCGGAAGTCGCCCTGAAGGGCGAGCACGCCGACGGTCGGGGTGTTACCAGCCACGCTCGGCGAGACGGTGCGGTGCGGGGAGGTCGGAGACGTTGATCCCGACGATCGCCTCCCCGAGCCCGCGCGACGCGTCCGCGATCACGGCGGGGTCGTCGAAGAACGTCGTCGCCTTCACGATCGCCGCGGCGCGCGCCACGGGGTTGCCCGACTTGAAGATGCCCGAGCCGACGAAGACGCCGTCGGCTCCGAGCTGCATCATCATCGCGGCATCCGCGGGGGTGGCCACTCCCCCGGCGGTGAAGAGCACGACGGGGAGTTTGCCCGTGCGCGCGACCTCTTTGACGAGGTCGAACGGCGCCTGCAGCTCCTTGGCCGCGACATAGAGCTCGTCGTCGCTCGTGGCCGTGAGGGCCGCGATCTCGCGCTTGATCGTGCGGATGTGCTTCGTGGCCTCGGAGACGTCGCCCGTGCCGGCCTCGCCCTTCGAGCGGATCATGGCGGCACCCTCGGTGATGCGTCGGAGCGCCTCGCCGAGGTTCGTCGCGCCACACACGAAGGGAACGGTGAAGTTCCACTTGTCGATGTGGTTGACGTAGTCGGCGGGGCTCAGCACCTCGGATTCGTCGATGTAGTCGACCTTGAGGGCCTCGAGGATCTGAGCTTCGACGAAGTGGCCGATGCGTGCCTTCGCCATCACGGGGATGGACACGACGTCGCGGATGCCCTCGATGAGGTCGGGGTCGCTCATGCGCGAGACTCCGCCCTCGGCACGGATGTCTGCGGGGATGCGCTCGAGCGCCATGACGGCGACGGCCCCCGCGTCTTCGGCAATGCGCGCCTGCTCGGCGTTGACGACGTCCATGATGACACCGCCCTTGAGCATCTCGGCGAGGCCTCGTTTGACCCGGCTCGTGCCGACGGTTTCGGTGTTCGTGTTGTCGCTCATGGTGGGCTCATTCTAGCTCTCGGGTGCTGGGCGTCTGCCGCCGAACCCCCGTGTGTGACGTCCGGAGTAGACGGCCGGCCGGGAGTCGGCCGGACGGGGTCAGGAGGCGGGCCAGGCCTCGGCGATGCTGCGGCGTACGTCCCCCAGAAGTTGAGGGAGCGCCTTCGTCTTCGCGATGATCGGGAAGAAGTTGGAGTCGTGGGCCCAGCGCGGCACGATGTGCTGGTGAAGATGGTCGGCGATGCCGGCTCCCGCGAGCTTGCCCTGGTTCATCCCGATGTTGTAGCCGTCGTTGCGCGAGACCGTCTTGATGACGCGCATCGCCGTCTGCGTGAGGCTCCCGATCTCCGCGACCTCCTCGGGGGTCGCCTCGTCGTAGGTGGCGACGTGACGGTAGGGACACACGAGTAGGTGCCCGCTGTTGTAGGGGAACAGGTTGAGCAGCACGAAGGCGTGCTTCCCCCGCGCCACTATGAGGGCATCCTCGTCGGACATCGTGGGGGCGACGCAGAACGGGCACGCGTCGGGAGCGGGCTGTTGCCCCGTCTCGATGTAGACCATGCGGTGCGGCGTCCACAGGCGCTGGAACTCGTCGGGCACTCCCGCGAGCTCGGACGACCCGTCGACGCGCACGTCGTCGTCGAGGGGTGGCACGGTCACACCTGCACCTTGTCGGCGATCGCGGCGGTGATGCGCGCGATCGCGTCGTCGACCGGCACGCCGTTCTCCTGGGTGCCGTCGCGGAATCGGAAGCTCACGGCACCGGCCGCGCGATCCTCTTCGCCCACGATGAGCTGGAACGGCACTTTCGCTTTCGTGTGGGTGCGGATCTTCTTCGGCATGCGGTCGCTCGAGTGGTCGACCTCGGCGCGCACGCCTTTCGCGCGCAGCTGAGCGATGACCTCGTCGAGGTAGGGGCCGTAGTCCTCGGCGACCGGGATGCCCACGACCTGCACGGGGGCGAGCCACACCGGGAACGCGCCCGCGTAGTGCTCGAGCAGGATCGCGAAGAATCGCTCGATCGAGCCGAGAAGCGCGCGGTGGATCATGATCGGCTGCTGGCGGGTGCCGTCGGCGGCGGTGTACTCGAGGTCGAACCTCTCGGGCTGGTTGAAGTCGAGCTGCACCGTCGAGAGCTGCCACGTGCGCCCGATGGCGTCCCGCGCCTGCACCGAGATCTTGGGTCCGTAGAACGCGGCACCCCCGGGGTCGGCCACGAGCTCGAGGCCCGACTCGGTCGCGACCTCGCGCAGGGTCTCGGTCGCGTCATCCCACAGTTCGAGCGACCCGACCGACTTCTCGGGGTTGCGGGTCGAGAGCTCGAGGTAGAAGTCGTTGAGGCCGTAGCCGCGCAGGGTCTCGAGAACGAACTCGAGCTGGCTCGCGATCTCGGTCTTCACCTGATCGGGCGTCACGTAGATGTGAGCGTCGTCCTGGGTGAGTCCGCGCACGCGGGTGAGGCCCGAGAGGGTTCCGCTCTTCTCGTAGCGGTACACCGTGCCGAATTCCGCGAGACGCAGGGGCAACTCGCGGTAGCTGCGCCCGCGAGCACGGTAGATGAGGTTGTGGAAGGGGCAGTTCATCGGCTTGAGGTAGTAGTCCTGGCCCTGCCGAGTGATATGGCCGTCGGCATCCGTCTCTTCGTCGAGGTGCATCGCCGGGAACATGCCGTCCTTGTACCACTGCAGGTGACCGCTCGTCTCGAAGAGCGACCCCTTGGTGATGTGGGGCGAGTAGACCTGCTCATAGCCGTTGGCGATGAGCCTCTCGCGCATGTAGTCCTCGATCTCGGCGCGGATGATGCCGCCCTTGGGGTGGAAGACCGCGAGACCCGAACCGATCTCGTCGGGGAACGAGAACAGGTCGAGTTCGCTGCCGAGCTTGCGGTGATCGCGCTTCGCGGCCTCCTCGAGACGGGTCTGGTAGGCGCGAAGCTCGTCTTTGGTCGGCCACGCCGTGCCGTAGATGCGCTGCAGCTGCGGGTTCTTCTCCGACCCGCGCCAGTATGCGGCGGCCGTGCGCATGAGGGCCGCACCGTTGCCGATCATGCGCGTGTTCGGCAGGTGGGGTCCGCGGCACAGGTCTTTCCAGACCGTCTCGCCCGTCTTCGGGTCGACGTTGTCGTAGATCGTGAGCTCTCCCGCGCCGACCTCGACCGACTCGTTGTCTCCGCCCTCGGCCGCCGCACCCTTGAGGCCGATGAGCTCGAGCTTGTACGGCTCGTCGGCGAGCTCGGCGCGCGCCTCGTCTTCGGTGACGACGCGACGCACGAAACGCTGGCCGGCACGGATGATGCGGTCCATCGCTTTGTCGATCGCTTTGACGTCGTCGGGGGTGAACGGCACGGCGACGTCGAAGTCGTAGTAGAAACCGTCGGTGATGGGCGGCCCGATGCCGAGCTTCGCCTCGGGGTTGATGGTCTGCACGGCTTGCGCGGTCACGTGGGCGGCGGAGTGCCGGAGGATACTGAGCCCGTCGGGCGAGTCGATGGCGACGGGTTCGACCGTGTCATCCGGCCCCACCGTCGTTGCGAGGTCGACGAGCTCTCCGTTGACGCGCATGGCGACGATCGATCGGTCGGTGAAAAGCTCGAAGCCGGTGTTCGCGGAGGTCATTCCCCCAACTTTAGTGCGGGGGCGGGGGTGCGCCGCGCGGGGTGTCGATGAACGACGAAGGCCCCGGAACTCGCGTTCCGGGGCCCTCGTGGTGTGTGAGCGATACGGGGATCGAACCAGGACGGTCGTCTCGGGGAGATCGCGAAGCGATCGACGACGACCGTCGGTCGCCGGCTCGATCCACCAATGACGAAGGCCCCGGAACTCGCGTTCCGGGGCCTTCGTGTGTGTGAGCGATACTGGGATCGAACCAGCGACCTCTTCCGTGTCAGGGAAGCGCGCTACCGCTGCGCCAATCGCTCAAACTCGTGTTCTGTTGTGTGCTGCTGTGTCGAGGCATTTCTGGAGGTGGCGACGGGATTTGAACCCGTGTGGACGGCTTTGCAGGCCGCTGCCTCGCCTCTCGGCCACGCCACCATGAGTGATTTCTCACTCCACGCGAACCTGCCACGTGAGACTTGACTCGAGCGGATGACGAGATTCGAACTCGCGACCCTCACCTTGGCAAGGTGATGCGCTACCACTGCGCCACATCCGCTTGCTCGCATTTCTGCGTGCGTTGAAGACTCTAGCCCACGTCGAGAGCGAGAGCCAATTCGTGACGGCCGTGTCGCGAGAGTGTGGCTGACGACCCCGCGAGTTGTGGCAGGATTGGAGCTGTCAGGGCGATTGGCGCAGTTGGTAGCGCGCTTCCTTCACACGGAAGAGGTCATCGGTTCGAGTCCGGTATCGCCCACACTCCTTTCATCTCCTTCTGCCGGAGCCGTTCCGTTCGGCGTTCCCCATCGTCACGCGGGTGTTACACCCGTGAAACCCGTCGACGTCGGCCGAGGGCTAGCGTGGCGCGCAACGCCGATGACGTCGTCGACCTGCACCATCCAGTCCCCCTCACGCTGGAGGCTTCCATGACCGCGACCGCCCCCGTCGACGACTTCGACACGCACGCCGGATCGGACCCGCACCCGGGTCTGTACAACGACGACCTCGCCCCGCTCCCCCGCGAGAAACGTCGATGGGGAGCGTTCGAGTTCTTCAACGTGTGGACCAACGACGTGCAGAGCCTCGCGGGCTACACCCTCGCGGCGAGCCTCTTCATCACGGCGGGCATCAGCGGGTGGTGGGTGTTCGCCGCGATCATCCTCGCCGGAGTGTTCGTGAACTTCCTCGTGAACCTGACGGGCAAGCCGAGCGTCAAGTACGGCATTCCCTACGCGGTCATGGCTCGCTCGAGCATGGGGGTGCGCGGAGCGCAGTTCCCCGCCCTCATCCGCGGCATCGTCGCGATCTTCTGGTACGGCGCGCAGACCTATTTCGCCTCGACCGCCGTCGCACTCGCCATCAACGCCGTCATCGTCACGCCACCCGAGGCGACGTTCATGGGGATGACGTGGGTCGATTGGGTGTCCTACGTCTTCGTCGCGGGTCTGCAGGTGGTGCTGTTCCTCAAGGGCATCGCCTGGATCGAGAAGTTCTTGAACTTCGCCGGCCCCGCCGTCTACATCGTGATGATCGCCCTGCTCATCGCCATCTGGGTGCAGGCGGGCGACCGGTTGATCCCCGCCGTCGGGTCGATCTTCACGAGCGCGTCCGTCGAGGGTTGGGCGGCCGTCGGGGCGTTCTTCGGGGTCATCGGCACGATGATCGCCTATTTCTCGGCGGTCATCATCAACTTCGGTGATTTCGCCAGGTTCTCCCGCACGGAGAAGTCGATGAGGCGCGGCAACTTCTACGGGCTCCCCGTGAGCCTCACGTTCTTCACCTTCCTGAGCCTGTTCACGACGGCGGGCGCGTACATCGTGCTGCAGGGCGGCGAGGGCGAACCGCTCACCAACCCGGCGGAGATCGTCGGGCTCGTCGGCAACGTCGCCCTCACGATCGTCGCCGCCGTGACCTTCGTGATCGCGACCATCGGCATCAACCTCGTCGCCAACTTCATCCCGCCCGCCTACGACCTCTCGAACCTCGCGCCGCAGCGCATCAGCTTCCAGACGGGCGGATACCTCACCGCCGCCCTCGGGTTCGTCGTCGGGGCGCTCTGGGTCGCGACGATCAGTCAGATCGGTCTGCCGGCGTTCGTCGACACCCTCGGGGCGATCCTCGCCCCGCTCTACGGGGTGCTCGTCGCGGATTACTACGTCGTGCGCCGACGCTCGGTGAAAGTCGACGATCTGTTCACGATGCGCGCCGACGGACGGTACTTCTACCAGAGGGGGTGGAACATCCGTGCTCTCGTCGCGGTCGGGGTCGCGGCGATCTTCTCCATCGCGGCGGTGTGGGTTCCCGTGCTCGTGGGGCTCCGCGGGTTCGCCTGGGTCATCGGAGCCCTGCTCGGAGCGATTCTCTACACACTCGTGATGTGGTCGTACCGGCCCCGGGCCGACGTCGCAACCGGTGGGCTGCCTCCGTCTGAATCCACTCCGGCAGACGCGCTACCCGAGAAAGCGTCCGTCTGAACGACGAAGCGGATGCTGCGCCCCGAGGTCCGGGACGCAGCATCCGCTGTGGGTTGTCGCGCGCTACTTCTTGGGGTACTGCGTGAAATCGGCGGTGTCGGGATCGGCTCCGATGCGTCCGCCGGACTCGAGCGCGTCGATCTGGGCGAGCTCGTCGAGGGTCAGCGAGACGTCCGCTGCCGCGAGGTTCGACTCGATGCGCTCGGGTGTCACCGACTTGGGGATCACGATGCGCCCCTGCGCGAGGTGCCACGCGAGAACGATCTGCGCCGGCGTGGCATCGTGCGCCGTCGCGAGCGATGTGACGATGTCGCTCTCGAGGTCGGCCCCCTGCCCGAGCGGGCTGTATGCCTCGATCTCGATGTCCCGTTCGATGGAGAAGGTCGACAGGTCGGCCTGCTGAAAGGTCGGGTGCACCTCGATCTGATTGACCGCGGGAACCGTGTCGGTCGCGCCGAGGAGCTCCTCGAGGTGGTGCGGCAGGAAGTTCGACACACCGATGGCGCGAATGAGCCCTTCGGCGTAGAGCTTTTCGAAGGCACGCCACGTCTCGACGAAGAGCCCGTGCTTCGGGTAGGGCCAGTGGATGAGGTACAGGTCGACGAAGTCGGTGCCGAGCTTCGCGCGGCTGTCTTCGAACGCCGCGAGGGTGCTGTCGTAGCCCTGGTCGCCGTTGCGGAGTTTCGTGGTCACGAAGATGTCTTCGCGCGGCAGTCCCGATGCGGCGATCGCGGCGCCGACACCCTCCTCGTTGTAGTAGCCCGCCGCGGTGTCGACGTGGCGGTAGCCCTTCTCGAAGGCGAGTTCGACGACTTTCTGCGTCTCGTCCGGCGGGGTCTGGAAGACACCGAGACCCAGCTGAGGGATGGTGACGCCGTTGTTGAGGGTGATGAGAGGTACCGTCATTGAGCTTGCTCCAATTCGTTGCGTACCTCCATTCGATCTGCGACACGGAGCCTCGTCAAGGCGGTCGCCGCGGGCGCTCCCGACCACTACGCTGAGCGCATGGATCGTCCGGTCGAGGCCCGCCCGGGCGTGGCTCAGGAGTTCTTCGCCGGGGTGCGGATGCTCGGTCGGGGCCTCGCGATGTGGTCCACGGCCCCTCGCCTGATGATCATGGGCGCTCTCCCCGCCCTCGTCGTCGCCGTGGTCTTCGTCGTCCTCTTCGTCGTGCTCGCGGTCAACGTGACGGCGATCGCCGAGTGGCTCACGCCGTTCGCGCGCGGGTGGGGTGAGGCCCTCGAGTTCGCCGCCGTGACCCTTGTGTCGGTCGGCATCGTCGTCATCGCGGGCCTCGCGCTCGTCTACACGTTCACGGCCCTCACCCTCCTCGTGGGTGACGTCTTCTACGAGAAGATCTGGGCGTCGGTCGAGACGCGTCTGGGTGGCGGCCCTGCGGCGGAGACGCCCGGATTCTGGCGGTCACTGTGGCGGTCGACATCCGATTCTCTCCGCATTCTGCTCGTGACCGTCGGTGCGAGCCTCGCCGTCGTGCTCACGGGGCTCGTGCCCGTCGTCGGCGGCGTTCTCGTTCCCGTGCTCTCGGCGATCGTCGGCGGCTGGTTCCTCGCCGTCGAACTGACGGCGCGCGCCTTCGACTCGCGCGGGTTCACGCTCACGGAGCGACGCCGGCTGTTGCGCTCCCGCCGGGCTTTCGCGCTGGGATTCGGCGTGGCGACCTACCTGATGTTCCTCATCCCCCTCGGCGCGGTCGCGGCGATGCCCGCTGCGGTCGTGGGCGGAACCCTCGTGGCGCGCGACACCCTCGACCGGTCGGGTGCGTCACCTCGTCGGCAGCTCGCCTCCGGTCACACCGCCGCGGGCGCACCGAAGAGCGTGCGCACCCCGGGCGAATAGAGCACCGAGTCCGGCTCGCGGCGTCCGACCGAGCGGATGCCGGCCGCGGCGAGGAGCGACTCGTCGAGGTCGACCAGGTCGGCGTCGAAGAGCGCCCACGTGTCGTGCTCGTTGGGCATGATGAGCGTGCGCCCGCGCCTCTCGACGAAGAGAGTCCATCGAGCGGTGAGGAACTCCGCGAGCTCGCCCACCGCGGGTGTCGTCGACGTCGCCGCCCGCACACGGGACATCGCGCCCGACCCGTCGAGTCGGTGGGAGCGATAGGCGACGTCGCTCCCCCGGCGCACCGAGGCGGCTCGCGCCCACTGATATGGCAGCGAGAACGCGGCTCGAGCCGTGAGCACGGCCGCGAGTCGCGAGGCTTCGAGCGACGAGAAGACGACACCGCGGCGACCGTGCCGGTCGACCCCGTAGAGGCGCACGTTCACCTCGGTGAAGGTGCCGAAGTATCCGACGGGCACGCGCCCGAGAACGCGCGTCTGTTCCATTTCGAACGGGATCAGACCGACCCACGACGACCCGTCGAACTCGTCCGGCACGATTCCGGGCGGAAGGAGTGGCGCGACCTCCGAGGCATCCACTCGCCAGTGCACGAACACGAGATCGCGCCAGAACTGCGAGAGCACGACCGCTCCGGTGAGGCCGGGAGCGCGGGGAGTGATGGGGTCCACGTCGTCACTGTACGACGCCGTCACTGAGTGTCGACGCGCGCGCGCCGACCTCCGCGAGTCGCGATCGACCACAGCACGAGGGAGACGACGAACGAGAGCCCGATCGCCGAGCCCGCACTCGCGAGCTGGCTCAGGATCGTCTCGGGCTGCCCCATCACGACGAGTCCCGACCTGATGGCGAAGACGCCGACGAGCACGGCGCCGATGGTGCCGCCGACGAGCAGCTGGATCGTGGGCAACCACGAGGCTTGACCGTTCGTCCTCGCGAGGTGGTATCCGAGGAGCGAACACACCGCGCCCGCCGTCGCGCCCGTGACGATCGCGCCCGTGGAGTCGATGTAGCCGCCCGCGGGGGCGATGGCGACGAGGCCGCAGTAGAGCCCACCGAGCGCGGCGGTGAGGGTCGTCTCGGCTCGACGGATCCGCTGCACGACGAGCCAGGCGACCGCGGCGGCGACGGGAGCGAGAAGGCCGTTCAGGAGGATGCGGGGCGACGCCGTCGTGATCGCGAGTTCGAGCCCGAGCATCCACACGAGCCACAGCGCCCACAGGACGGCGAAGAGGAGAACGATCCGCACGCGCGACCGCCGGTCGACCCCGGGCGGGAAGGCCCGGTCGGTGTCTCGCGTGACGAGGAGGAATGCCGCCCCGCTCGCCCCCGCAGCCACGAGCCCGGGGAGCGCTCCCGCGAGATCGAGAGGCACGTATCCCGTCGCGAAAAACCCTGACACGGTCGTGAACGCGACGAGGGTGATGGGCGAGTAGACGAGCAGCGACCACGCCGCGACGACGCCGTACGTGCGGTGTGGCGAGAGGCCGACGATGTGCGCGGGCGTCGACACGAGCACGGCGGCGAGCCCGCTCACCGCCGCGAGTGGAAGCACCAGGGCGCCGTCGAGCGCCCTGCCGGCACCAGCCCACGCGAGCAGGAACGCCGTCCAGCCGATGGCCGTCGCGATCGCGGCTCTCCCGATCGACGCCGCGGAGGCACGACCCCACCAGAAGTCGACGAGCAGAGCGACGACGACACCGAGGAGGGTCGTCGCCGCGGTCGACGCGGTGGTGAGAGCTGTCAGGTCGATCGGAGGGCCTTTCCGCAGCACATCGTAGTGAGGAGACGAGAACGGGGGTGCCGTCGTGATGACGGCACCCCCGGGGTGCTACCGGGCCTCACCTCACGGTGACGGGCTCAGTGGCTCATCGCTGAGGAGTCAGCACGTAGCCTTCCTCGCCGTGGACGACCGTGTCGATTCCGGCGATCTCGTCTTCGTCGGTGACCCGGAATCCCATCGTCTTCTGGATGATCCATCCGATCGCGTACGACAGGATGAACGAGTAGGCCATGACCGCGAACGCCGCGAGAGCCTGACGTCCGAGCTGCGACGCGTCGCCACCCGTGAAGAGTCCGACGTCGGTAGCGAAGAACCCGATGTAGAGGGTTCCGATGAGGCCACCCACGAGGTGGATGCCGACGACGTCGAGCGAGTCGTCGAAGCCGAGCTTGAACTTCAGGTCGATCGCGAGGGCGCACACGACACCGGCGATGACGCCGAGGAGGATCGACCATCCCGGGGTGAGCGATGCACACGCGGGAGTGATCGCGACGAGACCCGCGACGGCTCCGGATGCGGCTCCGACCGAGGTGGGCTTGCCGTCCTTGATCTTCTCGACGACGAGCCATCCGAGGATGGCGGCGGCGGGAGCGGCGATCGTGTTGAGGAAGGCGATGGCGGCGATGCCGTCGGCGGCGAGCTCCGAGCCGGCGTTGAACCCGAACCAGCCGAACCAGAGAAGACCGGCTCCGAGCAGAACGAACGGCGGGTTGTGGGGCACGTGCGCGCCCTTCGCGAAGCCGACGCGCTTGCCGAGAACGAGGGCCAGGGCGAGAGCCGCGGCACCCGCGTTGATGTGCACCGCTGTTCCACCCGCGAAGTCGATGGCACCGACCGTGTAGGCGATCCATCCGCCGTCGACGACCGATCCGTCGTCGCCGAGCGTGAAGTTGAAGACCCAGCTCGCAACGGGGAAGTAGACGACCGTCGCCCAGACACCGGCGAAGACCATCCACGCTCCGAACTTGGCGCGGTCGGCGATGGCTCCCGAGATGAGGGCGACCGTGAGGATCGCGAAGGTCGCCTGGAAGGCGGCGAACGCGATGAGCGGGAACCCGCCCTGCGGGTCGGCGGCCTCGGCGTAGACACCGGCGAGACCGATTTCCGCTGTGTCGATGCCGATGATCCCGTCGATTCCGACGAAGTTGCCCACGCCGTCGTTCGAGAACGCGATCGCGTAGCCGTAGAGAACCCAGAGGACACCGATGAGGCCGAGGGCCCCGAAGCTCATCATCATCATGCTGATGACACTCTTCGCTTTGACGAGTCCGCCGTAGAAGAAGGCGAGACCCGGGGTCATCAGTAGAACGAGTGCTGCGGCGATCAATAGGAAGGCGGTATTGCCTTGATCCATCGTGAACCTCTCTCAGTGTGCGGGAACCGTTCCGCGACACGAGTGCTGGGTCGCGACGAACGGGGCGGGTACGACGCCAGTTTCGCGGCGGGAGGTTTCGCCCGGGGCGTCGGAGTGTTTCGGGCGCGTTACGCGCCCTCGGTGCGCGTTAACATCGTGTTTCGCGCCCCCACGAGTCGACTACGAATCGCGCTCTCTCGAGGTGAGCGAGATGAGCCGCGACATCGCGCGCAAGTACTTCTTGCGGTAGCCCCCCGCGAGCATGTCGTCGGCGAAGACGGCGTCGAGCGGGAGCCCGGTCTGCACGACGCGGACGCCCGCGTCGTAGAGACGGTCGACGAACGCGACGAGCCGGAGGGCGTCGGTCTGGCTCGAGAGCACGCGCACGTCGCGCAGGCCGACGCACTGCACGCCGTCGACGAGAGTGACGTAGCGCGAGGGATGCACGCTCGAGAGGTGCTCGACGACGTCGCCGAAGTCGTCGACCGTCTTCTCCCCCGGCTCGGCGGCCATGATCGCGTCGAACCCGCTGTCGTCGACGACGGTCGCGTGACCCTCGACGGTGCGCCGGCGGTAGTCGAGCCCGTCGATGCGGATGGTCGTGAATCGCGCGGCGAGCGCGTCGATCTCGCGCAGGAAGTCCGCCGCGGCGAACCGTCCCTCGCCGAGAGCGTTGGGTGGGGTGTTGGATGTCGCGGCGATGCGCGTGCCCGAGGCCACGAGTTCCGAGAGCAGTCGTGACATGAGGCGCGTGTCACCCGGGTCGTCGAGCTCGAACTCGTCGATGCACAGGAGGGTGGCGCCTTTGAGGAGCTCGATGGTCGCGGCGTATCCGAGCGCTCCGACGAGAGCCGTGTATTCGATGAACGTGCCGAAGTACTTGCGGCCCGCGGCCGCGTGCCACAGGGCGGCGAGGAGATGGGTCTTGCCGACACCGAACCCGCCGTCGAGGTAGATGCCCGGGAGCGCGACATCCGTCTTCTTGCGAGAGAAGAGGCGCGTGACCGCGGGCCGCGTCGCTCGAGCGCTGAACTCGCCGACGGCGTCGACGGCCTCCTGTTGGGAGGGGTAGTCGGGGTCGGGGCGATACGACTGCACCGATGCTGTCGCGAACTGGCGCGGCGGCACGAGGTGAGCGACGATCTGCTCGCCGCTCAGAGTGGGCGCCCGATCGACGAGTCTCGACGCGGCACGCACGGGGTCAGCGGACAATTGGAGGCCTTACTGTGTGTCGGCGTTTTACGCGTGTCACGTGTCGCCCATGTCGAGTCGGTAGATTCGTATGCGAACCACAAGCCAGCTTATCTGCGGCGTTCGTCACGAACGGGCGCCGGAATGAGCCTTTCAGGAGGTATCCATGGCCGTCGAGGTCGACCCATCCACCGAATTCGCCGCATACGCCCACCCCGAACGGCTCGTGTCCACCGAGTGGCTCGCCGCGAACCTCGGGACCGAGGGCCTCGTCGTCGTCGAGTCCGACGAAGACGTCTTGCTCTACGAGACGGGACACATCCCGGGCGCCGTGAAGATCGACTGGCACACCGACCTCAACGACCCCGTCCAGCGCGACTACATCGACGGACCCGCGTTCGCGGCCCTCCTCGGCTCGCGCGGCATCTCCCGCGACACCACGATCGTCGTCTACGGAGACAAGAACAACTGGTGGGCGGCCTACGCGCTGTGGGTCTTCACCCTCTTCGGCCACGAGGATGTGCGCTTGCTCGACGGCGGCCGTGCGAAGTGGGAGGCGGAAGGCCGTGAATACACGACCGAGCGTTCCGAGGTCACGCCGGTCGAGTACCCCGTCGTGACCCGCGACGATTCCGCGGTGCGCGCCTTTAAAGAAGACGTGCTCGAGCACTTCGGCCAGCCCCTCATCGACGTGCGCTCCCCCGAGGAGTTCAGCGGCGAGCGCACGACCGCACCGGCCTACCCCGACGAGGGAGCCCTCCGCGCCGGCCACATCCCGACCGCCAAGAACGTGCCGTGGGGCAAAGCAGCGGCCGAAGACGGCACCTTCAAGCGCGTTCCCGAACTCGACGCGCTCTACCGCGAGGGCGCGGGACTCTCGGCGGGAGACGACGTCATCGCCTACTGCCGCATCGGAGAGCGTTCGGCACACACGTGGTTCGTGCTCACCCACCTGCTCGGCTTCGAGAACGTGAAGAACTATGACGGCTCGTGGACCGAGTGGGGCAGCGCCGTGCGCGTTCCGATCGTGCAGGGTTCCGAGCCCGGAGTCGTTCCCGTTCGGTGACCGATCGCGTGAGCGGGGGATAATCGGTCGGTGACCGATCTCCTCTCTGCCGATTCCCGCGCCGACCTCCCCCGGGCTCTCGCCGACATCCGCGACGACTTCCTGGCGCTCGAGAAGCAGGACCGCCTGGTTCTGCTTCTCGAGTTCGCCAACGAGTTGCCCGAGCTCCCCGCGCAGTTCGTCGACCACCCCGATCTCCTCGAGCGCGTCGAGGAGTGTCAAGCGCCGGTGTTCATCTTCGTCGAGGTCGCCGACGACGGCATCGTGCATCTCCACGCGACGGCCCCGAAAGAGGCGCCGACCACCCGCGGCTTCGCGTCGATCCTCGTGCAAGGGCTCGCGGGGCTCACGGCCGCCGAAGTGGTCGCGGTCGACGACGATTTTCCGCAGACCATCGGATTGACCGAAGCGGTGAGCCCCCTGCGTCTGCGAGGGATGTCGGCCCTCCTCGCGCGAGCGAAGCGTCAGATCCGCGCCAAGACCGCCGCGTCGTGAAGCTCACGCGCGTCGTTCCCGAGCCGTCGTCGTCGAGCGACGTCGGCACGCCGGAGGCGCGCGAATCACTCGCCGAGTGGTACCCGAGGCTGAGCGGGTCGGCGGGGTCCACCGCGCGCGCCCTCGTGAGGGTCAATCTCGTCGCGAGTATCGACGGCGACGCCTCGGCGGGTGGTGCGACCTCCGACTCGCTCAGCAGCAGAGTGGATCGCGCGATCGTCGGTGCCATCCGGCGCGCGGCCGACGTCGTCGTGACCGGGGCGGCGACGGTGAGGGCCGAGGGGCTCATCCTCCCTCGGAGCGGGCATCTCGCAGTCGTGACGAGGGGAACGGATGTCGCCTCGCTCCCCCGCCCCGAGAGCCCCGCCGACGGCGCGAGACTCCTCGTTCTGTGCGCAGCCGACACCGCCGCGCGGGTCGAGGCCCACTACTCCGCGTCGGGCGTGACGGTCGAGGCGCTCTCGTCGTCGAGCGCGGACTCCCCCGACGTCGACGACATCGTGCGCATCCTCGCGGAGCGCGGAGCACGCGACATCGTGTGCGAGGGCGGGCCGTCTCTCGCCGGAGCGTTCGTCGAGGCGTCACACGTCGACGAACTCTGCCTCACGACGAGCCCCGTGCTCGCGGCACGCGCGCATCCGCTCTTCGGGAGGGCTCTCGAGGGTCGCGGGCCCGGCGACCGATCACATGACGACGAGCGCCTCGACCTCCGGCAGATGCTCGTCGACGAGGCCGGGTTCGTCTACGCGCGATGGGGGTTCCGCGACCGCTAGGCCGGCAGGATCCGGTCGACCCACTCGCCGATCTCCCGGTCGAATCGCTCGGGATCGAAATTCCAGAGCTTGGCGTGCCGGGCATCCGTCCACCGGTGGAAGTCCACGATGTCGGGTCGAGCCCGAGCGAGGGCCTCGGACGCCTCGATCGGCACGAACCCGTCGTCGTCGCTGTGCATGAGCAGAATCGGAACGGTGATCTCACTCGCCCGCTCGACGAAATCGAGTGACGCGAAGTCGACGGCCGTGCTCTGGCCCGCGATCGCCGCGAGCGACGGTGTCGACAGGAGCGCGACGCTCGCTCGACGGATCGCGGGAGGGATGCGCATGCCCTGCGCCTGGAAGTCGAGGGTCGGTGCCCACGCGACGACGGGCGACTCGAGCACGATGCCGCGGATGAGCGGGGCGTGCGGAGAATTGCGCGCCGCCTGGAGCGAGATCGCACCGCCCATCGACCACCCGACGAGCACCACGTCGCGCGCGCCGTGGTCGCGAGCGAACCCCAGGGCGGCGTCGACGTCGTTCCACTCCGTCGCGCCGAGACCGTAGCGGCCGTCGGGACTCGGCGGAGCGTCGCCGTCGTTGCGCCACGACACGACGAGGCACGTGAAGCCGCGACCGTGCAGCACGGGCACAGCGCGGAGGGCTTCGGCCCGTGAGACTCCTCGACCGTGCACGAGGATCGCCCAGCGGCCGCGGCCGATGGCGGCAGTGTCGCCGACGGGGTCGACCGCGGCGGTGTCGACCGCAGGGTCGGACGCGGCCGGGATGAGCCACGCGGGCGCCGCGCCGAGCTCCGTCTCGACCTCGACGGATCGCCAGGGCAGATCGATGTCGTCGGGGGTCACGTGATACCAGCCGCTGAAACGCCCTCCGGCCGCGCGCTCGGGCTGCCCGAGGTCGATGCCGTCGAGGTGGCGAGTCACGGTGGTAGGGGTCGAGGAGACGATCTCCCCGAGCTTGAGGTGGCCCGTGTCGCGGTCGGTCCACAGCCCGTAGCGTCCGGGCAGGGAGGTGTCGGCCGTTCGGCTCAGGGTGATCGTGGCGCCGTCGAGGTCGACGGCGAGAATGCGCGTGTCGTCGGACCGCTTGCGGGGAGGGGTCACGACCACGCGTGCCACGAGAGTCGTCATGGTCGCGGCGGCGATCGCGGCGCCTCCGGCCACGGCGACGAGCGCGGGCAACGCGCGGTACAGCAGCCATGCCCGCCCGACGGCGTGCCTCCCTGATTCACTCACGCGTGAACTTTAGTCTTCTCGTGTGTCAGAGCCCACCGCAGGATCATCCAGTCCGTTGGCCTTCGATGCCGCTCTCGAGAGCATTCGCGCGGCCCGGTTGCGTCCGGAACTCGCGGTCAACGACATCCCCTCGCCCTCCGGTCTCGCTCCCTACTCGATCGCTCTCGCCGCGGATGTCACGCCCGCGCGCCACGACGCCGACTCCGACGAGGGCACCGGGCGGTTCATCCTGCTCTTCGATCCGAGCGCACCGGATGCGTGGGGCGGGGAGTTCAGGGTCGTGTGTTTCGCCCAGGCTCCGCTCGAGACCGACATCGGCGTCGACCCGTTCATCGCCGACGTCGCGTGGTCCTGGCTGTCCGACGCCCTCGATGCCGGAGGTGCCCGACACCACTCGCTCTCGGGCACGGCGACCAAGATCCTCTCGACGGGATACGGCGAGCTCGCGAGCCAGGGCGACGGCGCGCAACTCGAACTCCGCGCCTCGTGGACCCCGTCGACCGCGGACATCGGCGCTCATGTGGAAGGCTGGGGTGAACTGCTGTGCATGCTGGCGGGGCTTCCGCCGATGATCGAAGGAGTCACCGTGCTGTCTGCCCGCCGAGCATCTCGTGGGTGAACGGGCTATGAGCGACTCCTCGACCGGCAGCAAACCGACCATCGACCCGGCGTCTCTCGACCCGCAGACGATCGACGCTCTCTCGGAGGTCGCGCCCGTCACGGCCGCCGTCGTCGCCGAGAGAGCGCCGCTCACGGTCATCTCCTCTCGCACCGACTACCTCGAGGCCGTCGAGTCGCTCGCCCGAGGCCACGGTCCCCTCGCCGTCGATGCGGAGCGTGCGTCGGGCTTCCGGTACTCGCAGCGCGCTTATCTCATCCAGGTGTTCCGTCGCGGTGCCGGGATCTTCCTGTTCGATCCACCGGCCATCGGCCGCTTCGACGAACTCAACGAGGCCATCAGGCACGAGGAGTGGGTTCTGCACGCCGCGAGCCAAGACCTCGCGTGCCTCCGTGAGGTCGGCCTCGATCCGACGAAGATCTTCGACACCGAGCTCGGAGCCCGGCTCGCATCGCTTCCGCGAGTCGGTCTCGGAACGGTCGTCGAAGAACTCCTCGGTGTCCACCTCGCCAAGGAGCACTCGGCCGCCGACTGGTCGACCCGCCCGCTGCCGCAATCGTGGCTCGTCTACGCCGCCCTCGACGTCGAACTGCTCGTCGATCTGCGAGACGCGATGGCCGCCCTGCTCGCATCGCAACGCAAGTCGGGCATCGCCGAGCAGGAGTTCCAGGCCGTGCTCGATCGCGAGGCGAAGCCGGCGAAGACGGATGCCTGGCGCCGCATGTCGGGGCTCAGCGTCATCCGTTCGCCTCGCAACCTCGCTGTCGCGCGAGAGCTGTGGACGGCGAGGGACGAGTACGCCCGCGAGATCGACAGCGCGCCGGGACGACTCATCCCCGATTCGTCGCTCGTCGCCGCCGCGCGCATCCTGCCCTCGTCGAAGCGCGAGCTCGCGTCCATCCGCGAGTTCAGCGGCCGTGCGAGCCGCAGTGAGATCCAGCGCTGGTGGGACGCCATCGAGCGCGGCACCCAGACGGATGACCTGCCCGCCCAGCGCGGACCGGTCGAGTCGGTGCCGCCCGCGCGCGTGTGGGCCGACCGCAATCCTCCCGCCGACCGGAGGCTCAAGCTCGCGAAGGCCGCGATCGCGGCGGTGTCGGAACTCCTGTCGATCCCCCTCGAGAACCTGCTCATGCCCGAGACGCTGCGCCGACTCGCGTGGTCACCGCCGGAATCACTCACCCTCGACGCCATCCGCTCGGCTCTCGAGGATCTCGACGCCCGGCCGTGGCAGATTGACGCTACCGCACAGGTAATCCTCGATGCCTTTGTCGACCTCGACCAAACACCCGTCGAGGCCGACGGCGGAGCTTCGTAGGAACAGTCAAAGGATTGAGGGGCCCCGTGGTGCCTCTCTAGGCTCGCAGCATCCGACCCAAACTTGGAGGCATTGTGGCCGAAAGACCTGAAGTTGTATTCGTCGACGGGGTGCGGACCCCGTTCGGTCGAGCGGGTGAGAAGGGCATGTTCTGGCAGACGCGCGCCGACGATCTCGTCGTCAAAGCGATCATCGGACTGCTCGAACGAAACCCGAGCCTGCCGAAAGACCGCATCGACGAGGTCGCGATCGCGGCGACGACTCAGACCGGTGACCAGGGTCTGACCCTCGGGCGCACCGCGGCTCTCCTCGCCGGACTCCCCCGGTCCGTGCCCGGCTACGCCATCGACCGCATGTGCGCGGGCGCGATGACGGCCGTCGCTGCAACCGCGGGCGGGATCGCGTTCGGTGCTTACGACATCGCCATCGCGGGTGGTGTCGAGCACATGGGTCGCCACCCGATGGGGTTCGGTGCCGACCCGAACCCGCGGTTCATGGCGGAGAAGCTCGTGAGCGCCGATGCCCTCAACATGGGCAACACGGCCGAGCGCATCCACGATCGGTTTCCGCACCTGACCAAGGAGCGGGCCGACAGGTTCGCCCTCGGGAGCCAGCAGAAGACGGCTCAGGCCTACCGCGACGGCAACATCCAGCCCGACCTCATCCCCGTCGCGACGCGGAGCGGTGACGGCTGGGGACTCGCGACGCGAGACGAGGCTCCGCGACCCGAGACGACTCTCGAGGGGCTCGCCGGGCTGCGCACTCCGTTCCGGCCGCACGGTCGGGTGACGGCAGGAAACTCTTCCGGGCTCAACGACGGGGCGACGGCGAGCCTCCTCGCGAGTGCCGACACCGCGAAGGAGCTCGGTCTGACGACCAAGATGCGGCTCGTGAGTTTCGCGTTCGCGGGCGTCGAACCCGAGATCATGGGCATCGGTCCCGTTCCCTCGACCGAGAAGGCGCTGCGGAAAGCGGGCCTCTCGATCGACGACATCGGTCTCTTCGAACTCAACGAGGCGTTCGCCATCCAGGTGCTCTCGCTCCTCGACCACTTCGGCATCGACGACGACGACCCGAGAGTCAACATGTGGGGTGGCGCCATCGCCGTCGGACACCCGCTCGCCTCGTCGGGGGTGCGGCTCATGGTCCAGCTCGCCCGACAGTTCGAGCAACACCCCGAGGTGCGTTACGGCCTCACAGCGATGTGCGTCGGTCTCGGCCAGGGCGGCTCGATGATCTGGGAGAACCCGCACTTCACCGGCAAGTCGAAGAAGAAGGGCAAGTGATGTCGACACCGTACGCCGCGCTCACCGCGATGTCCGACGACGAAGTGGTCACCCACTCCTACGTCAAGGATGTCTCGCTCCCGAGCGGCAAGACCCTCGCGCTCATCACCCTCGACAACGACAGGGACCACACGCGGCCCAACACCCTCGGGCCCGTCACTCTTCTCGAACTCGGCGGCGTCCTCGACGAGCAGAGGGCGAGGGCCTCGCGCGGGGAGATCGCCGGGCTCGCGATCACGGGCAAGCCGTTCATCCTCGCCGCGGGCGCCGACCTCAGCAAGGTCGGCGACATCCCGAGTCGCGACGTCGCGCGCCAGCTCGCTCAGCTCGGCCACGAGGTGCTCGGCAAGCTGCACGACTTCGGGGTGCCGACGTTCGTCTTCATCAACGGGCTCGCCCTCGGCGGCGGCCTCGAGATCGCGCTCAACGCGGACTATCGCTCGATCGACCGCAGCGTTCCCGCCGTAGCGCTTCCCGAGGTGTTCCTCGGGATCATCCCCGGCTGGGGAGGGGCGTGGTTGCTCCCGAACCTCATCGGCATCGAGAACGCCCTCAAGGTCGTCATCGAGAACCCGCTCAAGAACAACCGCACCCTCAAGGGGGCGGACGCTCTCGAGCTCGGTATCGCCGACGTGCTCTTCGAGTCGGTGAACTTCCTCGAAGACTCGCTGTCGTGGGCCGATCGCGTGATCGGCGGCGCCTCGGTGCCTCGCCCGAACGCCCCCGGGCGCATCGAGCGCGCGGTCAAGTGGGACGTCGCCATCGGAATCGCCCGAAAATCCCTCGAGAGCCGCATCGGAACGGTCGCGAAGTCGCCCTACAAGGCGCTCGAGCTCCTCAAGGCTGCGAAGAACACCGACCGGGCCACGGGGTTCGCGGCAGAAGACGAGGCTCTCGCCGAGCTCATCTCCGGTGACCAGTTCCAGGCGAGCATCTACGCGTTCAACCTCGTGCAGAAGCGCGCCAAGAAACCCGCGGGAGCCCCGGACCCGTCGCTCGCGAAACCGGTCACGAAGGTCGGCGTCGTGGGTGCCGGGCTCATGGCGAGCCAGTTCGCGCTCCTGTTCGTCCGGCGTCTCAAGGTCCCCGTCGTCATCACCGACCTCGACCAGGCGCGCGTCGACAAGGGCATCGACTACATCCACGGCGAGATCGACACGCTGCTCGGCAAACGACGCATCAACGCGGACGAAGCCAACCGACTCAAGGGGCTCGTCACGGGAACCACCGACAAGGCCGACTTCGCCGACGCGGACTGGGTCATCGAAGCCGTCTTCGAAGAGCTCGGGGTCAAGCAGGACGTGTTCGCGGAGATCGAGAAGCACGTGTCGGAGACGGCGGTGCTCGCCACCAACACGTCGTCGCTCTCGGTCGAGAAGATCGGCGCGAGGCTCGCACACCCCGAGAGGCTCGTGGGGTTCCACTTCTTCAACCCTGTCGCCGTGATGCCGCTCGTGGAGGTCGTCAACTCCCCGTCGACAGACGAGGCGACGCTCAGCACCGCGATGGTGACCGCGGCGAAGCTCTACAAGAACGCCGTCATCACGACCGACACCCCCGGCTTCGTCGTCAACCGCATTCTCGCCAAGCTCCTCGGCGAGGCGATGCACGCGGTCGACTCCGGCACCCCGTTCGAGGTCGTCGACGCGTCGATCGCGCCGTTCGGGCTGCCGATGACGCCGTTCGAGCTCCTCGAGCTCGTGGGCCTCAAAGTCGGCGCGCACGTTCTCGACACGCACCACGCGGCGTTCCCCGAGAGGTTCTTCGAGAGCGCCAACCTCCACGCGCTCGCGGAACACGGTCGGATCTTCGATCGCGACTCGAAGGGCCAGATCAAGGGCTTCGACAAGAAGGCCGTCTCGATCACCAAGGGTGGAAGGTCGCCTCTCACGGGTGACGAGATCCTCCGTCGAGTCGAAGACGGTCTCGCCGACGAGATCAGGAGGATGCTCGACGAGAACGTCGTCGCTGCACCCGAGGACATCGACCTGTGCCTCATCCTCGGGGCGGGGTGGCCCTTCCAGATGGGCGGGGTGACGCCGTACCTCGATCGCGTGGGTGCATCGGAGCGCGTCTTCGGTTCGACCTTCCACACGCCGCCGCTGCGCGGAGTGTCCTGACCGTTCCGACCATCACCACGAGAGAACGCCCTCGTCCGATCGGACGGGGGCGTTCTCTCGTTAGCGGGTCAGTCGCGACTGCTGGAGTCCTGACTCGACGGCGAGGTGCCGGCATCGAGGTCGGAACCGTCGGTGAACCCGCGCGCCTCGGCATCCGCGTCGGGCAGAGGGCGCGCGACGGGGATCTTGCTCCCGAGAACCTGGG
Organism: Marisediminicola sp. LYQ85; assembly: GCF_046600695.1. Lineage (NCBI taxonomy): Bacteria > Bacillati > Actinomycetota > Actinomycetes > Micrococcales > Microbacteriaceae > Marisediminicola > Marisediminicola sp. LYQ85. Next base: position 1,005,416 of record NZ_JBKIWO010000001.1, read on the forward strand.
CGATGACGTCGCGCGCGATCTTCTGCGGCGTGAGTCCCATGTCGTCCATGATCTGGGCGCGCGACGCATGATCGATGAATTCCGCGGGAAGGCCGAGCTCGGTCACCGGAGTGTCGACGCCCGCCGCTCGCAGGTCTTGCCTGATGCGCGTGCCGACCCCGCCGACCCGCACACCGTCCTCGATCGAGATCACGATGCGGTGGTCCGCCGACATCTCGACGACACTCGCCGGAACGGGCACGACCCAGCGCGGGTCGATGACGGTCGCGCCGATGCCTTGCGCCGCGAGCCTGTCGGCGACCTGCAAGCCGAGCTCGGCCATGGCGCCGACGGTGATGATGAGCACGTCGAGGTGGTCGCTCTCGCGCAAGACGTCGACGCCGTCGGGCGTGCGACGCACCGCGTCGAACTCCGTGCCGACGCTGCCCTTCGAGAATCGGACGACCGTCGGCCCGTCGGAGACGGCGACGGCTTCGCGCAGCTCCTCACGGAGTCGCGTCGCGTCGCGGGGTGCGCTCAACCGGATGCCGGGCACGACCTGGAGGATCGAGAGATCCCACATGCCGTGGTGGCTCGCTCCGTCGGGACCGGTGACCCCCGCGCGGTCGAGCACGAACGTGACCCCCGCCTTGTGCAGGGCGACATCCATGAGCACCTGGTCGAAGGCGCGGTTGATGAAGGTCGCGTAGAGGGCGACGACCGGATGCAGTCCGCCGAAGGCGAGCCCGGCGGCGGAGGTCACGGCGTGCTGTTCGGCGATGCCGACGTCGAGAACGCGGTCGGGGTACTTCTCGGCGAAAGTGTGGAGCCCCGTCGGACGCAGCATCGCCGCGGTGATGCCGACGACGGTGGGGTCGTCGTCGGCGATCGCGACGATCTCGTCGGCGAACACGGATGTCCACGACGGCTTGTCGTTCGCGCCGAGGGGTTCGCCGGTCTCGGGGTCGATCTGGCCGACGGCGTGGAACTGGTCGGCCGCGTCGAGTCGTGCGGGCTCGTAGCCGCGCCCCTTCTGGGTGATCGCGTGCACGATGACGGGCGCGCCGTAATTCTTCGCTTGCTCGAGGGCTTCGGCGAGAGCCGCGACATCGTGTCCGTGAATGGGCCCGATGTATTTGATGTCGAGGTTCGAGTAGAGCGCCTCGTTGTTCGTGAATCGCGCGAGGAATCCGTGGAGGCCACCGCGCACTCCCCGGTAGATCGCCTGCCCGGGCTTGCCGAACTGGTCGAACAGTTTCTGGCTTCCGAGATACAGATTGCGATACGACCTGCGGGTGCGCACGGTGTTGAGGAACCGGGCCATTCCCCCGATCGTCGGAGCGTAGGAGCGCCCGTTGTCGTTGACGACGATGATGAGGCGACGGAGGTTGTCGTCGCTGATGTTGTTGAGGGCCTCCCACGTCATTCCCCCGGTGAGGGCCCCGTCGCCCACGACGGCGACGACGTGACGATCGGTCTGGCCGGTCATCGAGAAGGAGCGGGAGATGCCGTCAGCCCACGAGAGCGAGCTCGACGCGTGCGAACTCTCGACGACGTCGTGCACCGACTCCGCTCGCTGCGGATAGCCGGCGAGGCCGCCGCGCTCCCGGAGGTGCCGGAAGTCCTGCCGGCCCGTGAGGAGCTTGTGCACGTACGACTGGTGACCGGTGTCGAAGATCACGGGGTCGTGGGGGGAGTCGAAGACCTTGTGGATCGCGATCGTCAGTTCGACGACGCCGAGGTTGGGTCCCAGGTGACCACCGGTCTTCGACACCGCCGAGATCAGGAAAGCCCTGATCTCGGCGGCGAGCTCGACGAGCTCCGCGGTCGAGAGCCCGTCGAGATCTCGAGGCCCCCTGATGTTCTCGAGCAATGACATGAAGACGATCTTAGATCGTGGGCTACGCCTGAACCGGCGAGACGAGTGAGCGCAGCACGTACTGGAGGATTCCACCGTTGCGGTAGTAGTCCGCTTCACCCGGAGTGTCGATGCGTACGACCGCGTCGAACTCGATGGTCTGCTTTCCGGCCGGCGAGTGCTCGCTCGGTTCGGCGACGACGCGCACCGTGCGCGGCGTGACACCCTCGTTCAGTTGCTCGATTCCCGTGATCGTCACGATCTCGGTTCCGTCGAGACCCAGGCTCGACCAGCTCTCGCCAGCCGGGAACTGCAGCGGCACGACGCCCATTCCGATGAGGTTCGAGCGGTGGATGCGTTCGAAGCTCTCGGTGATGACGGCCTTGACGCCGAGAAGGCTCGTGCCCTTGGCGGCCCAGTCGCGCGACGACCCCGAGCCGTATTCCTTACCGCCGAAGATGACGAGGGGCGTGCCCTGCTCCTGGTAGTTGGCCGATGCGTCGTAGATGAACGACTGCGGAGCGTCCGGCTTCGTGAAGTCGCGCGTGTACCCACCCTCAACACCGTCGAGAAGCTGGTTCTTGAGCCGGATGTTCGCGAAGGTGCCGCGGATCATGACCTCGTGGTTGCCGCGACGAGAGCCGTAGGAGTTGTAGTCCTTGCGGTCGACACCGTGGGCATCGAGGTAGTGCCCGGCGGGGCTGTCGGCCTTGATGTTTCCGGCGGGGCTGATGTGGTCGGTCGTGACCGAGTCACCGAGTTTCGCGAGGACGCGGGCTCCCGCGATGTCGCTCACGGGAGTCGTCTCGAGCGTCATTCCCTCGAAGTACGGGGGTTTGCGCACGTAGGTCGACTCGGAGTCCCACTCGAACGTCGGGCCGGTCGGCGTCGGAAGCGAACGCCAGCGCTCGTCGCCGTCGAAGACCCCCGCGTACTCGTGGGTGAACATCTCCGTGTCGATCGACGAGTCGATCGTCGACTGCACTTCGGCCGCGTCGGGCCAGATGTCGGCGAGGAACACGTCACGGCCGTCGGAGTCGGTGCCGAGGGCATCCTTCTCGAAGTCGAAGTTCATCGATCCCGCGAGGGCGTAGGCGATGACGAGCGGAGGGCTCGCGAGGTAGTTCATCTTGACGTCGGGGTTGATACGACCCTCGAAGTTGCGGTTTCCCGAGAGGACCGCAGTGACCGCGAGGTCGTTGTCGTTGACCGCGGTGGAGATCTCGTCGAGAAGGGGACCGGAGTTGCCGATGCACGTCGTGCAGCCGTAGCCCACGGTGTAGAAACCGAGGTCTTCGAGGTAGGTCGTGAGGCCGGCCTTCTCGTAGTAGTCGGTGACGACCTTCGAGCCCGGGGCGAGCGTGGTCTTGACCCACGGCTTGGCCTTGAGGCCCTTCTGGCTCGCGTTGCGAGCGAGCAGACCTGCGGCGAGCATGACCGAGGGGTTCGAGGTGTTCGTGCACGAGGTGATCGCCGCGATCGCCACGGCTCCGTGATCGAGCGTGAAGTCGTTGCCGTTCTCGAGCGTCACCTTCGTCGGCTTCGAGGCGTGCGACGGCGCGTTGCTCGCATACGACGGAGCGTCGGCGTGGGCGCTCTCCTCGTCTTGCGGGGTCAGACCGATCGGATCGGACGCCGGGAAGGTTCCCTCGACGGCCTCGTCGACCTTCGAGTGACCGGTCGCGTAGGCGCCGAGGTCGATCTCGAACTGATCTTTCGCGCGGCTGAGCTCGACGCGGTCCTGCGGGCGCTTGGGTCCGGCGATCGAGGGGACGACGGTCGCGAGATCGAGCTCGATGTACTCGCTGTAGGTCGCCTCAACGGAGGGGTCGTGCCAGAGCGACTGCACCTTGGAGTAGGCCTCGACGAGCTCGACCTGGGCCTCGCTGCGGCCGGTGAGGCGCAAGTAGTCGAGGGTTACGTCGTCGATCGGGAACATCGCCGCGGTCGACCCGAACTCGGGGCTCATGTTGCCGATGGTCGCGCGGTTCGCGAGCGGAACCGCCGCGACGCCCTCGCCGTAGAACTCGACGAACTTGCCGACGACTCCGTGCTCGCGCAACATCTGCGTGATGGTGAGCACGACGTCGGTCGCCGTGACGCCGGTCGGGATGGCGCCCGAGAGCTTGAAACCGACGACCTTGGGGATGAGCATCGAGACGGGCTGGCCGAGCATCGCCGCTTCGGCTTCGATTCCGCCGACGCCCCAGCCGAGAACACCGAGGCCGTTGACCATCGTCGTGTGGGAGTCGGTGCCGACGCACGTGTCGGGGTAGGCCTGCAGAGCGCCGCCGACCTCGCGCGTGTAGGTCACGCGCGCGAGGTACTCGATGTTGACCTGGTGCACGATGCCGGTTCCCGGGGGCACGACCTTGAAGTCGTCGAACGCCGTCTGGCCCCAGCGGAGGAACTGGTATCGCTCGCCGTTGCGCTCGTACTCGATCTCGACGTTGCGCTCGAGAGCGTTCTCGCTGCCGAAGAGGTCGGCGATGACCGAGTGGTCGATCACGAGCTCGGCGGGCGCGAGGGGGTTGATCTTCGTCGGGTCGCCTCCCAGTTCGGAGACGGCTTCGCGCATGGTCGCGAGGTCAACGATGCACGGCACCCCCGTGAAGTCCTGCATGACGACGCGAGCGGGGGTGAACTGGATCTCGGTGTCGGGCTCGGCCGTCGGCTGCCACGCGCCCAGAGCCTCGATCTGCGATCTCGTGACGTTCGCGCCGTCCTCGGTGCGGAGGAGGTTCTCGAGCAGCACCTTGAGGCTGAACGGGAGCTTGTCGAAACCGGGAACGGTGTCGAGCCGGAAGATCTCGTAGTCGGTCTCCCCGACGGTGAGGGTGTCTTTCGAACCGAAGCTATTGACTGCAGACATGACGTCGTCTCCCTTGCTGGCGTGAGCCAATCCTGACCGCCGTGTCAGGTCGAAACCAGCAAGGCAAGCCTAAGTGTGCGCGCCCCTCGAACGGGAGGTCGGTCGCGCTATTTATCTTGATGTCGAGATAAATAGTACACGCGGCTCACTCCGCGGGCGTTACCACTCCGCGTCGGTAGACGGCCCTCACGAGCAGCCAGGTGATCCAGAGGAGCACGGCGTAGGTGGGCACACCGAGGATGAGCTTGACGGTCGCGAGCAACTCGACCTCCCCCGCGAGATACAGCGGGAGCTGGGCGCCGAGACGCACGGCGAAGAGACCGGCCCACAGCACTGTCGTGAGAGTGAGCACTCGGCGTTTCGCCCGGTCTTTGCGCCACTCGAGCCCCTCGTTCGCGAGAATCCCCACGACGAGCCCGATGAACGGATACCTCACGATGATGCTGATGAGGATCGCGGTGAGCGAGACCGCGTTGATGATGAGCCCCGGCAGGAAGTTGTCTTCGGGTCGGCCGGTGCTGAGCGCGACGACAGCCGAGATCGCCACCCCGGCGACGCCCGCGAGAGCTCCCGTCACCGGGGTCTTCGTCAGGAGTCTCGCGAGCACGAAGACGACCGCGACGACGACCGGAATCGTCACGGAGAGCACGAGCTCGCCCGTGAGCGTGTAGAGAACGAGGAAGGCGAGCGGCGGGAGAATCGTCTCGGCGAGACCGCGCACGCCGCCGACGGCGCTCAGGAGAGACGACGCCGTCGGGATCTCGCCCGGCGCCACCTGGCCGATGCCGGCGTTCCGCGCCGCGGCGCCGAACAGGGCCCCGAAAGACGGATCGGACGCCGTCGCGCCATCTGTGGTCGTCGCGGGCTGGGTCTCGTCGGCGGGGTTCGAGGCCCCCCGTTCGTGAGCGGTCACGCGTCGGGGGTGGTCGGGGCCTGCTGGCCCGACGCCGTCTTCGGCATCTGGAGCGGGATGAGGTCACGCGGGGGCATGGGGGTCGTGCCACGAACCACGACGATGCTGCGGAAGAGGTCTTCGATCTCTTCGGCGGCGCGCGGATCGGAGAGGGCTTTGCCGGCGATGACGCCGCGCAGGAACCACCGGGGACCGTCGACCCCGACGAATCGGGCGAGTCGTGTCGACCCGTCGCCTCCCGACGCGACGGCGGGGATCTCGGCGAGGAGTTCGGGGCCGAAGGCGCCGACGGTGAGCTTGGTCTTGCCGCCCTGTTTGAGGATCTGATCCGAGATCTGCTGGCGGATCTCATGCCACAGACCCGTCGACCGGGGAGCAGCGAACGGCTGCAACTGGAGCGTCGACTCCGCGATGTCGAGCGCGACCGCGACGACGCGCTTGCTGCCCTCTTCGACCTCGAGCCTCAAGTGCAGACCCTCACGGGGCAGCACCTTGATGCCGCCGAGGTCGACATACGGCCTCACGGCGTTGGCTTCGCTCTCATCGAAGGGTCCGACGATCTCCCGATCGATCGGGGCGGACTTCGACTGATCGAGTTCTGCTGGCTCGTCGCTCTCGACTGCTTCGACCTCGGTGTTGTCGCTCACGCGTTCTCTCCTGGTTCGTTGCTGCGGTATCCGGTCGATCCGAACCCGCTGTCGCCTCTCGCGCTCCCCGGAAGTATCGCGACGGGAACGAAACGAGCTCTCATGACCGGCATCACGACGAGTTGCGCGATCCGATCACCGACTGCGACAGAATACGGCACCGACTCGTCGGTGTTGAGAAGCGTCACGCGGATCTCGCCCCGGTAACCGGCATCCACCGTGCCGGGACTGTTGACGATCGTGATCCCGTGACGAGCGGCGAGTCCGCTGCGCGGCACGACGAAACCGACGAAACCGTCGGGAAGAGCGATCGCGACCCCCGTGCCGAGCGTGACGCGCCCGCCTGCCGGGATGACTGCCGCCTCGACGGAGCGGAGGTCCGCTCCCGCGTCACCCGGATGCGAATACGCCGGGGTGGTGTCGCTCGCCTCGTCACCGTCGGCCGCGAGCAGGAGGACATCGACGAATTCGGGCACGTGACGAGGGTAGTGCAGTTGGTCTGATGCAATAGGGGGATGGAACACTATCGCGAGCGCATGTGGCCGTCGCCCTGGATCTTCATCTCCCTGGGGCTCGTGGTCCCCGCGAGCCTCCTCGTCTTCCTGCCGATCAGCATCCTGACGGGCATCGTCACCGCCATCGTGCTCTACGGGGCGACGGTCGGAAGCCTCGTGGCCACGTCCCCCGTCATCACGGTGCGGGACGGCAGACTCACTGCGGGCAAAGCCACCCTCCCCCTCGAATACGTCGGCGAGGCGACGGCGTTCGAGGGCGCCGAGGCGACACTCGAACGAGGGCGCCGCCTCGATGCTCGAGCCTGGCTCGTCATCCGCGGGTGGATCAACCCCGTGGTCAAGATCGTCGTGACCGACGAAACCGATCCGACGCCCTACTGGCTCGTGTCGTCGAGGCGACCGGACGACTTGATCGCCGCACTCGGATCAGCGGGTGCGCGAGCGATCTGAGTGCGTATCCGCGAGGACGACGCACTGCGGGTGCAGAGCGCTGAGGCCGAAGCGAATCAGGCCGCGCACTCCATGCAGATGGCGCCGAGCTTCTCCTGGTGGTCGAGCTGCGAGCGGTGCTTGACGAGGAAGCAGCTCACGCACGTGAACTCGTCCGCCTGGGGCGGGAGAACGACGACGTCGAGGTCGAGGTCGGAGAGGTCCGCGCCGGGCAACTCGAAACCGCCGGGGTTGTCGGAGTCGTCGACATCCACGACTCCCGACATCTTGTCCGGAACGCGCTCCTTCAGGGCCTCGATCGACTCGGAGTCGTCGTCGGTCTTGCGGGGGGCGTCGTAGTCGGTTGCCATGCCATTTCCAGTCTGTTGAGCCGTGTCCGGTGCGGATGGGCGGCCACAGTTTGCAACATTAGATTCCGAATTGCAAACCATCGGGGAAGCCGCTCCCACGTGCTTCCCGGTCAACTTGCGGCACGCCCGGTCTATTCCCCGAATACGGCCTCGCGGCGTGACATTCTTGCCCTGATTCGACACAGTCGGGAAGGCCACTCGCATGCAAGACCTCACAGTCATCGGTAATGAAAACGGCGCACTGCTCGTCTCCGCTCCCGACGGGACCCGGTTCCGGATCGCGATCGACGAGACGCTCCACTCGACCCTCCGCGGAGCGCAGTCCAGTTCGGCGAGCGACCGCCGGATCGCCCCGAGGGAGATCCAGACGCACATCCGGTCCGGGATGTCCGCCGAAGAGGTCGCGACCATCACCGGGACATCGGTCGACTACATCCGCAAGTTCGAGGGTCCCGTGCTCGCCGAGCGCGAGTTCATCGTCGAATCCGCCCTCAACGTGCCGGTGCGCACGGCCATCGACATCGACCCCTCGGCCGCGAGTTCGACCTTCGGATCGGTCATCCGCGACCGTCTCGCCGACCTCGGTGCCTCCGGTGAGCGGTGGGCGAGCTGGAAAGAGGTCGGCGGCGGATGGATCGTCAAGCTCGAATTCACCGCCGACGAGATCGGGCACGACGCCCGCTGGACGTTCGAGCCGCGTAAGTCCGCCCTCTCCCCGCTCAACACCGAGGCGAACACCCTCTCTCAGCAGGGCGAGATGCCGGGCGGGCTCATCCCCCGCTTGCGCGCGGTCAGCGGCGACGAGCGCGCGGCCGACTCCTCGCGCTTCGACAGCGGAGCATTCGACGTCGGGCCCGTGCGTACGAGTGAGCGGGAGAGCTCCTCCCCCGAAAGCGCGAACACTGAATCGCACGGCGTCGCTCGCGCGTCGCTCTCGTCACCCGAGGTCTCGGCCGCGGCGATCAATCGTGCGCCTGCCGAGCAGGTCGCATCGAACCAGACCGCCGACCTCCTCGACGCTCTGCGACGTCGTCGCGGAGAGCGTGAGAGCGCCGCGGCGTGGGAAGACGGTGAACGCGACGAAGAGACGTCGCGTCGCGCGCATCCGTCTACCGGGAGCATCCGCCTCGTCGACGTGCCGCTCGACACGTTCGACGACCTCGAGTCCGAGCCCGTCGACACCGCGCAGCAGCCAGCTCCGGTCAAGCAGAACGCCCGCAAGGGTCGTGCCTCGATGCCGAGCTGGGACGAGATCGTCTTCGGAGCGCGCAGCGACGACGACCCGGCCTGATCGGATCGGGGCGGCAATGCCGCCGCGCGCGGCGAGTCGCGCCGGCGAGTGTGCCGCTCGCTCAGGCTGCAGCGAACGCGCCGAAGCGCAGCAGCGGGATCGCGGTCTCGTCGCGACTGAGTGAACCGTGCTGGCCGATCATCCCGCGGGCGCTCTGATTCTTCGGGCGCGAGTCGTAATAGGCCACGTTCTTGCGGGCGGCGACGATGAGGTCGCCGATGCGCGGCAGAACCTCGGGATCGACGCGGGCACCGAACCATCCCGCGGCAACCGCTTCGTCGCGCGTGAGAACCCACGATCGGGCGGACTCGTGCTCTCGCCAGGCCGCGATCGTGCGCTCCCGCTCGGCGTCCGACGCCTCGGGGTCGAAGTGCAATTGCAGGCACCTCGGTTCCCCCGCCACCCAGCGGATGGCGTCGACGAGCTCGGAGCTCTCGTCGAAGAGGATGTGCGCGTGCTCGGGGGTGTCGATGACACCGTGGTCGGCCGTGACGAGCATCCCCGTCTGCCGACCGAGGCGCGAATCGGCATCCCGGACGGCCGCGTCGATGCGCTCGAGCGTGGCGATCCACGCGTCGGATGCGGAGCCGCGCGCGTGGCCGACGGCATCGAGTTCCGCAATGTAGAGGTAGACCACGGAGCGTTCGACCGCGGCGGAGATCGCGAGCGCCTCGTCGAAACGGTCTTCGATGGATGCCCCGGACCGATAGTCCGCTCCACGCAGAACCGCTCGCGTGAAGCCGGAGCTGCGGAACTTCTCGGGGGCGACGACGAACGCCGAGGCGTCGAACTCGCTCGCTCGCTCGAACATGGTCGGTGAGCGTTGCCAGGTCGCCGGATCGAGGTCGGCGTCCCATCCGGTCAGTTGGTTGACGACCCTGTCGTTGTCGGAGTCGAGCACCGAGTATCCGACGAGTCCGTGCTCCCCGGGCGCCGTTCCCGTGGTGAGTGTCGCGAGCGACGAGGCCGTCGTCGTCGGAAAGCCCGCGCTCATCGTCGAGGCTTTCGAGAGGCGCTCGGAGAGGGTTCGCGCGTGGCCGGCGCGCTCGGCGAGAGGTACGGCACCGAGACCGTCGACGAGCACGACGATCGCCGAGTCGACCGGAGCGAGACCGAGGGTGTTCGACGAGGCGGCGACCGCACCGAAGCAACTCGGAAACACGTCGGCCAGGCTCGGCCGATCCGATTTGGTGGCCGGTAACATGGTCGCAATCCTATGACTACACCTACTGACACCGCGCCCGAAAACGAGCCGACGGAGCGCATCGAAGACGTCGATGTCTCCGATGAGATGCAGGGCTCCTTCCTCGAGTACGCCTACTCGGTGATCTACTCCCGGGCGCTCCCCGACGCGCGCGACGGCCTCAAGCCCGTGCAGCGCCGCATCCTCTACCAGATGACCGAGATGGGGCTGAGGTCGGACCGCGGTCACGTCAAGTCGGCGCGAGTCGTGGGCGAGGTCATGGGCAAGCTGCATCCTCACGGGGACGCGTCGATCTACGACGCGATGGTTCGGCTGACCCAGTCGTTCATCATGCGCGTGCCCCTCATCGACGGCCACGGAAACTTCGGCTCGCTCGACGACGGTCCCGCCGCCGCCCGCTACACGGAGGCGCGACTCGAGGCGGCAGCGCTCGCGATGACCGAGGATCTCGACGAGGACGTCGTCGACTTCATCCCCAACTACGACAGCCAGCTCATGCAGCCCGAGGTGTTACCCGCGGCGTTCCCGAACCTCCTCGTCAACGGGGCGAGCGGAATCGCCGTGGGAATGGCGACGAACATGGCGCCGCACAACCTCATCGAGGTTGTCGGCGCCGCGCGCCACCTGCTCGAGAACCCTCGGGCGACTCTCGAGGAGATCATGGCTTTCGTTCCCGGCCCAGACCTCCCGACGGGCGGGACGATCAGCGGGCTCGCGGGCATCAAGGACGCGTATGCGACGGGTCGCGGGGCGTTCAAGACGCGAGCCAAATCGTCGATCGAGAGCATCTCGCCGCGCAAGATGGGGATCGTCGTCACCGAGCTCCCCTATCTCGTCGGCCCGGAGCGCGTGATCGAGAAGATCAAAGACGGGGTGACGTCGAAGAAGCTCAGCGGCATCTCCGACGTCATCGACCTCACCGACCGCAAACACGGCCTCCGCCTCATCATCGGGATCAAGACCGGTTTCAGCCCCGATGCCGTGCTCCAGCAGCTCTACCGCTTCACGCCGCTCGAAGACAGCTTCAACATCAACAACGTCGCGCTCGTCGACGGTGGGCCGAGAACGCTCGGACTCGTCGAGCTCCTGCAGGTCTACGTCGAACACCGATTGTCGGTCGTCACCCGTCGCAGCCGGTTCCGGCTCGCGCGTCGGCGGGAACGGCTGCACCTCGTCGAGGGTCTCCTCGTGGCGATCCTCGACATCGACGAGGTCATCCAAGTGGTGCGCACGAGCGACGACAGCGACGAGGCGCGCGGGCGCCTCATGGACGTGTTCGACCTCAGCACGGTTCAGGCCGAATACATCCTCGAGTTGCGACTCCGCCGCCTCACGAAGTTCAGCCGCATCGAGCTCGAGGGCGAGCGTGATCGACTGCGAGAGGAGATCGCCGAGCTCGAGGCGATCCTCGCCGACCCGGCGAGGGTGCGGCAGGTCGTCTCCGACGAACTCGAGGAGGTCGCCGAGAAGTTCGGAACCCCGCGTCGCACGCTCCTGACCGAGGCGGCGCCGTCGATCGCGACGACGAGCAGCCGCAAGAACGCGCCCGTCCTCGAGATCGCCGACACTCCGTGCCGCGTCTACCTGTCGACGACGGGGCGTGCCGTGCGGGTCGACACCCCGGACGGTGCCGACACGGTTCCGCCGCCGCGTCGGCGCTCGAAGCACGATTCGATCCGCTCGGTCGTTCTCACCACGAGCCGGTCGGAGATCGGTGTCATCACCAACCGGGGCCGCCTGTTGCGCGTCACTCCCGTGGACCTCCCCAACGTGCCCGAGAATTCCGTGCAGCTCGGTGCCGGTGCCAAGATCCGCGACTACGTCGGGCTCACCGACAAGACCGAGCGCGTCGTCGCCCTCGTCTCCCTCGACGACGACGCCCCCGTCGCCCTCGGAACACGGTCGGGCACCGTCAAGAGGTTCGTGCCCACGACGCTCTCTAACCGCCCCGAGATCGAGGTCATCGCGCTCAAGCCCGGCGACGAAGTCGTCGGTGCCTCCCCCGCTCCCGACGACCACCAGCTCGTCTTCGTCACGGACGCCGCACAGCTGCTGCGCTTTCCCGCGGCCCTCGTGCGCCCGCAGGGGGCGTCGGCGGGCGGAATGGCGGGAATGAGCATCCCGTCGACGGCGAGTGCGATCTTCTTCGGCGCCGTCGACCCGGCGGCGGATGTCGTCGTGGCCACGGTGTCGCGCACGGCCGACACCATCGCGGGAACCGACCCCGGTCGCGCCAAGGTCTCCGCTCTCGACGAGTTTCCGGCCAAGGGCAGGGCGACAGGCGGGGTGCGAGCCCACTCGTTCCTCCGCGGTGAGACGGGTCTCGTCGTCGCGTGGGCTGGGCCGGCACCCGCACTCGCGAGTGCGGCCGACGGGGGCGTTCGCGCCCTCCCCGCGACGGGAGCGAAGCGCGACGCCTCGGGAACGCCGCTCGACGGTGTCGTCGACCTCATCGGATCGGCCATCTCCGACTGAGCGGCCGACCCGACCTCCGGTCGTGAGCTAGATCGGCGGCAGCGCGGGCAGACTCGAGTCGCCCGCGGCCGCTCGCAAGTAGGGCTCGACGAACACCCTGTCGTCACCCTGCTCGGGTCGCCACCAGCGGGCGGCGATGACCGAGTCGTGCACGAGCGGAACGGTCGTGGTCGATTCGGGCGAACTGACCCACGCGAGGGCCGTCGATTCGGCGACGCGGTATCCGAGCGAGGCCATGTGCTCCACGAGGTCGCGTGCCGACGCGGCGAGGGTTTCGGCCGCGCGATCGAGCGCGTTCTCCTGCCGCGTCCGGGCGATGCGGGTCGGGATGACGACGACGAGCGCGAAGAGTACGGCGATCGAGACGACCCCGAGAGCGATGAGAACGAGGATGTCTGCACCGCCACCTGTGATCGCCGCGGCCACCACGGCGGCGATCGCGACCACCGCGAGCACGAGGAACGCTCCGAAAGCGCGGGCACCGGCCCGACGCGGCGAGGGGACATCGTCGGCGGCACGCCGCACGGCCGTGATGTCGAAAGCCGCGGGCGGGAGGTGGCGGGGCGCGTCAGACATCGATGCGCTCGCGGCTCAGTCCGGCTCCGTCGATGATGAACTCCTTGCGGGGGGCGACGTCGTTGCCCATGAGCAACTCGAAGACGTTGGCCGACATCTCGGCGTCGGCGACGTTCACGCGGCGCAGCGTGCGGCCGCGACGGTCCATCGTCGTGTTCGCGAGTTGGTCGGCATCCATCTCGCCGAGGCCCTTGTACCGCTGGATGGGGTCCTGATAGCGCTTGTTCGACTTCTTCAATCGGGCGAGCACGGCCCCGAGCTCGGCCTCGGAGTAGGTGTAGATGGTCTCGTTGGGCTTGGAGCCGGGGTTCATGACGACGACGCGATGCAACGGAGGCACCGCGGCATACACGCGCCCCTCCCTGATGATCTCGGGCATGTAGCGGAAGAAGAGGGTGAGCAGCAGGGTGCGGATATGAGCACCGTCGACATCCGCGTCGCTCATGATGATGATCTTGCCGTAGCGCGCGGCCGAGAGATCGAAGCTCCGGCCGGAGCCGGCACCGATGACCTGGATGATCGACGCGCACTCCGCATTCGAGAGCATGTCGGAGACCGACGCCTTCTGCACGTTCAGGATCTTGCCTCGAATGGGAAGCAGAGCTTGATACTCGCTGTCTCGCGCGAGCTTGGCTGTTCCGAGCGCCGAGTCTCCCTCGACGATGAAGAGCTCGCTGTTGGCGACGTCGTTCGAGCGGCAGTCGACGAGTTTCGCGGGGAGCGAGGAGCTCTCGAGAGCGTTCTTGCGTCGCTGCGTCTCCTTGTGCGCTCGAGCACTGATGCGGGACTTCATCTCGGCGACGATCTTGTCGAGCACGAGAGCCGTCTGAGCCTTGTCATCGCGCTTCGATGAGGAGAATCTCTCGGCGAGGGCCTTCTGCACGACGGAGGCGACGATCGCCCTCACCCCGGGGGTGCCGAGGATCTCCTTGGTCTGACCCTCGAACTGCGGCTCGGGCACACGCACGGTCAAGACCGCGGTGAGGCCCGCGAGGATGTCGTCTTTCTCGATCTTGTCGTTGCCGGCTTTGAGGCGTCGTGCGTTGGCTTCCACCTGGGCGCGCATGAACTTCATGAGCCCGGCCTCGAATCCGGCCTGGTGCGTTCCCCCCTTCGGTGTCGCGATGATGTTGACGAACGACTTGAAGGCCGTCTCGTAGCCCGTCCCCCACCGCAGGGCGATGTCGACGACGCACTCGCGCTCGAGCTCGGTCGCGACCATCGCCCCCGTCGGCTGCAGCACGGGCACCGTCTCGGTGAAGGTCCCCTGCCCCTGGATCCGCCACGTGTCGGTGACCGGCGCATCCGTCGACAGGTGGGCGACGAACTCGGAGATCCCGCCGTCGAAGCGGAAGGACTCGTGGGTGGGCTCGGCGCCGCGCTCATCGACGATGTCGATCCCGAGTCCGGGAACGAGGAACGCCGTCTGGCGTGCCCGGGCGAGAAGCTCGTCGGTCTGGAACGCGGACCCCCTGGTGAAGATCTGCCTGTCGGCCCAGTAGCGGATGCGGGTGCCCGTGACGCCCTTCGCGACCTTGCCGACGACGGTGAGCTCGCTGCCCGACACGAAGGGCGTGAACGGTGCGTCGGGCGTCTTCTCGCCGTCGTCGGCGAAGGTTCCCGGTTCGCCGCGGTGGAAGGACATCGCCCAGGTCTTGCCGCCGCGGTCGACCTCGACATCGAGTCGCTCGGAGAGGGCGTTCACGACCGATGCGCCGACACCGTGCAGGCCACCGGATGCGGCATACGATCCGCTCCCGAACTTCCCGCCCGCGTGCAGTTTGGTGAACACGACCTCGACACCGCTCAAACCGGTCTTGGGCTCGATGTCGACGGGGATACCGCGAGCGGTGTCACGCACTTCGACGCTGTCGTCGGCGTGGAGGATCACGCTGATGGACGATCCGTGCCCCCCGAGGGCCTCGTCGACCGAGTTGTCGATGATCTCCCACAGGCAGTGCATGAGACCGCGGGAGTCGGTCGAGCCGACGTACATCCCGGGACGCTTGCGCACCGCTTCGAGCCCCTCGAGCACCGACAGGTGTCGTGCGGAATAGGCGGATTCGGCCACGGGTTCTCCTCGACGTCAAACGGGGTCGCCCACTCCCCGCTGCGAGGGGAGGCTTCATGCGACCGCGTTCAACACTAACGAGCACGACAGGCCGCCCCGGCCATCGACACCCCTCCGCAGAAGCGCTTCCGTACGCGCCTAGCGAAACAGGCGCCGAATGAGCGTGCGAACAGGTTGAGCGTGTTTGACTAGTGCCGCACCACCTTCGCTTCGAGTTTGGAGGAACCCGAATGTCCCAGAGCACACCGAATTCCACGGTCGAACTCGAACAGCGTCACGAACTCTCCGCTGCCGACCGCTGCGACAGCTGCGGCGCGCAAGCGTACATCCGCGTCACCATGGCGACGGGTCAGTTGTTCTTCTGCGCGCACCACGGCACGAAGTTCAAAGACAAGCTGTCGGCGAGCGCCCTCGAGTGGCACGACGAGTCCGACAAGCTCACCGCCGACGCCTGACACCCGTCCGGTCCGTCGCGCGAGACTCCGGTCTCGACACGATGTGACGCCCGCGTCCGCTGCACACCGGTGCCGCGGGGCGGGCGTTTCGTCGTTCCGGGGCTGTCGTCGATTCAGGCTCGTCGGTAGTGGCGCTCGAGGTCGGGGCTCAACCGCACGACGATCTCTTCTCCGATGGTGCCCATCGCGTCAGCCCACTCCTGGAGCGTCGGTGCGCCGTCCGACGCAGACCCGAAGAGCACCGCGTCGTCGCCGACACGCACGTCGGAGCCCGTGACGTCGACGTCGACCTCGGTCGCCCGCACGGGGCCGATGAGGCGGTGGCGCGCCCCGGCGACCGAGACGTCCACGCGGTCGGCGGCGTCGCCGAGCACGCCGTCGACGAACCCCGCGGCGACCGTCGCGATCGACGCGGCCCCATGGTGGCGCACTCCGACGACCTCGCTCGTGAGCGTCATGACCGGGGTGAGCCCGAGGGACTGGGGAGTCACTCCCCCGCCCGGGGCGATGCCGTAGGTGAACGCCCCGACGCGCACGGCGTCGTAGCGCGAGTCGGTGCGCGCGAATCCGGCGGCACTCGCCGCGAGGTGGCGGACGCTCGGAGCCCCGCCGAGGTCGGAGACGACCTCGAGCGCGCGGTCGAAGTTGCGCATGGCGGCGGTGTCGTCGTCGTCGGAAGCCTCACCGATGTGCGTCCAGACCCCGACGAAGTCGACGAGTCCGAGGCTGTGGAGTTCGACCGCGCGCGCCACGACCGACGGCCAGTCGGCTTCGGACGCTCCGGACCGGTGCAGTCCAGTGTCGATCTTGAGGTGCACGCGTGCGGGCTGCGACGCGGCGGCCGCCGCGATGCGGTCGAGCTGGCGAACGTGCGAGATGCCGAGGTCGACACGGTTCTCGATGAGGTCGCCGAAGTCCTCGTCGTAGTCGAACAGCCATGTGAAGAGCCGCGTGTCGTCGAGAGCCGACATCGATCGCACGGTCAACGCGGAGGTGCGGTCGAGAACACCGAGCCACGGAACCCCGCTGCTCGCCGCCGCGGCCGCGACAGGGCCGAGACCGTGACCGTACGCGTTCGCCTTCACCATCATCATGAGGTCGGCGGGCGCGATCGTCGAAGTCGCGAGGGCGATGTTGCGCTCGAGAGCATCGAGGTCGATGGTGGCGACGGCGCTCACGACCACACCCGCTGCACTCGTGTTCCGATGCGCGACGTGACCTCGAGCGGTGACGCCCCGATGGATTCGGCCCACTCGTGGGCGGAAGCGTGTCCATGCCCGGCCTCCCCGAAGACGACAGCGCGGAGGGTACCCGCGGGGGGCCGGGACTCGAGCGGTTCCCCGAGGTCGAGCATGTGCGCATCCATGGCCACTCGACCCGCGATCAGTCGCACTCGCCCCTCGAGCCAGACACGCCCGACGTTGCTCGCCCCGCGGTGGATGCCGTCGGCGTACCCGAGCGGAACGAACGCGAGCGTCGTGTCGACGGGTGCCCGCCACGTGTACCCGTAGCTCACGCCCTCACCCGCCGCGACCGTCTTGTAGGCGAGCACCTGGGCCGTGCAACGCATCACGGCGTCCCCCCACCCGAGTCCGTAGACGCGCGAGGCGAGCTCTCGCGCCCGGTCATCGGCGATGCCCACGTCGGAATCGAGACCGGCCGCGGTGAGCCGCTCCCGTTCTCGCACGTCGCGCACCGCGACCCGCGCGCCCTCCTCGAGAGCGACACGGCCGATTCGGAGCGCGCCGTGACCGTAACCATCACCCGTGACGTCGACCGCGACATCCGCGTCATCGGAGACGAGCGCGCGGATGTTGCGACGGGCGGCACCGAGATCGATGCGGGCTTCTCGGGAGCTCACCGGCGACTCGAGTGCCACGGACGGCTCAGATCCGCGAGAAGTGGTGAGCGACGTTGCGCGTGATGACCTCGCGGGCACGCGTCGCGTACCCCTCGAGCTCGCCCTCGACCGTAGACGGGGTGAAGTCCCCCCCGACGCGCCGGGCCACCGCGGCGACGAGGCGATCGGTGAGGTCGGGGTTGAGGGGAAGCACGGGGCCCCCGATCTGCGTCGCGAACGACTCCCCCGCGACGGCGCCCTCGCGCCCGTCACCGTTTCCGTCGCCGGCCTCGATGCGCCCGAGAGGCTTCGCGTCATTGTCGAGGACCCACACCGAGGCGTTGTCTTCGAACCCGACGACCCGGCCGCTGTCGGTCTGCGTGATCACGTAACCCACGGAGCGGGTCGAGACGCGGCGGGCGCGGAAGGGGAAGAGTCCCAACCCCTCGATCGTCGAGCCGTCGAGGAGGTCGATCCCCTCGGAGAGGAGTTCGGCGCCCGATCCGTAGGCGAACACGGGAACGCCCGCACGAGCCCACTCGACGAGCCGTGCGCCGTTGACCGTGAGGTCGTCGAGGATCGTGCGCATCGCCGAGATCGGCCCGTTGCCGATGACGACCGCGTCGGCCGAGTCGACGAGTGTGTCGCCGCGGCGGTGCTCGACGACGGTCGGACTCAGGCCCGCCGCGCGCAGACGGGAGGCGAGCGCGAGCACGTTCCCGCGATCTCCCGCGACACCCAGTTCTTCGGGATAGAGCTGAAGGATGGTCGCGTCGGTCATCGTTGGTTCTCCAGTTCTGCGAAACCGATGTGCTTGCGTGCGAGCATCATCTGTTCGTAGTTGACGATCCACGTCTTCATGCCGCTCGACGGTTTGGGCATCTCCCTCATGAGGTCGATGGCCGTCTTCAGATCGGGTTCGACACGGCCGATCGGCACCCCCTGGTGACCGAGGCACAGCGCGATCTGCCAGGCTTTCGCGCCCGTGATCACATCGACGTGGTCGAGGCCGGAGAAGTCGATGTCGTAGATCCACGAGATATCGGGGGTGCCCTCGTCGATCGCGAGCAGAACCTGTTCCGGTGGGCTCTCGATGGCGTCGAGGTTGAGCTGGAGGCTCGCCGCGTTCTTGAACATGACGAACTCGACGCTCTCGTCTCCGAAAGCGAGCAACTCTCCGCGACCGTAGGCGGGCTTCATGGCAGCGAACGCGCGGGCTGCCGACGCCCCGTCGAATCCCGATTGCAGGATCACGGCGGCGGTCGCCATGGCCGCCGCGGCGTCGATCGCGTAGTGGAGACCCTTCGCGGGCAGCACGACATCGACATCGTCGCCGTCGATCGAGACGGTCGCGCCCGTGCTGCTCGTCGCGACGACCTCGGCCCGAGCTTCGCGCACGGCGTCGTCACCGCCGTCTCGGAAGTCCTGGGCGTTCACGAGCCCGTGTGGTGACTTCTCGACGACGGCGGGGGCGACCCCGAAGTAGGTGATGTCGGGGTAGACCTGGGTGGAGGCATCCGCGAACCGGCGGTCGATCTTGCTCAGATACGGATCGTCACGATTGGACACGATGTGTTCGGTCGCGCGCTCGAGGGTGTCGAGCATCATGTCGGCGACGCGCTCGGTCTCGAAGAACCGGTAGAGCTGGTCGACCTGGGTGTTGAGAGCGAGAACGGTCGTGGGTCGCAGGATGCCCGCGAGCTCGAGGGCGTAGGCCTCGTCGACCTCGAGCACCGCGATGTCGGCGTCGATACGGCCCGTGAGATTCGCTTCGCTCAGAAGTGACGACGCGATCCCCTGGGGGAGGTTCGCCCCCGACGGGTTGGTGAACACCGAGACACCGTGCGCGCGGAGCACCTCGGTGAGCATGTGGGTCGTCGTCGACTTGCCATTCGACCCGAGCACGAAGACGACTCCGTGCTTGAGCTGCGATGTGGCGTCTTCGAGAAAGCGCGGTGCGAGCTTGAGCGTCGCCCACCCGGGAAACGCCGAGCCGCCGCCGCGGAGCTTGCCAGCCACGCGCAGCGACTTGCCGACGAGCATCGGCACGACATAGCCGAGCCCCGAGCGTCTACTCAAGGTAGTCCCGCAGCGACTGCGAACGCGACGGGTGGCGGAGCTTCGCCATCGTCTTCGACTCGATCTGGCGGATGCGCTCGCGCGTGACACCGAAGGTGTCGCCGATCTGGTCGAGCGTCTTGGGCATTCCGTCGCCGAGACCGAAGCGCATCCGGATGACGCCCGCTTCGCGCTCGGAGAGCGAGTCGAGAAGCGATTCGAGCTGCTTCTGGAGCATCGTGAAGCCCACGGCGTCGGCGGGGACGACAGCCTCGGTGTCCTCGATGAGGTCACCGAATTCGCTGTCGCCGTCTTCGCCGAGCGGGGTGTGGAGCGAGATCGGCTCGCGCCCGTACTTCTGAACCTCGACGACCTTCTCGGGCGTCATGTCGAGCTCGCGGCTGAGCTCCTCGGGTGTGGGTTCGCGTCCGAGGTCCTGGAGCATCTGCCGCTGGACGCGGGCGAGCTTGTTGATGACCTCGACCATGTGGACGGGGATGCGGATGGTGCGGGCCTGGTCGGCCATCGCACGAGTGATCGCCTGACGGATCCACCACGTGGCATAGGTCGAGAACTTGAATCCCTTGGTGTAGTCGAACTTCTCGACGGCACGGATGAGACCCAGGTTCCCCTCTTGGATCAGGTCGAGGAACTGCATACCTCGACCCGTGTAGCGCTTGGCGAGGGAGACGACGAGGCGGAGGTTCGCTCCGAGCAGGTGGCTCTTGGCCCGCTGGCCGTCGCGCGCGACCCACAGCAGCTCGCGACCGGCGGAGGTGCGCTGCTCGGTCTCGCTCATTCCGGAGAGTTTGTCTTCCGCGAACAGACCGGCCTCGATGCGCATCGCGAGCTCGACCTCTTCGGCTGCGTTGAGCAGAGCGACCTTTCCGATCTGCTTCAGGTAGTCCTTGACCGGGTCGGCGGTCGCCCCCGTGATCGCGGAGGAGTAGACGGGAACGTCGTCGTCGTCGTCGACGAGCGAGAGCACGAGTGCGCCGGCGGGCAGCTCCTCGGGAACATCCGCCGCCTTCTTCTTCGTGTCGTCGTCATCCGACTCGATGTCGTCTTTCGGGGCGTCGACCTCGGGCTCGGTGGTCTCGTCGGCGTCCGTCGCCGCCTTGGCCTTCGTGGCTCGCTTGGCGGATGCTTTCGCGGGTGCCGCTTCGGTGTCGGTGTCGCTCGCCGCAGCCTTGGCAGCGGCGGCCTTGGTGGGAGCCTTGGCCGCGGGAGCCTTCTTCACGGCGGGCTTCTTCGCCGCGGGAGCCTTGGCTGCCGGCGTCTTCGCGGCTGCCGTCTTCGCGGCTGCCGTCTTCGCGGCTGCCGTCTTCTTCGGAGCGGCGACGTCGACGGTCTCGGCCGCGTCAGACGTCGCGGCGGTCTCGGTGGTGGGATCGGCGGTCTTGGTTCGGGTAGCCATTCGGATACCTTTCATTTCGATTCGGTGCCGTCAGTGCGGGTGCCATGCACCCGGAGAGCGAGTCAGTCGAGGGTGTCGGCCGAATTCGGGCAGAGCTAAGACCCATGTCAAGTTTCGGACGACGACTCGACCTATCGGCCGGTGCGCCCCGCAAACGAGAACGGGTCTTGAAGACAATTATTGCACGCTTTGCTGCGCTCCCTTGACATTTCGTCCACAGTCCACGTCGTCGACGGAGTCATTCCTCGCTCTTGCGTCTCCACCTCCGTGCGACGACGACCCACAGAGGTGCCACCTCGATGCCCTCGTCCTCGTGGAGCTGTCGGCGGGTGCGGCGGCGAACCCGGATCACGAAGACGAGCCCGGTCCCGATGACGAGGTACTGCACGAGGAAGGCGACGCGGAAGGCCTCCCACGTGAAGACGGGTTCGCCCCCGGACGCCGAGCCGAGCGCGTCGAGAACGACGCCGACGAGGAACATCATGATGAAGCTCGCCGTGAAGCCGCCGACGTTCACCACTCCGTTCGCGGACCCGAGGCTCCGCATGGGGTTGAAGGTGCGCGCGAAGTCGAATCCGATGAGGGAACCCGGTCCGCCCACCCCGAGGGTGATGAAGAGAACGACGATGAGCCAGAGCGGCGGTTGGCCCGGCCACGCGAGGGTCGCCGTCCACGCGATTCCGATTCCCACGACGATCGCGAGGACGAGGTTGGATCGGCGCAGCGGAAACCGTGCCGTGAGGATTCCGATGATCGGGCCCGACACGACACCCGCGGCGACGAAGAGCGTGAGCAGTGCCGATGCCGCAGCGCGGTCGTATCCGAGACCCGCCGTGAGCATCGGGAAGCCCCACAGCAGCACGAGCATGGTTCCCGGTGACTGCGTCACGAAGTGCGACCAGAAGCCCAACTGTGTTCCCGGGCGCGCGAGGGCCGCACGCAACACCGACATCGATTCCCGCCAGGAGCGCACGGGGTTCTCGTCGCGAGGCGTTCCGGGTGGCGCGTTCCTGACGACGACGACGACGAGGATGCCGGCGAGCAACGACAGAGACGCCGCCGCGACGAAACTCGGCTCCCACCCCGCCGACACGAGAAGGGCGGAGAGCGGGACGGCCGAAAGCACCTGCCCGAGCTGCCCGATGTTGCCGGTCCACTGGGACACCTGGGGCAGGATCCTGCCCTCGAACCACCCGGAGAGCAATCGGATGACCGAGATGAAGGTGAGCGCATCGCCGGCGCCGACGAGAACCCGCCCGAGGATCGCGAAACCGATGTCAGGAGCGAAAGCGAGCGTCGCTTGACCGGCCGCCATGAACACGGCGCCGCTGATGATGAGGAACCGCGCTCCGAGCCGATCGAGGATCACTCCCACCGGCACCTGGAGGGCGGCATAGACCACGAGCTGAACGACCGCGAGCGTCGACAGCACCGACGCCGAGACGCCGAACCGCTCGGCGGCATCGACTCCCGCTACTCCGAGCGACGTGCGCTGGAAGACGGCGACGATGTACGCCGAGACGGCGATGCCCCAGACGAACCAGGACCGCCGCGAATTCACGACCCCTGCTGGTCGTCCTCGCCCGTCCGGCGGATCGCGAGGAAGTTCTCGAGCTCGGCGGCGATCTCGTCTGCGGACGGCAGCTCGCCGTCTTCATCCGTCAGAGGCGACCGAAGCGGGTTGCCCTCCATGTAGGAGTCGTGGCGCTCTTCGAGCGTTCCGACGAGCCGCGCGAGTTCGACGTTCGTCTCGACCTGGGCGTCGATCTTGGCCACGAAGTCGCGGCCCTCCTCACGCAGTCGGTCGGTCGGGAACAGCAGTCCGGTCGCGGCGCTGATGCTTTCGAGGGCTTTCACGGCGGCATCCGGGTGCTCGGTGTCGGCGAGGTAGTGGGGCACGAGCAGAACGAATCCCGCAAGAGGGTGGTCGAGCTTCTGCAGACGGTATTCCACGAGGTGCAGTGCGTTCGACGGCACTTGCGTGTGCGGGCGCCACACCGACATCGAGTCGATGAGTTCGGTTCGGTTTCCGCTCACGGTCACGCCGATCGGCCGTGTGTGCGGCACCGGCATCGGGATCGAGTGCACCCACGTCGTGGTCTTGACCTTGAACCGGTCGATGAGCTGCAGAACGGATGCCGTGAACCGCTCCCACTGGAAATCCGGTTCGAAGCCCGTGAGCAGGAGGAACTGCTGTCCGATCTCGTCTGTCGCGATGTAGAGGGCGAGGGTCGCAGGTTCGTAGTCGGTGAGGTGGTCCTGGTCGAAGTACATCGTGGGGCGTCGGGCGCGGTAGTCGAGCAGAGCATCGGTGTCGAACGTCGCGACGATCCGGTGGTCGAGGGTGTCGAGCAGGTACTCGCTCAACTGGGTCACGGCCGAACCGGCGTCGGCGAATCCGGTGAGGCCCGCGACGAGGGGAAGACCCTCGGGGATGTCGGTGTCATCGGGGGTCAGGTCATACAAACCAGCAGGATCTCGCATCCGTCGATTCTACGGCCGACGACATTCGCCGCCCCTCGATCGGCGCCCGGCGACGTGGTGCCGACAGCGAACACGACGCCGCGCCGAGTGCCCGGGTGGCGCGGATAGCATGGCCGCATGACTGTGCCTGCGCTCAGCGCGACCGACCGTTCCCCCCTCGAAACCCCCGCAGACGTGCTCGTTCTCGGCGTGCTGCACACCGACGACGGCCCGCGCATCGTCGACTCCCCCGCCGGTCTCGACCGCCTCGCGGAGTCACTCGAGGGCATCGCGTTCCGGGGCTCGCGCGACGAGTTCCGGCGTGTGCCCTCGACGATCGACACGATCGGTTCGATCGCGCTCGTCGGCCTCGGCCGGACCGTCGACACGCACTCCCTCCGCTACGCGGCCGGTGTCGTCGGCCGCCACGTCCGCGGTGCCGCGAGTGTCGCGGTCGCGCTCCCGGTCTCCTCGGTCGTCGACGCGGAGGCGGTGCTCGAGGGCCTCGCCGTCGGCGCGTACGCGTACACGGTCTACAAGTCGGCGCCCGTCTCCTCCGACCCCGAGGGCGCCCCGGATGACGTCGCCCAGGCCGTGCCCGCCGCGTCGGGTTTCGCGGTCCACGCGACCGTTCCCGTCCCCGACGAGGCCGTCGACCGCGCCGCGACCATCGCGACCGCGGTCCACACGGTTCGGGATCTCGTCAACATGCCGCCGTCAGACCTCTTTCCCGACTCGTTCGCCGACGAGGCGCGGCGGCTCGCGACCGACCTGCCGCTCACCGTCGAGGTGCTCGACGAAGCCGACCTCGCCGCGGGCGGGTTCGGAGGGATCCTCGGGGTCGGCCAGGGGTCGACGCGTGGGCCCCGTCTCGTCAAGGTGAGCTACTCCCCCGACCTCGCACCGGCGCACCTCGCCCTCGTCGGCAAGGGCATCACGTTCGACTCGGGCGGACTGTCGCTCAAGCCCGCGGCATCGATGGTCGGGATGAAATACGACATGACGGGAGCGGCGACCGCCCTCGCCGTCATCGTCGCGGCCGCCGAGCTCGCTCTTCCCGTGCGCCTCACGGCGTGGCTGTGCCTCGCCGAGAACATGCCGTCCGGCTCGGCGATCCGTCCGAACGATGTGCTCCGCATCCGTGGCGGCAAGACCGTCGAGGTGCTCAACACCGACGCCGAGGGTCGACTCGTGCTCGCCGACGGTCTCGTCGCGGCGCTCGAGGAGCAGCCAGACGCCGTCATCGATATCGCGACCCTCACGGGTGCGGCAATCGTCGCGATGGGAAACCGCACGATCCCCGTCATGGGCGATTCCGACCTCGTGGGCCGCGTCGTCGCCGCGGGAGAGCGAGTCGACGAGACGATGTGGGCGATGCCGATCCCCGAGGAGCTCCGGCCTCTCCTCGACTCCGACGTGGCCGACATCGCCAACGCGAAGATCGGGAACACCGCGGGAGGAATGCTGCTCGCGGCGGCGTTCCTGCGCGAGTTCGCGCCGGCACCCACTCCGGAGGGCGGTTCGGGTGTTCCCTGGGCCCACATCGACATCGCGGGAGCGGCGAGCAACGCGGGTGCGGGTTACGGCTTCATCGGCAAGGGGCCGACGGGCGCGACCGTGCGCGCACTCATCGAACTGGCAGGGGAGTTTTCGCGAGGGTAGTAGGGTTTTTGTTGGCCTGAAAGAACAGCCCCGGCCTGCAGCCCAGAAGGCGAGCAGGCCTCCGCACGAGTCGTGAATACAAGGAGCCGCCGAATGTCCGAGAACGATTTCGACATTGTCATCCTCGGAGCGGGAAGCGGCGGATACGCAGCCGCGCTCCGCGCCACCCAGCTCGGCATGACGGTGGGACTCATCGAGAAGAACAAGCTCGGCGGGACCTGCCTCCACGTCGGGTGCATTCCGACGAAAGCGCTCCTGCACTCCGGCGAGGTCGCCGACGTCACGCGCGAGTCTGCGAAGTACGGCGTGAACGCCGACTTCCAGGGAGTCGACATCGCCGCGGTCACGAAGTACCGCGAGGACATCGTCACGAGCAAGTTCAAGGGACTCACGGGCCTCATCAAGCAGCGCGGCATCACCGTCATCGAGGGCGAGGGAAAGCTCACCTCCCCCACGACGGTGCAGGTCGGTGACCGCACCATCACGGGCAAGAACATCGTCCTCGCCTCGGGTTCGTACTCGCGCTCGCTCCCCGGCCTCGAGATCGGTGGACGGGTCATCACCTCCGAGCAGGCTCTCGAGCTCGACTTCATCCCCAAGAAGGTCGCGATCCTCGGCGGCGGGGTCATCGGTGTCGAGTTCGCGAGCGTCTGGAAGTCGTTCGGGGCCGACGTGTCGATCATCGAGGCGCTCCCCCACCTCGTGCCCAACGAAGACGAGTCGATCAGCAAGCAGTTCGAGCGCGCATACCGCAAGCGGGGAATCGAGTTCTCGCTCGGTGTGCGTTTCCAGGGCGTCGAGCAGAACGACCAGGGCGTCGTCGTGACGCTCGAAGACGGCAAGACCATCGAGGCGGACATCCTCCTCGTCGCGGTCGGACGCGGACCGTCGACGACGGGGCTCGGGTACGACGAGGTCGGCGTGACGATGGACCGCGGTTTCGTCATCACCGACGAGCGCCTCGCCACCAACATCCCCGGTGTCTACGCCGTCGGAGACATCGTGCCGGGTCTCCAGCTCGCGCACCGCGGCTTCCAGCACGGCATCTTCGTCGCCGAGGAGATCGCGGGCCTCAAGCCCGTCGTCATCGACGACGTCAATGTGCCGAAGGTCACCTACTCGCACCCCGAGGTCGCGTCGGTCGGCTACAGCGAGGCGAAGGCGAAAGAGAAGTTCGGCGACGACAAGGTCAGCACCTACGACTACAACCTCGCAGGCAACGGCAAGAGCCACATCATCGGCACCGCCGGATCGGTCAAGGTCGTGCGTGTCAACGACGGCCCCGTCGTCGGCGTGCACATGATCGGCGATCGCGTCGGCGAGCTCATCGGTGAAGCACAGCTCGCGGTCAACTGGGAGGCCTACCCCGAGGACATCGCGCCGCTCGTGCACGCGCACCCCACGCAAGACGAGGCGCTGGGCGAGGCCTTCCTCGCTCTCGCGGGCAAGCCGCTCCACGCCATCTGATCGATCCGGCACCCGCCGAACTAAGCTGACTGAACAATCTGTCTAAGGAGCACCACCCATGAGCGAATCCGTCAACCTCCCGGCACTCGGAGAGAGTGTCACCGAGGGCACGGTCACCCGCTGGCTGAAGAACGTCGGGGACACCGTCGAGGTAGACGAACCGCTCCTCGAGGTCTCGACCGACAAGGTCGACACCGAGATCCCGTCGCCCGTCGCGGGTGTCGTCGAGGAGATCCTCGTCGCCGAGGACGAGACCGTCGAGGTGGGAACCCCTCTCGTGCGCATTGGTGACGGTTCCGGCGGTGGCGACGCTCCCGCAGCGGATGCTCCGGCCGAGGCCGAGCCTGAGGCCGAGTCGAACGACTCCGCACCCGTCGAGGCGCAGGAGGGTTCGTCGAGCGACGACCCCGCCGTGTCGACCGACGACGCTCCCGTCGACGAGGTCCCCTCGACCGACGCCGAAGCCGCGCCCGCTTCGTCGGAGGACAACAGTGCCCCCGCTCCCGCCGAGGCAGCCGACCCCGCACCCGCGCAGAAGGATGAGCCGGCACCCGCCCCGGCCGCCGCAGCGGAGCCCGTGACTGCTCAGCCCGTCGCGTCGTCGTCGCCCGCTCCGGCCACCCCGGGAACGTCGGCAGAGGACGCGCCTGCGGCCTCCGCCCCGGCAGCCCAGCCCGCCGCGCCGGCGCCGGCAGCGCCCGCACCCGCGACGCCCGCGGGATCGAACGCCGGGTACGTCACTCCCCTCGTGCGCAAGCTCGCGAACGAACTCGGTGTCGACCTCGCGTCGGTCTCGGGAACCGGCGTCGGTGGCCGCATCCGCAAAGAAGACGTCGTCGCAGCGTCGACCCCGGCCGAGGCGCCTACGGCAGCTCCCGCCGCAGCGTCCGCAGCCCCGCTCGAGACCTCACCCCTGCGCGGCACCACCGTGCCGATGTCGCGGTTGCGCAAAGTCATCGCCGAGCGTGCCGTCGCCTCGATGGGCGCCTCCGCGCAGCTCACCTCGGTCGTCGAGGTCGATGTCACGAAGGTCGCGGCGTTCCGCGACCGCGTGAAGGGCTCGTTCCAAGAGAAGGCGGGCGTCAAGCTCTCGTTCCTCCCCTTCTTCGCCCTCGCCGCGTCAGAAGCGCTCAAAGCGTTCCCGGTCATCAATGCGACCATCGAAGACGGCTCGATCGTCTACCCGCCCCACGAGAACCTGAGCATCGCGGTCGACACCGAGCGCGGCCTTCTCACTCCGGTCATCCGCGACGCGTCGTCGTTGAGCCTCGCCGAGTTCGCCCAGCAGATCGCAGACCTCGCAACCCGCACGCGCGACAACAAGCTCAAGCCCGACGAGCTCGCGGGGGGCACATTCACGCTCACGAACACGGGATCGCGCGGCGCACTGTTCGACACCCCCATCGTGTTCCTGCCGCAATCGGCGATCCTCGGCACGGGAATCGTCGCGAAGAAGGCCGTGGTCGTGAGCCAGGACGGCACCGACGCCATTGCGATCCGCTCGATGGTCTACCTCGCGCTCTCCTACGACCACCGCATCGTCGACGGCGCCGACGCCGCCCGGTTCCTCGTCGCGGTCAAGAACCGCCTCGAGGCCGGCGACTTCGAGGGCAACCTCGGCGTCTGACCGTCGTCGGGGTGAGCCTCGACGCGAGATCGCTGGACATCTCGTCTGAATCCGCCCGCCGCTTCCCCAGCGGCGGGCGGATTTCTGTACTCCGTCTAGAATCGGAGTGTGGTCGACATCGTCGTCACGGGGCTAAGCGCCAACTCCGTGCCGTATCTCGACGCTCTCACGCTGCAGCGGACTATTCACGCCGATGTCGCCTCGGGGCGGGCGCCTGACACCGTCCTGCTCCTCGAGCACCCGGCGGTCTACACGGCGGGCAAGCGCACGCTCGACTCGGAGCGCCCCGCCGACGGGACACCCGTGATCGATGTCGACCGGGGCGGCAAGATCACCTGGCACGGACCGGGGCAACTCGTCGGATACCCGATCCTCCGCCTCCCCGACCCTCTCGACGTCGTGGCCTACGTGCGCCGACTCGAGGGTGTGCTCATCGAGGTCCTCGCCGAGCTCGGCGTCGCGGGCGATCGCGTCGACGGGCGCTCGGGTGTCTGGCTGCGAGGTCGCGACAAGATCGCGGCGATCGGCATCCGGGTCTCCGAGGGCGTGACCATGCACGGATTCAGCCTCAACTGTTCGAACACGTTCGAGGCGTACGACCGGATCGTCGCGTGCGGACTCGCCGACGCCGGTGTCACGAGCATCTCGCGCGAACTCGGGCGCACGGTGACCCCGACCGACCTCGTTCCCCTCATCTCCCACCGATTCTCCCGACTATTCGAGGTAGCCCGATGACCCACCATTCCGACGGCCGCAAACTCCTCCGACTCGAGGTGCGCAACGCCGAGACACCGATCGAGCGCAAGCCCGAGTGGATCAAGACGAAGGCCCGCATGGGCCCGGAGTACCTGCAGCTGCAGGCGCTTGTGAAGGATGAGAGCCTCCACACGGTGTGCCAGGAGGCCGCGTGCCCCAACATCTTCGAGTGCTGGGAGGACCGCGAGGCGACATTCCTCATCGGCGGTTCGCAGTGCACGCGACGCTGCGACTTCTGCCAGATCGACACGGGCAAGCCCGCGGACTACGACACCGACGAGCCGCGTCGGGTCGCCGAGTCGGTGCGCGCGATGAACCTGAGGTACGCGACCGTCACGGGGGTCGCACGAGACGACCTCCCCGACGAGGGGGCCTGGTTGCACGCTGAGACGGTGCGTCGCATTCATGCCGAGAACCCCGGAACGGGAGTCGAGATCCTCGCGACCGACTTCTCGGGCAACCCCGATCTGCTCGCGGTCGTCTTCGAATCGCGGCCCGAGGTGTTCGCCCACAACGTCGAGACGGTGCCGCGCATCTTCCGACGCATCCGGCCCGCGTTCGAGTACGGCAGGTCGCTCGGAGTGCTCACTCTCGCGAGAGACGCGGGGCTCATCACGAAGTCGAACCTCATCCTCGGAATGGGTGAGACGCGCGAAGAGGTGACCCAGGCGCTCCGTGACCTGCACGAGGCGGGAACCGACATCATCACGGTGACGCAGTACCTGCGCCCGACCCCACGACATCTCCCGGTCGCGCGGTGGGTGCGCCCCGAGGAGTTCGTGGAGATCAAAGCGGAGGCCGAGGAGATCGGATTCCTCGGGGTGCTCGCCGGTCCTCTCGTGCGATCGAGCTACCGGGCCGGCCGACTCTGGGCTCAGTCGATGGTGGCGAAGGGGCGGGACATCCCCGAGAACCTGCGACCCCTCGCCGACGCGGGGCTCGGATTCGCTCAAGCCGTGTGACTCGCGCTCGGCGCGTGTCGCCCGGCCTGTCACCCGACGATGATGTCGCGCAAGCGCCAACCCGCGGGCGTCTCGATGAGGTGCACGCTCACGTCGGCACTCCCCTCGGGCCAGGATCGGTCGGTCACGCTCACGAGAGCCGACGCGCCGGTTCGATCGACGAGTGACGGGTCGGCGTCGCTCAGGTCGGGCAGACCGGTCGCGACTCCCCCGCTGCGGCCGTCGCGCACGAGATGAGCGTCGGCGGCGGCGAGAGCCGACCCCGCGTGCACGACCCGTTCGACGCACGACAGCGAACCCTCGGCGAGACAGGACTCGCGCAGCACGAGAAGCGCTCGGGCGGCGGCGACCGGATCGTCACCGCCGATGGCGTCGGCTCCGCCTGCTGGCCCGCCTGCTGGCTCGCTCAGCCGCGCCGACGGCTCGGTGCCGCCCGACGGGGCGGGCGGCTCGGCACTGCCCGAGGGGCGACTCGACGGCCCGACGGCCGCGGGCCGCTCGGCCGCGTCGCTCGCCGATTCGACGGCGGGCAGCGCCGCGAAGCACACGGTCACGATCGTCGCGGCGGCGGCCCCGGCGATCCACACTCGCCGGCGCACCCGACCGAGCTCGAATCGCACGCGATCCCGTGCTGTCGCGATCTTCTCGAGGACAGTGGTCACGACCGGTTCGAGCCACTCGGGAACGTGCAGCGAACGGATGACGATGAGGGCGCGCTCCGCCGTCTCGCCCAGTTCGCGCGCGTCGTCGGCAAACTCGATTCCGGCAGCGACGAGCCGCGCGTGCGCCTCGATCGTGAACCGCACCGGGGTGGGGCTCGCGAGGTCGAAAAGGGCGCTCTCGAGGGCGTGTAGCGAGGTCGAGGGTGCCGCGGCATCCGTGGCTTCCCGCCACTGTGCGGCCGAAAGGGAGTCGGCGAGCGTGGAGCTCCGGATGACAGCTGCGACGAGGGTGTCGAGAGCCGCGAGGTCGGCGACGACTTCCGCCGAGTCGGCGAGTGCCGCTTCGGTCGGAGGGGTGGCGCCGTCGGTGATGACCGTCGACGCGGTGAACCCCGTCAGCACGGGGGCTCCCGACGCGTCGAAGAGCACGGAGGAGCACGCGAGCCCGCCGTGGCTGATGCCCCTCGAGTGCAGGTGGCGCACCGCCGAGACAACGGGAGCGCACAGCGTCACGACCTCCCCCGCGCTCAACGGCTCCCCCCGCTCGAACAGCCGGTGCAGAGGCGCGGGTCGGAGTCTCTGCAGAACGGCCACGGGGTGGACGCCCTCGTGTGATGCGAGGTCGAGCACGCGCACGACGTGGCGGTGGTCGACGCGCGTGAGCGTGTCGATCTCGCTCTCGACCCGTTCTGCCGGGGCTGTGGACCGATAGACCTTGAGTGCGACACCGTCGGGGTGAGCGCCGACCAGGGACGTGCCCAGGTAGACATCGGCGTCATCGCTCGCTCCGAGCAATCGGATGACGCGGAAGCCGGCGACGTTCTGCACTCGCACAGCGTGCTCTCGCGCGGGAGTGTCGGGAGCCCGCCGAGGACGCCCGTCGAGCGGCCCGTGTTCGCTGAGGGCGGGGAGGAGAGGTTCCTCGCGCCCTCGATACCCGGCTGCGGCAAGTATCCTGGTGCCATGGCACGCGACAAAGCACCGAAAGCACCGAAGCCCCCGAAGGAACCCGGTCGGCTGAAGCAGATGTACCAGGTCTTCAAGATGACCAAGCGGTACGACCCGAGCTCCGTGTGGTGGATGCTGCTGGCCTTCCTGCTCCCCATCGTCATCAGTGTCGTGCTCGCGCTGCTGCTCTCCGGCAACGTCTTCGGCAGCATCCTCTACGTCGTCGCGGGTGTCATGGCGGGAATGCTCGCGTTCCTCATCGTGTTGGGGCGCCGCGCCGAGCGCGCCGCCTACGGGCAGATCGAGGGCCAGCCGGGAGCTGTCGGCGCCGTGCTCAAGAGTTCACTGCGTCGCGGGTGGATCGCGAGCGAGATGCCCGTCACGGTCAGCCCCAAGACGCAGGATGCCGTCTACCGCGCGGTGGGGCGCGGGGGTGTCGTGCTCATCGGCGAGGGCCCCAAGTCGCGCACGACCAAGATGCTCGAAGACGAGCGCCGCAAGATCGCCCGTGTGCTCCCGAGTGTGCCGATCAACTTCGTGAACGTCGGACCGGACTCCGATTCCGTCGCCCTGCACAACATCCCGAGGCGACTCAACAAGTTCCCGCGCTCGCTCAACAAGGCGGAGATCTACGCCGTGAGCAACCGCGTGAGCTCGCTCGGCAAGAACGGCCTGCCGATTCCCAAGGGAGTCGACCCGATGCGGGTGCGCGCGGGCCGACCTCGCTGACTCGCTGTCGCTGCCGGTTCCCGTCAGCGACGGACGAGCACGGTTCCGGCGATCCTGTCGTGGAGTCCGCGCTGATTGCTGTCGAAGATGACGGCGGGGATGACGATCGCGAGGAGCAGCGACCTCACGACCGGTCGCCAGAAGCCGATCCACCCGCCGCTCATCGGCACGACCCTCATGCCGAGGAAGAGGTGGCCCGGTGCGCCCGCTGCCGTGATGAGGAACACGATCTGCAGCGCGACGAAGATCGCGGAGATCGAGAAGCCGTCGACTATCCCCTGGTCGTCTTGGAAGAACGACCAGGCGAGGAAGTAGGCGATCCCCCAGTCGATCGTGACTCCCGCGAGTCGGCGCCCGAGGCGCGCGATCGATCTCGGCCCCGATTCGGGGAGTCCGAGTCGTTCGCCCGGGTATCGTGGCCCGTCGTCCGGAGTTGCTGACGGTGTTGTTCCGGGCGCAGGCATGATCTGATTGTAGGTGGGACACGCGGACGTAACCTCGGCGAAACATTGGTGACACCGAAGTGAAATCGCCCGCCCCTAGCGTCATCTGAGGGTGCATCCCTGCACTCGTACCAACCACGCCCATAGGAGTTGTTCACATGTTCAGTGATTCTTCCGAGGTGCTCAAGTTCATCAAGGACACCGACGTCAAGTTCCTTGATATTCGTTTCACCGACCTCCCCGGTGTTCAGCAGCATTTCAACATTCCCGCATCGACTGTCGACGAGGAGTTCTTCTCCGTCGGGCAGCTGTTCGACGGTTCCTCCATCCGAGGGTTCGCGTCGATCCACGAATCCGACATGCAGCTCATCCCCGACGTGACGACGGCGTACGTCGACCCCTTCCGCGTCGAGCGCACGCTCATCATGGTCTTCGACATCTACAACCCGCGTAACGGCGAGATCTACCACCGCGACCCCCGCCAGGTCGCCAAGAAGGCCGAGAAGTACCTCGCCTCGACCGGCATCGCCGACACCGCGTTCTTCGCCCCCGAGGCCGAGTTCTACATCTTCGACGACGTGCGCTACGACGTGAAGCAGAACTCGAGCTTCTACTCGGTCGACTCCGACGAGGGTGCCTGGAACACGGGCCGCGTCGAAGAGGGCGGCAACCTCGGAAACAAGACGCCGTTCAAGGGCGGCTACTTCCCCGTGAGCCCCGTCGACAAGCAGGCCGACCTGCGTGACGACATCTCGCTCAAGCTCATCGACGCCGGCCTCATCCTCGAGCGCGCACACCACGAGGTGGGCTCGGGAGGACAAGCGGAGATCAACTACCGCTTCGACACGATGGTGCACGCGGCCGACGACATCCTCAAGTTCAAGTACATCGTCAAGAACACGGCGCAGGAGTGGGGCAAGACGGCCACGTTCATGCCGAAGCCCCTCTTCGGCGACAACGGGTCGGGCATGCACACCCACCAGTCGCTCTGGAACGACGGCGAGCCGCTGTTCTACGACGAGAGCGGCTACGGCGGGCTCAGCGACGTCGCGCGCTGGTACATCGGTGGTCTGCTCAAGCACGCTCCCGCGGTGCTCGCGTTCACGAACCCGACGCTCAACTCGTACCGCCGGCTCATCCCCGGTTTCGAGGCGCCCGTCAACCTCGTGTACTCGGCCGGCAACCGTTCGGCGTCGATCCGCATCCCCATCACGGGAACCAACCCGAAGGCGAAGCGCATCGAGTTCCGCGCTCCGGATGCGTCGGGCAACCCGTACCTCGCCTTCGCGGCACAGCTCATGGCGGGCATCGACGGCATCAAGAACCGCATCGAGCCGCACGAGCCCGTCGACAAGGACCTCTACGAGCTGCCCCCGGAGGAAGCCAAGAGCATCCCCCAGGTTCCCGGTTCACTCGCCGAGGCCCTCGACGCCCTCGAGGCCGACCACGACTTCTTGACCGCGGGCAACGTCTTCACGCCCGACCTCATCGAGAACTGGATCGCCTACAAGCGCGAGAAGGAGATCATCCCGGCCGCGCAGCGTCCGCACCCCTTCGAGTACGAGCTGTACTTCGGAGTCTGATCGGTTCGTTCGAACCACGAAGGCCGCGCCCCTCGGGGCGCGGCCTTCGTCGTTCCGGGGCTCAGCCGGCTTCCGTCAGCCCGCTACTGTCAGCAGTTCGCGACGGTCGATCGATGCACCGGTCTCCGAGGGGAACACGGATGCCGCGGGGGTCGTGCCGAGGCCCGACACCGTCCAGCCCGCTTCGCGCCAGGCCGCTGCGTCGATGCAATTGCGTGCGTCGATGATGACCGGCCGCGCGACGAGGTCGCGGAGCACAACCGGGTCGGCGTTCTGGAACTCGGTCCACTCGGTGAGGAGGAGCACCGCGTCGGAATCGGAGATCGCCTCGGCCGTCGACTCCGCGTATGTCAGGGTCGGGAACATCCGCTGCGCCGTGCCGGATGCCTCGGGATCGTAGACGACGACCTGGGCGCCGCGGAGGTGCAGGGCAGCGGCGACATTGAGGGCGGGCGAATCGCGCACATCGTCGGTGAGCGGCTTGAACGCCGCCCCGAGGATGCCGATGCGCCGGTTGAGCACCGAGCCGCCGCACGCGCTGATCGCCATGTCGATGACGCGCTGCCGCTGAGCCATGTTGATCTCGTCGACGTGCTGCAGGAGCGACGCCGCGCGCACGGCCCCGAGCTCGCTCGACCGGTGCATGAGGGCGCGGATGTCTTTCGGGAGGCACCCGCCCCCGAAGCCCAGTCCGGCACCGAGGAACTGGCGCCCGATGCGGACGTCGTGCCCGAGGGCGTCGGCCAGGACGGTGACGTCCGCCCCGGCCAACTCGCACACCTCGGCGATCGCGTTGATGAACGAGATCTTGGTCGCGAGGAAGGCGTTCGCGCTCACCTTCACGAGTTCGGCCGTCGGCAGATCGCACACGATCACCGGGGTGCCCGTCGCGATCGGCGCGGCGTACACGGTGCGCAAGAGGGCTTCGGCGTGCGCGCTCGTGCCACCCATGACGATTCGATCGGGAGTGAGCGTGTCGGCGACGGCCTTGCCCTCGCGCAGGAACTCGGGGTTCCAGACGAGCTCGGCACTCACTCCCGCGGGCACCTCGGCTTCGACGATCGCGCGGAGGCGGGCCCCCGTGCCGACGGGCACGGTCGACTTGCCGACGATGAGACCGTCGTGGGTGAGGCTCGCGGCGACCTGCCTCGTCGCATTCTCGACGTAGTCGAGATTGGCTGCGTTGCTGCCGCGCTGCTGCGGGGTCCCGACGCAGATGAAGTGCACGTCGGAGAGCGCGGTCGCCTCGGAGAGGTCGGTCGTGAATCGCAAGCGCCCGCTCGCGACGTGCTTCGTGATGAGCTCGGGCAGTCCGGGTTCGAAGAACGGAACCCTCCCCTCGCTCAGCGCGGCCGCTTTGGCGGGATCGTTGTCGACGCCGATGACCTCGAAGCCCATCTCGGCCATGGCTGCGGCATGGGTGGCGCCGAGATACCCGGTTCCCACGACGCTGATGCGGGGGCGGGGGGCGGTCGACGATTCGTCGGTCGTCGTGTCGCTCGTCTTGTCGGTCATGCTCGTCTCCCTGAGATGTAGGTCGTCATCAATCGGTGAATTTGTCTGTAGCGCGGGCGAAACCCTCGCGGAAGGCCGTGAGCGACTCGGGGCGGGAGTCCACGCGCCAGTCGTTGGTCGCGAGCTCACCCTGCACATACGTCGTCACGGCCAGGTTGAACCAGGCGACGCCGAGGATGTCGTCGTTCTCCGGCTTGACGAGGTTGTCGAACAGACTCGAGATCCAGTCAGCCTTGTGCCCTCCGACTTCGCTCGCGCCGATCTCGGCGAGGAAGATCGGTTTGTCCGACACCCGGCGCAACTCGCCGAGTGTCGCCGAGAACGTCTCGTCGAAGTCGTAGCCGTCCGGATTGTCGAACGGGGGGCGGAGGTAGGCCGACATCGCCACCCAGTCGACGTAGTCGTCGCCGGGGTAGAGCGAGTCGAGGTGCTCGCTGTCGCGGAGCGATGCTGGCAGCCGGTCGATGCGGTTGGGAGACCAGATCCAGAACACGAGATCGTTGGCGCCCTCGGCTTCGAAGATGTCGTGCACGTGCTGCCACGTCTTGACGTAGTCACCCGGGCGATTCCCGTTGATGGAATTGCCGCTGCTGTCCGACTCTGACCAGGGGTACCAGGTGCCGTTCATCTCGTGGTTGAGGCGGATCCCCATCGGGAGTCCCGTCGCCACGATGTCCTGCGCGTACTGTCGCAGATAGTCGTCGAATGCTCCCGGAACCCCGGCGTCAGGGTCTCCGAGAATTCTGGGGAGTGAGTACTCGGGCTCGATCGTGACGCTGTTCGGCGAGCCGATAGGTCGCGATTCCCACGTGAGGATCGGCAGACGGTCCTGCTCCCAGGCCCGGGTGACCGCGTTGGCGCGGAAGTCCTCATCCCATCCGCCGAAGTATCCGACGACGTCGGGTTCGGCCTCGATCCTGTCGGCCGCCCGGTCGAACGTCGCCCAGTTGAACGGCGCCTGCTCGGTGTACAGACCGAGGTAGGCCGAACTCGGGTCGACGAGGCGCGCTTTCGTGAGGTTGGTGAGGGGCGCGGTGGGGATCTGTGGCGAACCCGGAGTCGTGGGAGACGGCGTCGGAGTCGCGGGATCAGAGGGCGATGGCGATGGGGAGGGTGAGGGGTTCGCGAAGGGTGGCCGGGTCGAGGGGGGCGACTGACCCGACTCGGGGTCTGTCGACCTCGACCGTTCCATGGCGGCGATCAGTCCCTCTGCAGACCAGAGTTCCTGCTGAATCTCGTCGAAACGGTCTTCTGCCGCCGCGAGGTCTTCGTCGCTGCGCGCGAGATCCATGTTGAGCGTCGCGACCTCGGCGAGCAGTTCCTCGCGCTCCGACTCGAGGCGGTCGACGACACTGACACCGGAGATGGTCGCAGTGATGACGTCGGCGACCGGGTTCGACGGGGAGTTCCAGACGATGACACTCGTGGTCACGAGCCCCCCGACGAGGATGATGGCGCCGACCGTGGTGAGTCTCGCGCGCGTGCTCGTGGGCGCCCACCAGTGGGCTGCTTTCTCAGAAGTTGACAATGAGGATCGCCTCCAGTGCGAAGATCGTGAAGCCGATGACGTAGGGCCAGGCTGCTTTGGGGTTGAGTCGTCTGCGGGGTGCCGGCTGAGGTGCGGCGACGCGCGTCTGTGCGGCGCGTCGGGGTGACGCTTCGAGGAGGGCTCCCGCGTGCGGTGTCGACCGGCGATCGGAGAAGCCGAGATCGGTCAGGATGTCGTCGGCCGAGGTGTCGCCCGCCGGAGCATCGTCGACACTCCGGAGCGAGTCGCTCGCGTGCTCCGACACCGCGGAGTCGTTGGCGGCGCCTCCACCGTATGCACCGGCTCGCGTGCCCCAGCCGCTCGCGTGGCCCATGCGGAAGAAGCCGATGAGACGGATCGGCATGAGGAACGCCGTCGAGACGATGATGAAGATCGGCAAGCGGAAGAAGTCGGTGGGCTTCTCGGAGAGATGCCGCAATTGGCGGATCGCCATGCTCAGCACCGACGACACGATCATGAGGCCGAGCACGAGGAGCACTCCGCTACTGACGCCGTATTCGGTGAGGATGCCGCTGTAGAAGTTGTATCCCTGGCCTGTCGCCGCGCGGTAGACCCACCCGGCGATGACTCCCGCGAGGAGGAACGGCAAGACGATGTCCATGATGAAGAAGATTGCGAGCACGGGAGCGTGGCCGAGCATCCACGGCAGCATCCGGAGCGTGTTGTACTGGCTCCCCCGCGCCCACCGGAGTTGCTGCTTGTAGAGCTTCTTGAGCTGCAGGGGCGCGTCGGTGAACACGAGCGAGGTGTGCTGGTACACCGTGCGGAAGCCCTCCTTGAGTGTGAGGTTCGTCAGGGTGCGGTCGTCGCTCACCTCGAGGAAGACGCCCATGAAGCGCTCGGTCATGAAGCGGTCCATGACGCGCATCATGATCGATCTGCGGAAGGCGATGGTTCGCCCGGGAAGGCATCCGACCTGGCCGACGACGCTCTGAGCGGGCATCGAGTAGAGGGCCCGCGAGTTCTCGAGCCAATCGGCCCACCGGGTGATCCAGCTGCGCTCGGGCTCGAGGATGCGCTGTCTCGTCGTGACCCCGCCGACACTCGGGTCGGCGAACGGCCGCACGAGCTCACTCAGGGTGTCGTCGGTCCACACGGTGTCGGAGTCGACGAGCACGGTGATCTCGCCGTTCGAGAGCTCGGTGCCGATCATGACGGCGTTGCGCTTGCCGGGAATGGGCGTGTGCACCCAGCGCACGAGGGGGGCGAACTCGTCGCACACCTCTTGCAGGGTCGTATTGACGGCTCCGTTGATGACGACGATTATCTCGCCCGGTTTCTGCTCGACCATGCGCTGGATGACGTCTCGGAACAGGTCGACGGGCTCGTCGACCACGGGGACGATGACGCTCGTCGTGCCGGAGAACTCCCCGGTGAAGGGACGGTAGCGCGCCGAGAGGAACATCTTGAGCAGCCAGAGCGCCCAGATGAGAGCCGAGTACACCGCGAACATGT
This sequence comes from Marisediminicola sp. LYQ85, assembly GCF_046600695.1. Taxonomy (NCBI): domain Bacteria; kingdom Bacillati; phylum Actinomycetota; class Actinomycetes; order Micrococcales; family Microbacteriaceae; genus Marisediminicola; species Marisediminicola sp. LYQ85. The sequence continues at coordinate 1,044,208 of NZ_JBKIWO010000001.1, forward strand.
AGATCTCGGGGTGACCCTCGATCATGTGCCTGAGTTGGAGGATGAAGATGAACATGTGCCCCTCGGTGGTTGCGGTGGTGACCAATCCGCGACGCTGGGGAAGGTGCTCGTGCTGTGAGTCGAGTGATTATGAGCACGCCGACGAGCCCGGCGCAACGAGGCGGCCGACCGGTCTGTTCACCCCCGCACGAGGGTCATGACGAATGCTCGTTAAAACGGGGCTTCGCACGTCCACCCTTCAGTGGACAGCGGCCGAGTCGGCCGTTTGGGGGGCACGGACGGGCGAGGAGAACCGACTGCTCGAATAGACGGATGCGCGGCCTCTCCGACACGGATTGCCCGATGAGAGGTGCTATCGACCACCCGTGAGAGATCTGGTCACTGCCGCGGGATGCCCGGAGCGGCAGGCTCGCCGCCCGCGCCGGACCGCCGGGGCGATGAGCCGACCGGGGTACACGATTGATCGAACGGGGGACGGATTCCGGCCGTTCTCCGCGAGCCATGGAACGGCGAAAGTTCATCCGATAGAAACATCGGAACGGCCCACAGCTCGGCGCTCGAGCGGATCCGACTAGCCGTAGAAGCGCTTCTCGAACACGGCGCGAGCGAGTCGAGTCGTGCGCAGATAGTCGTCTTCGAGTGTCGAGGCCGACCCGGGGGGATACTCCATGAGCCGCGCGATGCCCTCGAGCTGCGGCCGGTCGACGGGAAGCACGTCGGTCGTCCGCACCATCCACAGGGTCATCGCCGACCGCGCTCTCGAGGCGAACAACCACGCGGCCTTGAGCTTCTCCGCTTCGGGCGGGGTCAGGAATCCCTCGGCCGTCGCGACCTCGAGGGCGTCGAGAGTGGATGTCGTGCGCAAAGCGGGGATCCGCACCGCGTGTTGCAGCTGGACGAGTTGCACGAGCCACTCGACGTCGCTCAGCGAGCCGCGCCCGAGCTTGAGGTGGCGAGCGGGGTCTGCCGCTTGGGGCAGCCGCTCGGACTCGACCCTGGCCTTGATGCGCTTGACCTCGCGCACATCGTGGTCGGCGATCTGCTCGGGGTAGCGCACGCCGTCGGCGAGGGTCTCGAAGTCCTGCAGGAGCGCATCGTCTCCGACCGCGCCGCGGGCCCGGAGGAGAGCCTGGGCCTCCCACGTGAGCGACCACCGCTCGTAGTACGAGCGATAGGACTCGAGCGAGCGCACGAGAGGCCCGTTCTTCCCCTCGGGGCGCAGATCCGTGTCGAGGTCGAGAGGCAACCGCAGGTCTTCGGTGAGAGCCGAGATGCGGGAGACGATCGTCGTGGCGGTCGACCTCGCGGCGTCGGGTGTCGCCGTCGTCGCGCGATAGACGTAGAGGATGTCGGCGTCTGACCCGAACCCGACTTCGCGGCCGCCGTAGCGCCCCATCGCGATGATGCCGAACTCGATGCCGTCGTCACTCGAGTGCACGAGCGCCAGGACGGCGGTGAGGAGCGTGGTCGTGACGTCGGACAGCGCTCTTCCGAGAGACTCGACGTCGATGAGGCCGAGGATGGCGGCGATCGCGAGCCTGAGCACTTCGCGCCGTCGCGCCGTGCGCAAGACCGCGGCGGCGGCCTCGGGATCGGTGTGACGCGCGATCGTGGCCCGCGCCTCCTCGAGGAGGGAATCGAGCGACCTCGGGGCGAGCTCGCCGTCGTTCTCGAACCACGCGGCGGCCTCGGGGATGCGCTCGAGGAGCACACCGATGTATCTGGCAGACGACAGCGCGATCGTGAGCCTCTCGGCGGCGCCCGACGAGTCGCGGAGCATGCGCAGAAACCAGTACGACTCCCCCAGGTCTTCGCTCAGCCGGCGGAATGCGAGCAGTCCGTAGTCGGGGTCTGCCCCGTCGGCGAACCACTGCAGCATGACCGGGAGAAGGTGTCGCTGGATCGCGGACCTCCTCGACACCCCGGCCGTGAGGGCCGCGATGTGCTTGAGCGCCCCCTTCGGGTCGGTGAAGCCGATGGCCGCGAGTCGCGCGGCCGCCTGGTCGCTGCTCAGCGAGATCTCGTCATCGCGGAGAGCCGCGACAGCGCTCAGCAGCGGGCGGTAGAACAAGCGCTCGTGCAGGGTCCGCACGGCGACCTTCGTCGTCGACCAGAGATCACGCAACTGGGTCGCGCTCGAGGCGAGACCCGTCGCCCTCGCGAGCGTGCGCATCGACTCGTCGTCGGCCGGCATGAGGTGCGTCCTGCGCAGCCGCGACAGCTGCAAGCGGTGTTCGAGGAGACGGAGGAACCGGTAGTCCCGCGAGAACTCGGCCGACTCAACTCGGCCGATGTACCCGCGATCTGCGAGAGCCGCGAGAGCGAGGAGGGTGCCCTGCTGCCTCACGGATTCGTCGGACTGACCGTGCACGAGCTCGAGCAGCTGAACGGTGAACTCGATGTCGCGCAGACCGCCGGGACCGAGTTTGAGCTGGTAGTCGAGTTCGGCAGCGGGGATGTTCGCGGTCACGCGCTCGCGCATCCTCTGCACCGACTCGACGAAGTTCGCCCTCGACGCGCTGCTCCACACGAGGGGGGCGACGACGCCGACGTAGCGGGCGCCGAGCTCGACGTCTCCCGCGAGAGGCCGAGCCTTGAGCAGTGCCTGGAACTCCCAGCTCTTCGCCCACCGCTCGTAATAGGCGCGATGCGAGTCGAGAGTGCGCACGATCGCGCCGTCTTTGCCCTCGGGGCGCAGATTGGCGTCGACCTCCCACAGTGGCGGTTCGATGCCGTAGTCGTGGATGACGCGCATGAGGTCCATCGAGAGCGCTGTCGCGACATCGATTGCGCGCGCGTTCGAGGTCTCCCCCGCGCCCTCGGCCACGAAGATGACGTCGACGTCGCTCACGTAGTTGAGCTCGCGGGCACCGGCCTTGCCCATGCCGATGACGGCAAACCGGGTGCCTTCGACGTCGTCGCGCGAGAATCGGCTCTCCGCTCGGGCGACCGCGAGAGCAGCCTCGAGTGCAGCCCCCGCGAGGTCGGCGAGGGCTTCCGACACCACCTCGACGGCGGCGAGGGGATCGGGGTGCAGGAGGTCCCACGCGGCGAGCCGCACGAGGTGGCGCCGATATCGCACCCGCAACGCGTTCCGGCCGGCATCACCGGCTGCTGCCGCGAATCCCCCGGTCTCGCCGACGACGTCGAGCAGGTCGGCTGTGTACTCCTCGGCCGAGAGCGGAACGCGATATGTCTCGGCGAGCTGGGTCACCTCGTCGATCTCGCGCTCGAAGAAGTCGGCGAAACCGGATGACGCACCGAGCACGGCGATGAGACGCCGTGTGCTCGTCTCGTCGTCGAGGAGCGCGTCGATGTGGCCCGGAGCCCTCTCGATGAGGCTCGTCAGCCGCGCGAGGGCGAGGTCGGGGTCGGCGCTCGACGCGAACATCCCGAGCAGGTGCTCGACCGTGCGACGGCGCTCGAGCGCACCGAGCGTCTCGTGGGCGAGCTGGAGATCGGTGAACCCGAGCCTCGCGAGGTCGGTGAGGGTGTTGCGATGCCGGGTCATCGGGTGACGCGCCCCCGGTCAGAGCATTTCGAGGTTGCTCTTCAACTCGAACGGCGTCACCTGCGCGCGATACTCGCGCCACTCCTGACGCTTGTTGAGGAGGACGTAGTTGAAGACCTGCTCGCCGAGGGTCTCGGCGACGAGCTCCGAGCCCTCCATGATCGAGACGGCGTGATCGAGGCTCGCGGGGAGCTGGTTGTAGCCGAGGGCGCGGCGTTCGGAGTCGGAGAGACTCCAGACGTTGTCTTCGGCCTCTGCCGGAAGCTCGTAGCCGTTCTCGATGCCCTTGAGCCCGGCGGCGAGCATGAGGGAGAAGGCCAGATAGGGGTTCGCCGCCGAATCGATCGCGCGGTACTCGACGCGGGCGCTCTGACCTTTGTTGGGCTTGTAGAGCGGAACCCGCACGAGCGCCGACCGGTTGTTGTGACCCCACGTGACGAAGCTCGGAGCCTCATCGCCTCCCCAGAGCCGCTTGTAGGAGTTGACGAACTGGTTGGTCACGGCGGTGATCTCGGGCGCGTGGCGGAGGAGCCCCGCGATGAACTGACGACCGATCGTGGAGAGCTGGTACTGCCCACCCGACTCGTAGAACGCGTTCGAGTCGCCCTCGAAGAGCGACATGTGGGTGTGCATGCCCGACCCGGGCTCGCCCGCGAGGGGCTTGGGCATGAACGTCGCGTAGACGCCCTGCTCGATCGCGACCTCTTTGATCACGGTGCGGAACGTCATGATGTTGTCGGCGGTCGTAAGCGCGTCGGCGTAGCGCAAGTCGATCTCGTTCTGGCCAGGACCCGCCTCGTGGTGGCTGAACTCCACCGAGATCCCGAGGTCTTCGAGCATGCGGACGGAGCGCCGACGGAAGTCGTGGGCCGTGCCGCCGGGAACGTTGTCGAAGTAGCCCGCGCGGTCGACGGGTTCGGGGCCCTCGGGCCCGTACTGCGAATTCTTGAGCAGGTAGAACTCGACCTCGGGGTGCGTGTAGAACGTGAACCCGCGGTCGGCAGCCTTGGCGAGAGTGCGCTTGAGCACGTTGCGCGGGTCGGCGACGGCCGGCTGGCCGTCGGGAGTCGTGATGTCGCAGAACATCCGCGCTGTCGGGTCGATCTCGCCTCGCCACGGGAGGATCTGGAACGTCGTGGGGTCGGGGTGCGCGAGGACGTCGGCTTCGTAGGAGCGCGTGAGGCCCTCGATCGCCGAGCCATCGAACCCGAGTCCCTCGGCGAAAGCTCCTTCGACCTCGGCGGGAGCGATCGCGACCGATTTGAGTGTTCCGACGACGTCGGTGAACCACAGGCGAACGAACTTGATGCCCCGTTCTTCGATAGTGCGAAGAACGAAGTCACGCTGCTTGTCCATGGGCTCCTCATCGGTGGTGCTGGCAGGGTCGCCCGCCCTCCCAGGCTAGCGGGTCGACTCCTCCCCCGCGCCTAGACTCGGGGGATGGCCGACGACATGCCCAAGAGGGTCCGCACGCGACATTTCGCCCGAGCGAAGCAGTCGGGGATCAAGATCACCGGACTGACGAGCTACGACCAGCTGACCGCATCCATCTTCGACGGGGCCGGTATCGACTTCCTGCTCGTCGGCGACTCGGCCGGCAACACGGTTTTCGGGTATGACACGACGCTCCCCGTGACGGTCGACCACCTCATCCCCCTCACTCGCGCCGTCGCCGGTGCGGTGAAGCGCGCGCTCGTGGTCGCGGACATGCCGTTCGGGTCGTACGAGATCGGGCCGGACGACGCGCTCCGCACGGCCTTCCGATTCATGAAGGAGGCCGGCGCCCACGCCGTCAAACTCGAGGGCGGTGTGCGCAGCGCCCCGCAGATCGAACGCATCGTCTCGGCGGGCATCCCCGTGATGGGCCACATCGGGTTCACCCCGCAGAGCGAGCACGGCCTCGGCGGACATATCATCCAGGGCCGCGGCGAGGGCGCGCAGGCCCTCGTCGACGACGCCCTCGCCGTACAACAGGCGGGCGCGTTCGCGGTCGTTCTCGAGATGGTGCCGTCGGCGATCGCCGAGCGCGTGACGGCGGCACTCGACATCCCGACCATCGGCATCGGCGCGGGCCCCCACGTCGACGGCCAGATTCTCGTGTGGACCGACTGGGCGGGGCTCACGACCGGGCGCATCCCGAAGTTCGTCAAGAAGTACGCCGACCTGCACTCGACACTGACGAGCGCGGCGACGGAGTACATCGCCGACATCGGTTCGGGAAGCTACCCGGCTCCCGAGCACGAGTACGGCGACTGACCCGCATCTCGGAGCTCGCATCGAGCCATCGGCGGGCCGAAGCGGCGGCGAGTGACGGCGGTCAGCGCTCGTTCTCGGCGTCCTCCTCGGCCCATGCCTTCGCTCGTGCGGCGACGATCTCGGGGGCGCGGGCCGCCTCGTCGCGCGAATCGAACGGGCCGTAACGTTCCGTCGCGATGGACTGCGGGCCCTCTTCGACCTCACCCGTGCTGCGGTTGTAGTACCACTCGGTCATGGTGTGCTCCCTTGCTCGACTTAGAATCGAGCCTATGCCTCGCGATTCCCACGGTCATCTGATCCCGGGGCGTATCGGGCCCCACCGCGCTGTGCCCTCATCGATCGAGCGGCCAGAATACGTCGGCAAGCTTGAACCCGCCGAGTTCACGGGATCGGATGTCTACGAGCCCGCCGCGATCGACCGCATCCGCGCCGCGGGCCTCATCGCCGCCGACGCGATCGCCCTCGTCGGAGAGAGCATCCGGCCCGGTGTCACGACCGACGAGCTCGACCGGATCGCCCACGACTTCGTCGTGTCGAAGGGGGCCTACCCCTCGACGCTCGACTACCGAGGCTTTCCGAAGTCGATCTGCAGCTCGATCAACGAGGTGGTGTGCCACGGCATCCCCGACGACACCGAGCTCGTCGACGGCGACATCGTCAACATCGACATCACCGCGTTCCTCGACGGTGTGCACGGCGACACCAACCGCACCTTCGTCGTCGGCACGCCTCACCCGGCAGTGGCCGACCTCGTGACGCGCACCGAGGAGGCTCTGCGTCGCGGCATCAAGGCTGTCGCGCCCGGGCGTCAGGTCAACGTGATCGGTCGCGCCATCGAGTCGTACGCCAAGCGTTTCGGCTACGGGGTGGTGCGCGACTTCACGGGGCACGGCGTCGGGACCGCGTTCCACTCCGGGCTCATCATCCCGCACTACGACACCGACGACTTCTCGACCGTCATGGAGCCCGGGATGGTCTTCACTATCGAACCGATGCTCACGCTCGGGTCGATCGAGTGGGATCTGTGGCGAGACGACTGGACGGTGACGACGCGGGACAAGAGCATGACAGCACAGTTCGAGCACACGCTCGTGGTGACCGAGCGTGGCGCCGAGGTGCTGACACTCCCCACGGCGTGAGCCGCGGCATCCGTCAGCGCAACTGACCGAAAGCCTCGACCTTGGCCATGTTGCCCGCGATGAGGATGACGTCGCCGTCGGCGAGCACGGTGTCGAGCGTCGTGTAGCTCCATCCCGCACCGGGGCGGAAGAACGCGGTGACGGTGACCCCGTAGACACCTCGGACCTTCGACTGCCCGAGCGGCACGCCGATGAGGTCTTGCGGCGGAGCCATCTTGACGAGGGCGAAGTCGTCACCGACCTCGAGGTAGTCCTGCATGGCTCCGCGCACGAGGTGGGCGACGCGCCTGCCCATGTCTTTCTCCGGGTAGATCACGTGCCCGATGCCGAGCTGCTCGAGGATGGCACCGTGCTGATCGCTCACGGCCTTGGCCCAGATGTTGGGGATCTCGAGTTTGAGCAGAAGTGAAGCGGTCAGGATACTCGCCGTCACGTCGCCGCCGATCGCCAGCACGACGCGGTCGAAATCGGGCACCGAGAGTTGCCGCAGGGTCGCCTCCTTCGTCGAGTCGGCACGCACCACGTGGGTGAGGAGCCCGTTGTGGTTCTGCACGATCTCCTCGTTGCCGTCGATGCCGAGGACCTCGGTGCCGTTGGCCATGAGTTCGACCGCGAGCGAGCTGCCGAACCGGCCGAGCCCGATGACGACGACCGAGTCGGCTTCGGCGATGCGGTTCGGCTGTTCGTGGCCGAAGAGCGAGAACTTAGCCAAGGATGGGCCTCTCTTTAGGGAACTCGTATGGCACGGGGCGCTCCCGGAGCGCGAGAGCGGATGCGAGCGTGATGGGGCCGAGCCGGCCGATGAACATGAGCAGGATGAGGATGATCTGTCCGGCGATCGGCAATTGCGCGGTGATACCTGTCGAGAGGCCCACGGTCGCGAAGGCCGAGACGACCTCGAAGAGGAGTCTGTCCATCGAGATGTCGCTCATGAGCATGAGGGCGACGGTCGAGATCGTGACGACCCCGACGGCGAGGAGGATGATCGTGATCGCCTGGCGGTGCACCGCGCGGGAGAGTCGCTTGCCGAAGACGTTGACGGCGACTTCGCCGCGGATCTCGGTCACGAGAATGAAGAACAGCACCGCGAACGTCGTGATCTTGATGCCCCCGGCTGTGCCGGCCGGGCCCCCGCCGATGAACATGAGCACGTCGGTGCCGAGCCAGCTCGCGGGGTCCATCATGCTCGTGTCGATGCTGTTGAACCCGGCGGTGCGCGCTTGAACCGATTGCGTGAAACCCGCGAGCAGTTTGGCCGGCCACGTGAGTGCGCCGAGGGTCGCGGGGTTGTTCCACTCGACGGCGGTCAGGTAGACCGTGCCCGAGACCAGGAGGGTGATCGTGCCGACCACGACGATGCGCGTGTTCATCGACCACGAGATCGGGGAGGTGAAGTGTTTGCGCAACTGCATGATGACCGGGAATCCGAGCCCACCGAGGATCGTGGCGGCACAGATCGGCAGGCAGATGAAGGGGTCGTCGACGAACGGGATGAGGCTGTTGCTGAACAGCGCGAACCCCGCGTTGTTGAACGACGACACCGAGTGGAACACTCCGAGCCAGATGGCGCGAGCGAGCGGCTCTTCGTAGCCGAGAGCGAATCGTGCGGCGAGGAGCACGGCGACGACGAGTTCGACGACGAGTGAGATGCGCACGACCCCGAGCACGAGTCCCTTGACGTCGGACAGACCCATGCTCTTGATCTCGGCTGCCGCGGTGAGCTTGGAACGCAGAGACATCTTGCGCACGACCGCGAGCCCGATGACCGAGGCGAACGTCATGATGCCGAACCCGCCGATCTGGATGAGCAGGAGGATGACGATCTGGCCGAAGAGCGACCAGTATTCGGGGGTGTCGACGATGATGAGCCCCGTGACGCACACGGCCGACGTCGCGGTGAAGAGAGCCTCGAAGAACGACGCTCCCCCGGGCCCGAGCCTCGCGTTCGGGAGCATGAGCACGGCCGTGCCGATGAGGATGGTGCCGGCGAACCCGGCTACGACGATCTGCGCCGGGTGAAGTCGTGAACCCCGGCGGACGACTCCGCCGACGCGACGAGACCCTTGCTGCACGACATCACTGTACGCGCCGCGGAGCGCGCGGCGAGGCCGCGGGCCCACGGCGATTAGATTGGACGGATGACGACGACAGCAGTGGGCATCGACATCGGCGGAACCGGCATCAAGGGTGCGGTGGTCGACGCGAAGTCCGGCGAGTTGTTGACCGACCGTATCAAGGTGCCGACTCCCGAGGGCGGCGAGCCCGACGCGATCGTCGAGACGGTCGTGCAGCTCGTCGACAAGCTCGGCGGACTCGAGAAGGACACCCCCGTCGGCGTGTGCTTCCCCGCGGCGATCGTCGGCGGCGTGACGATGTCGGCGGCGAACGTCTCGAACTCGTGGATCGGGCTCGAGGCGGAGCGGTTGTTCGAGCGGGCGCTCTCTCGCGACATCCACTTCATCAACGACGCCGACGCCGCGGGTGTCGCCGAACAGAAGTTCGGAGCGGCGAAGAAGGTCAAGGGTCTCGTCATCCTCACGACTCTCGGCACGGGCATCGGCACGGCTCTCGTGCACCGCGGCCACCTCGTGCCGAACGCCGAGCTCGGACACCTCGAGATCGACGGCATCGACTGGGAGACCCGCGCCGCCTACTCGGCGAAGGAGCGCGAAGACCTCTCGTGGGCGGACTGGGCTGCCCGACTGCAGCGCTACTACGAGCGGCTCGAGGCGTATCTCTACCCCGAGCTCTTCATCGTCGGCGGCGGAGTGTCGAAGCACGCCGAGAAGTTCCTGCCTCTGCTGCGGCTCCGAACACCCATCGTTCCCGCGGAACTGCGCAATAATGCGGGCATCATGGGGGCGGCCGCGCTCGCTGCCGGCAAATAGGCCGCGAGGACCGGCGAGCCGACGTCGAGGAGATCATCGGGCGAGAAGGCGAATGGGCCGACTGTTACGCCGGGTTCTGTCCCCGCCCCGACCAATCGGTCGATGCGGGTGACGGCCATCTATCTCGGAGCTACGTTGCCGCAGCTCTCTAGCGGTCTACCCGAAGACTCGGCGAGCAGCCTCGGCGTCTTCTGTATGACCTTGCTCCGGGCGAGGTTTACCTAGCCGACCCGATCACGCGGGCCGCTGGTGGTCTCTTACACCACCGTTTCACCCTTACCTCGGCACGGATGCCGCGGCGGTCTGCTTTCTGTTGCACTTTCTCGCGGGTTACCCCGGGTGGGTGTTACCCACCGCCCTGCTCTGTGGAGCCCGGACGTTCCTCGGCACCGGTTTGCCCTCGAGAGGGAATCGCGGCGACGCGACCGTCTTGTCGGCCCATTCGCAGAGTCAGCCTAGCGCGCGGCTCACAAGCCCGATTCGCCCGTGCGCACGAGGATGGCCTGGCTGTCGGGGCAGATGAGCACGGCGTCGGGGGCTGCGGCACGCACTTCGGCGAGCTCGTTCTCGAGCAAGCGCACACCGCTCGCGCCCGAGACGCCGCCCTGCAGGTGCGACGCGCCGAAGCCGTAGCGGGAGCGCTGACGCTCGTAGAGGGCCATGAGGTCGGCAGGCAATCTCTGCACGAGGGTGGAGCGATTGGCCTGCGCGTGCTGCTGCTCGGACTCGAGGGCCGCGAGGGCGGCGTCGCGCTCCGACGTGACCGTCGTCACTCTCGAGAGAACGTCGGCGTGCTCGGCCGTCGTGAGTTCGAGGGACTTCTCGAGCTGTTCGACCCTCTCCATGACCTGCAGCTCGATGTCTTCGAGTTCTCCACGGCGACGCTCGAGCCCCTCGATCTCGTGTTCGAGCCCGGCGACGTCTTTGACCGACGACGACGTCGCGAGGCGCTCCCGGTCTCGCGTGATCCTCGCGGCGACGACGGTCACGTCGGATTCGATGCGGGCGAGCTCGGTGCGTGCATCCTCGAGGTTTCCGGCTTCGCTCCCCCGCTGCTGCCGCAGTGTCTCGGCGTCGGCCGCGAGTCGTGCCAGTTCGGCGATCTCGGGGAGGTTCTTCGCTCGGTGTCCGAGCTGCTGCAGTTTCGTGTCGATCGCTTGCACGGTCAACAGCTGCGCTTGGTCGTCGGGGCTCGCGGTGAGGGCCATGGTGTCTCGTTCTTTCGCTAGGGGGTCGAGGGGGCGTGCGCCGAAGGCTGTGCGGCTATTGCACGACGACGAAGTCCCACGGGTCGGTGCGGATGTCGCTCACGGTCACTTCGAGCTCGGGGAGGGCCTCGCGCAGTTCGCGAGCCGCGGACAGGAGCCACAACCACTCGCTCGCCCAGTGCGAGATGTCGATGAGGGCGGGGCCACCGGACAGCAGCGCGGTCTCGACGAACTCGGACGCCGGGTGGTGCCGCAGGTCGGAGGTGATGTAGACGTCCGACGACAGCACATCAGGGTTGCTCAGGAGCGAGTCTCCGGCACCCCCGCACAGGCTCACGGTCTCGACGGCGCGATCGAAAGAGCCTGCCACGCGCACACCCGACGCCGTCGCGGGAAGGATGTCGGCGAGCCGACGCGCGAGCGCGCCCAGTGTGAGGGGGGTCTCGAGCCTGCCGACCCGGCCGAGCCCGCGACTGGCCGGTTCCCCGGCGACGAGGGGGCGGGCGTCGAGGAGCCCGAGGAGCGCGGCGAGCGTCGCCGAGGTGCCGGTCTCGACGACATCCGCGTTCGTGTGGGCCGCGACGACGGCGCACTCCGCCCGGATGAGTCGACTGAGCAACGCACCCTTGTAGGTGTCGCTTGCGACGGTCGTGACGCCGCGGAGCAGGAGGGGATGGTGCACGAGGAGGAGGTCGGCACCCGCATCGATGGCTTCGTCGACGGTCGCGGCGGTCGCGTCGACCGCGAGGTGCACGGTCGAGACCGGCGAGTCGGCGTCACCCGTGACGAGGCCCGGATTGTCCCAGGATTCCGCGCCGGAGAGGGGCCAGAGCGACTCGATGACGGCGTTGACGGAAGCGACGGTCGAGGGCATCCGGCGAGTCTATCGAGGGCGCGCGGAGGTCGTGTCCGACGAGGACGGTCGTCGCGCCGCGACGGTGGCGATGCCCGTGACGATCGCGAGCCCGGCCGCCGCGATGCTCGTCGCGATCGCGCGGGCCTGACGCTCCCCTCGCCACTCGGGCGGGATCGACGCGGCGACGCGGTCACGGGCGTCCCGTGCGCGCGCGGGCACGTCGAGGTCGTACTTGACCTTGGCGACCGTTGCGACGAGTTCGGCGCGCGTGACCTCCACCGAGCGGCGGATGTCCTCCGGGGTGCGCGTGTCTTTCTGCTTCGGTTCGGGCTCGGAGGCCTCTGCCCCGTCGAGCTCGCGGGCCTTCTTGAGGGATCGCTGTCTCGCGACACTCCGCGCGACCGTCGTCACGAGTCCGGTCACCGAGAGACGGTCTTTCTTGCGCTTTGCCATGGGTCCATTCTCCGGGGTCGTGGCGCCCTCTCGCGCCGGGTCGATCGGGGTTCAGAGGGGATTGATGAGCGAAGGGTCGTTGCCGCTGCCGAGCGGCGCGATCCGCCGGATCTCGAGCTCGTCGAGAGTGTCTGCCGACGCCTCGACGACTCCGTCGACGAAGGGCTGGTCTCCGACGATCGTCGGGTCGAGCCAGTCGTCCCAGAGCTCGCGATCGAGCACGACCGGGGTGCGGTCGTGGATGTCGGCGAGCGCGCCGGTCGCCGCGGTCGTGAGGATCGTGGCCGTGAGAACCCAGCGAGCGGGGTCGTCGTCTGCTCGCGAGCGGTCCCGCCACCACGCGTAGAGGCCCGCGAACGCGAGCGGGCCGCTGGGGGCGGAGATGTAGTGGGGAGTCTTGACGGTTCCGACCGTCTTCCACTCGTAGTAGCCCGACGCGGGGAGGATCGCGCGCCGCGCCACCACCGAGGGAGCGAACACGCGCTTCTCGGCGACGGTCTCCGAGCGCGCGTTGAAGGTCGGGTACGGCAGCTTGAGGCTGTCGGAGAACGACGGGACGAGAGACCAGCGCGCGCCCTCGAGGCGCCGTGTCGGCATCCCCCCGTCGGCGAGCGACTCGACGACGATGGGAACGCGGTCGGTCGGTCGCACATTCCACGACGGCTCAGGCAGGTCGTTCCCCTCGATTTCGATCTCGAAGAGCCCGAGAAGGTCGCGGTGCTCTCCCGCGACGACGAATCGACCGCACACGGTGACTCAGCTCTCCGCAGACGCGTCGAGCGCGACATCGTCGGGGTGGGAGACGATCGCGACCGGGCACGGGAGACTGATGAGCAGGTCGTGTCCGACCGAGCCGAGGATGAGTCCCGGGAGCATGCCGCGCCGGTGGGTGCCGACGACGAGGAGGTCAGCTCCCCGCGCGGCGCCGGTGAGGACGGCGGCCGCGGGTCCTTCCCTCGTGACCGCCGACACCCCGACGTTCGGTCGATGCTCCGTGATCTTCGCGACCGCGCGGTCGATCACCTCGCTCTCGGCGGCCTCGAACCCCGTGATGACGTCGGTGCCGGTACCGGCGAACTCCGCCGCCACGAGGGGCGGGATGTGCCACGCGTGCACGGCGTGGAGCGTGCAACCGAGACGCTCGGCTTCGGCCGCGGCGAACTCGAGAGCGACATCCGACGTGTCGTCGTCGTCGACGCCGACCACCACGTGCCCGCCGCTCGGTGTCCAATCGGCGGGGATGACGATCACGGGGCAGTGCGCGCCCACCGCGACCTGTTGGCGCAGTGTTCCGGAGAAGTAGCCGGTCGACTCGCGGGTTCCGATGACGAAGAGGTCGACCCCCGCCGACGCGAGGATGAGCTGGTGTCGCGTCGACCCGCGACGGAGCGTCGTTTGCACTTTCGTGCCCGGAGAGTTCTCGCTCACGAGCGCCGCGGCGGTCGCGAGCATCCGCTCGTAGGCCGGGATCTCTCGCTCCTCGGTGAACGACGACGTCCACGGGCCCGTCTCGACCACGGTCGTGATCTCGAGCGACATCGGCACCTCGTGGGAGCGGGCGATCACCCACTCGAGGGCGGCCCGACTGCCCGGACCGCCGTTGACCGCGGCGACGACTTTCTCGACCATGATGTGCTCCCGCTCGTTCTCTCGGCGACGTTCCCCTCCGAGACTGTCACGTCCGCGGTCCGCGCGTCACCTCCGCCGCACGGCCGGACATCGCCTAGCGTCGTGGTGTCGCCGACGGCGGCGAACTCCACCTCGACGAGGAGGCCCCGTGGCTGCATCCTTCCCCCCTTTCGACGACTCCGTCCGGCATCGCGTCGTCGACGCGACCGTCACCGTCGTCTCCCCCGACGGCACACCGCTCGCCGACACGGATGTCGTCGTCGAGCAGTCGGGCCACGCGTTCGCCTTCGGCAACATCGGGTTCGATTTCATCCCGCTCGCGAACGGCGAAACCGAGCCCGTGCCCGGCCGCGTGATCGACGCCGACATCGCTCTTCTCCCGAGGCTCGCCGACCTGTGGCTCGACGTGTTCAACACCGCGACGCTGCCGTTCTACTGGGGCCGTTTCGAGCCCGACCGCGGAAAGCCCGACACCGCGAGGCTCCTCGCGACGGCGCAGTGGTTCGCCGACCGCGGTGTCGCGCTCAAGGGGCACCCTCTCGTGTGGCACACCGTGACGGCTCCCTGGTTGCTCGAGCTCGAACCCGACGAGATCGAGCGAGTGCAGCGCGAGCGCATCCGTCGTGAGGTCGGCGATTTCCGCGGTCTCGTCGACACGTGGGACGCCATCAACGAGGTCGTGATCATGCCCGTCTTCGAGGCTGAGGACAACGGCATCACGAAGCTCGCGAAGCACCTGGGCCGCATCCCGATGATCCGCCTGGCATTCGAGGAGGCGCGGGCGGCGAACCCCTCGGTGACGCTCCTGCTCAACGATTTCGATCTCTCGGAGCGCTACGAGGACCTCCTCGACGAGGTGCTCGGCGCCGGCATCCAGATCGACGCGATCGGCCTCCAGACGCACATGCACCAGGGCTACTGGGGCGAAGACACGATGCTCGCGACCGTCGACAAATTCGCTCGCTTCGGGCTCCCGTTGCACATGACCGAGTCGACGATCCTCTCGGGCGACCTCATGCCTCCCGAGATCGTCGACCTCAACGACTACCAGGTCGACCACTGGCCCTCCACTCCGGAGGGTGAGGAGCGCCAGGCCGACGAGATCGTGCGCCACTACCGCTCACTCATGACGCACCCCGCGGTCGAGGCGATCACCTACTGGGGCTTGAGCGACAGCGGGTCGTGGCTCGGCGCTCCCGTCGGCTTCGTGCGGGCGGACGGCTCGACGAAGCCCTCGTACGACGCCCTCCGCTCGCTCGTCAAGGAGGAGTGGTGGATGCCGCAGACGACCCTGCGAACGGATGCCGACGGTCGCGTCCCCGTGCGCGGTTTCGCCGGCGACTATCGGGTGAGCGCGCGCGGCGCCGAGACGACGGTGCCGCTCTCCGGCGGTGTGGACGCGAGGGTGACGGCGACGCTCGGGCGCGCATCGTGACCCGCGTGAGAGTGGGCCCTACCGGGCTCGAACCGATGACATCCACGGTGTAAACGTGGCGCTCTACCAACTGAGCTAAAGGCCCGTGACTGCGGCGGCGGAGCGCTGCGGTGACGTTGGCGAAACAATACCAGTCGGGGCAACGCCCCTCGCGACAGACCGCTGACAGCGGAACGGGGATGGCGCTCAGACTCGTGCAACTAGAATCGACGAGGCTTTGACGCGCGACCGGACAATCCCGGCGGTCGTCGAAGTGCTCCAACAATCACGAAGAACACGCGAACAGAGCGAGGTCAAGGGTGACGGTCAACGACCAGGATCCGTATTCGGTCAACAACATCGATTCCGATCCGGAAGAGACTGCCGAGTGGCAGGAATCCTTGGACGCCCTCGTGGCGGTTCAGGGGCACGAGCGCGGACGCGAGATCATGCTGTCGCTGCTCAAGCGGTCGAAGGAGCTGCACCTCGGTGTTCCGATGGTGCCGACGACCGACTACCTCAACACGATCGCGGCCGACGACGAGCCCGACTTCCCCGGTGACGAGGATGTCGAACGGCGCTACCGCGCGTGGATCCGCTGGAACGCGGCGATCACGGTGCACCGCGCGCAGCGCCCCGGCATCGGTGTCGGTGGCCACATCTCGACGTACGCGTCGTCTGCCGCCCTCTACGAGGTCGGCCACAACCACTTCTTCCGCGGCCAGCACCACGCCGGCGGTGGAGACCAGATTTTCTACCAGGGTCACGCCTCCCCCGGCATGTACGCCCGCGCGTTCCTCGAGGGACGCCTGAGCACCGACCAGCTCGACGGCTTCCGCCAGGAGAAGTCGCACGACGCCGGTGGGCTGTCGTCGTACCCGCACCCGCGCCTCATGAAGGACTTCTGGCAGTTTCCGACGGTGTCGATGGGTCTCGGCCCGATCAACGCGATCTACCAGGCGCAGTCGAACAAGTACCTCACCGACCGCGGCATCGCCGACGCGAGCGACCAGCAGGTCTGGGCGTTCCTCGGCGACGGCGAGATGGACGAGGTCGAGAGCCGCGGTGCGCTCCAGCTCGCGGCGAACGACAGTCTCGACAACCTCAACTTCGTCATCAACTGCAACCTCCAGCGCCTCGACGGCCCGGTTCGCGGTAACGGCAAGATCATCCAGGAGCTCGAGAGCTTCTTCCGCGGCGCCGGCTGGAACGTCATCAAGGTCATCTGGGGCCGCGAGTGGGACGACCTGCTCGCTCGCGACAGCGAGGGTGCACTGCGCGACCTCATGAACCGCACCCCCGATGGCGACTACCAGACCTACAAGGCCGAGAGCGGCGCCTACGTGCGCGAGAACTTCTTCGGTCGTGACCCGCGCGCGCTCGAGCTCGTCAAGGACTACTCCGACGACGACGTGTGGAACCTCAAGCGCGGAGGACACGACTACCGCAAGGTCTACGCGGCGTTCAAGGCCGCCCAGGAGCACAAGGGCCAGCCGACCGTGATCCTCGCGAAGACGGTCAAGGGGTACGGCCTCGGACCGTCGTTCGAGGGACGCAACGCGACCCACCAGATGAAGAAGCTCACTCTCGACAACCTCAAGCAGTTCCGCGACGAGATGCGCATCCCCATCACCGACGCGAAGCTCGAAGAAGACCCGTACCTGCCTCCGTACTACCACCCGGGCAACGACGACGAAGCGATCCAGTACCTCCACGAGCGCCGCCAGGCCCTCGGTGGCTACGTGCCGGAGCGACGCTCGAAGTACACGCAGGTCAACCTCCCCGAGCACTCGACGTACGACGTCGTCAAGAAGGGTTCCGGCAAGCAGGAGATCGCCACGACGATGGCGTTCGCCCGACTGCTCAAAGACCTGCTGCGATCGAAGGACTTCGGACACCGCATCGTGCCGATCATCCCCGACGAGGCGCGCACCTTCGGTATGGACGCGTACTTCCCGACGTCGAAGATCTACAACCCGCAGGGACAGCAGTACACCTCGGTCGACCGTCAGCAGTTGCTCGCCTACAAGGAGAGCCCGCAGGGTCAGATCCTCCACGTGGGCATCAACGAGGCGGGCGCCTTCGCGGCGTTCACCGCGGCCGGCACGTCGTACTCGACCCACGGCGAAGCGCTCGTGCCCGTCTACGTCTTCTACTCGATGTTCGGCTTCCAGCGCACGGGCGACGCCATGTGGGCTGCGGGCGATCAGATGGCGCGCGGGTTCATCATCGGCGCGACCGCGGGCCGCACAACCCTCACGGGTGAAGGCCTGCAGCACGCCGACGGGCACTCTCTCGTGCTCGCCGCGACGAACCCCGCGGTCGTCTCGTACGACCCCGCATACGGCTACGAAATCGGCCACATCATGAAGGCCGGGCTCGAGCGGATGTACGGCGGCGAGCACGCCGATCCGAACGTCATGTACTACCTCACGGTGTACAACGAGCCGATCGTGCAGCCGGCGGAACCCGAGAACCTCGATGTCGAAGGCGTGCTCGGCGGCATCTACCGCCTCAAGACGTCCGACCGCGAGGGCACGAAGGCCCAGTTGCTCGCATCCGGTGTCGCCGTTCCGTGGGCTCTCGAGGCGCAGCAGCTGCTCGCCGACGACTGGGGCATCTCGGCGGATGTCTGGTCGGTCACCTCGTGGACCGAGCTGCGTCGCGACGGCATCGCCGCCAACGAGCACAACTTCTTGAACCCCGACGAGGAGAAGCACGTTCCGTTCGTCACGCGCAAGCTCGCCGACGCGCACGGTCCGTTCGTCGCCGTGACGGACTTCATGCACGCCGTTCCCGACATGATCCGCGAGTTCGTTCCGGGTGACTACGCGACGCTCGGAGCCGACAACTTCGGCTTCTCCGACACGCGTGCCGCCGCCCGGCGCTATTTCAAGATCGACGGTCCGTCGCTCGTCGTCCGCACCCTCGAGTCGCTCGTCGCCCGCGGCGAGATGGACCCGAGCGTGCCGCAGCAGGCGATCGACAAGTACCGCCTCCACGATGTGAAGGCGGGCACGTCGGGTAACACCGGCGGCGAGAGCTGACACCCGACCGAGGTCTCGGCGCGTGACGACGGCGAAGAAGGCTCCCTCCAAGGAGCAGACACTCGCGTGGCTCAAGACGATCTCGGGTGAGCTCGCGAGCGCGACACTCAAACGACTCGACGACACGCTTCCCTGGTATGGCGACATGCCGCCGGGGAGGCGGTCGGCGGTCGGGCTCGTGGCGCAAGCCGGTATCACGTCGTTCATCCACTGGTTCGACGACCCCACGTCGACCCCGTGGATCGCCGCGGACGTCTTCGGCGCCGCGCCACGCGAGCTGCTGCGGTCGGTGAGCCTCACCCAGACCCTGCAGCTCATCAAAGTCACGGTCGAGGTCGTCGAAGACCGGATCAAGGCGAGGGACGAGTCGCTTCGCGAGGCGATCCTTCTCTACTCACGGGAGATCGCCTTCGCCGCCGCGGACGTCTACGCCCGGGCGGCCGAAGCGCGGGGCCTGTGGGATGCGCGGCTCGAAGCGCTCGTCGTCGACTCGATCCTCTCGGGCGAATACGACGACGAGTTGCCGTCGAGGATCGCCGCCCTCGGGTGGCACGGCCACGGCGAGGTCTCGGTGCTCGTCGGCACGGCACCGGTCATGCTCGACGTCGACATGCTGAGGCGGACCGCGCGTCACCTCGACGCCGACGTGCTCATCGGAGTGCAGGGCAACAGGCTCGTTCTCGTGATCGGCCGAGCACACCCGACCCCCGGCGAGGGGGAAGTGTCGACCGAGACGCCCCTCGTGCCCTTCGTCGACATCGCGAAAGCGCTCGAGCCCGGCTTCGGCGAAGGTCACCTCGTGCTCGGCCACGAGGTGTCGAGCCTCGTCGACGCGTCCCGCAGCGCCAAGGCTGCTCTTGCGGGGTTCGCCGTCGCCCGGTCGTGGCGCAACGCACCGCGACCCGCCCTCGCCGACGACTTGCTGCCCGAACGGGCACTCGCGGGCGACGCGCTCGCGCGGTCGACCCTCATCAACAAGATCTACCGGCCCCTGCAGGCACACTCGACCGAACTGCTCGCGACGCTGTGGTGCTATCTCGACAATGGTCGCTCGCTGGAAGCGACGGCGCGCGAGATGTTCGTGCACCCGAACACGGTGCGCTATCGCCTCAAGCGTGTCTCGGAGGTGATCGGGTGGGATGCCACCGGCGCGCGCGAGTCGCTCATCCTGCAAGCCGCACTCATCCTGGGCTCCATAGCGGAACCCGACACCGCACCGCGACGGCGTCGCCGGTGACCGTGTCGATGCGGGCTCCGCTGCGGATTCAGACAACGCTTCTCGAGGTTTCTGGTGGAGTCGCTACAGGCCTCGAGCGACGATCCTTGCGAGGATAGTCGGATGATCGTCGTTCTCTGCCCCGGCCAAGGCTCGCAGACCCCCGGGTTTCTGAGCCCCTGGCTCACCGAAACCGTCTTCCGTGATCAGCTCGAGGGGATGTCCGACGCGATCGGGGTCGACCTCGTGGCCCATGGCACGGTGTCCGACGCCGACACCATCCGCGACACGGCAGTCGCTCAGCCCCTCATCGTCGCGGCGGGGCTGCTCGCCTCAAGCGTCCTCCTCGCCGACGGACGGCGCGAGCGCGTGTCGGGTGCCGCCGGTCACTCGGTCGGAGAAGTGACCGCTGCGGCCGTGTCGGGTGTGCTCAGCCTCACCGATGCCATGACGCTCGTGCACACCCGTGGCACGGCCATGGCCGACGCGGCCGCTGTCACGTCGACCGGCATGAGCGCGGTCGTCGGAGCAGACGAAGGCGAGTTGCTCGCCGCGCTCGACCGCCACGGGCTCCACCCCGCCAACTTCAATGGCGGGGGCCAGATCGTGGTCGCGGGCGCGACCGACGCCCTCGAGGCGTTGCGCTCCGAGCCGCCCACGGGAGCGCGAGTGATTCCCCTGCAGGTCGCAGGAGCGTTCCACACCGACTACATGCGCCCTGCGGTCGACCGACTCGCCGCCGTCGCGTCGACGCTCGACGCTCATGATCCGATCATGACCCTCTGGTCGAACAGCGACGGGTCCGCCGTCTCGAGTGGAGCTCGCTTCGTCGACCTCCTCGTCGGTCAGGTGAGCTCGCCCGTGCGGTGGGACCGCACCATGGAATCGCTCTCGGCGGCGGGCGTGACCGGGCTCATCGAACTCGCCCCGGCCGGCGCGCTCACGGGACTCGCGAAGCGCGGTCTGCGCGGAGTCCCCGCGGTCGCGGTCAAGACGCCGGACGATCTCCCCGCAGCATTCGACCTCATCGACAGGAACTCGTGATCATGGCGACTCTCACCCAGTCCTCCGGGGCGCAATTCACCCGTATCTACAGCTACGGCGCCGCGCGCGGCGACGTCGTCGTCGACAACGCGGCCCTCATCGGCCCGATCGATTCGAGCGACGAGTGGATCCAGCAGCGCACCGGGATCATCACGCGCACGCGTGCCTCGGCAGAGGTGAGCGCGACCGACCTCGCGACCGAGGCGGCCCTCGAAGCGATCGAGAAATCGGGTGTCGACGCGAGCGCGATCGACCTCGTCATCGTCGCGACCATCAGCAACGTGCGACAGACCCCGTCGATGGCCGCGGTCGTGGCCGATCGGGTCGGGGCGAACCCGGCCGCGGCGTACGACGCGAATGCCGCGTGCGCCGGGTTCAGCTACGCCGTGACGCAAGCGGACGCGCTCATCCGCTCCGGTGCGGCACACAATGCGCTCGTCATCGGTGCCGAGAAGCTCTCCGACATCGTCGATCCGACCGACAGGTCGATCTCGTTCCTGCTCGCGGACGGCGCGGGAGCCGTCGTCATCGGCCCGAGCGACAGCCCGGGGATCGCGGCGCCCGTGTGGGGGTCCGACGGTTCGAAAGCGGACGCCGTCGGCATGAACGCGACGCTCACCGAGTTCCGAGACGGGGAGGCCGAGTGGCCGACCCTGCGCCAAGAGGGTCAGACGGTCTTCCGCTGGGCGGTCTGGGACATGGCGAAAGTCGCTGCCCGCGCGCTCGAGGCTGCGGGGATCACCGCCGACGACCTCGCCGCGTTCATCCCCCACCAGGCGAACATGCGCATCATCGACGAGTTCGCCAAGCAGCTCGGCCTGCCCGAGAGCGTCATGATCGCGCGCGACATCGCGACGACCGGAAACACCTCGGCCGCGTCGATCCCCCTCGCGACCCACCGGCTCCTCGACGAACACCCCGAGCTCAGCGGCGGCCTCGCCCTGCAGATCGGTTTCGGCGCCGGCCTCGTCTTCGGCGCCCAGGTGATCGTTCTTCCCTAGACTTGACCCCGGTCACACGACACCCCACCAAGGAGATAACACAATGGCACTGTCCACCGAAGAAGTTCTGTCCGGCCTCGCCGAGCTCATCAACGACGAAACCGGCATTGCGACGGACTCGGTCGAACTCGACAAGTCGTTCACCGACGACCTCGACATCGACTCGATCTCGATGATGACCATTGTCGTCAACGCCGAAGAGAAGTTCGACGTCAAGATCCCCGACGAAGAGGTCAAGAACCTCAAGACCGTCGGCGATGCCGTGACGTTCATCACCAACGCCCAGGGCTGACACCTCCGCGCACAGGACCACCGCCTGTGTGGCCGGGGAGGGAACATCCGCTCACCTCGGCCGCACGAGCACAGCACCACCGAAGGAAACCAGACATGAGCCCCAAGAAGATCGTCGTCACCGGCCTCGGCACGACCTCCCCCCTCGGTGGCTCGGTCGCCGACACTTGGACCGCCCTTCTCGCGGGTGAGTCGGGTGCACGCCCGCTCGAGCAGGAGTGGGTGTCGAAGTACGACCTCCCCATCACCTTCGCGGCGCAAGCGAAGGTGCCGGCCGCCGACATCCTGACGCGGCAGGAGACCAAGAGGCTCGATCCCGGCAGCCAGTTCGCCGTGATCGCGGCTCGCGAGGCGTGGGCCGACGCGGGGGCCCCGGATGTCGACCCCGCGCGCATCGCCGTCGACTATGCGACCGGTATCGGTGGCATCTGGACTCTCGTCGACGCGTGGGACACCCTGCGTGAGCGCGGCGCCCGCCGTGTTCTGCCCATGACGGTCCCCATGCTCATGCCCAACGGGCCAGCCGCAGCCATCAGCATGAGCCTGTCGGCTCGCGGTGGGGCACGCACCGTCGTGTCGGCGTGCGCCTCGAGCACCGAGTCGATCGCCAACGCCTACGCGCACCTGCAGGCCGGGCTCGCCGACGTCGTCATCGCGGGTGGAACGGAGGCGGCCATTCATCCGCTTCCGATCGCCTCGTTCGCGGCTATGCAGGCCCTGTCGAAGCGCAACGACTCCCCTGCGACCGCGTCACGCCCCTACGACGTCGACCGCGACGGCTTCGTGCTCGGCGAGGGTGCCGGAGCGATCGTGCTCGAGACCGAGGAGCACGCGCTCGCTCGAGGGGCACGCATCTACGCCGAGCTCGCGGGTGGATCGGTGACGAGCGACTCTTACCACATCACCGCTCCCGACCCCGAGGGTTCGGGCGCCGCCCGGGCGATGCTCGCGGCGCTCGATCAAGCGGATGCCTCGATCACCGACGTTCTCCACGTCAACGCGCACGCAACGAGCACCCCCGTCGGCGACATCGCCGAATACAACGCGATGAAGAGGGTCTTCGGAGACCACCTCGACTCCGTCGCAGTCTCCGCGACCAAGGGAGCGACGGGCCACCTCCTCGGGGGAACCGGCGCCCTCGAAGCCATCTTCACTATCCTCGCGCTCCACCACCGCACGGCTCCGCCGACGATCAACCTCGACAACCAGGATCCCGAGATCCCGCTCGACGTCGTGACGACGCCACGCGACCTCGGCGCCGACCCCATCCTCGCGATCAGCAACTCGTTCGGTTTCGGCGGGCACAACGCGGTAGCGGCGTTCCGCAGCGTGTGACGCCCGCTCCCACGGCGATGAGGATCGCCATCGTCTGCGACTACTTCCTCGACTTCGTCGGCGGGGCGCAGACGTCGATGCGCCAGCAGGAGCTCGCGCTCACCGCGGCGGGCCACGAGGTCGTCATGATCTCGGCGTCGAGGTTCTCCCGGCCGCGGGTGAGCCACGCGCTCCACGAGGTGAGGCTCGCTCCGGTCGCGACACTCCCGGGTCTCGAACTCCCCGTCATCGTCAACAGCTCGCGGACGCGAGCGACCCTGCGCGCCGCCTTTCGCGAGCGCGCTGTCGACGTCGTGCACGTGCAGACCGAGTTCGGTCTCGCCCACGCAGCCGTCGACGTCGCGCGGGAGCTCGGGATCCCGGTCGTCCACACGGTGCACACGTTCTACTGGGCGAGCGACGGTCCCTGGTGGCACCGGCTCGTCGAGCCGCTGCTCCGGCGGTCGCTCGAGCGCATCACTCGAGCAGAGATCCCGGCGTCCGCGCTGTCCCCGCGCCCGATCGACAACCTCCTGAGAAACCTCACCCTCGGGATGGCGCGTCGAGTCGACGCGGTGATCTCGCCGTCGGCACACCAGGCGCGAGACCTCGCGGATGCGCGCGTCGAGACCGCGATCGACGTCGTGCCGAACCCGATCACTTCACCCACCACCCCCGTGGATGCGCTCGGAGCAGATCGTGAACCGCGCTTTCTCTGGGTCGCGCGATGCGAACCGATCAAGAGGCCGTTGCCGTTCGCCGAAGCAGCCGTGCGCGCCCTCGAGATCACGGGGGGCGGCTTCAGCGTGGACTTCGTCGGAGACGGAAGCGACCGCGCCGCGCTCGAGAAGCTCGTCGAGGGTCACCCGCTCGTGCACGTGCACGGAGCACTCGACCACGAGAGGGTGCTCGAGCTCATGAACACCACGTCGATCGTCGTGCTCACGTCGGTCGGGTTCGACAATCAGCCGATGACCATCGCGGAGGCCGTGAGCCGACAGCGAGGCATCCTCTACTGCGACCCGAAGTTGCGCGAGGGGCTGCTGCACGCGGGACACCTCGCGCCGTCACCGGATGTCGCGGGGCTCACGGCCGCGATCGTCGACCTCGTGCAGACCCCGGGCCTCATCGAGCAACTCTCCCGCGGGGCAGCGCAAGACGGTGAGCAGTTCCTGCCCGAGAGCTATGCGGAGTCCTTCGCATCTCTCGCGACCCGGGTGCGGAACGGCCACCGTCCGGTCTGACGACGTGCGGTGATCCGGGCGCCTCGATCCGGTCCGACGGGAGAAAGGGTGAGCCTCAGCCGACCTTGTGCAGCCAGACCACCTGGCTCGAGTCGCTCGCGTGACGGAAGGCCTCGAGTTCGTCGTCCCAGGCCTGGCCGAGGGCGAGTCGCAGCTCCCTGTGCAGTTCGAGCGCATTCGAGCCGGCGATCTCCATCGCGTAGCGGACGCGATCCTCGGGGATGACGACGTTGCCGACCGTGTCGGTCTGCGCGAAGAAGATGCCCAGGTCGGGCGTGTGCAGCCAGCGGCCACCGTCGGAACCGAAGCCGGCGTCTTCCGTCACCTCGAAGCGCAAGTGCTCCCAGCCGCGGAGGGCCGACGCGAGGACCGCCCCGGTGCCCGGCGCACCCTCCCAGTAGAACTCCGCGCGAAGGGCACCCTTGAGCACGGGCTGATCGGTCCACTCGAAGTTGACGGCTCGATCAAGAGCGCGACCGGCAGCCCACTCGATGTGGGGTGCGAGCGCGCGAGGAGCAGAGTGCACGAAAAGCACTCCACGAGCAGTTGCAGCAGCCACGATGACTCCGTTCGGTTAGGTGCGACTTCCCCATCGACCTGGTGAACGAATCTCGGTGCATTATTCAATTGAGACGGCGTGCCGTCGGTCTCATTATGAGGGATGGTCCCGGCGAATCACAACACTGTGATTAGGCCGGGAAATCGGCACCACCCGGAGGCGTTCTATACTGAGTATAGATTTGACAGTGGGGAGCACAGTGTCGGTTCGAGACGGGCTCCTCGCGATCCTCACCCTCGGTCCAGCGTACGGACTGCAGTTGCACGCCGAACTCGCCGCGCGGAGCCCGCACCGCGGAACCGTGAATCCCGGCCAGATCTACGCGACACTCGAACGCTTGGGCCGAGCCGGACTCATCGAGTCGGGCGGTCGCACGCACGACGGGCTGCCTCTGCATCGGCTCACCCCCGAGGGGCGTTCGACTGCCGACCGGTGGCTCCGCACTCCCCTCGCGGGCGGAGTGCCCGAGTGGTCGGAGATGCTCGATCAGATTCTCGTGGGCGCGACGGTCGACCCTGTCGCCACGGAGCGACTCACTCGCGACTACCGGGTGCGTTGGTCGGCCGAGCTCGACGCCGCGCGCGAGGACGCGGTCGACAGTGGTCGCGAGACGACGATCGCCGGCTGGGCATCCGACGCGCGGGCGGCGCACGCCCGGGCCGCGCTCGAGTGGCTCGCGGCCGTCTCCGATCGGCTCCCGGCGGGCACGACCGCGCGAGCGCTCTCGACGGTCAAGCCTCGCCGGGGGCGCCGGCCGCACGACGAGCCGGGCGCGTCCTAGCGCCGATCACTTCGCCTTCGCATAATCGTCGACGGCGGCGACGGTCACGGGGAACGTCACCGGAAGATCGCCGAACAGCAACCGCCCGGCATCCGCCGCAGCCTCGCGGATAGCCCGTTCGACCTCGTCAGCGAGGTCGCGAGGGCAGTGCACGACGACCTCGTCGTGCAGGAAGAACGCGAGGTGAGGTTCGCGCTCGAGGTCGGTGTCGCCCCCGAGGGCTCGCAGACGGGTTCTCAGACCCGCCATCCAGCACAGCGCCCATTCGGCCGCGGTGCCCTGAACGACGAAGTTGCGCGTGAACCGGCCCCACGCTTTGGCGCGGGAACGTGCTCGCTCGGCATCCGCCGGTGTCGCGGTCTCGTCGTAGCCGACACCGTCACCGGGCGGGGACGTGCGGCCCAAGTGCGTCGACACGACCTCCCCGCGCTCACCGGCCCTCGCCGCGGCTTCGACGAAGCCGATCGCGCGCGGGTATCGCTCCGCGAGCCTCGGCAGGAGGCGCCCGGCATCGCCCGAGGTTGCGCCGTACATCGCCCCGAGCATCGCGACCTTCGCGTGTTCCCGCGACGCCACGGCACCGCTCGCGACGATCCCCGCGTAGAGGTCGCCGCTCGATCCGGCCTCGACCATCCCGCGGTCCGACGCGAGCGCCGCGAGAATCCGCGGCTCGAGTTGCGCCGCATCCGCGACCACGAGGGTCCACCCCGGGTCGGCCACGACGGCGCTGCGCACCGCCTTCGGCAATTGCAACGCTCCCCCGCCGCCCTTGCTCGACCACCGGCCCGTCACGACACCACCGGGAACATACTCGGGGTGGAAGCGCCCGTCGACGACGTTGGTGTCGAGCCAGGCCCACCCGCTCGCCGTCCACAGCCGAGCGAGCCTCTTGTACTCGAGGATGGGCCCGATGGCGGGGTGGGTGAGCTTCTCGAGCTCCCACGATCTCGTCGACCCCGCGGTGATACCGACACGACCGAGTGCGGCGAGGAGGTCGACGGGGGAATCGACGTTGAGGCCGGGAGCATCCAGGGCCGCGCGCACGTCGGCAGCGACAGCGTGCATGGCGCTCGGGCGATCGCCCTCGCGCGCGGGGCGGGATCCCAGGTTCTCGACGAGCAGCCGATCGTGCACCTCGACACTCCACGGCAGTCCCACGTGGTGGATCTCGGCCGCAACGAGGGCCCCAGCCGATTCCGCGGCGAGGAGCAGCCCGAGTCTCGCGGGCTCGGAAGACGTCGCGACGGCGTCGCGCTGGCGCAGAAACTCCTCGAGGGTGTCGAGTTCTCCGCGCTGAGAGGCACCGCGCCGCGGCACGTGCTCGAGGTCGTCGAGTGCGAAGAGGCCCTCGGCGGCCACAGGGATGTCGCGCACGGTTTCATCCCAGACGCCCTCGGGTGCCGTCGCGACGGGCGACGACGAGGTCAGTCGGGAGCGACGGATGATCGCGTGCGAGAGCCGCACGTCGACGCAGCGCTCGACGCGCACACCCGCCCTCAGGAGCGGCGGGTACCACACGGCCGTATCGGACCAGACCCAGCGCGGACGGTCGGGTGCGAGGCGCCGCACCTCCGCCGGCAGATCGTCGACGGCGCGCGCGGCACCGCGCACCGCACCGGTGTCGTCGAGCTCCTGGATCGTCGTCTCGCCGCCCTGGCGTGTGAGAACGGCGTACATGCTCTCATTCTCGTCGCCACCACCGACCCCGGGCACCACTGCCCTCGGCCACCGCCGGCCCCGAGCACCGGGGCCTCGACCGTGGACTAGTGGAGGAGAGCCCCCGCGGTGTTGAGCACGTTCTTCTCGCCCGCTTCGATCGGCACCGAGAATCGATTCTGCTTCGGCGGAAGCGGGCAGTTGAAGTTGTAGCTGAAGGCGCACGGCGGCAGGTATGCACGGTTGAAGTCGAGAGTGATCGACCCGTCGGGTGAGGGCGCGACCATGAGAAAGCGCCCGACGCTGTAGGTCGAGTCACCGTTGGTCGAGTCGGCGAAGACGAGCAGGAGCGCGCGACCCTCTTTGAACGCGGCGAGGTTGTAGTCGACGCCGTCCTTCGTGAAACGGATCTCGCCTGGCACGACCTTGTCGCGAGGCTTGCCCTCGTCTTTCAGATGCTCGATGCCGACGGTGGATCCCCCCTCGATCTCGATCCACGACGCCGTGATCACCCACTCGGGGTTGTAGGGGAACGCGTCGATCGAGCCGAAGTCGCGAATGCCCTCCGAGGCCGCATCCCACACGCGGAGCGCATAGGCACCGTCCTCGCCGGCGATGACGAAACCCGTGACGGTGTCACTGAAGACGATCTCGCCGGGCGACACCGAGTCTTTGCCCGCCACGACGGCCTCACCGTCGACGAGTGCGCCGTCGACGCGGATGCCGTCGCTCGCGTTCGCGACGACGCGGAGACCCGATTCGCCGGCCGGGAGCGGCGACCAGACGCCGGGCACTCCGTAGACGGGCTGCTGGGCGTCGACCCACTGCGTGTTCACGAGGGCGAGATTGCCTTTCGGCTGCACGACGGACTCCTCGCGGCGACGGCGGTAGAGCGCGAGCTGGTCTTCGGGAGACGTTGTTTCGGTCATGGGTCCATCCTTCTCGGTTTCGTCGTGGTCAACGACCACGGACACGCTTTTATTGCCGATGCGCCGGGCCGAGCCCTCGCGTCATCACCGGGGTACATCTTCGCGAGCTGCTAGACATCCGGAAAATGTCGTGATTATCGTTGAAGCAGGCACACATTACCGGGGGGTGATAGCAGTGGCCGGATCGATGGGGTACTCGATCTCCAGGCTCCTGCGCGTGTGCCTGTTGGCGACGCTCGTCGCCCTCGGATGGATCGCATTCGGGTCGACCCTCTCCGCTTCGGCGGCCGAGGGCGACGAACGCTCGTTGATCGGGGGCCACGCCTCCGTCGTGGACGACACCGTGAGCGGCACGGTGGCCGGCACCGTCGGTTCGGTCGGCGCACCCGTGAAGACCGTGACCGAGACCGTGGATCGCACGGTGGACCGGACCGTCCACGCGGTCGTCACGAAGGTCGCTCCGCCGGCTCCCGCACCCGCCGCCCCGCCGGCGCCTACCGCTCCCGTGCCTGTCCCTCCTGCACCCGTCGCGTCCGCACCCGTGGTTGCGGCCCCCACTGCTCCCGCCCCGGTGCACGCCGAGCCCGCACCCGCTCGACCCGCGGTAACCGAGTCGGCTGCGACCGGCGGGGAGCCGGCGGGGGTCGTCTCGCCCATCGTGGCGGAGGTCACGGATGCTGTAGACGTCGCTGGAGACGTCGCCGGGGACGTCGTCGCTGAAGACGTACTCTCCGCTGGCCTCGTCGGATCGACCGGCGACGCGGTCACAGGGCTGCCGCTCGTGGCGCCGACCCAACTCGACACCGTCGTCTCTCCGCTCACCGGAGCCGTCGACTGGGCGCTCGGGTCGACCGGGAGGATCGTCGACGGCACGGTCGGGGCTACGCTCGACGCCACTCTCCCGGGGCTCGACTCCCTCGGCGTCGGTGTGGATGCGGCGATCGAGCCGATCGTGCGCCCCATCGTCGACAGCGTCGTCGATCCTGTTGTCGGCCCCATCGTCGGTCCCGTCGTCGACCCGGTCTTCGGATCACCACCGTCTGCGCCACCGCTATCCCCGGTCGTGGCCAGAAATCCTCCGCCCGTGAGTGACAGCTCCGGAGGATCGGTGAACGCCGCCGCCTTCGAGGCGGGCGCGCCCGCGCGCGGAGAACCCGTGTCGTCCCGGGAACGCGCGGATACGCTCGGGGCCGGCTCGCCCGGATCACCCGTCACGGCGGCCCACACGAGGTCCGAGACATCCGTCGTCGTCTACACCGACCGGGTCGTCGTAAACCCTGTCGGCACCGTCGGGCACGACGTTCCCGGGGCACCGACCGGCGGTGCCTCGACGACGTCCGCGGCGTCCGTGAACGCGACTGCGACCGTGATCGGAGCTCTCGACCCCTTCGCTGTCGAAACCCACCTTCTCTCGAGTGCGGCGACGGCGTCGGACGACGCCGTTCCCGCCTCGCTCTCGCCCGACCCCGGTTCCTCGCCTGATTGATGGGGGTTCTCGTCACCATTCGGTGGCAGATGAACCCCGGCGCCTCCACTCCGGACGGCGCACCATCACTCATACGAAGGATCAGGACAATGAAGAATGCAGTGACTAAAGGGCTCTATTGCGCCCTCTTCGTCGGAGGTCTCTCCCTGCTGGGAGCGACCGCGGCCAACGCCGCCGACACGTCGGGAGAAGACGGGATCCTCTCCGGAACCCAGGTAGACGCCGCCATCTCGGCTCCCTTGTCGATCGTCGGCTCGGCCGTGAGCGTGATCGGCGACGCCACATCCGAGACCCCGGCACCGGCAGCTTCCGAGCCCGCCGTGACTCCCGCACCCGCGGGGGCCACCACGTCCGGCGAAGACGGCGTCGGCTCCGGCACCCAGGTGGTCGCGGATGTGGTCGCGCCCGTCGAGGCGACAGGCAACGCGATCAGTGTCGTCGGCGACGCCACCTCGAGTGCGGCGCCAGCGGCGACCCCGGCACCCGTGGAGGCACCCGCCTCCGCACCGGTGACGGACGGTGCGGATTCGGTGCTCGGCGGAACCCAGGCCGTGACGAGCATCGACATCCCGCTCGAGGCGAGCGGCAATGCCGTCAGTGTGCTCGGCGACGCGACGTCCACGCGCAGCGCGGACGCCGGCGGGGTTCCGGCGGAGGCCCCCGCTGCGGAGGACGCGACAGCGGGAGGCACGACCGATGGGAGCGACAGCATCGCCGGGGGCACCCAGGTGATCCCCGACGTGTCTGCTCCGATCGATCTCGGTGGCAACGCGATCACGGTCATCGGTGACGCGAGCTCGACCTCGGGTTCGGCGACCGCGCCGGGCACGGATGGCGGAGCTACTGACGGCGGCACCGCGACGGGCACGACCGACGGAAGCGACAGCATCGCGGGGGGAACGCAGATCGTTCCGAGCATCGACCTTCCGATCACCCTCGGTGGCAATGCCGTGACGATCATCGGCGACAGCTCGACGGTGCCGGTCACCCCGGGAAGCCCCACCGACCCGATCGACCCCACGGACCCCACGGTTCCGACGGACCCCACGGACCCCACGGACCCGACGGTTCCGACGGACCCGACGGTTCCGACCGACCCGATCACCCCGCCCGGTGACTCGATCGACACGGTCGACGGGAGCGGTGACAGCAGTGTCGCCGGGATCTCGACGACCGCCCGGGCCGACGGTTCGATCGCGACGACGTCGTCCGCGGCATCCGTGGCGTCCGCCTCGGCGGCAGCAGGAGCCGAGACTCTCGCCGTCACCGGTGGGAGCGCCGGAGGATCGCTCGCCGGTCTCGCGCTCGCGCTCGTGCTCGCGGGGGCGGTGAGCCTCCTCGCCCACCGCCGCTGGACGGCGGCGATCGGTCGACGCGCGATCTGAGAGCACGCGACAGCGCGACCGAACATCCGGTCGGGTGACGAGCGGATGCCGCGGGGTCGTGCCCGCGGCATCCGTCCCGTCGCGCAATCCCCCCGAGCCCGCGCGGGCACGGCGAGCCCCGCAGGTCTCACCCGTGAGCGCAACCCCCTGCCACTAAGCCGTGGTCGCGCGTAGACAGGGACGATGAAAGCTCTCACCTGGCAATCGACCAACACCGTGCAGGTCGACGAGGTCACCGACCCGTTCATCCAGCACCCCAAAGACGTCATCATCAAGGTCACCTCGACGGCGATCTGCGGGTCCGACCTGCACCTCTACGGCGTTCTCGGCCCGTTCCTGAACAAGGGCGACATCCTCGGTCACGAGCCGATGGGTGTCGTCGTCGAGGTGGGCAGCGAGGTCTCGAAGCTCGCCGTCGGCGACCGCGTCGTCATCCCCTTCGTCATCGCGTGCGGTCACTGCTTCATGTGCAAGCGCGGCCTCACCACGCAGTGTGAGACCACCCAGAACCGCGACACCGAGACCGGCGCCTCGCTCTACGGTTTCACCGAGCTCTACGGCTCCGTTCCCGGGGGTCAAGCCGAGTTCCTGCGTGTTCCGCTCGCCGACTTCAACGCTGTGAAGGTGCAGTCCGACCTCCCGGACGACCGCTACCTCTTCTTGAGCGACATCCTCCCCACCGCGTGGCAGGGCGTTCAGTACGCCAACCTCCAGCCCGGCAACACGCTCGGTGTGATGGGTCTCGGGCCCGTCGGTCAGTTCGTGAGCCGCATCGGCGCCTACCTCGGGCACCGCGTCATCGCGGTCGACCCCGTTCCCGAGCGCCGCGCCATGGCCGAGCGCCACGGTGTCGAGACGATGGACCTCACCGACGAGACACTCGCCCAGCTGCGCGACCTCACCGATGGTCGCGGACCCGACTCGGTCGTCGACGCCGTCGGTCTCGAGGCGCACGGCAACCACGCGGCATCCTTCGCCCAGAAAGCCGTCGGCCTGTTGCCCGATGCGATCGCCAAGAAGGCCATGGACACCGCGGGAATCGATCGCCTCTCGGCCCTCATGATGTCGATCGAGGCTGTGAGCCGCGGCGGAACCGTGTCGATGAGCGGTGTCTACGCCGGAACGGCAGACCCCATGCCGCTCAAGACGATGTTCGACAAGCAGCTCACGATGAAGATGGGTCAGTGCAACGTGCACGACTGGATCGACACGCTCCTGCCGATCGTCGAGAACCCCGACGACCCGCTGGGTGTCGAAGACCTCGTGACGCACCATGTCGGCCTCGACGAGGCACCCGGGATGTACGACACGTTCCGCGACAAGGAAGACGGCTGCATCAAGGTCGTCATCACCCCGTAGTCACGACCGAGACGGGAGGGCGGTCGGGCGAGAGCCCGGCCGCCCTTCTTCGTCAGGAGACCAGATCACATGGCGGATAGCATCGGTCGGATGTCCGAGTCCCGAACGCCAGCCCGCCCAGCCGAGCCGAGCGGCTTCATCAGCGTCCGCGGCGCGCGGGAGAACAACCTGCGCGACGTCGACGTCGACGTTCCTCGCGACAGTATCGTGGCCTTCACGGGCGTCTCCGGTTCGGGCAAGTCGTCGCTCGCCTTCGGCACGATCTTCGCTGAGGCGCAGCGCCGGTTTCTCGAATCGGTCGCCCCGTATGCGCGCCGTCTCATCGCCCAGGGGTCGAAGCCGCACGTCGACTCCATCACCGGGCTGCCTCCCGCGGTCGCGCTGCAGCAGCGCCGCGGAGCACCGAGTTCGCGATCGACCGTCGGCACTCTCACGACCCTGTCGAACTCGCTCCGGATGCTCTTCTCCCGCGCCGGGCACTATCCCGCCGGGGCTCCCCGTCTGGAGTCCGACTCGTTCTCGCCCAACACGGTCACCGGAGCGTGCCCGCGGTGCCACGGGCTCGGGGTCGCCCACGAGGTGACCGAGGCGTCCGCGGTGCGCGACGACTCGCTCTCGATCCGCGACGGGGCCATCACCGCGTGGCCCGGTGCGTGGCAGGGCAAGAATCTGCGCGACGTCACCGCCGTTCTCGGCTACGACATCGACATCCCGTGGCGTGACCTGTCGCGTCGCGACCGCGACTGGCTCCTCTTCACCGAAGAGCAACCGGTCGTCGAGGTGCAACCCCAGCGCGATCGCGTCGCGAAGCCCTACAAGGGGCGGTTCTGGAGCGCTCGGCAGTTCGTGATGCACACTCTCGCGGATTCGAAGAGCGAAACCCAGCGAGACAAGATGCTGCAGTACGTCGACTCCGGAAGGTGCTCGCTGTGCGACGGTCGCGGGTTGACCCGCGCGGCGCTCGACGTCACGGTCGCCGGTCGCACCATCGCCGAGATGAACGGGTTGCCCCTCGGCGGACTCGCCGACGCGCTTCGCCCCATCGCGGGGCTCGAGAACGCCACAGCCGCGACGTCGCGTGCGTCGTCGGGCGAAGGCACGGAGGTCGCGGTCACGATCAGTCGCGATCTGCTCGCGCGCGTCGACGTGCTCACGGGGCTCGGGCTCGGATACCTGAGTCTCGACCGCGCGACGCCGACCCTCTCCCCCGGCGAGATGCAGAGACTCCGCATCGCAACACAGTTGCGGTCGGGTCTCTTCGGAGTCGTCTACGTGCTCGACGAGCCGAGCGCCGGACTGCACCCCGCCGACACCGAGCCCCTCATCGAGGTGCTCGAGGGGTTGCGCGCGAGTGGCAACAGCGTGTTCGTCGTCGAACACAACATGGACATCGTGCGCCACGCCGACTGGATCGTCGACGTCGGCCCCGGCGCGGGAGCCGGTGGAGGAGACGTGCTCTACAGCGGGCCGGTGGACGGACTCGGCTCGGTCGAGGCATCCGTCACCCGGCGATTCGTGAACGCGGCGATCTCCGAGAGCAGCAGAGCGCGGCGCGACCCCGCCGCGTGGCTCGAGCTGCGAGACGTCTCCCGGCACAACCTCGACCGTCTCGACGTCGATGTGCCTCTCGGCGTGCTCACGGCCGTGACCGGAGTGTCGGGCTCGGGCAAGTCGACACTCGTCGGGAGGGTTCTCGCGGAACGCGCCGCGGAACACCCTCTCGTCACACGCGTGGTGCAAGTCGACCAGAAGGCGATCGGACGAACCCCGCGATCGAACCTCGCGACCTACACGGGACTCTTCGATGCCGTGCGAGCGACCTTCGCCGACACCGACGAGGCGCGGGCCCGCGGGTGGACCGCCGGGCGGTTCTCGTTCAACGTCGTGGGCGGTCGCTGCGACGTCTGCCAGGGTGAGGGTTCGGTGTCTGTCGAGCTCCTCTTCCTCCCGGGCAGTTGGTCACCGTGCCCGGAGTGCGGGGGATCCCGCTACACCGCCGAGACGCTCGAGGTCACGTGGAACGGGGCATCCATCGCGGATGTCCTCGCGATGACCGTCGACGAGGCCGCGACCTTCCTCACCGCCGTGCCGGCCGCATCACGCGGTCTCACGACACTGCAGCAGGTCGGGCTCGGATATCTCCGGCTCGGCCAACCCGCACCGCAACTGTCGGGCGGCGAGGCGCAGCGCATCAAGCTCGCGACCGAGCTGCAGCGGGCTCGCTCGGGGCACACGCTCTACCTCCTCGACGAGCCCACGACGGGACTCCACCCCGCCGACGTCGAGCTGCTCGTCGAACAGCTCGCGACGCTCGTCGACGCGGGCAACACGGTCGTGCTCGTCGAACACTCGATGGCGGTCGTCGCTCACGCCGACCACGTGATCGACATGGGGCCGGCGGGGGGCGACGGGGGCGGTCGAGTCGTTGCCGCCGGCACTCCAGCAGACGTCGCGGCCACGACCGGGAGTCGCACGGCGCCCTACCTCCGCGCCCACCTCAAGTCAGACTCCCGCTAGTTCGGCCCCGGCTAGCCTGCCTCAGAGCGGCGCGAGCACCGTGAGCCACGCGAAGAGCGACACCGCGGCGAACGACGTCACCGCGAAAGCGCTGTCGGCGCCGGGTCGGGCGCCGACCGCCGCGCGCTTCGCTTCACGCCACTGCAGGGTCCACGTCACGAGAACCGCCGCGAGCATCGCGAGCGTGACGACTCGGAGCCCGAGGCTCGGTTCCTGGCCGACGAGGCCCGCCCCGATCTGGTGGAACGCGATGATGCCCCACGGCACGATGCCGACCATCGTGCCGAACGAGAACGGCCACAGGCTCGCGCGGAGAGCTCGATCCTGGAGACAGGCGAAGAGCGCGACGGCACTCGAGAGAGCGTAGATCGCGACGAGTGCGCCGATATCGCTGATGCCGTTGAGCTGCGCAACGAGGAACACGAGGATCGGCCACACGAAGGCCGCCTCCCCCCAGCGATACCCGTGAGTGCCGTGGTCGGCAGCGGATGCGCGCCAGCGCCGCAGCGCGGGGACCGCTGCGCCGAGCCGCACGATCGCGACGAGACCGAGCAGAACGACGGATGCGGCGGGCACGTCGATCGTCGCGACCGCGAGTGCACCGTCGGCGCCGCCATCCGCATCCCCGGCCCCGGGCAGGCGCGCGACGACGGGGCGCCGGAGCTCGGGCGCACCCGCCGACACGACGGCGACGACGATCGCCTGCGCGAGAGCGAGAGCGCCGAGACTGACCTCGAGGCCCGTCGCGCTGCGCTTCGCCATGATCACTCCGCTCGGTTCCGGGAGACGGTTCGGTGGGGCGGACGGGACTTGAACCCGTGACCGACGGATTATGAGTCCGCTGCTCTAACCAGCTGAGCTACCGCCCCGTGCGGCGCGACCGCCGACTCAGGCCGGGTTGTCGAGCGACACTTCGGTGACCGGATCGGTCACCTTTTCCCCACGATACAGGCTCTCGAAAGTGGCGAGAGTGCGACCGATGTCGTGCGGATCGATGTAGGCGAGGCTCGTGCGCTTGAGTCGCTGGAGCTCGGCGTCGGGGGCGGTGAGCACCCTTGTGAGCTTGGCCGCGAGGTCGTCGACGTCTCCCGGAGTGAAGAGGTAGCCGTTCTCGTCGTCGTGCACGAGGTGCGGGAGGGCCATCGCGTCGGCCGCGACGACGGGCAGGGCCGATGCCATCGCTTCGAGAGTCGCGATGCTCTGGAGCTCGGCGATCGAGGGCATGGCGAAGACGGTGGCACGGCCGTAGGCCTCGAGCAGTTCCTCGTCGGTCACGTAGCCCGTGAAAGTGACTCGAGAGCGGATGCCGAGACCGTTGGCCAGTTGCTGGAGCGGTGCGAGGAGGTCTCCCCCGCCGACGATGTCGAGCTTGACGTCGAGCGCCGGGTCGAGTTTGGCGACAGCCTTGAGCAGAACGTCGATGCTCTTCTCGCCGGTGACCCGGCCGACGAAGAGGATGCGATTCTCGGCGCGTCGCTCGAAGGTCGGAGTGTATTTCGTGGCGTCGATTCCGCAGGAGATCGCGTGCACGTTGGGGATCCCCGTCGCCTCCTCGAGGAACTTCGCCGCTTTGCGCGTCGGGCTCGTGACCGATTCGGCGAGGCGGAACGTTTTGGCCGCATCGGCCCACGCGAGGGAGATCGCGGTCTTGTGCAGGAACCCGGGCAGAAGGGTGTGGTCGATCATGTTCTCGGGCATGAAATGGTTCGTGCCGACGATGCGGATGCCCCGCTTGACCGCTTGGCGCGCGAGACCGCGACCCACGACGATGTGCGACTGGAAGTGAACGACATCGGGTTTGACCTCGTCGAGCACGCGAGCCGCGTTGCGCTGCATCGTCCACGGGAGGGCGTAGCGGAGCCAGTCGTGCGGATACCAGCGCCACGACCGCAGACGGTGGACGGTGAACGAGCCGCCGTCGTGACTCTCGACCCCCGTGCCGTGCTTGCGGCTCGGGGCCGGGGCGATGACATGGACGTCGTGGCCTCGGCCGACGAGGCCCGCGGCCAGTCGCGATGCGAAATTCGCCGCACCGTTGACGTCAGGGGGAAAGGTGTCTGCGCCGATGAGGATGCGCAGCGGTCTACCGCGGTTCTCGTCAGTAGAGCCGGGGAGCGGATCGGGCAAAGTCTTCGATGTCCTTGAAGTGTCGTCGAACAGGGAGTGAACGCCGAGCGGCGCGGGCTCGGGTGTCTGCCAGCCTAGCGGCGGGCCTGGGGGTGGTGTTTCGCGAGCTCGAAGACACCGTAGATGGCGATGGCTCCGGCGACGATGAAGGCGATGACCGCGAAGAGCGGCGCGCCGTCTGCCTCGCCGAGCACGACGATTCCGATGGCGACCGCCACGAGGGGGTCGATGACCGTGAGGCCCGCGATCACGAGGTCGGGCGGCCCCGATGCGTAGGCGGTCTGCACGAAGTAGGCCCCGAGCGCCGTACCGGCGAGGAGGGCCACGATGCACACGAGCGTGAGGGCGTCGAAGTTGTCCGACACGAAGCGGTTGATCACGACCTTGGCGAGCGTCGCGACGAAGCCGTAGAGCACACCCGCGGCGATGATGTAGATGATCGCCCGGATTCTCGACCTCAAGAACGCGAACAGGACCGCGGCGATCGCGAGCACGACGGCGAGCACGACGAGCACGGTGATGAGTTGCGCATCGGTGATGGGCCGCTCCCGGGCGACGAACGCCGCGAACGTCACGAAGACGGCGACACCCCCGACACACAGCGCGATCGAGCGCACGGTCAACCTGTCGAGCTTCACCTTGCTGACCCGCGCGTTGACGAGAGCCGTGATCACGAGGGCGACCGCGCCGAGCGGTTGAACGACGATGAGCGGCGCGAGGTAGAGCGCGATGAGCTGAAGCGTCACCGCGAGACCGAGCATCGCGGTGCCGATGATCCACGACGGGCGGGTGACGAGGGCGCGCAACTGGGTGAGGCTCAGCCCGCTCGAGGCACCCCCGAGCTGCGCTTCGACCTTGCCGACGCCCCGGTGCTGAAACTGGGCACCGAGTGCGAGGAAGACGGCCCCGCACAGGGCGACGGGGATACCGAGTCCCTGCATCGGGGTAAGGGTCAGCACCTCACCGGTCAGGTCACTCAGGTCGAACACCACGCGACGACCCTACTGGCTGGCTCACCGATAATCTTGACGAATGGCCGTCCTCCCGATTCTCATCACGGGAGACCCCGTTCTCCATTCGCGCGCGAACGACGTCACGGTTTTCGACGCCGAGCTGCGCCGCCTCGTCGCCGACATGTTCGAGACGATGGATGTCGCCCCGGGCGTCGGTCTCGCCGCCCCGCAGGTCGGTCGAGACATCCGCGTGTTCGTCTACGGGTGGACAGACGACGACGGCACGGAGTGGCGCGGCACGGCGGTCAACCCCGAACTCTGGATCACGCCGAGCGTTCCCGCCGAACCGGACGAAGACGACGACTCCGAGGGGTGCCTCTCGGTGCCCGGCGAACGGTTTCCGCTGCAGAGGTCTCCGCGCGCCATCCTGCGCGCTTTCGATGTCGACGGTGCCCCGTTCGAGATCGAGGCCGACGGATGGCTCGCCCGCATCTTCCAGCACGAATACGACCATCTCGACGGCGTGCTCTACGTCGACAGGCTCGAGCAGCGTTTCGCGAAGCCCGCCGCGAAAGCGATCCGCAAGTCGGGATGGGGTGAGCCCGGGCTCTCCTGGCTCCCCGGTGAAGACGCCCTCGACGCGTAGCTCGGCGGCTATGCCCGCGGCGCCGGACCGTCGTGACGGAGCCGAGGGAAGATCGCCGAGACCGAGAACCCGACACCCGGCACCGGGTAGGCACTGAACACACCGTCGAACGCGGTCGCGCGCTCGCGCATCTCGGTGACGCCCGGACCCGACACGACCTCGGTCAGGGCTGCAGCGTCGTCGTCGATCGAATAGCGCCGTCGTTGCGACACCGAGTAGGGGTCGAGCCCGTCGCGCCGGGCCGCCGAGTGGACGCCGTCGTCGTCGACGAGCAGCTGCACGCCCTCGGCCGTCCAGGTGACGGTCACCGACACCGCGGTGCCCGCTCCCCCGTGGGTGAGGGCGTTCGAAAGCGCCTCCTCGAGAATGCGGCAGACGGCGGCATCCGCCCCCGACCGCAACGGGAACGACTCGCCCGATTCGACGAACGTGATGTCGAGGCCCGCGTGCCTCATCGAATCGATGAGGTCGGCCATCGACGTGACCGTCGGGCGCTCCGGCTGCGCATCCGGCCCGGAGATGGCCACGATGCGGCGGAGGTCGCTGAGCGACGACGACGCCTCGTCGACGATCTGGCCGAGGGCCCGCACCGCGGCCCCGTCGTCGGCAGCCGCGCTGTAGCGTGCTCCGTCGGCAGTGCGCACGATCGACGCCACCGAGTGCACCGCCACCTCGTGCAGTTCGAGCACGATGCGCGACCTCGCGCTGTGCTCGGCCACGACCGTTCGCAGCCGCGCGAGTTCGGCGTCTTGCTCGTCGAGCTCACGTGAGAGCAGTCGCGCGTTGCGCAGGGAGAGAGCCCAGGCGACCGCGAGAGCGAGAGCCACGACGGCGAGACCGCCCGCAACCGAGGCGACGAGCGTCGAGTTCTCAGCGGCCCACTGGTTCATGTCGTCTCCTGATGACGAAGGCCGCAGGGGGTGGAGCCCCGTGCGGCCTTCGAGCTCCCCGACTTGGACTCGAACCAAGAACCTGCCGGTTAACAGCCGGCTGCTCTGCCAATTGAGCTATCGAGGAATGCTGAAACAGCTTGATTACCTTACCAAAGGTGCGACGGTCGCCAAATCGAGCCGTCGCGCCCCCGGGATCGCGCGGAATCCGCGCCCCGTCGCTCGGGGTCTCAGTACCCGGCGGTCGTGTCGACGATGCCGATGAAACGACCGTCGTCGAGAAACGCCTCCGTGTTGGCCGTGATGCGCTCCGCGAGCAGCGGGGCGGTCATGTCGGGGGTGTCGGCACTGTGCGGCGTGATGATGAGGTTGGGGGCGTTCCACAGCCGGTGGCCGTCGGGGAGCGGTTCCGGGTCGGTCACGTCGATGCCAGCACCCGCGATCGTGCCGCGCTCGAGGGCGTCGGCGAGAGCGTCGGTGTCGACGAGGCCGCCACGGGCGATATTGACGAGCACCGCGTCATCCTTCATGAGGTCGAACTGCTCGGCTCCGAACAAGTGTCGCGTGCCCTCCGTGAGAGCCGCGGCGATCACGACGACGTCGGCGCGCGGCAGAACCGTGTGCAAGCGGTCGGCGGTGATGGTGCGGTCGGCACCCTCGAGGTGGTCGCTGCTGCGGCGCACGACCGTGACGGTCGCGCCGAAGGGTTCGAGCAGCCTCAGGAACTCGATCGCGATGCCGCCGGCGCCCACGACGACCACCGAGAGTCCGTAGAGCGATCGCCCCTCGGGGATCGTCGACCACGAGGTGGCCCGCACCCGGGTGGGGAAGACCCGCAGCAGACCGAGGGTCAACGCGAGAGCGTGCTCCGCGACCGGTTGGGCGTACGCCCCCTTCGCGCTCGTCCACAGCGGGAGGTCGGTGCCCGCGAAGGGTCGCAAGACCTCGGCGAAACCGTCGACTCCGGCCCACGGCAGCTGCACCCACTCGATCTGCGGGTAGCGCGCGAGGATGTCGGTGAGATCCTGGGCGCCCGAGAGCGACAACCACACGACGCCGCGGGTCTCGGCGGAGAGCTCGGCGACCTCACCGCCGCCGGCCTCGACGGCGTCGACGAAGACCGGATTCGCGCGAGGGAGCACGGCGATCGGCCCGGGGGTCGGTCGTGAGGCATCCGGCACCACGTCGGCGTCGCGGGCGGTCACCGAGCGGTGTTGGGGAGGGTTCGAGGGCATCGTCATCTTTCGTCGTTCGCGTCGTCGAGCGTGTCGTCGGCCTGTCCGACGGCCCGCGGCACCGGAGTGTCCGCTCTCGTGTCGATGAACTCGCGCGCGAGGGCTTTCACGTAGGGGTGGTCGGGGGTCGCCGCGAGAGCTTCGGGCGAACCGATGCCGATGACGACACCGTCGTGCATCACGGCGATGCGTTCGGCGACCTCGGTGATCACGCTCAAGTCACTGCTGACGACGATCGCCGAGAATCCGCGCTCCGCTTGCAACTCGGGGATGACCGCGAGCACGTCGTGACGCACCATGATGTCGACCCCGCGAATGGGCTCGTCGGCGACGAGGAGTCCGGGTTCGAGGATGAGGGCGCGTGCGAGGGCGACCCGCTGTCGCTGCCCGCTGCTGAGCTCGAACGGGCGGCGCTCGAGGATCGACAGCGGCAGGTGCACCGCGTCGATGAGCGTCGCGGCCGCTTGACCTGCCTCGCGAGCGTCGAAGCGGCGGTCGCGGAGGAAGATGGGCTCGGCCACGTTCTCGGCGATCGTGAGACTCGAGTTGAGCCGCTGCGCCCCGTCTTGCGCGAGATAACCGATGCGCAGGGTCAGCTCGCGACGGGCGCGACCGCCGATGCCGCGGAGCTCGGTGTCGAAGACCGACAACCCTCCCCCGCAGATGCGCGGGGACGCCTCATCGTTGCTGCCGCGGTCGGCGAGCCCGGCGATCGTCGCCGCGAGCGTCGACTTTCCCGACCCCGACTCCCCGACGACACCGAGCACCTCGCCGTAGCCGAGGTCGAAACTGACGCCTTTGACCGCGAGATGGCGTGCCGACGCCGTGCTCGAGCGGTACTCGATGGAGAGGTCGCGTGACGACACGACGGTCCCGTAACCCTGACGCCCTCGTCCACCGATCCGCACGCGCACATCCCCTCATCACCCCGCAGTCCCCTTGACCCGGGCGGGGCACCGAACCCGTTCACGCTACCCCGAGACGCGTCACTCTTCTCGCAGGATGCGGCGATCGCGCTCGATCTGTACGAGCTCCTGCTGCAACTCGCGCGACTTGGCCGGCTCGGCGATCCCGTCGACACGCTGGAGTCGCCCGAGGACCTCCGCTTTGCGACGCTTGAGGTCACGGTCGATGAGAGCCGATGCGACGCTCGAACTGTACGCCGGCAGTTCGGCGGTGTCCTTGATGGGAATGGGTGCGACGCCGAGCTCTTTCACGAGACTCGAGAAGGGCGGAGGGGTCGCCTCGATCACGCGGTCGAGCCAATCGCGAGCGGCCCAGTGATCGAGGCTCGAGACGATCCCGTCACGCACCATGGCGAGCGACCCGTTGGCGTACGGCACCCGCATGGCGCGTTCCGCGAGAGACCGGTCGACCGACTCCGGGTGCTGCAGGATCGCCATGAGAGCGTCGCGTTCGAGCCTCGTGCCGAGGTCTCCCGGGAGGTCGGAGATCGACATCCCCCGTTCAGCCGCGTCGGGATCGGACGCGAAGCCCGAGTCCGAGTCGAGGGGTCGCGAGTCGCCCGGCCTCGAGTCGCGCGCGCCTGCATCGCCGGGCCGCGAGTCGCCGTACCGCCCCGGCGCGCCGCTTCGAGCGCGATCCGGTTCGCGAGTGTCGCGCGAGGCTCCCGTACCCGAGGTAGACCGCCCGGCGTCGTCGCCCGCGGCCCTCGCCGCGCGCACGGCGCGCCCCACCTCGTCGGGATCCATCCCGAGCCAGCGCGCGAGAGTGCGCACGTAGCCGATGCTGAGCGCCTGGTCACGGATTCCGCCGATCACCGGGGCGCTCGCCCTCAGCGCGGCGACGCGACCCTCGACGGTGTCGAGATCGTGCGCGTCGAGAACCCGACGCACCATGAACTCGAACATGGGCTTCTTCGAGAGAATGAGTCGTCTCACGGCGTCGTCGCCGCGAGCGAGTCGCAGGTCGCACGGGTCGAGCCCGTCC
Source organism: Marisediminicola sp. LYQ85 (assembly GCF_046600695.1). Classification (NCBI taxonomy): domain Bacteria; kingdom Bacillati; phylum Actinomycetota; class Actinomycetes; order Micrococcales; family Microbacteriaceae; genus Marisediminicola; species Marisediminicola sp. LYQ85. The sequence goes on from NZ_JBKIWO010000001.1 coordinate 1,087,192, forward strand.
GGTGCCACGGCCACGAAAGTCTGAGCGGCGAACCGCTGCTCCTCGGAGAACGCGCGTGACGCGGCCTTCTGGCCGGCGTCATCCGGATCGAACGTGAACACCACTTCGCCGAGCCCTCGGGTGTCGGCGTTCGCGACGTCGCCGAGCACGCGGCGCACGACCTTGATGTGGTCGACGCCGAACGACGTTCCACACGTCGCGACGGCCGTCGTGACGCCCGCGAGGTGACACGCCATGACATCGGTGTACCCCTCGACGACGACGACCTGCTTGCCGCGCGAGATGTCACGCTTGGCGAGATCGAGGCCGTAGAGCACCGACGACTTGTGGTAGACCGGCGTCTCCGGAGTGTTGAGGTACTTGGGCCCCTGATCGTCGTCGAGGAGCTTGCGCGCGCCGAACCCGAGAGTCTGGCCGGTGACGTCGCGGATGGGCCACACGAGCCTCCCCCGGAACCGGTCGTACGCGCCCCGATCACCCTGGCTCAGCAGACCGGCGGTCACGAGTTCGGTCTCCGAGAAGCCGAGCGACTTCAAGTGGGTGCCGAGCGCCGAGAACGACTTCGGAGCGAAGCCGACCCCGAACCTCTGGGCCGCAGACGGATCGAAGCCCCGCTCGCCGAGAAACCGCCGCCCCGGTTCGGCCTCGGGCGCCCCGAGCTGAGCGACGAAGAAGTCGGCGGCCGCCTGATTGGCCGCGAGGATGCGCGCGCGGTTGCCGTGATCGGCATTCGCCTGGCCCCCGTCTTCGTAGTGCAGCTCGAGCCCGATCTTCGCCGCCATGCGCTCGACGGCCTCCGAGAACGACATGTGGTCCATGCGCTGGAGAAACGTGAAGACGTCGCCATCCTCGCCGCACCCGAAGCAGTGGTAGCGGCCCACCTGCGGTCGCACGTGAAAACTCGGGCTGCGCTCGTCGTGGAACGGGCACAGGCCCTTGAGCGACCCGACTCCGGCACCCTTGAGGGTGACGTAATCCCCCACGACGTCGGCGATGTTGACCCTCGCTCGAACCTCGTCGATATCGTTTCGTCTGATCAGACCGGGCACGCGACGAGTCTACTTTCGCGTCGACGACGGGGCCGGGGCGCCCGCCGCGCCGCCCGCCGCATCGAGGGCGTCGTCGCCCCCGCGAACGACACGCTTGTGCCACGTCCACGCCGACTGATCGGTGAGCGACGCCACCTGGTCGACGACGGCACGACGGCGCGCGACATCCGAGTCCGCGGCCTCGAAATCAGCCGCGAACCCGTCGTCGAGCAGCGACGGCCCGCCCTGCCACAGAGCGTCGGCGAGCTCGGCGAGAACCTCGCGCTGCAGCGAGTAGAGCGGACGCCTCGTGTTGTGCGACATCACGAAAGTCGCGACGATGCCCTTGAGGACGGCGATCTCGGCCTGCACCTCGCGGGGAACGACGACGCTCGCGCCGAACCTGATGATGCGATCGGCGTGCGGGGCCGCCTCGAGGGTCGCCGCAGTGGCGGCGCCAGCGAAACGACCGATGAGCGTGCTCGTGAGATTCTTGAGCTTCGCGTGGGCGAACCTGCTGCCGTCCCACGAGTCGATCCAGACATCGAGCGAATCGAGGCGGTCGAACGCCGCGATGAGCTCGTCGTGCGAGAGTTCACCGCCAATCCAGTCGAACATCGAGTCGACGAGGTCGTCGTGGTCGACGCGCGCGCCGAGGGCCGCGACATCGATGAACCCGCCGACGATCGCATCCTCGAAGTCGTGCACCGAGTAGGCGATGTCGTCGGAGAGATCCATGACCTGCGCTTCGATGCACAAGCGGCGGTCGGGGGCGCCGTCGCGCAACCAGTCGAAGGCGTCGAGATCGTTCGCGTAGAAACCGAACTTCGCGCGCCCGCTCGGGTCGCTCACCGAACCGCTCGCGGGCCACGGATACTTGCAGCTCGCGTCGAGACTCGCGCGCGTGAGATTGAGACCGAACGAGCGGCCGTCGGGCCCGAAGACCTTCGGCTCGATGCGCGTGAGAAGGCGGAGCGTCTGCGCGTTGCCCTCGAAACCGCCGATGTCGGCCGACCAGTCGTTGAGCGCACGCTCGCCGTTGTGACCGAACGGCGGGTGGCCGAGGTCGTGCGCGAGACACGCGGTGTCGACGACATCCGGGTCGAGGCCGAGGCTCGTCGCGAGTTCACGGCCGACCTGGGCGACCTCGAGGGAGTGGGTCAGGCGGTTGCGGGCGAAGTCGAGGCCGGCAGCGGGACTGAGCACCTGGGTCTTCGCCGCGAGACGCCGCAACGCACTCGAGTGGAGGAGGCGAGCGCGATCCCTCGCGAAATCGCTGCGCCTACTCGAGTGCTCCTCGGGAAACCAGCGTGCCGTATCGAAATCGGTGTACCCGCCGCGCTCAACCACCACTGTTCGACACCTCCCCCGCGATCATCTCGTCGCGGTGTGCCGCATCGAGCTCGCGACTCTCGAGCCAGCGGTCGGGAAACGACGGCTTCTTCGGAGACCCGGCCCGACCGCGCGGCCCCTCCGCGGCCTCGCCGGGGTAGGGCTGGTCGGCGTCGAGCTGGCCGAGGAGGTCGTCCATCTGCTGCAGGTTGTCGACGAGCGCGAGGCTCGAGCGGAGATCACTGCCCACGGGATATCCCTTGAAGTACCAGGCCACGTGCTTGCGGATGTCACGGCACGCCCACTGCTCGTCACCGCCGAGGAACTCCATGAGCAACTCGGTGTGCCTGCGGAGCGCCGCGCCGACCTCGCCGAGCGAGGGGTGCGCGGTGTCGTAGCGGGGTGGGGCTGTGCTCATGCTCGGGCTGGTGCTCGGGCTGGACTGTGCTGCGGCACGGGACTCGAAGGCGCGCACGAGGTCGCCGAAGAGCCACGGTCGGCCGAGGCATCCGCGGCCCACGACGACGCCGTCGCAGCCCGTCTCGTCCATCATGCGCAGCGCGTCTTCGCCCGACCAGATGTCGCCGTTGCCGAGAACCGGCACGCTCGAGATCGTCTCTTTGAGCTTCGTGATGGCCGACCAGTCGGCGGTGCCGCTGTAGTAGTCGGCGGCGGTTCGCGCATGCAGCGCGATGCTCGCGACCCCGGCGCCCTCGGCGGTGCGGCCGGCCTCGAGATAGGTGAGGTGGTCGTCGTCGATGCCCTTGCGCATCTTGACCGTGACCGGGATGTCGCCTGCAGCCCGCACGGCGCCCTCGACGATGTCGCGGAAGAGGTCGCGCTTCCACGGGAGGGCCGCACCGCCGCCCTTGCGCATGACCTTCGGCACGGGGCACCCGAAATTCAGATCGATGTGGTCGGCGCGGTCCTCAGCGGCGAGCATCGTCACCGCCTCGATGACCGTCTTCGGATCGACGCCGTAGAGCTGGATGCTGCGGGTCGACTCGGATTCGTGGTGCTGGATGAGGCGCATGCTGGTGGGGGTGCGCTCGACGAGGGCGCGGCTCGTGATCATCTCGCTCACATAGAGGCCCGCACCGAACTCGCGGCAGAGTCTGCGGAACGCGGTATTGGTGATCCCGGCCATCGGAGCGAGCACCACGGGCACATCGAGTTCGATGGGGCCGATGCGCAACGCAGGCGGGGCGGGGGCGAGAGTCGTCACGGAGCGATTCTTTCAGACGGAGGTGGGAGCGGCCGACGGTGCGCCCGGGGTGTGGGGGGCGAGTCGGAGGCGGGCGTTCTGCGGTGACGTGATGTGCGGAGGTCGTGGTGCGGGGTGTCGTGTGCTGTGCCACACCGGCATCCGCCCGGGAGCCCCGTGCGGCAGACTGGCATCCCCACGGAAGGATCGACATGACCGACACGACCGACGGACGAGCAAGGGTCGTCGCCGACGCCGAGGCGAGAGGCGTGAAGCTCGAGATCGTGGCGAGGCCGCCGGCCGAGAGCCTCGACGAGGCAGCCCGTCAGCTCGGCGTCGAGCCGCACTCGATCGTCAAAACGCTCGTCGTCAAGAGGCACGACGGCGACTACCTCTTCGCGCTCGTTCCCGGAGACCGGCAGATCTCGTGGCCCAAGCTCCGTGCCGTCGTCGGTGTCAACAAGCTGCGGATGCCGGAGCCCACCCTCGCCCTGGAGGCGACCGGCTTCGAGCGAGGCACCATCACGGTGTTCGGAAGCACGACCGCGTGGCCCGTCTACGCCGACGCGAGCATCGTCGGCGAGCGCATCGGGGTGGGTGCCGGCGATCACGACCACCAGGCGTTCGTCGAGGCCGACGACGTCATCGCGGCGTACGGCGCGACGGTCGCCGACATCACCGAACCGCTGAGCGCGCGCGGGGGGTCGTAGGAGCGAGAGTGTGCCCGCCGGTGCGTGAGTGAGTGCCGAGGGACGAGTGGTGTCCCTGTCGCTCGTCGCTGTGTCCGGCACCCACAGCGCGAGCCGATGCCCCGTCAGATGTCGCCATCGTCGAGACGTCGGACGACGATCGCGGTAGCGAGCAGCAGATCGCCCGTGATCGCGGGGGCACCCCCCGAGGGTGCCGCTGGCACTGCGTGAGTCGAGTTCGCGTCGCCGTTCACCACGCTGTCGGTGCTGCTGTCGTCCGGCGACACGAGGCACGCGTCACCCTCACAGGCCGCGGCGTCGGCACGCCCCACCATGAAGAGAGGACCCGTGGTCGTCATCGCGCGCCGTCCGTCGCCGAAGCTGCGCCCGCGGCATCCGTGTGCGCACCATCCGTCACCGCGACGGCATGGTCCGCGGCGTCGTCGACGGCGCGCTCGAGGACTTGCGCGAACGCCTGAGGATCTTGAGCGCCCGAGACCCCGTACTTTCCGTCGATGACGAAGAAGGGCACCCCGGTGATGCCGTACCCCTGGGCGACCGCGACGTCGGCCTTCACCGCGGCCGTGAACGTGCCCGCCTCGAGGGCGGTGCGCGCGTCGGTCGCGTCGAGTCCGACCTCGGCGGCGAGCTCGACCAGGTCGTCGACCCGGCCGACATGGCGGCCCTCCACGAAGTAGGCGCTCAGGAGGCGCTCCTTCATCTCCAGCTGCTTGTCGTGCGCCTTCGCGAAGTGCAGCAGCTCGTGCGCCTTGATGGTGTTCGTCTGCTTGACCGACTCGTAGCGGTAGTCGAGGCCCACACTCGCGGCGATCGACGTGACGTTGTCGAGCATCTGCTCGACCTGAGCCAGCGGCAGGCCCTTGCGCTCACTGAGATAGTCGACCGGCGAGCCGTCGAAGTCGACGGGGGTGTCGGGGGCGAGCTCGAACGAGTGATATTCGACGACGACGTCGGGTCCGGCATCCGCCCCTCGCTCGCTCGTGAACCGGGCGAGTCCCGCCTCGAATTTGCGCTTGCCGATGTAGCACCAGGGGCACTGCACGTCTGACCAGATGTCGACCTTGATGGTGTGAGTCACCCGGTGGTCAACGGCCGGCGGCGCGAAGCTATTCCCGGGCCCGCCGCACGTCGCTGCGCCTCATACGGCGCCACCCCACCTCGCGTCACCTCGCACCCGTGTTGCTTCACGTCGCCCCACCCCATGTCGCCTCACGTCACCCCACGTCACCCCCCCCCTTGTTGCTTCGCGTCACCCCACCCGTGTTGCCTCGCGTCACCCCACCCCTGCCTCCCCGGGTTGCAAATTCAGGAGCCCGGCGCGCGGAGGCCCCGTAGTCCTGCGCGATCGCGGGCCAGGACGTCGCCGGGCGACGCGCGCTCCTGAGTTCTCGACGGGAGAGGGTGCCGAGACGCCCCTCGCCGAGAGCGCGCAGAGCACCGCCGCGACGACGACGTCCCACTCGCCGAAGACCATTCGCGCGCTCGGCCGCAGCGCGTGCCGCTGGCTGAGGGTGATCGTCAGATCCTTGCGGCGGTCACGTTCGAAGCGATCCCAGTGCCACCGTTCGCCGTCGACTTCGAGAGCGATCTCACCGTCGACGACGAGATCGATCGGCTCCCCCGTGCCGAGCAGCACCTGCGACTGAACCAGGTGCCCCGCGGCACGGAGTCGAGTGCGGGCCAGGCTTTCGGGCAAGCTGTCGCAGCGGTCGTCGACCCAATCGGCGATCCAGCGCACCGATCCGGGCAGCCGCAGAATGAGTGTCTCGAAGTCGACGCGGTCGAGTACCGCCGTGCACAGGGCCCAGTCGAGACACGCAACCGCGACCTCCAGCGGTTCGTCGAGCACGACTCTCTCGAGGGCGTCGAGCACGGGCACGTGACACGCGTCACCTCTGTCACCGGCGTGATCGCTCCAGTGGACGACGACGCCCGCCCGCACCGACGGCGCAAGACGCCGGAACCTGTTGTGCTGCGACCGCAGTCGAGCAGCGTTCGGCGGCGCCGCGACATGCAGAACGGGGGCCGCGGTGACCCAGCCGCCCCGCTCGGCGATGGACGACACACCCGTGAGACGCCCGCCGACCCGAACCGCGCGGAGCCGGGCATCCGTCTCGGGAAGCGTCGAGTACCAGCCGTTGCGTGCTCGCACGACGTCGCCTGCGCGAACCGCCCTGGTGAGGTCGCGGTCACGGAAACCCCGTTTCACGAGTTGCTGCTTCTGCGCCATTCCGCCGAGCTCGATGACGGTGTCCGCCAGATCATTCATGCGACGACTGTGCCGCGGGGGCCAGCGGACCGCTGCGGCGTGCCAGGAATGGAGGCTCAGGTCAGCCGAGCTGCACCTGTGCAGGAGCGCCCATCCCGGCTCCCGGTTGCGAATTCAGGAGATCGGCGCGCGTCAGCGGGGCGGCGGCCGATGACGTGTCTGCGGCTCGAGCCGGTGCGCGCAGTACTCCTGAATTCGCAACAGGGGTGAGCGGCGGAGCGTGCAGTACTCCTGAGTTGGCAACAGGGGTGAGCGGCGGAGCGTGCCGCGCAGAATCGCGAGCGCGGAGGCTCGAGCGCACGCGCCTTGGCCGCCACCGGCACCGCTGCCGCGCTGCGTCGCCCCCGCTTAACGCGCAGCGCCGCCCCGCCTTACGCGCCGACGAGCTGTTCGGCGAGGTAGCCGCGCAAGCGGTCGAGCGACACGCGCTCCTGAGCCATGCTGTCGCGCTCGCGCACGGTCACCGCGTTGTCGTCGAGGGTGTCGAAGTCGATGGTGACGCAGAACGGCGTGCCGATCTCGTCTTGCCTGCGATAGCGTCGGCCGATCGCGCCGGCGTCGTCGAAGTCGATGTTCCAGAGCTTGCGCAGGTCGGCCGCGAGCTCACGGGCCACCGGCGACAGACGCTCGTTGCGCGACAGCGGCAGCACGGCGACCTTCACGGGCGCGAGGCGGCGGTCCAATCTGAGCACCGTGCGCTTGTCGACGCCCCCCTTCGTGTTGGGAGCCTCGTCTTCGGTGTACGCGTCGATGAGGAATGCCATGAGGGCGCGCGTGAGCCCGAACGCGGGCTCGATTACATACGGGATCCAGCGCTCGTTCTTGGCCTGGTCGAAGTACGAGAGGTCGGTTCCGGATGCCGCGGAGTGCGTCTTGAGGTCGAAATCGGTGCGGTTCGCGATTCCCATGAGCTCACCCCACTGGCTGCCCTGGAACCCGAAGCGGTACTCGAGGTCGACCGTGCGGGTCGAGTAGTGCGAGAGCTTCTCGGGCGCGTGCTCGTCGAGGCGGATGTTCGCGGGGTCGATGCCGAGGTCGGTGAACCACGCGAGGCACGCGTCGATCCAGTACTGGTGCCATTCGGCGTCGGTTCCGGGCTCGACGAAGAACTCCATCTCCATCTGCTCGAATTCGCGCGTGCGGAAGATGAAGTTTCCGGGGGTGATCTCGTTGCGGAAGCTCTTGCCGATCTGCGCGATTCCGAACGGCGGCTTCTGGCGCGAGGTGGCGAGCACGTTGGCGAAGTTCACGAAGATGCCCTGCGCGGTTTCGGGCCGGAGGTAGGCCATGCCCTCCTCGTTGTCGACGGGGCCGAGAAACGTCTTGAGGAGTCCCGAGAAGTTCTGCGGTTCGGTCCAGGAGCCGGGCTGGCCGGTGTCGGGGTCGCGGATGTCGGCGAGACCGTTGACCGGAGGGTGCCCGTGCTTCTCCTCGTAGGCCTCGAGGAGGTGGTCGGCGCGGTAGCGCTTGTGCGTGTGGAGGGATTCGACGAGCGGGTCGCTGAAGACCTCGACGTGACCGGACGCCTCCCACACCTGCCGGGGCAGGATGACCGAGGAGTCGAGCCCCACGATGTCGTCGCGCCCCTGCACCATGAACTGCCACCACTGGCGTTTGATGTTCTCTTTGAGCGCGACTCCGAGGGGCCCGTAGTCCCATGCGGAGCGTGACCCCCCGTAGATCTCCCCCGCTTGGAACACGAATCCGCGGCGTTTCGCGAGGTTGATGACGGGGTCGAGGGGGGAGGCGTTGGCCACAGGAACTCCAGTTGTCCAGCCGCGCTGGGTGCGCGGTCGAGCGGGTCGGCGGAAAAGTCCAGCCTAGCGAGCGCGCCGGGCGTCTCGGCTCGCGCCGGGGTGGGCGATATCGCCGAGCGTCTGCGACTGCGACAGCGACAGCGACTGCGGCCCGGCCCGGCCTCTATGCGGGCGGAAGCGGCGCCCGCAGCTCGGCGGACGACCCCGCCGACCCCGCCGACGTCGACAGCGCTCGCGCGAGAGCCTCGACGTCGGACTCGTCGTTCCACAGGTGGAACGCGAGCCGCACGCGCCCCGCCCTGCCCGACGCCCGGATGCCCGCCGCCGCGAGTATCGCGAGGGCCGAACCGTCGGGGTCGGCCATCGTGACGATCGCCTGGTGCTGTCGAGGGATCCCGAGCGCATCGCACGTGAGGTCGCCGAGCCGGGACGTGTAAGCCCACACTTCCGCGATGTCGAGGTCGGCGAACATCCGGATGGCCGGTTCCGCCCCCACCCACACGGGCCACGCGGGTGACACGTCGAACGCTCGGGCGTCGGCGGCGAGGGTCATCGTGGGTCCGTAACACGATCGCCAGACGTCGTCGCCCGCGTACCAGCCGGCGTGCACCGGCACGAGGCGCGATTGCAGCTCGGCCGTGAGCGTGAGGAACGCTGCGCCGCGCGGTGCGCACAACCACTTGTAGGAGTGGCACACGGTCGCGTCGAAGAGCGACGCGTCGACGGGGTGCACGCCCGCCGACTGGGTCGTGTCGCACAGCGTGACGACGTCGTGCTCGGCTGCCGCGGCAACGATCGCGGGGATGTCGGCGACCGCACCCGTCGACGACTGGATGTGCGAGAACGCGACGAGCCACGTGTCGTCGGTGAGCGACTCGGCGAGGTCGGCGATCGCGACGTGCCTGACCCGCACTCCGGGCCTCTGCATGAAGGGGAACACGATCGAGCTGAAGTCGCCGTCGACGCACACGACCTCGGCACCCTCGGGAACCGCCTGAGCGAGGATGCTCGCGAGCACCGAGGTCTGCGAGCCGATCGCGACGCGGTCCGCGCCGATGCCCACGAGCCGCGCGTAGTGGGCACGCGTGCGTTCGACGATGTCGCCGTACCGCGCCGCGTCGTGCATCGCGGCGCCCCACAGGTCGAGGTCGGCACGCAAGGCGTCCACGGTGTCACTCGACGGGATGCCCATCGAGGCTGCGGCGAGGTAGCCAGGCGACGCCGTGAACGATGCGCGTGCGGCACGGAGTTCTCGCGACCACGAGGGAGTCTGTTCGAACGGCCCGGAGGTCGCAGAGGGTCGACGGCTTGTGGCCGCGGGGGGCTCTGTCATCCCCCCATTGTGGCGCGCGACGGCAGCCGGCGAAACCTGTGCGGCGCACGCCCCCGCGTTGTCAGCCCGTCGCACCCCAACCCGTGAGCGGCGCCCGCCCCTACGCCGTCGGCGCGTCGATCGCCCCGCCGAACCGCCGGTTGCGCGACGCGTAGACGCCGACCGCCTCCCACAACTGTTTGCGCGTGAAATCGGGCCACAGCGTGTCGAGGAACACCATTTCGGCGTAGGCGCTCTGCCACAGCATGAAGTTGCTCGTGCGCTGCTCCCCCGAGCTCCTCACGAACAGGTCGACGTCGGGAAGCTCGGGTGCATACAGCGCCTTCTGGATCGTCTTCTCGCTGATGCCCGAGGGCGACATCCTGCCGGCCGCGACCTCCGTCGCGATCGCGCGCACGGCATCCGCTATCTCGGTGCGTCCCCCGTAGTTGACGCACATCGTGAGGGTCAGGGTCGAATTGTTCTCGGTGAGCTTCTCGGCGAACTCGAGCTCGGAGATCACCGAGCGCCACAGCCGCGGCTTGCGCCCCGCCCAGCGGATGCGCACACCCCAGTCGTTGAGCTGGTCTCGGCGACGGTGCAGCACCGACCTGTTGAAGCCCATGAGGAACTTGACCTCGGCGGGCGAGCGCTTCCAGTTCTCGGTCGAGAACGCGTAGACGCTCAAGTGGGTGACGCCGATCTGCAGTGCTCCGGCCACGACGTCGAGGAGCGACGCCTCCCCCGCCTTGTGGCCCTCCACCCGCGTGAGTCCCTTGCCGTTGGCCCAGCGGCCGTTGCCGTCCATCACGATCGCGACGTGCTTCGGCACCGCGGCTCGCGGCAGCTCGGGCGGGTAGATGCCTGTCCAGTCGACGGGGCGGAAGTCGACGGCATCCTTGTGGGTCTTCGCGGTCACGGGCGGATCCTCGCTGCAGTGTCTTCGACGGTCGGGGACGGTTCGATGGATGCGGGCACCTCGCCGGTCGCGAACAGGGCGCCAATCGGCTGCCGCGAGTCCGGCGCGCGCGAATCGGGCTCGCGGTCCACGTGTTGCAGTGACCGCAGGCTGCGCTCGAGATGGAACTGGGTGTACGCCGCGACGACACCGCTCGCCATCGACCGGGTGCCCTCGGACGCGGCATCCACGGTCGGCCAGTCCCCCGTGAGGAGGGCGGAGAGGAGGCCGATCGTCGCGGTGTCGAGCCGGGGGGCGCCGGGCGGCGCGACCTCGTCGGCGACGACCCCACCGAGCTGCACGACGAACGCCGAGTGCGGCCCCGGCACGCCCGTCATGGCGCAGTCGTTGAAGCTCGGCGCCCAACCGGCGACGCTCAGCGCTCGCAACAGGTAGGAGTCGAGCGTCGAGCCCGCGCCGTGCTCGCGGCGCGACAGCGATCGCAGAGCGCCGACCAAAAGGAGGTACTGCTGCAGGCTTCCGTCGTCTTCGGTGACCTTGTCAGCCGTCTCGACCATCACGCTCGCGGCGGTGTAGCTCGCATAGTCGCCGATGATGTCGGCGCCGTACGACCCGAGCGACACGGCCTGGGTGATGATGTCGAGGCTGCGGCCCTCGAAGAGCTGCACGTCGGCGACCATGAACGGCTCGAGGCGCGCCCCGAACTTCGAGGCGGTGCGGCGCACGCCCTTCGCGACCGCCCGGATCTTGCCGTGCTCGCGACTGAGCATCGTGACGATGCGGTCGGCTTCGCCCAGCTTGTGGGTTCGCAGCACGACGGCTTCATCACGGTAGAGGGGCACCAGACGATTATCGGCGCTCGAGCCGGGAGGGCCGCATCCGCCCCGCCGTGGCGGCGGAGGGTCGGGGTGCGCGTGTCTGCGACCGGGTTTCGCTCGGTTGCGTCGGGCCGCATGCATCCGCTGGTCTCCGTCGCCTCTCGTGGTACGAATGGACTCGTGATCCCCGACCAGTTCGTCATCCCGCTGTGGGCGGACCTCCTGGCCATCGGCATCGGGGCACTGCAAGGCGCTGTCGTCGCGGCGCAGTTCCGCGACCGGCGCCTCGACCTCCTCGGGGTCGCCATCATCGGCATCGCAACGGGGTTCGGGGGCGGGCTCATCCGAGACGTGCTCCTCGCCGAAGTGCCCGTCGCCCTCGAATCGAACTGGTACCTCGTCGTCGCGACGGGCGCAGCCCTCTTCGGGATGTTGCTCGAGCGCATCTTCGAACGGCTCAACAAGGTGATCACCGTGCTCGACGCCCTCACGATCGGCATCTTCTGCGCGATCGGCACGACCAAAGCGCTCGCCTTCGGCCTGCCGGAAGTCCCCGCCGTGTTCGTCGGCACCCTCGCGGCGGTTGGCGGGTCGATCCTGCGCGACCTACTGCTCAACATGCCCATCGCGCTCATGCACGTCGGGTCGCTCTACGCGGTCGCTGCCGTCGGCGGTTCGGCGACCCTCGTCGTGCTGCTCGAGTTCGGCGTGCCCGTCGCGATCTCCGCGGCCATCTGTGTCGGGGTGACCTTCGGCATCCGCGTGCTGTCGGTGCTGTTCGGGTGGAGCCTGCCCGAGCAGCGGCGCATCGAGCGCTTGCCGCGCATCCGCCGCATCCGCGGCTTGCGGCGCCCGCGCTAGACGCCCGTCGGCCGCCGCGGTTGCCTGCCGCCCCGTCGCCCCCATCGCCCCGTCGCCCCCATCGCCCCATCGACCCCCGTCGCACCGTGGGAAATTCAGGAGAAGCCTGGCGCACCGCGGCGGCGCACCTCTGTCAGCGACCGAATGGCGCCCATCTCCTGATTTTCCACCGGGGCGAGCGGATGGGGCCACCGACGTGCGGTTGGGCGCCAACGCTCCGCGTCTGCCACTGCCAGCGACACTGCCAGCGACACTGCCAAGCGCCACCGCGATCGGCTCACCCCGTTGAGAATTCAGGAGTCGCGCGCACCGGCGCGCGCGCACCCACGAGCGGCACGGGTGTCTCATACGCGAGGTGCCGCGAACTCCTGAATTTGCAACAAAGGGTGCCGGCCGAGGCGAGTGGGGGTGAGGCGAGGGCGGGCTACGCCGTAACGAGCTCGCGGTCGTCCGCGGGCGTGCGCACGGCACGGTTCACCGCGGAGACGATCGCCTTGAGAGACGCGCTCGCGATGTCGGCGTCGATCCCGACCCCCCAGAGGCGGATGTCTCCGACGGCACACTCGACGTACGACGCAGCGAGGGCGTCCCCACCCGAACTGAGCGCGTGCTCGACGTAGTCGTAGACCTTGACGTCGACACCCTGCTCGGCGAGCACGCGCACGAACGCGTCGATCGGCCCGTTGCCGGTCGCGGTCGTCGCCAGGGTGTCGTCGCCGACCCGCATCTGCGTCTCGAGGGTGACGACTCCGGACATGTCGCTCGTCGTGCCGGTGCGGGTGAGTTCGAATCGCCCCCACTTCTCGTCGGCGTCGTCGGAGGGCAGGTATTCGTCTCGGAAGATCGCCCAGATCTGGTCGCTCGTGACTTCGCCACCCTCGGCGTCGGTCTTGGCCTGCACGACACCGCTGAACTCGATCTGCAGTTTGCGCGGGAGGTCGAGCGCGTGGTCGGTCTTGAGCAGGTAGGCGACGCCGCCCTTGCCCGATTGGGAGTTGACGCGGATGACGGCCTCGTAGCTGCGCCCGAGATCTTTGGGGTCGACGGGCAGGTACGGCACCGCCCACTCGAGCTCATCGACCGTGACGCCGCGACGCTCGGCCTCGACGGCCATGGCCTCGAAGCCCTTCTTGATGGCGTCCTGGTGTGAGCCGCTGAACGCCGTGTAGACGAGGTCGCCCGCCCACGGGCTGCGTTCGGGCACGGGCAACTGGTTGCAGTACTCGGCGGTGCGCTTGACCTCGTCGAGGTCGGAGAAGTCGATCTGCGGGTCGATTCCCTGCGTGAAGAGGTTGATGCCGAGGGCGATGAGGTCGACGTTGCCCGTGCGCTCGCCGTTTCCGAAGAGGCACCCCTCGATGCGGTCGGCGCCCGCGAGATAGCCGAGCTCGGCGGCGGCGACGGCCGTGCCGCGGTCGTTGTGTGGATGCAGGCTGAGCAGCACGTTCTCGCGGTGGGCGAGGCGCCGCGACATCCACTCGATCGAGTCCGCGTAGACGTTGGGGGTCGCCATCTCGACGGTCGCGGGGAGGTTGATGATGACCTTGCGCTCGGGGGTGGGTTCGAAGACCTCGATCACCTGGTTGCACACGTCGAGGGCGAACTCGAGTTCGGTGCCGGTGTAGCTCTCGGGCGAGTACTCGTAGAAGACCTCGGTGCCGGGGATGCTCGCTTCCGCGGCCCTGCACAGCCGCGCGCCCTCGAGCGCGATGTCGATGATCCCCTGCTTGTCGGTGCGGAAGACGACGTCGCGCTGCAGCACACTCGTCGAGTTGTAGAGGTGCACGATCGCCCGTTTCGCGCCCGCGATCGATTCGTATGTGCGGTTGATGAGCGATTCGCGGGCTTGCGTGAGCACCTGGATCGTCACGTCGTCGGGGATGAGGTCGCCCTCGATGAGGCTCCGCACGAAGTCGAAGTCGGTCTGGCTGGCGCTCGGAAATCCGACCTCGATCTCCTTGTAGCCCATGCGCACGAGCAGGTCGAACATGACCCTCTTGCGCTCGGGGCTCATCGGGTCGATGAGGGCCTGGTTTCCGTCGCGGAGGTCGACGGCGCACCAGCGGGGCGCTTCGGTGATGCGCTTCGACGGCCAGGTGCGATCGGGCAGATCGACGGGGAGCATCTCGTGGTACGGGCGGTACTTGTGGATCGGCATCGTCGACGCCGTCTGCGTGTTCTTCATGGGCTCTCTACCTCTTCGCTCGATTGGGTCAGCCGACGACGGACTCCGCGACGAGGTGGGCCTGGGCTAGGACTCGTCGCGGCAGCTAAGGAGAAGCAGACCGAACAACACGGTCACACGATACCACCGCGACGAGTCGGAGATCACAGCGTCTGCAGGGCCCGCACCGGCGAGACGCTCGTCGCCCGACGGGAGGGGGCGAGCGAGGCGACGACGGCGAGCACAGCCGCTCCCCCGACGATTCCGACGACGACCTGCCACGGCACGCTCGGCGCGACCAGTTCGCTGCCGAAGATGGAGCCGAGCAGCGACTGTGCGCCCGCCCAACCGTAGAGAACCCCGAGCCCGAGCCCGAGGCCCACGGAGGCGATGACCATCTGCGCGGACTCGGCCACGATCATCCGACGCACCTGGCGGGAGGTGAAACCGAGGGCGCGAAGCAACCCGAGCTCCCGAGTGCGCTGCAGTACCCCGAGCGACAGGTTGTTGACGAGGCCGACCGCCGCGATCACGGCCGAGAAACCGATGAGCGCGGAGAGCACCCCGAAGGTCACCCCGAGAACCTGGTTCGCTTCGGCCAGCTGGTCAGCGTCCAGGCCGGTATCGTCGAGGATCATCTGCTGGTACGACGCCGCGGCGACCGTGAAGGTCATGACGAGGGTCACGCCGATGACGAGCCCGATCGTGGCCCGCGTGCTTCGGGCCGGGTAGCGCAAAGCGTTGAGCGCGGCGAGTCTGCCCGCCGCCCCGCGGCCGAACAGCGCACCGACCGCTTTGAGCACGAGCGGCATGACGACGTGAGCACCGAGGATGATCCCGGTGAACGACCCGACGCCCCCGAAGAACGCGATGAACATGCCCAGCGGCGAGACGAGACCGACGACGACCCCCACGACGAGCAGGACGACACCTGACGCGATGAGGAGGAGCGCGATGACGTTTCGCCCCGTGCGGCGGCGGTTCTCACTGAAGTCCGGTTCGCCGGCACTCGCGGTCGCCTGGATCGGCGTCACGCTGAGCACCTTGCGCGAACCGACGAGGGATGCCGACCACGTGGTGACGACGACGGCCACGACGGGCAGGATCACGAGCGGGTCGATGAGGCGGTACGCGATGTCGGGGAGGTCGCCGGTGCTCACGAAGTACCTCGCGGCCCCGTTCGTGGTGACGAGGGCGAGCACGGCGCCGATGAGCGATCCGACGGCACCGACCACGAGACCCTCGCGGCCGATGGATGCGCGCAACTGGCGGGTGCTCGCACCGACGAGCCTCATGAGCGCGATCGTGCGAACCCGACCCGCCACGATGGTGCCGAAGGTGTTCGCCGTGACGACGGCTCCCGTGTACATCGCGAGCAGGATGAACACGCCCGCGACGGTCACGAGTGCCAACTGGATGGCGCCGTCGCCCATCGGGCCGACGACGTCGGTGATGAGACCCGTGGCCTGGATGAGGGAGACGCCGAAGAAGGAGCTCAGGGCCGAGACGACGATGGATGAGGTGTGCTCGCGCGGATTCACGATGCACCCTCGAGGCTGAGCATGAGGCTGCTGATCTCGTCGGGGGTGGACCGACCGAGCTCTTCGACGACGCGGCCGTCGGCGAGGATGACGATGCGGTCGGCGTAGCTCGCGGCGACCGGGTCGTGGGTGACCATCGCGATGCTCTGCCCGTAGGTCGAGCTCGCGGTGCGCAGGAGGGTGAGCACCTCGCGCCCCGTGCGGGAGTCGAGGTTTCCTGTCGGCTCGTCGGCGAAGACGAGGTCGGGGCGCATGCCGAGCGCCCGGGCGATCGCGACCCGTTGCTGCTGGCCGCCCGAGAGTTCGTGCGGGCGGTGCGAGAGTCGCTCGCGCAACCCGAGCGATTCGATCAGCTGGTCGATCCAGGCTCGCTCGTCGCCCGTCGGTCGGCGGCCGTCGAGTTCGAACGGCAGCAGGATGTTGCCTTCGACGTCGAGCGTCGGCACGAGGTTGAACGCCTGGAAGACGAACCCGATTCGGCGACGCCGCAAGACGGTGAGCTCGGAGTCGTTCATGCTCGTGATCTCGGTGTCTCCGACCCAGACGCGACCGGTCGTCGGGCTGTCGAGGCCCGCCGAGATGTGCATGAGGGTGGATTTGCCCGACCCGCTCGGGCCCATGATGGCGGTGAACTCGCCCGCGGTGATGCCGAGCGAGACGCCTTCGAGGGCCGTGACGAGGTTGGATCCGGATCCGTAGGACTTGGTGAGGTTCTCGACTCGGGCGACGAGCCCGTTGTCGGTGCGGTTGTGTGTCATGTCTTCGACGCTACGGAGGCCGCGGCGGTGGCGGATCGGGCGGGAGGTGCGCCTCGATACACCGGGAGGATGATCGCGCGTCGTCCGCTCGGTTATCCGACGAGCGAGTGTTCGAAGGCGAAGACGACGAGCTGCACGCGGTCGCGAAGGCCGAGCTTCGAGAGGATGCGGCTGATGTGCGTCTTGACGGTCGCCTCGCTCAGGAATTCGGCGCGCGCGATCTCGGCGTTGCTGAGCCCGCGGGCGGCGTGCGCGAAGATGCCTTTCTCGCGCTCGGTGAGTGATCGGAACGACGCGGGCTCGCTCGGCTTGGCGGAGCGCCCGTCGAAGTGCTCGAAGAGTTCGCGAGTGGCGGATGCCGCGATCACGGCGCTGCCCGCGTGCACCGTGCGGATCGCCGCGAGGAGGAACTCGGGGTCGGCGTCTTTGAGCACGAAACCGCTCGCCCCGGCGCGGATGGCACGCGTCGCCGCCTCGTCGAGGTCGAAGGTCGTGAGCACGATGATGCGCGGAGGACGCGCGCCCCGCGACTCGGCCGCCGCCACGATGCGCGCGGTCGCCTCGATGCCGTCGAGCACTGGCATCCGGATGTCCATGAGCACGACATCGGGCGAGTGCTCCTCGACGATCGCGACGCCCTCGAGGCCGTTGCTCGCTTCGCCGACGAAGTCGAGGTCGGGCTGGCTCGACACGACCATGCGGATTCCGGCACGGAAAAGGGCCTGGTCGTCGACGAGGGCGACGCGGATGGCGGGGGTCATGGGGTCTCCGGAGTTCGCGGGGTGGTCAGCGCCGTCGGCGCGGTCGATCGTGTCGTGGAGGGAGAGGTCACCGTCGACCCCGTGTCGAGGTGCGACGCCTGCACGGGGATGATCGCGGCGACGGTGAACCGGGCGTCGTCGTGCGTCACCTCGAGGTCGCCGCCCGCGAGGGCGGCGCGCTCCCGCATGCCCGCGAGTCCGTGCCCGAGGTCGAGCGCGTGCACGAGGGGCTCCCGCAGCGCGCTCACGATCGTGAGGCGCACGGAGTCGGGCGTCCACTCGAACGTGAGGCGGGCCGCCGTCGACGTGTCGGCGTGCCGGAGGGCGTTCGTGAGGGCCTCCTGCACGATGCGGTAGACCGCGAGTTGGGCGCCCGTGCTCATGACGTGCTGCTCCCCCGTCGACGAGACCTCGACATCGAGCCCCGACGAGCGCACCTGGGCGATGAGTCGGTCGAGGTCGTCGAGCACGGGCTGCGGGCCCGCCTGCTGGTCGTCACGCAATTGCCCGAGCAGCACGCGCACGTCGGCGAGGGCCTCGCGCGCCGTCGTCGAGATCGCGGTGAGCGAGGAGTCGACCGCGGCGGGATCGGCATGCCGCGCGTATCGTGCCCCGTCGGCCTGAGCGATCACGACGGCGAGAGAGTGGGCCACGACGTCGTGCATGTCTCTCGCGATGCGCGTGCGCTCCTGCTCGACGACGACATCGACGCGAGCCCGCGCGCGCTCCAGCTCGGCGACGGCACGAGCGAGGGTGTTCGCGCGAGACTGCGAGAAGGTCTTCGACAGCAGCCCGGCACCCCACGCGACGAGGAAGAGCGCGAGGAACGCGACGAAGATGAACGCGATCGGCACGAGGATGGGGAACGTCGGGTCGAGAGTCTGATCGGAGAGCCCGAGACGCATGGCCGTGTAGACCGCCACGGTGGCCGCGCCGACGAACGTCGACGCGAAACCGAGCCACTTCGTGACCCGGTTGCCGTGAGCCGACGTCGCGTAGAGCACGATGAGGATCGCGAGATTGGCCACCTCGGGAAAGCCGCCCGCGAGCATCTGCGCGATCGCCGCGACCCAGGCGAGGCCGAGGGCGAGACCGGCGTTGAGCCGCCAGAAGAACAGCGGCACGATCATGCCGATGAGCACGAAGGGCGACTGGTAGACGAGCGAGTACGGCACGACCATGATGACGAACGCGACCGCTGGTGCCACGAGATCGAACACCAGCTGCCCGCGGGTGAGTGAGCGGAACATCCGACTACCGTACGGCCGAGACGGCACGTGGAGGCCGCTCGAGCCCCTCGAGACGACTTGCGGCGGGCGGAATCATCCCCGCGATGTAGAGGGCGTCAGCCGTGTGCCCCGAGCGTCGCTCGATCAGAAGCCGAGACGGCCGAGCTGCTTCGGGTCGCGCTGCCACTCCTTGGCGACCTTCACCCGCAGCGAGAGGAAGACCTGCTTGCCGACGAGGGGCTCGATCTGCGCCCGGGCCCGCGCACCGACATCGGCGAGCCTCGAACCCTGGTGGCCGATGATGATGCCCTTCTGGCTGTCGCGCTCGACGAAGAGGTTCGCGAAGATCTCGACGAGGTCTTTGTCGTCGCGTTCGATCATGTCGTCGATCGTCACGGCGATCGAGTGCGGCAGCTCGTCGGACACCCCCTCGAGCACGGCCTCGCGGATGAGCTCGGCGATGCGGTCGACCACGGCCTCCTCGGTCACGGTCTCCGCGGGGTAGAGGGCCTGCGACTTCGGCAGAAGGGCGATGAGCTCGGTCGCGAGGGTGTCGAGTTGGATGCTGTCGACCGCCGAGACCGGGATGATCGCGTCCCACTCGCGCAGACCCGACACCGCGAGGAGCTGCTCCGCGACGGCGGGCCTCGAGGTCGAATCGATCTTCGTGACGATCGCGACCTTCTTGGCGCGCGGAAACGACTCGAGCTGCTCGTTGATGAAGCGGTCGCCGGGGCCGATCTTCTCGTCGGCGGGAACGCAGAACCCGATGACGTCGACGTCGCCGAGGGTCTCCTGCACGATCGCGTTGAGTCGCTCGCCCAGGAGCGTGCGCGGGCGGTGCATCCCGGGGGTGTCGACGAGGATGAGCTGGCCGCCCTCCGCGTGCGCGATGCCCCGGATCGCGCGGCGCGTCGTCTGCGGCTTCGAACTCGTGATGGCGACCTTCTCGCCGACGAGAGCGTTGGTGAGCGTGGACTTGCCCACGTTGGGGCGCCCCACGAACGTGACGAAGCCCGCCCGGAAGTCAGTGTCGGTCATCGTGTTCCCCGTTCGTGGAGTGTGAAGTGGATGTCTGCAGCGAGCCGAACGCCGCCTGGGCGTCGTGGAGGGCCGGATCGCGCTCGACGACGACAGTGCTCAAGCGCTTGCGGCGCCCCTCGGTGCGGTCGGCGATGAGCACGAGACCCGAGACATCCGCTCGCGAACCCGGGAGGGGAAGGCGACCGAGCGCTTTCGTCAGGAGCCCGCCGACCGAATCGACGTCGTCGTCGTCGAGCTCGATCTGGAACAGTTCGCCGAGCTCGTCGACCGGAAGCCGCGCGCTCACACGATACCGGCCGGGCTCGAGCTCCTCGATCTCGACGACCTCGCGGTCGTACTCGTCGGAGATGTCGCCCACGAGCTCCTCGATGAGGTCCTCCATCGTCACGAGCCCCGCGATGCCGCCGTACTCGTCGACGACCATCGCGAGGTGGTTCGACTCGAGCTGCATCTGACGCAGCATGTCGTCGGCCTTCTTCGACTCGGGCACGAAGACAGCCGGGCGGGCGAGCGCCGTCACGAGGGTCGCATCCATCTCGGTGGGCTTCTCGTAGCCGAGGCGCGCGACATCCCGCAGGTAGAGGATTCCGAGCACGTCGTCGATGTCGGTGCCGATCACGGGCATGCGCGAGTTGCCCTTCGCGAGGAAGAGCGCCATGGCGGTGCTGATCGTCTCGTCGGAATCGATCGTGACCATGTCGGTGCGCGGGATCATGACCGCGCGCACGACCGTGTCGCTGAACTCGAAGATCGAGTGGATGAGCTCGCGGTCCTCCTCCTCGAGCACATCGAGTTCGGTCGCCTCGTCGACCATGCTCAAGAGCTGTTCCTCCGACGAGAACGAGGTCGTCTTGGGTCGGCCGGGGGTGACCCTGTTGCCGAGCGCGACGAGGGCGGCCGCGACCGGACCGAGCAGCAGCCGGAAGAACCTCACGAGCGGAGCGGCGAACGTCAACAGGGCTCGCGAGTGCTCCCGCCCGACGCTGCGCGGACTCGAACCCACGAGCACGAACGAGACGATCGTCATGACGAGCGCCGACCACAGCAGGGCGAGCCACGGCTCGTCGAAGAGCGAGGCGAGCACGAGCGTCACGAGAACCGCCGCGGTCGTCTCGGCGACGACACGCATGAAGTTGATCGCGTTGACGTGGGCGCTCACGTCGCCGGCGATCGCCGTGAGCGAGCGCGTCGTCCGCGACGTCGACGCGAGATCGAGCAGATCGGAGCGCGACGTCACCGACAGAGCGGAGTCGACAGCGGCGAGAAGGCCACCGAGGCCCACGAGGAGTATCGCCGCGATGATGAAGAGGGTGTCCACGCTCAGCCGTTTCGGGACTCGGTGTCAGCGAAGGCGGCGAGGATCTCGCGCTGCAGGCCGAACATCTCCTTCTCCTCGTCGGGCTCGGCGTGATCGAAGCCGAGCAAGTGCAAGACGCCGTGGGTCGTCAAGAGCAGCAACTCGTCGAGAACGGAGTGCCCCGCCGTCTCCGCTTGCGCCGCGGCAACGGTCGGGCACAGCACGATGTCGCCGAGCAATCCCGCGGGCGTCGGCGAATCATCCGTGCCGGGACGCAACTCGTCCATCGGAAAGCTCAAGACATCCGTCGGTCCCGGCTCGTCCATCCACTGGATGTGCAACTGCTCCATCGCCGCCTCGTCGACGAGCACGATCGCGAGCTCGGCGTCGCGGTGCACGTGGAGTGACTCGAGCGCGAACGCCGCGACCTGCTGGAGGGCGGACTCGTCGACCTCGATCGCCGACTCGTTGTTGACCTCGATCGACATCAGCCGCGCCATCCCCTCGGACGACGGTCGCTCGCCGGCGGACGGCGATCGCGCGAACCCGGTTGCGTCGCGCCCCGACGCTCGGCACGGTTGGCGAACTCGGCCGCTTGCTCGCGCTCGAACTTCTGAGCCTGACGCTCGGCGTCGTACTTCGTGTAGGCATCGACGATGCGGCCCACGAGGTTGTGCCTCACGACGTCTTCGCTCGTCATGCGGGCGAAATGGATGTCGTCGATGTCGTCGAGAACGCGCGTGACGAGTTGCAGCCCGCTGGCACCGTTCGGGAGGTCGACCTGTGTGATGTCGCCCGTCACAACGATGCGCGAACCGTGCCCGAGCCGCGTGAGGAACATCTTCATCTGCTCGGGGGTCGTGTTCTGGGCCTCGTCGAGCACGATGAACGAGTTGTTGAGCGTGCGTCCGCGCATGTAGGCGAGGGGCGCGACCTCGATCGTTCCCGCCGCGAGCAGCTTGGGCACGATCTCGGGGTCCATCATCTCGTTGAGCGCGTCGTAGAGGGGGCGCAGATAGGGGTCGATCTTGTCGGTGAGCGACCCCGGAAGGTAGCCGAGCCGCTCCCCCGCCTCGACGGCCGGACGCGTGAGGATGATGCGCTCGACCTCCTTGCGCTGCAGCGCCTGCACGGCCTTCGCCATCGCGAGGTAGGTCTTCCCGGTGCCCGCGGGCCCGATGCCGAAGACGATCGTGTGCTCGTCGATCGAATCGACGTACGCCTTCTGCCCGAGAGTCTTGGGGCGGATGCTCTTGCCCCTGCTCGTGAGGATCGCTTGGCTCAGCACCTCGGCGGGGCTCGACGACGCGTCATCCCGGAGCATTCTCGCCGACGTCTCGACCTCGGGCTCACCCAGGTCGTGACCGCCACGCACCATCACGATGAGCTCATCGACGAGGCGGACTGCCGCGGCGACGGCATCAGGAGGCCCGGACAGGGTGATCTCGTTGCCACGCACGAGCACCTCGACGCCCGGATGCTGTTGCTCGACGGTCTTGAGGAGGCGGTCCTGCGGGCCGAGGAGGCGCACCATGGCGACCCCGTCGACGAGGATGCGCTCGGAGATCGGTTCGGTGCGCGCCGAATCTGTGCTCGCGGGGTTCGGGCGGGGTGGGTTCGTGCTGGCCGGGGTCGTTCCTGCCGGGTTCTGGCGGTCCGGAGACTGCTCACTGCGTGCCAAGGGTGCCTTCCTCGAGAGCCCCGCTGAGAACGTGGGCGTGAACATGGAACACGGTCTGCCCGCTGGCCGGACCGGTGTTGAAGACGAGACGGAACTGGCCGTCGGAGAGATCCTCGGCGATCGAGCGAGCAACGTCGACCATGTGGGCGAGAAGCTCGGGGTCACCCGCGGCGAGCCCGACGACATCGGTGAACGCCTCGGTCTTCGGGGTGACCACGACGTGGACGGGCGCTTGCGGTGCGATGTCGTGGAACGCGATGACGCGATCGTCTTCGAAGACGATGTCTGCGGGGATCTCGCGCGCCACGATGCGGCTGAAGATCGAAGGCGACTCGGGAGGCATGGTCACAGCTTAAACGCTGCCGCCGACGACGAAACCGCTGTTCTCCAGCGGCGCAACGTGTGCGGTGCGGTGCGGAGCGGGGCGGCACGAGGTAGCGCGGGCGGAACCGCTCACCACCGACCGAGGGCGACACTCAACACCGCGATCGCCGCGGGCCCCGCGGTGCTCGTGCGCAAGACGGTGTCGCCGAGCCGCACCACCTCAGCACCCGCCGCAACGAGGGAGTCGAGTTCACCCTGCGCCACACCACCCTCGGGGCCGACCACGACGACGACGTCTCGGCCGTCCGACTCGATGGCGCTCAGCGGGGTCGACGCCGTCGGGTCGAGAACGAGAAGGCGTGCGGAGTCGGCGAGCCGAGCGAGCTGCTTCGTCGACACGACGGGCGAGACCTCGGGCAACCACGGCCGGACAGACTGCTTCGTCGCCTCGCGCACGATCGCGGTCCAGCGGTCGTGACCCTTGCGGACCTTGGCGCCCTCCCACTTGACGATCGACCGCTGAGCCGCCCACGGAACCACACCGTCGACACCGAGCTCTGTCGCCGCCTGCACGGCGGCCTCGTCACGGTCGCCCTTCGCGAGGGCTTGGGCGAGCCACAGTGCGGGGCTCGCCGCGGGGTGTTCGACGACCGTCACGACCTCGACCACGAGCTGGGTGTGTTCGGCGACGGCCACGAGCCCCGTCACGACGAGCCCCGAGCCGTTTCCGACGACGAGCGACTCCCCCACCGACACGCGACTCACCGTCACCGCGTGACGCGCTTCGGGGCCGTCGATCGTGACGCGATCGCCCGTTCGGGCCTCGACGAGATCGTCGCTCAAGTAGAAGTGCGCCATCCGACCAGCTTCGCAGATCGCGGCGCGTGCGCCCGTCGCCCGTCGCCCCCATCGCCCCCATCCCCACCCTCTCCGTCGGAAATTCAGGAGGTGGGTGCCCGCCCGCACGCCACGTCGCCCACACCGCGCGTCAGTCACGAGCGCCGCGCGGGCATCTCCTGAATTTGCGACGGATCGTGCGCAATACCGACGGATCGTGCGCGTGGCATCCGTAGTCGAGTGCAGGCGACGAGGCGCTCTCTCGACACCCCGTGATGGAAATTCAGGAGACCGCTGTCAAGCCCAGCACCGTGACGCCGCGGTGGCGAGCGGAACACCGGCCACGGGCGGCCGTCTCCTGAATTTGCGACGGGAACGGGAGGTGGCGGATGACGGGAGCGGAGCCCGCCCGGGAGCGGAGCCCGCCCGAGGGCGGGCTCCGCGTGCGTCAGATGTTGAGGAAGCGGTCGCGGAGCTTCTCGAAGAGGCCCTGCTGGAACTGCGACAGGCTCGGAGCGTGCGCCTTGCGAGCCTTCGCGAGCTGTTTGACGAGGTCCTGCTCCTTGTGACTGAGCTTCGTGGGGGTCATGACCTGCACGCCGATCTTCAGATCGCCCCGGCCGCCGCCGCGCAAGCGCGTGATGCCGCGATCCTTGACCGTGATGACCTCGGCGCTCTGCGTGCCGGGCTTGATGTCGACGGTCACGTCGCCGTCGAGAGTCTTCAGCGTCGTCGTCGTTCCGAGGATCGCGTCGGTCATCTGCACCTCGAGGGTCGCGAGGAGGTCGTCACCGTTGCGGCTGTAGATGTCGTGGTGCCGAACCTTGATCTCGAGGTAGAGGTCGCCGTTGGGGCCGCCGGCGGGCCCGACCTCACCCTGGGAGGGCATCTGCAGGCGGAGTCCGGTGTCGACACCGGCCGGGATGTCGACGGGGATGCTGCGACGCGCGCGCACGCGCCCCTGGCCCGAGCAGGTCGGGCACGGGTTGGGGATGACGGTGCCGTATCCGCGGCAGGTGCCGCACGGGCTCGAGGTCATGACGTTGCCGAGCAGGCTGCGCACGGCGCGCTGGATCTGGCCGGTCCCGCGGCAGATGTCGCACGTCTGGGGCTGGGTGCCGGGGGCGCAACACGTGCCGTTGCACGTCTCGCAGAGCACGGCCGTGTCGACCTCGAGGTCGCGCTGAGTTCCGAAGACGATCTCTTCGAGGTCCACCTCGACGCGGATGAGTGCGTCCTGACCCCGCTCGCTCCTGCTGCGCGGCCCCGAACGGCCCCCACCGGCACCTCCGCCACCGAAGAAGGACTCGAAGATGTCGCCGAATCCGCCGAAGTTCTGCCCGCCGAAGCCGGCCTGCGGGCCGAGGTCGTACTGCTGGCGCTGCTGCGGGTCGGAGAGCACGTCGTAGGCGTGGGTCACCGACTTGAACTTCTCGGATGCGTCGGCGCCGGGGTTCACGTCGGGGTGCAGTTCGCGCGCGAGCCTGCGATACGCCTTCTTGATCTCCTCGGGGGTCGCCTCGCGAGAGACTCCGAGCGTTTCGTAATGGTCAGCCACGTGGTTTCCTTCTGATTGCTATCGATCGCGTCGCACTCGTCGCACCCCACCGCACGGCGGTGGACGACGGTCAGCGCGCGTCAGGGTGGTCGTCGCCGAGCAAGCGCGACAGGTATCGGGCGACCGCGCGGATCGCGGCCATGTTGTTGGAGTAGTCCATGCGGGTGGGGCCGAGCACGCCGAGCCTCGCGAGGTCGGTTCCCGTCCCGGCGTAGCCGCTCGTGAGCACCGAGGTCTCACCGAGGCCGAAGGAGGCGTTCTCGCGACCGATGCTGATCGAGAAGCCGTTCTCGTCGGGGGCCATCTCGCCGAAGAGGCGCAGGAGCGTCACTTGCTCCTCGATGGCTTCGAGCACGGGGTAGATGCTCCCGGAGAAGTCCTCTTCGGTGCGGGCGAGGTTCGCGGCGCCCGCCATGAGCAGTCGCTCGTGCCGGTTGGCCGCGACCTGCTCGATGAGGGTCGCCGTCACCCGCCCGACGACGCCCGCGCGCTCGGGAGCGAACTGGTCGTCGAACGCTTCGAGGCGCACGGCCGCTTCGGCGAGGCCGAGCCCGCCGAGGCTCGAGTTGAGCTTGGCTCGGAGCTCGCCGAGGAACGCCTCGTCGACCCCCTCTGCGACGTCGACGACGCGTTGCTCGACGCGACCGGAGTCGGTGATGAGCACCGTCATGACGCGAGTCGAGCTCAGCGGAACGAGTTCGAGGTGACGAACTCGCGACGTGCCGAGCGTCGGGTACTGCACGAGCGCGACCTGGTTGGTGAGTTGCGAGAGCAGGCGCACGGTTCGCGCGAGAGTCTCGTCGAGGTCGGCCGATTGCCCGAGGAATGTCTCGATGGCTTGGCGCTGAGCGGCGGTGAGCGGGCGCAGGTCGGCGAGCTGGTCGACGAAGACGCGGTAGCCCTTGTCGGTCGGGATGCGTCCCGACGACGTGTGGGGCGCGGTGATGAGCTCTTCCTCCTCGAGGAGGGCCATGTCGTTGCGGATGGTCGCGGCCGACACCCCGAAGGCGTGGCGCTCGACGATGGACCGGGAGCCGACGGGCTCGCGCGACTCGACGTAGTCCTGCACGATGACCCGGAGAACTTCGAGGCTGCGGTCGGACGCCATGTGCTCTCCCCTTCTCCCGACTGGCACTCACTGCAAAGGACTGCCAATTGTATCGCGACCTGCCGGGCGGGAGCGTTGCACGCAGGCTTTCCGCAGCACTACCGTATGACGTAGTCC
The DNA here is from genome assembly GCF_046600695.1 of Marisediminicola sp. LYQ85. Taxonomy (NCBI): domain Bacteria; kingdom Bacillati; phylum Actinomycetota; class Actinomycetes; order Micrococcales; family Microbacteriaceae; genus Marisediminicola; species Marisediminicola sp. LYQ85. Next base: position 1,113,821 of record NZ_JBKIWO010000001.1, read on the forward strand.
ATGGCGGGACCCGCCTGTTGGCGCGGGACCGCATGGCCGCACGCCGATCGCGGCGAGCGGTCCCTCCGCCTCGAAAGGCCCACCGTGTCGAATCCCTCACCGCAGCCGCAGCCTTCGGCTCCGCTGAGCGCCGCCGACGACAGGCAGTGGGGGTCTCTCGCGCACATCCTGGGCATTCTCGGCATCGTGCCAGCCCTCGTCATCTGGCTCATCTTCAAGGATCGCGGTTCCTTCACCGACACCGAGGGCAAAGAGGCTCTGAACTTCCAGATCACACTCCTCGCCGCCGATCTGCTGGGCTACATCCTGGTCTTCGTCGGCATCGGGTTCATCATCCTGCCGGTCGTCTTCGTGGCCCGCATCGTGTTCTCGATCATCGCCTTCCTCAAGGCCAAAGACGGACACAACTACCGCTATCCGTTCGCCGTCCGTCTCATCAAATAACAGCTTCTCACCACACCAACCGCACTCGGAGGAACCATGAGCGACAACTATCCGCCCAACGCCAACCCCTACTCGTCGGCTCCGCAGCCGATGAGCCCGGCAGACGAGAAGCTCTGGGCCACGCTCACGCACGTCGGAGGGATCTTCTTCAGCTTCCTCCCCGCGCTCATCGTCTACCTCGTGCTCAAGGACCGCGGCCCGTTCGTGCGCCAGCACAGCGCCACGGCGCTCAACTTCCAGCTCACGATGCTCATCGCGTCGTTCATCGGTGGCATCCTGACCGTCATCGTCGTCGGGCTCTTCGTGCTCCTCGCCGTGGCCGTCGTCGTCATCGTCTTCAGCATCATCGCGGCGATCGCGGCGAACAAGGGTGAGGCATACGCCTACCCGCTGACGATCCCGTTCCTCAAGTAGCCCGCGAGCTGCACCCGAACGAAGGCCCCGCCGCGAGGTGGGGCCTTCGTGCTGTCGTCGGGAGGCGCGCTCAGTCGTCGAGCAGGGCGCGCACGACGGCGTCGGCGAGCAGACGGCCACGCAGCGTCAAGACGACGGTGCCGCGCAGGGCGGCCGCCGGGTCGACGAGGCCGTCGGCGATGAGGGAGGCGACGGATGTGCGCCCCCGCGGCTCGAGCGACGAGATGGGCGTGCCGTCCCGCAAGCGCGAGGTCAGCAGAACCCGCTCGACGAATCGCGTGCGATCGTCGAGGGTCTCCCGCCCGGCCGCGGGTGATTCGCCGCGGCCGATCCGCTCGGCGTACGCGGCCGGGTGTTTGACGTTCCACCAGCGCACGCCGCCGATGTGACTGTGCGCTCCGGGGCCGACGCCCCACCAGTCCTCGCCGGTCCAGTAGGCGAGATTGTGGTGCGAGCGCTGAGCGGGAGTCATCGCCCAGTTGCTCACCTCGTACCACTGATATCCCGCGTCGGCGAGCATCCGGTCGGCGAGCTCGTAGAAGTCGGCCTGCAGGTCGTCGTCGGGGGCCTCGACTTCGCCGCGCCGGATCCGACGCGCGAGGGCCGTGCCGTCTTCGATGATGAGGGCGTATGCCGAGATGTGGTCGGGCTTCTGGGCGATCGCGTGCTCGAGTGAGCGTCGCCAGTCGTCGAGGGTCTCCCCCGGTGTGCCGTAGATGAGGTCGAGACTCACGTCGAGCCCAGCCCGCCTCGCCGCGTCGACGACGAGCGGAACCCGGTCGGGATCGTGGGTGCGATCCAGGGTCGCGAGCACGTGTGGCACGGCGGACTGCATGCCGAACGACACGCGCGTGAAGCCGGCCCGGGCGAGGGCTTCGAGGTAGTCGGCGTCGACCGAGTCGGGGTTCGCTTCGGTCGTCACCTCGGCGTCGGGCGCCAGACCCCACGTGTCGCGCACGGCGTCGAGCATCGCCACGAGGTCGCTCGCGGGCAGCATCGTCGGGGTCCCGCCGCCGAAGAAGACCGTCGACGCGCGACGCTCGGCCGCTCCGGACTGGTTAAGCAGGCGACCGGCGGCCTCGACCTCGGCGATCGCCTGGCCCGCGAAGTCGACGCGCTTCGCCCCGCGGAGTTCGTCGGAGGTGTAGGTGTTGAAGTCGCAGTAGCCACACCTCACGCGACAGAAGGGCACGTGGAGGTAGACGCCGAACGCTCGATCGGCCGAGCCCTCGGCGACGGAGCGCGGGAGAGCGCCGTCGAGCGGGGCGGGGTCGGCGAGAGGGAGGGCGCTCGGCATCCGCGTCAGTCGGTCGGCCCGGCGAGCACCCGCAGGTAGCGACGGGTGTAGAGGGCTTGCGCGATGCGGAGCGGAATGAAGAGGGCGCGCCAGTACCACGTGCTCGGCCGTGAGAACGCGGAGATCGCGAGCCAGACCGACCCGTCGTCGCCGCGTTCGACGATGAACGCCTCTTCGCCGCTCTCGGGGTGGCCCGCGAGCGTGCCGTAGGCGAAGCCGACACGGTCGGGCTCGTTGACGACGTAGACGACCCTCACGTTGGCGGTCACGGGGATCAGGAGGAAGCGGATGGTGAGCGTCGCCGTGTCACCGGGGACGAGATACGAGGCGCCGTCGGCGTTGAACGTGTCTTCGTCGGCCTCGGCGACGGTCGCCGACACCGTGGGGATGCCCGCCGTGTCGAACCCCACGGGAGTGTATGTCGCATCCGTGACGGCAGCGGGAGCGTCGGAGACTTCGACCCGGAACCCGGAGAGCCGCTGGATGCCCCACGTCATCGTCTGAGCGGATGCCCACGCGAACCTGTTGTCGCCGTGGCCGATGCGCTGGCGCTTCACGATCGATCGGAAACCCGCGGGTGGGAACACCGCGAGATCGGGCGCCTTGGTGCCGCCGATTGCGCCGTAGGTCACCGGTCGACGCCAGAGCGGAACCGCTTCGGACTCGGTCACGCGCTACTTCGCTTTTTTCTCGACGTCGCCCGAGAGTGCGGCGATGAAGGCCTCCTGCGGAACCTCGACGCGGCCGACCATCTTCATGCGCTTCTTGCCCTCCTTCTGCTTCTCGAGCAGTTTGCGCTTGCGGGTGATGTCGCCGCCGTAGCACTTGGCGAGCACGTCTTTGCGCATCGCGCGGATGCTCTCGCGCGCGATGATGCGCGCACCGATCGCCGCCTGGATCGGAACCTCGAACTGCTGACGCGGGATGAGCTCGCGGAGCCGACCGGTCATGAGCACGCCGTACGCGTAGGCCTTGTCGCGATGCACGATCGCGCTGAAGGCGTCGACCTGCTCGCCCTGGAGGAGGATGTCGACCTTGACGAGGTCGGACTCCTGGTCGCCGATGGGCTCGTAGTCGAGCGAGGCGTAGCCCGCCGTCTTGGATTTCAGGTTGTCGAAGAAGTCGAAGACGATCTCGGCGAGCGGCATCGTGTAGCGGATCTCGACGCGGTCCTCACCGAGGTACTCCATGCCGAGGAGGTTGCCTCGCCTGCTCTGGCACAGCTCCATGATGACGCCGACGTAGTCCTTGGGGGCGAGGATCGCCGCCTTGACCATGGGCTCGCTCACCGACGCGATCTTGCCGCCGGGGAACTCGCTCGGGTTCGTGACCGTCACCGTCTTCTTGTCGTCGGTCGTGACCTCGTAGATCACCGACGGCGCCGTCGCGATGAGGTCGAGACCGAATTCGCGCTCGAGGCGCTCGGTGACGATCTCGAGGTGCAGGAGACCGAGGAATCCGCAGCGGAACCCGAATCCGAGGGCCACGGAGGTCTCGGGCTCGTAGACGAGCGCGGCGTCGGAGAGCTTGAGCTTGTCGAGGGCTTCACGCAGCACCGGGTAGTCGGAGCCGTCGATCGGGTAGAGCCCCGAGAAGACCATCGGGAGGGGCTCGGTGTAGCCGGGGAGCGCGTCGGTCGCGGGCTTCTGCGCCGTCGTCACCGTGTCGCCGACCTTCGACTGGCGCACGTCTTTCACGCCCGTGATGAGGTAGCCGACCTCGCCGACCCCCAGACCCTGGCTCGGCGTCGGCTCAGGCGAGCTGACGCCGATCTCGAGGATCTCGTGAGTCGCGCGCGTCGACATCATCTGGATCTTCTCGCGCGGCGAGAGGTGGCCGTCGATCATGCGCACGTAGGTGACGACGCCGCGGTAGGAGTCGTAGACGGAGTCGAAGATCATCGCGCGGGCCGCGGCATCCGGGTCACCGACCGGTGCCGGGATCAACGCCGTCACGCGATCGAGGAGGGCCTCGACCCCCATTCCGGTCTTGCCACTCACGCGCAAGACGTCGTCGGGCGAGCCGCCGATGAGGCTTGCGAGCTCGGCGGCGTACTTCTCGGGCTCAGCCGCGGGGAGGTCGATCTTGTTGAGCACGGGGATGATCGTGAGGTCGTTCTCGAGCGCGAGGTAGAGGTTCGCGAGAGTCTGCGCCTCGATGCCCTGAGCCGCGTCGACGAGCAGGATGGCTCCCTCGCACGCGGCGAGGCTCCGAGAGACCTCGTAGGTGAAGTCGACGTGACCGGGGGTGTCGATCATGTTGAGCGCGTAGGTCTGATCGCCGAGCTGCCACGGCATCCGCACTGCCTGGCTCTTGATCGTGATGCCGCGCTCGCGCTCGATGTCCATGCGGTCGAGGTATTGCGCGCGCATGTTGCGATCGCTCACGACCCCGGTCATCGACAGCATCCGGTCGGCGAGCGTCGACTTGCCGTGGTCGATGTGCGCGATGATGCAGAAGTTGCGGATGAAAGCGGGGTCGGTCGCCGCAGGCTGCAGGGCCTTCTTCGCTATGGGAGACACACGTTCCTCTGGTGGTGCGGGCAAACTGGACATTCGATTGTCCCATCATCCCCGCGCGCACCCGACCAGGGGCGGATGTCTGCGGTCAGCGGGTCAGACCGCTCCCCCGATGTCGCCGCGTGGCGGTGTCCGGTCGGTCGCGATCGAGCGTGCTCCCGGAGCCGGAAGCCGCCCGAGCGCTTCGACGACATCGGCGGGGTCGGCCGCGAGGCACACGCGGATCCAGCCCTCCCCCGATCGGCCGAACGCGCTCCCGGGGGCGACGGCCACACGGTCGCGCAGCAGAAACCTCTCGGCCCACCCCGCGACGTCACCGTCGGTCGCGTGCTGCATGTCGATCCAGAGGTAGAAGGCGCCGGTCGGCCGCAAGTAGGCGAAGCCGCGCTCGTCGAGAAGAGCGCACGCCGCCTCGAGGTTCGCCCGGTAGTGCTCTTTCGAGTCGGCGACGTGCTGGTGGTCGCCGAGAAGTGCCGCGATGGCCGCGAGTTGCGCCGGCGCCGTGACGCACGACACCGTGGCCTCCTGCACCGTGCGCATCGTCGACGCGAGCCCGGGAGGGGTCACGAGGTAGCCCACCCTGAGTCCCGTCACGGCGTAGGTCTTCGAGAGCGAGAACACCGAGAAGACGCGGTCGTCGGTGTCGAGACTCGCGATGCTCGTGTGCTCGGCGCCGTAGGTGAAGTACTCGTAGACCTCGTCGCTCAAGACCCACAGGTCGTGCGCGCGAGCGAACTGGAGCAGAGCGGTCAGTTGCGCGGCGTCGAGCACCGACCCGAGTGGGTTGCTCGGGCTGTTGACGACGATCGCTCTCGTGCGCGGCGACACGAGCCGCTCGAGCTCGTCGACGTCGGGAGCGAAATCGTTGGCGGCGAGGAGCGAGTACGGCACGGGGACCGCCTCGAGCATGCGCGCGCTCATGGTGAACGTCGTGTAGCCGGGGTCGGGCACGAGGATCTCGTCTCCCGCATCGAGCATGAGGCCCATCGCCTGGTGCAGGGCCTGGGTCGCACCGACGGTGACCCAGACCTGCTCGAGGTCGACCTCGATGCCGTTCTCCCGAGCGAGCTTCTCGACGATCGCCGCGCGCAGCGGGAGCATCCCGCCGTTGGGGGTGTAGTTCGTCACGTCGTCGACGAACGCGGCGGCACCCGCCGCGAGGATGTGCGGGGCCACGGCTCGATCGGGTTCGCCGACCCCGAGCGAGATGACGTCGTCGAGTTCGACGGCGAGCTCGTAGATGCGGCGGATGCCCGAGGGGGGCACCGAGGAGATGTGGGATGCGAGCGACGGCATGCTGTCACGCTAGCGCTCCCCCCAGGCGAGCCGAATACGATCGCCGGATGCGAGCCACCGTGATCTTCGTGCACGGCTTGCGCACGTCGGCCACGATGTGGCGGCACCAGCTCGCCGAACTCGAGGCCGCGGGCATCCCCGCTGTCGCCCTCGACCTCCCCGGGCACGGGTCGCGCCGCGGCGAGAGGTTCACGATGCGCGGTGCGCTCGACGCGATCGGCGAGGCCGTCGACGCCGCTCCGGGCCCCCCGCCCTACCTCGTCGGGTTCTCGCTCGGTGGCTACCTCGCGATCGAGTACCTCGCTCGAGACGCGCGACCGCAGCGCGTGAGCGGCCTGCTCGCCGCGAGTTGCGGAACCACGCCGACGCCTCTCGTCATCGGCGCGTGGCGGGTGCTCGCGAAGATGATCCGTAGGCTGCCCGATCAGGGTCTCGCTCTCAACAACCTCATGGTCCGCCGTTTCGTGCCGGAACCGGGGGCGACCGACGTCATCGCGGGAGGCGTCGCCCTCGATGTCATGGACGACGTGCTGCGCGATCTCGTGCACCTCGACCCGGTCGCCGCGCTGCCGGGGATCGCCGCGCCGATCCTCTTCGTGAACGGCAGGCTCGACCACGTGCGATGGCACGCCGCGCGCTACCTCCGCGCCGCCCGCACCGCGCGGCTCGTGACGGTGCCGAAGGCGACGCACATGGTGTCGGTCACGCACCCGGACCGGTTCACGCGAGAACTGCTCGACGAATACCGCCGGGTCGCCGCTCCGTAGCGGCGATCGCAGGTGCGACTCGCCCCGCGTCGATTGCCGGATGTCTTCACCAACTGGTAATGTCACTGGTTGGCTTGCGCGCACCATTCGACTCGGGTGACACCCGGACCGGTGGAAGTGCGAAATGCAGCCGGACCCCGGTGTTCCAGGCCGTTCCGGGTGCCTGACAACTATTCGATACAACAGAAGGTAATCACGTGGCAAACATCAAGTCGCAGATCAAGCGCATCGGCACCAACAAGAAGTCGCAGGAGCGCAACAAGGCGGTGAAGAGCGAGGTCAAGACGGCCGTTCGTCTGACCCGCGAGGCGATCGCCACCGGTGACGCCGCCAAGGCCACCGCCGCTCTCGTCGTCGCCTCGAAGAAGCTCGACAAGGCTGCGAGCAAGGGTGTTCTGCACAAGAACCAGGCCGCGAACCGCAAGTCGGCCATCGCCAAGAAGGTCGCGTCGCTCTCCGCGTAACCCCTCAGGCCTTCCGGCCGCAGAGAGAAGGCCCCGTCATCGACGGGGCCTTCTCTCGTTGCCTCGGCCTCCGGGCGGCTCGGGAACGAAACCGTCAGTGCCGCGGGTCGACACCGCGCGAACTCATGAGCGCGACCATGACCTCGAGGGCGAAGACGGGGTCCCGCCCACCACCCTTGACGGCGGCATCCGTTTCGGCGAGGGCCGTGATGCAGCGGCCGAGACCGGTGTCGTCCCAGCCCTGGAGGTCGCGCCTCGCGCGATCCACTTGCCACGGCGCCATGCCGAACTGCGAGGCGATCTGGCCCGACCCCCCGCGTCTGCCCGAGACCTTGGCCATCGCGCGCAGCTTCATCGCGAACGCCGCGACGATCGGAACGGGGTCGGCCCCCGACGCGATCGCGTGCCGCAGCAACACGAGGGCCTCGCCGTGGCGACCGGCGATCGCCGCGTCGGCCACGGCGAAGGCCGATGTCTCCTGGTGCCCCGAGTAGTAGGTGCTCACGGTCTGTTCCGTGATCTCGTCGCTCGCGTCGGCGAGGAGCTGACGGCACGCGGAGGCGAGCTCGGCGAGGTCGCCTGAGAACGCCGACACGAGAGCGCGCACCGCACCCGTCGTGATGCGCCTGCCCGCCGCCGCGAACTCACCCGCCACGAACTGGGCCTTCTCCTGGTCGCCCTTGAGTTCGGTGCACACGATCTCGACGCCGCCTCCGAGCCCTCCGCGGATGGCGTCGAGGAGCTTCTTGCCCCGCACCCCGCCCGCGTGCCTCAACACGAGGTAGGTGTCGGGCGCCGGGTCGGCGAGGTACGAGAGGGCGTCGACGATGAACGCGTCGGAACACTTCTCGACCCCCGTGACGCGGATGAATCGGGGCTCGCCGAAGAGCGACGGACTCGCGAGGGTGATGAGCTCGCCCGAGCCGTAGCCGTCGGCCTCGATGTCGTGGAGTTCGATCGTGGGGTCTTCGCTGCGCAACAGGTCGCGCAGACTGCGGATGGCACTGTCGGCGAGGTACCCCTCGGTGCCCGAGACGAGCACGACGGGCGCGGGACGGATGCGTGTCCAGTCGAGCTGCGGGATCGCGGCGGCACTCTTGGCTGTCTTCGCGGTCTTCGCGGCCACGCGTCTCCTCGGGTGTCGTCGGGTGTCGTCGGGTGGGTTCAGGTCAGCGACGCCCCCAACCCTAATCCGCATCGCCGACATCGTCCGAGCCGCTCGCGCGCTCGCTCCACACCGTGAGACGCCCGTCGCGCTGCTTGGTCACGAGCACGAGTCCGTGCCGATCCGTGCGCGCGACCGTGCCGCCGGTGCTCTCGACGATGTCGAGGGAACGCCTGCTGGGATGCCCGTAGTCGTTCTCGCCGACCCCGATAAGTGCGAGGGCGGCGGCGAGAGTGTCGTAGAGCTCGGCGCTCTGGTCGCTCGAGCCGTGGTGCGCCACCTTGACGACGTCGACGGGCGTGATCGCGTTGGCGCCCAGGAGCCTCCGCTGCGACTCTTCGCCGAGATCGCCGAGGAAGAGAGCGCTCGCACACGTAGCACAATCGCCGTTCCAGTGGATCACGAGACTCGCGTCGTTGCCCGCGGGTGTCTGCGCTCGCGAGGGGGGCCACAGCACACCCCAGGTCTGCTCCCCCAGAGTGCCCGTCTGCCCCGCACGGACCTCGTCGACGTCGGCTCCACCTCTCCGGAGGTCGAGGAGAAGCGCTTCGGCGTCGTCGTCGGGAGGACCCGTGAGCACGCGGGCTGCACGGCCGATGACCGCGGGCACCCCGCCCACGTGGTCGAGGTCGAAGTGCGTCAGCACGAGGAGGTCGATCGTATCGATCCCGAGATCCCCGAGGCACGCGTCGAGGAGGAGCGGGTCGGCACCGGTGTCGATGAGGGCGACCTCGCCCCCGTTGCGCACGACCATGGCGTCGCCCTGACCGACGTCGCACGCCGCGATCGTCCAGTCGTGAGGGCGATCGACGTGCTCGAGCACGCGCGAGGTCACGCCCGATGTCGAACCGACGACGACGCACACCGAGAGAACCGCCACGCCGGCGAAGCGGATCCGACGACGCTCCGACCGCAGCGCGAGAACGCCGAGGAGCCCGACGAGCGTGACGCCCGCGAGGGCGAGTGCGCCCGTGGGTCCCGGCGTCCACTCGACGGTCGCGAACGGTGACGCGGCGACCGACGTCGCGACCGCCGCGATCCACGCCGCGGGCACCCAGGCGATCCACGCGAGTCCCGTCGCGACCACGGGGATGACGGGCTCGAGAAGACACGCCGCGAGCCCGACGATGGTCGCGACGGGGGCCGCGGGAGCGGCGAGCACGTTGGCGAGGACGCCGAGCACGGGAATGGACGGTTCGAGGAGGATGAGCACGGGCTGACACGCGAGTTGAGCCGCGATGGGCACGGCGAGCACGACGGCGAGCGCGCGCGGCATGACGGTCGAGAGCACGTCGCTCACGGGCGCCGCGACGACGAGAAGACCGGCCGTGGCGAGCACCGACAGTACGAACCCGAAGTCGCGGGCGAGCCACGGATCGAGGGTGAGCAGCACGATCACCGCGACCGCGAGCACCGGCAGGCCCCGCGAGGCCCGACCGGAGGTGATGCCGAGGAGCACGGTCACGGCCATGACCGACGCGCGGAGCACGCTGGGTTCCGGCGTGACGAGAATGACGAAACCTCCGAGCGCCACGACCGCGAGCGCGATCCGCGCGAGCATCGGAGCGCGCGCGGCCCCGGCGATCGCCATGACGAGCCCGACGACGATCGCGCAGTTCGCCCCGGAGACCGCCGTGAGGTGGCTCAGCGAGCTGGATTTCATCGCGTCGTCGAGGGTGTCGTCGACGGCCGAGGTGTCGCCGATCGAGAGGCCGGGGAGGAGCGCACCCCCGTCTCCCGGGAGAGCGATCGCGAGATCGTGGAAACCCGCCCGCAGTGCGCTCGTCGCCGCGAGCATCCCCTCCGGTCGCGTGAGCACCCGGGACTCCCCCGGCGCGAACACGACGAACGGCGTCGCGTCGGCGGGGTCGGTCGACATGAGCGTGCCCTGGACCTCGAGGGTCGAGCCGAGCGCGACGCGGTCGCCCCCGTCGGTGCCCGGCGCGACCACGCCCCCGACGATCCGCACGGGCACCCGCACGATCGTCGACTCCGCTCCGATGTCTGCTCGCGTGGCCGTGGCGAGCCACGAGGTGCTCGCGCCGACGAGCTCTTCTTCCGAGGTCACGACGAGCGACACGAAGCGGCCCTCTCGAGCGGCGGCCTCGAGCGGTTCGGGCGACCGGTGCGGGGCGGTCGCGACAGCGCTCGTGACGATGAGACCCGTGGCGGCCGCAGCGAGGGTGACGACAGCCAGGACTCCGCGCCGTCGGCCCGAGCGGAGTATCAGGACGGTCGCGGCACCGGCACCGGCGGCCCCGAACGCGACGACCGCCACGACCGCGAGGGCAGACGGGGCGCCGATGCTCACGGCCGTCGTGACCCACGCGACCGCCGCGGGCACCGCGAGTCGGGCATCCCCTCTCATATCGTCACGAGTGGCTCGAGGTCGGCGAAGGTCTTCTCGCCGATTCCGCTCACACTCAGGAGATCTTCGACCGACTCGAACCTGCCGTTGGTCTCCCGCCACTCGAGGATGCTCGCCGCCGTCGCCGGTCCGACACCCGGGAGAGTGTCGAGGGCCGCGGCGTCCGCCGTGTTCAGATTGACGAGAGCGTCGCCCCCGCCCGAACCGATGCCCGCGGGAGGAGAGCCTCCCGGGCCTGCGACGGGCGGGTCGTCGCCCACCGCGGGAATGACGATCTGTTCGCCGTCGGACACGAGTCGCGCGAGGTTGACACCCGCCCGGTCGGCATCGTCGGTGAACCCTCCGGCAGCGGCGACGACATCGACGGCACGAGCCCCGGACGGGAGCTCGTAGAGGCCGGGGTCGCTCACGGCCCCGAGGATGTGCACGAAGAGCGCACTCGGGGTGCCGTCGGAGCCCGTGGTGTCTCCCGACGGCGACCCGTCGGCATCCACCGCGTCCGATGGAGCCTGACCCGGCTCGATGACCGTCGTGCTGCCCCGGTGGCCGAGGGAGAACACGATGACCGCTGTCACCGCCGCGACGAGCACGAGCACGACCACGGCACCGACGGTCGTGCGCACGCGCGACCGGGGCGCCGCGACGAGTCGGGCGGCCGAGGACATGTCGGAACGCTAGACCGGCGTGCGCCCCGGCACGCCCGCGAGTGCGACGCGGTGACTCACGCGGGCAGGATGTCGCTGGGGAGGGGCGGCTCGAGGCCGCCCCCCGGGTCAGCGGGTAACGATGTTGACGAGGCGCGGGGCGCGCACGACGACCGTGACGATCTCCCGCTCCCCTACCGCTCGCGTCACCCCGGCTGACGCGCGAGCGAGCTCCTCGAGCTCGTCCTTGCCGATCTTGGGGGTCACCTCGACGCGGTCGCGCACCTTGCCGTCGACCTGGAAGACGGCCGTCACGGCCTCCTCCACGAGCAGCACGGGGTTGGCCTTGCGCCAGCCGTAGTGCGAGACCGATGCGGGGTAGCCGAGCTTCTCCCACATCTCCTCCGCCGTGTACGGCGCGAAGAGGCTGAGTGCGAGAGCGACCGTCTCCGTCGCTTCCCGAACGGCGGGGTCGCCCGCGCCGGCCCCGGAGTCCACGACCTTGCGCGTGACGTTCACGAGCTCCATGAGGCGAGCGACGACGACGTTGAACTTGAACGACTCGACGAGCCCCGGCGCGTCGGCGAGGAACCGGTGGGTCGCACGACGCAACGCGACGTCGCCCTTCTTCCAGTCGACGTCGGGCGCGCTCGTCACATCATCGGCGAGACGCCAGGCCCGGGCGAGGAACTTCGCGGCCCCGGCGGGAGAGACGCTCTCCCAGTCGATGTCGTCTTCGGGAGGGCCCGCGAAGACCATCGTGAGCCGGATGGCGTCGACGCCGTACTTCTCGATCTCGCCGCCGAGGCTCACCCCGCCCTTGCTCTTCGACATCTTCGAGCCGCCCGAGAGCACCATGCCCTGGTTGAGCAGCGAGCTGAAGGGTTCGGTGAAGCTCACGTATCCGAGGTCGAAGAGCACCTTGGTGATGAAGCGCGCGTAGAGCAAGTGCAGGATCGCGTGTTCCACTCCCCCGACGTACTGGTCGACGGGAGCCCACTTGTCGGCCTCCCTGGGGTCGAACGCCATGGAGCCGTCCTTCGGGTTCAAGAACCTCAGGAAATACCACGAACTGTCGACGAAGGTGTCCATGGTGTCGGGGTCGCGGAGGGCCTTCTCCCCCGTGACCGGATGCTCGACCTCGACCCACCCTGTGGCCGCTCCGAGGGGCGACGATCCCTTCGGCTTGAGGTCGAGACCCTCCGTCGGCGGAAGCACGACGGGCAACTGGTCTTCGGGAACGGGAACCAGCTCGCCGTCGGCACCGTGGATGATCGGGATGGGGGTGCCCCAGTAGCGCTGGCGCGAGATGAGCCAGTCGCGCAAGCGGTAGTTCTTCGCGGCGCGCCCCGTTCCGGCGGCGGTGAGCTGCTCGGTGACCCGGCGGATCGCGTTCGACTTGCTGAGCCCGTCGAGGGGCCCGGAGTTGATCATCCGTCCCTCGCCGACGAGCGCGACTCCCGTGCTCGCGGGGTCGAGTGCCGGCTGGTCGTCCGGCCAGACCGGCACACCCTCGTCGTCGAGCGGGATGACGGGGATGGCACCCGTGACGGGCGCGTTCGTGTCGAGCACGACGCGCACCGGGAGCCCGAACTTACGGGCGAAGTCGAGGTCGCGCTGATCGTGCGCGGGCACGGCCATGATGGCGCCGTGGCCGTAGTCACTCAGCACGTAGTCGGCGGCCCAGATGGGGATGCGCTCGCCGTTGAGGGGGTTGATCGCGAACCGACCGAGCGACACACCGGTCTTCTCGCGCGTGGCGTCTTGACGATCGATCTCGCTCGTCTTCTGCACCGCGGTGAGGTACTCGGCGAAAGCGTGTCTGATCTCCGGTGTCGCGTCGCGCACGAGTTCGGCGGCGAGGTCGGAGTCCGGAGCGACGACCATGAAGGTCACCCCGTGGAGGGTGTCGGGCCTCGTCGTGAAGACCGTGAGCTTCTCCTCCCGGTTCTCGATCACGAAGTCGACGTCGGCTCCCGCCGAACGACCGATCCAGTTGCGCTGCATCGTGATGACCTTCGCGGGCCACGACCCCTCGAGCTGGTTGAGGTCGTCGAGCAGACGGTCGGCGTAGTCGGTGATCTTGAAGTACCACTGCGTGAGCTTCTTCTTCTCGACCACGGCGCCCGAGCGGTCGGAGGTTCCGTCGGCGAGCACCTGCTCGTTCGCGAGCACGGTCTGGTCCACCGGGTCCCAGTTGACCCAGCTCTCCTTGCGGTAGGCGAGGCCCTTCTCGTAGAGCTTGAGGAACAGCCACTGGTTCCACTTGTAGTACTCGGGATCGCTCGTCGCGATCTCCCTGTCCCAGTCGACGGATGTCGCGTAGCGGCGCATCGAGGCCTTCTGCTCGGCGATGTTCGCATACGTCCACTCGCGGGGGTCGACTCCGCGCTTGATGGCGGCGTTCTCGGCGGGCAGTCCGAAGGAGTCCCATCCGACCGGGTGCAGCACGTTGAACCCCTGCTGGCGCCAGTAGCGCGCGACGACATCTGCGAGGGCGTAGGCCTCGCCGTGCCCCATGTGGAGGTCTCCCGAGGGGTAGGAGAACATGTCCATGATGTATTTGCGCGGGCGCTTGTCGTCGGGATCGTCGGTTGCGAACGGCCGGAGCTCTTCCCACCGAGCGAGCCACTTCTCCTGCAGGGCCGCGATGTCGTAGCCGCCCTGCTCGTCGTGCGTCTGGTCGTGTGCCATGAGTGTTTCCTTCGGTGCAAGGGGGTGTGGGCGACGCTGCGCCCGGTCAAGGCTACTAAACGCGCGGCAGCGCGTTTTCTCGTGCCCGCGAGCCGCTCTACCCTATGTTCATGGTCGCCGATCGTGATGTCGCACGCCGAACCTTCTCGTGGTCGTCCGGAGAGCTCGTCGAGCAGGCAGACGACGCCCCCGACACGCCCGCCGCCGCGTGGCCCGTGGTGGCCGCGGACTCGTGGCTCGTGTCCGACGGCGCCGTCGCGGCGATCGCCGTGCACCGCGCTCGGTTCGACGCCGCGGTCGCGGCCGCGACAGGGCCCGGCGCCGGCCCTGACCTCGACCTCGACCTCGACGCGTTCTGGGGCGCGGTCATCGACCGTGTGCCCCTCGAGGGCGACTGGTTTCCCCGGGTCGAGCTGCGCGATACGGGAGGCGGCCTGCTCGCACGATTCATTCTGCGACCGGCGCCCGATCGCGCGCTCTCCGTCACGGTCGCGACATATCTCGGGCACGACCCGCGATCGACACCGACGGTCAAGGGCCCCGATCTCGAGGCTCTCGCGGCCGCGCGCGACGCGGGCAGGGCGCGCGGCGCCGAGGAGATCGTGCTGCTCTCTCCCGAGGGCCTCGTCGTCGAGGGCGGGTACTCGTCTCTCCTGTGGTGGCGCGGTGACACCCTGTGCGTCCCTCCCGCCGATCTCGAGCGCATCCCGAGCGTGACCGAGGCGTCGATCCTCGCCCTCGCGGCCGCCCTCGGGGTCGAGGTCATCCACGACCCGGCGACCCCCGCCGATCTCGACGGGCTCGAGATCTGGGCCGTCAACGCGCTGCACGGCATCCGCATCGTCGCGAGCTGGGTCGATGGACCCTCTCCCGCCGAGCTACCCGGGCGACTCGCGCTGTGGCGGGCGAGACTCGGCAGGTTGTCACGTCCGATCGGTACGGTGGCGGCGTGAATGACCTCCTCGGCACGATCCTCGATTTCGTGCAAGACGTCGATCCGGTGCTCCGCACTCTCCTCGCGGGCATCGGCATCATGCTCGAGACATCCGTGCTCATCGGCCTCGTCGTTCCGGGAGATTCGATCGTCATCGTCTCGGCGACGGCCGTCGACGGTGTGCTCGAGTACTTCGCCCTCCTCATCGCCGTCGTCGTCGGGGCCCTGTGCGGTGAGAGCATCGGTTTCGCCCTCGGGAGGTACTTCGGGCCGCGCATCCGCGCGAGCTGGCTGGGGGCTCGCATCGGCGAGAAGAACTGGGTGCGGGCCGAGAACTACCTCGGGCGACGAGGAGGCATCGCTGTCTTCATCTCGCGATTCCTGCCTGTGCTCCACTCGCTCATCCCGCTCACCGTCGGCATGAGCACGATGCGCTATCGCGTCTTCATGGCGTGGACCATCCCCGCGTGCATCCTGTGGTCCGCCGCGTACGTGTCCGTCGGAGCGGCCGCCGGGGGCACGTATCGCGAGCTCGCCGACAGCCTGCACGGGGCGGCCTACATCTTCGTCGGCATCCTCATCGCGTTCACCCTCGTGGTCGTCGTCGTCAAGAAGGTGCTCGAACGCCGCGAGGAGCGACACATGCTCGTCAACGACGAGGGGCCCGGTCGATAGTCGACCGAGCCCCTCGCGTGTTCTCATCCGATCGTCAGATGAGACCCTTCTCGTCGAGCCAGTCCGCCGCCGCGACCGACGGGGATGCCTGCTCGTCACCCTCGACCCGGTCGCGCAGCGCGATGAGGTCGTCGGTGGTGAGCTCGGCGGAGATGCCGTTGAGCACCTCGGCGAGTTCGTCGCTGTAGACGCTCGAGGCGAGGAGCGGAACGACGTTCTGCGCCGCGATGAGGTTCTCGGGGTCGTCGAGCACGACGAGGTCCTCGGTGACGATCGCCGGAGACGTCGTGTAGATGTCCGCGACCTGAACCGTGCCGTCGACGAGCGCACGAACGGTGTCGGGTCCGCCGAAGTCCTCGATCGGGAGGAAGGTCACGTCGCCGGAGTCGGTGCCGACGCCGTAGACGTCGCGGAGTCCGGGGATCCCGTAGCCGAGGTCACCGAACTGCGGGTTGGCGCCGAGCGTGAACGGCACGAGCTCCGAGAGGTCGCCGATCGATTCGAGACCGAATTCGTCGGCGGTCTCCGAGGTGACGACGTAGGCGTCTTTGTCTTCGGCTTCGGCCGACTCGAGGATCTGGAGGTCGTCTTCGGCGATCGCGTCGACGAGCGCGGCATCGACGTCTTCGGTCGTGCGCTCCTCGAACTCGGTGTCGTAGTACGCGAGCAGGTTGCCGTTGTACTCCGGGATGAGGTTGATCGACCCGTCCTGGAGGGCGGGGATCGTCTGCTGGCGGGGCCCGATGTTGAACGAGGTCTCGACCTCGTATCCCTCGGCCACGAGTGCCTGAGCGTAGATCTCACCGAGGATCTCACTCTCGGGGAAGGCGAACGATCCGACGACGATCGTGTCGCCGCTCGCGACATCGTCGGACGGGGCCGTGGGGTCGGCGCTGGAACACCCTGCGAGAGCGACGGTCGCCCCTGCCACGATCGCAACGAGCGCGACTCGGCCCTTCTTGTGTGCTGTGAACATCATTCATTTCCCTTCGTCGGTGGGCGAACCCACCTGCGCGAGCTGTCCGGTTGACTGCTCACGAAGTCTGCGTTTCTCTTCTCGCTTGTTCGGCGTGACACCGCGCGTAGCTGTCGCCCGCTGCAGCGCGGCGAAGACGGCGTCGAGCACGAGGGCGAGCGCGATCACGAGGATCGCACCGCCGAGGATGCGGTCGTAGTCGTTGAGCCCGATGCCGTTGGAGATGATGCGGCCGAGCCCCCCGAGCCCCGCGTAGGAGGCGATCGTCGCGGTGGCGACGACCTGCAACACCGCAGAGCGGATGCCGCCCACGATGAGCGGGAGCGCGAGGGGGATCTCGACCTGCACGAGGATCTGCAGCTCGGTCATCCCATTGGCTCGGGCGGCGTCGATCGTCTGGCGGTCGACCGCTTCGAGCCCCGAGTACGCCCCGGCGAGCACCGAGGGGATGGCGAGGATGACGAACGCGAGGATCGAGCCGAGGAACGCTCCCACGGTGAACGACAGGAAGCCGCCGAGGAACATCGTCACGACGATGAGGACACCGAGCGCGGGGAGCGCCCGCGCGGCGCCGGTGACCGCGATCACGAACTGCCGCCCGCGACCGGTGTGCCCGATGTAGAAGCCGAGAGGGAGCGCGATGAGCGCGGCGATCGGCACCGAGATCGCGGTGTACGCCAGGTGCTCCAGGATGCGGTCGCCGATGGGGAAGGGGCTCTGCCCGCCCGGCGCCCAGTTCGCCGGGTCGAACAACCACTGCAGGGCGCTCATGATGAGATTCATCGGTCGTCACCCCCCGAGTCACGCGCGGACGCCGAACCGGCGGCGGACGAACCGACGGGCGTGGGCGCCCGGGTGTCGGGGGCGACGACCGCGTCACCCGTCGCCGCAGCGATCTCCTTGCGGTTCCACGGGAGCAGCGCGCGCCCGACGAGCACGAGGATCACGTCGAAGACGATCGCGATGAGCGCTGTCATGACGATCCCGACGACGACCTCCTCGATGATGTCTCTCTGCCGACCGTTGAGGAACAGGTATCCGAGGTTGCGCGAACCGATGATGCTCCCCACCGACACGAGGGCGATCGTCGAGACCGAGACGACCCGGATGCCCGCGAGCAGCACGGGTCCGGCGAGGGGCAACTCGACGCGCCAGAATCGTGCCGCGGTGGAGAACCCCATCGCGCTCGCGGCGTCGACGGTCGCAGGGTTGACGGAGGCGAGCGCGTCGGCCGCGGATCGCACCATGACGGCGACGCCGTAGATCGTCAGGGCGACGATGATGTTCGTCTCGTCGAGCACCCGGGTTCCGATGATGACCGGGAGGGCCACGAAGAGCGGCAGCGACGGGATCGTGTAGAGCAGGCTTCCGCTCGTGATGACGATCGAGCGCAGTGTCGCGTTGCGGTTCGCAAGCCATCCGAGGGGAATCGCGAGCACGAAGCTCAGCACGATCGGGATGACCGCGAGTCGGATGTGCGTCAGGGTCACCTCGAGGATCAGGTCGATGTTCGACAGCGCCCAGTTCACGACGCGTCCGCACCCTGCGCATTAGCACCCGGCGCCGTTCGGCCGGCCTTCGCCTCGGGGTTCGGCGCGAGGATACCCGCCGGTCTGCCGTCGCGGTCCACGACGAGGGTGGTGCCGTTGTCTCCCACACGCTCCTGCAGGTGGAGCTCGCGCTTGCCCTTGTCCGCCCCGATGAAGCTCGCGACGAAATCGTCTGCGGGGTTCGCGAGGATCTCGCCGGGCGAGCCCGCTTGCGCGATGACCCCGCCCTTCTTGAGGATGACGACCTGGTCGGCGAGCGTGAATGCCTCGTCGATGTCGTGTGTCACGAAGACGACCGTCTTGCCGAGTTCGCGCTGCAGCCTGTTGAGCTCGACCTGCAGGTCGGCACGCACGATCGGGTCGACCGCGCCGAAGGGCTCGTCCATGAGCAGGATGTTCGGGTCGCTCGCAAGCGCCCGCGCGACACCCACGCGCTGTTGCTGACCGCCGGAGAGCTGCCGCGGATACTTCGTCGCGAGCGAGCGGTCGAGGCCGACCTTGTCGAGCAGGTCGAGCGCTTCGGCTCGCGCCCGGGCTTTCGGAACGCCGTTGAGCACGGGGACCGTCGCGACGTTGTCGACGACCCGGCGGTGAGGCAGGAGCCCCGCGGCCTGGAGGACATACCCGATGCTGCGTCGCAATCCGACCTTGGGCGTCTGGGAGATGTCCACGCCGTCGATGAGGATCTGCCCCGACGTCGGTTCGATCATCCGGTTGATCATGCGGAGGATCGTCGTCTTGCCGCAGCCGGACGATCCCACGAAGACCGTGGCCTTGTGCGACGGGATCACGAGGGAGAAGTCATCTACCGCGACCGTTCCGTCAGCGAACTGCTTTGTCACCGAGCGGAACTCGATCATAGGTGGGCTCATTCCTCGTGGGTTGTCACGAATCGACACGTGCCGGAGGAACAACATAACCACTTCGAGCGAGAGACCGGCAAACGACGCGAGCCTCTCGCAGCGATCTGTGATGTTTCGCAGGCTCCCGCGGCGAGGGGGTTCGCGAATCGGCCAGCGGACGCCGACGAGTCGGCATCCGGCCCCGAGGGGGGCTCAGGCTGCCGGGAACCGCGACAGCAGATAGTCGCGTGGAGCCGATCTCGCGGCGGCGACGAAGACGTCGTCTCCCTCGCCGTCGAACGCGAATGCCCGAGCGACGAGCGCGTCGCAGATCTCGATCGCGACCTCGAGCGCCGGCTCGATGTCACTCGACTCGAGTGCGGATTCGGAGCGGAGGATGTCTGCGACGCGCGACGCGATCACGGCGTTCGCCGCGACCTCCGTCTCTCGAGGGCGGAGGTCGAGGACATCGCCGAATCGCAGCGAGCGGAACCCCGGTTCGACACGGCTCTGATCGATCCAGAACTCGACGAGCGCGTCGACCGCCGCCGTCCACGATCGCCGCGCGCCCGCCTCGATCGCGGGCACGCCGTCGGACTCGAAACGCTCCATCGCTCGGGCCGCGAGTGCGTGGAGCACCGCGATGCGCTCGGGGAAATACCGGTAGACGGTTCCGATGGAGGAACCGGCGCGCTCGGCGATCATGGCCGTCGTGAGCCTCTCGTACCCCGACTCGGCGATGACCGCGGCGGCCGCGTCGAGCAGCGAGGTCAGTCGGGCATTGCTGCGCGCTTGCACGGGGGCGTTGCGCAACAGAGGCACGCTCGACGGGGTTTCGGAGCGGGTTGCAGTCGACACGGCGACTCCTTTGTTCGGGGAGCAGAATTGCTTGCGCAATACGTGTGGATGATACCGCTTCGAACTGCGTGAGACCCTCATCGGCGCCCTCTCGGCGGCCCCGTCCCGCCCCGTGCCGCCTGAATACGGGGGTGGCGCGTGAAAGACTGGCCGCATGGCGAAAACTCGACAGGGCGTGCCCACTGCGGCGGCCGCGGCGGAGCCCATCATCCACTTCGCCGCACGCATGGAGGACTCCTTCCACGACTTCCGCGAGAAGCGGGCGCGCCGTCGCGGCCTCGAGCCGACGGTCATCCCTTACACGGGGTATGGAGCGCCCGGGTGGGTGCGCGTGCTCGGTCGCGTTCTGCTCACGACCCGGTCGGTCAAGAACGGCGGTTACGCGAGCATCCGCGGCTGGCGCAGCTTCACGAGCGTGCCCGTGACGGATGTCGACGTGGTCGTGACGATCGACGGCACGGAGCACGCCGTGGTCGCCGACCGCGGCGGCGTGATCGACGCGCGCATCGAGGTCGAGCTCGCGCCGGGCTGGCACACCGCGCAGATCACGTGCGAGGGCTCCGACCCTGTCGACGCTCCCGTGTTCGTCGTGGACACGAGCGTCGACTTCGGCATCATCTCCGACATCGACGACACCGTGATGGTCACCGCCCTCCCCCGCCCGTTCCTCGCCGCGTGGAACACCTTCGTCGTCAACGAGCACGCGCGCAGACCCGTCGCGGGAATGGCCGTGCTCTACGAGCGCCTCACGCGCGAGCATCGCGGCGCTGCGGCGATCTACCTCTCGACGGGCGCGTGGAACGTCGCCCCGACCCTCACGCGCTTTCTCTCGCGCAACCTCTACCCCGCGGGTCCCCTGCTCCTGACGGACTGGGGGCCGACCCACGACCGCTGGTTCCGGAGCGGCACCGACCACAAGAGGTCGACCCTCGAGCGACTCGCCCATGAGTTTCCGAGCATGAAGTGGCTTCTCATCGGCGACGACGGCCAGCACGACGAGACGACCTACGGCAACTTCCTGGAGAGTCATCCCGAGAACGTCAAGGCCGTGTGCATCCGGCAGCTCTCGACGAGCGAGGCCGTGCTCGCCGGTGGGCGGTCGAGGGCGGAGGCCCGCACCGTCGAGGGTCACGCGCCGTGGTTCTTCGCCCCCGACGGCGCGGGGCTCGCCGAGCAGCTGGAGAAGGCCGGAATCCTCTAGCGCGCGGGCGACGTCACGGCGCATCTCCGGCGGCGAGGGTCGCGCGTCACCAGCCGAGCGTTCCGGGCGCCCCCTTGAACGGGCCGACGACGGTCGAGGTGATCCAGCCGCCGTAGAAGTCGCCGTCTTGCGCGGTGACCGTCTCGTCTCCGACGGTGCAGCGGTCCATCCGGCCGGGATAGACGGCGATGGTCCCGGCGAGCGAGGTGAACGCGGGGGTCGGCGTCGGGTAGGTCCACGCGGCGCTCTCCGCGACGACGTCTCCTCCGCGCACGCTCAGGTAGCGCGCGCGCCCCTTGAACTCGCACCACGAACTCCCCGGGGCGGGTTCGAGGCTCCCCGCAGCGAAGTCGTCCTCCGGAATGTAGAAGACGGGCGGATGACTCGTCTCGAGCACGCGCTGAGCGCGAGTGGTGTCGGCCACGAGAACACCGCCGAGGGTGATGGTCACGCGATCGTCGACCGCTTCGACTCGCGGAGGCCGCGGGTAATCCCACACCGATTCCTGGCCGGGTCCGGGTTCGGTCCGCACGATGCGCTCTCGTCTCATGCCGCGAGGTTATGCCTGTCGGCGGCGATCCCCCTGGGAGTCCGCGTCGGAACGGCGATAGGGAGCGAGGGCGAAACCGTCGTTCCAGACCTCGGGTCCTTTGGACCCCGCGGCGTAGTCGTCGAGGGCGACCGAGCCCGAACGCCAAGCGGCGAGCACGGGTTCGACGATGCGCCAGCACTCCTCGACCGCATCCGAGCGCACGGAGAGTGTCGGATCTCCCGACAGGATGCCCGCGAGCACCTCTCCATAGGGTCCGAGGTCTCCCGCGCCGAACTCCGTCGCGAGACTCACGCTGTCGAGACTGAACGGATCACCCTCGCCGTTGATGCTGATGTCGAGCTCGACGCGATCGGGCGTGAGCGCGATGCGCAAGCGCTCGGGCCCGGCTTTGCCCTCGAACCCATACGGCAGGTGCGGGACCTCCTTGAAGGTCACGATGATCTCTTTGCGCATGTCGTCGAGAGCTTTGCCGGAGCGGATCACGAAGGGCACCCCCGCCCACCGCCAGTTGTCGATCGCCACGACGATCTCCGCGAGGGTCTCGGTCTCGTTCGCGGGTTCGACGCCGTCCTCGGTCTCGTATGCCGGGAGGTCTCTGCCGTCGATCGTGCCCGCGGTGTACCGCGCGCGGCGAGAGGACGCGACGGCGTCGTCGTCCCAGACGCGCGTCGCCCGCAGGGCCTGCGCCATCGCCCCGCGCAGGTCGTCGGCGTAGACGCTCGACGGCGGCTCGATGGTCGCGAGAGCGAGCACGAGCAGCAGGTGGCTCTGAATCATGTCGACGAGGGCGCCTGCCTTGTCGTAGTAGCCCGCCCGGCCCTCGAGGGCGAGGGTCTCGTCGAAGACGATCTCGACCCGCTCGATGTGCTGGCTGCGCCACAGCGGCTCGAAGATGCGGTTGGCGAACCGCAAGCCGAGCAGGTTGAGCACGGTCGACTTACCGAGGAAGTGGTCGACGCGGTGGATGCGGCTCTCGGGAACGAGCTTGGCGAGCTGCGCGTTGAGCTGCTTGGCGCTCTCGAGGTCGGTTCCGAAGGGCTTCTCGAGAGCGAACACGGTGTCATCGGGAAGCGACACGCCCTCGAGCGCCGCGCACGACGCGATCGTCACGGCGGGCGGGAGCGCGAAATAGAGGGCGGGCACGCCCACACACTGCTCGAGCAGGGCGGCGAGGGCGGCGGCATCCGTCACGTCCGTCTGCACATAGACGGTCGACTCGAGGGCGGCATCGACGAGGTCGCCGCTCGCACCGCTCGCCGCGAACGACGCGCTCACGCGCTCCTTCCACGCCTCGGGGCTCATCTCGTCGAGTCCGGCGCCGACGAGCTGCACGGGCAGACCGCGAGCGCTCGCGAGGTATTGCGCCACGCCCGGGAGGAGGAGGCGCGCTGTGAGGTCTCCCCCGGCGCCGAGGATGACGAACGAGCGTGTGGGAGATTCCATCCGACAACGCTAACTGGTTGGATGAGCGGATGCCTTCCCCGATCGAGGACTACGCGCTCATCGGCGATTGCCGCACCGCGGCTCTCATCGCTCGCGACGGCAGCATCGACTGGTTGTGCCTCCCGAGGTTCGACTCGGCGTCGACCTTCGGGGCTCTCCTCGGCGACGACACGCACGGTCGGTGGTTGCTCGCACCCGCGGGCGTCGTCGTCGAGACCTCGCGGCACTACCTCGATGACACCTTCGTGCTCGTGACGCGCTGGGTCACCGCGACGGGCGAGGCCGAAGTGACCGAGTTCATGCCGCGAGGCGACCACCACACCGACGTCGTGAGGCGCGTGCGGGGTGTGCGCGGAAGCGTCGAGTTCACGCACGAACTCTCCGTGCGATTCGACTACGCCGCCGCGCTCCCGTGGATGCGGCAGACCACCTCCGGGCACGGTCGACACGCGCTCGTCGCGATCGCCGGCCCCGACGCTCTGTGCGTGCGGGGCGGTCCGCGGCTGCACGCAAACGGTGACAGCCACCGCGCATCGTTCACGGTCACCGAGGGTGAAGTCGTCGATCTCGAGCTGCGGTGGTTCGCCTCGCACCGGGAGACCCCCGGGCCTCTCGACGTCGACACCGCCCTCGACGCGACCGTCGCGTGGTGGCGCGAGTGGGCGGCCCGGTGCTCCCCGACTCCCGGCTACCGCGACGAGGTGCACCGATCGCTGCTCGTCTTGCGTGCGCTCAGCCACTCCGACACGGGCGGCATCGTCGCGGCCGTCACGACGAGCCTCCCCGAGCAGTTCGGCGGATCACGCAACTGGGACTACCGCTACGTGTGGTTGCGCGATGCGGCGCTCACCCTCCACGTGCTCCTCGACCACGGGTTCACCGACGAGGCCCAATCGTGGCGGGGATGGTTGCTGCGGGCGATCGCGGGCGACCCCGAAGACGTGCAGATCATGTACGGCATCGCGGGCGAGCGTCGCCTCACCGAGCGCGAAATCGACTCCCTCCCCGGGTACGACGGAGCGAGCCCCGTGCGCGTCGGTAACGACGCCTTCGAGCAGTATCAGGCCGATGTGTTCGGTGAGGTCATGATCGCCCTGCGCGAAGCACGCAGGGTCGGCATCGAGGAGACGCGCTTCTCCTGGCCTCTGCAGCGTGCGCTCATGACGGTCGTGGAGGCGAACTGGCAGCGCCCCGACAACGGCATCTGGGAGGTGCGGGGGCCGCTGCGCCACTTCACCCACTCGCGCGTCATGCTGTGGGCCGCGGTCGATTGCGCGATAGAAGCGGTCGACGTGCACGGGCTCGACGGGCCGGTGGACCGGTGGCGACGATTGCGATCGGCGATCCGCGACGAGATCGAGGCCCACGGATTTGACGCGGAGCGCGGAACCTACACGCAGTACTACGGGAGCACCGGTGTCGACGCCTCCCTGTTGCAGCTCGCGCAAGTCGGGTACCTCGAGGCGACGGACCCGCGGATGCTCGGCACCGTCGCCGCGATCGAGAGCGAGCTCATGACCGAGGGCGTGCTCGCGCGCTACAGCACCGACGGAGGCGTCGACGGCCTCGAGGGCGGTGAGCATCCGTTTCTCTGCTGTTCGTTCTGGCTCGTCGAGCAGTACGCGCGAAGTGGACGCGTCGACGACGCCCGAACGCTCATGGAGCGCTTGCTCTCGTTCGCCAACGATGTCGGCCTCTTGAGCGAAGAGTACGACGTCGGCGCGGGCCGGCAGGCGGGCAACACCCCTCAGGCGCTCACCCACCTCACGCTCGTGCGGGCGGCCGACGCGATCGCCGCCGCGGCCGCGGGGATCCCCGCCGTCACGCACGGCTGACCCGAGACGCCGCGGGCGCTCACGTGCGCACGAGGGCCTTGACCGCGGTCCGCTCGTCCATGGCGCGGTACCCCGCCGCGATGTCGTCGAGGCTCACGGTCAGGTCGAAGATCGCCGAGACGTCGAGAGAGCCGGCGAGCACGTCGGGCATGAGCTGCCGGATGTAGCGCGCGACGGGTGCCGGGCTGCCCTTGACCCCGATGCCCGCACGGAAGAGCCGGGAGACCCCGAGGTCGCGGACGCCGTGGGGCACTCCCACGAACCCGACGTCACCGCCCTTGCGCACGGCTCCGAGGGCCGTGCCGAACGCGTCGTCGGTGCCGACGCACTCGAGCACGCTGTCGGCGCCGAGATCACCCGTGAGGTCCCGCACGCGCGCGACCGCCGCGCCACCGCGGGCCGCGACGACGTCGGTCGCACCGAAGTCACGCCCGACGGCTGCGCGATCCGCTCTCGTGCTCACGAGGATGATGCGCCCGGCACCGAGCCGCCGGCTCGCCGCGACGCCGCACAGCCCGACCGCACCGTCACCGACGACGACGACCGTCGAGCCCGGCTCGACGCGCGCACACAGAGCGGCGTGGTGGCCCGTGCTCAAAACGTCGGTGAGAGGCAGGAGGGCCGTGAGCATCGAATCGGTGAGACCGTCGTCGGGGACGGCGAAGCAATTGACGTCGGCGAACGGAACCCGGATCTTCTCGCCCTGCCCGCCGTCGTAGCCGCCGCGCCCCCACGCGACGGCGTTGCGGCACGCGACCGGGAAGCCCGCGAGACACTCGGGGCACGTGCCGTCACTCGCCGCGAAGGGCAGGAGCACGATGTCGCCGACCGCGACCGATCGCACGTCGCGGCCGACGGCCTCCACGACGCCCATGCTCTCGTGTCCGATCCGCGAGCCGCGGATGACGTCGTTGATGCCGCGATAGTTCCACAGATCGCTCCCGCAGACGCTGCTGCGCGTGATGCGCACGACCGCGTCCCGCGTGTTCGACAGCTGGGGGTCGGGGACCTCCGCGACGCGGATGTCGAACGGAGCGTGGAGGATCGCTGCCTTCATCCGCTCACCCTACCCGCGGGCTTAGCCTGAGGGGATGCGCTCCCTCGCCCTCTTCCGCCAGGCGACGAGGGGACCGCTTCTCCAGGTGCTCAAGACCTCGGTCGCCGCTGTTCTCGCGTGGATCGTCGCGAGCCTCGCGCTCGGTGAGCCGCTCCCGATCTTCGCCGCCATCGCGGCTCTCCTCGTCGTGCAACCGAGTGTCAACCAGTCTCTCGCCAAGGGGGTCGAGCGCAGCATCGGCGTCGTGCTGGGAGTGCTCCTCGCGGCGCTCGCCGGTGCCGTCTTCGGTGCCGCGACGTGGGTCATCCTCTTCGTCATCGCGGCGTCGCTGCTCATCGCGTGGGCCCTGAAACTGACGCCCGGTTCATCGAACCAGATTCCGATCAGTGCGATGCTCGTGCTCGCCCTCGGCTCGCAGACCCCCGGTTACGCCGTCGAGCGCATCGTGGAGACCATCATCGGGGCGACGCTGGGGCTCGTCGTCAACGCACTCATCGTGCCGCCCGTGCGCGTGGCCCCCGCGCGGCTCGCGGTCGAAAGGCTCACCTCCGCCCTCGCGCGGGCGTTCGACGACCTCGCCGGGTCCCTCCTCCGGGCGCAGTCGCGCTCGGACCTCGACGCGCAGCTCGAGCGGGCGCGGGCCCTCCGCGACCTGCTCGAGACGGCGCGCACCGCGCTCGACGACGCCGACGAGTCCCTCGCGCTCAATCCCCGCGCCGCCCGGCATCGCGAGTCGATCGCGCGCGACCGGCGCCTCACCGAACGGATGTCGCCGCTCGTGACCCGCGTGATCCTCATGACGCGCGCGGTGCACGACACATTCACCCCGCGAGACCACTCCGACCCGGTGCTCGAACGCATCGCGACCGAGCTCGAGCGCGTGGCCCACGACGTCGAGCTCGTCGCCCGACGCGACGGCGCGACGGGACCCCGCATCACGCGCACCGGTCGCGGAGAACCCGCCCCCGACGGCGCGTCGGCGACTCCCGGCCCCGCCGACATCCCGGCCCTCACGGCACCTCTCGTCGTGACGAGCCCCGACCCGGAGAACTGGATCCTCATCGGGTCGCTCATGGAAGACCTGCGGCGCGTGCGCGAGGAGATCATCGGAGCCGAGGATCGCTGACGTGTGGAACGGCCACGCCGGCGACGGTCGATCCCGGAGCGGCACTGACCCTGTCACCGAGCCCTACGCCGAGTGGGACCTCGACATCGACCCTCGCGCGTTCGATCTCGTCGCGTCGACGGTCGTGAGCGAGCTCGGGTCATGCGTGGCCCGACATCACGCGACCCGCACGGGTGAGCACGCGACGATCTTCCTGCACGGCGCCGCGGGCACGTGGACCACGTGGACGCCGCTCCTGCGTGCGGCGGCCGCCGAGGGTGTCGCCGTCGCCGATCCCGTGCTCGTCGACCTCCCCGGGTGGGGCGACGCCGAGCTCACGCGAGACGAGAGCGTCGTGAGCATCACGGCGGTCGCCGCCCTCGTCGCGCAGGCCGCGCGGTCCCTCGGCTACACCTCGTGGACCGTCATCGGCCACTCCCTCGGTGGACTCGTCGCGATGCAACTTGCGGCGCGATCGCCGCACGAGACCGCGGGCGTCGGCATGATCTCCGGCACGACCTTCGCGGTCATCCGCAGCGTGGAGCACCCCGTGCGCCACTTCCGCGACGTGCCCGCCTTCACGATGCTCCTCGGGGTCATGAGATCGCTCGCACGATTCGGCGTCGTCGGTCGGCGCCTCGTCGTGCTCGTCGGGCGCACGGGCCTCCTCCGCGTGATCTTCGCTCCCCTGTTCCGTCACGCTCGGCGCATCCCGCGATCGCTCATCGAGGCGACGGCGCGCGACTTGCGCCCGCGCTCCTTCGTGATCGCCGCCGACGCGACGCGCGGATACGACCCCCGCAGCGAGTGGAGCACCATCCGGTGTCCCGTGCGCGCGACCCGGGGCGACCGTGATGTCTTCGTCACGGATCGTGATCTCGCGGAACTCGAGTCCGCCGTTCCCGGGAGTCGGGTCACGGTCATCGAGGATTGCGGTCACTTCGCGACCATCGAGCGCCCTCGCGCCGTGTTGCGCGCGCTCGGCCTAGCATGAGCGGATGTCGTCGACCATCGGCGCCCTCGCACGGGCGACGCACCCCGGGCCCACCGTCGTCGTCACTCTCGTCACCGTCGTGCTCGCGATCGGCGTGGGCCTCGAGCCCTGGCGGATCGGGGTGCTCGGATTCGCGATGCTCCTCGGGCAGGCATCCGTCGGGATCTCGAACGACTGGATCGACGCCGATCGCGATCGTACGGTCGGGCGCACCGACAAGCCCGTGGCGACGGGAGCCGTGTCGGCCGCGGTCGCTCGTAGCACCGCCATCGGCGCGGCCATCGTCGCCGTCGCCGCGAGCCTCCCGCTCGGAGTGCTCGCGACCGTCGCGCACACGGTGTTCATCGCCTCGGCGTGGCTCTACAACGCGGGGCTCAAGCGCACTCTCGCGTCGCTCGTTCCCTACCTCGTGAGTTTCGGTCTCCTCCCGGCGATCGTCACGCTCTCGCTCGCTCAGCCCGCGTGGCCCGGCGCATGGGCCCTCGGTGTCGGTGCGGCCCTCGGCGCGGCCGCGCACTTCGCCAACGTGCTTCCCGACCTCGACGACGATCGGCGCACGGGCGTGCGCGGTCTCCCCCACCTCCTCGGCGCGCGCACGACGGGAACCCTCACGTGGATCGCTCTCCTCGCGTCGGCGACCCTCGCTCTCGTCGGGCCATCCGACGGTGCTCCCGTCGCCGTCGTCGTGGGGTTCGGAGTGCTCGTCGGCATCGCCGCCGTGGGTCTGACCCTCGCCCTGACTCGACCGCCCTCGCGCACCCAGTTCCGCCTCATCATGCTCGCCGCCCTCGTGACCGTCGGGATGCTCGCGCTCGTGGGAGACCGCCTCGTCGCCTGACCGGGTCGGGTGCCTCCGACCCCGCGCGCGGAACAGCGCGTCGCGCCTCTAGCGCTGCGGGTGCTCGGGGAGGGGGATCGACCCGGTCGTCGGTGCACTCCGACTCGGCGTTCGGCGGATGCCGATGGCCGACACCGTTCCGCCCGCGAACAGCAGAGCGGCCGTCCAGACGAGCCCGCGATGCAGGCCCTCCACGTCGAGTTGAGCACCGACGATGACCCCCACAACCGCGACGGCGATGAGCCCCGCGACGCGCGACACGGCGTTGTTGACCGCGGAACCGATGCCGGCTTGACGCTCGCTGATGGACCCGAGAATCGCGGCAGTGAGAGGGGCGACGGTGATGGAGAGCCCGAGACCGAACACGAGCACGCCCGGGAGCACCGTCGTGAGGTAGGGCGCATCCTCGTCGATCGCGAGCATGAGCAGGTATCCGATGCCCGCGACCATCGGCCCCACCGACATGAACAGGCGCGGACCGTATCGACCGGCGAGCGAACCGAACAGGGTCGAGAGAGCGATGTTCATGAACGTCACGGGCACGAAGGCCGCACCCGCGAGGGTCGCCGAATACCCCGCCGACTGCTGCAGGAAGACCGCGACGATGAATCCCCCGAGCGAGAGGGCGGCGTAGACGAAGAACGTTGCGATGTTGCCGACAGTGAAATTGCGGACGCGGAAAAGCGAGAGCGGCATCATGGGCTCTCGAGCGACACGCTGACGCCACACGAACGCGACGAACGAGGCGATACCGACCACGAGGGGCACGACGACGACGGGGCTCGACCACCCGAAGTTCGCCTGCTCGATGAGCGCGAAGACCGGGGCGCCGATCCCGACGACGCCGAGCACGGCTCCCCCGAGGTCGACGGACCCCGAGCGGTCCCGGGTGTCCCGGTGATCGACCATCGCGAGCAGAACGAGAGTCACGGCGATGGGCACGACGTTGATCCCGAACACGAGCCGCCACGACAGGAAGTCGACGAAGAGCCCGCCGAGGATCGGGCCCGCGATGAACGCACCGCTCGTCCACGCCGTCCAGGTGCCGATCGCCTTCGCCTGGGCGGCACCGCGGAACGCCGAGAGGATGAGGGCGAGCGAACTCGGAACGAGCAGCGCCCCCGCGACGCCCTGGAGCCCTCGCGCGACGATGAGGATCTCCGCTGTCGGCGCGACGGCGCACAGCACCGACGTGAGGCCGAAGCCCACGAGCCCCCAGCGCAAGACGAGCACGCGCCCGTAGACGTCGGAGAGCGACCCCGCGACGAGGATGAGCGAACCGAGAGTGATGAGGTAGGCGTCGACGACCCACTGCTGCGTCGTGAGCCCCCCGCCGAGGTCCTCGCCGATGGCGGGGAGGGCCACAGTGATGACCGAGCCGTCGAGGAACGCGACGAAGGACGCGAGTACCGCGATCGTGAGAATGAGGCGCTGATCCCGGGTCACAGGGACAGTATGCCCCCGGCCACTCCCCGCGAGGGCGATCGCTAAGCTGAGCGTCGATCGACCACGATCGACATCGACAGGGTGGTGCCACATG
Organism: Marisediminicola sp. LYQ85; assembly: GCF_046600695.1. Classification (NCBI taxonomy): domain Bacteria; kingdom Bacillati; phylum Actinomycetota; class Actinomycetes; order Micrococcales; family Microbacteriaceae; genus Marisediminicola; species Marisediminicola sp. LYQ85. The sequence continues at coordinate 1,144,294 of NZ_JBKIWO010000001.1, forward strand.
GGCTTCTTCAACTCCGGGTTCTCGGGACGACGCCGACCGGACACACCGGGTCTCCCTCCCGGCCAGTACGTCACCGAGAGCTTCCCCGTGCTCTCCGCGGGGCCGACGCCGCGCATCGACACCGACCAGTGGCAATTCACGATCACGACCGAATCGGGTGAACGCCACCGGTGGTCGTGGGACGAGATGCTCGCGCTCGGAGTCGAAGACGTGGCGACCGACATCCACTGCGTCACGAGCTGGTCGAAACTGGGCACGACGTGGCGCGGCGTTCCGCTCGACACGCTCTTCGCCGACGTCGACACGAGCGCCGAGTTCACGATGGCCTCGAGCTACGGCGGCTACACGACCAACCTGCCCCTCGCCGACCTCCTCGACGGCAAGGCATGGATCGCCACGGAGTTCGAGGGCGAACCGCTCGAACCGGAGCACGGCGGTCCCGCGCGGCTGCTCGTTCCGCACCTCTACTTCTGGAAGAGCGCGAAGTGGGTCGCGGGCATCCGCCTGATGGAGAACGACGAACCCGGCTTCTGGGAGCAGAACGGTTACCACATGTACGGCGACCCCTTCCTCGAGCAGCGCTATTGGTGACCTGGTCCGTCGCGACGGTCGTCGCGGCGCGCATCGAGACCGACCGCTCGCGCACCCTCACGCTCGACGTCGAGGGCTGGTCGGGGCACATCCCCGGTCAGCACGTGGATGTCCGTCTCACGGCGGAAGACGGCTACACGGCGGTCCGCTCGTATTCGATCGCGACCTCCGCCCTCTCGAGCCTCCTCGAGATCACCGTCGATCGACTCGACGACGGCGAGGTCTCGCCGTACCTCGTCGACGGAGTCGAGATCGGTGACCGGCTCGAGATCCGCGGGCCGACGGGCGGATGGTTCGTTTGGAGGCGCGATCAGCCGGGGCCCGTGCAGCTCATCGGAGGGGGCTCGGGCATCGTCCCCCTCATGGCGATGATGCGCACCCACGCCGATGTCGCGAGCTCAGCCCCGTTTCGTACGCTCTACTCCGTTCGCTCCCCCGCCGACGCGCTCTTCCGACCCGAGATCCTCGAGCTCGAGCGGCGGGATCCCGCCCTCGATGTGACCTGGGCCTTCACGAGGAACACCCCCGAGTCGTGGCCGACGGCTCCCGCGCGACTCGATGCCGCGAGCCTCGCGTCTGCGGTGTTCCCGCCGTCGGTCGGCGCCGCGGTCTTCGTGTGCGGCTCGACGCCGTTCGTCGAGAGGATCGCGACGATCCTCGTCGACGCCGGTCACGACCCCGCCCTCGTGCGCACCGAGAGGTACGGCGGTCTCACCTAGGGTTGAAGGATGCTCGACGCGCCCGACACGACCGCCTCACCCCGTCGGGGGCGTCGCAGCGCAGCGCCCGAGGGCGGCCGCGCCGGCAGGGTGGGTTTTCCCCGCCTGGTGTGGGCCGCCGTGCTCTTCATGGCGGCGACGTCACTCACCTGGTCTGTCGCGATGCCGACCCTGCGCTCCGCCGACGAGTACGACCACGTCTCGGCGGCGATCTCGTGGTCGGAGACCGGGGAGTGGCCCGGATACAAGGAACTCCCGCTGCGCGCGGCCATCCCCGAGGTGTTCTCACCCGCGGGACTCCGCTGGGGCGAAGATCCCGACGTCATCGTTCGCCCGTCGCTCACCGACGAGAACGCGACGCCACGGTCCGAGCGCGTCTCGTTCGACGAGCTCACCCCGGGAGACCACCCGACGAGGATCAACAAGGCGGGTCAGCATCCCCCCGCCTACGCGATTCTCACGGGAACGGTCTACGGCGCCCTCCCCGACGGCATCGCCTTCGACCAGGCGATCCTGGCCCTCCGGGTCATCTCCGTCGCGCTCATCACTCCCCTGCCTCTCATCGCCGCCGCGATCGCGCGACGGCTCGGCGCCCGTCGAGGCGTGATCGCGGGCGCCGCGCTCGCCGTGTGCGCGGTTCCGCAGCTCGGCGCCTTCGGTGGCGCCGTCAACAACGACAACCTGCTCAACCTCGCGGCCGCACTCACCCTCCTCGGAATCGCCCACGTCGTCACGGGCGACCGCCGCTGGTGGGTCGGACTCGCCCTGGGGCTCGCGGGAGCGCTCGCGCTGCTCACGAAAGCGTGGGCGCTCCCTCTCGTCGCCGTCGCGTTCCTCGCCTACCTCGTCGCCGCGGCGCGCTCGCGGTCGCTGCGTCCGTGGCTCGTGTCGTTCTCCGCCTTCGTCGTGAGCGTGCCACTCGGAGCGTGGTGGTGGGTGCGCAACGTCCTCGTCTACGGAACCGTGCAGCCCGCGGGTCATCGCCGCGAGCTCGAGGACGGCCCCCTCCCCGTCGGCGAGGTCCTCCCCGACATCGGTGCGGCCTTCGTCGAACTGTTCCCGTCGAGGTTCTGGGCCCAATTGAGCATCAAATACGGCTCCGAGGCGTTCCCGAACGTGCTCCTCCTCGTGCTCACGGCGATCGTCGCGATCCCCTTCATCGTCGGCCTCGTGCGGCCCCCTCGCGGCGTCCGCCCCCTCGACGTGATTCTTCTCGTCGTGCCGATGGTCATGACCCTTGCCATCCTCGTGCTCTCCGTCACGAGACTCACGATGCAGACCGGTGTCGTCGCGGGAGTGCAGGGGCGCTACCTCTATTCGACGATCACGGTGCTCGCTCTCGTCGTGGCCCTCGGACTCGGGAGGCTCTCAGGACGGCGTGCGGCGTGGATCGTGCCACTCATCCTCGGACTCGCGGCCCTCGCGCTCACCCTCGGAAGCGTGGCGCGGGGTCTGAGCTACCACTACGGCAGCCCCCGGTGGGGATCACCCCTCGCGACTATCGACGATGTCGTCGCGTGGTCGCCCGTCGAACCGTGGGTCACCATCCCCGTCTGGGGAATCCTCGCGGCGGCCGCGCTCTATCTGCTCGTCGAACTCGTCGTGAACACCGCGCGCGGCCGCGAGCTCGTCGAGCGGGAGAGTCGCGAACTCGACGTCATCGAGGCCGAACGCCGCGAGGCGCGCGTCGAGACCGCGCCAGACTCGGGGGTCAGCTCAGTTTCGAGTCGTCGCTGAGCACGTGCCACGTGCGGTTGTGGTAGACGAGCGGCCTCGAGAGGTCGGCGTCGGCCTCGGGGCTTCCGCGCTCGGGGGACTTCGCTTCGAGAGCCTCGACGGCGAGCACGGTCGACGCACCCGCGTGCATGCGGTCGACGACCCGCCCGCGGATCCACACGGGGGCGTCGACGAAGTAGGGCTCACCCGTCTCGAGACGTGACCACAGCGACGTGTCGGCGAACCGATCGATGCCGCTCGTCGCTCCGAGCACCGCGATGGGCAATTGCGCCGCTGCCAGCAGGTGCACGACGACGGTCGACGCGCGCACGAGGGTCGGGGTGCTCGACGACTGCGCCGAGAGGGAGAACACGAGCAACGGCGGCTCGGCGCTCACGGAGAACACCGACGTCGCGGTGAGTGCGACGGGCCCCTCGCCCGCGTCGGCCGTCACGACGGCGACACCGGCGGGATGATTGCGGAAGGCCGCCTTGAACTCGTCCGCCGAGAGGACTGCTTCGCCGTCATCCAGCACGTTGATGCGGCCGGTGATAGCGGGGGCCGACTCGGAGTCGGTCGTGGCCGGGGTGTCGGAGGTCGTCATGAGTGGTCCTTCGTCGTCGCGGGGCATCAGGACATCCCGATCGATGTCACTCTGACTACTGCAACGCCCTCGGCGTCGGATTCTTCCAGGTCGACCGTCGCGGTGATCGACCAGTCGTGGTCGCCCTCCGGGTCGGCGAGGATCTGTCTCGCCTCCCACCGCCGCCCGGACTCCGTGACGACGAGCATCCGCGCACTGCGCGCGTCGGCATCGGTGCCGATGCTGTCGTGGTCGTCGAAGTAGGGGTCGAGAGCGCTCGCCCATGCCTCGGAGTCGAAGCCGACCGCCGCGTCGAGCTCGCCGAGGGCATCCCAGTCCTCTCGCGCGGCGAGCTGCACCCTGCGGAACATCTCGTTGCGCACGAGGATGCGGAACGCGCGGGCGTTGCCCGTGACACCCCGGGGCGTCGGTGGGAGGACCGACACGGTGCCGTCGGGGAGTTCCTCGGGGTGGGTGAGCTGCTCCCACTCGTCGAGGAGGCTCGAGTCGACCTGACGCACGAGCTCGCCGAGCCACTCGATGAGGTCGCGCAACTCGTCGTTCTTGATCTCCTCGGGGATCATCTGCCTCGCGGCCCGGTAGGCATCCGAGAGGTAGCGCAACACGAGTCCCTCGGATCGCGCGAGCTTGTAGAAGTTGACGTAGTCGACGAACGTCATCGCCCGCTCGTAGAGGTCGCGCACGACCGACTTGGGGCTCAGCTCGAAATCGCCGATCCAGGGCTGAGTGCTGCGATAGACCGCGAAAGCCTCGTCGAGGAGGTCGCCGAGGGGCTTCGGGTGCGTGATCTGCTCGAGCAGTTCCATGCGCTCGTCGTACTCGATGCCCTCGGCCTTCATCGCCGCGACCGCTTCGCCGCGCGCGATGAACTGCTGCTGCGAGAGAACGGGCCGCGGATCGTCGAGGGTCGCTTCGAGCACCGACATCATGTCGAGCGCGTAGGTCGGGCCCCGCGAATCGGCGGCCTCGGTGTCGGAACCCTCGGCCGGTTGCAGGAGGTCGAACACCGCGAGGGCGAACGGCGACAGCGGTTGGTTGAGAGCGAAGTCCCTCGGGAGGTCGACGGTCAGACGGATGCGTGCGCTCTCGCCGATCCCACCGCCGATCTGCTCCACGATCTCCGCGGTGCGCAGCGTTCGGTAGATGGCGAGAGCCTGCCTCGCGAGAGCGAGTTGTCGGGAGAAGGGCTCGTGGTTGTCGAACACGAGGTCGCGCGCGATCTGGAAGGCGTCGGCATCCGAACCGTCACCCGTGCGACCGATGATGTTGAGCAGCATCGCGTGAGTGATCTTCATGCTCGACGTGAGCTTCTCGGGCTCGGCGTCGATGAGCCGCTCGAAACTCGGGCGCCCCCACGACACGAACCCCTCGGGTGCCCTCTTGCGCACGACCCTTTTGAGCTTCTTCTGGTCGTCACCCGCCTTCGCGACGAGTCTCGCGTTCTCGATGTCGTGCTCGGGTGCCTGACAGACGACGCTCCCAGCGATGTCGAACCCCGCGCGACCCGCCCGCCCGGCGACCTGATGGAATTCGCGCGCCGAGAGTTGACGCATGCGAGTGCCGTCGAACTTCGTGAGCGCGGTGAGGAGGACCGACCGGATCGGAACGTTGATGCCGACCCCGAGAGTGTCGGTGCCGCAGATCACGCGGAGCAGACCCTGCTGGGCGAGCTGCTCGACGAGCCTTCGATACTTCGGCAGCATTCCCGCGTGGTGCACTCCGATGCCCGCGCGCACGAGCCGACCGAGCGTTTTGCCGAAGCTCGTCGTGAAGCGGAACCCGCCGATGCGATCGGCGATGAGATCGCGCTGCTCGCGCGTGGCGACCTTGATGCTCGTGAGGGACTGCGCTCGCTCGAGGGCCGCGGCCTGCGAGAAGTGCACGATGTAGACGGGGCCCTGGCCCGTCGAGAGCAAGTCCTCGACGGTCTCCTGCGTCGGCGTCGTGACGTAGCTGTAGTGCAGCGGCACGGGCCGCTCCACACCCGTGATGACCGCGGTCTCCCTGCCGGTGCGCGCGGTCAGGTCGGTCGAGATCGTCTCGACGTCACCGAGGGTCGCCGACATGAGCACGAATTGCACGCGCGGGAGGGTCAGGAGCGGCACTTGCCACGCCCACCCGCGGTCGGGATCGGAATAGAAGTGGAACTCGTCCATGACGACCTGGTCGACGTCACTTGACGCTCCCCCGCGCAAGGCGACGTTGGCGAGGATCTCGGCGGTGCAGCAGATGATGGGGGCGTCGGGGTTCACGGCGGAGTCCCCCGTGACCATACCGACGTTCTCCGCGCCGAAGACCTCGACGAGCGCGAAGAACTTCTCCGAGACGAGCGCCTTGATGGGAGCCGTGTAATAGCTGCGCTTGCCGGCGGCGAGAGCGGCGAAGTGGGCGCCCATCGCCACGAGGGACTTGCCCGTTCCCGTCGGCGTACTGAGGATCACGTTCGAGCCCGACACGATCTCGATGAGGGCGTCGGCCTGGGCGGGGTAGAGCGGGAGGCCGCGGCCCTCGGCCCACTCCTCGAACGCCGTGTAGACGGCATCCGCGTCGTACGACTGCGCGGTGCCCCTCGCGACGAGCGAATCGAGGAGGCGATCAGGCACGGGGGTCGACCCCGCCGATCGTGCCTGCCCTGTCGACGCGACCGACCATGCCCCACGCGCCGAGGGCGTAGTCCCAGAAGCCGTCGACGTCGAGCCGCACCGGCACGATCGCGTTCGGCTCTGCGGAGGCGAAGTCGACGACCGTCATGCCGGTCGTGTGGTGCCCCGCGGTCTCGACCTCGACTCGGGCACGCCGCGACTGGAACAGCTCGGGGTGGGTCACGTGGGCGACGGCGCAGACGTCGTGCACCGCTTGCCCGCGCCACTCGGCGTCGTCGGGATTGGTCCAGAACGTCGCGAGAGGCACGGCCAGATCGGTGCCGACGGGGCCGAGTTCGGCCATGCGCGCGAGGATCTCCGCGTCGGCGATCGCTTGCAGGGTGAGGTCGAGGCCGACCATGACGACGGTCCACCCCGCGGCGAAGACGATCTCGGCCGCCTCCGGGTCGGCGAAGATGTTGAACTCGGCCGCGGGCGTGGCGTTGCCCCGCGTGAACGAGCCGCCCATGATCACGAACGAGGCGACGCGCTCGACGATGCTCGGGTCACGGCGGATCGTGAGGGCGATGTTGGTGAGCGGGCCCGTCGCCACGAGGTGCACCTCGCCCGGTGCCGCGTCGATCTCCCGGATGATGAGGTCGACCGCAGACAGCTCGGATGCCGCGAGCTCCGCTTCGGGCAATCGCACGGTGCCGAGGCCCTCCGCTCCGTGCACGTGCTCGGCGTTCGCGGCGGGACGCGTGAGGGGTCCCTCCGCGCCCGCGGCGATCGGCACCGCGTCGAAACCGAGGTACTCGCGCAACCGCAGGGCGTTGCGCGTCGTGTTCGCGAGGCTCACGTTGCCGCCGACCGTCGTGACCGCCACGAGATCGATATCGGGGTCGCCGTGCGCAAGGAGGAGAGCGAGAGCGTCATCGAGCCCCGGATCGCAGTCGAGCAGGATTTTCGCCATGCCCCAACCGTGCCACAGTCCCCCGCTTCGATAGTCATCGCGGTGCTCGCTACACTCTGATGTGCCTTCTGAGACCCCCTCCGCCATCGACCCCGACGACCTCGAGACGACTCTCCGCGTGCTCGCGCAACTCGACGCCCTCGAGGAGGACGACCCCGACTTCGTGCGGGTGCGTCAAGCGACGGCGCGCATGTTCAAGTCGGTCAAGAAGAACCGCCGCCTCGAGAAACGAGCGGTCATCGCGGATGCCGATCGCGCCGTCGTCGCGGCCACGGCGACGGGCGCCCCCGATCGCATCGACGACGAGACGCGCGGGGTCACTCTCGCCATCACGTCGGAAGAGCCGACGGCCGGCGAACTCATCAAGTCGAGGCCGTGCTACATCTGCAAGCAGCGCTACACGATCGTCGACCCGTTCTATCACCAGCTCTGCCCCGACTGCGCGCGCCGGTCGCACGCGAAACGCGACGCCCGCACCGACCTCACGGGCAAGCGGGCGCTGCTCACGGGAGGGCGCGCCAAAATCGGCATGCACATCGCGCTGCGGTTGCTGCGCGACGGCGCCCACACGACCATCACGACGCGGTTTCCCCGCGACGCCGTGCGCCGGTTCGCGGGCATGAGCGATTCGGCCGAGTGGTTGCACCGCTTGCGGGTCGTCGGCATCGACCTCCGCGACCCGGCGCAGGTGATCGGGCTCACCGACGCGATGGCCGCGGCCGGCCCGCTCGACATCCTGATCAACAACGCGGCCCAGACCGTGCGCCGGTCGGCGGGTGCCTACGCTCCTCTCGCAGATGCCGAATCCGCGCCGCTCCCCGACGGCCCGCTGCCCGAGCTCCTGACCTTCGGTCACACGAACGACACCCATCCGCACGCTCTCGCGGCCTCGGTCGCCGAGCATCCGCTCCTCGCGAGGGCCGCCGGCCCCAAGTCGCCGGGATTGAGCGGGGACGACCTCACGACGCTCGCGATGGCCGCGGGATCGTCGTCGCTCGATCGCCTCGCCGACGGCACCGCGATCGACGCGGGCGGCCTCGTGCCCGACCACGCCGACACGAACAGCTGGACCCAGGTCGTCGACGACGTCGATCCGCTCGAGATGCTCGAAGTGCAGCTCGCCAACGTCACGGCGCCGTTCCTCCTCGTCAGCCGGCTCCGGCCCGCCCTCGCCGCCTCGCCCGCCCGACGGAAGTACATCGTCAACGTCTCGGCGATGGAGGGGGTCTTCTCCCGCCGCTACAAGGGTCCGGGGCATCCGCACACCAACATGGCCAAGGCCGCCCTCAACATGCTCACGCGCACGAGCGCCGGCGAGATGTTCGAGAGCGACGGCATCCTCATGACGAGCGTCGACACCGGCTGGATCACCGACGAACGACCGCACCCGACGAAGGTGCGACTCGCTCACGAGGGCTTCCACGCGCCCCTCGACCTCGTCGACGGCGCCGCCCGCGTCTACGATCCCATCGTCGTCGGGGAGGCCGGCACCGACCTCTACGGTGTCTTCCTCAAGGACTACGAGACGTCACCGTGGTGACGCGCGCGGAGGCTACGCGAGCCCCGGGATGAAGAGCGCCGCGAGGAGCAGCGCGAAGATCACGACGAAGATGATCGGGCCGACGACACGCACGATCTCGACCCACCGTCCGTGAGAGATGATCGACCGCGCGACACTCGACCCCGCCCCGAGCTGTTCGAGGTCGCGGACGACCGCGCGCCCCTCGGTCGCCGCCGCGATCTGCGTCGCGGCACCGAGCACGCCCGTCGCGAGCAGGATGCCCGCCGCAGCGAGCCGCACGACGAGCGGGGTGTCGGCGAGCCCCGCCTGCAGGAACGCGATCGTCGATGTCAGGAGAACGATCGGACCGAGCTGCGACACGATGATGTGCCAACGAGCACGCGTCCAGTGTGAGATGAGGTCGAGCTCGGTCATGGGCGGATCCGTTCTGCGCGGATGCCGTCACCCGCTGCTCACTCAGCGTACGACGGTCCACCGCCCGGTGACGGGTCCGGGCTTTGCTCCGGCCCCGCATGCGCTGAGGCCCCTCGCGTCGCAGTCGTGACGGGCCATCGGGTATTCTTCCCCACGACTGTTCTTTCACTGGGCAGACGTTCGGCGGAAGGGCCAACAATTGGGAAAGCTTCTCTACGGGATGTCGGGTGTCGAGATCGGTTTCGACGACCGGGTCCTCGCCCACTTGCAGGTCGTCATCGGTGCGAAACTCCGCCGCGGCGAGAACTTCTACTTCTCGTGGAAAGACGATCCGGCCGTGGGAGATGGGCGGAGCACCGTCTGGTTGAGCGAATCGATCCCCCTCTACTTCAAGTACAGCGGCGGCAAGATGCCCTCCCTCAACCGCGAGTGGATCGAGGCTCTCATGACGTCGGCCAACAGTGGGCAGGGACTGCAACTGAGCGAAGAGCACCGCCCGGCAGGCGAATCCTCCTGACCGCGGGGGCCCGCTACTCCACTCCGTTCGGCGGGGCAAGCCCTGGTGGGCTCGCTCGGGTGGCTGGTTGACTCGAGGGACAACGAGCTACGAAGGAGTGGCCATGTCCACGATCGCCCCGAACGAATTCCGCCGCCAGAGCGATCAGAGGGTGATCGGCGTCGCGGCGCCGTCCACTCTCACCGTCGAGTCGGTGGCATTCCACGCGCTCTCCGACACGGAATGGCGCGTGAGTGACACGCGAGTCGATCCGTCGGATGTCTCATCCCTCCTGGGCTTCGTCGCCCGTCAGGGCGACTTCTACTTCACGACGGCGATGTCCTCGCCGAGCGCGTCACTTCCGATGAGGTCCCTCGAGGAGGTCGCGCGCCACTTCTGCGAACTGCACGCACGCCGCGGCCGGTGAAATTTGGGCGGTAGCGCCGGCGACCGTTATCCTCGGTAGTGAACCGGGGGAACGGTTCGCGAAACGGGGGCTTCGCCATGAGAAGCAACACACACGACACCGAGGTGGCCGTCGACGTCGTCGTCGGACGGGCCCACCATCGCGTGACGGGCATCGTCGCCGCCGCGATCTTCTCTCTCGCCCTGTGGACCGTCATCGGTGTCGTCGTCTGGGCTGTCGTCAGCGCTCTCGGCACCTGAGATCACGACATCTGACCTCACGGCACCCGAGGCCGTTTCTCCTATCGTGGAACACCGCAGACGCCGTCGGCGACCGCAGACGCAAAACCGCCGCCGAGTGATACTCGACGGCGGTTGGTGGTGGATCCAAGGGGATTCGAACCCCTGACCCCCTGCATGCCATGCAGGTGCGCTACCAGGCTGCGCCATGGACCCATGCCGCCCCTCCGGATAGAAGCTCCGAAAAGGCAACTACAGCAGATTACTACACATCGGGAGTGGTCGTGAACGCACGGCATACTCGAACAATGACTTCCGAGCCCATCACCATCTCGATCAAGCGCACCGTTTCGCCCGATCGCGTCAAAGAGGTCGCGGCGTGGGCCCGAGCGGGCCAGGATCTGCTGAGTGCGACACCGGGATATCTCGGATCGGGATGGGTGAGGCCCGACCCGCACTCCCCCGAGTGGCACATGCTCTATCGCTTCGCCGACAGCTCGAGCCTCACCGCGTGGGAGCAGTCACCCGAGCGCGCCTGGTGGGTGTCGAGCGCCGTCGGCATCGTCGAGGACTCGACGATCGAGCGTCGCACGGGCATCGAGGGGTGGTTCGAGAACCCGTCTACCGTCGAGGTCATCCCGGCCGCACTGCCCGCTCCCCCGCGGTGGAAACAGATGGTGAGCATCTTCATCGTCTTCTTTCCGCTGAGCCTCGCCGCGAACAGCCTGCTCGCACCCCTCACCGGCGAGTGGCCGCTCATCGCCCGCGTCTTCGTGACGGTCGTGCTCGTCACGCCCGTCATGACCTACGTCGCGATGCCCCTCGTGACGAGGGCCCTGCGGCCCTGGTTGCTCAGGCGTCGACCGGAACGACGAGGCCGCCCCAGGTCTCGTTGATGAAGTCCTGGGTCTCCGGTGCCAGGAGCAGCTCGTACAGCTCGGTGATCCTCGGGTCGTCCTCGAGCTCGGGAGTCGTCGCGAGCACGTTGACGTAAGGGCTGTCGGCGTTCTCGATGAGGATCGCCTCGTCGGCGGTGAGGCCCGCGGGCAGGGCGAACGTGATGGTCACGAACGCGGCATCCGTGTCCTGCACGGCCTGGGGCAGGGTCGCGTTCTCGATCTCGATGAAATCGAGGTTGCGGGGGTTCTCGGTGATGTCGGCGAGAGTCGTGGGGTTCTCGGTCGTCTCGATGAGGCCCTCGGCGGCGAGCAGGAGCAGCGCCCTGCCCTCGTTCGTCGGGTCGTTGGGGATCGCGACACTCGCGCCGTCTTCGAGATCGTCGAGGCTCTCGAGGGTGTTGCTGTAGAACGCGGCACTCGGGAGGTAGACCTCGCCGACACTCACGAGCGATCCGCCTCCCGACTCGTTGTAGGTCTCGAGGAAATCGGTGTTCTGGAAGAGGTTGGCATCGACCGACCCGTCGCTCAGGGCGATGTTGGGGGTGTTGTAGTCGGTGAACTCGACGAATTCCACGTCGAGCCCCGCGTCCTCCGCGAGGGTGTCGGCGACGAACTCGAGGATGTCGCCGGCGGGCGTCGCGAGAGCGCCGACACGCAACGTCTCCGTCGCTCCGTCGGCGGAGCCCTCCGAGCCCGCGTCTGACGCGCAGGACGAGAGTCCGAGGATGGCGACCGCCGCGAGGGCCGTCGCAGCGAGAGGCTTACGGGCGAGGTGTCGTGATCGCATGGGTTTCCTTTGTTCGGTCGAGCTGTTCGGTGGGGGTCGATCGTGATCCGCGACGCGAGCGTCTCGAGTCGCGCGGGGCGGAGCGGCGGGCGTAGCGGCGAGCGAAGAGTGTCGCCACCTGCTGGAGCGCCATGACGATCACGAAGATGATGATGATGACGGCGATCATGTGGATGCCGCTGTAGCGCAGGTAGCCGTACCGGATGGCCACGTCTCCGAGACCACCTCCCGCGACGGTCCCGACCATCGCCGAGAAGTTGATGATCGACGTGACGGTCGTCGAGAGGCCGAGGATCATGGGGGCCACGGCCTCGGGCACGAGCACCTTCGAGACGATCTGCCAGCGCGTCGCCCCGAGGGACTCGGCCGCTTCGACGAGTCCGCCGTCGACCTCCTTGATCGCGATCTCGACCATGCGCGCGAAGAACGGGATGGCGACGAGCGAGAGGGGGACTATCGCCGCGGTCGACCCGATGAAGGTGCCGACGATGAGTCTCGTGAACGGGATGACGGCGATCATGATGATGATGAAGGGCACCGACCGCCCGAGATTGACGACGAAGTCGAGCACACGGTTCACGATGCGACCAACCAGTCGCGAGCCGCCGATGCGCTCGAACAGCCCGCCCTCCTCGGTACCCACGAGCACGATGCCGAGGGGAAGACCGACGATGACGGTCACGAGGAGCGCGACGGCGACCATGTAGAGGGTCTGGCCGGTGCCGAGCAGGAGCACCTCGATGAGATCGCTCCAGAAGCCCGGAGCCGAAGGATCGATCATGCTGCGCCTCCCACGACCTCGACGAGCAGACCCTGGCGTCGGAGGTCGGCGATCGCCGCCCCCGCTCGATCGTCACCGTCGGGGATGGCGAGCCGCGTGCGCCCCGCCTGCGCCCCGGACACCGTCTCGATGACGGCTCCGAGGATGCTCACGTCGAGACCGTAATCGCGAGCGAGCTGGGCGATGACGGGCCGGTCGGCCGAGCCCCCGCTGAAGGTGATGTCGACGACGATCTCGCCGGCGCGGTGCTCGACGGCGCCGAGCGGGAAGAGGTCGCGCGCGAGCCGGGATCCGGGGGCGGAGATGAGATCGACGAGAGGCCCCTGCTCGATGACACGACCACCCTCGAGAAGGGCAGCCGAGTCGCACACCGATTTGACGACGTTCATCTCGTGCGTGATGAGGAGCACGGTGAGCGAGAGCTCGCGGTTGATCGTGCGCAGCAGCTCGAGGATCGAGGTGGTCGTCTCGGGGTCGAGGGCCGATGTCGCCTCGTCAGACAGAAGCACGTGCGGTTCGGTCGCGAGCGCGCGGGCGATTCCGACGCGCTGCTTCTGCCCTCCCGACAGTTGACTCGGGTAGGAGTCCGCCTTCGAGGCGAGACCGACGAGGTCGAGGATCTCTCCCGCACGAGCCCGTCTCGACGCGCTGCGGGCTCCGCCGATCTCGAGCGCGAGTTCGACGTTGCCTCGCACGGTTCGACTCGCGAGGAGATTGAAGTGCTGGAAGACCATGCCGATGTTGCGGCGAGCGGCGCGCAGATCGGCCACTCCCACCGAGGTCAACTCGACACCGTCGACGGTGACCGTTCCGCTGTCGGGGCGCTCGAGGAGATTGACGGTGCGGATGAGGGTGCTCTTGCCCGCACCGCTCTGCCCGACGACGCCGAAGATCTCGCCTCGCGCGACCTCGAGGTCGACGGAGCGGAGCGCCGCGACGGAGGAATCGCCCTCACCGAAGGTCTTGCTGACGGAACGGAGGGAGATCACGGGCACCTCGAGGGATGGGACGGGTTTGCCGCGCTGCGCCGGGTGACGGACCTACGGGAAGACGACTCCGTCGAGTGTGCACGGTGCGGAGCCTCGCGCCAAATGCGTGTTACCGATTGTTGCGTCGGGGCTCTTCTCCGTGTGCGACGGTCGACGACCCGGGTCGCCGAGCTTCTGCTACTGCTGCTGCTCGGAGCGAGCGCATCGCGCGCACGGCCGACCGCAGCTCTTGAACGTGGTGCGTGGCGAGGAACTCCTGAGTGTGCACCCCGAGGTCGTTCGCCGCGGCATCCGTGCCGACGGTCTCGACAGGCGATCCGCCACCGAGACCGAGCGTCTCGGTCGCGACCGTGGCCTGGTAGGGCACGTACACGGGTGTCGTGACCACCAGCACGCGTCGACCCGGCGCGCACGTCGAACCCCACAGCCGGAAGGTCGCCGCAGTGTCCGCGCGCCGCGACGGGTCGGCCGACGGCGCCGCCACCACCCGGTAGCGCCGCTCCGGCGACGTCCAGTCGATCGTCGACCAGGCACCCGTGCCCTCGCCACCCGTGGAGACGCGGCACTCGTCGATACCCAGGCCGAACGCGCGCACCATGCCCACCGACATCGCGTCGACCTCGTCGTCACCGTCGACGTCGAGCAGGCGCGCGAGCTCGGACTCGGGTGCACTGAAGCGGCGGTGGGCACCGAGGAAGACGATCTCGTCCGCCGTGACCCCTCGCGCGAGCAGGGACGCCACGAATCGCGGTTTGACGAGTCCCGCGCGCACCATCCCACCGGTGAGCACTATCGAGTCGTAGTGTCCGCGCTGCGGGACGGTGCGACCGGACTGTCCGAGCGCGAGAGCCGCCCGCATGACGACGGCCGTGACCTCCGGATCGATTCCGGTCGCCGCGAGCGAGTCACGCTCGCGCCCGCGGCGGAAGTCCCAGTGCGCACTCGAGAAGCCGTCGAGATAGCCGAGTGCGTCGTCGCCGCCCGACCGGGGCACATCACCCCCGAAAGCGGCGACGACGGAGTGCAAGGCATCACTCGCCACCCACGCGTCGATGCGAGCCACGACCTCGGCCGCGTCATCCGGCTCGCCTCGCCACTCGGGAATGGCCAGCGGTGCGAACGTCACGACCGATCCGGACTCACTCGGCGATCGTGGTCAGTCGTCGCTCGCCCGCTCGGGCAGCTGTATGGGGATGGCGGGGCAGTCTTTCCACAGTCGCTCGAGCGAGTAGTACATCCGGTCCTCCTCGTGGAAGACGTGCACCACGAGGTCACCGAAGTCGAGCAGGATCCAACGCCCCTCGGCGCGGCCCTCCCGGCGCAGCGGCTTGGAGCCCGCCTCGATCAGCTGGTCTTCGATCTCGCCCGCGATCGCGACGACGTTGCGCTCGTTGCGCCCCGTCGCGAGCAGGAACACGTCGGTGAGAGGCAGCGGGCCGGATACGTCGAGGGCGACGAGATCTTCGGCACCCTTCCCGTCGGCGGCGAGGGCGGCGACGCCGAGCATTTCGAGAGCGTGGGGAGTAGCAGTCACGGGGTCCTTTGACGAGAGAGGGAGAGAAGAGGCACGGCGTCAGAGGCCGTTGAGGATGACGACGGTCACGATGACCACGGCGGCGACGAGACCGAGAGCGGCGACGACGACACCCGCGATGACGGGGAGGCGGGACTTGCTCGGCACGGGCGACTCGATCACACCGCGCGTCGACGACGCACTGCTGACCGCACGGATTGCCCGAACCGGTGCCGACTCGGCGACCGCGTCGTCGCGATCGCTGTCGTCGATGAGTGCGTCGACCTCGGGGTGGTCGAAGAGCACGGGGTGCGCGCCGGTGGACCCGAACGACCTCGGCAGATCGACCGAGCCGGTGACGATGATCTCGCCCGTGCTCGAGAGACCGCTCAGAAGGTGTTCTCCCGACTCCGGGACTGTCGGCAGCACGAGAGCGTGGGTCGTGATCGCTCCGGTCGTGACTCCCGTCGCGCGGATCGCCGACGACTCGTCGTCGACCGGTTGCGGCTCGGTGGCGGCACCCCACTGCTGATAGGGGGTCGCCCCGAGGTTCTGCGACGGCTCGACACCGCGCGGTGTCGCCGACGGTTCGGCGGCGACCACTCCGGCGGGAGGGAAGAACATGGCACCGAACGGGGTCAGGCGCTCGGGCTCGACCGACGACGAGTCACTCGAGCTGTCGGCCGCACTCTCGTCGGGCTTTGGCGCGTCGTCCGCGGGCACCGCGTCGTCTGCCGGCACCGCGTCGTCGGAGGACTCGGCCCGAGTGGACGAACCATCGTCGGCGGTCACCGTCCCACGAGCGTCGGTGTCCGCGTCGGTCGTCCGATCGACGGTGTCCCTCGTCGGGAAGGCGCCGGTCGAGAATGCGCCCGTCGTGGGGGGCTCGATGAGGGCCGGGATCTCGACGAGACCGACCGTCTCCGACTCGCGGCGCCGCTGCTCGCCCGCAGGCGCAGGCTCCTCCACGATGACGGCGTCGACTGTTCCGGTGTCGTGCTGATCGTTCTCGTCGACGACGACGTCAATATGAACCTCGGATGCCTCGACCGACGCGACAGCGTCTGCGTCGTCGTTCTCGACGGGCGACTCACCGGTCGGCTCCTCGATGACAGCGTCGAGAGCCGGCTCCGGATCGGGCGCGTCGGCGACCGCCTCGGGGCGCGACTTCGGCGCGGCGGCACCGCCCGTGATGATCTGAATCGCCCCGGTCGCGTCGATGACGACGACAGGTTCGGGCTGTCCTGCACGCGCAGCCTTCTCCCGCAGAGCGCGGAGCTCACGACGCGTCATGGTGCGTTCGTCGGGCACGGGAGTCGTGGCCTCGACAGGAGCGGGTGGGGTGTCAGGAGTGCCGCCGGCGACGCTTTCGGCCGCGGCGTCACCTGCTGCTGCGGAGTCGCTGGCTGCCGCGGGGTCGGACTTCTCGGCCTCACCCGTCGAGCCGGGTGTCGCGTGGGCGACGAAACCCGCGGGGGCGGTCGCACCCGAGTCAGTGGGGTCCCACTGCACGCGTCGGCCACCGCGCGACGAACGACGCGATGGGAGGCTCTCCTCGCTCGCGTCACGTTCGTCTTCGGTTGTCGCCCCGGCCGCGCCCTCGCGCAGTTCTGCGCGAGCCTTGCGGCGGCTCGACGGCGTTGGATCTTGCGACGCTGTCATGAAGTGCTCCGATACAAGTGGTGTTTGGAGATGTACTGAACGACACCGTCTGGGACCAAATACCACACCGGGAATCCCCGGTTCACCCGGCTTCGACAATCGGTAGACGATATCGACAGCGCAGGAACTTCGAGCAAGCTTACGCCGTGCTCGGGCAATCCCGAAACGCTGAGCTTGTGTCCCGGCCGCGAGACCGCCACGAAGTGAGCGAGCGAGAACAGTTCGGCGGAGTTCTTCCAGTCGATGATCTGAGCGACCGCATCCGCGCCCGAGATGAAGAACAGCTCGGCGTCAGGCCGCTGATCACGCAGATCGCGCAGTGTGTCGATCGTGTAGGTCGGGCCCTCCCGATCGATGTCCACCCTGCTGACGGTGAAGGTGGGGTTCGACGCCGTCGCGATGACGGTCATGAGGTAGCGATGCTCACCCGGGGTCACGACACTCTTGAGGTAGGGCTGCCCGGTCGGCACGAAGACCACTTCGTCGAGCCCGAACGACTGAGCGACCTCGCTCGCAGCCACGAGGTGACCGTGGTGGATGGGGTCGAACGTGCCACCCATCACCCCGATGCGGGGGCGGGATCCGGCGACGTCGACCACGAAACGACCTAGTGGTGCTCGGGCGAGTGGTCGGCGGAGCCGGCAGCCCCGCGGCTGTGGCGATTGGCCGCATCGCGGAAGCTCCACACGACGAATCCGAGGGCGGCGAAAACGACCGCGGCGATGAGGGCGAAGACGACGGGCGGGAACGGGATCGCGAAACCCTCGGGGTGCTCGGCGGAGGCGATGACGGCTGTGGATGCGACGGCGGTGAGCGTCGAGGCAGTGAAGGACATGGAGGTCTCCGATCGGCGGTGCGATTGCGCACTTCCAGCGTACCCGCCCGGGGATGGGACTCCCGCACCGCACGCCACGCGGCTCGGACTAGCCGCGGATGTGTCCTGCCCCGCGCACGATCCATTTGGTGCTCGTGAGCTCGGGGAGGCCCATGGGTCCGCGCGCGTGCAGCTTCTGCGTCGAGATGCCCACTTCCGCCCCGAATCCGAACTCGCCACCGTCGGTGAAGCGTGTCGAGGTGTTGACCATGACGACGGCGGAATCCACCTCGGCGAGGAACCGCTCGGCCGAACCGATGTCGTTGGTGACGATCGATTCGGTGTGGGAGGTCGAGTAGCGGCGGATGTGGTCCATCGCCGCGTCGAGGTCGTCGACGACTCGCACCGCGAGGTCGAGCGACATGTATTCGGTCGCCCAGTCGTCTTCGGTCGCGGGCCGGGCGTCGGGGAACAGCTCCCGTGTGCGGGCGTCACCGTGGATGACGACGCCCGAGGCCGCGAGTCGCTCGAGAACCGACGGGAGAACACGATCGGCGGCGTCCGCGTGAACGAGGAGGGTCTCGAGGGCGTTGCACACGCTCGGGCGCTGCACCTTCGCGTTGTGGGCGATCTCCGTCGCCATCTCGACGTCGGCCGAGGCATCCACGAAGACGTGCACGACACCCGCGCCGGTCTCGATGACGGGAACGATCGACTCGTCGACGACCGTCTGGATGAGCTCGGCACTCCCCCGCGGAATCAGCACGTCGACGAGCCCGCGGGCCCGCATGAGGGCGTGCGCGCCCTCCCGCCCGAAGTCGTCGATCGTCTGGACAGCGGTCGACGGGACGCCGACGGACTCGAGTGCGTCACCGATGACGTCGACGAGAATCCGATTGCTCTCGAGGGCGGCACTCCCTCCCCTCAACACCACGGCGTTCCCACTCTTGAGGGCGAGTGCGGCGATATCCACGGTCACGTTCGGTCGCGCCTCGTAGATCGCACCGACGACACCGAACGGCACCCGCACCTGGCTCAGCAACACGCCGTTCACGAGGGAACCGCCGCGCACGACGTCACCGACGGGATCGGGCAGCGCGACGATCTCGCGAACCGCGCTCGCGAGACCACGCAATCGCGTCTCGTCGAGACGCAAACGATCCTGCAGGGCGACACTGAGCCCCGAGGCCCGCCCTCGCTCGAGGTCGTTCTCGTTGGCGGGCAGGATGCGCGCCGACGCCCCCTCGACCGCCGAGGCGATGGCCTCGAGGGCGGCGTTCTTCTCGAGCGTCGTGAGCTTCGCGAGCCGACGCGCTGCGACGCGAGCAGCGACGAGACGGTCGTCGAGAGTGGTGGGGGCGAGAGCGGTCTGCGACATGCTCGCCAGTGTATTGCGCGAGGCGGGGCTACTCCGCGGCGTCGAACCAGGTGCCCACGTCGTCACCCGAGAGCGCCGCGGCGACTTCGGCCGTGGCCGCGACGAGCACCGGGGTTCCGTGCGAGGCAGCGAGTCGCGCCGCGTGCACCTTGGTGCCGGCGCCCCCCGTGCCGACCGATGCCGCGTCGACGACACCGAACTCGAGGTCGGAGAGGTCGTCGTCGACTCCGACGTGACGGATGATCGTGGCGCCGGGGTCGTTCGGCGGCTTCGAGTAGATGGCGTCGACATCCGACAGCAACACGAGCAGATCGGCTCCGATGAGATCGCTCACGAGTGCGGCGAGCCTGTCGTTGTCTCCGAACCGGATCTCATGGGTCGCGACGGTGTCGTTCTCGTTGACGATCGGCAGGATGCGGAGGCCCAGCAAGCGCTCCATCGCGCGCTCGGCGTTGCTGCGATGGGTCGGATTCTCGAGGTCCCCCGCCGTCAGGAGCACTTGACCCGCGACGATGTCGTAGCGGTCGAGGCTGTCTTGATACCGGTAGATCAACACGTTCTGGCCGACCGCCGCGGCGGCCTGCTGGGTGGCCAGATCGGTGGGGCGCGAGTCGAGGTCGAGAAAGGGGATACCGGTCGCAATGGCCCCCGACGACACGAGAACGACCTCGGCACCGCGAGCGTGCGCCGCAGCGAGGGCGTCGACGAGGGGGGCGATCTGCCCCGCGTTCACGCCGCTGATCGACGACGACCCGACCTTCACGACGATGCGACGCGCGCTCGTCACGCGCCTCGACACGTCGTCGGGCCGGGCCGCGCGGCCCGTCGGTCGGTCGAGCACAGGTCAGTCCTTCTCTGCCGACTCGCCAGACACCGAGTCGCCGGACACGGTCTCGCCAGACACGGTCGCATCGGCGCGCCGCTGATCTTCGCGGGACTCCGCCGCCGATCGCCCGGCACCGTCACGCTCGACCGCGAAGCCGTCGTCGTCGGTCCACAGTCCCGCACCACGCTCCTCGACGAGCTCGTCGCGAGCAGCCGCCTTCGCGTCCATCCGCTCGAGGTAGGTCTGACGCCGCTTGTTATGGGTGGGGCGCTGGTTGTCGACGAGCCGCGGATCGGTGCCTCGCGGCGCCGTGGCGAGTTCCGCCGTCGAGGTGAGGGTCGGCTCCCAATCGAAGATGATGCCGTTGCCCGCCCCGATGACGACCGTCGATCCAGCCAGCGCGCCCGACTTGAAGAGCTCGTCTTCGACGCCGAGCTTCGCGAGACGATCGGCGAGGAAACCCACGGCCTCTTCGTTCGTGAAGTCCGTCTGCTGCACCCAGCGCTCGGGCTTCTCGCCGATGATCCGGTAGACGTTGCCCCCCGAACCCCCCTCGACCCTGACGACAAAATCGCTCTCGTTGACAGCGCGCGGGCGGATGACGATGCGCGGCTTGTCTGGCTTGGCCGCGGCGGCGAGACGCTCGCTCGCGACGGACTCGGCGAGGGCGAACGACAGCTCGCGCAATCCCTCGTGGCTCACGCTCGAGATGTCGAACACGCGGTAACCGCGCTCCTCGAGATCACCGCGCACGAGGGCCGCGAGCTCGCGACCCTCCGGCACGTCGATCTTGTTGAGCGCGATGAACTGCGGCCGGTCCACGAGCGGGATCTGACCCTCGGGAACGGGATAGGCCGCGAGCTCGCCGAGGATGATGTCGAGGTCGGATACGGGGTCGCGACCGGGATCGAGGGTCGCACAGTCGAGGACGTGCACGAGGGCGGTGCACCGCTCGACGTGCCGCAGGAACTCGAGCCCGAGACCCTTGCCTTCGCTCGCGCCCTCGATGAGACCCGGCACGTCGGCGACGGTGTAGCGCGTGTCGCCCGCTTGCACGACGCCGAGGTTGGGGTGCAACGTCGTGAACGGATAGTCGGCGATTTTGGGCTTCGCGGCCGACATCGCAGCCACGAGGCTCGACTTGCCGGCCGAGGGATACCCGACGAGCGCGACGTCGGCGACGACCTTGAGTTCGAGCACGACGTCGCCGTCCCACCCCGGAGTGCCGAGCAGTGCGAAGCCCGGCGCTTTGCGCTTCGTGGAGGCGAGCGCATTGTTGCCGAGGCCACCCTGGCCCGCGGGGGCGACGACGAACCGCATGCCCGGCTCGGACATGTCGACGAGTTCGCTTCCGTCGGCGTCTTTCACGACCGTGCCGACCGGCACGGGGAGCACGAGCTCTTCGCCCTGGAAGCCGTTCCGGTGGTCTCCCATGCCCGGCCCGCCGTTCTGAGACGAACGATGCGGAGCACGGTGGTAGCCGAGGAGCGTCGTGGTCTGGCTGTCGCTCACGAGAACGATGTCGCCACCGTGTCCGCCGTTACCGCCGTCAGGGCCCGCGAGGGGCTTGAACTTCTCGCGCTTGACCGAGACACAGCCGTTTCCGCCGTGCCCCGCCTTGAGGTGCAGCGTGACCCGATCGACGAAGGTAGCCATGACCGTGCTCCCTTCGCGCCGCATCGCGGCGATAATCGTGAATCCCGACGGCGATGCGCCGCGGGTCCTGCGTTAAACAGTGAAAGCGAGCCGAAGCTCGCCTACACGTGTCTGCCGGAACGAGCCCGACGAGAACCGACTTGCGCGGGTCAGACCTGCGCGGAGACGATGTTGACGACCTTGCGGCCGCCCTTGGCGCCGAACTCGACCGACCCGGCCGCGAGGGCGAAGAGGGTGTCGTCTTTGCCGCGCCCGACGTTCACGCCGGGGTGGAAGTGCGTTCCGCGCTGGCGGACGATGATCTCGCCCGACTTGACGACCTGGCCGCCGAAACGCTTGACGCCGAGGTACTGCGCGTTGGAATCGCGACCGTTACGGGTGGAGCTTGCGCCCTTTTTGTGTGCCATGAGATGTCAGCCCCTGTGTGCTTGTCGTGTACGGGTTACTTGATGCTGGTGACTTTGACGCGGGTGAGCTCGGAGCGGTGCCCCTGGCGCTTCTTGTACCCGGTCTTGTTCTTGAACTTCTGGATGACGATCTTCGGTCCGCGGAGGTCGGTGACGACCTCGGCGGTCACGGTGATCTTCGCGAGAGCGTCGGCGTCGTGCGTGATCGTCTCACCGTCGACGAGCAGCACGGGGGCAAGCTGGATGTTGCCGTTCTCGTCTGCCTTGATGCGGTCGAGAACGACGACCGTGCCGACCTCGACCTTTTCCTGCCGACCACCGGCGCGCACAACTGCGTAAACCACTTGGAACCCTAACTATTCGGATCTGACAATTCAGACGAGAAGATATCGGTGAGATTCGCGACCAGGGATGAAATCATCGCACTCGGCGCACACCAAGGGTCCACGATACTCGATCGGCGCGCACGCGGTCAAACCAGTCCCGGCGTGGCGCGAGGCGATCGTGACGGCCTGCCTAGACTCTCGCCATGACTGTGCTCATCGACGCTCCCCTGTGGCCGGCGCACGACACCCACTGGGCGCATCTCGTGA
Organism: Marisediminicola sp. LYQ85; assembly: GCF_046600695.1. Lineage (NCBI taxonomy): Bacteria > Bacillati > Actinomycetota > Actinomycetes > Micrococcales > Microbacteriaceae > Marisediminicola > Marisediminicola sp. LYQ85. Next base: position 1,166,861 of record NZ_JBKIWO010000001.1, read on the forward strand.
GCGACGAATCCCTCGACGAACTGCACTCGTTCGCCCGCCGAGCCTCGCTCCCGCGCCGGTCGTTCGACCTCGACCACTACGACGTCCCCGAGCACCGGGTGCGCGACCTCATCGAGCTCGGCGCCGTCGCTGTGAGCAATCGGGAGCTCGTGACGAGGCTCGCGGCGAGCGGGCTCCGTGTGTCTCAGAAGCAACGACGCGCACTCTGAGCGGGTGCGGAAGTCACCACCGCACATCGAAGCCGTCGACGCTCCCGAGCGCGGCCCCCGTCGCGACGTCGACGAAGACCGTCGACACGGTCGTCGGTCTCGGGGCGATCTCGTAGCCGTCGGTCGTACTCGAGGCGACGTCGGCGACCGTCGTGACGGCGACATACTGGCCGTTCGGCGACACCGTGAACTCCTCGACGCTCCCCGCGCCGTCGGGGCTCTCGTAGAGCGTCCGCGACTCCGAGCCGGTGTCGACCACGAGCGAGGTCGCGAAGCTCGTCGACTCCGCATCGGGCACGGCAATCTGCTGCACGCGCGTGAGGTCGGAGTCGAGCAACTGCACGTCACCGACGAACGGGATGGCCCCGTCGACGGGAGTGCTCTCGAGGCGCTGTTCGGACCGGTCTTCGAGCGTGAGGGCGATGGGCCCGAAGACGTCGCCGACGACGAGGACGTCGCCGTTGAGCGACGCGCTCGTGAGGTCGACGAAGCTGCCGATGGGAGTCGCCGGGACATCGCCCGAGAAATCAATGAGGAAGACCGACTCGTCGATCGCCTGAACGACCGCCTCGCCGGCGGTCGGAAGAGCGAACCACGAGAGCACTTCGATCGGATCGCCGTCGAGGCCGGGAACAGCGGCCGGCAGATGCGAGCCCTCGAGGTCGATCGTGAAGAGGGTCTGCTGGAACTCCTGGTCGGCGTCATCGATCGCACTCGTGAAGGTGAACCCGAGGTATCCCACACCCGCCGAGACGAGCTCGCCGACGATGCCCGTTCCCGGAAGCACGATTCTTTCGGTGGAGCCGTCGACGAGGCTCACGAGCGTGAGTGCGCTCGACCCTCCCTCGGCGATCGTCGCCACGGCGAGGATGTCGTCGAACATCGCGAAATCGTGGATCTGGCGCCCCTCCCACACGACCTCGCGATCCGAGCCCGTGGGAGAGGCACGGATGATCCGGTCGAGACCCTCGGGATCGACGGACGGATCGGCGCGGTCCAGAAAGTGGATCTCGGCGGGTGCCGTGGCGAACGAGTGCCGGAACACCGACGGACGATCCTGATACAGGCTCGTGACCCCCGCGACGGTGACCGTGTAGTCGGTGCCGAAACGCAAGCGGTCGGTGAACTGCACGACGACGATGTCGTTGCTCGTCACGACCGTGAACTCCGCGGCGGGCGTGATGGTCACCTGCTGCTCGTCGACCTCCGAGACGGCCTGGTTCGCGAACATCCGCAACTGGGTGTCCGAGGTCGAGACCGCGGCGTCGGCGTCGAACTGGACCTCGGAGAGTTTGGGCCCCTGCAGGAGCGTGAGCCCGACGAGGATCGCGCACACGACGAGGAGCCCGGCCACGGTGAAGGCGAGCGCCCGCCCGAACGGCGTCGCGGTGAGAGAACGGATCATCAGAACAGGTAGGGCTCGCTCGGTTGGTCGGTCGGCACGACCTCGACGGGGACGAGAGCCACGGACTCGCTGCTCGAGGGGCTCGGGTTGATCTCGAACTCCCCCGTCACCGTGACCCACTGGTCGATCGCGAGCTCGCTCTTCCAATTCTCGAGGTACACGGGCACACCGATGGGCTGAGCGTCGACGGCACAGCACGTGATGATGAATCTCGACACGTAGAACACGTTGTCGGGGTCGTCGGCGTCTTCCGTCACGAATCCGACGACCTCGGCGGTCTTGCCCGCGTAGAACGCCGGGTCGCTCGTCTGCCTGAGGATCGACGCCCAATCGAGCACCGTGAACGAGGCGACGCTCGCGCTCGAGTCCTCGGCGTCGTCGAGAAGCTCGGTCGAGGTGTCGACTCCGGAGCTGTTGATCTCGCGCTGGCTCGCTGTGGCCGACGAGAGGGTCGCGGGCGGCAGCACGATCAGGGTCGCCGCGAGGGCGAGCGTGACGAACGTGCCGACGCCCGTGATTGCCGCGACGGAGCGACGCCGACGCGAGGACCGAGGCCGCATCGATCCGGCCTCGGGGTCCCCGTGAGAGCTGCTCTCGACGTTCTCGAGCCCCGCGATACCGAGTTCCGGGAGGCCGTGCTCGTGCGAATGAGCGTGAGTGTGGCCGTCCCCGTCACGCCCGATCCGCGTGAAGCTCGCGATCACGAACGCCAAACCGATGAGGGCCATCGTGACGGTGAAGACGACGTAGCGCGGGTGGATGTAGAAGATCAGCTGACCCGTCGTCGCGAGCCACAGCGAGACGACGATCGTCACCGCGATGAGCGCCAGACCGTGCCAGCGCGCGAGGTCACGCCACATAGTTCACCACCAGTCCTATCGCCGCACTCACGAGAGCGACGACGGTCGTCAATTGCACGAGGGTCTTCGTCGAGAAGGTCGTCCGCATCATCGTGAGCATCTTGATGTCGACGATGGGACCGAAGATGAGGAATGTCGCGATGGAGCCCGGCATGAAGGTCGTCGCGAACGGGAGGATGAAGAAGGCGTCGACGTTGGAACACACCGAGATGACGAAGGCGAGAACCATCATCGCGAGGATCGACCACAGCGGGTTGCTGCCGAGCGCCACGAGCACCGATCGGGGCACGATGACCTGCACGAGCCCCGCGAGCACGGCGCCGATGAAGAGCGCGGGCATGATCACCCCGGCCTCGCGCACGAAGAGCTCGACGCTCTTGCCCACGCGCGACCCTCGCGCCTCCTCGGCGTCGGCGATCGCGCACTCCGCGGCGAACGAATCGGTCAGGAGGCTGTCGGGATCGGGGTGCTTGCTGTAGAGCCAGCCGATCAGCTGTGCGATCGCGAAACCACCGAGAAGGCGCGCGACGAGGATGCCGTCGTCGAACCCGAAGGCCTGGTGGGTCGTGATGATCGTGATCGGGTTCAGAATGGGTGCCGCGATGAGGAACGTCATCGAGTCGGACACCGTGAAGCCCTTGAGCACGAGTCCCCGCGCGAGGGGCAGGTTTCCACACTCGCACACCGGGAGGAACATGCCGAGGAACGAGATGGCGATGCGTCTGAGCACGGGATTCTGCGGGATCACCCGCACGATCCACCGGTCCGGCACCCAGATCTGCACGACGATCGAGAGCACGATGCCGAGAATGACGAAGGGCAGCGACTCGATGATGACGCTGTACGTGAGCGTCAGGAGATCTTGGAAGACGTTCGGCAGATTCGGGTCGACGACCGCCGTCGACACGGACCGGAGGACGAAGAGTCCGATGATCCCCACGACGCCGATCGTGAGACCGACGATCGTCGGCACACCGATCCGTCGTTGCGGACGCGTGCGCTCGAGATCCCGAATAGCCATCGCGCACCATCCTAAAGGCGGTCTCGGGCCTGACCCCGACGGCTCGGCCCCGCGCATGTCGCGGCGCGGGGCCGGGCCTTCCGGCGTGTTCTAGAGGGCGTCGGGCTCGACGGGTGCGGAGACCGTGCCGGCGGACGAGGCGCGGCGCGAGGTGCGCGCGCGGCCCTGACCCGGGTTCTTCGGCTCGGGGAGTGCGTCGAGCACCGAGTCGAGGATCTGCTCCGCGTCGTGCGGCGACATCGCGCGAGGGGCGCGCTGCTGCTTCTTCGCGACGGGGATGTCGAGGATCGCCGCGGCGGTCTCCGCAGCCGCGATCGTCACCGTCTCGGCGGCGGCCGCGGTGGCCTCCGCAGAGGTCGCGTCGGGAGCAGGAGCCGTGGCGCTTCCCGCCGAGGGCTGTGCTCCGACCTCATCCGTGGCCTGATTCGAAGACTTCCCCGAGCGACCCCGACCTCGTCGGCTGCCGCTCTTCGAGGGCGCACCGCTTGCCGGGGTGTCGGTCGTCTCGGCGGGCGTGCCGGAACTCCCGTCGTTCGACGACGCGTCGCTCGACACGACCTCGCTCGAGACCGGATCGGATGTCGCACCCGCATCGACCGTCGGGTTCGACGCCGCCGACTCCGCGCCATCCGACATCGGGGCTGCCGACTCGGTGGCGGGCGCGATCGTGGAGGTCGCGATCTTCGCGAGGGCGTTGCGCACGTCGTCGGTGATGGCGTGGGTTCCCCCGTTGGCTTTGCCGCCCGAGGCAGACCCCGACGTCGATGACCCCGACGACCCGTTTTTGCGCCCGCGGCGTCCGGTCTCGGGTTGCGGGGTCTGACGGTGCTTGGTGACGGGGTCGTGGTGCACGATGATCCCGCGTCCCGCGCAGACCTCGCAATTCTCACTGAACGATTCGAGCAGCCCGAGACCGAGCTTCTTGCGCGTCATCTGCACGAGACCGAGCGAGGTGACCTCGGCGACCTGGTGCTTGGTCCGGTCACGGCTCAAGCACTCGACGAGGCGGCGCAGCACGAGGTCGCGGTTGGTCTCCAGGACCATGTCGATGAAGTCGACGACGATGATTCCGCCGATGTCACGCAGTCTGAGCTGACGCACGATCTCTTCGGCGGCCTCGAGGTTGTTCTTGGTCACGGTCTCCTCGAGGTTTCCGCCCGAACCGACGAACTTGCCCGTGTTGACGTCGACGACCGTCATCGCCTCGGTGCGGTCGATGACGAGCGATCCTCCCGACGGCAACCAGACCTTGCGATCGAGCGCTTTCTCGATCTGCTCGGAGATGCGGTACTCGTCGAACGAGTCCGCCGTGCCCTCGTACTTCTCGATGCGATCGATGAGGTCGGGGGCGACGCCCGCGAGATAGGTGCGGATCGTCGCTTCGGCGTCGTCGCCCTCGATGACGAGCTTCTGGAAGTCTTCGTTGAACACGTCGCGCACGATCTTCACGAGCAGATCGGGCTCGCTGTGCAGGAGCGCGGGCGACACGGCCTTCTCGGTGAGCGCGCTGATCGCCGACCACTGCGAGGTGAGCCTGTTGACGTCGAGGGTGAGCTGCTCGTCGGTCGCCCCCTCTGCCGCCGTGCGCACGATGACGCCGACGTTCTCGGGAAGCACCTCCTTGAGGATCTTCTTGAGTCTCGCCCGCTCGGTGTCGGGGAGCTTGCGGCTGATGCCGTTCATCGACCCGTTGGGAACGTAGACGAGGTATCGGCCCGGAAGCGACACCTGGCTCGTGAGCCTCGCGCCCTTGTGCCCGACCGGGTCTTTCGTCACCTGCACGAGAACGGTGTCCCCCGGCTTGAGGGCGAGCTCGATACGGCGGGCGACACTTCCGCCCGAAGAGTTCTCGGCCGCGGCATCCCAATCCACCTCGCCCGAGTACAGCACGGCGTTGCGGCCACGACCGATGTCGACGAATGCCGCCTCCATGCTCGGGAGCACGTTCTGCACTTTGCCGAGGTAGACGTTGCCGATGAGGCTCGCGTCCTGTGCCTTGGCGACGTAGTGCTCGGCGAGAACGCCGTCTTCGAGTACCCCGATCTGGATGCGACCGAATTTGGAGCGCACGACCATGACGCGATCGACGCTCTCGCGTCGCGCGAGGAACTCGGCCTCGGTGATGACCGGACGACGCCGACCGGCGTCACGCCCGTCGCGGCGACGCTGCTTCTTGGCCTCGAGCCTCGTCGAGCCCTTGACCCGCTGCGGCTCGTTGCTCGGCTCGGGCTGCGCGCGAGGCGCACGGACCTTGACGACGGTGTTGGGCGGGTTGCCGCCTCCGGAGTCGCGGTCCTCCTCGCCGGTGCGACGGCGCGAGCGGCGGCGCACGGTCGGCGCGTCGTCGTCGTTGCGCGGATCGTCGCTGTCGTCGTCGTCACGGCGGGAGTCATCCCGACCCTTCGATCGCGGCACGTAGACCGGAAGATCGGGGGCCTGGAAGAGCAGCGACGTCGTCGGCCGAGTCAGCGTCTTGCGCTCGGGTACTTCGGGTGCCTCGGCGGCGTTTGCTTCGCCGCGCGCCTCCGCGTTCGTCGGCGTTTCGGCTGGCGTGCCGGATTCGGTGGGATCGGTGTCTGTCACGGTGTCACTCTCCTGAGCCGCCGAGGTCGACGCGCGCTCGGTCGGCGCGGTCTCGCTCTCGGCGGTCGTGGGGTCTGCGGCGTCGACGAGTTCTGCGCTCGGCGCGGGAACGGTCGACTGCTCGATGGTCGGCTCACTCGTCTGAGGTGCCTGCGTGGGGGGTGTCGCTTTCGCCCGCCGGGATCCGAAGAGCCCTCTGCGACGGCGCGGTGTGTCGTTCGTGTCATCCACCATTGCTGGTGCGCTCCTAGCCCGCCCGATCAGCCGCGCTGATCACGGGTACTTTCTCTCGCGCGGTTCGTGACAGGGATGCACGACGTCGCCGCCGTTCCTCGCGTCACTCCCCACTAATTCTCGCGGTCTGCTTCCGGCCTGCCGTCGTCGCGCCTCGTGCGTGGTGCACGGTGTGGTGCGCGGATCCTCTGGCTCGGTTCGCTTCCGCCTTGGTCACTACTGGTCTTGGTCGTGCATTGGTCTTGGTCGTGCGTGTTCGGAACTCGCTATCCGACGCTCTCACTGTCGAGCGGCCCGGTCACTGCCCGGAAAGCCTTCTTCGGCATCGGCGGAGCGCGGCTCCGACGACTGCTGAGAATTATCGCACGGAGCGCTCGGAATGCCGCATCCGACGCGTGCCATAATCCGACGATGCCCCTTGATCGCCATCACCGACGACCGCTCGGCCTCGCCGTGTTTCTCGTGATCGCGGGAGCCGGAGGCTTCGTCGCCGCGTTCGCTCTCACGGTCGAGCGGATCGCGTCGCTCGCGGATCCCCGTGCCGTTCTCGCCTGTGATTTCAGTCTTCTCGTGCAGTGCGGCGCGAATCTCGAGTCCCCCCAGGGCGCGGTGTTCGGGTTTCCGAATCCGCTCCTCGGGATCGCGGGGTTCACCGCTGTCATCGCGGTCGGCGTCGGTGTTCTCGCGGGCGGCCGGTTCGCCCGATGGTTCTGGGCACTCTTCACCGTGGGCGTGACACTCGCCTTCGCTTTCGTGCTGTGGCTCATCGGCCAGAGCATCTTCGTGCTCGGCACGCTGTGCCCGTGGTGCATGGTCGTCTGGGCGGTGACGATCCCGCTCTTCTACGCCGTGCTCGCGCACAGTGTTCGCGCGGGGATCGTCCCCGCCCCGACCCGAGTGCGCTCGGGAGCGGCGACACTCATGACCTGGTTGCCCCTCGTGACGATTCTGAGCTACCTCGCGGTCGCCGTCGTGGCCCAGCTCAGGCTCGACGTTCTCGACTATCTGTGACGCCGGTCCCGGAGATGGCGGCCGCCGCTCCCGGGTGTCAGAACCAGAGAGCGAGCTCGCGACTGGCCGACTCGACCGAGTCCGACCCGTGGACGAGATTCTGCTGCACGGCGAGGCCCCAATCGCGTCCGAGATCTCCGCGGATGGTGCCGGGAGCCGCGGTCGTAGGATCGGTGGTTCCCGCGAGGGAGCGGAACCCCTCGATGACGCGGTTGCCCGTGAGTCGGATGGCGACGACCGGCCCGGACTCCATGAACTCGACGAGAGGCTCGTAGAACGGCTTGCCCACGTGCTCCTCGTAGTGCTTCGCGAGCAACTCGCGATCGGCGTGCACGAGCTTGATGTCGACGAGCTGGTAGCCCTTCGCTTCGATCCTCTGGAGGATCTCGCCCGTGAGATTGCGAACGACCCCGTCGGGCTTGATGAGGACGAGTGTCTCTTCGATGCTGCTCATTGTTTCTCCTTCGAGTCGGTTTGATCTGGCTGGTCTGTGTCGGTCGGGCGGTCTGGAGTGGTCGAGTGGTCTGATCGGTGCTCGTCGTACTCCGCCGCGATCGCGGCGTTCCGCCTGTCGAGCCTGCGCCCGGTCACGAAGCAGTAGACCCACAGCGCGGCGAAGAGAGCGCCGATGAGATACATGAGGGGCTCGAGGAGGCCCGCGGCGATGAGGAGCACTTGCACCGCGTGCCCGACGACGATCGCCCACGAGAATCGCTGCAACCTCGCGAGCGCGAGAACCACGACGAAGAACACACCCCCCGCGGTGAAGGCGACGGGTGGCGACACGCGATCGAGAGCGAACACGACGAGCGTGACGAAGAACACGAGGAGGGCCTCGAGCACGAGCACGATCGACAGGAGCGACTCCGTCGCGGATCGAGCCCGCCGTGGCGCGCGCGCGGGGCGCTCCGCCATCAGCGCGCCCATCCGCCCGCGTCGGCGAGAGCGATCGTGTCGCCCACGAGGGTGATCGAGCCGGTCACGACGACGGCGCGCCGCGCGTCGTCGCCCGCCCACTCCCGAGCGGACTCCACCGCGTCGGCGACGGAATCGAACGTGAGGGTCGCCTCGTCCCCGACGACGCCGGAGACGGTGTCGCCGAGCACATCCACCTCGAGGGCGCGCTGCGAACTCGACGTCGTCACGTGGAACCGCGATGCGACGGGAGCGAGCTCGGTGATGATGCCCGTCGCGTCCTTCTCGTCGAGCACCGCGACGACGAAACAGATGTCGTCGAACGTGAAATAGGTGCGCAGCGCGGCGGCGAGGGATGCCGCACCCGCGGGGTTGTGCGCGGCGTCGACGATGACACTCGGTTCGACGCCGAGCACCTGGAGCCTCCCCGGCGAGGTCACGGTCGCGAGACCCTCCGCGAGCACATCCCCGACGATCGCGCGCGAGCCGTCACCGAGGAACGACTCCACGGCCGCGATGGCGACGGCCGCGTTGTGCGCCTGGTGATCGCCGAAGAGCGGCAGGAAGACATCCGTGTGGGTGCCCGCCCGCCCCCGAACACTCACGACCTGCCCGCCGACGGCGACCGCGTTGCTCGTGAGCTCGAACTGCTCCCCCTCGACGGCGATGGTCGATTCGGTGAGTTCGGCGGCGCGCACGAGCTCGGCGTTCGCCTCGGGCGTCTGCGCCGCGGTCACGACACTCGCGAGGGGCTTGATGATGCCCGACTTCGTACGCGCGATCTCCTCGATCGTCGAACCGAGCCGCTCGGTGTGGTCGAGGGAGATCGAGGTGAAGACGGCGACCTGGCCGTCGGCGACGTTCGTCGAGTCCCACTCGCCGCCCATGCCCACCTCGACGATGGCGACGTCGACGGGGGCGTCGGCGAAACTCGCGAAGGCGAGAACCGTGAGCGCTTCGAAGAACGTCAGCGGCGCGTCGTCTGCCGCCTCGAGTTCGGTGTCGACCATCGCGAGATACGGGGCGATGTCGTCCCAATTGGCGGCGAATGCCTCATTGGAGATCGGGGTGCCGTCGATGACGATGCGCTCGTTGACCCTCACGAGGTGCGGGCTCGTCATGAGCCCCGTGCGGAGGTCGTGCGCGCGGAGGATGCTCTCGATCATGCGGCTCGTGCTCGTCTTGCCGTTCGTGCCGGTGACGTGGATCATCGGAAACGCGCGATGGGGATCCCCGAGGAGTTCGAGCGCCCGTCTCGTCGGCGCGAGTCGCGGCTGCGGGTTGCCCTCGCCGATGCGTCCGAGCAGGTCCTGATAGGCGCGATCGGCCGCGGGCTGGAAGAGCGCCTCGTCGCCGAGCTCCGGGTCGTCGGACAGTTCGTGATCAGACATCGATTCCCTTTCCGCGAACGGACAGTTCGACGACGATCGATCCGCGGTTCGCGTATCGATTCGCCGGGATGGTCGAGCGGTAGGCGCCCGCGCGCCCCGACACGGCGACGGCGGCGTCGATCTCGCCGGGCTCGACGGCCGCCGTCGCGACGGCCGCGAGGGTCTCGTCACCGAGCATCCCCTCGTGCGCCGCGACGCCGTCGCGGTCGTCGCTCGAAGCGAACGTGAGACTCAAGTCGATGCGGTCGCTCACGGCGAGGCCCGCGGCCTTGCGTGCATCCTGAACGGCACGCACGAGGTCGCGCGCGAGCCCCTCGGCCTCGAGTTCGGGCGTCGCCTGGATGTCGAGGATGACGAAGCCGCCGTCGCCGAGGAACGTGATGGCGTGGTCGCTCTCGGCCGAGTGCAGTTCGAGGTCGAACTCCCCGGCTTCGAGCGTGATCCCCCCGACCGTCACGACGTCGCCGTCGGCAGACCAGTCCCCCGCCTTGGCGGCGCGGATCACGGTCTGCACGTCGCGGCCGATGCGCGGTCCCGCCGCCTTGGCGTTCACGGTGAGCTTCCGGGTGATCCCGAACTCGGTGATGCTCGACTCCTCGAGTTGCTTCACGACGACGGCCTTGACATTGAGTTCGTCGCGCAGGATGTCGCCGAAACGGCCGAGGGCCTCGGGTGCGCTCGACACGACCGTGAGGCTCGGGAGGGGCAGTCGAACGCGCTTGGCCGTGGCCTTGCGCAGACCGAGCCCCGCCGACGCGATCTCCCTGACCCTGTCCATGGTCGACTCGAGTTCGTCGTCGGCCGGAAAGAGTGAGGCATCCGGCCAGTCCGTGAGGTGAACGCTCCTTGCGCCGGTCAAGCCTCGCCAGATCTCTTCGCCGACGAGCGGCATGAGGGGAGCCGCCACGCGGCACAGCGTCTCGAGCACGGTGTAGAGCGTGTCGAAGGCATCCTTGTCGTCTCCGGACCAGAAGCGATCACGGCTTCGCCGCACGTACCAGTTGGTGAGGATGTCGGCGAAGTCGCGCAACCGTGCCGTCGCCGTCGGGGTGTCGAGGGCATCCAGTTCGGCGGCGACGTCGACGATCAGTCGACGCGTCTTCGCGAGCAGGTAGCGGTCGAGGACGTCGGGGGAATCGGTGCGCCACCGGGCGTCGTAACCCTCGGCCGACGCGGCGTTGGCGTAGAGCGTGAAGAAGTACCACGTGTTCCACACGGGCAGGAGGAACTGCCGCACCGACTCGCGGATGCCCTCCTCCGTCACCACGAGGTTGCCACCGCGGATGACCGACGACGACATCAGGAACCAGCGCATCGCGTCGGCACCGTCGCGGTCGAAGACCTCGCTCACGTCGGGATAGTTGCGGAGGCTCTTCGACATCTTCTGGCCGTCGGAGCCCAGGACGATGCCGTGGCTCACGACGTTGGAGAACGCCGGGCGGTCGAAGAGAGCCGTCGAGAGCGTGTGCAGGGTGTAGAACCACCCTCGCGTCTGCCCGATGTACTCGACGATGAAGTCTGCGGGGTTGTGGGCCTCGAACCACTCCTCGTTCTCGAAGGGGTAGTGCACCTGGGCGAACGGCATCGAGCCGGAGTCGAACCACACGTCGAGTACGTCTTCGATGCGCCGCATCGTCGACCGGCCCGAGGGGTCGTCGGGATTGGGGCGCGTGAGCTCGTCGATGAAGGGGCGATGGAGGTCGGGCTCGCCCTCGGCGTTGCGGGGAACGACACCGAAGTCGGCCTCGAGTTCGCTGAGAGAGCCGTAGACGTCGATGCGCGGGAAGGCGGGGTCGTCGCTCTTCCACACCGGGATCGGCGACCCCCAGTAGCGATTGCGCGAGATGGACCAGTCGCGCGCGCCCCCCACCCACTTGCCGAACTGGCCGTCTTTGACGTTGTCGGGAACCCAGTTGATGCCCTGGTTGAGCTCGCCCATGCGGTCACGGAACTCGGTCACCCGCACGAACCAGCTCGAAACCGCTTTGTAGATCAGCGGGTTACGGCATCGCCAGCAGTGCGGGTAGCTGTGCTCGTAGCTCGCGAGACGCACGAGGCGACCCGCCGCCCGGAGCGACTGCACGAGCGTTTTGTTGGCGTCGAAGACCTGGAGGCCCGCGACCTCCTCGATGAGTGGAAGGAATCGCCCGCCCTCGTCGACCGAGATGATGACGGGGATACCCGCCGCGGCGCACACGAGCTGATCGTCTTCTCCGTAGGCGGGAGCCTGGTGAACGATGCCCGTGCCCTCCCCCGTGGCGACGTAGTCGGCCACGAGGATCTGCCAGGCGTTCTCGGTGCCCCACTTCTCGGTGTCGGCGTAGTGGTCCCAGATGCGGTCGTACCGCACGCCCTCGAGCTCGCGCCCGACGATCGTGCGAGTGACAGCGGATGTCGCAGCATCCGCGCTCGCGTAGCCGAGGTCCTTCGCGTACGCGGCGACCGTCGCCGACGCGAGCAGATACGACGCGACGCCCTCCGCCGAGCCGTCTCCCGCACCGAGCGGACCACTCGGGATGACCGAGTACTCGATGTCGGGGCCGACCGCGAGCGCCATGTTCGTCGGGAGGGTCCAGGGAGTCGTCGTCCACGCGAGGGCGCGCACCGCCGTGAGACCGAGAGCCTCGGCCTTGGGCCCGTCGAGCGGGAAGGTCACGGTGACGGTCTGGTCTTGACGCATCCGGTAGACGTCGTCGTCCATGCGCAGCTCGTGGTTGGAGAGCGGCGTCTCGTCGTGCCAGCAGTAGGGCAGCACGCGGAATCCCTCGTAGGCGAGACCGGAGTCGTAGAGGCGCTTGAACGCCCACACGACCGACTCCATGAAGGTCACGTCGAGGGTCTTGTAGTCGTTCTCGAAGTCGACCCAGCGAGCCTGGCGGGTGACGTAGTCCTGCCACTCCCCGGTGTATTCGAGCACCGAGCGTCGCGCCACGTCGTTGAACGCGGCGATCCCCATGTCGTCGATCTCGTGCTTCTCGGTGATTCCGAGCTGGCGCATCGCCTCGAGCTCGGCGGGCAGACCGTGGGTGTCCCAGCCGAAGCGCCGGTGCACCTGCTTGCCTCGCATCGTCTGGAATCGCGGAAACACGTCTTTCGCATACCCGGTGAGGAGGTGCCCGTAGTGCGGGAGCCCGTTGGCGAACGGCGGGCCGTCGTAGAAGACCCACTCGCTGCAGCCCTCGCGGTTCTCGATCGACGCCGCGAAGGTGTCGTCGCGCTTCCAGAACGCGAGGATGCCGCGCTCGACGTCGGGAAAGCTCGGTGACGGCACGACGGGACTCGCCGGCGTCGACGGCTCATGCGATTTCGGATACAAGCGGATCTCCTGGACGGGCCGAGTGTCGTCGCCGACACGATCTGTCACGAGGACGATGCACGACCGTTGCTGTCATTCATCGCGGTACCACCCCGCTTGCCGGCTCTGCTCCGCGAGGGAGTTTCGTCGACCGCTCATTAGTTGGCTGTGACGGGCCAGTCCCGCTCGGTTCTACCCGGCTCCCCGCGAGGGTTCGCCGCTCTTCCGAAAGCTCCCCGGTGATGGCCGGATCGATGCGTGTGATGACATTCTACGGCGATCGCGGATGAGAGGGTTCTCATCTTTCTGGCCCCGAGCGATCGAGACCGGCAGGATGGCGACATGCGTCGCACCGTGGGACTCGTCGCCACGGCGATCGTCGTGTGCGCGCTCCTCGTGGTCGGGGTGCTCGCGATCGGCGCGACGATGCCCGCGGACCGCGCGGGCGAGGATCGCGGTGTCGATCCGATCCTCGTGAGTCCCGCGCCAACCGAGCCCGACCCGAGCCCGACACCCTCCCCCACTGCGTCACCGAGCCCGACTCCGACACCCTCGCCGACGCTCGATCCGGCGCCGCCCCCCGCGGCGGACCCGGTGCCTGTTCCTCCCCCCGCCCCCGTCGCACCACAGCAACCGGACGACGACGATGACGACGATGACGACGACGATGACGATGACGATGACGACGATTGATCCCCGATCGGCCACGCTGTGACGGATGACTCCGCCGCTGTTCTCGACGCGGTGGCCGAGTCTCTCGGTCGCACGATAGAGAGCGCGCACCTCATCCAGGTGGAACCGAGCGGTTCGGGAACGGTGTCGGGCCACGCCGTCCGATGGCGAGACGACGATGGCGTGACCTCGTCGGTCTCTCTCTACGTCGAGACCGCACCACCTCGAGAGGGCGGCCCCGGGGAGTCCCGACCGGGAGTGCTCGTGCTCTCCGACGACGAGGGGGGCACCGCGACGGTGTGGCTCTATCCCGGTGATCCGGCCCTCCCGACTCTTCCCGCCGCCGTCTACCCCGATGCCGCGGCGCTCCTGCTCGAGCGCCTCGGTGTCGACGCGACCGACCTGACGCTGTCCGTCGTGGCGTACCGGCCGGGAAAACGCGCGGTCATCCGGATGACGACGGCCGAGCGCGTGCTCTTTCTCAAGGTCGTGCGTCCCGGGGTCGTCGACGCCCTCGTCGACCGCCATCGAGCGTGGATCGCCGCCGGACTCCCCGCGCCGGAGATCATCGCGTGGGCTCCCGACGGACTCGTCGCCATCGAGGCCCTGCGGGGAGTCGAGCTCTCGACCGTGCTCGACGAGATCTCCGAGCACGACCTCCTCGACACGATCGATGGCCTCACTCGGCGCATCGCCGAGGTTTCGAGCCCGACTCCCGCTCGGCCGTCGCTGCTCTCCCGCCTCGACTGGTACGAGGATCGGGTGAGCCGTGCGGTGGTCGAGCCCGGAACACCGTCGACGCCCGCTGCCGTCTCGGCCGTGTGCGCACGCATCAGAGCGATCGCCTCCGACGCCGGACCTCCGGAGGCCCTCGTGACCATCCACGGAGACCTCCACGTCGGGCAGATCTTCGTCGATCCCCACCGCCCGACCACCGTCACGGGCGTTCTCGACATCGACACCGCGGGCCTCGGTGACCCCGCCGACGATGCCGCAGCCCTGTGGGCGCACCTCGAGGCGACGGCGTGTCATCGCCGAGCCCGGGGAGACGCGGCATTCGCCGACCGAGTTCACGCCCTCGCGACGACCGTGCGCGAGGGATGGACGACTCGAGGCCCCCGTTTCGCTCGGCGTGTCGCCGCAATCGCCGCCGTGCACCTCCTCGGGCACGCGCTCTCGACGACGATCCCCCTCGAGACCGCCCTCGACCTCGTCGACCAGATTCTGGCCGACGAGATCCTCGCCGACGGATGACGGGGTTCCGAGACATCCGTCCGAACATGAGAGGCCTCTCACCGTCTGCCCCCTGCTCGTCTCATCCGCGCTTCGCACCATGAATGCACAGAGGTTCCCGATCGGGACCACACGGCGAACGAAGGAGAACGTGATGGATGCGAAGAAGAAGTGGACCGCGATCGGTGCGGCGTCAGTGCTCGGCCTCGGCCTCCTGGGCGGCGGCGCGATCGCGAGCGCGAGCTCGATGACCCTCGTCGACAGCACCGGCCAGTCGACCGGGGTTCCGAGGATCTCGACCGTGGATGATCGCGGCGACGAGGCCGCGACCCTGCGCTCGACGAACTCGGGCCCGACGAACGCCGACTCGGCCGCGAGCGCTCCGACCCCCGCGACGCCGGCATCGGCACCCTCCGCAGCAACGCCCGCGACCCCGCCGTCACCCGCGAGCGCTCCGTCGCCCGCATCGGCGACCGTCGCGCCCGCACCGCAGCCCGTCGCTCCCGACGCTCCCGTCGTGAGCGCCGATTCCCCCGCGAGCCCCCCGTCGCCGGCGACCCCGCCGAGCCCGCCGAGTGCCGCGAGCCCCGCTAGCCCGGCGAGCCCCGCGAGCCCGCCGTCGGCAGCGAGCGCGCCGTCACCCGCGTCGAACGACTGACGCGGTCAGCGTCCCGCAAACGAGAGGGGCGTCCGGACACGGTCCGGGCGCCCCTCTCGCTCGCTTCGCTCGCGGAGAGCAGGGTCGCTGCACACTCCCCCTTCACCCCGACTGCCGCACCCGCTAGCGCAATCGGTAGCCCATTCCGCGGACGGTCTCGATGCGGTCGGCGCCGAACTTGCCCCGCAGATAGCGCACGTAGACGTCGACGACGTTCGATCCCGGGTCGAAGTCGAGACCCCACACCCTGCTGAGCAATTGCTCGCGACTGAGCACCTGGTCCGGGTGCCTCAAGAACTCCTCGGCGAGCGAGAACTCGCGAGCGGCGAGGTCCACCGTGACCCCGGCGACCGTGGCCCGCCGCGTCATCATGTCGAGTGAGAGGTCGCCGTGCCGGAGGGTCGTCGTGACCGGTTGCGCCGTCTCTCGCAACCGGAGCCGCACTCGCGCGAGCAACTCGTCGAATTTGAACGGCTTGGGGATGTAGTCGTTGGCTCCCCCGTCGAGGCCCGCGACCGTGTCGCTCGTCGAGGTGCGCGCCGTGAGCATGATGACGGGCACGACCGATCCGCTCGCGCGCAATCGTGACAACACCTCGAACCCGTCGAGCCCGGGGAGACCGACGTCCAGCAGCACGAGGTCGACCTCCGTCGACATCGCGGCTTCGAGGCCCTCCCGACCATCGGTCAGTACCGTCGTCGAGTGTCCGGCCGCTCGCAAGCCCTTGTCGATGAAACGCGAGATGCGCTCCTCGTCTTCGACGATGAGAATCCGGCTCATGGTGCGACCTTTCCTGTCGTGGAGTGCGAATCGATCGCTCGCGTGGGGGCGCTCGGGCCCCCGGGCACGACGATCCCGAATCGTGATCCGTGCTCGCCGGTCTCGAGCGACACACGGCCGCCGTGGGCTGCGGCTATGGCCGTGACGATCGCGAGGCCGAGTCCCGATCCGCGGATGCCGCGACCCGCGTCGACGCGACCGAACCGCTCGAATATCCGCTCGCGGGCATCCGCGGGGATTCCCGGCCCGGCGTCGCGAACCCAGAATTCGACGGCCCCGTCGAGCTCGGAGCTCCCGAGCTCGATCATCGATCCCGCCGGCGAGTACTTGGCGGCGTTGTCGACGAGTTGCAACCACGCCTGGGTGATGCGCGCGGGGTCGATGAGCACTGTCGTCGCTGCCGACTCGGCGAGCGTCCACTCGTGGTCGACGTAGCCCTCCGCTTTCGCGAACACGTCGGCGGTGAATCGCGCGACCTCCACGGCGATGGCCGAGCTCGGCACACCCGTCGTCTCGGCGAGCGACTCGATGTCGTCGACGAGTCCCGTCATGCGGTCGAGTTCGTCGATCGCGAGGGTGCGTGTCGACTCCACCTCGTCGACGTTCGCGGCGTCGAGCAGCTCGAGGTGCCCTCGCACGATCGTGATCGGTGTCTTGAGTTCGTGGCGCACGTCGTCGAGGAGCTGGCGCTGACCCGTCATCGCGGCGTCGAGCCGATCGAGCATGTCGTTGACGGTCTCGGTGAGATCGGAGACGTCGTCGCGACCGAGAACCGGGATGCGCTCGTGACGCTCGCTCGCGGTGATGCGGGAGGCGGCGGCGCGCAACTGGCGGAGCGGGCTCAGAAGACGTCCGGCGACGAACCAGCCGACGAGACCGACCGCGACGAGCGCCCCGAGAGCCACGACGGTGTAGGTCGTGAAGGCCGCGTAGAGCTCGTCGAGCTCCGCCGTGATGTCGACCGCCGTGACGTAGATGCCTGGCACGTCGCCGGCCACGGTCACGGGAGCGGCGATGTACCTGATGTGCCCCTCGGTCGACAGCGCCGTTCCGAGCCGCACAGAGCCGTCGCTCACCTCGTCGACGACGCGCGAGACGAAGGCCGGGTCACGTTCGAGGTGGATGGCGAGCTCGACACCCGGGACGAAGGTCGGCTCCTCTCCGACGATGCCGAGCGAGCTCTCGTTGCGCCCCGGCACCACGCGCGCGAGCACCGCCTCGAGAGCGTCGGCCGTCGTCGCGGGAACGGTCCCGTCTGCTCGAGCGACGACCGTGCCCTCGCCGTCGCCGCTGCCCGTCGCCGACTCCCCCGTCACGACGAAGCGCGCGGCCTCGACTCGCGAGAGCAAGCGGTCGTCGAGGTCCTGCAGGGTGCGCTCGCGCTGCACGAAGAAGGCTGTCGCTCCCGCGACCGTCATCCCGATGGCGGTCACGAGCAGGATGGTCGTGAGGATGCGGAACCGCACAGACAAGCGGGGCAGTCCCCACCGTCGAGAGAGTCGGCCGCGCATCGTCTCAGTATGGCGATCGCGACGCTCCTCCGGGTCCTCTATGAGAGCTCTCTCACGAGCGCCGGCGACCAGTCGCGAGCCTCCCGACGACTCCGATGACGACGACGAGAACGCCCGCGATGACCGCCGCGGGGGGCAGGGTGACGACGAGTACGCAGCATCCGACCCCTCCGACGACGGCGAACGCCCGTCGAGCCCCCTTTCCCGTGGCATCGAGTCGGAAGGCCGCGACGTTCGCGACGAAGTAGTACAGCAGCACCCCGAACGACGAGAAGGCGATCGCTCCGCGCACATCGGCGAGGGCGATGATCGCGACGATGACGACGGTCATCGCGACATCGGCCCGGTGCGGCACGGCGAACCTCGGATGAACGGCGCCGAGCCAGCGCGGGAGGTCGCCCCGCCTCGCCATCGCGAGCATCGTGCGACCGATTCCCGCGAGGAGGCTCACGAGAGCTCCGAGCGACGCGAGAGCGGCGCCGACGCGCACGACCGGGTCTGCCCAGCTCGCTCCACTCGCGGCCACAGCGCGAGCGAGGG
Source organism: Marisediminicola sp. LYQ85 (assembly GCF_046600695.1). Taxonomy (NCBI): domain Bacteria; kingdom Bacillati; phylum Actinomycetota; class Actinomycetes; order Micrococcales; family Microbacteriaceae; genus Marisediminicola; species Marisediminicola sp. LYQ85. The sequence goes on from NZ_JBKIWO010000001.1 coordinate 1,185,179, forward strand.
GGTCGGCTGATTCCGCGACCCCCGCCGCCCCCAGGGTGCCGAGCAGCGTCACGGCGATGCCCCCGTAGACGATCACGACGATCCCGAACGCGATGACGATGGCGCGGGGAATCGTGCGGCGCGGGTCGACGACCTCCTCGCCGAGGGTCGCGATGCGGGCGTAGCCCGCGAAGGCGAAGAACAGGAGCCCCGCGGACTGCAGAACGCCGTACGGACCGCTCGCGAGGAGGTCGGACTGGTCGAGAGACCACGAGGCGGTCGGGCCGAGCAGGATCGCCGACACGGCGACGACGAGGGCGACGACGACGAGGGCGACGAGAACCTTCGTGACCGCCGCCGTCTTCGTGATGCCGCGGTAGTTCACGATCGCGAGCGCGACGACGGCGGCGATCGCGACGACCCTGCTCCACCCCTCGGGCGCCGCGTACGCCGCGAAGGTCAGAGCCATCGCGGCGCAACTCGCGATCTTGCCGATCACGAACGACCAGCCGGCGACGAACCCCCACCAGGCGCCGAGAACCTCTCGCCCGTAGGCGTAGGTCCCTCCCGACGTCGGGAAGCGCGCCGCGAGGACCGCTGACGACATCGCGTTGCCGAGCGCGACGACACCGGCCACGACGAGTCCGATGAGCAAGCCGTTGCCCGCGGCCGCGGCGGCGGGCGTGAACGCGGCGAACACGCCCGCGCCGATCATCGATCCGAGACCGATCACGACCGCGTCGGGGGTTCGCAATCGACGGGAGAGTTCTCCGGGTGCGGTCATGCGGTCACCCTAGGGGCGCGCGGTGAACACCGCGGCCGCCGACCGGGCGTCACACGAACGGGCCGTGACCGCGCGCGAACTCGTCGAACGCGAGGCCGTAGCCCGCGCACACCGGATCGATGCTCGACCTCACCGACTCGTCGAGCGGCCCCCGCGTGACCCCCGCCGCGACCCACGACGCGCTCGCCGCCGCAACGGCCCCGATGACGGCGAAGGAGAATGATCGAGCGAGGGGGTGGTCGGGCGCACGGTCGAGGCGAGGTGCGACGAAGGCGCTCACGGTCGCGGCCTGCGCGGTGAACCGCGCGATCCCCGACACCGAGAGCTCGTCGCGCGTGCCCATCACGTCGGCGTGCGTCACGGCCCACGGCACAGCGTCGGGACCGAAACCTCGGGCGGCCGCGAGGAGCGCCGAGCGCACCGCATCCACGACGGGCACGTCAGTCGGTTGCGCCGCGAGTTCTGCGGCGAGGGCCGCGGCACGCGAGTCGAAGGCGACCCAGAGCACATCGCTCTTGGCCTGGAAGTAGTTGAAGAAGGTGTTGCGACTGACCCCGGCTCGCAACGCGATCTCCTCGACCGTCGTGCGCGCGTATCCCTGCTCGAGGAAGAGCTCTTCGGCGGCGCTCTCGAGTGTTTCGGCCGACGAGGCTCGGGGCCGGCCGGGAGAACTCGCGCGAGAGGGAATTCTGACCCCTCCCGTGAGTTGCAATAATGGACCGCGCCTAAGAATGGGCGAATCCCACCAGCGGCAGCTTAACCGAGCTTTCCCGATCGTGCCCGAAGGACCCCGTGACTACAACTCCGATCGCCCCCGACGTCGTTCCTGTCTCCGATCAGAAGACGGCCCGCCGCGCCGTGCGGGCCTCCTTCGTCGGAACCTCCCTCGAGTCGTACGACTTCTACGTCTTCGCCTACTTCAGCGCGATCTTCTCCGCCCCGCTGTTCTTCCCCGACATCGACCCCGCTGTCGCGACGATCAGCGCGTTCTCGCTGCTCGCCCTCTCGTACGTGGTCCGCCCTCTCGGCGCGATCATCTTCGGCAATCTCGGTGACCGGATCGGACGCCGCAAGACCCTGCTCATCACGATCACGATCATGGGTGTCGCGACGGGCGCGATCGGGCTGCTGCCGAGCTACGCGACGATCGGCCTGTGGGCGCCCCTCCTGCTGACGCTCCTCCGCGTCGTGCAGGGACTCTCGCTCGGTGGCGAGTGGGGTGGGTCGATCCTCGTCGCCGTCGAGCACGCGTCTCCGCGTCGTCGCGGGCTCTACGCCGCCCTGCCCCAGCTCGGGTCGCCCGTCGGCACGATCCTCACGGGGTCGATCTTCCTCTTCCTCACCGCCGTCCTCAGCGCCGAAGACATGCTCGAGTGGGGATGGCGCATCCCGTTCCTGCTCGCGTTCCCGCTTCTCGCCGTCTCGCTCTACCTGCGCATCGCGATCGACGAGACACCCCTCTTCAAATCGCTCCTCGCGGCGGACAAGCGCGAGCGGATCCCCGTGCTCGCCGTCTTCCGTCGTCACCCGCTCGGTGTCGCCGTCGCGATCGCGGCAGCGCTCCTCGGCATCGGTTCGTACTCGCTCATGAACACGTACACGATCAGCTACGGCGTGGCGACTCTCGGCTTCGACTATCAGGAACTGTTCACCGCGACCCTCATCGGCAGCTCGCTGCAACTCGTCACGATCCCCCTCTTCGGGCTGCTCGCGAACCGCATCGGCTCCGCCCGTGTGGTCGCGATCGGCGCGGCAGGCACGCTCCTCATCACCTTCCCGATGTACTTCGTGCTGCAGTTCGCGACGTTCCCGATCCTCGTCGCGACGATGATCATCGGCGGGATCCTGCCGACGCTCAGTTGGGCGGGCCTCGGCGGTCTCATGGCCGACATCTTCGGCGGGCCCATCCGATACTCGGCACTCTCGATCGCGTACAGCATCGCGGCGGTCATCTCCGGGCTCGTCCCCGTGACCACGCAGGCCCTCTCGATCGCGACGGATGCCGCGTGGTGGCACCCGGGCATCGTGCTCGCGACACTCTCGATCTTCACCCTCGCCGCCTCGATCATCGCGGCGCGCTGGGGCCGCCCCGCCGACGCACCCGAGGTCATCGACGCCGACGAGCGCCGGTTGGTGCGCACCCGCGGGGCCGCTTAGGCTCAGTTCGACCGCGGGCACGCCGCACAGACGACGGAGGCCGCAATGAGCGACGACACCCCCACCGAGCGCTTCGACCCGCGGCGGGGTCGCGGTGACGCCGAACCCGGGGACCGCGGAACCGGCGATGCCGCATCCGACACTCCCGCTGATGCCACGTCGTCGGACGACGCCGCGACGGAAGCCTTCGTCGTCGACAGCGGAGACGCTCCGACGAGGCTTTTGCCGCAATCGTCGACACCGTCGGCAGCGCCCGCTGACCAGCCGCCCACCGCCGCGCCGGCCACCGAGCGCCTCGGCGACGACGCGCCGACGGAGTTCATCGCCCGCACGCCCCCGAGCGCACCGAGGCCCGAATCCGTGCGACCGTCGACGAAGAAGACGACGACGCCCCCCGCTCGATCCCACGGACTCCGGATCGCCCTCATCCTCCTCGCGGCTCTCATCGTCATCGGTCTCGCCGTGCTCGCCCTCGTGCTCGCCACGCGCGATGACGACTCCGCCCCCGTGACCGAGCCGTCCGCCACCGCTGAGCCCTCGGCCGAACCGGAGCCCACGGAGGAGACGAGCGAGCCGGCACCCGAGCCCGCGCCGGAGCCCGAGACGACCGAGCCGCCCGCTCCCGACCCCGCCCAGAGCGCGAGGTTCACGAGCTTCACCCCCGCCGACGGATCGACGATCGCGTGCCCCGATGAGACCACTCGCGTGCCCCTCGTCTTCGAGTGGTCGAGCGAGGGTGCCGTGCGCGCGTTCATCGCCGTCGGGGTCGACGACGCCGCCGCGGCCCCGCAGGCCGAGGTCGAGCCGAGCGGGTCGTACACGGATTTCGAGTTCGACTGCTCGCTCGAGAGCGAGATCTACACGGTGACCCTCGACAACGACGCGGGTGTGCTCGTCAACGGCACCGTGACCCTCGTGCGCGAGCTCGGATGACGCCCCGAGCGATACGATGAGGTGACCCCACACTCAGGCACCACCACTGTTCGTTGACTCGGTGCCGCACATACCGAATCGGAGCGACCGTGACCTCGACTATGCCTGACAAGCCCGCCCTCGAAGGTCTCGAGTCGAAGTGGGGCGCAGTCTGGCAGAACGACGGCACCTACGATTTCGACCGGTCCGCCGCGGTCGCGGCAGGGCCGTCCGGCGTCTTCTCGATCGACACTCCCCCGCCCACGGCGTCGGGGAGCCTCCACATCGGTCACGTGTTCAGCTACACCCACATGGACCTCAGCGCGCGCTTCCGGCGCATGCGCGGCGACCAGATCTTCTACCCGATGGGGTGGGACGACAACGGTCTCCCCACGGAGCGACGCGTGCAGAACTACTACGGTGTGCGCTGCGATCCGAGCATCGCGTACGACGCCGACTTCGTTCCGCCGCTCGAGGGCGGCGAGAACGCCTCGAGCAAGGCCGCAGACCAGGTCCCCATCTCCCGCCGCAACTTCATCGAGCTGTGCGAGAGGCTCACGATCGAAGACGAGAAACAGTTCGAGGATGTCTGGCGCACCCTTGGTCTCTCGGTCGACTGGTCGCAGACCTACCGCACGATCGGCGATGACGCACAGACGGTCGCGCAGCGCGCGTTCCTGCGCAACCTCGCTCGCGGCGAGGCGTACCAGGCCGACGCACCGACGCTGTGGGACATCACGTTCCGCACCGCGGTCGCGCAAGCCGAGCTCGAAGACAAAGAGCAACCGGCCGCGTACCACCGTGTCGCCTTCCACCGCCCCGACGGCACCGACGTGCACATCGAGACGACGCGCCCCGAACTGCTCCCCGCGTGTGTGGCGCTCGTGGCGCATCCCGACGACGAGCGATACCAGCACTTGTTCGGCACGACCGTGACGACCCCGCTCTTCGAGGTCGAGGTGCCCGTCGTCGCGCACCACCTCGCCCAGAAAGACAAGGGGTCGGGCATCGCGATGATCTGCACCTTCGGCGACGTCACCGACGTCGTGTGGTGGCGTGAACTCGACCTCCCGAACCGCACCGTCATCGGTTCCGACGGCCGGCTCGTCGCCGACGCCCCCGAGGCCATCACGAGCGCGCCGGGTCGGGCGTTCTACGAGGAACTCGCGGGCAAGACCGTGTTCAGCGCCAAAAAGCGCATCGTCGAGCTGCTGGGCGGGAGCGGCGAGATGATCGGCGAACCGCGGCCGATCACCCACTCGGTCAAGTTCTTCGAGAAGGGTGATCGCCCCCTCGAGATCATCTCGACGAGGCAGTGGTACATCCGCAACGGCGCGCGCGATGCCGAGTTGCGCGACACCCTCGTCGAGAGGGGCAAGCAGATCGGTTTCACCCCCGAACACATGCGCGTCCGCTACGAGAACTGGGTGGGTGGCCTCACGGGTGACTGGCTCATCTCGCGTCAGCGCTTCTTCGGGGTGCCCATCCCGGTCTGGTACTCCCTCGACGACAACGGCGACCGGGGCGAGCCCATCGTTCCCGACGAGTCGGCCCTGCCCGTCGACCCCTCGACCGACACGGCTCCCGGGTACGACGAGTCCCAGCGCGGCGTCGCGGGCGGTTTCGCCGGCGAGGTCGACATCATGGACACGTGGGCCACCTCGTCACTCACCCCCCAGATCGCCGGCGGCTGGGAACGCGACCCCGAACTCTTCGACCTCGTGTTCCCCTACTCGCTCCGCAGTCAGGGGCAGGACATCATCCGCACCTGGCTCTTCTCGACCGTGCTGCGGTCGCAGCTCGAGCACGGAACGGTGCCGTGGACTAATGCGGGCATCTCGGGGTTCATCGTCGACCCCGACCGCAAGAAGATGTCCAAGTCGAAGGGCAATGTCGTGACCCCCGCCGCGATGCTCGACCAGCACGGCTCCGACGCCGTGCGCTACTGGGCGGCCTCGAGCAGGCTCGGAACCGACGCGGCCTTCGACCCCCAGAACCCCAAGCAGATCAAGATCGGCCGCAGGCTCGCGATCAAGGTGCTCAACGCCGCGAAGTTCGTCTACTCGTTCCCCGAGCCCGCAGTCGACGGCGGTGCCATCACCGATCTGGATGCCGACCTGCTCGCCGAGCTCGACCGCGTCGTCGGCATCGCGACCGAGGCGTTCGAGTCCTTCGATCACGCGCGAGCGCTCGAGACCACCGAGCACTTCTTCTGGACCTTCTGCGACGACTACCTCGAACTCGTCAAAGAGCGTGCCTACGGCGCGGGCACCCCGGAGGAGCAAGCGTCGGCCGTCACGACGCTCCGCACCGCCGTGGATGTCCTGCTGCGTCTCTTCGCCCCCTTCATCCCCTTCGCGACCGAAGAGGTGTGGTCGTGGACGCACGAGGGTTCGGTGCACACGGCACCGTGGCCGACCCCCTCGAGCGACGCTGCTCCGCGCGGCATCCTTCCCGCCGTGAGCGCCGCCCTCATCGGAATCCGCCGCGCCAAGACCGACGCGAAAGCCTCGCAGAAGACCCCCGTCGACTCGGCGACGATCGTGGCCCCGGCAGCGAGTCTCGCTCTCGTGAGGCTCGCGGGAGCGGACCTCGCCGCGGTCGGCCGCATCGCGGCGCTCGACTTCGCCGAGGGCGACGACCTCGCCGTCGTCGACGTGGTGTTGAGCGAGACCGACGGCTGACCGGACCCCACGACCAGAACGGACACGCCATGCAACTCGGAACTCGATGGTCGGTCGGCGATGAGCCGCCCGCGCGCCTTGCCGCCGCCGTCATCGACGCGGTGAACACGGTCGAACAGGACCTCCGCGACGTGGACACGGCGCAGTGGCGCTGGACTCTGACGTGGCTCGAGTCTCTGCCCGTCGTCGAACTCGACGACGGCACCGTCATCCGATTCGACCCGTCGACCGACACGGCCACGACCCTGCCGCCGGCAGACGAGGATGCCGAGGCCACCGCCGACGCCGACTAGCGCCCGGGAGACCGCCGGGAGACACCTAGGCTGACCCCATGGCCGACCCCAACCCCTTCTTCGCACCGAGCACGCTGCCCTACGGCCTGCCGCCGTTCGCCGACATCCGTTTCGAGCACTTCCGGCCGGCGTTCGAGAGGGGGTTCGCCGAGCAGCTCGCCGAGATCGCCGCGATCACGAGCAACCCCGACGATCCCACCGCCGAGAACACCCTCGTGCCCCTCGAGCGCAGCGGCTGCACCCTGCACCGGGTCGCTACCGTGTTCTTCACCAAGACGGCGACCGACAGCGACCCCGCGAGCGATGAGCTCGAGACCGAACTGGCTCCCCTGCTCGCCGCCCACGCCGACGCCATCAGACTCGATGCCGCACTCTTCGCGCGTGTGCTCGCCGTCGACGAGGCTGCGGCGCACGGAGGCGCCGACCGCCTCGACCCCGAGACGGCGCGACTCGCCGAGCGCACGCGTGTCGAGATGACCCTCGCGGGGGCCGCTCTGTCCGACGACGACAAAACGATCCTCCGCGACTACAACTCTCGACTCTCGTCCCTCACGACCCGGTTCGAGAAGAATCTGCTCGCCGACACCAACAGCCTCGCGGTGCACGTCACGGACGTCGCCGACCTCGACGGTCTCGATGACAGCCAGGTCGCGGCGACCGCGCAGGCCGCGCGCGACCGCGGCCTCGACGGCTTCGTGATCACGCTCGTCCTCCCGACCGGGCACCCCTACCTCGCGTCTCTCACCGTGCGCTCGACGCGGGAACGGCTCATGACGGCCTCGCGATCACGCGGCGTTCGCGGGGGCCGATTCGACAACCGCACCCTCGTGCTCGAGATCGCGCGCATCCGGGCCGAACGCGCGACGCTCCTCGGCTTCGAGAATCACGCGGCGCTCGTCACGGCCGACGAGACGGCGAAGACACCGGAGAACGTCGCCGCCATGCTCGAGAGGCTCGCGCCCGCGGCCGCTCGCAACGCGCGGCTCGAGAAGGACGTGCTTCGCGACCACGCGCCCCACGACATCGAGGCGTGGGACTGGGCGTTCGTCACCGAGAGGGTGCGCGCGGCGACCTACGACCTCGATGTCGCCGCTCTGCGCCCCTACTTCGAGGCCGAGCGCGTCTTGCGCGACGGCGTGTTCTTCGCGGCGACACGGCTCTACGGCGTGACCTTCGCCGAGAGGCACGACCTGCAGTCGTACCACCCGGGGTCGCGCATCTTCGAGGTGCACGACGACGACGGATCGCCCGTCGGTCTCTACGCCCTCGACCTCTACACGCGGGACTCGAAGCGCGGCGGGGCGTGGATGAACTCGCTCGTGTCGCAATCGGCGCTCCTCGACCTCCCTGTCGTCGTCACCAACAACCTCAACGTTCCGAAACCGCCCGAGGGTGCACCGACACTGCTCACCCTCGACGAGGTGACGACCGTCTTCCACGAGTTCGGTCACGCGCTGCACGGGCTCTTCGCTCGCGTGACCTATCCCTCGTTCAGCGGCACGAGCGTCGGTCGCGACTTCGTCGAGTACCCGAGCCAGGTCAACGAGATGTGGAAACTGTGGCCCGAGGTGCTCGCCAACTACGCCGTGCACGTCGACACGGGCGAACCTCTCCCGGCAGACGTCGTCGATCGGTTGCGCTCATCCGGGCGGTTCAACGAGGGGTTCGCGACGAGCGAGTACCTCGCTGCCGCGATGCTCGACCAGGCGTGGCACACACTCACGCCCGCCGATTTCACGGGCCCGGATGCCGTCACCGACGTCGAGGCGTTCGAAGCCGCCGCGCTCGCGAGGTTCGGTCTCGATGACCCCGCCGTGCCTCCGCGGTACTCCAGCACGTACTTCGCCCACATCTTCTCCGGCGGGTATTCGGCGGCCTACTACTCCTACATCTGGAGCGAAGTGCTCGATGCCGAGAGCGTGCTGTGGTTCGAGGAGAACGGCGGACTCACGCGCGCCAACGGCGACCGCTTCAGGTCGAGACTCCTCGGAGTCGGCGGCTCGAGGGACCCTCTCGACTCGTTCCGCGACTTCCGTGGTCGCGACGCGACGATCGAGCCTCTGCTCGACCGCCGGGGGCTCGGCTGATCGGGAGCTCTACGCGGCGAGATCGCGCAGGGTGCGGAACTTCGTGTCGAGGTCGGGACCGCCGGGCGCGACGAGCACCTCGTTCGCGCCGGTCTGCTCGGCGAGCTCGGTGATGCGTGCTCGCACCTCGGCATTCGTGCCGATCGCCTGCAGCGCGTCGCGATCCGACGCGAAGGCCAGCTCGGCGTCCGTCCACTCGTGGGCTTCGGCTTCGGCGAGACTCGGCATCCGGCCCGGGCGCCCGCCCGACCGCAGTCGCAGACCCCAGAGGTTGCCCGGCAACGCGAGGCGGTGCGCGAGGGCGGTCTCGTCGGCGACGATGGCCGAGACGCTCACCATCGCGAGAGGAGCGTCGAGCACCGCGGACGGTTCGAAGCGCTCGCGGTAGAGCTCGAAAGCCCGCGCCGTGTCGACCCCGCCGGCGAAGTGGTGGGCGAATGCGAACGGCAGTCCGAGCATGCCCGCGAGCTGCGCGCTGTACCCGCTCGATCCGAGCAGCCACATGAGGGGCGCGTCTCCCTGGCCGGGCACCGCGACGACGGTCGACCCGACCCCGCTCTCGAGCGGAGCGATGATGCCGAAGAACGCGAGGAGTTCGACGACCTGCTGGGGGAAGTCGTCGACCGTCTCGGCGCCGACGTTGCGGCGGAGCAGTCGGGCCGTGAGGCCATCAGTGCCGGGGGCCCTCCCGAGTCCGAGGTCGATGCGGTCCCCGTGGAGTGCGACGAGGGTACCGAACTGCTCGGCGATCACGAGCGACGAGTGGTTGGGCAGCATGACGCCGCCCGAGCCGACGCGGATGCGCGTCGTGGCCGCCGCGATCGCGGCGATGAGGACCGCGGGAGCCGAGCTCGCGACCGCATCCATTCCATGGTGTTCCGCGACCCAGAATCGGCCGTAGCCGAGCTCGTCGGCGAGCTTCGCCGTCTCGATGGTCTGGGCGAGAGCGTCGGTGTGGGTCATCCCCTCACCGATCGAGGCGAGGTCGAGCACGGACAGCGGAGGAAGAGGCGAAGAAGTCATCGCCGTCTCAACCACGAACCCCGGTCGGACATTCCGCCCGGGCGCTTGCGCAGCCACAGCATGACGACGGCACCCGCGAGGAGCCCCCACAGCGCCGAGCCGACACCGCCGATGACAACGCCGCTCGTGACCACGAGAAAGGTCACGAGGGCGGCGAGCCGGTGCTCCGGCACGTCGAGCGCGCTCACGATCGCCGCGGTGAAGGCGCCGAGCAGCGCGAGTCCGGCGACCGCATTGATGAGCGCGGGAGGAGACGCCGAAACGAGTGCCGTCGCATAACCGGCCGTGAGGGCGAGGGCGAGTGACGAGACGCCGCCCGCCACAGCGGAGACCCAGCGGCGCGACGCGTCGGGGTGCGAGTCCGGTCCCGCCATGATCGCGGCGGTGATGGCCGCGAGGTTGACGGCGTGGCCGCCGAAGAATGCTCCCACCGAGGTCACGACCCCCGTCGCCATGAGCACGGATGGGGCGGGTGCGCGGTAGCCGAACGTCGTGAGCACGGCGAACCCGGGCACGTTCTGACCGGCCATCGTCACGATGAAGAGCGGGATGCCGAGGCTCGCGATGACCGCGAGGTCGAAGACCGGAGCCACGATCGCGAGGCTCGGCGAGACGAGCGTCGCCGTGGCACCGTCGGTCTGCGCGGTCAGGGCGACCGTCACGGCGGTGACCACGAGGGCCGCAGGTACCGCCCAGCGGGGGGCGAAGCGGGAGACGACGAGCCACGCCGCGATCGTCGGCAGCGCGAGCGCGGGGAGCGCGACGGCGGCGACGACGGGCGCGAGGCAGAGCGGGAACAGGATGCCCGCGAGCATGCCGCTCGCGAGAGGCTGTGGGATTCGGGTCAGGGCCTTTCCGAGCACGGGGACCGCGCCGACGACGACCACGAGCACGCCGCACACGATGAAGGCCCCCACGGCGGCCCGGAAGTCGCCCGTGATCGATTGAGCGGTGACGAGCAGGGCGGCGCCGGGCGTCGACCACGCGAAGGCGAGAGGGATGCGGTAGCAGAGGGAGAAGACGATCGACAGGAGCCCCTGCGCGACACACAGGATCAGGAGCCCGGACGCCGCTTGTTCGGCGGTCGCCCCGACCGCCGTCAACCCGGCGATGACGATCGCGAACGAACTCGCGAATCCGGTGAGGGAGCCGACGATCCCGGCGAGGACAGGCTGGACTATGGTCGAGCCGGCTCTAGGCGGACTTCTCGGTGCGCGCCGCTTCGCGCGGTACGATGGTCGGAGCCGCGTTCTCGAGCACGGACGCCCTCGTCACGATGACCCGCGAGACGTCGCTCGTCGACGGGACCTCGAACATGATGGGTCCGAGCACCTCTTCCATGATGGCGCGGAGCCCGCGGGCGCCCGTCTGGCGGAGCACCGCGAGGTCGGCGATGGCTTCGAGAGCCTCCCGATCGAACTCGAGCTCGACGCCGTCGATCTCGAACATGCGCTGATACTGACGAACGAGGGCGTTCTTCGGCTCGGTGAGGATGGCCATGAGCGCCACCTGATCGAGTTGGGTCACGGTCGTGACGACGGGCAGTCGCCCGATGAACTCGGGGATGAGGCCGAACTTGTGGAGGTCTTCCGGCAGGACCTCGCCGAAGAGATTCACGTCGTCGCCCTTGCTGTGCAGAGGGGCACCGAAACCGATGCCCTTCTTTCCGGCCCGGTTGGAGATGATGTCTTCGAGCCCTGCGAACGCTCCCGCGACGATGAAGAGCACGTTGGTCGTGTCGACCTGGATGAACTCCTGGTGCGGATGCTTGCGCCCTCCCTGCGGGGGCACAGACGCGACGGTGCCCTCGAGGATCTTGAGGAGCGCTTGCTGCACACCCTCGCCCGAGACATCCCTCGTGATCGACGGGTTCTCGGCCTTGCGCGCGATCTTGTCGATCTCGTCGATGTAGATGATGCCCGTCTCGGCGCGCTTGACGTCGTAGTCGGCGGCCTGGATGAGCTTGAGCAGGATGTTCTCGACGTCTTCGCCCACGTAGCCCGCCTCGGTGAGCGCCGTAGCGTCGGCCACCGCGAACGGCACGTTGAGGCGCTTCGCGAGAGTCTGCGCGAGGTAGGTCTTTCCGCACCCGGTCGGACCGATGAGGAGGATGTTCGACTTCGCGATCTCGACGTCGTCGACGAGGGTGTCGGCCGACGTGATGGTGTTGCGGGCGCGGATGCGCTTGTAGTGGTTGTAGACGGCGACCGAAAGAGCGCGTTTCGCGGGCTCCTGCCCGATGACGTATTCCTCGAGGAAGTCGAAGATCTCGCGGGGCTTGGGGAGATCGAACTCGCTCGCGACCTCATCGCCGGCTTCGGCGAGACGCTCCTCGATGATCTCGTTGCACAGTTCGACGCACTCGTCGCAGATGTAGACCCCGGGGCCAGCGATGAGCTGCTGCACCTGCTTCTGGCTCTTGCCGCAGAACGAACACTTGAGCAGATCTGCGCTCTCACCGATTCGAGCCATGCGCCCGGCCTCCCCTTGGTTCAGTCACCCCGGCGTGGACCGAACATTCTTACGTCGTGTATCGAAACGTGCTACTGATTCGAGCCTAACCCGTGCGACCGACAGTCATGGGCAACCACCCCGATTGTTAACCCGCGTCACGACGGCGCCGGTCCAGGCGCGCGATCGGGGCGGGGTCGGCACGCGTGCAGGCGGAGGTCGCGCGCGTCCCCTACCCTGGAGTGGCTCCGAACCGAAGGATCCGTATGCCGTCGCCCACTCGCACTCGCCTCACGACCGCGGCGCTCGTCGCCGGCGCCGCGACCCTCGCCGGTGTCGCGACCCTCGCCGCCCCGGCGTCTGCCCACAACTACCTCGTGTCGTCGACGCCCGAAGCCGACAGCGTGCTCACCGAACTGCCCGAGCGATTCGACATCACGACGAACGACCTGCTGCTCGACCTCGGCGACGGCTCGGACGCCTTCGTCTTGAGGGTCTCCGACGCCGACGGCCTCTTCTACGGCGACGGGTGCGTCGACGTCGATGGACCGACGATGTCGACGCCCGCAGCCCTCGGGCCCGCGGGGGACTACACGGTCGACTGGCAGATCGTGTCGATCGACGGCCACCCCGTCGCGGACTCCTTCGAGTTCGAGTGGGACCCGAGCGACCCCTCGGTCGCGACCGAAGGCAGCGCCGAGCCGCCCGTGTGCGGTGCTGCGGCACCTGAGCCGAGCGCATCCGCCTCTCCGGACGACAGCGACTCCCCCGACGGCGCGACCGACGAGGCAGCCGACCAGCCGGGCGACGACACGGCCGACCCGAGCGCCGAGCCCACCGAGCCCACGACCGCGACGGATTCCCTCTCGACGGTGCTGTGGGTCGGGGGCATCGCCCTCGTGATCGCGGCCCTCGTCACGCTCGGCGTGAAGTTCGCCCGCGCGAAGCGCACGGGCTCGCGCCGCGACGACACCGACTGACCGCGTCAATACGACGAAGCCCGCACACGACGAAGCCCGCCGGTCTCCCGGCGGGCTTCATCGTTATCGGTGGAACCTACTGCACGAGTGCGGCGGGCGCCTGGATGTTCTTGCGCGAGGTCAACACCTGGTCGATGAGACCGTACTCGAGGGCGGCATCCGCTCCGAGGATCTTGTCGCGATCGATGTCTTTGTTGACCTGCTCGACGCTGCGGTTCGAGTGGTGCGCGAGCGTCGACTCGAGCCACGTGCGCATGCGGAGGATCTCCTGCGCCTGGATCTCGATGTCCGACGCCTGGCCGCGGCCCGCGTCGCCCGTCGAGGGCTGGTGGATGAGGATGCGCGCGTTCGGCAGCGCGAGGCGCTTGCCGGGGGTTCCCGCAGCGAGGAGCACTGCGGCAGCCGACGCCGCCTGACCGAGGCACACCGTCTGGATCTGCGGACGGATGTACTGCATCGTGTCGTAGATCGCCGTCATGGCCGTGAACGAGCCGCCGGGTGAGTTGATGTACATGACGATGTCGCGGTCGGGGTCCTGGCTCTCGAGAACGAGGAGCTGCGCCATGACGTCGTCGGCCGACGCGTCGTCGACCTGCACACCGAGGAACACGATGCGGTCTTCGAAGAGCTTCGCGTAGGGGTCTTGACGCTTGTACCCGTAGGCCGTGCGCTCCTCGAAGGTCGGGAGGATGTAGCGGGACTCGGCCACGGGGCCTGCGTTACCGCCGAAGGAAGAGATGTCCATGGTGTCTTTCTGCCTTAGTTGGAGCTGTCGGGAGTCTCGGACGAGTGCTCTGGGAGGTCGCCGGTTCCCTGGCCCGCGTCGGGTTCGGTCGAAACCGTCTTCTCGGTGACGCTCTCGTCGGTTCCGCCGCCGCCGATGACGTCGGACGCGAACTCGCGGAGGTGATCGACGAAGCCGTACTCGAGGGCTTCCTGCGCCGTGAACCAGTTGTCACGGTCGTTGTCGATGAGGATCTGCTCGATCGGCTTGCCGACCTGCTCGGCGGTCAGTTCCGCCATCCTCTGCTTCATGTCGAGGATGACCTTGGCCTGGGTCTGGATGTCGGCCGAGGTGCCACCGAAGCCTCCGGACGGCTGGTGGAGGAGGACACGCGCGTTCGGGGTGATGTATCGCTTGCCCTTGGTGCCCGACGAGAGCAGGAACTGCCCCATCGAGGCGGCGAGGCCGATGCCCACCGTGACGATGTCGTTCGGCACGAACTTCATCGTGTCGTAGATCGCCATTCCCGCGGTGATCGAACCACCGGGGCTGTTGATGTAGAGGAAGATGTCGCGTTCGGGATCCTCCGCTGCCAGCAGCAGGATCTTTGCGCAGATCTCGTTGGCGTTGTCGTCACGCACCTCTGACCCGAGCCAGATGATGCGGTCCTTGAGGAGTTGGTCGAAAATGCTCGAGACCAATGCCGGTTGGGCCATGGTTGCGCTCCGTTTCAGTTATCGCTTGTGTCGAATCTATCGGGAACAACGCGGCCACATCGGGCTGTTCGCCCTGGGCAGATACCCGCGCGGGCTCACCCGCCCGACAGACGCCGAACGGCCCGCCGCTTTCGCGACGGGCCGTGGGCCGAGCAGGAGTTCGGGGTCGATCAGTGCTGGTGTCCGGCGTGGTCGTGACCCTCGTGATCCTCGTCGTCGTCTCCGCCGCCGGAGACGTCGTCGGCCGAGATGATCGCGCTGTCGTCGTCGACCATGACGGGCTCGGTGAACGACGAGATGTCGACGGCGTTGCCGTCGGCATCCACGACCTTGGCCTTGTTGAGCACGGTCGCGAGAGCCTTGCCGCGAGCGACCTCCCCGATCATGCCGGGGATCTGGCCGTTCTGGTCGAGGATCTTGATGAACTCGCCCGGCTCCATGTTGTACTGCGCAGCGCCCTGGATGAGGTACTGCGTGAGCTCGTTCTGGCTCACCTTGATCTCTTCCTTCTCGGCGATCGCGTCGAGGAGGATCTGGCTGCGGAACGTCTTCTCGCTCGCTTCGGTCACCTCGGCGCGGTGCTCGTCGTCTTCGAGGCGGTTCTCGTTCTCGAGGTGACGGTGCACCTCGTCTTCGACGAGCTTCGCGGGAACGGGGATGTCGACCTTCTCGAGGAGGCGGTCGACGATCTGGTCGCGCGCCTGGGTGCCCTGGCCGAAGACCTTCGACTTCGAGACCTGCTCCTGCAGGTCTGCCTTGAGCTCGTCGATCGTGTCGAACTGGCTCGCGATCTGCGCGAAGTCGTCGTCGGCCGCGGGGAGCTCGCGCTCCTTGACGGCGAGGAGCGTCACGGTGATCTGTGCGGTCTGGCCCTCGTTGTCGCCCCCGAGGAGCTTCGACTCGAAGGTCGTGGTCTCGCCGGCGCTGAGCGCGTCGAGTGCCTCGTCGATGCCGTCGATGAGGTCGCCGGAGCCGACCTCGTAGGAGATGCCGCTCGCCGTGTCGACCTCGGTGTCGTCGATCATGGCGACGAGGTCGATCTGCGCGAAGTCGCCGGTCTTGGCCGGGCGGTCGACGGTCACGAGGGTGCCGAAGCGCGTGAGGAGGTTGTTGAGCTCGGTCTCGACCTCGTCGTCGTCGACGGTGATCGCGTCGACCGTGAGCTCGAGGCCGTCGGTCTCGGGGAGCTCGAAGTCGGGGCGCACGTCGACCTCGACGACGATGACGAGGTCACCGCTGAAGTCCTTGATGTCGGGCAGCTCGGTGACGTCGGCTTCGGGGCGACCGAGGGGGCGCACCTTCTCCTCTTTCACGGCCTGGCGGTAGAACTTGTCGAGACCGTCGCTCACGGCATGCTGCAGCACCTCGCCGCGCCCGACGCGCTGGTCGATGATGGGCGGCGGCACCTTGCCCTTGCGGAAACCGGGGATGTTGACCGACTCGGCGATGTGGCCGTAAGCGTGGTCGACGCTCGGCTTCAACTCCTCGGGGGTCACCGCGATGGTGAGCTTGACGCGCGTGGGGTTCAGCTTCTCGACCGTGGTCTTCACGATGGATTCTCCTGTTTTCGACGTACTGGGTACTGGACTTCGCCGTACTGGATGGGTGGGTTTTCGACTTCGTGGGGTTGCCGGAGGCACCGCGTCGGGGCGACAGGATTCGAACCTGCGACCTCTCGGTCCCAAACCGAGCGCTCTACCAAGCTGAGCTACGCCCCGGTTCTGCGTTCCATCGTGCACAACGCAGCACCGACTGGTTCCGATCAGCTGTCACCTGAAATTTGGCCTCGGCAAGTCTAGCCGAGCGAGGCGACGCGCGGTGCCAGCGGAATGTATTAGGCTGATGGTCGCACTCATCGGCTTCGGCTGATTTTTGCGGGGATGTAGCTTAGTGGTAAAGCCTCAGTCTTCCAAACTGATGATGCGAGTTCGATTCTCGTCATCCCCTCTCCTGTTCGATCACGTCAGAGCTGTGCTCCGCCTTGCGATCACCGCCCCCCCGTTCGGGGTACTGCCGTGTCCTCCTTTGTGAGGACTAATCTGGGTACACCCCCAACCGCACCCCGATTCGCTGCACGGTTCAGCACACGCCGCACCCGCTAGGCCCCCGCGGCAGGCCACCCCCCGGAGCACACCCATGTCTTCAGCGCCCGCATCCCTCGCCCCCGCCGGTTGGTACACCGACCCCCTCGGACTCCCCCAGTTGCGCTGGTGGAACGGCTCGAGCTGGACCAACCAGATCGACGAGCCGAGCGTCGAACTCCAGGTGTCACGGCAGTTCCGGGTGTCGTTCGTCGACTCCCCCGACGCCGCCTGACGGCTCGGCGCACACGCCGTTCGTCAGCTCGGCTGCACTCCCGGGAGCTCGGCGGTCGCCACGGTCTCGCCGCTCGCATCCCGGATCTCGACGAGCTCGACGGATTCGCGGAGGACCGCGGCGTTCATCGAGCACTCGATGAGAGCGGTGCTGCCGAGGAAGGTGCCCGATTCCGACTCGGTTCCGTCGGTGGCGACGAGCACGACCGCGTACCTGTCGGTCTCGAGTCCGTCGATCTCGAGCACCGTCTCCGTGCCCCACGTGTGTGCGACGACGCTCCCCTCGACCTGAACGCCCGAGGGTTCGCCGACGAAATCGACCGTCTCGATCGCCCCGAGGGTTCCCGGACCGCCGGTGGGTGGCGCGTCGATCACCGCTTGGGTTGCGAGAGCCGAGCCTGCGCCGAGGGCGATGCACGCGGCGGCAGCGGCGACGAGAACCACGCGGCGACGCAGCGATCCCGGAACCCGGCGTCTCAGGGTCTCGGCGGTGAGCGGCGGGACGGCCGAGAGCGGTGTCACCCCGTCCGCCCGCACTGCGGCGGTGATGCGGTCGCCGAGGGCGACCGACGGCTCGTGCTCGATCCATCCACCGAGGGCCCGAACACGTGTGGCCGCCTCGGCCAGCCGGACGATCTCCGCGTCGACACCGGGATCGGCTGCACGCAGCGTCTCGAGTGCGCGCTCATCGTCGGCGGTGAGCTCCCCCGCGATCGCGGCGGAGACGAGCCGGGCGCGTTCGTCGTCGTGAGTCACGAGGGGCTCCTGTCGTTGTGGGGATCGTCGGCGGTGTCGAGGTGTTCGCGGAGCGCCCGCAAACCGTAGAACGCCCGCGTTCGCAGCGTCGTCGCTCCGACGCCCGTGCGCGCCGCGAGCTCGGCGTAGGACTCCCCGTGAAGGTGCACCGCGACGACGGCGAGACGGTGCTCGGCGCTGAGCTTCGCGAGCGCCTCGAGCACGCGCAGGCGCTCGAGCTCGTCGGTGCCGACATCCGCCAGGTCTGCGAGGTCGGCACTGTCGGAGATCTTCGGCATCCGCTGCAGCGACCGCCGCGAATCGATGATCACGTTGCGGGCGATCGCGAAGAGCCAGGTACGTGTCGATGCCTTCGCGGGGTCGAAGCTCTCGCGAGCCCGCCACGCCTTGAGAAACGTCTCCTGCACGCAGTCTTCGGCGAGCTCCCGGTCGCCGAGCGCGTTGATCGCGAAACCGAAGAGGCTCGCACCGTGCTCGTCGTAGGCCGACGACACGTCGAAGTCGACACCGGCAGGCGTGGTGGGAACGGCGCTGCGCGACTCGACAGCACCCGGCGACTCGACAGCGGGGGGCACCGCGGCGAGCCCTCGGCCGGTCGCACGGGAGGAGCGATGCTTCCAGAACGGGGTACCCGAAGCACTCAGGGTGATCACACTCCTGCTCTGCACGTCGGTCACAAGACCCTCTCACCCTAAGTCAGCCGGTCCGGGTCGATCGGTACGAGGGGATACGTCGGAGCGGGCGGATTCGTTCATCCGCTCTCCCATGACGCAGGCAATGACGCCGATGAAAAAGATTCTCCGAATCGGATGAACGGATGCCCGGGCCTCGACGTACCCCCTCGTAATCGGGCGCACGACGGCGCCCACCCACTCGAAAGGCACACCATGTCGATGAAGAGAAACACCCGAACCGTCACCATCGGCGGGGCAGCGGCCGCTGCCGCGTTCGCCGTCCTCTCGGTCGCCGCCCCCGCGAGCGCCGAGACCGAGGTCGCCGAGCCGGCGACGTTCACGAGCGCGTTCACCGTCATGGCGACCCCGGGCGAGGTCATCGACACCGACGGCAACGCCGCCCCCGGTGAAGAGGGCGCGACCGGCACCTTCGACTTCCGCATCAACTCCGACCTCGAGATCATCTGCTACGACATCACCCTCGAGGGCGTCACCGGTGACTACGAGAGCCCCGCGAAGACCGCGACGCACATCCACGAGGCTGCGGCCGGCGAGTCCGGCCCGCCCCGCATCGCGTTCCCCAACCCCGAGCCTGTCGGGGATGGCCCTCGCACGAGCTCCGGCTGCCTGCAGGGCCCGTTCACGACCGGTGTCGCACCCGACGGAGCCGACACGGGAGAGGGCTTCACCCTCGCGCAGATCGAGGCGAACCCCGCCGGATTCACCGGTGACTCGCACACCGTCGACTTCCCCGCCGGAGTCGTGCGCGGACAGCTGAGCCAGGTTCCGGTCGGCGGAGTGCAGACCGGTGGCGGAGGACTCGCCACCGCAGATGACTCCGCTCCCGCCGGCCTCATCGCCCTCGGCGCGCTCGCTGCGCTCGGAACCGCGGCGACGGTCGTCATGCGTCGTCGCGCTTCGGCCTCGAACTGACGATGACACGCGCACGCACCGCGGCCTCGACGACCTCGCGTCGTCGGGGTCGCGGGCGTGCGCCCCTCTCCACACGCTCGTCCGTCGTCGGCATCCTGGGCGTCGCCATCGTGGTGGCACTCGCGGGGTGCTCGCCCTCGACCTCCGATCCGTCCTCCCCCGCCCCGACGCAGTCGGCACCGACGGAGTCGGTCGCGCCGGAGCCGTCAGCACCCGCGCCCGACGCCGCCGCCGACACGTCGCCCACGGTCGAGCCTGCTCTCGGCGACGGTGTCGTCCCCGCTCGAGTGTCCCTCCCGACCATCGGCGTCGACTCCGCTCTCATCGACCTCGGCATTCAGGCCGACGGAACCCTCGAGGTGCCCGTCGACTTCGACGACATCGGCTGGTTCACGGGAGGAGGGAAGCCCGGTGGCCGCGGACCGACGGTCGTCGCCGCGCACGTCGACTCCCCCTCGGGCCCCGCGGCGTTCGTGCGGCTCGGTGAACTCGAGAACGGCGACCGGTTCACCCTCACGGGAGTGGACGGAACGGACTTCGAATACGAGGTCTACGACTCCGCGAACTATGCGAAGGCGGAGTTCCCGACCACCGACGTGTTCGGAGCCGTCGCCGACGACGAAGTGCGCCTCATCACATGCACGGGATTCTTCGACACGACGATCGGCCACTACGACGACAACCTCGTGGTGTCGGCGGTTCGAGTCCTCCCGGAGTAGTCGGTCTGCCCCGCACGCGAGTTTCTGTCACGTGACCGCCGGACCGGCGCGAACCTGAGACTAACCTGAGGGCGTGACCCCGCCAGACGACGCCGCATCGCCTTCATCCCGCGCATCCGGAACCCCCGGCGGGGCCTCATGGCCTCGCGGATCCGCAGACTTGAGCGACACGACGAAGTGCCCGGCCTGTTTCACGAGCCTGACATCGACACGCTGCGGGCGCTGCGGGCTCGACGTGGCCCACCCCTCGGCGGCGACACTGCTCGAGGCATCTCTCGCGGCCGCCCGCGCCCTCGACGACCGCGTCGTGCTCATCTCGCACATCCGCGCCGACACCGCGAAGCAAGCCGACACCGCGAGGCAGAGAGTCGCGGCGGCGACCGACGCGGCCGCAGGGGTGGCTTCGGCGGCTTCCGCTGCCGCAGCGCCGCCGCGACAGACCGTGGCCGCCCCGTCGCCGTCGACCGTGCCCGGTGCGGTGACGGCATCCTCCGCTCCGCCCGCCGTTCCGGTGTCAGCAGGAGAGGTGTCGAGACCGGCTCCCGCGCGCACCTCGAGCGTGCAGGTGATCTTCCTCGGCATCGGGATAACGCTGCTCTCCATCGGAGCGATCACCTTCCTCGTCTATGCCTTCGTCACCTACGGGCTCCTCGCGAGGTCGATCATCATCGGCACGGTCACGATCGCGACGATCGTCGCGGCCACCATCCTGAAGAAGAGACTCGGCGCCACGGCGGAGGGGCTCGCGACGTTCGCCGTCGTGCTCATCTATCTCGACGCTTTCGCGGTTCGAGCCAACGACCTCGCGGGCACCGCCTCCGTCGAAGGAGCCCTGTTCTGGGGGATCACGATCGTCGTCGCCTCCGGTCTCTTCGCCGTGTGGCACCACACCTCGGGTTTGCGCGTGCCCGGCCTCGCCGCGCACATCGGCGTGGGGCCCGGGGCCGGCCTGCTCGCGGTCGCGGTGACCGATGGACTCGCGACAGCGATGCACGTGACCGTGGTCGCCCTCGCGATTGCGGTCGCGGGGCTCCTGCACGCGACGATCGGGCGTGTTCCCCGCGCGAGAACCGCCGACGTCGACGGCACACCCGAGCGGGCCATCCTCCTCGTCACGACGGCCGTCGCGCTCGTCATCGCCTCCATCGCGGCCTTCTCGAGCGAGCGCTCCGCCGGCGACGCCGTCACGGCGCCCGTCTCGCTCGCTCTCGTCGCGATCGTCGCCGTCGTCCACATCCTCGTGCTCGCACGCCTCCGTCTCCCGCGCGACGAACACTCGCCATCTGGGGCTCGGCCCGGAGCGCCGTGGCATCCCCTCGTCACCGTCTTCGCCGTCGTCGCCGGCCTCGACCTCGCGACGCTCGGATTCGCGTCGGTCGCACACAGCACCCACGACGACCTGCTCGTGTCGGTCGCCCCCGTCGCCGCGCTCGCGGTCGCCCTCGCTGCCGAAGTGCTGTGGCGGCGCACGCGCACGGGTGCGCACGCCCGTGCGACGACTGCGGCCCTCGTGTCGACCGTCGTGTCGACTGCGGCGCTCTTCGCTGCGCCCGTGGGCTTCGCCGTGTTCGCCTCGATCCGCCTTCTCGCCGGGGCGATCGCCGCACCGTGGAGTGTCGACGTGACGGCGACCGTCACCGAGCCGACGCACTGGGACATCCCCTCGCTAGGAGCGCTCGGTGCCGCCGTCGTGCTCGTGGCCGGCGCGTGGATCGGCCTCGCTCGCGCGGGCGACCGTCGCCGCGGTGCCGCGCTCGTCTGGGGCGCTCTCGCCGTCGCCGCTCTCGCCGTGCCCCTGCTCGAGTCCCTTCCCGCCATCCTCGCGGCCTACTTCGCGCTCGCCGCGGGCTCGCTCGCTGTCGCGATCGCCGGCCGGAGACGAGTGCGCGCCCGCGACCGCGTCATTCTCGCCGCGATCGCCGTGGTGTCGACCGTTTGTCTGTGGATAACCGGGTGGCTCGCCCTCGGAACCTGGCCTGTCGTCGCCGCGGCCGCGGTCGCTCTCGCGGTCGCCGCGCGCGGAGTCGCCCCGACGCGGCCGACGATCGCGGCCCTGTCCACGGGCACGATGGTCCTCCTGCTCCTCACCTCCGCGGGAGCGACGGCGCTCCACCTCACCTCGGCGCTCGACGTGCCGACGCTCACTCGCGCGACAGACGCCACGCGGTTCAGCTCCGTCGCCGCCATCGTTCTCGTCACGCTCGCCGCGCTGCTCCCATCTCGGCGGGTGCAGACTCTCGAGAGGCGCACGGCATTCTGGCTCGGACTGCCGGTCGCCGTGGGTGCCGGGGTCGTGCTGAGCCCCGCGTGGCTCGGCGGGACGACGCGGCTCGTCCCTCCCGCGGTCGACGCGGTCGTCGCGGCGGCCCTCGTCGCGGCCGTCGTCGCGTGGGCTCTCGCGCGCACCCTCGAGTCGGCCTTCGTCGAGCGCGTTCTCTCCGGGGCGATCATCGCTCCAGCCCTGCTCCTCGCCACGGTGACGATCACGACCGCCGCCGACGCATCCGACGTCATCGTCGGTGCGAGCGCTGCGGGGGCCGCGACTCTCGTCGCGGCCGCCGCTCTCGTCGCCTCCCTCCGCATCGCCCCCGACGACCCTCGCATTCGCACGATCGCACGCTCGTGCCACATCGGCGTCGGAGCGGTCGCTCTCGGAGTTCTCGCGCACACGGTCGGGGCCGACGCGCGCACCGCGTGGATCGTGCTCGCCCTCAGTGCCGCGACCGCCCTCATGCTCGCCCTCGTCCGCACCGTTCCCAGCATGTCTGCCGCTCTCGTCGCGGCGGCCACGGCGCTCCTGCTCTCCGCCGTCGGCGCTCTCGCGACAGACGTGGTCCGCGCGATCGAGCCGACGGGTTCGGCGCGAGCCGACGCCGCACTCGCAGCGCTCGCCGCATCCGCCGCCGCTATCGCGCTCACGCTTCTTCCACCCCGCGCACCGACCGCACGATTCGCGCTCTCGACGCTCGATCGCCGGGCGATCTTCTGGGTCGCCTTCGCGTGCGCTCTCCTGACAGCGACGTTGCCCGCGCTCTCGATCGTCGGCGTCAGTGGAGATCGGATGGCGGCACCGCTCGTCGTCGCCGCAGTGTACGTGGGGGTGCTCGCCGCGCTCACCGCCTTCCTCGCGCGGCGCACAACGAGGGCGGCCCGCGTCGAACGCGTCGCGGCGTCCGTCGCTCTCGCCCCGGTCGTGTTCCTCGTGCTCGCGAGCAGCATCGACGTCGTCGACCCCGGGAGCGCGACGAGCGCGATCATTCCCGCCCTCGCCGCGCTCATCACCGCCGTCGCCGCCCTCGCCTGGTCGGCTCGATCGACGTCGACCTCGCGCCCACCGGTCTCCCGAGGGGCGATCGACACCGGTGCTGCGCTCGTCGCCGCCCCCGCCGCACTCGTGGCGATCATCGACTACGACGGAGCATCGTGGTTCGTGCTCGTGCTCCTCGCGATCGCGCTTCTCGTGGTCGCGGTCAGCGCCGACGGACTGCTCGCATCGCGGTCGCGACGACACCAGCTCGGCTGGGCGGCACTCGCCGTGGCGGTCGCGGGGCTGTGGCTCAAGCTCGGCGACGAGTCCGTCGTCGCGGTCGAGGCCTACACGCTCCCGGTCGCGGGCGCAGTGCTCCTCATCGCTGCTCTGCTCGAACGCGAGCGGCCGGCTCGAGCGCACCTCGAGCACCCGGCCGACCCGCGAGGAGCGGATGCGACGGCCTTCGATGCGGCACCGACCCTGACTCTCGTGGGCCTCGTCGTCGCGATCCTGCCCCTCGCGATCGTCGCGAGCGACGGGTCCCTCGTGCGTGCCGTCGTCGTCTTCGTCGCGAGTGCTGCGCTTCTCCTCGCCGCGAGCCTCGCCACGGCGACCGGGCGGCCGCGGCCCTTCCTCGACGCTGCCGCGATCGCCGCGGCCCTCGGTGTCGTCGTGGTGTCCCTCGGCCGGGCCATCGTCGAATCCGACGCACTCATCGGGGCCGAGCTCGACCGCTCGTTCACCCCCGAGGCCTGGCTCGTCCCCGCCGTCGCTGTCGCGATCGTCTCCGCCTACGGTCTCTCTCGAGAGCGCACCGACCCCGCACAGCCGCGACGACGCGTTTTCGCTCTCATCCTCGCCCTCGTCACGCTCGTCGCATCCGTCGCGGTCGAATGGCCGCTCGTCGCACACACCGACACCGTCGTGCGGGCGCTCCTCGTCGTGCTGCTCCTGAGCGCGGTGCACCTCGTGACGGCCCTCGCCGCCGGGCCTCGGTTGTCGACGGTCCTCTCGCTCGTCTCGATCCTCGCGGGCGTCGCCATCGCGGGTCTCGCCATCGCAGCCGGATCCGCCGATCCCCTCGAAGTCGTGACCGTCCCCCTCGCGGTCGCCCTCATGGCGTCGGGTGCGACCCGTCTCGCGCGCGACCCCGACGCTCGCAGTTGGCCGTGGCTCGGCCCCGGCGTCGCGCTCCTCCTCGTGCCCTCCCTCCTCGCAACCCTCGGCGATCGGCCCGTCTGGCGTCTCGTCGCCCTGGGGGTCGTGAGCGTCATCGTGCTCATCGCGGGGGTCTCACGACGGCTCCAGGCACCGTTCGTGATCGCGAGTGCCGTCGTTCTCATCCACGCCATCGCGACCTTCACCCCGCAGATCAGGGCGGCATACGCGGCGCTCCCCTGGCCCCTCTGGCTCACGATCGGCGGTGCCATCGTCGTGGCCCTCGCCGCGCGATACGAGAAACGCGTCGCGAACCTCAAATCGGCTGCGGTCTCGGTGGCGAAACTGCGCTGAGAACAGCGGATAAGCGTTGCCTCAGCTTGCTTGCGCAGAACAACCATCGGCGTACATTGACATCAACGTCACCGAAACGGAGCAGCCCATGACCGACATCAGTTCTGTGTCCCACAGCCCCATCGATCCCGACATCACCGCGGGCGTGGCGCAGTTCCTCGCCCCCGTCGTCGTCGACCTCACCGCCCTCGCGGTCGACGGCAAACAGGCCCACTGGCACGTGCGCGGCGCCAACTTCCAGGCTGTTCACGAGTTGCTCGACACCGTCGTCGATCACGCTCGGGATTACGCCGACCTCGCCGCGGAGCGGGTCGTCGCCCTCGGACTCCCCCTCGACGCGCGCGTGTCGACCGTCGCCACCAAGAAGACGACCCCGACCCTGTCGGCGGGGTTCCAGTCGACCGATCGGGTGATCGCCGAGATGGTCGGTCACATCGACGCGGCCCTCACGACGGTGCGCACCGCGGTCGACGAACTCGCCATCCTCGACCCCGTGAGCCAAGATGTGGCCATCGAGATCGCACGAGCCCTCGAGAAGGACCGCTGGTTCCTCTTCGCGCACATCGCGACCGCGTGACGTCGTTACCCGCGCATCACAACCGGGAGTGCGTGAAGTAACCGTCGACCATCGTCGCGGCGACAGGCATCGATCGGAGCTCGTCGGTCTTCGCTGTGCTCGGGTCGATGTCGACGAGCACGAGGTCACCGACGTCGCCGACCTCGACGCGTGAGCGTCCCCGCGTCGAAGCCGTGAGCGCCTCGTCGAACGAGAGGCGCTGCTCCGGATGCCACGGCTCGAGGCCGTCGCGCGAGCGGGAGGTCGCGGCGGCGATCGTCACCCACGGATCGAGGGGCGCGACAGGAGCATCGGAGCCCAGAACGAGCGTGACGCCGGCATCCACGAGCCTGCGGAGGGCGAACGCGCGATCGGTGCGACCATGCCACAAGACGTCGGCGACCTCGCGGTCGTCCATGGCGTGTTCGGGTTGCACGCTCGCACCGACTCCGAGCCGAGCGAACCTGTCGAAGTCCGCGTCGCGCACGAGTTGGGCGTGCTCGATCCTCCCGCCGCATCCCGCGGCCTCGAAGGCGTCGAGGGCGAGTCTGTTCGCCTCGTCGCCGATCGCGTGCACAGCAGAGGTGAATCCGCCCGCGGTCGCCCGCCTGAGCAGGTCGATGAGTCGGTCGGTCTCGACCGTCAGCTGACCGTGGGCGTGGGCTCCGCTCGATCCGGGGTACGCATCGACGCACAGGGCGGTGCGGGTGTTGAGCGAACCGTCGGTGATGACTTTGAACGGGCCGACCCGCAATCGCCCGGCGGAACCGTCGACCACGAGGCCCGAGCGCAGTCCGGCGGCGAGGGCGGCATCCAATTCCGCAGGGTAGACACCCGCGTCGACCCTCACCGTGCGGAAGCCCGCCGCGAACCTCCGAGACCAGTCGGCGACGGCCCCGCGCATCTCGAGGTCGACGATCCCCACGATCCCGCGCCCCGCGGCCTCGGTCATCGCGGCCTCGACCCACCCGTCGAGCACGGTCGCGGGCACATTCTGAACGGCGCTCGTGACCGGAAAGGCATCCTCTTCGCGCAAGACCCCGTCGGAGGCGCGATCGAGCCCGAAGTGCGCGAGGGCCGCCGAGTTGAGCCAGCAGCAGTGCAGGTCGGCGCTCACGATCACCACGGGGTAACCCGCGACAACGTCGTCGAGTACGGCCCTGTGAGCGAGGTCCGGCCAGAGTGAATCGCGGAACCCGTAGCCCACGAGAGGCAGACCGTGCTCGGGTGCGGGTGCCGCCGCCATGATCGCTGCGGCGTCGGCGGCGGATGCCGCGAGCGACACGTCCACCCGACGGCGCGTGAGAGCCGCTTGACTCGCGTGCACGTGCTCATCCCAGAGCCCCGGGATCATCCACCGGCCGCCTGCCGACACCTCCGCCGTTCCCGTGAGACCCGGTCCGATGTCGGTGACGACCCCGTGCTTGAGGAGCACGTCGACGGGGTCGGTCGAACCGCCGACGACGCGCACATCGCGGAGGACGAGACTCACTCGTGCACCCGGCGCATCTCGGCGGCGAGACCGGGGTTGCGATATGCGTCTCCGTGATCGAGCTCGTCGATGATGCGGGCCGCGACCTCGGGTGACTTCCCCTGGCTGAGCTTGAGCCTCGCGTCGAACCTCGTCACGTCGACACGGATGCCGACGGTGCCGGTCGCGATGCGGCGAGCCTGCATCTCGTCGACGTCGAGTGACACGGGCGCGGGCATCTCTTTCTCGAAGTGGTCGACGAGCTCGCTCAGCACCGAGAAGTTCTCGTCGTCGTCGAGGATCTCGGGGGTGCCCCACAAGTGGGCGGTCACGTGGTTCCAGGTCGGCACGAATCCGTCGCCCTCGTACCACCCGGGTGAGATGTAGCCGTGGGGGCCCTGCACGATGACGAGCACCTCGTGCTTGCCGAGCTCGTGAGCACGTTCATCCGGTCGCCCCACATGACTGACGATGCTGATCCCCTCGACGGACTCGTCGAGCATGATCGGATAGTGGGATGCCACGATGCCCGCGGCCGTCGACGACACGATCGTCGCCCACGGGTTCTCACGGATGAGGCGTTTGACCTCCGCGGGATCGTCGAGGAGGTACGCGGGTGTGTATCGCATCGGATCATTCTGCTGGATCGAGCAGACCCCGGCGTGCACGCCGATGCCGTTCGCGCGCGAGTCAGACCTGATCGGTCGGGCACCAGTAGAGCTTGCGCCCCGCAGCCATCTCCATGCGGATGGGTGTGCCGCACACGCGGCACGGGAGACCCTCGCGGTGGTAGACCCAGTGGCGATCCGCGCGGCTGCGCAGAGCCGCGGCGTACTGCTTCTTCGAGAGGCCGTCCATCGTCATCATCTGGCCGACCTCGACTCCTGACTTCAGCAGTTTCGTCCAGTCGCGCCAGAGGGCGCGCACGACCGCCTCGTCGAGGTCCTTGCCTCGCCGATGCGGGTCGAGCCGAGCGCGGAACAGCATCTCGGCGCGATAGACGTTGCCGATCCCGCTCACGACCGACTGGTCCATGAGCAGCAACCCGATCGGGGTGCCCTTCTTGAGAACGGCCTCCGTGAACCTGTTCTCGCCCTTCTTGCCCGGCTCGACGAGAGGGTCGGGACCGAGCTTGGCGATCTGAGCGCGAACCTGATCGGGCTCCTGAA
This sequence comes from Marisediminicola sp. LYQ85, assembly GCF_046600695.1. Taxonomy (NCBI): domain Bacteria; kingdom Bacillati; phylum Actinomycetota; class Actinomycetes; order Micrococcales; family Microbacteriaceae; genus Marisediminicola; species Marisediminicola sp. LYQ85. The sequence continues at coordinate 1,213,324 of NZ_JBKIWO010000001.1, forward strand.
CCTCGCACGCCGTGGGCCCGCGCAGGTCGGCGACGATGTCGTCGGCGAGAAGCCGGACGCGAACCGCTCCGACAGGGTCGGGAGGGAAGGCCGCGTCGTCGGGTGTCAGATTCTCCTGCTCCGCCATGCGCAGCCTCGCCGTGCGCGGAGCGCCGATGCTCGCGGCTGAGTCCTCACCCGCGGCGTCGACGATATCGCGACGCGATGCCGCGGCCGCCCCGCGCGCGATCGGGCGAGGCAGCTCGAGTTCGGCCGCAGAATCGGCGGCGAAGTCCCAGGCTCCGTAGATGCCGAGGTGCACCCGCAACCAGAGGTCGTGGTCGAATTCGAGGAAGAGTTGCTTGCCGACGGCGATCGAGTCGACGATCTCGTGACCGTCGAGCCTCGCGGCATCCGACGCGAAGCGACCCTGCGGTGACGAGACGGCCACGCGCTTCCCCACGAAGTGGGTGGAGAACTGCCGTGCGATCCGGTGGACGGAGTGACCCTCGGGCATGGTCTCAGTCGACCGATCGACCGGCGATGAGGCCGGTGGTCTCGTATTCGGCGAGCTGGGCGATCCGGCGCACGTGCCGTTCCTCGCGGGTGAACGGCTGCGCGACGAAGGCGTCGATGAAGCTCGTCGCCTCGTCGATCGTGTGCTGCCTGGCCCCGATGGAGATGACGTTCGCGTCGTTGTGTTCGCGCGCGAGTCGTGCTGTCGAGAGGTTCCACACGAGAGCCGCCCTCGCCCCGACGACCTTGTTCGCCGCGATCTGCTCGCCGTTGCCCGAGCCACCGAACACGACACCGAGTGCCTCGACACCGTGCCCCCTATCCGCGACGACGGCTTTCGCCGCGTTGATGCAGAAACTCGGATAGTCATCGAGGGGGTCGTAGGAGGTCGGTCCGTGGTCGACGACCTCGTGACCGGCGCTCTCGAGGTGCGCGGTGAGGTGCCGGCTGAAGTCGAGCCCGGCGTGGTCGGTGGCGATGTGGATGCGCATGAGCAGGCGCTTTCTCGAAGAGGGTGATCGGTCGGTGATCGGATGGAGCCCGCGGATCCGGCCGCGAGGGGGTCCGGCCCCGTGAGCCTCGGGGTTCGTCGGTCAGTCGAAGATCGGGCCGACCGTGCGAGACCGCTTGAGCTCGAAGAAGCCGTCGTAGGAGGCGACGGCGACGACGCCGTCCCACACGCGGAGAGCGTCCTCTCCCCGGGGCGCGGGGGACATCACGGGCCCGAAGAACGCGACACCGTCGACAGCCATGACCGGAGTGCCGACATCCTGGCCCACGCGACCGATGCCCTCGAAGTGGGAGGCGCGCATCTGCTCGTCGAACTCGTCCGACTCGCTGTAGGCCGCGAAGTCGTCGGGGAGGCCTGCGGCCGCGAGCGCGACGCGTACAACCTCGTGAGCGTCCTTCTTGCCCTCGAGATGGATCTGCTGTCCGAGAGCGTCGTAGAGCTTCTTCACCATCGGTTGCCCGTGAAGCTCCTTCGCCGCGGTCACGAGGCGCGTGTACGCGAGGCCACGAACGTGCACCTCGTGGTGAGCGTCGTCGACGTCGTTGTTCTCGTTGAGCACGGCGAGGCTCATGATGTTCCAGGTGACCCTGAGGTCGCGATGCTTCGACACCTCGTCGACGAAACGGGAGGTCATCCAAGCCCAGGGGCACGACGGGTCGAACCAGAACTCGACGGAGGTCGCCGACCCGTCGATGGTCGTGTCGGATGCGGGGAGCGTATCGGTCATGAATCCAGCCTATCCGCGCCCGCGACAGCTGCTGGATCGGACTGTTTTGGGTCTGGTGATCTCGCTCGCCCGAGCGCACACTGAAGAGAGGATCATCTCTGGTGCGACTGGAGGCAACATGTCTGCTCTCTCGAACGGTTTCTCGGTGTTCAGCGCCTCTGCTCGCGCGGAGCGTCGGAACAGCGCCACCCACCCTCACCCGCCGCAATCCCCCGACGGCGTTCCCGAACTCTCCCGCGGCCGTCATCGCAACGCCAAGCGCGGCGCATGCTTCATGGAGTTCGCGTCGTATCTCGCGGGAGAGAAGTTCAGCGACCATCCCGCGTGCACCCACCCCGCTCTCGCCGGCCTCGCGCGCCTGGTCAACGACTGGACACGCGACTCCAACCGGTCGAAGCTCGCTCCCCTCATCCCCAGTGTGATCGGGGTCGTCACCACGGGCCCCCGCGCCTACGAGCGGATCGAGCTCGACGTCGCCGTGCGCGCCGGCGCCGCCGCACTCGCGATCGCGAGCGAGTCGCGTCAGCGAGCCCTCGCCGTCGGACTCATCCGCGGGCACGCGCGCCTCGCCGCAGTCGACCCCGCGGGGGCCACCGCGATCCGCGAGCTCGTGCGCTCCGCACTCGCCGCCGTGCCCCTCGCCGACGCGTGGGCTCGAGCTCAGCTCGCGGCGACGAGAACGTGGTCGTCGCAATCGTTCGACTTCATGTACGGGGCCATGGTCAGCCTCGCCGTGGCATCGATAGCCGAAGCGTGCGTCGACGATTCCGACTCACGCTTGCGACTGCTGCTCGAGGACACGATCACGGCGTGCCGCGAGATCGTCGATTCCGCGGGACCGGAGAGCGCCGGGTCATCCGCGGGCACTCCCGCACGTGGGTCGGAGAGGCCCGTCTGGCACGGCTTCCTGACTCACGCGTAGCACCGGTTCCCGTTCGTTAGGGTGGTCGGGCGGCTCGATGCCGTCGATTACCCGAAGGAGAACACGGTGCCAGGAGAGAACCTCACTCGAGTCGAGGCCCAGGAACGCAAAGCTCTCGTGGATGTGCGCAGCTACGACATCGCGCTCGATCTGACGACCGACACCGAGACCTTCCGCAGCACGACGACGGTCTCGTTCTCCGCCACCGCCGGCGGTTCGACCTTCATCGATGCGCTCACTCGCACCGTGCACTCGGTGACCCTCAACGGGCGAGAGCTCGACCCGGCCGTCGTGAGCGACGGGGTTCGCATCCGGCTCGACGACCTCGACGACGAGAACACCCTCACTGTCGTCTCCGATGCCGAATACACCAACACGGGAGAGGGCCTCCACCGCTTCGTCGACCCCGTCGACGGTGAGGTCTATCTCTACTCGCAGTTCGAAGTGCCGGATTCCCGCCGGGTCTTCGCTGTCTTCGAGCAGCCCGACCTCAAGGCCACGTTCGCCTTCACCGTCACGGCGCCCGCGACGTGGCAGGTCGTGAGCAACTCCCCGACCCCCGAGCCCGAGACCCTCACGACGCAGGACGGTTCCGTGGCCTCCGCGGTCTGGCGATTCGCCCCCACCCCCGTGCTCTCGAGCTACGTCACGGCGATCGTCGCGGGGCCGTACGAGGTCACACGCAGCTCGCTCGTGAGCAGCGACGGGCGTGAGATCCCCCTCGGCCTGTTCGTGCGCAAGTCTCTGCACCAGTACCTCGATGCCGACTACATCTTCGAGAAGACCCGCCAGGGCTTCGCCTACTTCGAGGAGAAGTTCGCCTACCCCTACCCCTTCGAGAAGTACGACCAGCTCTTCGTGCCGGAGTTCAACGCCGGCGCGATGGAGAACGCGGGCGCCGTGACCTTCACCGAGACCTACGTGTTCCGCAGCAAGGTCACCGATGCCGTGCGCGAGCGCCGCGTCGTGACGATCCTGCACGAGCTCGCCCACATGTGGTTCGGCGACCTCGTGACCATGAAGTGGTGGAACGACCTGTGGCTCAACGAGTCGTTCGCCGAATGGGCCTCGACGATCGCGACCGCCGAGGCGACCGAGTGGACCGAGGCCTGGACGACGTTCCAGGCGATGGAGAAGAGTTGGGCGTACCGCCAAGACCAGCTGCCGTCGACCCACCCCGTCTTCGCGACGATCAACGACCTCGAAGACGTGCAGGTGAACTTCGACGGCATCACCTACGCCAAGGGCGGCTCGGTTCTCAAGCAGCTCGTCGCGTGGGTCGGGATCGACGCCTTCTACGCGGGCGTCGCGGCCTACTTCCAGAAGCACGCCTACGGCAACACCGAGCTGGGTGACCTCCTCGCCGAGCTCGAGACCACGAGCGGCCGCGACCTCTCCGGGTGGGCTGCGCTCTGGCTCGAAACCGCGGGCGTCAACACCCTCCGCACCGAGCTCGAGGTCGGCGACGACGGAACCATCACGTCGTTCGCGATCGCGCAGTCCGCACCCGACGACTATCCGACCATCCGCCCGCACCGGCTCGCCGTGGGGTTCTACGACTTCGCGAGCGACGGCTCCGGCGCTCTCGAGCGCACGCACCGTGTCGAACTGGATGTCGACGGCGAACGCACCGAGGTCGCGGAACTCGGGGGGCTCGCCCGCCCGGCTCTCGTGCTGCTCAACGACGACGACCTCGCCTATGCGAAGGTGAGACTCGACGAGGTGTCGCTCGCCACCGCGATCGATCACCTCTCGTCGATCTCCGACCCTCTCGCTCGCGCGATCGTGTGGGGCGCGGCGTGGGATGCGACGCGCGACGGTGAGACACCGGCACGCGACTACGTGCGCCTCGTGCTCGGCAACATCGAGACCGAGACCGAGTCGACGACCATTCGCACGACCCTCACCCAACTCGCGACCGTCGCGCGCGTCTATGTCGCCCCCGAGGCGCGAGTGCAGACTCTCGCGACCGTCGGCGACCGGCTCTGGGAGCTCGCGCGCGCCGCCACCCCGGGTTCGGATGCGCAGTTCCAGTTCGTGAAGTTCTTCGCCAACATCGCGAGCACGCCCGAACACGTCGAGGCCATCCGGGCACTGCGTGACGGCACCGCGACTCTCGACGGGCTGCTCGTCGACACCGACCTCGCGTGGGAGCTTCTCGAATCGCTCGTGCTCAACGGCGCCGCCGGTCGACTCGACGTCGAGGCCGCGCTCGCTTTCGACAACACGGCGAACGGTCAGCAGGCCGCCGCTCGCGCGATCGCCGCCATTCCGACCGTCGAGGGCAAGTCGGACGCCTTCTCCTCTCTCGTCGACACCGACGAGCTGCCGAACGCGATCGTGCGGCAGACGACCGTGGGCTTCCAGCACGCCAACGACCCCGCCGTGTTCGAGGCTCTCGTCGAGCGCTATTTCGCGACCATCACCACGGTGTGGCACTCGCGCTCGCACGCGATCGCGGAGGCCATCGTCGTCGGTCTCTACCCGACCCTCCTCGCGAGCGCGGAACTGCGCGACGCGACGAAAGGCTGGCTCGACGCGAACCCCGACACGCCGGCACTGCGACGACTCGTGATCGAGAATCTCGCCGGTGTCGAACGCGCCCTGGTGGTTCAAGCGAAGGATGCTGGATGACAGACGTCGTCTCCGTGATCGGCGGCGCTGCGCGCAGCGCGGTGGCCGGCGCCGTCGAGCCCGAAACCCAACCGTTCGACTGGACGGCTTTATGGGCGGGCGTGGGAGAGTTCCTCGAGCTCTTCCAGATGCCGATCACCATCATCGGCATCATCGTCGGCGCGATCCTCATGCGCGTGATCCTCCACTTCGTGATCCGTCGCGTCGTGACGCAAGTGGTATCGGGGGTGAAGAAGCGTCAGAATGTCGACGACACCCAGGCGCTCACGACGTCGCCGCTCGCGGCGGTCCGCGTCGTGCAGCGCACGCGCACGCTCGGCACGGTGCTCAACAACGTCGTGACGGTCGTCATCGTCATCGTCGCGCTTTTGCTCATCGTCACGGCGATCGACCCGAACATCATCGGTTCGTTCGCGCTCATCACCGCCGCGCTCGGTGCAGGCCTCGGTTTCGGCGCTCAGAACATCGTCAAAGACGTGCTCAACGGGTTGTTCATGGTCGCCGAGGACCAGGTCGGCGTCGGAGACGTCGTTGATCTCGGAGAAGCCTCGGGCACCGTCGAGACCGTCGGCATCCGCGTCACGACCGTGCGCGATGTCAACGGCACCCTGTGGTTCGTGCGCAACGGCGAGATCCTCCGCGTCGGCAACAAGTCACAGGGCTGGGCTCGCGTGATCATCGACGTTCCGACGCCCTATCACTCCGATGTCTCGGCCGTGCAAGCGTCGCTCCTGAAAACGGCCGTGACGATGACCGAGAGTGTTCAGTGGCGCAAGAAGGTGCTCGAAGCCCCCGAGATCTGGGGCATCGAAACCCTCTCGGCCGAGGCCCTCGTCATCCGTCTCGTCGTCAAGGTGCGGCCCGCCGACCAGTGGGACGTCGCGCGCGAGCTGCGATTGCGACTCAAGCTCGGTCTCGACGACCTCGGGGTCGATCTCCCGGCCCTCAATCGCATGGTCATCGACTCGCCCCCGAGCGCACCCCTCACCGAGTCCCGCAGCCCTCGGCAGACCGCAGACGCGCCCGACCCGCAACCGGCGACCAAGCCCGTGCGCAAGACTCCGACGCGAAAGCCGCAGCAGTGACCGACCCTCGCGATCTTCCCCTCACGCCGACAGCCGGCGTGCCTCCCGCTCCCCTCGTGCTGCGGGCCCCGAACACGGGAGGACCAGGCACGGGAGGACCAGGCGCGGGAGACCCGAACGCCGGCGCCGGACTCGGCCAGTCGTTCTGGTCGAAGGTCGGCGGCCGAGAGACCTTCGAAGCGCTCGTGCGCCGGTTCTACGAGGGGGTCGGTTCCGACCCCGTGCTCCTGCCGATGTATCCCGAAGACGACCTCGAGGGAGCCGTGCAGCGCCTCACGGGGTTCCTCGAACAGTACTGGGGCGGGCCGGGCACCTACAGCGAGCAACGCGGTCACCCGCGGTTGCGCATGCGTCACCAGCCGTTCAAGATCAATCCCGACGCGCGCGACCGCTGGCTCCTGCACATGCGTGCGGCCGTCGACTCCCTCGAACTGTCGCCTCTCGACGACGCGACGCTGTGGGACTATCTCGAACGCGCCGCCCACGCGATGGTCAACACTTTCGACGACTAGGAGCGGCCGGGGACCGATCCGCCACCGTGTGAGGCGAGCGCGGCCCTGACCCTCACGGTGTCGTTGTCCATCTGGGTGATGAGGGCCGGGAGGGAATCGAACTTCTCCATGCCGCGGATCCGATCGACGAACTCCACCTCGACCTCCAGGTCGTAGAGGTCCAGGTCGGCATCGAGCACGTGAGCCTCGACCTGGCGCTGCGGCACCCCCTCGAACGTCGGGTTGTTGCCGATCGAGATAGCGGCGGGTAGGCGTTCGCCCGCGACCGAGAGGTAGCCGGCGTACACCCCGTCGGCGGGGATGAACCCCTCGAGATCGGGCGAGAGGTTGGCGGTCGGGTAGCCCAGTTTGCGCCCGCGCTTCTGGCCGTGCACGACGATGCCCCGCACCGAGGGGAGCCGGCCGAGCCATCGTGCAGCATCGGTGATCTCCCCGCGGTCGAGCGCTCCCCGGATGCGTGTCGACGACACCGGTTCGCTGCCCTCGCCGACGGGGTCGAGGCGCTCGACGTCGAAGCCCATCGTGCGCGCGGCCTCCACGAGCGTGTCGAAGGTGCCACGACCGCCCGCACCGAACCTCGTCCCCGGCCCGACGAGCACGACACGCGCATCGAGGGCGTCGACGAGAACGGTGCGGATGAAGTCGTCGGCGGGCATTCGGCTGAACGCGAGGTCGAAGCGCAACTGCACCATCGCATCGACCCCGGCGTCGTCGAAGAGCTCGACTTTGCGTCGCGACGAGACGAGGCTCCGCGGATTGCGTTCGGGAGCGAGCAGGCTCAGGGGGTTGCGGTCGAAGGTCACGACGGTCGAGGTGAGGGAACGCGCCCTCGCCGCGGCCGTGAGGGTATCGACGATCGCGCGATGACCGACGTGGAGCCCGTCGAATTTGCCGAAGGTGACCGCGCTCGGCCCGAAACCCGCGGGAACCTCGTCGAGCGCCGGGAAGAAGCGCATCACGACCGGCGCGCCGCGGGTGCGCCGCCGTCGGGAGTCGACACTCCCGCCGAGCCGTTCCGCCGGCGCCTGCGGAGCCACAGGAGTCCGAGCACGGGCAGCACGAGCGGGATGAAGAGGTACCCCTGCCCGAAGCGCGACCACACGGTGTCGTCGGGGAACAGCACGGGGTCGAAGATGCTCAGCACCCCGACGACGATGACGCCGACGAGCTCGAACCCGATCGTCGCGAGCGCGACGCGGTACCAGCGGTCGCCGGGAACCACGAGCGCGACGGTCGCGAGGATGTAGACGACCGCCGCGAGAGCCGAGAGCGAGTAGGCGACGGGAGCGTCGCCGAACTTCGTCAGGATCTGGAACACCGACCGCCCGGTCGCCGCGAGGGCGAGGATTCCGTATACGACGATGAGGACTCGCCCGATTCCGAGCGCGCGGGGTGGAGTCGATTCGGTCATCATGTCCAGATTAGGGCACCGACCGGGCCCGAGACGGCGGAACGCCCCTCACGGCTCACGCGCCCTGCACGAACCAGATCTCGTTCATGCGATAGACCATGACCGCGATCGCGAGATTCGTGACCCCGAGGATCACGGTGCTCCAGCGGTTGCGTTCGACGAGCGCCCAGAAGACTGCGAGCGGCGGCAGGAGCAGGGCCGAGATGAGGTAGACGTAGAACTCGAGCACGCTCCCCGTGGCCGTGTTGCCGGCGAGTGGCGCGAAGAGGGCGACGACGAGTTGCACGACGAGAAGCAGCTCGACGAGCAGTGTCACGCCGAGGGTCAGGTCGGCGGGAGTGCGTTTGGCGAGACCGAGCACGAGACACAGGAGCCCCGCCGCGACGGCGAAGGCGGCCTGGGCGACGGTGAACCACTCGATCACGACGTCACCTCGTCGGTCGGGAAGTTGACGATGGGTTTCGCGCGCCCGTTCGCGACCTCGAGGAGCCCGACGAGTCGGCCATCGGGAGCGAGAGCGGCGTAGGGCTGACCGTCGGCGGTCTCGACGGCGATCCTCTTGCCGTGGGTGAGGTCGACGACCTGCTGGGCGTCGAGGGCGATCGAGTCGAAGAGGGCGGTCGCGACATCCGCGGGGGCCAGGATGCTGTCGGCGACGACGACATCCTCGAGAGTGCGCGCTTCGGCGACACCGAACGGCCCCACTCGTGACCTGCGCAGGGCCGTGAGGTGGCCGCCGGTTCCGAGTGCCTCGCCCAGGTCTCGCGCGAGAGCCCGCACGTAGGTTCCGCTCGAACACTCGATACGCACGTCGAGCTCGATCACTCCGCTCTCGCGGCGCTCGTCGAGCACCTCGAACGCACTCACGGTCACGGGTCGGGTCGCGAGCTCGACCTCCTCGCCGTCGCGCACTCGCGCGTACGCGCGCTTGCCATCGACCTTGATCGCGCTGACGCTGCTCGGACGCTGCTCGATGGGGCCCCTCAACGCGCCGACCTCCTCGGCGATGCGCTCTGCCGTGACCGCGTCGACCTCGTGGGCGGGCGCCGTGCTCACGACGTCGCCCTCTCGGTCATCGGTCGACGTCGAGGCACCGAGTCGAATGGTCGCGAAGTACTCCTTGTCGAGGCCGACGAGAAAGGTCAGGAGTCGCGTGGAGCTGTTGAGACCGAGCACGAGCAGGCCCGTCGCCATCGGGTCGAGGGTGCCCGCGTGGCCGACCTTGCGGGTCTGCGCGAGTTTGCGGGTGCGAGCCACGACATCGTGGCTCGTGAGGCCCTCGGCCTTGTCGACGAGCAGGATGCCGCTCGATCTCGTCACGGACTCGGGGTTTTGCTTCTGCACCCGTTAAGGGTATGCCGTCACACCGTGCTCGCCCCGCACTCCCCCGGCCCCACCCGGCCGGCGGCGTCGCGCCAGCACCGTCGGGCCGCCGCGACGGCGGGCGCCGACCTATGCTCGAGTCCATGCGGATCGCGGTGATCGGGGCGGGAGCCGTCGGGGGGACTCTCGCGGCACTCCTCGACCGTGCGGGCCACGACGTGGCGGTCACCGCACGCGGAGCCCACGCCGCGGCGATGCGAGCCCACGGGTTGCGCCTCACGGGCGCCTGGGGCGACCACATCGCGCGCGTCGAGGTCTCCGCCGCCGTCGACCAGACCCCCGACCTCGTGATCGTCGCGACGAAAGCGACCGATGCGATCGACGCGGTCGCCGCGTCCGCCGCCCGCATCGACGGGGTGCCCGTCGTCGTCGCCCAGAACGGACTCGAGTCGGTGCGGTCGCTCGCGACGGTCGTGCCCCGATCCGACCTCGTCGGGGCACTCGCCCTGTTCGCGGCATCCCACCTCGAACCGGGCGCGGTCGCGGTGACCGCGCCCGGTTCGCTCAGCATCGGCGACGAGTCGTCGACCCACATCGCGTCGCACTTCGCCGCTCGCGTGCTCGACCCGGTCATCCCCACGACGATCGTCGACGACTTCCGCGGTGCGCAGTGGACGAAACTGCTCATCAACCAGGTCAATGCCCTGCCCGCGATCACGGGCTCGAGCGTGCAAGACACCATTCGGCACCGGGCGTTGCGGCGCGTGCTCGTGGCGAGCATGCGCGAGACGGTGGCCGTCGCGCGAGCCGCGGGCATCCGGTTCACGTCGATGTCCGGGCTCACGCCCCTCGCGATCTCGGTGTTCGCGGCGCTCCCGGCGGCGCTCTCGGGCTTCCTGCCCCTCGCCATGGCGAAGCGCATGGGCGACGTGCCCAATCTGGGTTCGACCCTGCAGAGCATCAGTCGCGGCCACCTCAGCGAGATCGACTATCTCAACGGCGCCGTCGTCTCCGAGGCTCGCGCCGCGCGCGTCGACGCGCCGGTCAACACCGTGCTCCTCGATCTCGTGCACTCGGTCGAACGCACGGGGCGCTTTCTCGACCCCTCTGCCGTCGTGGCCGCGGTTCAGCAGGTGTCGGCGAAGACCCGGCGCGGATGATCGGGGTCGCTCACGTCGACGATGGCGACCGCTGACGCGCGCGGTCGTGCCTCGACGAGGTAGGACGCCAGGGCTTCGGCCGGGCCGCTGCCATCGTGCCCGTCGGTCGACGAGGCGGGACCGTCGAGCCAGATCGCGAAGTTCCACTTTGCTCGAACGGCGGGATCGAGCACGAACGACCCGTCGACCACGAGCACGGCCGGTGAGGTCGAGGCTCGGCGGAACGGTGCGACGACGGTCTCGCCGAAGAGCGCGGCGTCGTCACTCGACGGGCGCCGCGGCGTGCCGTCCGAATTCGCCGGGGCGAAGGTGGCGCGCTCGACCGCGTGCGGCCTCGCGGCGAACGCCTCGGCGAGGTCGGTGGCGAAATTCGCGGAGAGGGCGCCGTCGGCCGCGTCGACGGCGACGATCGCTCGCCCGGTGCCGTAGTTGTGCAGGATCTCGGTCACGATCGCTGCGAGGGTGTCTGCTTTCGCCGGTTGCCATCTCGTCATGGCTCGAGCCTAAGCAGGGCGCCCTGAAGCGCAACCTCGAAGCGCGAACCGCTTGCACTGCATCCGACGGCGGAACGCTCACTGCGGGGTGCCTACTGTAGAGCGGTGACCTCGACGAATCCGGCCGATATCCCCCCGGCGCTCGGCGCGTGGTTCACGGAGCACGCGCGCGACCTGCCGTGGAGACGGGAGGGGGTCTCCCCGTGGGGCATCCTCGTGAGCGAGATCATGCTGCAGCAGACGCCCGTCGTGCGCGTCATCCCGCGACTCGAGATGTTCCTCGAGCGCTGGCCCACCCCCGCACACCTCGCCGACGCGACCGCGGGAGACGTCGTGCGCGCCTGGGACAGACTCGGGTATCCGCGTCGCGCCCTCAACCTGCACCGCGCGGCGATCGCGATCGTGGAACGCCACGACGGCGTCGTGCCGTCGGATGTCGATGAGCTCCTCGCTCTCCCGGGGATCGGCGATTACACCGCGCGAGCCGTCGCGGTCTTCGCCTTCGGACTGCGACACCCCGTGGTCGACACGAACGTGCGGCGGGTGCTCGCTCGCGCCGTCGCGGGCGTCGCCGAGGCGGGCGCCCCGTCCACTCGGCGCGACCTCGCGGCGATGAGCGCGATGCTCCCGGCCGACGACGCCGAGGCGCGCGTGTTCAACGCCGCGACGATGGAACTCGGGGCCGTCGTGTGCACGGCGCGCGCTCCCCGGTGCGGGGCGTGCCCGATCGCCGAGTCGTGCGCGTGGCGCGCCGCGGGGTTCCCGGCCTTCGAGGGCGTGCGCGCGCCCGCGCAGAAGTCGTTCGCAGGGTCGGATCGGCACGTGCGCGGGCTCGTGCTCCAGGCACTCCGGTCGAGCGATCATCCGGTCGACGAGAGTGCCGTGCGCACGGTGTGGCATGACGAGGAGCAGCTCGCGCGCGCGACGGCGGGTCTCGTCGCCGACGGCCTCGTGGTCCGCTCGAACGGTACTCTCGCTCTGCCGTCGTGATCGGAGGGGAATAGCCCCACCCTCGATCCGGTTGGGCCGACCATGAAGACGATCATCTACTCCACGACCGGCGACTCGTCGGTGCTCCAGCTCGCCGACCGCGAGACTCCGACGCCCGGCGGGGGCGAAGTGCGCGTGCGCCTGAGCGTCTCGGGCGTCAACCCGACCGACTGGAAGAGTCGTCGCGGAGGCCGCGGTGAACTCCCCTTCGCCGAGGTGACCCCCAACCTCGACGGCGCGGGTGTCGTCGACGCCGTCGGACCCGATGTCATCGACTTCGCGGCGGGCGACCGCGTGTGGGTCTACCTCGCCGCCGACCAGCGCCCCCACGGCACCGCCGCCGAGTTCACGGTGCAGCCCGTGTCCCGCGTGGTCAAACTGCCCGACGGAGCGTCGTTCGACGTCGCGGCGAGTCTCGGTGTCCCCGCCATCACAGCGCACCGCGCGCTCACGGTGAGCGAGGACGGCCCGTCGCGGCTCTCCCCCGGCGCCCTCGCTGACACGATCGTCCTCGTCGCGGGTGGCGCGGGTGCCGTGGGTCACGCGGCCATCCAACTCGCGCGGTGGGCGGGTGCGACCGTCATCACGACCGTGAGCTCCGACGAGAAGGCGACCCTCGCGCGGTCGGCGGGTGCCCACCACGTCGTCAACTACCGCGACAGCGACGCCGTCGACCAGATCCGCGCGATCGCACCCGACGGGGTCGACCTCGTCGTCGAGGTCGCGGTCGTGCCCAACATCGGGCTCGACCTCGCCGTGTTGCGCACGCGCGGAACGCTCGCGATCTACGCGAACAACGGCGGGAGCGAGCTGACGGTCGACATCGGCCCGCTCATGGCGCAGAACGTGCGCGTGCAGTTCATCCTCGTCTACACCGTGGGCCAGGATGCCCTCGACGCCGCGACCGACGACATCACGGCGGCCCTCCGCGACGACGCCCTGCCTGTCGGAGTCGCGAGCGGCCTCCCCCTCACGAGGTTCGCCCTCGCCGACACCGCGGGAGCCCACGACGCGGTCGAGAACGACACCGTCGGCAAAGTGCTCATCGACATCGACTGACGACGGCGCACGAGCATCGACCGACGAGAGAAGCACGAGCGGAATCCTCCGCTCGTGCTTCTCTCGTTCTGACCGTCGGCGCGACTCGGCGTCGCGCTATCGGTCGTCGCGAGTCTCCTCGTCGATCGTCCGAGGCTTGATGTACGGGTCTTCGTCGCCCGCGTAACTCGCTTGCGCCTTCAGGCGCTCGACCTCGAGGTCGCGCTTGGTGGCCTCGGCGAGCAGTTCCTCGATGTGTTTCGCGTTCTCGGGCACCGCGTCGGCGATGAATTCGAGCGACGGCGTGAGCCTCGAGGTCAGGTTCTTGCCGACTTCGCTCCGCAGCATTCCCGTCGCCGACTTGAGGGCGGCAGCCGAGTCGGCGCGCTCCTCGTCGGACCCGTAGACCGTGTAGAAGACGCTCGCGTGCTGGAGGTCGCCGGTCACTTTGACGTCGGTGATGGTCACGAATCCGAGTCGCGGGTCCTTGAGTCCACGCTCGAGCTTCTTGGCGACGATGACCTTGATGGTGTCGGCCATCTTCCGTGCCCTGGTGGGATCCACCATGTCAATACTCCTCATGTACGAGCACCGATGGCGCTCTGTATTCTCTGCTCCCCGCGGCGTCGAGCGTCGCGAGGCGGAGGCCGACGGAGGGGCCCCGAGAGTCGGGGTCTTGGGGGTCCCGTTCTCGGGGCCCCTCCGTCGGCCGGAGCCGGGGCACTAGACCCGCGGCTTCTCCTTCATTTCGATCGTCTCGATCTCGTCGCCGATCTGGATGTCGTTGAACTTGCCGAGGCCGATTCCGGCTTCGTAGTCCGTGCGCACCTCGGTGACGTCGTCTTTGAACCGGCGGAGCGAGTCGATCGTGAGGTTGTCGCCGACGACGACTCCCTCGCGGATGACGCGCGCCTTGGCGTTCCTCGTGATGGTTCCCGAGCGCACGATGACTCCCGCGATGTTTCCGACCTTGGAGGAGCGGAAGATCTCGCGGATCTCGGCGACGCCAGACTGGACCTCTTCGAACTCCGGCTTGAGCATGCCCTTGAGGGAGTTCTCGATGTCTTCGAGTGCCGCGTAGATGACCGAGTAGAACCGCACGTCGACACCTTCGCGAGCAGCCCGCTCGCGAGCCTTCGTGTCGGGGCGCACGTTGAACCCGATGATGATCGCGTTGTCGACCGTTGCGAGGTTGACATCGCTCTCGGTGACGGCTCCCACTCCGCGGTGGATGATGCGGAGCTGAACCGACTCGTCGACCTCGATCTTGAGCAGCGACTCTTCGAGTGCCTCGACGGCACCGGAGACGTCACCCTTGATGATGAGGTTGAGCGAGTCGACTTTGCCGTCTTCGAGGGCCTTGGTGAAGTCCTCGAGGCTGATGCGCTTGCGGCTGCGGGCCAGCAGAGCGTTGCGCTCCACGGCTTCGCGCTTTTCGGCGATCTGGCGGGCGGTGCGGTCGTCGTCGGTCACGAGGAACGTGTCGCCGGCGCGGGGAACCGACGTGAGTCCGAGCACCGCGACCGGGCGTGCCGGTGTCGCGAATTTCACGGTCTCGCCGTTCTCGTCGAACATCGCTCGAACGCGGCCGTAGGCCGTTCCGGCGACGATCGGGTCTCCGACCTCGAGGGTTCCCGACTGGATGAGCACCGTCGCGACGGCACCGCGGCCCTTGTCGAGCTTGGCCTCGATGGCGACACCGCGCGCATCCTTGTCGGGGTTGGCGCGCATGTCGAGTCCGGCGTCTGCGGTGAGCAGCACGGCGTCGAGAAGCTCGGGGATTCCGATCTTGTTGAGCGCCGAGACGTCGATGAACATCGTGTCTCCGCCGTACTCTTCGGCGACGAGTCCGAACTCGGTGAGCTGCTGACGCACCTTCGCGGGGTTCGCCCCCTCTTTGTCGACCTTGTTGACGGCGACGACGATGGGCACGTTGGCGGCTTGGGCGTGGTTCAGCGCCTCGACCGTCTGCGGCATGATCCCGTCGTCGGCCGCGACCACGAGGATCGCGATGTCGGTGACCTGTGCACCTCGGGCTCGCATGGCGGTGAACGCCTCGTGACCCGGGGTGTCGATGAAGGTGATCGGTCGCTCGATGCCTTCGTGCTCGGTGACGATCTGGTAGGCACCGATGTGCTGCGTGATGCCGCCCGCTTCGCCGGCGACGACGTTCGCGTTGCGGATCGCGTCGAGCAGTCGGGTCTTTCCGTGGTCGACGTGACCCATGACGGTGACGACGGGGGGTCGCGCCTCGAGGAGGTCGTCGTCTTCGTCTTCGAGCTCCTGGTCGAGGTCGAGGTCGAAGCCCGCGAGGAGTTCGCGGTCTTCGTCTTCGGGCGAGACCATCTCGATCTTGAAGCCGAGCTCTTCTCCGAGGATGTCGAACGTCGCCTCGTCGAGCGACTCGGTCGCCGTGGCCATCTGTCCGAGGTGGAACAGCACGGTCACGAGGTTTCCGGGGCTCGTGTCGATCTTGTCGGCGAAGTCGGTGATCGACGCGCCTCGGCGCATACGCACGACAGTCTTGCCGTCGCCACGGGGAACACTCACGCCACCGAGCGACGGAGCTTCTCTGAGCTCGAATTCCGCTCTCTTCGTGCGCTTCGACTTGCGCGCCTTGCTCTTGCCGCCTCCGCGACCGAACGCACCGGCGGTTCCTCCGCCGGGACCTCGGCCACGGCCGCCGCCTCCGCCGGGGCGGGGGGCACTGAAGCCTCCGCCCGGAGCGCCGCCGGGGCGTGCGAATCCTCCACCCGCGGGGCGTCCGGGACCGCCGGGACGTCCTCCGGCCGCAGCGGGGCGCTGTCCGAAGCCGCCGGGGCGTGCTCCCTGTCCTGGTCCGCCCGGTCGCGGTGCGCCGGGGCGCGGTGCCGACGGGCGCGGGATTCCGCTGGGGCTCGGCGGACGCGTGTTCATGCCCTGCGCGCTCGCGTAGGGGTTGTTGCCCGGACGCGGTGCGCCGGGGCGCTGCATCCCCTGGGCACTCGCGAACGGGTTGTTGCCGGGGCGCGGGGCGCCGGGGCGCGGGATGGACGACGAGGCGTCTCCGCCGGTCGGTGACGCGGGAGCCGCTGCCTCGGCCGGGGCCTCGGGAGCCGCGGCGGGCTCGTCGGGCGTCGCCGCAGCAGCGGGTGTCTCGGCCTCGGGTGCTGCCGCGGGTGCGGGAGTGGGGGCGGGTGCCGGGCGGGGGGTCGGTGCCGCGGCCTTCGCCGGCGCTTCGGGCTTCTTCTCCGGAGCCGTGATGCCGTCGGCGGCGAGGGCCGCCCTCAGCTTGCGCGCGACGGGGGGTTCGATGCTCGACGACGGTCCTTTGACGAACTCGCCCATCTCCTTGAGCTTCTCAAGGGCCTTCTTGCTGTCAATACCGAGTTCGCTTGCGATCTCGTGTACGCGTGGTTTCGCCACAATTCTCCTGTCTGGGCCTTCTCCCGAACAGGAAGGAAGGCATTAGTCGAGTACGGGACTCATTTCGAGCCGCTCATTAGTCGTTGCTCATTAGTTGTTCACGGGGCTGTACAGCCTGTTCTCTCGGGGATCCCCACGGGACCCTTGCGGATTGGTTGGTCAGACTCCGGCGCAATGTCGTGACGTCTGCCTCGATTCCCGGCACTCGCAGCGCTCTGCCGAAGGCTTTGCGCGAGAGGGCCGTGTCGAGGCATCCGTCCGTGCGATGCACCCACGCGCCTCGACCGGACAGCACCGCGGAAGGATCCGCGGTGAGTTCGCCATCGCACACGACGATCCTCAGAAGGGACGATCGGGGGGCACGTCGGCGACAGCCGAGACAGGTTCTAACTGGCTCCATCGTACACCTGCCTTTCGAGGATCAGCCGTCTCGCGGCTGGCGTGGTCGAGGCACCCGCTCCCGCGGGCATCGACGACGACCCTCCGGCTCAATCCTCCAAGACGGAATCGGGCTGGATGTCGATGCGTGCGCCCGTCAATTTGGCGGCGAGTCGCGCGTTCTGACCCTCTTTGCCGATCGCGAGCGACAGCTGGTAGTCGGGCACGAGCGCGCGCACGGCTTTCGTCGACTGGTCGATGACGAACGACGAGGTCACTTTCGCCGGCGAGAGGGCGTTCGCGACGAACGTCGCGAGGTTCTCGTTGTAGTCGACGATGTCGATCTTCTCGTTGTTGAGCTCGGCCGTCACCGCGCGCACGCGCTGGCCCATCTCACCGATGCACGCGCCCTTCGCGTTGATCCCGCTCTCATTGGCCTTGACCGCGATCTTGGTGCGGTGACCCGCTTCGCGAGCGAGTGAGACGATCTCGACGACGCCGCTCGCGATCTCGGGTACCTCGAGCGCGAAGAGTTTGCGCACGAGCGAGGGGTGCGTGCGCGAGACGGTGATCTGGGGTCCTTTGAGGCCCTTGCTCACGCTCGTCACGTAGACGCGGATGCGCGAACCGTGCGCGTAGTTCTCGCCGGGCACCTGCTCCTCGGGAGGGAGGATCGCCTCGATCGTTCCGAGGTCGACGTGGATCATCCGCGGGTTGGGGCCCTGCTGGATGACACCCGCGACGATGTCGCCCTCGCGCCCCTTGAACTGTCCGAGCACCCGGTCGTCGCCGATATCGCGGAGGCGCTGGTTGATGACCTGCTTCGCGGCGAATGCCGCGATCCGGCCGAAATCGCTCGGGCTGTCTTCGGCCTCGCCGACGACGAGTCCGTCGTCGTCGAGCTCCGGCACGAAGACCGACACGTGGCCGGTCTTGCGGTCGAGGTGCACTCGCGCGGTCGACTCGCCGATCTTCTCTTCGGGAGCGTCGGTGTGCTTGAGGTAGGCGGTGAGGATCGCTTGCTCGATGATGGCGACGAGCTCCTCGAACGGAATCTCACGCTCGCGCTCCAAGAGCCGCAATACGCTCAGATCGATCTCCACGGAGGGCCTCCACTATTCAGATTGGGAACTCCGCGACATACGTCGTCGAGCGGAGCCTGACCCCAAACTACCAGTAGCGAGCCGCCCCCTTCGGCTACCAGGGGCGTTCGACGAACCCCGGCGGCCCGCTTTGGCCGCGATCACGGTCGAGCTGTTCGCTTTTCTCCCGCGCCCCCTCGTCGTTGAGCTCCCCGAGCTCGTCGAGCTGCTCCTCGAGAGACGATTCGGGTTCATCGCCGGAGGGTTGCACCCTCTCGAGGCCCTCGGTCTTGGCCTCGAGCCGGCTGTCGGCGGCATCGAGTTCCTCCCCGGCTTCGCGCCCCTCCCGCTCATTCGGCGGGGCCTCGGGTGGGGTGCACTCCTCTCCCGCTTCGTCGATGACCGCTTGCGCGGCCTCGTAGAGCCTCTGTGCACCCGTGAGGAATCCTTGCTCCACGTAGGAGTCACCGAGCAGCTCCCACGAGAGCGAGAGGTTCACGGCGACGTCGCACCGCGTCGAATCGGGCGCGGTCGCGAATGCGCGCTCGAGGTCGTCGACCGCTTCGTTGAGCAGACCGCCTCTCGCGTATGCCGTGCCCCGGTCGAAATAGGCGATCCACGGTTCGAACGCGTTGCCGGTGAGGAGACCCTCCGACGTCGTCGCGCTCTCGTCGAACGCACCACTGTCGTAGTGCTCGATGGCTCGGTCCGCCGTCGGGGCGAGCGTCGCGAGCTTGCCCGCGAGGATGAGAGCGGCGATCGCGACGGGAGCGAACCCGATGAGCAGCACGCGTCGGGTCACACGACGGCGCCGCTCCGACCGCACGCGGGGGTCGTCTGCACCCGCCGCAGCACGGTCGGTCTGCCCCTCGCGGGGTGTCGCGCTCGTCATCGTCGCCTCCCCTCACCGGGGCCGCGACGGCCGCCCGAGGGCCCCGCCGCGCTCGACGGGCGCGATGCGGCGCCGGCGGCGGAGAGCGGCGCCGACCGACGCAGCGCGAACCACGCGACGAGAGCCTCGCGGAGCGCGAGCGCCCCGAGCGGGACCGCGAGAATCCAGTAGAACTCGCGTGGCGCGGTGACGGCGCCGGGTGAGACGTTCAGGTCGCTCACGTCGATGCCCTCGACGACACTCGTCGCGGAACTCTCGACGTCGCGACGGGTGAGCGATACCCCGAGGTCGCTCGCGATCGTCTCGAGGGTCGCGGTGTCGACGCGAGACACCGCGTCCGCCCCCGTCGTCGGATCGACGATGTAGTCCGGCGCGCTCTCGTCGTCATCGGCCGAATAGCCGTCGAACACGCGCATCCGTCCCCCGTCTTCGCCGCCGTAGGCGAGCACGCCTCCGCCCGAGATGAACCGTTGCACGGGAGCGAAGCTCTCCGGCTCCCGATCGACGGTCTGCTCGCCGTCACCGAAGTAGAACAGCACGCGATCTCGCTCGGGCTGCTCCTCCGTCGCGTCCGCGAGGAGCTCGACGACTGTCTGCACGGGCTCGCTGATGCTGCTGCCGCTCGAGTAGTAGGTGATCTCCTGGGTCAGCACCGACGTCGCCGAGCGCACCGCCGAGACGTCGGAGGTGAGGGGCACCCGCTGGAGGGCGGTCGAATCCGACGTGACGATCGCGAATTGCGCGCCCGCGAGCGCGGTCGTGATGTCGTCGATGTCGCTCTTGACGAGATCGAGTCGCGTCGCGGGACGGCCGTCGATGTCGACCCCGAGGTCTTCGGCAGCCATGCTGCTCGTCGTGTCGACGACGAAGTAGACCTCGAGCCCGCCCGACGCCGCGGGCGCGCTCGTCGTGCCGGGGATCGCGGGGCGGAGCGCGATGACGGCGAGGAGCAGGATCATCGCGATGCGCGCCCACCCCGACACGCGAACCGAGCGACGAGTCGCCGTGAGCAGACCCCGACCGGCGAGCACGAGCAGGGCGAGGCTCACGACGAGGAGCACCCCGAGGGGGACGAGAGGATCGATCGTCATCGGTCGACCCTCCACGCGAGGGCGAGCAGGGTGGCGAGAGCGAGGAAGGCGATCGTCGCCGGGATCTCGGGCCGATCGAGCAGGAGCGTCTCCGGTGCCCCTCGGCTCGCGACCGCCTCCTCCGCACTGATGCTGTCGACGATCGTGGGCACCGCCGCGGGATCGTCGACGGCGAAGTACGAGCCTCCCGTCGCGAGCACGACCTCCTCGAACTCGATCGCGAACTCCTCGAGGTATCGACCGTCGTCTCCCCCACCGGGGTTGATCCCGTAGACCCGGATGTCGCGGCTCGTCGCGAGCTCGCCCGCGTCCGCGAGGGTGAACACCGGCTCACCGACCACGAGGTTGTCCGTCGCGAGGATCACGGAGCGGGATCTGTCGACCTCGGGAGTGTCGAAGCGCTGCGCACACGAGGCGAGTCCGTCACCGACGAGCGAGGAGCCGTCGCCGAAGAACGTGCCCGAGAAGTACTCGCCCTCGTCGGCGTCGAACTGCTCGGAGATGCGGTCGAACTGGCTCACGATGTAGTCGTAGTCGCTCGTGAGCGGGAAGTAGGTCACGGCCGAGGCATTGAAGACGACGAGGCTGATGCGTTCGCCGTCGAACTCGCGAGCCAGTTCGCCGAAGACCTCGACGAGTTGCCGGTCGTAGTCGATCATCGACCCCGACACGTCGAGGCACAGCACGATGTCGCGATTGCCCGTCTCCGGATACACGAGTGTCGGTGCTGCCGGCCGGGCGGCGAGGGCGCCGGCAGACAGCACGAGGACCGTCGCCGCGACGACGACGGCCGCGAGCACCGCGCGATAGCGGCGCACCGCAGATCGGTACTCGGGCAGCGCCGTGAGTCTCTCGACGTGGGCGATCGGTTTGGCCTCGGCGGGTCTCGACGACCGCCGGTTCCGTGCCACGACGAGTGCTGCGACGACGATGGCGACGACCCACACGACGGGCATCCACGGGAGGATCAGTTCCACGGTTTCACCACCCGCCTGGCGTGCTCGGCCGCCTCGGCGACACTCCCGCCCTCGATCGCCGCGAACGCTCCGGGGTAGAGCCGCTCGACGGCGTCGCTCAGCTCCGGCGACTGCGCGTCACGCAGGTCGGCGAGGGTCATCGTCGGTGCGCGCATTCCCGTCGACTCGAACGCGAAGTAGCGCACGAGCAGGCTCAACCGCTGGTGCGCCGCGCGCGACGAGACGCGGCCGGCCCTGTGGTCCGCTTCGACCTCGGCGATGAGGTCACCGTACTTCTCACTGAGGGGGACGTCGGGCATGACGAACTCCGGAACAGCGGCATCGTCGTGCGCGCGCCGCGGAGCTCGTGTGAGCAGCGGCACGACGATGTAGAAGGCGATCACGAGCGCGACGAGGGTCGCCGCGAGCGCCCCCCACCACGGCGAGAAGGTCACGGGAGGGAAGAATGTGCCCTCCGTCAGGCTCCCCGCTCGGAGCACGAGATCGACGTGATCACCGGCGAGCATGGCGGTGCACCTCCAGGAGCCGGAACAGGGCGGGAACGACATCCGCTTCGCTCTCGATCCTCGTGCGGCTGATGCCGAGTTCGCTCCAGAGCGCCCGGGCGCCGTTCTCCCGCTCGATCGTCGACGCGGCGAAACGCTCGCGCAAGCGACGATCGCCGCGCACCGACGCCGGCAGCTCGCCGAGCGCGTCGACGTCGACGACACTCGAGTCGAGCCAATCGGTGCGCATCGGATCGGCGTCGGCGATCGTGAGCCAGAGGATCTCGTGCTGCACGGCGAGGCGCCGCACCGTCGCGATCTCGACGGGCGTGAGCATCCGGTCGTCGGCGAGCACGACGAGCACCATGCGGCGACGGAACGAGCGGGCGACGAACGCGAGCTGGCTCGCGAGGTCGCTCGCCCCCGAGTCGAGGGTCGTGCGCCGGTGGATGAGCTGCAGGACCCTCTCGAGGTGGGTGTCTGTCGACTCGGGTCGGCGGTGCTCGGTGTGATCCGCATCACCCGCGACGACCCCCACGAGGTCACCGTGCCGAGTCGCGAGGTACCCGAGGACACCTCCCGCGAACACGGCGATGGCCCGCTTCGTCTCGCCGCTCGGAGCGAGCGCGGCCATCGACCGACCGGTGTCGGCGATGAGCATGAGGGTGTGTTTGCGACTCGCGATGTAGCGCCGCGTCATGGGCGCGCCCATGCGAGCGGTCGCCTTCCAGTCGATGTCTTTGACCTCGTCACCCGGCACGTAGTGCCGCACGTCGTCGAAGTCGATGCTGCGCCCGTGGAACACCGAGGTGTACTCGCCCTCGAGCAAGCCGCGCACGCGACGGTGGGCGTGGATCGTCACGCGCGACTTGATCTTGTGGAGGAGCGCCGTCATGACGAGGTCGCGGCCGGGCGCCGCGTCACGGCGCCTGCACGGAGTCGAACACCGCGTCGATGATCGACTCCGGGCTCACGCCCCGCGCGATCGCCTCGAAGTTGAGGATGATCCGATGCCGAAGCACGGTGTGGCGGAGAGCCTTGACGTCGTCGGGCACGACGTGGTCGCGACCAGCGAGCAGGGCTCGCGCTCGAGCGGCGCGGCTGAACGCGATACTCGCGCGGGGGCTCGCGCCGAACTCGATGCACTCGGCGAACTCCGGCGAGATGTACTGCGCCGCGTGGCGCGTGACGTAGACGGCCGAGACGATGTAGTTGACGATGGCGGGATCGAGGTAGACCGACTTGGTCGCGCGCTGGAGGAAGCGCACATCGTCGAGTCCGACCGTCGGAAGCGACGACTCGGTGTCGAACACGCCGCTGTCGACGCGATCGACGATCTGCAGTTCTTCGCCGAACTCGGGGTAGTCGAGCACCTCCTTGAGGAGGAACCGGTCGAGCTGGGCCTCGGGCAGATGGTACGTGCCCTCCTGCTCGATGGGGTTCTGCGTCGCGAGCACGAGAAACGGCTCGGGAAGCGGATGCACGACTCCCCCGATCGTCGTCTGCCGCTCCTGCATCGCCTCGAGCATCGCGCTCTGGGTCTTCGCGCTCGACCTGTTGATCTCGTCGAGGAGCACGAAGTTGGAGTGCACGGGCCCGAGCTGCGTCTCGAAGACCGACCGCGCGTAGTCGAAGACCTGCGTGCCGATGATGTCGCTCGGCAACAGGTCGGGCGTGCACTGGATCCGCTTGAATCGCGCCGTCACCGAGTGGGCGATCGATTCGGCCGCGGTCGTCTTGGCGAGCCCCGGAACACTCTCGAGAAGGATGTGACCGCCGGTCATGAGCGCGATGAGCAGACTCGAGCGCAAACCGCCCTGCCCGACGACCTTCTCGTCGTACGACGCCGTGACGACTCGGAGCATCTCGGTCGCGCGCGCGAGATCCGAGGCGCTCAATCGCTCGGTGGAGGCCGGGGCGGGCGATTGCGGTCCGCGCGCCGGTGGTGTGCCGACGTGTTCGGGCGCGCCGACCTGCTCGGGTGCACCGCCCTGCTCCGGCGCACCGGGCGGAGGGGCGAAAGGGGATGTCTCGGAATGCGGTGTCGACACGGTCTCTCCACGGTCAGGTCGGGTCGGGAGCAGATCTCCCGCCGACGTCAGTGAGCGGCGGTCACGAGATCGACGATCGCGTCGATCGATACGACCTGTCGTTCGCCGGAACGGCGATTCCACAGTTCCACGTCGCCGTCGACGGCCCCCCGCCCCACGATGACGATCGTGGGCACGCCGAGGAGTTCGGCATCGCCGAACTTGACGCCGGGCGAGACCTTGGGCCTGTCGTCGATGAGCACGTCGAGTCCGCGCTCTTCGAGCCCCGCGGTGATGGACTCGGCGATCTCGTGGATCGCGGCCTCCTTCGTCGCGGCGACCACGTGCACGTCGAACGGGCTCACGTTCGACGGCCAGATGAGGCCGCGATCGTCGTTGTTCGATTCGGCGATGACCGCCATGATGCGCGTGACGCCGATTCCGTAGGACCCCATCGTGACGGTCGCGAGCTTGCCGTTCTCGTCGAGCACCTTGAGCCCGAGGGCTTCGGCGTATTTGCGCCCGAGTTGGAAGACGTGCCCGATCTCCATGCCGCGCGCGAGCTCGATCTCGCCCGAGCCGTCGGGCGCGGGGTCTCCCGCGCGAACCTCGGCGGCTTCGACGACGCCGTCGGCGACGAAGTCACGCCCGGCCACGAGTCCCAACACGTGCTTCTCGTGATCGTTGGCCCCCGTGACCCACTGGGTCCCGTCGACGACCCGCGGATCGACGAAGAACCGGATGCCCGTGGCCGACCGTGGCGCCCCCTCGCTGTCACCGCCGAGCACGGCTCCGAGAGGCGACCAGGGGCCGATGTATCCCTTGACGAGGAGAGGGTGACGCGCGAAGTCCTCGGCCGTCGCCTGCTCGACCTCGGCGGGGGCGAAAGCGACCTCGACACGCTTGAGATCGACATCGCGATCGCCCGGGAGCCCGATGGCGATGACCTCGCGGGAGCCGTCGAGGTGGGTGAGCGCGAGAACGACGTTCTTGAGGGTGTCGGCACCCGTCCACTCGCGGCCGTCGGCGCGCGGGTGGCGGTCGTTCGCGAGCGCGACGAGGGTCGCGATGGTCGGGGTGTCGGGAGAGTCGAAGATCGTCGGTTCGGGCAGTGCGCCGAAATCGATCGCGTCGGGAACCGTGGTCGTGAACGCCTCGACGTTGGCCGCATAACCGCCGTCGGTGCGCACGAAGGTGTCTTCGCCGATGGGTGTGGGGTGCAGGAACTCTTCGCTGCGCGAACCGCCCATCGCGCCCGCATCCGCCTTGACGATGACGTACTCGAGACCCAGCCGCTGGAAGATGCGCTCATAGGCGTCGCGCTGCGCCTGATACGACACGTCGAGGCCCGCGTCGGTGTAGTCGAACGAGTAGGCGTCCTTCATCGAGAACTCGCGCCCGCGGAGGAGTCCCGCGCGGGGCCTCGCCTCGTCGCGGTACTTGTCCTGGATCTGGAAGATCGTGAGCGGCAGGTCTTTGTAGGAGCCGTAGAGATCTTTCACGAGGAGGGTGAACGCCTCCTCGTGTGTCGGCGCGAGGAGGTAGTCGGCCCCCTTGCGGTCCTTGAGGCGGAACAGGCCGTCGCCGTACTCGACCCACCGACCGGTGGTCTCGTAGGGCTCGCGCGGCAGCAGGGCGGGAAAATGCACTTCTTGCGCTCCCGCGTTCTCCATCTCCTCGCGGATGATCGCTTCGATGCGCCTGCGCACGCGCAACCCGAGCGGCAACCACGCGAACACTCCCGGCGCTTGCCTGCGGATGTACCCCGCCCGCACGAGCAGACGGTGGCTGGTCACCTCGGCGTCGGAGGGATCCTCCCGGAGGGTACGGACGAACAAGCGGGAGAGTCGTGTGGGCACCCCGCTACTTTAGCCGCCGCCCGGCTGAGCGGACCGCGAGGCGGAGGACGCCGCGCCCCTCGTCCACACTCAGGATCTTCACAGTTCACGTGAGCGCCCACGATGCGTCGCGAGGCGTTCACGCACCGACTCCACCCTGAGACGTCGCCGTCCGGTGACACCACCCCAGCAACGATTGGACCCCAGTGCACTTCGATCCCCCGACGGTTGCGCGACCTCGCTCGCACCGTCTGCGCTCTCTGCAGCGCGGCACCGTTGCGACGCTCGGCGCCGCAGCCACCCTGCTCTCCCTCGCCGCCCTCCCCGCGCTCCCCGCGGCTGCCGCGGCTCCCGAGCCCGCGGCAGAGGGCGATGCCGCGCGCTTCACCCTCGCGGTGCTCCCCGACACGCAGTTCTACTCCCGCTACGCGAACGACCAGTTCGCCCCGCGCTACGGCACCAACCCGTTCGCCGTGCAGACCGAGTGGCTCGCCACACACCGCGACGACCTCAACATCCCCTTCGTCGCGCACCTCGGTGACGTCGTCGACCGCGTCAACACCGCGAGCGAGTGGATGGCCGCCGACGCCGCGATGTCCTCCCTCGAGGCGGCGGATCTTCCCTACTCGGTGCTCGCCGGCAACCACGACGTGCGCAACTCGTCCGACGACTGGTTCGACACCGACTACACCCTCGACGAGGAGCCCTACCTCGAGTGGTTCGGAACCGATCGCGCCGAGGGCCAGTCGACCTACGGCGGCAGCGACCCGACCGGGTTCAACCAGTACCACGTGTTCGAGGCGGCGGGAGAGGAGTTCCTCGTGCTCGCCCTCAGCTGGCGGTCGTCCGACGCGACCCTCGACTGGGCCAACGAGGTCATCGCCGAGAACCCGACCCTCCCCGTGATCCTCACGACGCACTCGCTCCTCAACATCGAGGCCGACGCCGTCACCCCCAAGGAGGAGGAGTACGGCCTGCGGTTGTGGGACCAGCTCATCCGGGACAACGACCAGATCTTCCTGACCTTCAACGGTCACTTCCACGGGTCGACACAACTCACCAAGACCAATGCCTACGGTCACCCCGTCACCGAGGTGCTCATGGACTACCAGATGGCCTACGACGGCGGCAACGGCTACCTCGGCTTGCTCGAGTTCGATCTCACGAACAACCTCATGACGATGCAGACGGCGTCGCCGTGGGTCACGTGGAAGCCCGAGGAGTCGCTCACCTCCTACGACCAGCCGTTCCTCGAGCAGCCGAACCAGCAGTACACGATCGACATCGACTTCGCGGAGCGCTTCGCCGGGTTCGCCCCCGACTGGGCGGCCGGGGCTGCCGACCAGCCCTCGCTCGTGCAGAAGGCCCGCGACATCCTCCTCGACGGATTCGATGGGCCCGACCCGATCGCCCTCGAGCAGCCGGGGTCTCGTGACGACTTCGTCGCGGCCGAGGGGACCGTCGCCCACTGGCGATTCGGAGACGAACCCGGTGTCGTCGCCGAGGGTCAGGTCTTTGAAGACATCGCGGGAGACGCCGACCTCACTCGCGTCTCGCTCGAGGATTCGGGTTCGACGACCGCGCAGCTCGACGACGTGACGGTCACGGATGACGCGAACCCGTTCTCGGCGGACGGGGGCGGCGTGTGCTTCACGGACTCCGACCAGCGCGACTCGCGGTTCAGCTACCTCACGAGCCCGGCCGACGTGCCCGCGACGACGAACACCCTCGAGAACGGCTACACGATCGAGACGTTCCTCAAGATGGACGAGAGCTGGTCGGCCGAAGCCAACGGCTGGTCGAAGGCCATCGTGCGCTCGGGCAACCGTTCTGAGCTGCCCGGGATGCCGTGGTCGCAGTGGGACTACACGGCCTCACCCGCCGCCCTCGGCATCTCCAACCTGCGGGAGTTCCAGTGGACCGAGGTTCCGACGGAGACCACCAAGGGAGACCGCACCGCGTGGTCGGGCGAGATCATGGTCGACCGGTGGATGCACGTCGCGATCGTAGGCGACCCCGACACGTCGACCTCGACGATGTACGTCGACGGGGCGCCCGTGCTGCGCAACGCGACCGACACTCTCGGTCAGAGCATCAACGCCGGATCGCCCTGGATCTTCGGGGCCGACTGGGTCGACGACTCGGCTCGCAACGGCTGGAACGGGTGCATCGGCGAGACGCGCGTGATCGACCACGCGACCGGTCCCGACGAGTGGCTCACCGCGCGCCCCGACCTCTCGGGCCTCACGACCACGGCACCCTCGGGCACCCTGCCCGCCGGCACCGAGGTCGACAGCATCGAGGGTTCGGGATACCCCGGGGCGACAGTGTCCCTCACGGGAGACCTCGAGGGGTCGACCGTCGTGGACGACGACGGCGCGTGGGGCATCCCGCTCGCCACGACGGTGTCGGCTCCCGATCGCTACAGCTTCGCGGTGCAGCAGGGCTTCGGCACTCGCCTCTCCGGCCCGATCGACGGAGCGTTCCGGATCGCCGCTGCGGCGACGCCGGGCACCCCGGGCGATCCCGACGACGGAACTCCCGGTGACGGTTCAGGCGGCGGGACCGGCGGCGGAGCCGGCGATTCCGGAGACGACACCGACACCGCCGCAGACGGCTCGCCCGACGGCGACCTCGCCTTCACGGGATCCACGATCGGGTCCGGTCTGATCATCGGAGCGATCGTGCTGTTCCTGCTCGGAGCCGCGGCGGTCGTGGCCGCTCGCGTGCGCCGCGCACGAACCTCGGTCGGATCGGCTGACTGAGCGACCAGACCGGATGATGCGGGCGCGGCTTCGGAGAAGTCGCGCCCGCATTCACGGTGCGGCCGAGGGAACTCAGACCGTGACGACCTCGGGGCTCCCGATCTCACCAGGGGGCATCTCCGAGGCGATGCGATTGGCCTCCTCGATGAGAGTCGCGACGATCTCGGCCTCGGGAACCGTTTTGATGACCTCGCCCTTGACGAAGATCTGCCCGCGGCCATTGCCGCTCGCGACTCCGAGGTCGGCCTCGCGCGCTTCGCCCGGGCCGTTCACGACGCAACCCATGACGGCGACACGAAGCGGCACGGTCATGCCCTCGAGGCCGTCGGTCACGTCGTTGGCGAGCTTGTAGACATCCACCTGGGCACGCCCGCAGCTCGGGCACGACACGATCTCGAGCTTGCGCTCACGGAGGCCGAGCGACTGCAGGATCTGCAGCCCGACCTTGACCTCGAGCGCCGGCGGGGCCGAGAGCGACACGCGGATGGTGTCTCCGATGCCCTCGGAGAGCAGCACGCCGAACGCCGTCGCCGACTTGATGGTGCCCTGGAACTCGGGGCCCGCCTCGGTCACGCCGAGGTGCAGGGGCCAATCGCCGCGCTCGGCGAGCAAGCGGTAGGCCTTGATCATCGTGACGGGGTCGTTGTGCTTGACCGAGATCTTGAAGTCGTGGAAGTCGTGCTCCTCGAAGAGGCTCGCCTCCCACACGGCGCTCTCGACGAGGGCCTCGGGTGTCGCCTTGCCGTACTTCTGCAGGATGCTCGGCTCGAGCGACCCCGCGTTGACTCCGATGCGGATCGAGGTGCCCGCGGCTTTCGCGGCCTTCGCGATGGATGCGACCTGGTCGTCGAACTTGCGGATGTTGCCGGGGTTGACGCGCACGGCGCCCACCCCGGCGTCGATCGCCGCGAACACGTAGCGCGGCTGGAAGTGGATGTCGGCGATGACCGGGATCTGGCTCTTCGCCGCGATGATGTGCAGAACGTCGGCGTCGTCCTGATGGGGAACCGCGACGCGCACGATGTCGCACCCGGTGGCCGTGAGTTCGGCGATCTGCTGGAGCGTGGCGTTGATGTTCGTCGTCTGCGTCGTCGTCATCGACTGCACGCTGACTTGCGATTCGCTTCCGACGCCGACCTTGCCGACCTTGATCTGGCGGGTCTTGCGACGAGGGGTGAGCACCGAGGGTGCTTTGGGCATTCCGAGATTGACTGCAGGCACGTCGCGATTCTACGCCGCCGTGATCCGACCGCGCTGAGCCGGGCTCCCAGGCGCGGCGCGAGGTGGGAGAAGAACCCGGCGCTAGAAGAAGTCGATCGGTTTCACGATGTCGGCGTAGATGAGCAGAAGACTCATGGCCCCGAGCAGCATGACGACGACGAGGGTGAGAGGAACGAGCTTGGCGGTGTCGATCGGTCCGGGGTCTTTGCGACCGAAGAGCTTCGCGAAGAACCTCCGCACCCCCTCGACGAGGGCGCCCGCGATGTGACCACCGTCGAGAGGCAGCAGCGGAACGAGATTGAAGACGAAGAGCGCGACGTTGAGCGACGCGAGCAGGCCGACGAGCACCGAGACGCGATCGACGATCGGGATGGTGTCGATGCTCGCGATCTCGCCCGCGACGCGGCCGACGCCCACGACGCTCAGCGGGCCGTTGGGGTCACGCTCCCCCTGCCCGAAAGCGGCGTCGGCGACATCGATGAGGCGCTGCGGGAGGTTGATGATGATTTCGGCGACCCTCACGACGTTCTCCCCCACGGCCGCGGGCACGGCGGTCACCGGTTGCCGCACGTTCTCGAGGGCGGCACCGATGCCGAGGAACCCGACCTCTTGCGTGACGGGTGCGCCGTTCGCATCCTCGACGATCTGCCCGTCGTCGTCGACGACGTAGCGCTCGGTGAGGCTCGGGGTGACTGTGAGGGGCAGCGTGTCGCCGTCACGCTCGACGACGACATCGAGGTCGTCGCCGGCGGCATCCCTGATGATCGCCGTCGCCTGCTGCCACGATTCGACCTCCGTGCCGCCGAGGCTCACCAGCACGTCGCCCGGTTCGAGCCCGCCCTCGGCCCCGGGGGCGATCGGATCACCGGGCTCGCACTCCTGACGCTCGCTCGTGGCCGGGAGCACACACGCCGAGACACTGCCGAGCGTCGTGCTCTCCTGCGCGACCCCGAAACCGCTCAAGACGACCCCGTAGAGCACGACGGCGATGAGCAGGTTCATCGCGGGACCGCCGAGCATGATGATGATGCGCTTGAACACGGGCAGACGGTAGAAGGTGCGGTGCTCTTCGCCTTCGGCGATCGTGTCGGCGCTCACCGATCGCGCGTCTTGGACGAGCGTCTGGAAGAAGCCCGTGCTCGAGGTGCGCGCTCTCGACCCCTCGGTCGCCGGCGGATACATCCCCGCCATCGTGATGTATCCCCCGAGCGGGAGCGCCTTGACGCCGAACTCCGTCTCGCCGCGACGGCGCGAGAAGATCGTCTTGCCGAAGCCGATCATGAACTGGCCGACCTTGACCCCGAACAGTTTGGCCGGCACGAAATGACCGAGCTCGTGGAGGGCGATCGAGGCGGCGATGCCGACGACCATGACGAGCACGCCGACGACATAGAGCAGGACCGTTTCCACCTGCACAGGATAGACCCGCGCCAATAGGCGTCTGCTGCGACCCCGCACGGGGTCGTCGCCCGGCGCGAGACATAGAATCGGGCATTATGACGACGCCCCGCGAGATTGCCGACGAGCGGGTGGGAACCGTTCTGCTCGAGCGATACCGCATCGACGCCCTCGCCGGTCGGGGCGGCATGTCTCTCGTGTATCGCGCGTTCGACACCCTGCTCGACCGACCCATCGCCCTCAAGGTCTTTCGCGAGCACCTCGTCGACGTCGAGGACCTCCAGAGGCAGCGCGACGAACTCCGCTTGCTCGCCGCGCTGCACCACCCGACCCTCGTGACCCTCTACGACGCCGTCAACGACGGCGCGGATCGGGTCTCGCTCGTGCTCGAGTGGGTCGAGGGTCGCGATCTCCGCGACGTGCTCGACTCCCGCATGCTCAGCCGCGCCGACACCGCGAGCGTCGGCGTCGACATCGCCGACGCTCTCGCCTACGTGCACGGCCGGGGCATCGTGCACCGCGACCTCAAGCCCGGCAACCTGCTCATCCCCGACCCCGCGCCCGACGGCCGCACGCCGCACGCCAAATTGACCGACTTCGGCATCGCGCGCCTCGTCGACTCGACGAGACTCACGGCGACGGGCGCCGTCATCGGCACGGCGGGCTACCTGAGCCCCGAGCAAGCCCTGGGCAAAGAGGTCGGGACCGCGAGCGACGTCTACTCACTCGGCCTCGTGTTGCTCGAATGCCTCACGGGCATCCGCCCGTTCGAGGGGTCGGGCATCGCGTCGGCCGTCGCGAGGGTCACTCGCGATGCGGAGATCCCCGACGAGCTCGGCCCGGAGTGGCGCACGGTGCTCGCGGCCATGCTCGAGCGGGACCCCGACGCGCGGATGTCGGCGATCGACGCTCGAGACCACCTGACGGCACTCGCGACCGCCGACACCCTCTCGTTCGCGGCACCCGCGGCGGGGGTCACGGCGAGTATCACCGCGAATCCGACAGCGAACGACGAGCAGACGCAGAATCTGCCGTCGATCGACGAACCCGGACCGGACGCGGTCTACGGAGACGCGCCTCACGAGGACCCGACCGGATCGGACTCGTCGGGCACGGCCTCTTCCTCCTCCGCCGCCGGCGCCGGCGCCGGTACAGCCTCGACCGCCGCGTCGTCGACCGTCTCCCTCGAGAGCGACTCGCGTGATGCCCCGACGGTCGCTCTCGCTCCGCCGCAGCCCGAGACGCTCGACGAAGCGGCGCCGGGCCGCCGGCGCCGCACCCCTCTCGTCGTCGCCGCGGTGTGCGTCGCGGTCGTCGCGGTCGTCGCCGGCGCCGTCGCGGTCACCGGAGGTGTCGGCGGCGTGGCGACCGGAGACGCACCCGAGACCTCGAGCGTCGACTACCCGGCTGTCGAGGGCGAGATCGGCGAGCACCTCGACGAGTTGCAGCGGAGCGTGCAGCCGTGAGGCGCGTCGTCGCGGTCGCCGCCGCCGTGCTCCTGCTCGTGAGCGGGTGCGCCGCCACGGTCGACTACGACCCCGACACCGCGACCGACCTGCAGGAGCGCGTGCTCTCGGTGAGCACCGCGATCGCCGACGACGATTTCGCGGCGGCCGACGCAGCCCTCGACGAGCTGATCGCGGCGGCCGAGGAAGCGCTCGCGGCGGAGACGATCTCGACCGATCGGCACGACGACATCCTCGCCGCGGCGGCACTCGTCAGGTCCGACATCGACTCGGCCATCGCGGCGGCGGAACAGGCCGCGGCCGACGAAGCGGCCGCAGAGCAAGCGGCGGCGGAACAGGCCGCGGCGGAGCAAGCGGCGGCCGAGCAGGCGGCGGCAGAGCAAGCGGCAGCAGACGCGCGAGCGGAAGCGGAACGACTCGCCGCTGAGGAAGCGGCACGCAACGACGACGAAGACCGAGAAGACGCGGCCGAGGAGGCCGACGAGGCCGCCGACGATGCGGAAGAGGCTGCCGAGAAAGCAGCGGAGAAAGCGGCGGACGCGGCCGAGAAGCAAGCCGAGCGCGACGCCAATCGCGATCGCCGGGGCCCCCGCGAAGACTGAGCGCCCTCGCGCCCGCCAGGCGATTCCCGCTCGCGGCCTAGCCCGAGCGGCGCGCGATGAGTTCGTCTGCCGCGCTCCTCGCCCAGGTCTCCGCCTCGAGCACACCCTCGAGGGTCACGGCGAAGGCCTCGTGCTCGTCGACGACGTCGGTCACGATGTCGACGATGTCGAGGTACCCGATGCGACCGTCGTGGAACGCGAGCACCGCTTGCTCGTTCGCCGCGTTGAAGACCGCGGGCCACGTGGCTCCGGCTCGCCCCACCCGTTTGGCGAGCTCCACCGCGGGAAACGCCTCGGTGTCGAGGGGGCCGAAAGTCCACTCGCTCGCGACGGTCCAATCGATCGGGGCGCCGACTCCGGCGACACGGTGCGGCCAATCGAGGCCGAGAGCGATCGGGAGCCTCATGTCGGGCGGCGACGCCTGGGCGATCGTCGAGCCGTCGGTGAACTCCACCATCGAGTGCACGATCGATTGAGGATGCACCGTGACCTCGATGTCGTCGTAGGGGACGTCGAAGAGCAAGTGGGCCTCGATGACCTCGAGCCCCTTGTTGACGAGCGTCGACGAGTTCGTCGTCACGACGAGCCCCATGTCCCACGTCGGGTGGGCGAGAGCCTCGGCGGGTGTCACGGCGCCGAGAGACTCCCGGGTGCGGCCGCGGAACGGCCCGCCCGACGCCGTGAGGATCAGTCGCGCGACCTCGTGCTTCTCGCCTGAGCGGAGCGCTTGCGCGATGGCCGAGTGCTCCGAATCCACGGGCACGAGTTGCCCCGGCCGCACCTTGCTCGTGACGAGCTCGCCGCCGACGATGAGGCTCTCCTTGTTCGCCAGCGCGAGAGTCGCGGGACTGTCGAGCACCGCGAGGGTCGGGCCGAGGCCGACCGAGCCCGTGATGCCGTTGAGAACGACGTCGGCGTCGATCGACCGCACGAGCCGTTCGGCGTCGTCGGCCCCGAACACGACGTCGGCGACGCCGAACTCGTCGGCCTGCGCGTGAGCGAGGTCGCGATTGCGTCCCGCCGCGAGACCGACAACATCGAACCGCTGGGGGTTCCGTCTGATGACGTCGAGCGCTTGAACACCGATCGAGCCGGTGCTTCCGAGGATGATGACGCGTCGCATCCCCTCATCCTCGCACCGGCTCGACCGTGCGGCGTCCGCGCGCCGTCGGTGCGCCGCCGAGCGGCGCTACTGGGCTTCGGTCGCGAGGATGTCGACGACGAAGATCAGGGTGCTCTCGGGGGTGATGGGCGAGTCCGGGGGAACGTTGTCGCCGTAGCCCTGCTCGGGCGGGATGACCGCGATCACTTGCGAACCGACCTGGGCTCCCACGAGGGCTGCGCTGAATCCCTCGATGACCTGGTTGGTCGGGAATGCCGCGGGCTCTCCGCGCTCCCAGCTCGAGTCGAAGACCTCGCCGGTCTCCCAGAGGAAGCCCGTGTAGTGCACCGTCACGAGGTCACCGTCGGCGACCTCCGTGCCGTCGCCCTGCTTGAGCGTCGCGATCTCGAGCTCGGCCGGGGCATCCTCGTCGGGAACGGTGATGCTCGGTGCGCCGTCCTCGTCGAGTTCGACCTCGGGGAACCCGTCGGGCAGCGACTGGTCTTCGCCGTCGGCGCGCGGCAGCACCTCGACGGGCTCGGGCGCTTCTTCGACGCTCACGACGTCGAGCACGAACACCATCGAATCGGTCGCCCCGATCTCGAACGCGTCATTGCCGGTTTCCGCGAAGGCGTCCGCGGGCGGGATGACGGCGGCGATCCGGTCGCCGGGCACGGAGCACTCGAGGGCCCGCACGAGGCCGGGGAGGAATCGCGCCTCATCGATCGTGAACTCGGCGGCGGTCTCCTCGGTGTACTCGGTGCCGTCGATCTCGTCACCGTTCGTCGCGTTGTACGCCGTGTAGTTGACGGTGACCGTCGATCCCTCGAGCGCCTGCTCCCCCTCGCCATCGGTCACGACGGTGCGTTCCGTCGTGCTCGAGGTGAGCGGGGTCGGGAACTCGACCGTGGGCTCCTCGCCTACGGTGCCCGACACCTCGACCTGGTCGGAGCTCGCGCCCGACGCCGTGGGCGTGCATCCGGCCTCGGCCGTCTCGGATTCCGACGGCGAACACGCGGCGAGGGTCAGCACGACCCCGGCGATGAGGACGGTCGAGAAGATCTTCTTGGGCACGGCTCTGCTTTCTACGGGGGGCTCAGGCAGCGGCAAGTGTGCCTCACGAGCATTTGCGGACCCTGAGGGTCTGTTCCTCGAGGCTACCGGTTCAGTGTGACGCGGCAGCCACGACCGTCTCGGGTTCGTGGTGCACGGGGAAAGCCACGGATGCCGCGATGAAGCACTTCGAGGCGGCCTCGGCGTGCAGCGACCTCGCGAGTCGCCGCGCGTCTGCCGCATCGACTCCCGCGAGCGTCGCGACGGTGACGACGGGGCGCAGGGTCACCGAGACGAACGCCCCTCCCCCGCTGTCGTCTTGCCTCATGAGCCCCTCGGGTGAGTCCCGGTATCCGACGACGACGAGACCGTGATTGGTCGCGACGTGGAGGTAGCTCAAGAGATGGCACTGGCTGAGTGCGGCGATGAGGAGCTCCTCGGGGTTCCACCGATCGGCGTCGCCGTGGAACACCCGGTCGCTCGACCCGGCGATGTCGCTCTTCCCCACGGCGCGCAACACGTGGTCGCGCCCGTAGGACCGGTATCCTGTGGTGCCGACGCCGCGATCGCCCGTCCATTCGAGGTCGAGGCGGTAGTGGTGGTCGGGGTCGAGGAGGCTCACCCCGCCACGCTACCGACTCCTCCCCACGGCCGGGTGTCGGCAGTACGCTCGATCCACCATGACCGATCCCGCACTCCCCCTCACCTCTGCTCCCCTCGGCGCCGACATCCCCCTCGAGCGACGCATCCTGACGGCGATCCCCGGCCCCCGGTCGCTCGCGCTCACCGCGCGGCGCGACGCCGCAGTCGCGAGCGGGGTCGCCTCCGCGCTGCCCGTCTACGCCGATCGAGCGCACGGCGGCATCGTCGTCGACGTCGACGGCAACCAGTTCATCGACCTCGGCGCGGGCATCGGAGTCATGACGGTCGGGCACACGGACCCCGCCGTGCTCGACGCCGTGACGACGCAGGCCGCGAGCCTCACGCACGCGATGTTCACCATCACGCCGTACGAGGGGTACGTGCGCGTCGCCGAGCTGCTCGCCGAGCACACCCCCGGTGATCACGCCAAGAAGTCGATGCTCGTGAACTCCGGAGCCGAGGCGGTGGAGAACGCCGTCAAGATCGCCCGCAAGCACACGGGGCGGTCGGCGGTCGCGGTGCTCGACCACGCCTACCACGGCCGCACCAACCTCACGATGGCGATGACCTTCAAGGCGATGCCCTACAAGGCGGGGTTCGGTCCGTTCGCTCCCGACATCCACAGTGTTCCCGGGTCGTATCCGTTCCGCGACGGTCTCGACGGCCCCGCGGCCGCCGCCCGCACCATCGAACACCTCGAGAGGTCGATCGGTGCCGCGGACCTCGCGTGCATCGTCGCCGAGCCCGTCCAGGGCGAGGGGGGATTCATCGTGCCCGCCGAGGGCTACCTCGTCGCCCTTCAGAACTGGTGCACCGAGAACGGCGTCGTCTTCGTCGCCGACGAGGTGCAGAGCGGCATGGCCCGCACGGGAACCTGGTTCGCGAGCGAACACTCCGGGCTCGTGCCCGACCTCGTCACGAGCGCGAAAGGCATCGCCGGCGGATATCCCCTCGGCGCTGTGACCGGCCGCGCCGAGATCATGGATGCCGCACACCCCGGCGGGCTCGGAGGAACCTTCAACGGCAACCCCGTGTCCACCGCCGCGGCGATCGCGGTGTTCGAGCAGATCCGATCGCTCGACCTGCTGGGCCGTGCCCGCCGGATCGAGGGTGTCGCGCTCCCCGCGCTTCGGGCGCTGCAGTCGAGACATCCGATCATCGGCGACGTGCGGGGAATAGGGGCGATGCTCGCGATCGAGCTCGTGCACCCCGCAACCTCGGAACCCGATCCGGCCTCCGTCGCCGCGATCGTGAGGTTCGCCCTGCAGAACGGCGTCATCCTCATCGCGGCCGGCACGCGTGGCAACGTCGTGAGGCTCCTGCCCTCGCTCGTGCTCACCGACGAGCTGCTCCTCGAGGCCCTCGACGTCCTCGGCGCAGCTCTCGAGTCGCTCTCCCCGGACCCGGCGTGACCGGCGTCGCAGAAACGGGAGCGCCTCCCGCGCCGCCCGCACGGAAGGCGCTCGGCCCCGACGGGGTCGTTCCCCTCGCCGTGCTCGAGAGATCGGGGCTCATCGAGTCTCGGCACTCCGGCGCCGCCGTGCTCACGAGACCCGACGGAACGCTCGCTCTCGAACTCGGCGACGGCGACGCGGATGTCTGGGGCAGGTCGTCGCTCAAGCCGTTCCAGGCTCTCGCGGCGCTCCGCGCGGGCGCACCCCTCGACGGCGAGGAGCTCGTGCTCGCGACCGCGAGCCACGCGGGGACACCCGCCCACATCGCCGTCGTCGAGCGCGTGCTCGACGCCGCCGGGGCGGTCGCCGACGACCTGCAGTGCCCTCACGACTGGCCCCTCGATCGTCGCGCCATGCTCGACGCGCACGCGGCCGGTCACGGCACGCGGCGCATCGCCATGAACTGTTCGGGCAAACACGCCGCGTTCCTCCTGGCCTGCCGTGTCAACGGGTTCTCGACCGGCGACTACCTCGACCGGCAGCATCCGATGCAACTGCTCGTGGCCGAGACCATCGCCGACTACACCGGGCAGATTCCCGACCGCGTCGGCGTCGACGGGTGCGGTGCTCCCGTCTTCGCGACCGGTCTCACGGCGCTCGCACGCGGGATCGGACGGATCGCCGGGGCACGCGAGCGCGGGGACGACCCGCTCGCTGCGACACTCGCGGGCGCGATCCTCGACCACCCGTGGGCGATCGACGGGCCGGGGCGGTCGAACACCGTGGTCATCGACAGGCTCGGTGTCATCGCCAAACTCGGCGCCGAAGGGGTGCTCGTCGTCGGAATGCCCGACGGAACCGGGTTCGCCATGAAGATGCTCGACGGCAACCTCCGCGCGACGACGACCGTGGCCCTCGACATCCTCGCCGCCCACGGTCTCGTCGACCCCGACGAGTCGGCCGCCGTCGCCGCCGAGACCGCGGAGCGAGTGCTCGGCGGCGGGCAACCCGTCGGGGGCATCCGCTCCGTCGCGCTAGCGGGATGACATCCGACGCGCTCGCAGAGTGGAGGAGAGCTGCGCGATGAGCACGAGCACGATCGCGAAGAGGAACACCCCCGACGCCACGACATTCGCTTCGGCGGGAATCCCCCGCGCCGCCGCGATGTAGACGAACTTCGGAAAGGTCACGGCGGCACCGGAGTTGAAGTTCGTGATGATGAAGTCGTCGAAACTGAGCGCGAACGAGAGAAGAGCGGCCGCGACGATGCCGGGCAGCAGCAGCGGAAAAGTGATGCGCCAGAACACCTGGGCG
Organism: Marisediminicola sp. LYQ85; assembly: GCF_046600695.1. Lineage (NCBI taxonomy): Bacteria > Bacillati > Actinomycetota > Actinomycetes > Micrococcales > Microbacteriaceae > Marisediminicola > Marisediminicola sp. LYQ85. The sequence goes on from NZ_JBKIWO010000001.1 coordinate 1,251,761, forward strand.
GGTGACGCGTAGAGGTCGCGCCCCGCCTCTTCGAGCGATGGATCGAGGCTCGCGACTCGCGCCTTCACGGTGACGACGACGAAGCTGATGCAGAACATCGTGTGGGCGATGATGACCGTGCCGAGGCCCTTCTGCACTCCCGCACTCAGAAACTGGGCGGCGAGCCCCGCTCCGAGAACGACTTCGGGCGTCGCCATCGGAAGGAACAGCAGCAGGCTGATGCTCGACCTCGCCCGAAAGCGGTAGCGCACGAGAGCGATCGCGATCATGGTGCCGAGAGTCGTCGCGATTATCGTCGCCGTCACGCCGATGAGGATGCTGTTGCCGAACGCCTCGCACACGTCCTGGGCGTCACAGACCCCGGTCCAGTTGTCGAGCGTGAACCCGCGCCAGGAGATGTTCGACCTCACCGAATCATTGAACGAGAACACGAACGTGTAAGCGATCGGTATGAGCAGGAACAGCAGCGCGAGAGCCGTGTACACCGGGAGGAGCCAGCGGCCGAGAGAGAGACTCCGACGCGCGCGCCGGGGTCTCGGGGGTGTCGTGACGGCGTCGGTGAGCACCGCGCCCTGCTGCATCGTCACAGGAGGTCCTCCGTTCCGCTTCGCTTCACGTAGACCGTCACGAGAACGAGGATCACGGCCATGAGGATGATCGAGAGGGAGGCTGCGGCGGGGTAGTTGAGCGACACGAGGAAGTTGCTCTCGATGACGTTGCCCATCATCGCCGTGCCGGTGCCGCCCAGGAACTCGCGACTCGCGTTGACGTAGTCGCCCGCCGCGGGGATGAAGGTGAGGAGGACCCCCGCGACGATCCCGGGCATCGAGAGCGGAACCGTCACGGTGCGGAACGTCGTGAAGGGCGACGCGTAGAGGTCGCTCCCCGCCTCGAGATATCGCAGGTCGAGCCGCTCGAGAGCCGCGTACAGCGGGAGGGTCATGAAGGGGATGAAGTTGTAGGTCAGACCGAAGACGACCGCGAAGGGCGTTCCCGTGACGTAGGCGTCGGGGGCGAGCAGTGAGAGCGCTTTCAGGCCTGTGACGATCGGCGATTCATCCGACAGCAGTTGTTTCCACGCGAGGGTGCGCATCAGGAAGCTGATGAAGAACGGCGCGATGACGAGCACGAGCATGAGCTTCTGGAGCAGCGGCCACGGTCTCGCGGTGACCCCGATGAAGTAGGCGAGCGGGTAGCTGAAGAGCAGCGCGAAGACGGTTGCGAGCAGGGCGTAGACGAACGACCGCACGATCTGGGTGCCGTACTGCCCGACGACCGCCGTGTAGTTCTCCCAGCGGAACGCCGACTGATACTGCCCGATGTCGCCGAACTCCGCGGGCGCCTGCAGCGACGTGAGCACGAGGGAGACGAGCGGGACGAGGAAGAACAACAGCAGGTAGAGGATGCCGGGGAGCAACAGTATGAGGGCGACGCGGCTCCGGCGGCGCGGGGCATCCGTCGTGGCTGGCGCGGTGGAGAACGCGGTGAAAGCCACGCTAGGACTCCTCGAGCTCCGACATGAGCGCGCGCCGTTTCTGCACGGCGAGCGAGGCGGTGTCGGTGTCTGCGGCGAAACGGGGCGCGGGAGTGACCTCGTCCTCGAGGCCGAACCCGTGGTCGACATCCCACTCGACCCAGACCTCGGTTCCCTCGACCGTCGGCGGCGCGTAGCCCGTGTTCTGCACGAACACGACCACGGGGTCGAGCCCCGGGATCGCGACGAGGTACTGCGAGCTCACTCCCCCGAACGAGACGTCGATCACCCGACCGGGACCGAGCATGTTGACACCAGACGACGCTGCGGGCTCGTCGACACAGAGACGGAGCTTCTCCGGTCGGACCCCCACCGTGATCGTGCCCGAGTGGCGGTGAGCTCGTGACGTGGGCACCGTCACGCGGTGGCCGTCGACATCCACCGAGATGGATGTCGACGTCGACCCGGCCACCTCACCGCTGAAGAGATTGGACTGCCCGAGGAAGTTGGCGACGAAGGCCGTGCGCGGGAGCTCATAGAGTTCTGACGGGGCGCCGAGTTGCTCGATGCGCCCCTTGTTCATCACGGCCACGGTGTCGGCCATCGTCATGGCCTCCTCCTGGTCGTGCGTCACGTGCAGAAAGGTCAGGCCGACCTCCTCCTGGATGCTCTTGAGCTCGAGCTGCATCTGCCTGCGCAACTTCAGATCGAGTGCCCCGAGCGGCTCGTCGAGCAAGAGCAGGGCCGGCCGGTTGACGATCGCGCGAGCGAGAGCGACGCGCTGCTGCTGCCCTCCCGAGAGTTGTGCGGGCTTGCGCGCGGAGAGGTGGTCGAGTTCGACGAGTCTGAGGGCCTCGTGCGCTTTGTCTCGCGCGTCGCGGATCTTGCGGCGGTGCAACCCGAAGGCCACGTTGTCGATGATGCTCATGTGCGGAAAGAGCGCGTAGCTCTGGAACACGGTGTTGACGGGCCGCTGATAGGGCTTCGTCTCGGTCACGTCGACGCCTCCGATGAGGATGCGACCGCTCGTCGCCTCGTCGAGGCCCGCGACGAGCCGGAGCGTCGTCGTCTTGCCGCACCCCGAGGGGCCGAGGAGGGCGAAGAACGATCCGGCGGGGATGAGCAGATCGAGGTCCTCGATCGCCGTGAAACCCGGGAATCGCTTCTCGATTCCGACGAGCTCGAGGTCGGCCCCCGCCTCGGCGAAAGCACTCCCGACCATCAGGACCCCAGGAGCACGGCCTGGAACGCCGAGTTGAAGTCGCTCTCCTCGGTGCCGTCGAGTCCCCGGAAGATCGAAGCCCGGGCCAAGGTGTCCGCGTCGGGGAAGATGAGTTGGTTCTCGGCGAGTTCGGGGTCGATCGCCGCGGCGGCCTCGCGAGCGCCCTCCACGGGGGTGATGTAGTTGACCCAGGCGGCGACCTCCGCCGCGACCTCGGGCTCGTAGTAGTAGTCGATGAGGTCTTCGGCGTTCGACTTCTTCGACGAGCCGATGGGCACCACGAAGTTGTCGTTCCAGAGCGTTCCTCCCCCCGACGGGATCGCGAACTCCCACTTGTCGCCGGCCTCCGCGTTGATGACCGTGATGTCGCCCGACCAGCAGATCGCCGCGAGAGTGTCTTCGCTCTTGAGGTCTTCGAGATAGGCGTTGCCCTTGATGTTGCGGATCTGCCCGTCGGCGACCTGCTGGGAGAAGACGTCGATGGCATCCATGAACTCGTCGGAGGAGAAGTCCCCGCTGATGTCGACGCCGTTCTCGAGCATGATGAGCCCGATCGTGTCGCGCATCTCCGAGAGCACCCCGACGCGACCGCGCAGCGACGGGTCCCACAGGTCCGAGACCGACTCGAGACCCCCGGGAACTTTCTCCTTGTTCCAGCAGATGCCCGCGAAACCGCCCTGCCACGGCAGTGAGAACTGCCGGCCGGGGTCGAAGTCGGGGTTGCGGAGCGATGCGACGAGGTTGCTCGAGTTCGGGATCCTGTCGAGGTCGAGCTCTTGCACGTATTCCTGCCTGATGAGCCTGTTGACCATCCAGTCGGTCAGACACACGAGGTCGGCGCCGATGTCTTGACCGAGCTGGAGCTGGTCGCGCACTTTGCCGTAGTAGGTGTTGTTGTCGTCGACGGCGATGTCGTACGTCACGGCGATGCCGGTCTCGTCTTGGAAGCGCTCGAGGGTCGGGTAGTCCCCGTTGTCGTCCTCGTCGATGTATGCGGCCCAGTTGGCCCACGCGAGAGTCGGGTCGGTGTCGGAGTCGTCGGTCGCCGCCGTCGGAGCACTCGAGCCGGTCGGCGAGCACGCGGCGAGGGTGAGCGCGGCGGCGCCCACACCGAGACCACCGAGGAGACCGCGACGGCTGAGCTGAGCCCGCTGCGCTCGCACGACGAGTTCGCGGATGACGGGGTCCCGAGGAAGCGGTCTGGTCATGGTCAACACTCCTTCACATGGGGGTGAGTGATTCGGATCGGCGACGATCCGTGTTGACTGATAGTGGCATACCGCTCGCGGCGGAGGTGGGTGCGGATGACCGTATGCGCCATATCGAAACAAAGATTTCACGAAATCCGCTCTGTGGGCGGTGTTCCACCACGGATTCACGCGTCTCGGGCCGGATCCACACCGTCGGGCGGATTGATGCCGTCGACTGGACACGGATCATCCGTCGGCGGGCCCGGGCAATCGCGCGCGACGGGTTCGCCCGCTCTCGTCGATCGACCAGACCCTCCCCCGCGCGCCGTCGAGGGGAGGCGGCGCGACCGTCGAGCGGGCGAGTGAGCGGTACTCGCTCGACGAGCAGTGATCGAAGACGAGGGTCACGCGCCCGCGCATCGCGCTCAAAACCGCTCCCGCGGCGAACCACTGCTCCGGCTCTCCGATGACGATCGAGTGCACTCCCGCGTGCTGCACGTCGATGTCACTTCCGGGGGCGTCCGGGGAGGCCGTGTTCGTCACGCGCGGCGGGCGAGCATCACGCTCTGCTCCGACGACGGACGCGAGGTCGACGACCCTCACCCCCTCGACGCCCGCGAGGCGCCGACTCATCTCGGCCCGGCGCGTCGTCACGACGGCCGTCGTCCGCGCCCGGTCGAAGGCGATCTCGTGCACATGATGGGCGACCGGGACCGCGGGCGGGCCGTCGTGCACGATCTGAACGGCGTGACCTCGCCAGATTCCCCGGCCGGGGTTCGCACGGCCGTCGTAGTCCTCGCTGCGGCCGCCCCACAGCACGTGTTCGTGAGCTGAGCTCGCGCGCAGCAGGAGGGTCGAGCCGCACAGAGCGACGAGAGCGGAGATCGCGGGACTCGCGCGCTGGGCGCCGAGCGCCACGTGGATCGACCACCGCGCCCCCGACCGGATGACGGTCGCGAGTCTGTCGACGAACTCCGCCTCGTGCTCGCGCCCGAAGGATGCGATGAGGGCGTCGAGGTCGTCGACGACGAGGAGCGCGGGGCGCTGTGACCCCTCGGCGATCGCCGCCGCCAGTTCTGACACGACGTCCCACGCCGCCTCGGTGTCGGTCTCGACCCAGAGCCTCTCCCCGGTCACGGGTCGCAGGGCGCGGAGGGCCGTCGTCTTGCCGGAGCGCGCCGAACCGAGCACGAGGAGCGCGCCGTCCACCTCAGCGTGCCAGCGGGCCGCCGGTTGATCCTGTTCCTCCGGCACGTCGAGGAGCCCGATCGTGCTCGACCCGGCCGGCTCGTCGTCGTGACCCGACCCGAGCGCGCGCACCTCGTCGATCGAGATCCGGCCCGGAAGAGGGTCGCACCACGGCCTCCTCGGCCGCGCCGACCCCGGCCAGGCGGCCCGAGCGCGGGCGATGTCCGCGTCGGAGGTCGAGGCGACGTGCACGGTCTCGGGGGGCTCGAGCGCCGCGCTCACGAGTGCGCGGCCCGCGGGTCTGCGGGGCAGGGTCGCCGCATCCGGAGTGCCGACCACCGCCGAGCTGTCTGCCGCGCTCGTCACGCGCAAAGAGATGCGCAGCGAGCAATTGGCCATGATCGCGTCTTTGAGAGAGTGGGCGGGGCGCTGAGTGCAGAGGATGAGGTGGATGCCGAGCGAGCGCCCCCGTGCGGTCAGATCGGTGAACAGGTCGTGCAACTCGACGAAGTCGCGGGCGAGGGCGGCGAACTCGTCGACCGCGATCACGAGTCGGGGAAGGGCCGTCGACGGCGGCACAGCGTCGATCGTCTTCGCCCCGGCGGCGAGCAGGGCTCGCTCCCTCACGTGGACTTCGGCTCGAAGGCTCTCGAGGGCTCTTTTCGCCGCCACCCGATCGAGATCGGTCACGACTCCGACGCAGTGGGGCAACCCGCGCACGGGATCGAACGCCGCGCCGCCCTTGAAGTCCACGAGAAGCACCGTGACGCACGCCGGCGGATAGCTCGTGCACATCGAGACGATCCACGAGACGAGTAGTTCGCTCTTGCCGCTTCCCGTCGTGCCGCCGATCACGGCGTGAGGGCCGTCGTGCACGAGATCGACGATCCAGGGTTGGGGCTGGCCGTGAGGCGTCGACCGCACACCGATGGCGCACGCGAGGGTCGCGGATGCCGCGGTCCCGGAGCCGGTGCCGGTGCCGGTATCGATATCGGCGGGAATCCCCGGCGCCGCGGCGCGAGCGTCCGCGAGTCCCACGACGGTGGGCAGCTCGCGGATCGCGCTCGCGCCGGCCTCGCTCTCCCACCGTGAGCGCAGAGAGCGCGCGAACGCGACGGCTTCGTCGACGCCCACGAGATCGAATGCGACCTCGGTCGGCGCGTCGCCGCCACCACGTGACGGAACCACCACGACACCACGGTCGATCACGGCGCCCCGGTGAGCGCGGCGCGACTCGAGCAGGATCCGGGCGGCAGTCCGCGGCACCCCGGGCGTCGCGTGCCCGGCACCCGGTCGCGGCACGAACACCGCGACGAGGTCCGCTCCCCCGCCGGACTCGCGTGATGACCGCGCCGTTGCCGTCACGGTGATCACCGTCATCGACAGACCCCGAGTCCGTGTGCCTGTCGGCTCGAACGCCACGCGGTGCGGCCCCTCCCGGAGCCAGTCCCACTCCCCCTCGGTGTCGCCCGAGACGGCGATGACGGCGCTCGCGGGATCGACCCGGTGCAGAATCCGCGCGACGATCGCGCGAGCCACCGCCGTCGCGACGATCGGGCGCGCGAGGATCGCGATCCCCGCGCTCGCGTCGACGACGACGGGAGCGCGTTCGAGCGAGCCAGCAGCGCGCCGGAGCTCGTCGATGAGGGGATCGCCGGTCGTTCGGCGGGCGGCACTCGTCTCGATCTTGATGGTCGATCGGATGATCCCCGCACCCACGGAGACGAGCAGCGGCCCCGGCCTCCCGTCATCGAGCGGCGGGGGGCGGAAGTGATCGAGCGGGGGCCACGCGCCGTCATCGTGCCGCTCGCTCGTGACGACGGCGTGAATGGGAGCGTGCTCCGCGAGCAGTCGTGCCCGCTCGGCGTCGTGAGCGCTCTCGATGTGCTCTCGCGCGAGCTCGGACTCGAGAGCGAAGCGCGCGCGGTCCATCCGACGGGCGCGTGCGCTGGACCACCGGGAGTCGGCGAAACTCGCGAGCGCCACGAGAGGCCCGAGGGCGGCGAAGACGAGCGCGAAGGGCGACGAGGTGATCGACCAGATGACGAGCGATCCCGCAACCGGTGCCACCGTCGCGAGGACCGGAAACGTGTACGGCGCGCTCTCGACGACGGGATCGGGGAGCACGACGGTATCGGCGCTCACGACCCCGGTCGTGCGTCGGAGGGCCGGAGACACTCGCGGCTCCGGCGTCGGACCCGGGCGCGCGAGGCGGGAGTGGGGAGAACGCACTCACCCAGTGGAGCGGATGACGCGGTGCATTCCCTTCGAGTCGCGCCAGCCGGCGGAATCCGTCGACAAGCGCGAGGGACGGGAGGGGAGGTCAGCTGACGATGAAGAACTGCTCGCCGATGTCGATGCGCGTGCCGCGTTCGATCCGGTAGCGTTTTCCCGCGTCACAGCGCACGGCGGGGCGCTCGGGTTCCCGCACGACGGACCCGTTTCCGGAGTAGCGGTCGCGGATCCAGACGACACCGGACTCCTGACCGATCTCCAGGTGTGTCTTCGACACCGACCTCGACGGATCGAGCACCCTGACGATGTGGTCGAAGTGCTCGCCCGGCTCGGGGCGCGGGTTGCGGCCGACGAGCGCGGACCCCGTGATCGTCACACTCTCGCCGGTACTGAACTGCAGGATGAGTCTCTCGCCACCACGCCGGGACGACACGATGCGCGTCGCCTCGAGATCGTCGATGTCGTCTCCGTCGTCGCTCGACGGAACGAACGGGGCCGCTACAGGAGCGACGAACGGTCGAGGGGTCGATCGCGAGGGGAGGGAGGGGGGAAGGCGGGGAGGATCGGCGGGCGGTGGGGGCTGGATGAGCGGTGACCCCGCAGAACGTCGACCGGAATCCGCGCGGGGTGCGCGTTCAGGAGCTGGCTCCGGTGCGGGCTCGGGCGCAGGTGTAGGTGCAGGTGACCGCTCGGACCCGGCCGGGTCGACACGATCGCCTGCCGCCGCGCGGTCGTCTGCCGCCACTCGACGCACCCGCAGCTCGCCGGGGTCGATGATCGCCGTGTCTCCCGCGCGGGACGATCCGAGACTCGACGCGCGAACGACATGACCGCACTCACCGCAGAAGATGTCGTGCACCCCGACGGGTTCGCCGCATCGCGAACACGTGTCGCCCGCGGCGGTGGATCCCGCGTCGTCCGGCGGGCTGAGGATGAGCCCCCCGATCGTTCCCCGTTCGGTGGCGACAGGCGGGCGGCCGACAGCGCGGGAATCGGCGGCGCTCACCGAGCGTCCGCACTCCCCGCAGAACAACGCGCCCTCGGGCACCTCGTCACCGCACGCTGCGCACCTCATCTGCTCCGCCTCGGCTCGTCTGTCGTGCGCGCGCCGCGTCGAGAATCGAATGACCGCAGTGACACCGCCGCGGCGAAACGCTCGCGACGGGTGAGCCCCCGATCCAGATCCGCTCGCAATTCGTCCACCGCGCGCCACACCTGATCAGCATCGATTCTACTCGCCCCGGTGGGCGAGAAGACCGCGCGGTCCGCTGCGGCGGCGACGGCGCCCGCCTGTCCCCCGGGCACGACGGCGGCGAGTTCCGACCGCGTCGCCGAGGCCGGAGGGTCGAACCCGTGATCGACGACCGCGTCTTCGAACTCGCGCCACCCCGCGGTCACCGCCTCGACGGGTTCGGCACTGCGGCGGCGCAGAATCCGCCGGCGCACCTTGGCACCCACGATCGCGAGGAACGGAGCCGCGATGATCGCGGCCGCCACGAGCAACCACGCGAGCACCGTGCCGGCGAAAGCGAGCCACGCGAGCACGCCGTCATCCTCCTCGGTGTCGTCGTCGAGGGTGTCGGGAGGCACCTGATCATCGAGCTGATCCTGGTCGTCGACAGGCGGTTGCACGGGTGACTGCGGCCGAGCCACCTGCGTGGGTTCCTCGACCACTTCGTCGGGGATCTCGCGCTCCAGGGGGGTCGGGTCGAGCGTCACCCACCCGTTCTCGGCCGTATCGACCTCGATCCACGCGCTCACGTCGTCGCCCCGCACGACCGTCGTCGCCGACGTCACCTCGGGAACGAATCCCATCACGACGCGCGCCGGGAAGCCGAGTTCGCGGGCCATGAGAGCCGCCGCGACGGCGTACTGCTCTTCGTCGCCCACCATGGGGGTCGCCGTGAACAGCTCGGTCAGTCGATCGGCCGAATGACCCGATCTGCTGAACGGCTCGTCGTCGCCCACCCCGTGGCTGACGTATCCCTCCGCACGAAGCCCGTCGAGCGCCGCCTCGAGGCGGTCGCCCGCGCTCTCGACACCGTCGACGTAGCGGTCGAGCGCCACGGAGAGTTCGTCGGGAAGGGCGGTAGCCCGAGGCAGCGTCGCGGTTCCCGGCGTGAGGTCCGAGACATCCGCGGACTCGGAGCCCTTGGGGACCACGCCGCTGAGCGCGTACCGGTCGCCGTCGTCGAGCTCGGCGAGCGACGCGGCCGTGCCCGAGTTGTCGTTGTAGTAGAACGAGTCACGGAGCGCTCCCGCCCCCGCGCCCGTGAATCTCACGCTCTCGAGTTGCCCGACGGTCGGAACCCAGACGCCCTCGTACGCTCCGATCGTGACCTCGATGTCGACGGGGTCGCCCTCGACTGCCGACTGATCGAACTCGAACGGCACGAGAGAGAAGGTTCCCGAGGCGCTCGCGACGCGATCGCTCCCGACCGAATAGGTGATGCCGTCGTAGCTGTCGAGGGTCGCGATGCGGAGGCGATCACCCTGCTCGAGCCCGTCGACGCTCGCCATCTCGGTCGACGCCGCACCCGGCTCGAGATACCTCCGGAATGCGCTGAGCGGGCTCGGGTAGTCGCGAGGGTCGAACGGTTGCTCGACCGCGGTGCGCACGACCTCGCGTTCCGCCGTCGGCGGCACGGCCGTCGCGGCGGCGACCGACCCTCCGGCCGCGACCGCGATGATCGCGACGGCCGCGAGGAGAGTGCGCATCGGCACGGGGCGCACCGACGCGGCCGAGTTCTCGCCGGATGCCGCGCTCCGGCCGACGATGGACCGGCGCGCGCGTGACCACGTGAGCCAGAGCAGAGTCGCCGCGGTGAGTGCGAGGGCGAGCACGAACGGGAGGAACGCGACGGCCGATCCGAAGGCGATTCCCGTGAGGAAGAGCACGACGGGACCGAGAGCCGCCCACGCAGGCTTCGTCGACCGGAGCGCGACCGACATCGTGATCGTGACGACGAGGAGGGTGAGGAGGAAGACGGGCACGAGGAGGGCTTCGAAACTGCCCACGGGGAGCGTCACCGTGACGAGCTGCTTCCAGCTCGTGGCTGTTCCGACGGCGAGATCGCGCAGACCCTGCAGGGTCGGGAAGACGCCGTAGAGCGCCCGACTCGGCACGGCGAGGGGCACTCCGAGAACGGCGTAGGCTCCGACGACAGCGAGTCCGACGACGTGGGCCGGCAGCCGATAGACGGCGGCCGTGACGGCGATGACGGTCGCGACGACCGTCGTCACGGCGACGACGAGAACGAACTGGAACGACTCGTAGACGGGCCAGAACGCGGTCGCGGCGATCGCGACGCACAGCCACGCGAACGCTGTGGTCGTCGCGATGTAGGCGCGATCGATACCCCGTCGCCGTCTCACGCCGCCGCCGATCTCGAGAGCGATCGCTGCAGGTCGTCGAGGTAGCCGATCGTGAGCACCGTGAGCCCCGCGATCCGGCGCAGTCCGGGGCTCGCCTCGGGGTCGCACACGACCGCGACGACCTCGACGTCGAGAGCGAAGTGCACGGATGCCGCCCGCAGTTCGCCGACGGTCGGCGTCGACCCGCACACGAGGAAGGCGACGGAGATGCCGGGCACCGAGTCAGCGGCGAGGGCCGCCGTGTCGAGCATCCCGAGCGCGGATTCCTCGCGCTCGACCCCGGAGAGCGAGTCGAGGAGTCGTCGGGGGCTCGCCGCGGGGAGGCTCGTGATTCCGAGGACCTTGCGCTTCGCGAACGCGGGGGTCACGTCGCCGACGACGACCGCGACGTCGCGCGCGTCGCGGATGGCGCGGAGTCCGAGTGACGCCGCCGCGCTCACCGCCATCTCGAATTCGCCGACGTCGGCGTAGTCTCCCGTCGACAGGCTCAGCGCGACGACGAGCCTGCTGCGCCGGGTCTGCTCGAACTGCCGCACCATGTGGGTGCCGGTCTTGGCCGTGCTCTTCCAGTGGATGTAGCGGCGCTCGTCTCCGGGCACATACTCGCGCAAGGCGTGGAACGACACATCGCTGTTGGTGAGGTCTCTCGTCGGTTTGCCCTCGAGATCGCGGATGAGGCCGGTGCTCGTGCTCGGAAGCCGCACGGTTCGCGGGTGCACGTAGAGCTCGCGAGCCCCCTCCCACACGATGTCGCGACGCACGAGTCCGAGAGGGTCGGCTCGAACCGAGCGCACGGGACCGATCGAGACGATTCCGCGTCGGGAGCTCGGAACATCGAAGCGGTGCTCGAAACTGCCGCCGCCCGCGATGCTCGGAGTCGCGACGGCGACGACGCCGTCGCCCACGGGGATCTCTATCTGTGTGCCGAGCACCCGTCGCGACGCGGGGTTGCGCACGACGATCGTGCCCGCCGCGGGATCACCGACGACGACGTGGTCGATCGGCGTCTCGATCTCGATCGTGACGGTCGTGCGACCGATGAGGTAGATCGTCGCGACCGCGAGCAGGATGACGCTCGCGAACCCGATGACGACGAGCTCGAGCCACCCGAGCGCGTATCCGGCGAGGAGGGCGAGCGGGGCCACGACGGCCATCGCCCATCCGAGGGGTGTCACGACATCCGCGATGCCGTGGGCGGCGCGACCCAGGGCGGTGCGTGTCGCGCGAGCCGATCGCACGAGCGCGACGACGATGTCGGCGAGGAGCCCGGTGCGGTCACCGACGATGCGCGATCGCGCATTCGTGAGTCCGGCGGCGCCCCCCGGGGTCGCTGTCGCGCCGTCGACGCGAGAGCGGGTGAGGGGGGCCGGGAGTGCGCTGTCGTCGGCGCGTCGCTGCTCGGTGATGCCCTTCGGCGTCACACCGCTTGCCGATCGCTCGGCGGAGGGGTCTCGAGGAGCAACTGACTCACGATGCTCGCGGTCGTGACCCCGTCGAACTCCGCCTCGGCGTCGAGCACGAGGCGGTGGGCGAGCACCGGTTCGGCGAGCACCTTGATGTCGTCGGGAACGACGTAGTGTCGCCCCGACGCCGCCGCGAGGGTCTTGGCCGTGCGGATGAGCGCGAGCGCACCACGCACCGAGACGCCCAGCCGCACCTCGACGGCGCCCCGACTCGCTTCGACGAGGCGCGAGACGTAGTCGTTGATCGACGGGTCGACGTGCACCGTGCGCGCGAGGGCGGCCATGCTCGTGATGGTCTCCGAGGTCGCGACGGCGGGCACGACGGTGTCGTGGGCGCGAGCGCCTGCCCCCTCGAGGATGCGGATGGTCGACGCGTGATCCGGGTAACCGATCGAGGTCTTCATGATGAAGCGGTCGAGTTGTGCCTCGGGCAGACGGTAGGTGCCCGCTTGCTCGATGGGGTTCTGGGTTGCGATCACCATGAAGGGCGATCCGACGTCGTGGGTGACGCCGTCGACCGTGATCCGCCCCTCCTCCATGACTTCGAGGAGCGCGGACTGGGTCTTCGGGCTCGCCCTGTTGATCTCGTCCGCGAGCACGATGTCGGCGAAGATCGGTCCGCGGTGGAAGTCGAACGACCCCGAGCGCTGGTCGTAGATGCTCACTCCCGTGATGTCTCCGGGGAGCAGATCGGGGGTGAACTGGATGCGACTGTTGACGCCAGCGACGGTCTGCGCCATCGCCCGCGCGAGCGACGTCTTGCCGGTTCCGGGAAAGTCCTCGAGGAGGAGGTGGCCCTCGGAGAGCAGGGCGGTGAACGACAACCGCACGACGAGAGTCTTGCCGAGCAGCACCGACTCGACGTTGGAGACGAGTCTCGTGAAATTCGCTGCGAACCAACCCGCTTGTTCGGGAGTCATCGTCATGAGGCCGTCTTTCGTCGTTCGTCAGGTGCTGTCTTCATCGTCACTGTCGCTGTCGCTGTCGTCATCGGCACTCCGCTTCGTCGTGTCCCTCGTCGCGGAAGCTCTCGCCGCCGTCCACGGTCACGACGGCCTGCACTCGTGCCCGGGTGACCCCGGTTCCGAGGAGCGCCGGATCGGGCACGATGGCACTCGCGTCCGTCGACTCGACCCATGCGCTCCAGTCGCCCAATACTCCCCCGTCGTTGAACTGATAGAGGTAGCGCACCGCCGGGCTCCCCGCGTTCCGGGGGGCCGACGCGGTCGGCGTGCTGCCGGGGCTGCACGAGACGAGGGAGGCACGAGCGTTGATCGGGGTCAGGGTCTCCCCGCTCGAGGGCGCGCCGCAGAAATCGGCGCTGCTGTCACGGCACCCGCGGAACTCCACCGTCTGCGGTGCGCCGTAGACACTCGCGTTCGCGGCCGATGTCAGGAAGCTGCCGGCGCTCACCGACGTCCACGGTCCGCCGCCCACTCGAGCCTCGAAGCGCGCCGTGATGCCCGTCCCGCCCGTGAGTCCGTCGACGCGGATGTCGAGCTGGCCCGCTCCCGGGGTTCCCCCGTTGGCCGCGAGGGCCACCGAAGCGCTCGGGGCGCCCGGAGCGACCTTGCTCTCAACCGCGCCGGAGACCGTCGGCGTGCAGAACAGCCCGTTGTCGGCGTACACGACGTAGACGTATCTCGAACCGTCCCGAGCCGCCGAGTCGACCCAGCCGGACGCCACTCCCGCAGCACCCGAAGCGACCCCGGGGTGGTCCGCTCCCGAGGCACACGAGCTCGGAACGGTCTGATCCGGGGCGAACTGCCCGACGGAGTAGTCCACTCCCGGGGCCCCGTTCGGCGAACTCGAGCCCCACGTGACCCGGATATCGCCGGAGCGGCCCGTGAGGACAGCCGACACCCCGCCGGTCGTCTGCGACGGCGGACCGACGGTCGTGACCGGGGCCGAGGAGGTGCGGCGCCAGTCGGCGTCGCTGATCACTTGCGCCCGGTTGAAGGCGTAGACGGTCGCGACGTATTGCGTGTTCGCCGCGAAGGAGCGATCGCCGCTCGTCGTGATCGACGTCGTCCCTCGCGACGCGGTCGTCGTGTAGTCGACTCCCGGCCCGGTGACGCGCACGGTGTAGCCGTCGACATCCGTTCCCCTGCTCGGTCGCGGCACGGCGGACCAGGAGATCTGCAGCGCCCCACCCGACGGGTTCGACGCTGACGGTCGAGCGGTCACCGACGTCGGCGCAGCGGGGAGGTAGTCGGCCGCGAGGAGCTCGCTCGCGGGGCTCGACTCCGATTCGCCGATCGCGTTCCTCGCGACGACCGTGAAGGAGTAGCGCGCGCCGGGCTCGAGGTCGGTCAGCACGCACCGGAGCGCCGTTCCGCAGTCTCGCGAGTAGCCGCCGTTGCTCGAACTGCGCACCTCGTATCCCGCGATGGGCGAGTTGTTCGATTGCGGCGCCGTGAGTCGCAGGGTCAATTGGCCCTCTTCGTAGCCGCCGTCGGCCCGCGTCGGCGCGACGGGGGCGTCGGGGACATCCTGAACCGAGATCCGCACCCGCCCGAAGACGTACCGGCTCTCGTCTCCCGTGACGTCGGCGACCTCGTACTGCAGGTTCGTATCGATCGGTGCCGCGGCGTCATCGACGGTGACCGAGAGACGGCTGTTGTCCGCGCTCGGAGTCACTCGCACGCCGTCGGGCAGCGCCGCACCCGACAGGCCGCGGATCGAGACGACGCGTAGGGGCTCCCCCGGGAAGGGGTTGGTCGCGGAGTCGTTCGCGAGAACGTCGACGACCGTCGTGCGGCCCCGCGGTGCGACGACCGAATCGGATGCGGGTTGCGCAAGGGGCCGCGTCGATCTCACGACGGCGAGCTCGATGCGCCCCGACCGCCCCTCCGAGACCTCGTCGCGCACGCCGACCGCGAGCGACGCTCGCGAACCCGTGCGGGCGTCGGCATCCGCGGTGATCTCGAGGCTCGACCCGGTGATCCGGAAGTCGAAGCCCTCGGGCGGCGCCGAGACGACGGAGTAGGCGAGTTCGTCTGTGTCGTCGGGGTAGGGGTAGGTCGTGAGCCTCACGAGGTCGAACGAGCGCGATTCGCCGGGTTCGAACTCGAGACTCGCTCCCGCGAATACCGGCGGCTGGTTCTCGCGCGGAGTCACGGTGATAGGCAACACGATCGTCGCCTCGCGACCGTCGGGATCGTCGGCGTCCTCGCCGTCGGTCACCTGGAACGAGATCGAGGCGGGGCCGAAGAAGGTGTCCTCCGAGGTGAACCGCAGGGTCGTGCCGTCGACGACGAGCTCGGCACCGTCGGCGTTCGTCGCCTGCACGGATGCCGCGTCGACGAGCCGCACCTCGCGACCCCCCGCCGCGATGACGTGGTCGTTGATGTCGATCTCGATCGTCTCCTCGCTCACGACCGAGAGGGCGGACGCCGTGCGATCGAGCTGGGGAAGCGAGTCGTCGAGCCCGGGAACCCGAACGAAGGCGTAGGCGACGATCGTCGGGTCGTCGGGGTTCGCGACCGCGAAGGGGATGATCTGGCGCTCGTCGGCCACCTCGACGGTGATGCGGTCCCCGTCGGTCACGACGGCGTTCTGCTCGAACCCCGGGAGGAGTGAGACCTCGAGCGACCGGACACTGCCGTCGGCGAAGAACACGTTGCGCAACACATCCACCGTCACCTCGTCGCGATCGAGGATGTCGGACAGACCGAGCACGGTGTCGCTCGCGACGGGGTACGACGGCGGGGCGTCGGGGTCGACGACGACGGTGATGAAGTTCGACTCCGAACCGCCGAGCTCGTTCTGGGCCGTGTAGACGAGCCCGTAGCGCCCCGGTTCCTCCGGCGGGGTCACGACGACGACGTCACCGTCGATCTCCGCGACGATGTCGTCGGTGTTGGCCTCGACCGCGGCGACGCTCAGAACACCGCCGTCGGGATCGAAGTCGTTCTCGAGGGGGCGGATCGACACGGTCTTACCCGGGGCGATCGTCACTTCGTCCTCCACGGTCACGGGGTTGCGCACCGTGTCGGTCGCCGGGCTGATGCCGATGCGCACGGTTCCCGTCGCGCGAGCACCGAGGGCGTCGATGACCGTGTAGCTGAACTGATCCGTTCCCGCCGAATACTCGCCCGCTAGGTATTCGATGTAGTCGGGCCCGACATCGGTGACCGAGCCCTTCTCGGGGCTCGACTCCTGGCCGAGCAATTGCACGGAGTCGCCGTCGGGATCGATTCCCGCGAGGGGGATGCGCGCCCGCACGGTCTCGCCCGCAGAGACCCGCGCGACGACACGCGAGGGTGTCGGCGCCTCGTTGGTCGACACGACGACCTCGCGCACCGAGATCGCCACTTCCGCTTGAGCCACTTGCCCGTCGGGACCGGCGACCTCGTAGACGACGGTGAAGTTGCCGGTGTCCCCGGGGGCGAGGTATCTCAGCACGCTCCCCGACGCGAAGACGAGTCCCGACTCGCGCGGCAGATCGGTCACGAGCATCGGGTTGAGGGTGAGCTCCTCGTCGTCGGGGTGCTGGTCGTTCGCGAGAACCGGGATGTCGACGACGTCGCCGACCCGAACCGTGATGCTGTCGTCTGCTGCGATGGGGGGCTGGAAGCGCTCGGGGGCGGGGATCTCGACGACCGTGATGGTGCCGTCGGCGCTCGCGAGGCCGTTGGTGATGCTGTAGCCGAGCGTCACGGGGCCGTCGTCGAGAGGCGCCGTGAGGGTCACGCGAACATCGCGCTGATCGATGACCGACGCCGCGACACCGGTCCCCGGTCCGCCACCCGAGGTCTCCGTCACGAGGAGCACACCCCCCGCGGGGTCGATGTCGGTCGAGGCCACCGGGAGCGTGGCGCTTTCGAGGGTCCGCACGAAGACGGTCTTGGGAATCGTGATGGGCGTCGAACCGGCGTCGGGAGGCGCTTGCACGTCGACGCGCACCGTGCCCGTCGCCGTCTCGTCACCATCGGTCACGACGTAGTCGACGATGTGCGAGCGCACTTGCTCGCTCGTGAAGGTGAACGAGCCCGAGTTCGTGGACAGGTCGACCGTCGACCCCGACTTCTCGGGAACACTGCTCAGTCGGAGCTGCCCCGTGCCTCCCCGCACGTGGGCGAGTGGACGGATGCGGAGCTCCTGCCCCGCGTAGGCGACCACCGCGAACGGATCCGCGACGATCGGCACGTCACCGCGATCGCGCACCGTGAGCGCGATCGAACCCGACCCCACATCGGTGCCGTCGGTCACCGAGAGGCCGACGGTCCGCGAGGATCCGGATGCCCCACCCTCCTGGATGACGACGGTTCCCTCGGGCTTGAACGAGACGAGGTCGGGTGCCGCGGTCGTCGCGCCGGCGAGATAGAAGGTGTCGCCGTCGGGATCGACCCAGTCACCGAGCACCGCTCGCGTCACACTCGCGCCGCTCGCGACCGACGCGGTCGTCGAGCGCACTTGCTCCGGGGCACCGTTCTCCTCGGGCGACCTCACGGTCACGGTGACCGTCGCGGTCGCCGTGCCTCCGCGACCGTCGGAGATCGTGTAGCCGAACGTCGCCGATCCTGTCGCGGTGCTCTCGAGGGTGATCTGCAGGCGTTGCCTGTCGTTGATGACGTCGACCCTGCCCAGTTCGGGATCGAGCGGGTCGACGGCGTCGATCACGAGCACGTCGCCATTGGGGTCGTAGTCGTTGAGAAGCACGGGCAGAACGCTCGCGCGGCCCGGGCGCGCTCCGAACTCGTCGTCCACGGCGACGGGCGCGACCTGCTCCGTCTCGAACTCCGGCGGCACCTCGTCGTCGTTCTCCTCGACCTCCCGGTCGTCGGTCGGATCCGCGATGAGCTCGGCCCAGTTGTCGATGAGCTCGCCCGACGACTGCACCGCCCACGACGCCCCGCCCTGAGGGTCGTTCAGAACGAGATGCCGCCCGTTCTCGACGAAGGCGAGAGACGTCGACCCGCTCGGAACCGATGCGAGCGCGAACTCTTCGGCGCCGTCGCCGCAGTCCCGCCACAGCGAGCCGTCGGTCCACGCGGCGAATCGGCATCCGTTCGAGACGACGGGGACGACGGCCGCGCCGGCTCTGTCCTCGACGAGTTGTACAGGGTCACCTCCCGAGAGGGGGATCGAGATCAGCCCCCCGTCGAAGCCCACGAGCACCGCGGAACCCGTCGAGCTCGCGTTCTGCACCACGGCCGTGCCCTCGCCGACGAGCGGCTCGAGGTCGACCTCGCCCGATTCGAGAAGCATCGTGTTCGAGTTCGCGTCGAGGAGGGCCCAGCGGTCGCCCACGGTCGTGAGGGAAAGCTCGCTCGAGGCGTCACCGAAGTCGGCGTCCCACGTCTGCTCGACAGCATCCGTCTCGCCCGCGTCGAGCGTGTAGACCTCGCGCGCGTCGCTCGAGAAAGCCGCGAGGGTGCCGTCGGTCTCGAGTGACACGAGGGAATCGGCGCCGAGACTGAGGTCGGGCTCGACCTCGCTGTCGAAGGAGGCGAGATCGGCGATCGAGCGGATCCACACGCCTCCCGTGGGCGGACTGTGGATGACGATGGTGTCGCCCTCGAGCAGAACCTCGGGTGCTTGCGGCGGCAGCGGAATGCTCTCGACGATCTCGGCGCTCGCGGGGTCGATGATCCCGAGCGTCGCGTTGGCCCCGTCGGCGACGAGCACCGTCGCTCCCGACTGCAGCACATCGAGCTGGTTGCCCGGTGTCTCGACGACGGTGTCGAGCGCCGCGATCTGGGTGTTGGCCCGGCCCACCACGCTCTCGCCCCCGTTCGCGACCCACACCGAGCCGTCGCCGAGGTCGAAGCGCTGGGCCTCGTATCCGTCGGAGACCACGGCGAGGGTACCGACGAGAGCCGCGATGACGACTCCGCTCGCGACCGTCCACCCGAGCGACCTGCTCATGGCGGGTCGCCGCCTATCCATGTTCGCGCCGCACTAGCTGAGGTCCACGCATTTCTCGGCGCTCTCTTCGCCGTTCTTCCCGTCGCGATTGACGGCGACGACGATGCACACGCGGTCTTCGCCCATCGACGCGACCGTGAAGCGCGGGCTCGACTGGATGCTCGACGTCTGATCGGACGTCGTGATCTGGTAGCTGTCCGACGGGCGGAGCCCCGGGTCGTCCCATGAGAACTCGACGGATGTCGCCGTCGTCACCGCAGCGATGTCGGTCACGCGCGGGATGTCGTCCGACGCCGAATCGAGGAGGGTCGCCGTCGTGACTCCGCCGACCGCGAGAACCGCGACGACGACGGCGACGATCGCCCAGGTCACGGAACGAACGCCTGTGCGCCCGAGGCCGGTCTTCGTCGCGGTGCTCCGCGAGGCGGGTCCCGAGACCATCGAGGTGTCGGGGTTCGACTCGACGGCGATGCCTCCGCGCGCGGCAGCGCGACGTCGAGCGCGTCGGTCGGACGCCGCGGGAACGGATGTCGCGGCCGCGCGGATGAGCGTGCGGTCTTCCGAATCGGTGACGGTCGTGAGGGCCCAGTCGTCGACGGCGACCTCGACCGCGGTCTGGTTCACGCCGAGTTCCATCTCGACCGCTTGAAGCTCGCGCACGATCTCGATCATCGCACCGGGGCGGTCTTCGGGGCGTCGCGACATCGCACGGTGCAGCACTCGCTCGAGACTCGCGGGCACATCCGGTCGACCGATCGGGGGCACCTTCGCTTTCGCGACCCGCGCCATGAGGTCCGCGGACTTGTTCGACCCACCCGCGACCTCGAAGGGAGAGCGTCCGGCGAGCAGCGAATAGACCGTCGCACCGAACGACCAGACCTCGCTCGCGATCGTGCCCGCGGTGTCGTCGCGCAAGACCTCGGGGGCCGACCAGGGGATCGACATGCCGATCGCCTCGACCGTGTCGGACTCCCCGAGGGTCGTCGCGATCCCGAAGTCGGAGAGCACGGGGTGGCCGTACGCGGTGGTCAGGATGTTGGACGGCTTGATGTCGCGATGAAGCACGCCCGCGCGGTGCGCCGTCTCGATCGCGCTCCCGACCTTGATGGCGATGCGGAGCACCTCGGGCACGGGGATGGGCTGCTTGCGATAGCGCTCCGTGAGCGACGACGAGCAGAACTCCATCACGAGGTAGGGGCGTCCGTCGGACGACACACTCGCGTGATAGACCGTGAGGATCGAGGGATGCGCGCTCAATTGCGCCATGACGTTGGCTTCGGCCTTGAACATGTCCCGCACGTGGTCGTCGACCACTTCGCTCAGCATGACCTTCACCGCGACCTGACGCCTCGGCATGTTCTGCTCGTAGAGGAACACGTCGGCGAACCCTCCCGAACCGAGGAGGTGCACGTGTGTGAAGCCCGGGAGGACCGGGGGCGTCGACGGCAGACGTCTGGCCATTACGCCCCTCCGCCTCGTGTTGCGTCGGCGCACCACGACGATCGTCGCGAGCACACCGACAGGTCCCTCATTCTACCGACGGTGCGGTTGTGCGACCCCGGTGGAGGGCCGGCGCGACCCGCGCGCCGACCCCCAGAACGGGGGTCGCGACATCCGCGTCCGCTCAGTCCGACGGAGTCTGCTTCGGAAGCGTGTTCTCGAGTTCGAACTCCCCCGTCGAGACGCTCGACACGATGTCGACGACGACGCTCGTGATGTTGTCGCGGCCACCCGACTCGAGGGCGGCGGCCACGAGGGCCTCGGCGGCGTCTTGCGGATCGGGGCCCTCGGCGAGGAGGTCGGCGATCTCGTCGTCATCGACCTCGCGCGTGAGTCCGTCCGAGCACACGAGCAAACGGAGGCCGGCGCGCACGGGGATCATCCACAGGTCGGCGACGGGGAGCGCGTTGAATCCCACGGCGCGCGTGATGACGTTGCTGTCGGGGTGGAACTCGGCATCCTCTTTCGAGATGAGGCCCGCATCGACGAGCTCCTGCACGACCGAGTGGTCGACGGTCACTTGTTTGAGCTCGCCGTTCTCGAACTGGTAGACCCGGGAGTCGCCGATGTTGAAGACGGCCCAGTAGGCCTCTCCCCCGTGCACCGTGAGCACGGCGCCCGTCGCCGTCGTGCCGACGCCCCGATCGTCGTCGTCCGCGGCGAGCGCGATGTCTTCGGTCGCGAGCTTGAGGGCCGTGAAGATCTCCTCAGGTTCGGCGAAGTCCTTCGAATCGACCTGTGAGAGGCGCGTCACGACCGCGCGGCTCGCGACGTCGCCGGACGAGTGCCCGCCCATGCCGTCGGCGACGACGAAGAACGGCGACTGCGCGAGGTAGCTGTCTTCGTTGAGCTGACGTTTGCGACCGATATCGGTGGCGGATCCCCAGGAGAGCGACAACGAGTCGTCGGCCGTTCCCGGGATGGTCAGGGTGTGTCGCCCTGAGCGGCCGATTTGCGTCAAGGAAAGAGCCTTTCGAGCGGGGGGTCTGAGGGTCGGACTCTCTCCATCGGGAGGATCTCGATGACGTTCTCGTCACCGATGTCGATGAGAGTCCCGGGGACGGCGACGATCGAGTCCCCCGGGCCGAGAGCCACTCGCACAGCTCCCGGAGAGGTCACCAGCGTACCGTTCGTCGACCTCAGGTCGGTGACGACGACGGACGCCCCCTGTCGTTCGAGCCTCACGTGGGTCGACGAGACCAGTTTTCCCGGCGACGTGACGGTCTCGAGCACGGGGACCACGTCGTCGACCACGCGGGGCAGACGCGGTGCCCGTCCCACGAGAACAGGGCGATCGAGTGATCGCGCGGGGCCATCGTTGAGACTCCACCGGTACGCGGCGATCGGGGCTCGCGAGTCGTCGATCCTGCCCGGCGGCACGCGGGTCGCAGACCGCGGAACCGGCACCACGGGCGGGAGCGGAAGCGGGGACGGAACCGGAACCGCGGTGGAAACCGGCGCGACGGCAGGTCGGATGACGGTGTCCTCGTCGAACTCGGCGGGGGCACCGGTGCCGCGCTCGGTGCCCGGCGCTCGCGGCACGAGAACGGTGTCGTCGTCGAAATCGGCTGGCCGCATCCGATCAGCCTACGGTCGGCCTACTCGCCGATGTACGACATCACGTGCTTGACGCGCGTGTAGTCCTCGAATCCGTAGGACGAGAGGTCTTTTCCATACCCCGAGTGCTTGAAGCCACCGTGGGGCATCTCGGCCACGAGGGGGATGTGGGTGTTGATCCACACGCACCCGAAATCGAGGCGTTTGGCGAACCGCATCGCGCGACCGTGATCGCGTGTCCAGACCGACGACGCCAACCCGTAGTGCACGTCGTTGGCCCACCGGAGCGCTTGCGCTTCGTCGGTGAATCTCTGCACCGTGATGACCGGGCCGAAGATCTCGTTCTGGATCGCGGCGTCGCTCTGCTCGAGTCCGGTGACGACGGTCGCCTCGAATAAGTAGCCCCTCTCACCCTGCCTCCGGCCGCCGACGGTCACGTCGGCGTGCGCGGGCAGGTCGTCGATGACCGATCGCACGCGACCGAACTGGTCGGCGTTGTTGAGCGCTCCGAAGAACGCCCGCTCGTCGTCGGGGGCGCCCGTGCGCGCGTTCTCGCCGGCCCACGCCGTGAGGGCGTCGACGAAGCGATCGTGCACGCTCTCGTGCACGAGCACTCGCGTCGCCGCCGTGCAGTCCTGGCCGGCGTTGAAGTATCCGGCGATCCCGATCCCCTCGACGGCCCTCTCGATATCCGCGTCGTCGAAGACCACGACGGGCGCCTTGCCTCCGAGTTCGAGGTGAACCCTCTTCAGATCGGATGCCGCGCTCTTCGCGACCTCCATCCCCGCGCGCACCGATCCGGTGATGGAGACCATCTGCGGAGTCGGGTGCTCGATCATCGCCGCCCCCGTCGTGCGATCGCCCGTGACGACGTTGAGCACTCCCGGGGGAAGGAACTCGGCGGCGACCTCGGCCAGGAGGAGCGTGGACTGGGGGGTCGTATCGCTCGGTTTGAGCACCGTCGTGTTTCCGGCCGCGATGGCGGGGGCGAACTTCCAGACGGCCATGTTGAGCGGGTAGTTCCACGGCGTCACTTGACCCACGACGCCGACGGGTTCCCTCCTGATGAAGGAGGTGTGGTCTGCCATGTACTCCGCCGCGGCGCGGCCCTCGAGGTTGCGCGCCGCCCCCGCGAAGAAGCGGATCTGGTCGACCGAGAGCATGATCTCGTCGGCGACGAGGGTGGCTCGGGGCTTGCCGGTGTCGAGCGATTCGAGGTCGGCGAACTCGTCGGCACGGGCTTCGACGGCGTCGGCGATCCGGAAGAGGGCGAGCTGGCGCTCCGCTGGTGTCGACTCGCTCCATCCGTCGAACGCCGAGCTCGCCGCCTCGTAGGCCGCGGCGATGTCGTCTCCGCTCGACACGGGCGACACCGCGTATGCGTCTTCGGTCGCCGGGTCGATCACCTGGAAGGACGACGTCGCCCGCGCCTCGACGTACTGCCCACCGACGAAGTTCTTCAGCTCTCGAGTCATGCGACCAACGATAGCCACGAGCCGCACACGACGCCAAGGTGGAACACCACTGATTTCGTCGTCGAATGGTCTGTGTAGTGCGGATCCGCTTGATGGGCGCCCCTTGCACTGACACAATCGGATCATGCCATCATCAAGCCGCCCGCCGGGACCCAAGCCCGCGCAACTCGACGACGTGTCGAAGGGGATCATCGAGCAACTGCAGACCGACGGTCGCCGGTCGTACGCCGAGATCGGCAAGGCCGTCGGGCTCAGCGAGGCGGCCGTGCGGCAACGGGTTCAGAAACTCACCGACTCGGGGGTCATGCAAGTCGTCGCCGTGACCGATCCCATGCAGCTCGGATTCTTCCGCCAGGCGATGATCGGGGTCCGCGTCGCGGGCGATACGACGAAGGTCGCCGAGAAGCTCAGCGAGATCGACGCCGTCGACTACGTCGTCTTGACGGCGGGCAGCTTCGACATCCTCGCCGAGATCGTGTGCGAGAACGACGACGAGCTCATCGAACTCCTCAACAAGCGCATCCGCAGCATCGAGGGCGTGCGCTCGACCGAGACCTTCGTCTATCTGAAACTGCAGAAGCAGTTCTACAACTGGGGAACGCGATAACCATGACGACGACGGAGACTCCCGCACTGCCCGCAGACGGCACGCCGTCGGACGCGGAAGCAATGCTTCAGCAGAAGGCCAAAGACCACCTGTGGATGCACTTCACCCGGCAGTCCGTGATGGAGGAGGGCCACGGGGTCCCCGTCATCGTCAAGGGTGAGGGACATCACATCTGGGACAGCCGGGGCAAGCGATATCTCGACGGCCTCAGTGGACTCTTCGTCGTCAACGCGGGCCACGGTCGCAAGAGACTCGCCGAGGTCGCGGCCAAGCAGGCGGAGGAGCTCGCGTTCTTCCCGCTGTGGTCCTACGCGCACCCGTCGGCGATCGAACTCGCTGATCGTCTCGCGGGCTACGCCCCGGGCGACCTCAATCGCGTGTTCTTCTCGACGGGGGGCGGTGAAGCAGTCGAGACGGCGTTCAAGCTCGCGAAGTACTACTGGAAGCTCCAGGGTCGCCCGACGAAGCACAAGGTCATCTCCCGTGCGGTCGCCTACCACGGCACACCCCAGGGCGCCCTCGCCATCACCGGCATCCCCGCGATGAAGGAGATGTTCGAGCCCGTCACCCCCGGAGGCTTCCGCGTTCCCAACACCAACTTCTACCGCGCGCCCGAGCACGCCGACGACCTCGACGCCTTCGGCCAGTGGGCGGCGAATCGCATCGAGGAGATGATCCTGTTCGAGGGGCCCGAGACGGTGGCCGCGGTCTTCCTCGAACCCGTTCAGAACAGCGGCGGATGTTTTCCGCCCCCGCCCGGATACTTCCAGCGGGTTCGCGAGATCTGCGACACCTACGACGTTCTGCTCGTGAGCGACGAGGTGATCTGCGCTTTCGGTCGCATCGGCGAGTTCTTCGCGTGCGACGCCTACGGCTTCGTCCCCGACATGATCACGTGCGCGAAGGGGATGACGAGCGGTTACTCCCCGATCGGCGCGACGATCGTGAGCGACAGGATCTACGAGCCGTTCAAGCACGGAGACACCGCGTTCTACCACGGCTATACGTTCGGCGGTCATCCGGTGTCGGCGGCCGTGGCCCTCGCCAACCTCGACATCTTCGAGGAGGAGAAACTCAACGAGCGGGTTCGACAGAACTCGCCGGTCTTCCGATCGACCCTCGAGAAACTCCTCGACCTCCCGATCGTCGGCGACGTGCGCGGAGACGGGTACTTCTTCGGCATCGAGCTCGTGAAAGACAAGGCGACGAAAGAGACTTTCGACGCCGACGAGTCGGAGCGACTCCTGCGGGGCTTCATGTCGAAAGCGCTCTTCGACGCGGGGCTCTACTGCCGTGCCGACGATCGCGGCGACCCTGTCGTGCAACTCGCACCGCCGCTCACGACGGGGCCGGAGCAATTCGACGAGATCGAACAGATCCTGCGGTCGGTGCTCACGGAGGCGTGGGCCAGGCTCTAGCGCAGAGGCACCCCGTGAGGTGATGCGCGCGGCATCCGGGTCACGCGAAGATGCGGGAGATCTCGGCGAC
Organism: Marisediminicola sp. LYQ85; assembly: GCF_046600695.1. Taxonomy (NCBI): domain Bacteria; kingdom Bacillati; phylum Actinomycetota; class Actinomycetes; order Micrococcales; family Microbacteriaceae; genus Marisediminicola; species Marisediminicola sp. LYQ85. The sequence goes on from NZ_JBKIWO010000001.1 coordinate 1,277,408, forward strand.
GTCGTCCACGGAGGGCGACCACGCCGTCGACGCGGTCGCATTGGCGATGATCTGCTCGGGGCTCGTCGCTCCCGCGATCACGCTCGTGAGGCCCGGCTGGGCGAGCAACCACGCGAAGGTCGCCTCGAGCATCGTGACGCCGCGATCCGCGCAGAACACCGCGTAGGCGTCGAGGACATCCCACGGCGCGTTCTCGAGGATGTGCGGCCGGGTGTGCATGATCCGACTGTCGGCCGGCCCGCCTGAGCGTGAGAACTTACCCGTGAAGAGGCCGTTGTAGAGCGGGAAGTACGGGAGGAAGCCGAGGCCGTATGCCCGGACCGCGGGGAGCACGTCGCGCTCCACCGATCGCTCGAGCAGGCTGTATTCGTTCTGAGCCGAGACGAACGGTGTCGCCCCGCTCTGTCTGGCCACGAATTCGGCTTCCGCGATCTGCCAGCCCGCGAGGTTCGAGTGGCCGAGATAGCGGATCTTGCCCTCGCGCACGAGATCGTCGAGGACCGAGAGGGTCTCGTCGATCGGGGTGATCGGATCGGGCGTGTGCAGCTGGTAGAGGTCGATCCACTCGGTCTGCAGGCGGCGCAGCGATGCCTCGACGGCAATGCGCACGTAGCGACGCGACGCCCGCGCACCCCAGTCCGGCCCGTTCGCCCCCTGCATGTCGAGGCCGAACTTGCTCGCGAGCACGATGTCATCGCGGCGACCCGCGAGGGCCTTGCCCATGAGCGTCTCGCTCAGGCCGCGCTCCCCGCCGTAGATGTCCGCGGTGTCGAAGAGGGTGACCCCCGCGTCGATCGCCGCGTGCACGACCGCGTTCGTGCCCTCCTGGGTCTCGGTGCGCGTCTTCGGGCGTCCGAAGTTGTTGCATCCGATCCCGATCGTCGACACGACGAGGCCGGAGCGACCGAGCGGGCGGTAGTCGATGTCTGGCATGGCTCCAGCGTAGATCGCGCGGGGTCGGTGGGGCAGTGCCGGTGGGGACGTGCCGGTGGAGACGTGCTTCTTCTCCTCCCCGGTCGCCCTCCGCGGTGCACGACTCGCGATGTCCGATTCCCGCGATCCGCTGGTGTCGGGCGCGGCTACAGTCGTGCACATGACGACCACGATCTCCGCTCCCGAAAGCGGCTCCGCTCCCACCACAGGTTCTCCCGGCGAGTTCTTCGTCGCCCGCATGTCGAGCCCCCTCGGCCGCATCGAGGTCACGAGCGATGGTGAGGCTGTGACGGCTCTCGCGATCGAGAGCGGCGGCGCACTCCCCCACGACGGTGTCGACGACATCCCATGCGCGGTGCTCGATTCCGCGATCGCGCAACTCACCGAGTACTTCGCGGGCGAACGCACCACCTTCGATGTGCCCGTGGCGCTCGAGGGCACCCCGTTCCGTCGGGCCGTGTGGGAGCGACTGCAGGCCATCCCCTTCGGGGAGGTCGAGTCCTACGGGAGCATCGGCCGCGCGACGGGCCGTCCGACGGCGGGGAGAGCGGTCGGCGGCGCCATCGGAGCCAACCCGGTGCCGATCATCGTCGGGTGCCATCGCGTTCTCGCGACGAACAAGAAGATCACGGGGTACAGCGCCGGCGACGGCGTGCCCACCAAGGTCTGGCTCCTCGACCACGAGGGCATCGCCCACCGTTAGCGGCGCGCGGTCACCGAGCCGACCCTGCCACCGTGTTCGCGACCGCGAGATTCAGTTCACCCGGGCGGTCACCGAACTCGAGGTCGATTTCCGAGGCTGCCGCCCACGCGAGCAGCGAGTCCGTGTTCGCGTGGTCGATGCCGGCCTCGAGGATGCGCCGCACGAACTGGCCCTTCCCTTTCTTGTTGAAGTGGTTGAGGGCCCGGCCGACCCCGTCCTCCCCGCGAGCGACGACCCTCACGAACCACCGATCGGCGCCGCTTGCGAGCGGACCCATCGAGGAATACGACTCCGACCTCAGGTCGAGCACGAGCCCCGACGTCTGATCGAGGATGTGGGCGAGAGGCTCCCGCCACACCGACGCGAGAGACGAACCGGGCAAGCGCGAGTCGTGCGATAGACGATAGGCCGGAATGGGGTCGAGAGCACCGACGAATCCGAAGAGCGCCGAGTGGATGACGACGGCCTCTCCCGCGAGAGAACGCGCCTCGCTCGAGAGGGATGCCGAGTCGAGCGCGTCGTAGAGAACACCCGTGTAGCGGTCCACAGCGGCCATCGTGGCGCTCGACCCGAGGGCACGATTGCGATCGACCTCGACACGCTGCCCCGCGCTGAGCTTGAGAGCGGTGAGACCGCCCGAAATCGTGCGCGACACCGCGCGCAGACGCGCGATGGTCGCGCGCCGCACCGGCGTCAACTCGCGGTAGCTCAAGGCGTCGAGCGCGAGCCGCCGGTCGACGTCGCCACCGTCGCGCTTCGTCTCCGACGGAGGCAACAGAATGAGCATCGTCGTGCGGCGGATATTCGAGAAAGCGACGGCTCAGTCGGTGAGGAAGGCGAGAGCCGCCTCGGCGTTCGCCTGCACCGGCGCAGAGGTGTCGAGCGTGATGCGCTTGACCGCGGCGCTCGCACCCGTCCACTCGTCGTACTCGTCGAGGCTCTGCTCGACCGCGTGCCAATTGGGCTCGCCGGCGTGCGGCAGATTGCGATTGCGCGCGAGCAGTCGCGTGCGATGGAGTTCGCTGTCGGAACACGTCACCTCGACGAAGCGGAGCTCCGTGCCGTGCTTGCGGGCGAGGTCGACCCACTGCTCCCGAGCGGGCGCGACGGCGTTGACCGCGTCGACGACGATGCTCTGACCCGCGCCGAGCACAGACTCGGCGATCGTCTCGGCGACGAGATAGGCGGCGAGACCGGTCGGTTGGTCCTGCGCGATGCCCGCCTCGAGGATCGCGGCTTCGATCGGATCGACCGACACGACGGCGGCGCGCAATTGCGAGCCGATGAGCCCCGCCATCGTGCTCTTCCCCGTGCCGGGGAGTCCCGCCATCGCGATGAGCATGGGCTATGCCCGAACGAGTGCCGCGTTGCGCGCGACGATCGTGACGACATCCTGGGCCACCGAGAGGAAGCCGTCTTCCGCATTAGCGGTGATCGTGCTCCCGCCGACATCCGACACCCGCACCTCACCGGCCGCGAGGATCGCGAGGAGCGGCTCGTGACCCGGAAGGATCCCGATCTCACCCTCGGTCGTGCGTGCGACGACCATCGTCGCGCGGCCGGTCCAGATCTCCTGGTCGGCCGCGACGACGCTGACAGTCAGTCCGCCGCGAGCGGAGACGTCTGCCATGACTAGTCGTTCTCTTTCTGGATCTGAGCCCACTTCTCTTCGACGTCGGAGATCGATCCGACGTTGAAGAACGCCTGCTCGGCGACGCTGTCGAAGTCGCCCTTGACGATCGCGTCGAACGACTCGATCGTGTCTTTGAGCGGAACGGTCGATCCCTCGACACCGGTGAACTTCTTCGCCATGTAGGTGTTCTGCGAGAGGAACTGCTGGATGCGGCGTGCGCGCGAGACGGTGATCTTGTCTTCTTCGCTGAGCTCGTCGACACCGAGGATCGCGATGATCTCCTGCAGTTCCTTGTTCTTCTGGAGGATCTGCTTGACGCTCACGGCGACGCGGTAGTGGTCCTCACCCAGGTAGCGGGGGTCGAGGATGCGGCTCGTCGAGGTGAGCGGGTCGACGGCCGGGTAGAGGCCCTTCGACGCGATCTCGCGGCTGAGCTCGGTCGTCGCGTCGAGGTGGGCGAACGTCGTGGCCGGCGCGGGGTCGGTGTAGTCGTCCGCGGGAACGTAGATCGCCTGGAGCGACGTGATCGAGTGACCACGCGTCGAGGTGATGCGCTCCTGCAGGATGCCCATCTCGTCGGCGAGGTTCGGCTGGTATCCCACGGCCGACGGCATACGACCGAGCAGAGTCGACACCTCGGAACCGGCCTGCGTGAAGCGGAAGATGTTGTCGATGAAGAGCAACACGTCTTGCTTCTGCACGTCGCGGAAGTACTCCGCCATCGTCAGCGCCGAGAGGGCCACGCGAAGACGGGTTCCCGGCGGCTCGTCCATCTGGCCGAACACGAGCGCGGTCTTGTCGAAGACGCCCGCCTCTTCCATCTCCATGATGAGGTCGTTGCCCTCACGGGTGCGCTCACCGACACCGGCGAACACCGACACACCACCGTGGTCTTGCGCGACGCGCTGGATCATCTCCTGGATGAGCACGGTCTTGCCGACACCGGCACCACCGAAGAGGCCGATCTTTCCACCCTGAACGTAGGGGGTCAGGAGGTCGATGACCTTGATACCGGTCTCGAAGAGCTCGGTCTTCGACTCGAGCTGGTCGAAGGCCGGGGGCTTGCGGTGGATCGGCCAGCGCTCGGTGATCTCGATCTTCTCACCGTTCATGGTGCCGTCGGCGTCGGCGTTGAGCACCTCGCCGATGACGTTGAAGACCTTGCCCTTGGTGACGTCTCCGACGGGGACCGAGATGGCGGATCCGGTGTCGCGCACCTCCTGGCCGCGCACGAGACCATCGGTCGGCTTGAGCGCGATGGCGCGCACGAGGTCGTCGCCGAGGTGCTGCGCGACCTCGAGCGTGATCTCGGTGGCGTCACCGTCGATCGTGATGGTCGTCTTGAGCGCGTTGTAGATCTCGGGGATCGAGTCGTGGGGGAACTCGATGTCGACGACCGGTCCGGTGACGCGAGCGATGCGTCCGACCCCGGCCGGGGTCTCGGTCGAAACCGGCGCGATTGCGGTGTCAGTCATTGCTACTCATCTCTTCTTCTTAGGTCTCTGTCTACTACTTGGACGAGCTCAGGGCGTCGGCGCCGCCCACGATCTCGGCGATCTGCTGGGTGATCTCGGACTGGCGGGCGTTGTTGCGCAACCGCGTGTAGTCCCGGATCAGGGTGTCGGCGTTGTCCGACGCCGACTTCATGGCCTTCTGACGAGCCGCGTGCTCCGATGCCGCCGATTGCAGCATCGCGTTGAAGATGCGGCTCTCGATGTAGACGGGCAGGAGCGCGTCGAGCACGTCTGTCGCGTCGGGTTCGAAGTCGTAGAGCGGAAGCAGCTCGGTGTCGTCGGGTTGCTCGACACCCTCGACGACCTCGAGCGGAAGCAGTCGGACGACCTCGGGAACCTGCGTGACCATGCTCACGAAGCGGTTGTAGACGATGTGGATCTCGTCGACTCCGCCCTCGGACGCCGGCTGGATGAAGCGCGCCACGAGGGCGTCACCGATCTCCTTCGCGGTCTCGAACTGCGGCTGATCGGTGCTCCCGATCCACTGCTGCTCGGACTCACGACGGCGGAACGCGAAATACGCGACCGACTTGCGACCGACGAGGTAGTACACGACCTCTTTGCCCTGGCTGCGCAGGAGAGCCGTGAGCTCTTCGGCTGCCTTGATCGCGTTGGAGCTGAAGGCACCCGCGAGTCCCCGGTCCGACGCGAAGATGACGACCGCGGCGCGCTCGACCTTCTCCGGCTCCGTCGTGAGGATGTGATCGGTGTTGGAGTAGGTCGCGACCGCCGAGACCGCTCGCGTGACGGCACGCGAGTATGGTCCCGACGCGGCGACACGCTGCTGCGCTTTCTGGATGCGCGAGGCGGAGATCAACTCCATCGCCCTCGTGATCTTCTTGGTCGTCTGCGCAGATTTGATCTTCTGCGTGTAGACCCGGAGTTGTGCTCCCATATCAGCGGCGACCCTTGACGATTTTCTCCTGGTTCACGTCTTCTTCGTCGGCAGACTCGAACTCTTCCTTGCCGACCGAGGCGAGGGACTTGCCTTCGCCGGTCTGGAACTCGAGCTTGAACTTGTCGACACCCTCGCCGAGGGCGGTGACCGTCTCGTCGCTCAACACGTTGGTCTCACGGAGCGTCGAGAGCACGTCGGTGTTGCGACCGAGGTAGTCGATGAGCTCGCGTTCGAAGCGCAGGACGTCGGGAACGGGGACCTCGTCGAGCTTGCCGTTGGTTCCGGCCCAGATCGAGACGACCTGCTCCTCGACGGGGTACGGCGAGTACTGCGGCTGACGCAAGAGCTCGGTGAGTCGAGCACCGCGAGCGAGCTGGCGGCGGCTCGTGGCGTCGAGGTCGGAGGCGAACATCGCGAACGCCTCGAGCGAGCGGTACTGGGCCAGCTCGAGCTTGAGCGTTCCCGAGACCTTCTTGATCGACTTGACCTGAGCGTCACCACCGACTCGCGACACCGAGATCCCGACGTCGACCGCGGGGCGCTGGTTGGCGTTGAAGAGATCGGACTGCAGGAAGATCTGGCCGTCGGTGATCGAGATCACGTTGGTCGGGATGTAAGCCGAGACGTCGTTGGCCTTGGTCTCGATGATCGGGAGTCCCGTCATCGATCCCGCGCCGAGCTCGTCGGAGAGCTTCGCGCAACGCTCGAGCAGACGCGAGTGCAGGTAGAAGACGTCTCCGGGATACGCCTCGCGTCCCGGCGGACGACGCAGGAGGAGCGACACGGCGCGGTATGCCTCGGCTTGCTTCGAAAGGTCGTCGAAAATGATGAGAACGTGCTTGCCGTCGTACATCCAGTGCTGGCCGATGGCCGAACCGGTGTAGGGCGCGAGGTACTTGAAGCCCGCGGGGTCCGAAGCGGGGCTCGCGACGATCGTCGTGTACTCCATGGCTCCGGCGTCTTCGAGCGCGCCCTTGATCCCCGCGATCGTCGACCCCTTCTGCCCGATGGCGACGTAGATGCAGCGCACCTGCTTCGAGGGGTCTCCCGACTCCCAGTTGGCCTTCTGGTTGATGATCGTGTCGAGCGCGATCGCCGTCTTACCGGTCTGGCGGTCGCCGATGATGAGCTGACGCTGTCCGCGGCCGATCGGGATCATGGCGTCGATCGCCTTGATGCCCGTCTGCATAGGCTCGTGCACGCTCTTGCGCTGCATGACGCCGGGCGCCTGGAGCTCGAGAGCGCGGCGGCCGGTGGAGGCGACGTCGCCGAGTCCGTCCATGGGGTTTCCGAGAGGATCGACGACGCGACCGAGGTAACCGTCACCGACGGGCACGGAGAGGACCTCGCCCGTGCGGGTGACCTCCATGCCCTCTTCGATCCCGGTGAACTCGCCGAGCACGACGACACCGATCTCGTTCTCGTCGAGGTTCTGGGCGAGGCCCAGGGTGCCGTCGGCGAACTTGATGAGCTCGTTCGCCATGACGCCGGGGAGTCCCTCGACGTGGGCGATGCCGTCCGAGGCATCCGTGACGTAGCCGACCTCGGTCGTCGACGCCTTGCTCGGGTCGTAGGCCTTGACGAAGCCCTTGAGGGCGTCGCGGATCTCGTCTGGGCTGATCGTTACTTCTGCCATCGTTCTTCCTGTCTTATTCACGAGACCTTCGCGGTCTCGAATCCTGTGGGTGTGGACGCCGCAGCGTCCGCGTCAACCTGCGAGCTGGAGCCTGAGGTCGTTGAGTTTCGAGCTCACGCTTCCGTCGATCACGTCGTCGCCGACCTGAACGCGGATCCCGCCGATGACGGCGGGGTCGACTACGGGGTTGAGGCGCAATTGCATCCCGTAGGTCTTCGAGAGTCCCTGCTGCAGTCGCACGAGCTGCTGTTCGCCGATGGGCCTCGCGCTCGTGACCGTCGCGACAGCGAGGCCAGCCTGGTCGGCGACGACGGATGCCGCGTAGCGCACCGCCGCACCGATGCGGCGACCGCGAGGTTGCTGCACGAGCTGGCTGATGATGGCGAGAGTCTGCGGGGAGACTTTGCTCTGCAGGAGCGTCGTCACGAGCTGGACCTTCGATGCCGTGTCGCCGAGCTTGCTTCCGACAGCGAGTTCGAGCTCGGAGTCCGACCGCACCGCCGCGGCGAATGCGAAGAGCTCCGCCTCGATGTGCACCGCGGGGTCTGCCGACACGGCGGCCGCGCGGATGCCGATCTCCTCGATGCCCGCGAGCAGGTCGTCGTCGCTCGACCACCGCTTGCTCGCGGCCGAAGCCAGGAGACCGAGGGCGGTTGGCGCGAGAGACGAGGAGAACACGCGCTCGGCGATCGTGCGCTTGTCAGCGGCCTCGGTCGCCGCATCCGCGAGCAGCGCCCGCAGTTGAAGCGAACCACCGATAGCCCGAGCGGCTGCGAAGAGCTGCTCGGCAGTGGCCAGATCGACGCCGTCGCTGAGCGCGGAGAGTTCCGCTCTCGACGATTCGAGCGCTTGCCTGGTCGCTGACCCCATGACTACCTGCCTGTGTTCTCTGACGCCGTAGCGCTGTCGGATGCTTCGAGTTCGGCGAGGAACCGGTCGACCATCGCCGTCGACTTGGCGTCGTCGGAGAGGTTCTCCCCGATGACACCGGAGGCGAGGTCGATGGCGAGCGAACCGATCTCCGCACGGAGCGAAACGAGGGCGGCTTGACGCTCGGCCTCGATCTGCACGTGCGCGTTCGCCGTGATGCGAGCCGCTTCGTTCGCCGCTTGCTCTTTGAGCTCGGCGAGGATCTGCTGACCCTCGACGCGAGCCTGCTCGCGGATCTTCGCGGCCTCGGCGCGCCCCTCGGCGAGCTGAGTGTTGTACTCATCGAGTGCGGCAGCCGCCTCGGCCTGAACCGACTCGGCTTTCGCGATGCCGCCTTCGATCACGGCGGCACGGTCGTCGAGGATCGTGTTGACGCGCGGGATCACGAACTTCCAGAAGAAGACCATGATGAGCGCGAACGGCACGAGCGACCAGATGATGTCGTAGACCGCGGGGAAGAAGATCGCGATGCCCTCGGGCACCTCGCCTTCTGCGTGACTGGAGATGATCATGGGTCGGATCAGCCGATGAAGAAGAGGGCGACACCGATGAGGCCGAGGAGCTCGGCGAACGCGATACCCAGGAACATCGTGACACGGAGCTGGCCGGCCATCTCGGGCTGGCGCGCCATGGCCTCGACGGTCTTACCTGCGACGATACCGACACCGATTCCGGGGCCGATCGCGGCGAGGCCGTAGCCGATGGTGTTGATGTTTCCGGTGAGCTGGGCGAGGGTGACTGGATCCACTGTGGATTTCCTTTCATAGGGCGAGAAGACCGGTCGGTCTTCTCGTCGGTTCAGTGCTCTTCGGCGACGGACTGCTGGATGTAGACGGCCGTGAGCAGAGTGAAGACGTAGGCCTGCAGGATGGCGATGACGAATTCGAACAGGGTCATGACGACGCCTGCTGCGAGGGTGACGACACCGAACACGCTCAGGATGCCGAGGTCTTCGCCGGTGACGAAGAAGAAGTGGGTGGCGGAGAAGCACAGCACCATGAGGAGGTGACCGACGAGCATGTTGAGCATGAGTCGGAGCGACAGCGACAGCGGCCTAACGATGAACACGTTGATGAGCTCGACCGGGGCGAGGATGAAGTGCATCGGCCACGGCACACCGGGCAGGAAGAGCTGGTTGCGGAAGAACGAGAATCCGCCGTGCTTCTTGATGCCCGCGTAGATGAACGCCACGTAGACAGCGAGGGCGAACGTCAGCGGCATGATGAAGATCGACGTGCTCGCGATGTTGAGCGCCGGGATGATCCCGGTGAGGTTCATCGCGAGGATGCCGAAGAAGGTTCCCGTGAGCAGCGGCATGTAGCGGCGACCCACTTGTTCGCCCAACACGTCGTCGGCGAAGTTCGTCTTGACGAACCCGACGGCGAGCTCCACGAGCCCCTGACGCCGTGTCGGCACGCGACGCGCCTTGCGCAACCCGATGTAGAACAGGAGCAGCAGTACGGCGACGGCGAGGATGCGGACGAGAACGATCCGGTTCATCTCGAAGGGGGTACCGACGAAGAAGATCCCGGCCGGGAAGAACTCTTCGAGCCCCGGAGGATAGAAACCGTCGCCGCCAGCAGCAGAAGCCGCCAGCGCAGTTGATGTCGCGGTCATGAACAGAACCAACGGCAATGTCTCCTGTTGTGGCGGGCGCGGGCCTCGGGAGGCTTCGCGGAAGCTGACGGGGGAATGTAGGCCACCTCGTGAGAGGAATTTTGCGGCCGTGTAGAGCCTATCAATACTTGGGGTTGGTCATCGACCCGCGGGGTCTCCGGAACCCGCCGACTGGTCGACGTAGGGCATGCGCGATTTGAGCACGACGATGACATCCACGGCAAGGGTTCCCGTGACCGCCGCGACGATCGAGAAGAACAGCACGGGGCCGTTGACGAAGGGCTGGTCGCGCAAGAGCGCGAGGATGGCGATGAAGACGATCGCTTTGACGATCCACGCCCCGAGCACGGTCGCGAAGAACATGTTGACGCTCCCGTTCGAGGCGATCGCGATGCTTCCGATCGTGATGGCCGAGAGTGCCACCGTGATGCCGACACCGATCCCGGCGCTGATGAGCCCCGGCATCCCCGCGACGAGGTAGCCGACCCCTCCCCCGACGACGAGGATGGCCGCCGCGATGATGAGCGTGTAGGTGAGGATGCGACGGAATACTGTCGACGAGTTCATGGTGTCTCCGGGGTCGTGGTCGTCATGGTCGGTTCTTGCGCCGCAGGGCGTCGAGCACCGTCGAGGCCTCGGGGTTGTCGCGCACGACGTCGTCGAGCTCCCCCGTGGCATTCGCGGCTTCGTCGAGCGGGTCGAACTGTTCGGCGTGCGCTGCCGCGGTCTCCTCGGCCCCCGACCGCTGCACGGCTGCCTCGATCGCCTTGCGGCGCGTGAGCGGGGCGAGAGTGATGAGGGTGCACACGATGAACCCGACGACGATGAACGTGATCGACAGCCACGGCGGCAGGAACAGGAACGACAGGAAGCCTATGGAGACGACCGTCGTCCACGCGTAGAAGATGAGCACGGCGTGGAAGTGGCTGTGCCCCATGTCGAGCAACCGGTGGTGCAAGTGTTTGCGGTCGGCACTGAACGGTGATTTGCCCGCGCTCACGCGCCTCGAGACGGCGAGGGCGAAGTCGAGGAGCGGCACGACGAGCACGGCGAGGGGCAGCAGGATCGGCAGGAAGGCCGGGAGCAGTTGACGGCCCGACGTGATGATGCCCGTGTCGATCTGCCCCGTGACCGCGACCGCGGAGGCCGCCATGAGGAGCCCTACGAGGAGCGCGCCGGCATCCCCCATGAACATCTTGGCGGGGTGCCAATTGAGCGGCAGGAATCCGACGCATGCGCCGATGAGCACGGCACTGATGAGCGAGGCGAGGTTGAAGTACTCGGATTGCGTCTGGAGCGACGTGTTGAGGATGTAGCTGTAGACGAAGAACACGGCGTTGGCGATGAGCACGACGCCCGCGACGAGACCGTCGAGACCGTCGATGAAGTTGACCGCGTTCATCACGAGCACGACCGCGATGACGGTGAGCCCGAGCCCCAGGAGCGGCGGCACGATGAGCACGCCCTCGATGGGGAGGGTGACGAGCTGCACCCCCTGCGAGACCAGGATGCCCGCGGCCACGAGTTGTCCCGCGAGCTTCGTGAGCCAGTCGAGGTCCCAGACGTCGTCGGCGACGCCGATGAGCACGATCATGAACGCCGCGATGAGGATTGCGATGACGGGGCCGGGGTCGGAGAAGATGAGGTCGAACTGTCTGAGCTGCGACGCGACCCAGAACGCCGTGACGATGCCGAGGAACATCGCGACTCCGCCGAGCCTGGGGGTGGGGCGCGTGTGCACGTCGCGCTCGCGGATCTTCGGGTAGAGCCGGTAGTGCTGGCTCAGCTTGAGGATCGCGATGGCGAGAGTGAAGGTGATGACGGCGGAGATCCCCGCCGCGAGCACGTAGTAGGTGATGCTCACGAGGGCGATTCCGTCGACGGAGCCGAGCGCGCGAGGACCTCGAAGATCTTCTCGTCGGGGATCGCCCCGTGGCGCACGATCGTGACGGTGCCCCCCGGCTCCCCGAGACGCGTCGCGTCGACGATCGTCGACCCCGTCGCCGCGGTGCTCGCGGAGGCATCGCCTCCGTCGCGCGCGGCGGCGCCCGAGACACCGCTTGCGCCGCGCTCGAGGTAGACCGCGACGGAGTCGCCGAGCATCCGCTCGGCTTCGACGGCGGACATCGCCGCGGGCTCACCCGAGATGTTCGCCGACGAGACCGCGAGTGGTCCGGTCTCGGCGAGGAGTTCGAGGGCGAGCGCATCGTCGGGCATGCGCAGCCCCACGGTCCCCCCGGTCTCGCCGAGGTCCCACGCGAGGGAGGAGCGGGCGGGCACGATGACGGTGAGCCCGCCGGGCCAGAAAGCATCGACGAGAGCGCGGACGTCGTCGTGCACTTCCTCTGCGAGAGCATCGAGAGTCGCGACGCTCGGCACGAGCACGGCCACGGGGGCGGCGCGCGTGCGTCCCTTCGCGTCGAGGAGCCGTTGCACGGCCGCGGGCGAGAAGGCGTCGGCAGCGATGCCGTAGACGGTGTCGGTGGGGAACACGACGAGCTCCCCGCGCCCGAGCGCGACTCGTGCGAGGCGCATGCCGGTGAGGAGCTCGGAGTTGTCCGAGCAGTCGAAGATCGTCGCCATGTCGAGTACATCGTAGCCGCCGAGGGACGGACGACCGCGGAGCGCCGCCCCCGCGACCGGTCGACGGCGTGCGCGCGGGTGCCCGGATACACTCGGATCGCGCCGGACATCCCCGATTCGCGCTCGACTGCGAGGTCTCCGTGCTCCTGTTCATCTTCGACATGGACGAAGTGCTCTACCGCTACGACTGGCGCACTCGGATGGCGGCGCTCAGCCGGGAGGTCGGCCTGAGTGTCGACGAGCTCAAGGCCCGGTGGTGGCACGACACCGGGGAGCGCGCGGCCGAAGCGGGAGCCTGGACGACCTCGAGCGACTATCTCGCCGCGTTCGAGGCGGCGATCGGGCGTCGAGTCGACGAGCAGGCGTGGGTCGCCGCGCGCGCGAGCGCCATGGAGCCCATTCCGGCGTCGCTCGACGCCGTGCGTCTCGCCGCGAGGCTCGGACGCGTGACACTTCTGACCAACAACGGTGCTCTCACGGCACACCACCTGCCGACCATCGCTCCGCACCTCGTCGAGCTCTTCGGCGACCACTTGCACACGACGAGCGACTATCGGGCCCGCAAGCCCGATCCCGTCGTCTTCGAGAGGGTGCTCGAGGCATACGGGGTCGACGCGACCGACGCGTTCTTCGCGGACGACCTCGTTGAGAATGTCGCGGCGGCCGAGTCGGTCGGCATCACGGGGCACGTCTTCACGACCGGCGAGGAGATGTCCACCGCGATCACGGAGTTCGCCCGGGCGAGACCGGGCGACGAACGCGCCTAGCGGATGGCCGTGGTCGCGCGGTCGCGGCCGAGCAGGTCGGTGTGGGTCGCCGCCGCATTCCAGCCGTCGACGGTGAGGAGCTCTCGGATGTCCGCTCCCTGCACTTCGCCGTGCTCGAGCACGAGGGTGCCGCCGGCGCGCAGGAGGCGCCTCGCCGTCGCCGAGACGCTGCGCACGACGTCGAGCCCGTCGGCGCCGCCGTAGAGAGCGTGCTCGGGGTCGAAGAGCCTCACCTCGGGATCGCGGGGAACGGCTCCGAGGGGGATGTACGGCGGATTCGAGACGACGACGTCGACGGCGCCGTCGAGCTCGGGCAGCGCCTGCGCGAGGTCGACGAAGACAGGGGTCGCGTTGTCGGGTGCGATGCGCCGGAAGTTCTGTTTGGTCCACACGAACGCGCGCGCCGAGTTCTCGACCCCGTAGACGCGGGAGTGGCCGACCTCCGTCGCCATGGCGAGAGCGATGGCCCCCGACCCGGTTCCGAGGTCGACCCCGACAGGGTCGGTCGTGGCCGCTGCCGTGAGGGCATCGATCGCGTATTGCGCGACGGTCTCGCTTTCGGGGCGGGGCACGAAGACTCCCGGCCCCACGCGCAGCTCGATGGATCTGAACGGAGCGAGGCCCGTGATGTGCTGGAGGGGTTCGCGCGCGGCGCGCCGTTCGACGGCACTGCGGATGCGCGCACCCTCGGCCTCGGTCACGGCGGCACCCGCGAGTGCCGCCGCTTGCACTCGGCCGCGGCTCGCGTCGAGCACGTGGCCGATGAGCAGCTCGGCGTCGACATCGGGCGTCGCGATGCCCGCGCGCGTGAGAAGGGAGATCGCCGCCGAGCGCACCGCGGCGAGCTCGTCGCCGCTCACGCCGGGGAGTCTCCGAGTTCGGCGAGTCGCGATTCCTCGTCGGCGAGGATGCACGACTCCACGACGGGTTCGAGAGCCCCGTTCATGACGGCGTCGAGGTTGTAGGCCTTGTATCCCGTGCGGTGGTCGGCGATCCGGTTCTCCGGGAAGTTGTAGGTGCGGATGCGCTCCGAACGATCCATCGTGCGGATCTGGCTCTTGCGCACGGCGCTCGCCTCGGCATCCAACTCCTCCTGCTGGCGCGCGAGCACGCGGGCTCGAAGCACGCGCATTCCGGCCTCGCGGTTCTGCAGCTGGCTCTTCTCGTTCTGCATCGCGACGACGATGCCCGTCGGAAGGTGGGTGATGCGCACGGCGGAGTCGGTCGTGTTGACGGACTGACCGCCGGGGCCGCTCGAGCGGTAGACGTCGATCTTGAGGTCGTTGGCGCTGATGTCGACCTCTTCGGGCTCATCGACCTCGGGGAAGACGAGAACGCCTGCCGCCGACGTGTGGATGCGGCCCTGCGACTCGGTCGCGGGCACGCGCTGCACGCGATGCACGCCGCCCTCGTACTTCAGGTGCGCCCAGACTCCCTCGGCGGGGTCCGACGACGACCCTTTGATCGCGAGCTGCACGTCTTTGATGCCGCCGAGGTCGCTCGAGGTCTGCTCGATGATCTCGGTCTTCCAACGCTTCGACTCGGCGTAGTGCAGGTACATGCGCAAGAGGTCGCCCGCGAAGAGGGCGGATTCGGCTCCCCCCTCCCCCATCTTGATCTCCATGATGACGTCGCGTCCGTCGTTGGGGTCACGCGGGATCAGGAGACGCCTGAGCGTCTCCGACGCGCGCTCGTGCTCGGTCGTGAGCGCGGGGATCTCCTCGGCGAACGAGGTGTCCTCCGCAGCCATCTCCGTCGCGGCGGCGAGATCGTCGCCGAGCTGCTGCCACTGGTGGTAGACCGCGACGATGCGCGCGAGTTCCGCGTATCGCCGATTGACCTTCTTCGACCGAACCGGATCCGAGTGGAGAGCAGGATCAGCGAGCTGCTCCTGGAGCTCGTCGTGCTCGGTCAGCAGGGTCTGCACCGACTCGAACACGACTCAGTCCTTGTCTGTTCCCGGTGCCGCGGGCATCGACTTCTGAACCTGCATGAGGAACTCGACGTTGCTCGCGGTGTCCTTGAGCCTCGTGAGGACGAGCTCGAGGGCCTGCTGGGTCTCGAGTCCGGCGAGCGCGCGGCGCAACTTCCAGTTGATCTTGGTCTCGTCGGCGCCCATGAGCATCTCTTCGCGACGGGTACCTGAGGCGTTGACGTCGACCGCGGGGAAGATGCGCTTGTCGGCGAGCTGGCGCGAGAGGCGCAACTCCATGTTGCCCGTGCCCTTGAACTCCTCGAAGATCACCTCGTCCATCTTGGAGCCCGTCTCGACGAGAGCGGTCGCGAGGATCGTGAGCGAGCCACCGTCTTCGATGTTGCGGGCCGCGCCGAAGAAGCGCTTGGGCGGGTAGAGCGCCGACGAGTCGACACCGCCCGAGAGGATGCGCCCCGACGCGGGAGCCGCGAGGTTGTATGCGCGACCGAGCCGCGTGATCGAGTCGAGCAGCACGACGACATCGTGGCCGAGCTCCACGAGTCGCTTCGCGCGCTCGATCGCGAGCTCGGCGACCGTCGTGTGATCTTCGGCCGGGCGGTCGAAGGTCGAGGCGATGACCTCGCCCTTGACGGTGCGCTGCATGTCGGTGACCTCTTCGGGTCGCTCGTCGACGAGAACGACCATGAGGTGCACCTCGGGGTTGTTCTTGGCGATCGCGTTCGCGATGGCCTGGAGCACGAGGGTCTTGCCCGCCTTGGGCGGCGAGACGATGAGGCCGCGCTGACCCTTGCCGATGGGCGAGACGAGATCGATGATGCGCGTCGTGAGCTTGCCCGACTCGGTCTCGAGGCGCAGTCGCTCCTGCGGGTAGAGCGGGGTCAGGTTGCCGAATTCGACACGCTCAGCCGCTTCGTCGACGGGGAGACCGTTGATCGAGTCGATCTTGACGATCGCGTTGTACTTCTGGCGACCGTTGTTGTCGTTCTCGCGGGGCTGGCGGATCGCGCCGACGACGGCGTCGCCCTTGCGCAAGTGGTACTTCTTCACCTGTCCGAGGGAGACGTAGACGTCGTTGTTGCCCGGCAGGTATCCGCTCGTGCGAACGAACGCGTAGTTGTCGAGCACGTCGAGGATGCCCGCGACGGGGATGAGCACGTCGTCGTCGCTGATCTCGGGCTCGAAATCGTCTCCCGAACCGGGGCCGCGGCGCTTGCGGTCGCGATAGCGTCCGCGGCCTCCACGCTCGTTGTCACCCTCGCCCTGCTGACGGTCACGGTCGTTCTGGTTCTGCTGGCGGTCACCGCGATCGTTCTGCTGGCGGTCGCCCTGTTGGCGGTCGTCGCGGTTGGAGTCGCGGTCGCCGCGACCGCGGCCACGGCGACGTCCGCCCTCTTCCGGCTGTTCGTCGGTCGCGTCGTTCACGGCGGCATCGTTCTGCTGGCCGTTCTTCTGCTGGCCGGCCTGCTGGCCGTTCTTCTGCTGGCCGTCGTTCTGCTGGCGGTCGCCGTTCTGCTGGCGGTCGCCGCGGCCACGGCCACGACCACGACCGTTTCGCTGCGGCTGCTGGTCGTCGGAGTCACCGTTCGACGAGTCCGACGAGGTCGGCCCCTCGGGGAGCTCGACGGGCACCTCGACGTTCGTGGCGCGGCGGCCGCCCTGGCGCGAGCGACGCGGAGGCAGTTCCACCTCGGGGATGGTCGAGCCCGACGCCGAACCCGCGCCCGTCGAGGCGTCCGATCCGGACGTTGCAGCGGAGTCGGACGTCGCCGTCGAGTCGGAGGATGCAGCGGAGACATCCGAGTCGGAGAGGCCGTCGAGGATCGCGGATGCGGCGCCCGCGTCGGCCGAACGGCCGGCATCGGTGCGGTTCACGTGGCCGAGTGCCGGGAGGCGCTCGTCGGACTGGGCGGGAGCGGCACTCGTCGCGGGCGCGACGTCGGCCGCCGGCTGCTCGGCGGTCACGATGACTCCCGCCGCGGCACTCGCGCGGCGCGGGGCGCGCTTGCGGGCGGCCGGCGCGGAGACCGCTGCGGCGTCTGCCGCGTCGGTCGTGGCGGGCACGCTGTCGACGCTCACGGGGATCTCGGTGGGCGCCGGGGCGCCCGACCCGGCCTCGGTCGACGACGTGGTCGACGGAGCTGAGCCGGGGTTCTGGTTCTGGATCTCGGTGATCGCGGCGACGAGGTCACCCTTGCGGAGTTTGGAGGTTCCGGCGATGCCGAGGCTCGACGCGAGGGCTTGCAGTTCGGGGAGGCGCATGGCGCTCAGAGGGGCACGGTCGTTGACGTCAGACACGGAGTATGGTCCTTTTCTCCCGCACGAGAAGGTGACGGGGGGAAGCTCATCGCGAGCAGCGACTGGGCGTGGTGCACAGTTCTGACTGCGCCGGCGGGATCCGCCGAAAGCGATTGCTGATGGAAAGTGCTCCGGGCGAGGCGGTTGGTCTGATGGACCGACATGGCCGAGCTGCGGGTTAGGGCAGTGCTGTTGGCTAGGCCAACGCCCCCGCCGGGTGCGCATTTACTGTAGCACCTTTGAAGTCGACGGCCAGCATGAGGGACTCCCAGCGAGTCGCCGGATGCGCCGCGACGACCGCCGCCGCCTCGAGCCTCTGGGCGGGGTCGCTGCACAGCACGAGGATCGACGGCCCGGCCCCCGACACGACGGCGGCGAGGCCGTGCGAGCGCAATTCGGTGATGAGCGAATCGGTGCCGGGCATCGCCGCGGCGCGGTAGCTCTGATGCAATCGGTCCTCCGTCGCCGCGAGCAGCAGTTCCGGACTCTGGATGAGCGCGGCGATGAGGAGCGCGGAGCGGGAGACGTTGAAGATCGCGTCTTCGTGTGGCACCGACGCCGGTCGGAGGCTGCGGGCGAGAGCGGTCGACATCGTGCTCTCCGGCACACAGATGAGCGGCGAGACACCGCGGTGCACCATGAGCTTCTTGTACTGCGGGCCGTCGACACCGGTCCACGCGATCGTCAAACCGCCGAAGAGGGCGGGGGCGACGTTGTCGGGGTGCCCCTCGAGATCGGTCGCGAGGGCGAGCAGGGCGCGGGAGTCGATGTCGACGATCGACTCGAGGAGGCCCTTGGCCGCCATGATGCCCGACACGATCGCCGCGCCGGACGACCCGAGTCCCCTCCCGTGCGGGATCGCGTTGCGCGCGACGAGATCGAGCCCCGGCGACGGAACCCCGTAGGCGTCGAAGACATGGCGGATGGCCCGAACGACGAGATTGTCGTCATCCGTCGGCACCTCTCCGGCACCGACACCGACGACCGTCACGGTCGACCCCGGCTCGTCACGCACGGTCACCGTGAGCTCGTCGTAGAGGGAGAGCGCGAGGCCGAGGGTGTCGAACCCCGGTCCGAGGTTCGCCGTCGTCGCGGGGACCTTGACGGTCACCGCGAGGCCGCGCGCGAGCGGCGAATCGGTCATGTCAGGCTGACACCTTCTGGAGGCCGAGGAGCCCGGCGATCGCCGCGGTGTCGACGGGGACGCTCGTGGGCGTGACGTCCGACCCGTCGGGCTGGCGCAGTGCCCACTGGGGGTCCTTAAGTCCGTGGCCGGTCACAGTCAGCACGACGCGGGAGCCCTTCGGGATCTCGCCGGCCTCGGATCGCTCGAGGAGACCCGCGACGCTGATCGCCGACGCGGGCTCGACGAAGATGCCGACCTCGGCCGAGAGGATGCGGTGCGCCTCGAGGATGCGCTCGTCGGTGATCGCGCCGAAGTAGCCGTCACTCGTGGCGTGGGCGTCGAGGGCGAGCTCCCACGACGCGGGGTTGCCGATGCGGATGGCCGTGGCGATCGTGTCGGGGTTCTTGACGACCTTGCCGAGCACGAGGGGTGCGCTGCCCGCGGCTTGGAAGCCGAACATGCGCGGGAGCTTGGTCGAGGCGCCGCGAGCGAGGTCTTCGCTGTAGCCGCGGTAGTAGGCGGTGTAATTGCCGGCGTTGCCGACGGGGACGATGTGGAAGTCGGGTGCGTCACCGAGAACCTCGACGACCTCGAACGCCGCGGTCTTCTGGCCGGCGATGCGGTCGGGGTTGACCGAGTTGACGAGGTGCACGGGGTAGTTGAGGGCGAGGTCGCGGGCGATCTCGAGGCAGTCGTCGAAGTTGCCCTGCACCTGCAGGATCTCGGCGTTGTGCGCGACGGCCTGGCTGAGCTTGCCCATCGCGATGTTGCCCTCGGGAACGAGCACGACGGACGTGATCCCCGCGTGCGTCGCGTAGGCGGCGGCCGACGCGGAGGTGTTGCCCGTCGACGCGCAGATCACGGCTTTCGCCCCGTGCTCGACGGCCTTGGAGATCGCCATCGTCATGCCGCGGTCTTTGAACGACCCCGTGGGGTTCATCCCCTCGAACTTGACCCAGACATCCGCTCCCGTGCGCGCCGAGAGTGCCGCCGCGGGAATCAGGGGGGTTCCGCCCTCACCGAGCGTCACGATGGGCGTCGCGTCGGTGATGTCGAGGCGGTCGGCGTACTCGCGGAGCACACCCTTCCACTGGCGGCTGTGCGGTGCGCCCTCGGGCGGCGTGGAGTGCATCACTCGGATCCCTCGACTCGTAGAACGGATGTGACGGAACTGACGACCCCGCTCGCGTCGATCGCGAGCACGGTCGCCGAGAGATCGGCTTCTGACGCCTCGTGGGTTCCGATCACCAGGGTAGCGCCGGGCGCCCCCTCGGTTTCTCCCGTGACGGGGTCGGGGCCGACGACGCTCTGCTCGACGGTCTCGATCGAGACGCCGTGCTCGCTGAAGAGAGTCGCGATCGCCGCGAGCACCCCCGGCTGATCGACGACCCTGAGGCTGATCTGGTAGCGCGTCGTGACGCTCGAGATGGGGAACACCGGGAGGTCGGCGTGGGTCGACTCGGCGACGCCGGGGCCGCCGATGACGTGGCGCCTGGCGGCCGAGACGAGGTCGCCGAGCACGGCCGAGGCCGTCTCGATTCCGCCTGCGCCGGCACCGTAGAACATGAGATCCCCCGCGGCCTCGGCCTCGATGAAGACGGCGTTCTTCGCACCGTGCACGGCGGCGAGAGGGTGCGAGCGGGGCACGAGAGCCGGGTAGACGCGAGCGCTCACGCCCTCCGTGCCACTCTCGCGGTCGGTGACCCTCTCGGCGATCGCGAGGAGTTTGACGACGTAGCCGGCCGCGCGGGCGGCATCGACCTGGGCGGCGGTGACCTTCGTGATGCCCTCGCGGTAGACCCGGTCGATGGGCACGGTCGTGTGGAACGCGAGGCTCGCGAGGATCGCGGCCTTCTGCGCGGCGTCGTAACCCTCGATGTCCGCCGTGGGGTCCGCTTCGGCGTAGCCGAGCTCGGTCGCGGTCGCGAGCGCCGACTCGAGACTGTCGCCCGAGGTGTCCATGCGGTCGAGGATGAAGTTGGTCGTGCCGTTGACGATGCCCATGATGCGCTTGATGCGGTCGCCCGCGAGGCTGTCGCGCAGCGGACGGATGATGGGTATGGCCGCGGCGACGGCAGCCTCGTAGTAGAGCTGGGCTCCGACCTGCTCGGCCGCCTCGAAGAGTTCGGGACCGTGCGTCGCGAGCAGCGCCTTGTTGGCCGTGATGACGTCGGCTCCCGAACTGAGCGCCTTGAGGATGTAGCTCCGTGCGGGTTCGAGGCCGCCCATGAGCTCGATGACGATGTCGGCTCCGACGATGAGGCCCTCGGCGTCGGTCGTGAGCAGGTCGCGGGGGATGTCGGCGGTGCGGGGGGCGTCGACGTCACGCACGGCGACCCCGACGAGCTCGAGTCCCGCGCCGGAGCGCTGAGCGAGCTCGTCACCGTGCTTCTGCAGGAGCGACGCCACTTGGGCGCCGACCGAACCGGCACCGAGCAGGGCGACGCGGAGGTTGCGGTATTCGATCATTCGGTTCCATTCTTCGCGGCGGTCTCGGTGGCGCGCTCCCCCGACGGGGGCGGCGCGTCGAGACCGGCATCTCGGGAGAGCACATCGGCTTCGGTCTCCCCGCGCACGATCACGCGGGCGGCACCGTCGCGCACGGCGACGACGGCGGGGCGACCGACGAAGTTGTAGTTGCTCGCGAGCGACCAGCAGTAGGCGCCGGTCGCGGGCACGGCGAGGAGGTCACCGGGCGCGACATCGCCCGGGAGGTAGTCGGCGAGCACGACGACGTCACCGCTCTCGCAGTGTTTGCCGACGACGCGCACGAGAGCCGGGTCGGCCGCCGATTCACGGTCCGCGACGCGCACGGAGTAGTCGGCGCCGTAGAGCGCGGTGCGCGCGTTGTCGCTCATACCCCCGTCGACGCTCACATATCGACGCGCCGTCGGAACCGCCTCGGTCTCGGGCGCTGCGGCGGCGCCGGCATCCTCGGATTCGACGGTGACCCCGACGTCTTTGATCGTGCCGACGCTGTAGAGCGTGAACGTCGACGGCCCCACGATCGCGCGACCGGGCTCGATCGCGATGGCCGGAACAGGGATGCCGCGCGCGCGACACTCGGCTCCGACGATGTCGGCGAGTCCCGAGGCGAGCACGTCGAACCCCGGTGCCTCATCGGCGCTCGTGTAGGCGATGCCGAACCCGCCCCCGAGGTTGAGTTCGGGAACGGGGCCGTCGGCGAGCAGCCCCGCGTGGACGTCGAGGAGGCGGCGTGCCGCCTCGGCGAAACCGTCTACCCCGAAGATCTGCGACCCGATGTGGGAGTGCAGCCCGAGGAAGTCGAGCTGGGGGTGCGAGCGGATGCGTGCGACGACCGCGGGGGCATCGGCGAGGGTGATCCCGAACTTCTGGTCTTCGCGCGCCGTCGCGAGGTAGTCGTGGGTCGCCGCGTGCACTCCGCTGTTGACACGAACGCGCACCGATTGAACCCGGCCGGCTCGAGCGGCGGCCGACGCGACGCGCTCGATCTCGAGCAGGCTGTCGATGACGATGACGCCCATGCCCGCATCGACCGCCCGCTCGATCTCGGCGATCGACTTGTTGTTGCCGTGGAACCCGAGGCGCTCGGCGGGGACCCCCGCGGCGAGGGCCACGGCGAGCTCCCCTCCCGTGCACACGTCGATGTTGAGTCCCGCCTCGACGACCCATCTCGCGACCTCGACCGAGAGGAAGGCCTTGGCGGCGTAGTAGACCTTGACGTCGGCACCCCACCGTGCGAACTCCCGCTCGAAGGTCGTGCGCACGCTCGAGGCGCGGTCGCGCACATCCGCCTCGTCGCACACGAAGAGGGGGGTGCCGTAGGTCTCGGCGAGCTCGCGCGCACCGACCCCCGCGACGGTGATCTCGCCGCCGCGGCGCTCGACGTTCGACGACCACACGGCGGGGTCGAGCGCGTTGGCATCGGAGGGGTGGGCGAGCCACGGCGGGGCGAGCGGACTAGCGGCCACGGAGCACCTCACGATGGATCGACGGCGGAACGGAGCCGGCCGCGGTGTCGCGGTCGAGCCCTGGGAAGTGTATCCGCACCCTCATCACTACTCCGGGCATGTGCCGGTCGTCGCGAGGGCGTCTTCGGTGAGAACGACACCGTCGGCGGTGAGCGCGAGGTCGACGACACCGTCGCCCACGGTCACGTCATCGAGCACGACGCTCTCGGGCAGCGACGCCGCGATGCAGAACGAGCGGGTCTCGGTGAGCCCGTCGGCCGCCGCCCCGAACAACTGGCCGACCTCGGCGAGCCCCACGACACCACCGTTGACCGACACGGTCGTGGGGGTGAAGTCGATCGCGCCATCACTCGCCCCCGGAACGAGGCCGAGGCCGAGCGGGATCTCGAGTCCGAAGACGTCGATGGTCGCCGAGACGAGAATCTCGCCGTCACCGATCTCGACCGAATCCACGGGAAGAGTGGTGAGGGTCGCGGTCAGTGCGGCGACGGCCGCCTCATCGGTCGTGATGACCGCGTCGACCGTGTCGACGGGCTGCGACGTGTCGATCGGCACTCCCTCGGCCACGATCCTCGCCGAACCGACGAGACCGCCGAGGTCGACGCGATCGGTCGTCACGACGACGCGCTCGAGGTCGCCGACCGCCAACTGCTGCAGCGCCGAGAAACCCTCGACGTCGGCGTCGATCGCGACCGACTCGTCGACCTCGAGACTCGACCGCACCGACGACTCGATCTGCGACGCGATGAGCGACCTCGCGACGACATCCGCCGCGATGACCGCCGCGACGAGCACGACGACCACCACGAGGAGCGCGATGAGGCCGCGACGACGACGACGACGACGTCTCGGCGGTGCGGATGCGGCGGGACTCGCGTCGAACTCCCCCACGACTACATCCGCTCCGGGGCGCTGACGCCCAGGAGCGCGAGGCCGTTGCGGAGCACGACTCCCGTCGCGTCGCTGAGCCACAGGCGCGTGCGGTGCACGTCGCCCACGGCCTCGTCGCCGAGCGGGGTCACGCGGCACGCGTCGTACCAGCGGTGGTACGACCCCGCGAGCTCCTCGAGATAACGAGCGACCCGGTGCGGCTCGCGCAGCTCTGCGGACTGCGCGACGATGCGCGGGAACTCGGCGAGCAGGCCGAGCAGCGCGCTCTCGGTCGGGTGCACGAGGAGCGAGGCCTCGAACGCCGACCGGTCGACTCCCGAGGCCGCGGCGTTGCGCGCGACCGAGAAGGTGCGCGCGTGGGCGTACTGCACGTAGAAGACGGGGTTGTCGTTGGTCTTCTTGCGCAGCAGTTCGGGGTCGAGGGTGAGCGGCGAGTCGGCCGGATACCGCCCGAGGGAGTAGCGCAGAGCATCCGTTCCGAGCCAGGCCTGGAGGTCGTCGAGCTCGATGATGTTGCCCGCGCGCTTCGAGAGCCGCGCACCGTTGATGCTCACGAGCTGCCCGATGAGCACCTCGATGTCGCGATCCGGATCGTCACCCGCGGCGCCCGCGAGCGCTTTGAGCCTGTGGACGTAGCCGTGGTGGTCGGCGCCGAGGAGGTAGATCTTGTGCGCGAAGCCGCGATCGCCCTTGTCGAGGTAGTAGGCCGCGTCGGCGGCGAAATAGGTGAAGACGCCGTTTCCGCGGCGGATGACGCGGTCTTTGTCGTCACCGAAATCGGTCGTGCGCACCCACACCGCGTCGCCCTCGTCGAACACGTGCCCCTGGGCACGGAGGCGGTCTATGGCCCGGTCGATCGCGCTGAGGCCCTCGGCGTCGGGCGAGTGCAACTCGCGTTCGCTGAACCACACGTCGAAGTGCACGTTGAACCGCTCGAGGGACTGCTTGATCTCGCCCAGTTGCAATTGATAGCCGAGCTCGCGCGCGTCGGCGAGAGCCTCGGCGTCGTCGAGGTCGAGGAGGTCGGGCTGCACCTCGAGCACGCGCTCGGCGAGAGCGGCGATGTACGGCCCGGGGTAGCCGTCTTCGGGAGTCGGGAGACCGCGTGCCGCCGCGAGGATCGACGCCCCGAAGTTGTCCATCTGGTTGCCCGCGTCGTTGATGTAGAACTCGGTGGCCACCGTGGCTCCGGACGCCGCGAGAACTCGCGCGAGCGAGTCGCCGAGTGCCGCCCACCGCGTGTGGCCGATGTGCAGGGGTCCCGTGGGGTTCGCCGAGACGAACTCGAGGTTGATGCTCTGACCCGCGAGGGACTCGTTGCGGCCGTACTCGGTCGCGGCCTCGACGATCGTCTGGGCGAGCAGCCCGGCGGCGGCCGCGTCGAGCGTGAAGTTGATGAACCCCGGACCGGCGACATCGACGCCCGCGACCCCGTCGATCGCGCGCAGCTCCACCGCGAACTCCTCCGCGAGATCCCGGGGCGATACTCCGAGGGGCCTCGCCAGTTTCATCGCGATGTTCGACGACCAGTCTCCGTGGTCACGATTCTTCGGGCGCTCGAGAGTGACATCGGCGAGGGTCACATCGGGGGTCGTGTCGCTGCGCCTCGCGAGCACCGTCCCGATCGCGGCGAGAACATGGGTCGACAATTCGGCTGGGGTCACGATCGACCATTCTATCGTCGCCCGCCCGCGCGCCCTGCCGAGGGTCGGGGCGCCCCATGGGCGAAGATGAGGCTTCGGCCAACCACCGGAGGACACCATGGATCTCGCTCCCGCTCGCCTCGCGAAGGCGGCCGTCGTCTCGGCCGTCACGCTCGCTCTCGCGTCGTCCCTGAGCGGGTGCGCCTCACCCATCACGATCGTCGGACCCGTCGCGAGTCCGTCCCCGTCACCCTCGGCCTCGGCCTCCCCGACCCCGAGTCCGACCCCCTCGGAGCCGCCCGTCGAGGCGAGCCCCTCACCGACGCCCTCGCCCTCGGCCTCGGCGAGCGCGCCATGGGCTCCCGTCGCGGTCGGATGTCTCGATCTCGTGTCTCTCGACACCATGTACCAGTTCGACCCCAACTTCGCCCTGCAACCCGACGCCTCACCCGCCGGCGGGTCGCCGCAGGCCACCGCTGCCTCGAACGGCGGAGTGTATTGCGGTTGGGTGCAGTCGACGAGTGGCGCCCTCATCGAGATCTCTGCGGCGTCGCCCGATGCGGCAGCCGTTGCCGAGCTCGAGTCGCGCGCCGGCGATCCCGTCGGCGAGGGCACCTACTTCTCGGTCGTCGACGGCGCGGGTGTCGTGCAGGTCTTCACAGGCGGCTCGTGGGCCGTGCTCTCGTCAAGCTACTTCGGCTCGGTCGCCGACGCGCAACCGCTCACCGATTCGGTCGTCGCCGGGCTCGGGTAGAAGCGCCCCGACTCGAAGCGACCCGATCCCGCCGTCGCGTCAGCCGAGCTGCACGAGGGATCGCACGTCGTCGACCGGTAGCTCGTCGGCGACGGCGAGCACCGTCATCTCGGTGAGATAGAGATCGGCCCAGTGGTTGGTGAGGAACGCCGTGTCTGCCGCATCGCGGCCGGTCGAGATGCGCACGAGACTCTGCCTGGGCGCGAGAGCGGTTGCGTCGACGATGTTCCAGCGACCGTCGACGTAGGCCTCGCACACCGCGTGGAAGTCCATCGGGTCGAGACCCGGGGCGTACACCGCGACCATGCGGGCGGGGATGTCGAGCGCGCGCAAGAGGGCGATCACGAGATGGGCGTAGTCGCGGCACACCCCGCGGCGGGCGAGCAGCGTCTGCTCGGCGCCATCCGTCGGGAGGCTCGATCCGGGAACGTAGCGGAGGCGGCTGCCCACCCACGACCCGACGGCGTCGAGCAGCGCGAGCCCCGAGAGGCCGGCGAACTCCGACCTCGCGGTCGGGGTGAGGCTGTCCGACTCGCAATAGCGACTCGGGCGCAAGTAGACGATCTGGTCGAGCTCGCTCTCGTCACTCAGCCCCGACGTTGTCGGATCCGGCGCTCCCGTCGTCTCGGCGCGATAGTCGACCGTCATGGTGCCGGCGTCGGCGACGAGTCGGTGCAGCCTCGTGCCGTGGCGGTCGACGATCTCGGTCGGCTCGACACGGCGACCGTCGAGAACGATGTCGAGGCTCTCGCTCGACAGGGTGTTGGTCTGCGCTACGGCGAGACTGAACACCATGTTGGTGCGCCCGCGGATGTCGAGCTGGAGGTGGGCGGAGACAGAGCGCAACATGGTCCGATAGTGCCACGAGATCGTGTCGGCCTCGTTACGTCGGCGGGAGCCGGACACTCTGTCCGGGCGCGCCGTTACGAGCACCATCGCGCGGGCGGTCGGGCCGCGCGCGGGCTGGTAACCTGTATCTCGCTCCGGGCCCCCATAGCTCAGGGGATAGAGCACTGCCCTCCGGAGGCAGGGGCGGAGGTTCGAATCCTCCTGGGGGCACACTATGCGCACTCGCGCCACGTCAGCCGAGCTGCGGTGAGCACTCCCATCGGCCCTGGTCTGACGCCCGTCAGGCCGTGGACGGTCGGCGCGGGTCGCCGTAACGCGAGCGCCAGGCATCCCGGTGTGCGGTGACAGTCTCGACGACGCGCGTCGGCGGGCCTGCGAACAGCATGGGTGAGAATGTGAGGTCGAAGCCCCCCGACTGTTCTCGCGCCCACGCGAGCTGCGCGGCCATCCCCTCGCTCGCATCGGGAAGCGACCCGAGCGCGCCGGAACCGCGACCGCGCGCGAACGACCGTGACGCGACTCCGAAGAGGCGCGCGCCCGAGGAGAAACGCAGCGCCCGCGTGACCTCGGCCTCGCTGAGCGAATCGATGTAGGCGTCGGGAGAGCTGAGGCGGATGCCGATGACCGTCGTGCCCGCGGTCGAGCCGAGCCCGACGTCGTCGACATCAGACCACGGCACGAATCCTCCCGACACGGGGCGCAGCCCGTCGGGTGTGAGCGTCAGAACGGTTCTCCGCCGCACAGACTGCACGCCGAGTGCGAGCCCGCCGAGCCCGAAGAACACAATCGCGGCGGCTGCGGCGACGATCTCGACGATCCCCGGGTCGGCTCGCAGGATCGCGAATCCGATCAGCACGAACACCCCGCACACGACGAGCATGAGTGCTGTCTTCAGCCACGACCCCCCGAGGGTCACCGTGGGAAGCTCGGCGGAATCACGATCGTCGCGGGCGAAACTCATGATGGAGGTCTCTCACTCTGCCCCTCACGCTGGTCTGCGGGCGGATCATGGGCGTCGGTGACCCACTATGGCATCCCCGCGTGCACCGCTCGGGTCAGCGCGCTTCGATCACGCGAGCCGAGACCACGATGACGACCTCGTCGCGATTCGGGTGCACGAGGGACGCGAGCCGGCCGAGCTCGGCGGCGACCGCCGCGAGCACGGCCGGGGCCGGCGTGAGGATGTCGGTCGCCACGTGCGCGGTGAGGGTGACGGACCCGGGCGCGCGCGCGACGTCGATGAGCCCGGGTGGGCCGGGCGCATCCGTCGTCACCGCATCCACGACGACCGCGAGGGGCGTGCGCGCCGCGAAGACGTCGACGACGCCGGGAACCTCGCGGACGGCCGCCGTCAGTCGCCTCGAGAGGTCGTCGCTCACGATGCCCCTCCCGCGTAGATGTCGTCGATGACCACGTCGATCGACTCGACCGTCAACTCGGTGTGCTCGGCGAGTGCCGCCCCGACGAGACCGCGCAATCGCTCGGCGACCGCGTCGAGATTCGATCCGAACCTCGCCGCCGCCGTCACCGTGACCGCGACCGGGGCCCCGGGTGTCGTGACGTCACCGTCGAACCTCGTCGAACCGAGGATGACACCGTCGGTCGAATCACCCACACGACGGATGAGTCCCTGCACCGCGGCTTCCGTCACCGTCAACCGAACCGTCGCGTCCGGGTGACCGACGGGGATCTCCCGACCACCCGAGACCTCCCCCCTGATCGAGTCGAGCAGCCCCGAGATCCACGAGTCGTCCCGATGCGGATCGGCGACGGCATCCCGCTCGAGCGATGCCCACGCCGCCGCGTGGACGCTCTCGAGGGCGTTGAGGGCGAGTCGGCACTCCGGCGAGGCCTCGATCGCCGCATCGCGCGGAGTGCGGCCCCGGAGCAGATAGTCGCTCAGGTCGTCGAGGCTGTAGCCGTCGATCGACTCGTCGGGCTCGGGAGAGACATCGCTCGCGGTCTCGTCGTTCGAGGCCTGGTCGTTCGTGATTCGGTCGTCGGAGGGTGTCATCGCCATGCCTCCATCTCGTGAAGCAGAAACTTGCGCGCTCGAGCGATAGATCCCCGCACCGTCGAGACCGAGAGACCGAGCGCCTCCGCGATCTCGGCGTACGAGTGTCCGCCGGTCTCGCGGAGCAGCCAACACTGTCGCTGCTCGGTGGGGAGCTTGTCCAGTGCGAGCCAGACGGCGTCGAGCTGCAACCTAGCCTCGACCACGCGCTCGGGACCGTGCGCGTGCGACGTCGTCGGAGTCCACGCCCCGATCGAGTCGTGGTCGCGACGGGAGCGCAACCGATCCATGCTCTTGTTGCTCACGATCGTCATGAGCCAGCCGCGCACCTGACCAGGCGACTCCAGATCGCCGAGCCGCCTCCAGGCGGTCAGGAAGGCGTCCTGCACGATGTCGTCTGCTTCGGGATCCCCCGCGAGAAGTCGGGCGGCGTAGGCCCTCATGAGGGGTCCGTGGCGCCGAGCGAGCACCTCGAAGGCGTCGATGTCCCCGTCTCGGGCCCGAGCAACGAGGGTCGCATCGCCCGCGTCGACGAGAGGGTCGGAATGGCTCACGACGACCTCCTCTCGAGACATCGAGGCGGGTCACCTCGATCTCCCCTGGGTACCACGAGCCGTCGCGGGGGGACGCGGCGCTGGCCGATTGTCGAAGACGCCTCGAGAGGGCGACGGATGCCTCTGGCCCTCGTTTTGGGGGTCGGCCGCGGCCTTCTCCGGCCCAACCCTTCTCACGACGGCGACGAAACAGATACGACGACTGAGGGATTTTGTGACATCCGTGGGGCTCGACTCGTCCTACTAGTGGCGCCCTCGTGTTCTCACCCGAGCGGACAGGGGCGCTGGGAAAGAAGGAAAGCAATGTCACAGCACACACCACAGCCGTCACGAGCGGCCCGATGACCGCCCTGGCCGGACCGAACAGGTCTGCAGACGAGGTCGGCACCGTCGAATCGAACGACGTCGCGTCGGAGATCGCCCGAGCCCGCTACCACCGGTTCGAGTCGACGGCGACCGACTTCGACGAAGCCTGCGCGAGCTACGAGTCGATCTTCACCGGTCGGCACTTCCGAGGGTCACCCGTCGACGGCGCGTTCGCCTTCCGCTACGCCTCGATGGGCGACGCGAACATGACGCTCCGCACGTCGACCTTCCCGGGGCAGCTCCGAGGAGAGATCCCGCACCTCGCCGACTACGTCGTGACGTGGTTCCGCGAGGGGCTCAGTCACGTGTCCCACCGGCACGGCGACCACGCGAGCTCAAGATCCGACCCGTTCCTGCTCCCGACGGAGCGGCCGTTCGACTTCGAGTTCTCGCCCCACCGGGTGAATCTCATCCACGTGACGCCGTCGTTCCTCGAAGACACCGCGACCGAACGACACGGTGGTCCGTCGCAAGCGATCGTCTTCGATCACACGGTGCATCCGACGGAATCGGCGGTGCAGTCCTGGCGACGAGACCTCGGAGGGGCGATGTCGTCGCTCGCGAGCGCCGCGTCCTCACCGCTCCTGAGACTGTCGGCACAGCTCGCGCTCGTGCGATCGATACTGACCCTCTTCCCCTGGCGCGCGATGGAGATCCCTCAGGCCATCAGAACGTGGCGCACCGCACGCGTGCGTGACGCCGTCGAGTTCATCCACGAGCACGCGCACGAACCGATCAGTCCCGCGGACATCGCCCGCGCGGCTCACGTTCACACGCGCACTCTGCAGATGGCCATGTCGACCCATCTGGGGGTGTCTCCCGCGGCATACGTGAGGCAGGTCCGCCTCGACCGCGTGCGCACCGAACTCGCGGAATCCGCCCCTCGGGACACCTTCGTCTCCGATGTCGCCGCCCGTTGGGGCTTCGGCAACCTCGGCCGTTTCTCGGCGGCATACGTGACGCGATTCGGGGAGTATCCCCGCACGACCCTCGCCCGATGAGGCGCCTGCCGGCTGCTGTCCGTTTAGTGAGCAGACAGATCAGAACAACTGGCAGAAACCTGAATGGCCGTGACAGTTTGACTTCCCGCAGCGTCTCACCTGTGTGACCCGATGCGGGCACCCGGGCCTCTCGGCCCCCCAACCACAAACAAGGAGAATCACATGAGCAACATCGCCAGCACCACCCCCTCGGCCAAGGCCTCGTCCTCCGCGTCGAGCCACGCGACCGGCAAGAACACGATCGCCGACGGCGTCGTCTCGAAGGTCGCCGGCATCGCGGCCCGCGAGGTTCGCGGAGTGCACGACCTTGGAAACGGCGCCGCCCGCGCCATCGGAGCGATCCGCAACGCCATCAACCAGCAGGACCGCGGCCAGGGCGTCTCGGTCGAGGTCGGCGAGAAGCAGGTCGCTGCCGACATCACGATCGTCGCCGAGTACCCCGTCGAGCTGCAGAAGGTCGCCGACGACGTTCGGTCGGCCGTGACCGACGCGATCTCGCAGGTCGTCGGCATGGAGGTCACCGAGGTCAACGTGACCGTCTCCGACGTCTACATCCCGTCGGACGACAACGACGACAACGACGAGAGCCGCGTTCAGTGACCCCGACGACGACAGGAATGGCCATCGGCGCGATCCTCGCGCTCACGGCGGTCGCCTTCGACTTCGGAGCCCTGCTCCTCGTCGCCTTCTTCATCGCTGTCGGCTACGGCATCGGGCGATTCGTCGAAGGAAAGCTCGACGTCCGCGGCCTCGCAGACGCGTTCCGCGGCCGGCGGTCGTCGTGAGCGCGGCGGTGATGGCCGAGCGCACGCTTCACGGCCGCAACACGATCGCTCCGCGCGCAGTGCGTGGCGTCGTGTCGGCCGTCACCGCGGATGCTCTGGAGGTCACGGCGTCCGATGTGTCGGTCGACGTGACCGACGGCTACGGCTCCATCACGGTGGTCGCGAAGACCGCCGTGCGCGTCACGCCGCTCGGCGTCGAGACACGCTCCGCGGGCACGCTCGTCGAGCGCCTCGCCTCCGCTCAGTCCACCATCCGTCAGCGGGTGCTCGACCTCACCGGATCGACCGTCGAACGCGTCGATCTGCGGGTCACGTCCGCTGACATCCGAACCCGAAAGCGAGTGTCATGAGCACACCAGCGCTCTACCGTCGCGTCGTACGGAGGGAGACACACTCCTCCCGATCGACGCCCGCCATCACGCTCGCGGTGGTGCTGATCGTCGTGCTCGCGTGGCTCGGTACCGAGTCGGTGCTCGCCGCGCTCGGCCAGGCCCCACTGCTCGTCGCCCCGAGCGACGCGGCCGCGGCTGTTCTCGGCGCGGCGTCGGCACCCGCGGGGATCCTCACCGCGGGAGCGATCGTCGTGGCGCTCATCGGGCTCGTGCTCGTCATCCTCGCCATCTCTCCCGGGCGACGCGGCCGTCGCAGCGCGTCGATCGACCGCACCGCGGCCGTCATCGACGACCGCGTCATCGCTCGCTCGCTCGCTCGCACGGCGAGCTACGCGGGCGAGGTCGACCCCTCGCAGGTGAGCGTGAGCGTCGGAAAACGACGCGCGGTCGTCGAGATCGCGCCGACATCCGGTCGACGAGCGGATCGCGCCGCGGTCGATGAGGCGGTGCGTCGGGAGCTGGCGTCGTATGACTACTCCCCCGCCCTCCGTCACACCGTCAAAATCGCAGCGAAAGGCAAGGTGAGGTCGTGAACAACACCAATAGAGCACTGAACCGCATCGTGCTCCTGCTCGTCGGGCTCATCTTGCTCGCCGCGGGTGCCGCGGTCGCCGTCGGGGCACTGTGGCCCGGCGTGCTCGAGACCGTGTCTTCGGCCTCGAGCAACGCGGCCGAGCCGGTGTCCGCCGCACTCGGCGGTGACCAACTGTGGATCCTCTGGGTCGTCGCTGTTGCGAGTCTCGTCCTGATCGTGGTGCTCGCGTGGTTCGCCCTGCGTCAGGGCCACGGCTCGACGTCGACGCTGCTGCAGCTCGACGAAGGAAGCGGACAGGGTTCGCCGACCGGTGGCCGTGTGGTCGTCGACGCGAAGGTGGCCGAGCAAGTGCTCGAGGAAGCGCTGTCGCAGAACCCCGGCCTCGCCGCGGTCGACGTGACGGCCTTCGATGTGCGGGGCACCACGGTTCTGCGCATCTCTTCGGACGCTCGTCGTGGGGTGTCTCCCGTCGACATCCGTCGCAGCGTCGACGACACCGTGAAGAAGTGGGACGAACTGCTGGGAACTCAGATCCCCGTCGTCATCGAGATCAACGGGGGCCTTCGCACCCGTCTGGCCTCGCCCACCCGACTGGCCTGATCGACACAGCGACAGCGACAGCAACACCGCGTGGCCCTCGACCTCGACCGAGGCGGGGGCCACGCGTCGTGACGGCGACGCCGCCCCGAATCACCACCTTCTGTTCATCCTGAAAGGACGACCCTCATGACCGACTCACGACACCGCGTCACCCCCATCGACCTCGGCCCTGCCGGCTCAGCCGACAGCGTCTCGCCCCAGCTCGCGCTCGAGCGCGCGATCGCCGTGACCGTGCTCGGCACGACGGGCGTGTACACCCTCGGAACCCCCTTCGCCCGTTTCGCCGGCTCACTCGCCGGTCGCGTCGGGGCTGACACCATCGCGGGAGTGCGCACCTCGACTGACAAGACGGGCACGGTCGTCGACGTCGCGATCGTCGCCGAATATCCCGCGAACGTCACCGAGCTCGCCGACACCGTGCGCACCCAGATCGAGCACACCGTGCGCCAGACCGAGGGCGATCACGTCACCGTCAACGTCGAGGTGACCGACGTGCACGGACCCTTCGACCCCATCGAGACCGATGAAGACCCCGAGGCCGAGGCGGCTGACACGGAAAAGACCGACACGGAGAAGACCGACACAGACTCGACCTCCGCCGACGAGCAGGATCGCGATTCTGCCGACGAGGCGCAGGATGTCGACTCGCGCGAGGCACCCGCGGAGGACGTCTCGATCACCACGGGAGGGGCAACCGCCACGGATTCCCCTGTCGACGCCGATGCCGTGGTCACGACCGATGCCGACGGCCGGGCGCACATCGACATCGTCGTCGTGACCGATCCCGACTCCACGGCCGACGCCGACGTCGACGCCGATGTGGCTCCCGAGCGCGGGAGAACCGACTGATGGTCGGTAGGCGCACGTCGACCGTCAGCAGACCGAGACCTCGGGCGGTGTGGGCGGCGATCGTCACCTCGACGATCGTGTGCGGCCTCATCGTGCTCGGCGTGCTCCTCCCGATCCTCGGTCTCATCGGCGCCGCCGACGCGGGAACGGCGGGAGCATTCGATGTCCCCGTCGGTCAGATCGCCGCAGCGATCGCCATCGGGTACCTGCTCGCCCTCGTGCTGCTCCTCCTTACCCTGCGAACCCGCAACGGAGCGATCGCGTGGGTGCTCGGGGTCGCCGCCGTGATCTCGACCCTCGTCGTATCGCTCTGGCCCCTCGCCGCCGCCGCGATGTCGGGAACCGAGCAAGTGAGCGGTCTCATCCCCTCGATCCAGAACCTCCTCGAGCAGATCCCCGGCAACTGACCCTGCGCACGCGACATACCGCCGTCAGGACAGGATCCGGCGGCGTCAGCCCGCCCTCGTGCGAACCCAGCGGACTCCGTCCCAGCGGATCGCGCCGCCCGCGGCGAAGGCGTCGATCCACCCTGACATCGGCCACACACCCCATCGCTCGGCGAAGAGGTGACCGTTGCGCAGGATGTCGTCGAGGTGCTGCCACGGGGGCGAGGATGTGGCGTGGTACTGGTGGAGGGCGTGCGCTCCCCCGACCCAGTGCAGCGGGATGCCTGCAGCCCGCGCGCGATATGCGAAATCGGTGTCTTCGCCGCCGTAGCCCTCGAACGCGGCGTCGAAGCCTCCGATGCGCTCCCACGTCGCCACGGTGAGAGCGAACGAGAGCGACCAGAAGAGGTCGTACTCCCGCGCGGTCGCCACCGACAACTCCCCGGAACGCGGGTCGGGCCGCGCAGGGTGGGGAGCGACGAGAGCGGGCATCTCGGCGACCGTGTCGGGCGTCGTCCCCTCGGCGAGATAGCTCACCGGCCCACACAGGAGTCCCGTGGCCGGCTCGCCCGCCGCCTGCTCGTATCGCGTGAACAGGTCGGGAAGCGGGAGACAGTCGGCGTCGAGGAAGACGAGGAGCTCCGCGCCGCGATCGCGCGCGGCATCCGCTCCGGCGTTCCGGGCCGACGCGAGACGGAGTCCGTCGACTCCCGGGGCGTGGTGGATGAGGTGCGCCGACGACGAGAGCTGCGGTCGGGGTGTCGTGTCATCGAGCCAGACGATGATGCGATCCGCTCGAGGGTCGACGATCTCCGCGAACCGCTGCTGACGTTCGGCGTGCGCCCGACGGCTCTCCGACGCGAGGGTGACGAGCGCGCGCTTCACGAGGCAACGCCAGTCACGACGTCGGCGGCACGCTGGGCCGCACCCGAGGTGCCCCACTCGCTCCATCGCGGTTCGAGCGCGGAGGCGGCGACGAGGAGCGAGCGCCATTCCGGGCCAGACGGCCACGAGGCGGCGACGACCGCGAGCCCGCGTTTCTCGAGCACCGTCGCCGTGGCGCGCTGCTCGTCGAACGGTCGTTCCTGAGGGATGACGATCGCCGCCGCCCCGGCGGCCGCGATGTCGGCGACGCTGTTCTGCCCCGCCGCGGTGACGACCACCTCCGCACTCCGCAGAAGAGACCACGGGTCGTCGACCTCCGTGCCCGCGACGAAACCGACGCTGCGCCACCGGAGGTGCGGCACCTCGGCTTCGAGCGCAGCCCACTGTTCCGCGGCGGGCAGCGGCGAGGTGAGGCTCCCGAGAACCACGCCACCCGATCTCGACGGGCTCGCCGCGGTGCGGTCACTGTCGGCACGGTCGCCGTATCTGGAGATCCCCCCCACCTCGCGCACACGGTCTCGAGCAGCCGCGAACGGCGCGAGGTCGTGAGTGCCCGGAGCCCACGGACAGAGGATGACGTCGGCGAGCGAGTAGGCGAGACGGTGCGGCTCGTCGGTGCGCGCGCCGGGCTGAGCGACGACGATCGTGGGGATGCCGAGCAGCCGCACGAGGAGGGCGACCTCGACCGAGACGTCCACGACGAAACGGTCGAGACCGTGGGCCACCGAGTGCTCGACGATCGACGCGAGCCTCCCCGCGTGGCCGGGGTGGGCGACCGGCGCCCAGTGCAGCGCGCCGTTCGCGGTCGGGTTCGCTTCTGCGGGATCGCGAGGCGCGCCCTCCGGGCTCTCGACGACGTCCGAATCGCTCGGCAGCTGGACCCACCGGGTGCGGGGTGGCAGATCGCGCGGGGCGGTGAGCGAACTGAAGACCCACACCTCGTGGTCGAGGTGGGGGCGGATCGCGAGGAACCGCGTGATGTGGCCTCGACCCGCGTGGTGGATGTACCAGCCGAGCCCCGTCATATCGCCGCGTCGATCGGCTCGGCGTCGGCGCTCGACGCGATCGCGCGATGGAAGTGGTGCTCGACGCGCGAGACGTGGTGCACGACCGCGAACCG
This sequence comes from Marisediminicola sp. LYQ85, assembly GCF_046600695.1. Classification (NCBI taxonomy): domain Bacteria; kingdom Bacillati; phylum Actinomycetota; class Actinomycetes; order Micrococcales; family Microbacteriaceae; genus Marisediminicola; species Marisediminicola sp. LYQ85. Next base: position 1,313,556 of record NZ_JBKIWO010000001.1, read on the forward strand.
CCGGGCGGCCTCCGATCGCGTGCGCCGACGATCCCGATACCCGTTGTGGTGGTCGAGAAGGTCTCTCGCGGCCGACGCGAGGGCGTCGAGATCGTTGGGGGGAACGAGACGTGCTCCCGAATTGTTGCCGACGACCTCGCCGACGCCCCCGACGTGGAAAGCCGCCACCGGGGTCCCCGTCGAGAGCGCTTCGGCGATCACGAGGCCGAACGGCTCCTCCCACACGGGCGTGACGAGCGCGCATCCGCTCGATCCGACGAGCTCGGCGAGTTCGCGCATCCGCAGGGGGCCGACGTATCGCGCGTCGTCGTCGAGCAGAGGGGCGACAGAGGTCGCGAAGTAGTCGGAGTCGCCCACCCTGCCGGCGATGACGATGCGGGCCCCCGCAGCGCGGGCGGCCAGTATCGCGAGGTGCGGTGCCTTCTCGGGCACGATGCGCCCGAACCACACGATGTCTGCTCCCCCGCGACCGAATCGCCACATCGTCGTGTCGACGGCGTTGTGCAGCAGGTCGGATGCGAGACCCGCACTCTGCCACTCGTGCTGAGTGTGCCGGCTCACCGACACGAAACGACTGCCCGCCGACCGCCCGGCCTCGCGCCACCCGTCGAGCATGCTCGGAAGCGGCGGGGTGTGCAGAGTCGTGAGCATGGGGATGCCGAGCCCTGGGGCACGCGCGAGGGGCGCCCCGTGGAGGTTGTGGTTGTCGATCACGTCGACGACGTCGCGGCGGGCGGCGAACCAGTCGAGCGCGCGGTCGAGGAACTCCACCGCGACCGGGAGATGACCGGGAGGGAAGGTGCTGTCGGAGGCGAGAGCGGGGTCGGCCCAGACCACGGGAGGGAGCGCGAGCTCCGGGTGCGGTGCGGGAACCGAACCCTCGACGGCCGTGAGCACGACACGGTGGCCGCGAGCGCGCAGCATCCGCACCCTGTCGAAGAGCGCGGCTTCGAGCCCTCCCGCGTGCGGTTCGCCGAGCGCGTGGCGGAACGGAGCGATCATGCCGATGGTGAGCGGGCGGGATGCTCTCGCGTCGCGCACCGGCAGGACCGCCGTCACTGCAGACGCCGCTCGGAGGTGGGTCGCGCAGCGACGGCGCGCTCGTAGACGGCACGGTGCTCCCGGGCGATACGCCGCCGCGCCGCGCGGCGCTCGATCCGGCGCGAGTGCACGAGCTCGAGCCGTGCCTGCGACCCCGCCGCGGTGTGCGGAGCAGCGACGGCGACCTCGAGCGCGGCGGCGAGCGACACGGGGTCGTCGAGGTCGACGGCAAGGAAGTCGTCTGGATGCTGTTCGCCGAGGAAGCCGATGTCTGCTCCCACGACGGGGACCCCGAGGTCGAAGCACAGCTCGACCCAACCGGAGTGGGTGCCGTGACGGTAGGGAAGGAGCGCGACATCCGACTCCGACACCGTCATCTCGAGTTCGGAGTCGTCGAGCCTGTCGCGCTCGCGGAGGATGATGCGCGGCGACGCCTCCGCGATGCGGCGCACCTCGTCGCGAGCGGCCTCGTCGCGTACTCGCGCGTTGAGGTCGACTCGAGCCTCGACGTCGATGCCCCGTCCGGCGAGGATCTCGAGCGCGACGGTGAGAGCACCGACGGTCTCGACCCCGGCGATGTTCGGTCGCAGGTCGCGCAAGTGCACCCCGACGACCGCGGCACGCGAGAGCGACTCCGCCGCGACCGGACCGGAGACCACGGCCTCATCGCGGTCGACCGGCACGATGTGCGGATGCGCGATCACGGTCGCGGACCGCCCCCACGTCGCGGAGACGTGCGCCGCCGCACCCGCGGTGAGGGTGATGATCTCATCGGCCCGCCCGACGACGAGCGCGATCTGCTCGTCGTGGCGACTCTGGTCGTCGAGTTGGGGGTTGATCAGGTCGTGGAGGGTGAAGACGAGGGGTCGCCCCGCCCGCTCGAGGGCGTCGAGGGCCTCGCTGAGTTCGGCTGTCTCGAACGACTCCATTCCGAAGTGCACGTGCAGCACGTCGAACTCCGCAGCGTGCTGCGAGATCCATCCGGCCGTGAGCATCGCGGGGGGCCACCATCGACCCGACGCGCCGCCGACGGGAGGCGGATCGGGCAGGTGCACGACATCGGTCTCCCCCGGGTCGCGAGTGTTCTCGACGTAGGGGTGCGACGCCGGCACGCACGCGATCGTCAGCGCACGGGTGCGTAAGGTGTTTTCGGACACGGATCTCCAACAGGACGTCAACTCGAGAGCCGGAGCAACTCACCGCCAGACGGACTGCGACCCGTCAGGGCGCGACGGGCTGGGAGACACGTCGTCATGCGAATATAACCCCGACGGACGACACCGACGCACGCGAATCCGGGCGCTGCCGGCGACTCACCCCACCGAGAGGAACGACGTGATCGACGAAGCGGCCGACGGCGCTCGTCGGCGACACTACGGATCGTTCTACGGCCTCACCCCCGCGCCCGAGTCCCTCGCGATCGTCATGGGCAATTGCCAAGCCGAATCGCTGCGCATCACCCTCGAGGGAGACGACCTGGCGACCGTGCGCATCCCCGCCGTGCACGAGCTCACGAGCGACGACCTGTCTCACCTCGAGCGCCTGCTCCCCCGCGTGAGCCTCCTCGTGACCCAACCGATCCGCGACGGTTATCACGACCTCCCCCTCGGAGCGGCGGAGATGATCGCCCGCCTGCCGCGAGGTGCCCGCCACGCGATCGTTCCCACCATCAGGCACACCGCCCTCTACCCCGCTCACGTCATCGTGCGTGATCACTCGCGCCCGCTCGCCGACCCCCCGATCGTCGTCTATCACGACCTCCGCGAACTCGCGCGAGCGGCGGGCACCCCCGTGCGCGTGGACACCGAGGCCATCCGCGCGATCGCGGCGCGGTCGAGCGACGAGTTGCGTCGTCGGGAGAGCCTGCACGGGGCGATCCCGGTCTCCGACCTCGTCGACCCTCCGAGATTCGACACCATGCGCACGATCAACCACCCCGGCAATCCCGTCTTCTCGGCGCTCGCCGTGCGCGTGCGGGAGTCGGTCGGCCTCGCCCCGGTCGCCGCAGACCCGGGTCGTCCCCTGCTCGACTCGGTGCACGCCCCGCGCGACCCCGAGGTCATCGAGACGTGGGGGCTCGACGACGCGCCGACGGATCACTGGGTCGTCGACGGCGAGGTCATCCCCCGCGACACGGTCCTGAGCGCGCACCGCGAGTGGTACCGCGAGCACCCCGAGACGGTCTCGTTCGCCGTGCGCCGCCACGCCGAGACACTGCGGATGATGCAGTCATGAATTCTCCGCTCCGGATCGGGCTCATCGTGCACGCCGACCGACAGCACGGCGTCGCACAGTACGCGCGCGCTCTCGCCGACCGAGTGGTGGCGGCGAGCGCGCACGCGGACACCTCGACCGCGACCGTTCTCGAGAGGGGCGGCTCCGAGGCCTCCGACCTCCGCGACGACACCGACCCGACCCCCGTGCACGCGCACTTCACCGACCGGTTGTGGGGCCCGAACCCGGGCGACGCCGCGGCTGCGATCGAGCGGATCGCGCGGCGCACGACGTGCACCGTCACACTCCACGACGTGCCTCAGCCGTCCGACGGCCGATCCCTCGAGGCGCGCATCGCGGGATATCAGCGCGTCGTCGACGCGGCCGCGGGCATCGTCGTCAACAGCGAACACGAGCGACTCCTGCTCGCCGATGTCATCGATCTCGGCGACACGCCCGTGACCGTGATCCCCCTGCCTGTCGAGGTCGCTCACGAATCTGCGGGCGACCCCGCCCCCTCGCTCGCGGACGCACCGGTGCTCGACCCCGCCGTCGCCATCCTCGGCTTCTTCTACCCCGGCAAGGGACACCGCGAAGTCGTCGATGCCGTCGCCGCTGCGCGCGTCGACGCTCCCGTTCGCGCGCTCGGCCGGGTCTCCGACGGCCACGAGGCAGACCTCGCCGAACTCGAGTCGCACGCTCGAGCGCTCGGGGTCGACTTCGCCGTGACGGGCTATCTCGACTCCGATGAACTCGTGCGGCAGTGCCGTCGGGTCGCGGTACCGGTCATCGCGCACACGCACTTCTCGGCGTCCGGCTCGATGGCGACCTGGATCGGCGCCGGACGTCGACCGATCGTCGTCGAGAGCCGATACGCGCGGGAGATGGAGCACTTGCGCCCCGGAACCCTCACGATCGTGAGCGCCGCGGATCTCGGGGCGGCCGTCGCGCGCGCGATCTCCGACCCCGTGTCGACCCGAGTCGCCGCGGATGCCGACACCCGCCCCCACCCCGACGACACCGTCGCCGCCTACCGCGCGTGGTGGGCCGAGGTCGCGTCGTGACCGCGCCCCCCTACGGCGTCTCAGTCGCGGGGAACGCCTGGAACACGCTCGACGGCGAGGGTCGCGACACTCCTGTGACGGTCACGGTCGTCGTCGCGCACTTCGAGCAACCGGTCCAGCTCCGTCGGGTTCTCCTCGCCCTCGACAGGCAGTCGCACCCCGCAGACCACCTCGAGATCATCGTCGTCGACGACGGTTCCGCCGTCGCCCCGACCGTGCCGCCGCACGTCACCCTCGTTCGCCAAGCCGACGAGGGGTTCCGTCTCGCGGCGGCTCGCAATCGCGGCATCGAGGCAGCGACGGGCGACGTGCTGCTCTTCCTCGACGCCGACACCGTGCCCGAACCCGCCTACGTGGAGCGGATGGCGCGGCTCCCCTCGCTCGCCCCCGAAGCGGTCGTCGTCGGCACGCGCCTTCACGCCGACCTCACCGACGTGCCGATCGACGCGCCCATCGAGGTGCACGCCCCGCGGCACCGCCTGCCCGACCCCGACTGGTTGCGTGACGAATACCGCCGTTCCGACGACCTCCTGCACGCCGACGATCGCTCCTACCGTCACCTGATCGGCGCCGTGCTCGCGTGCAGTCGCTGGTTCGCTCTCGAGGTCGGGGGCTTCGACGAGTCGTTCACGACCTACGGCGGCGAGGACTGGGAGTGGGCGTGGCGGTGCTGGATCGCCGGGGCGATCTTCGCGCACGCGCCCGGTGCCGTGGCATGGCACGACGGCGCCGACTGGAGCGGGCGCGCGAGCGACCCCGACGACAAGTCACGCGAGACCCACACTCTCGCGCATCTCATCCCGGTGCGAGGTTCACGGCCGCACGGTTTGCTCCTCGGGTCGAGCGACACCCTCGTCGTCGTCGACAGCGGGATGACGGCGTCGCACGCCCTCATCACGGTCGACAGTGTTCTGAGGGCGACGCCGTTCGCGCACGTTCGAGTGTCCAGGGATCACGAGCGGCTCTTCGCGGCCGACCCGCGGGTCTCGTTCGGTGAGGCGGTCGACCCCTCGCGCGCTGCACTCGAGGGGTATCGCGTGCGAGTCGACATCACCGTTCCCTGCCGGATCGCGCCTCCCGGAACAGGCGGCTCCACCGCTTTCGGGCGCATCATCGAGACCATCGGCACCGGCACGACCGGACAAGTGACCCTCGCCGACGACGACGGCGCCCTCGTCGTCATCCGGTCGGCGCGTGCCGCCGCGAGAGAAGCGCGGTGGCCGACGCCGTTCTTCGAGCACACCGTCGAATCCGCGGCATCCGTCGTCCGTCGCCTCCGCGGTGACGAGAGCGTCGCGGCCCACTACGGCGATTGGCTCTGACCCGGGCCCGGAACGACGCGCGTGTGACAATGACGGCATGCGCTCCGTGCTGCTCGTCCTGCTCGCCGCAGCTCTCTTCGGAACCACGGGAACGGCGCAGGCGCTCGGCGCACCGGATGCCGACCCGGTCTCGGTCGGTGCGGCACGGTTGCTCCTCGGCGGCACCGCCCTCGCGCTCGTCGCAGTCATCTCGTCCCGCCGCCGACCGCCCCACACCGCCCCGGGCTCGGCGAGCGGTGTGGGGCACACCACCGTCGTCGTCGTGGGTGCGCTCGCCGTCGTCGCCTATCAGCCGACGTTCTTCGCGGGCGTCGACCGCAACGGTGTCGCGGTCGGCACCCTCATCGCCCTCGGAACCGCTCCGCTCGCGACCGGCGCCCTCAGCTGGGCGACGACCCGCGCCTTCCCCGGCGTTCGCTGGTCCGTCGCGACCCTGCTCTCGGTCGCGGGGCTCGTGTGGCTCACGGGCGCCGGGCCGGGCACTCGAGAGGGCGTGGATGCCGTCGGTCTCGCGGCATCCCTCTCCGCGGGTCTCTCCTACGCCGTGTACGCCGTCTGCTCCAAGCGACTACTCGACGACGGGTGGTCGCCGTCGAAGACGATGGGCACCCTCTTCGGCGCGGGAGCGCTCGGCACGATCCCCCTCGTGCTCTTCTCCGACACCACCTGGATCGTCACGGCCTCGGGCCTCACGACGGTGCTGTGGCTCGGTCTCGCGACAGTGTTGGTCGCCTACCTGCTCTTCGCGAGCGGACTCCGCGGGCTCACAGCACCCGTCGTCGCGACGCTCACCCTCGCCGAACCCCTCGTCGCGAGTGCGCTCGGAATCATCGTGCTCGGCGAGTCTCCGAGCCTCCGCGTCTGGATCGGCGTCGGGGTCATCGTCGCGGGCATGATCGTGCTCGTGGGCGGCTCTTCGCCTAGTAGCAGGTCGCGGCGCGGTCAAGGCCCCGGGGCGAACGAGGCCATCAACACCTATTGATCGCTCCGCTCTCCACAATGTCCTCCTTTTGGTGGACATCGAGAATGTAATTCCTCTAAAGTCCCAATTGGTCAACGAGGACCTCTCTAGTCCACCGATCGCACCCGAATAGATCGGTGAACTCGCCGGTCACTTTCCCGTTCCCCCCAGCGGGGAGGTGACCGGCACTTCTCACTCCCGCGAGCGACGATCCCGAACCGCGCGGCCCACCCGTCACGTGTCTTCTACTATCGAACTCGTGACCTCGCTCAACGATTCGTTCGCCCTCGTCTTCGAGGTCCTCACGTGGGTCGGACTCGGCGCGGGGGTCACGCTCCTGCTCATCGGCTACGGCATCCGCCTTTTCGCGGGGAGATTCGTCGAGACGTGGGGCGTCGTCATCGTCTCGCCGACCGAGCCCTCCGCTCTGTCGTTCCGATGGATGGACCTCGACCGCATTCTGCACTCCTCCCCCGTGCCCCCCGATGCGCCGGGTGAACCGCGCCTCGGAGACGAGGTCACGGTGCACTTCGACAAGCGGGACCCCGCGATCGCTCGACTCGACGACCCGCGCCTCGACGGACGCGGCGTGCGGATCGCGGGATGGCTTCTCGTCGCCATCGGCATCGTCAGTACGATCGTGCAGGTCGTCGCCGTGCTGCTCGAATAGCGATCGAGGCGCGCCCCCCAACCTTTCGTCGATCACACTCGTTCTAGTCGGTGAGGAGAGGAGTGCACGAGTGACGTCGTCGTGGGAAGGCGTCGCGACAACGCTCGTCGAGCGTCGCGGCACAGCGCTACTGCGCTACGCCCGTTTCGTGACGGGCGACGCCGAGAACGCAGGCGACCTCGTGCACGACGCCCTCGTCAAGACCTTCGGCCGGCTCTCCAACGGCTTCACGATCGAGGGCGCCGAAGCCTACGTGCGCCGAGCCATCCTGACCGCGCACATCGACGCCACGCGACGCCGCTCGAGGTGGCGGCGGATCGCGCACCTCACGATCGAGCCCGCGGTGGTCGATTCGAGCGACGCGGCGACCGGGTCGCGCCTCGATCTGTGGGCGCAGTTGCGCCGCCTGTCGCCGCGCGAGCGGGCCTGCCTCGTGCTGCGCTACTACGACGACTTGACCGTCGCCGCGATCGCCCGCGAGCTCGAGATCAGCGAGGGAACGGTCAAGAGATACCTGAGCGACGGCCTCGCGAAGCTCGCCGCGGCCCTGGGGGCCGACGACCCGACGTCGGCGTCACCGGTGTCGTCGCCATCACCGTCGGCACCGCCCGAACGAACCGAGGAGCACCATGGTCGATGAGATCCCGTCCGAGCGCGCACGAGACGTGCTCGACCGGCTCGGTTCCGAGGCGGACACCGATTCCGGCGGTAACGCCCGGTCACTCGACGGCGCGTCGATCGTGCGGGCGGCCCGGCATCGACGGCGACCCAAGATCGCGGTGATCGCCGTCGCGTCGACAGCCGCCGCCGTCGGACTCGGCGTCGTCGCGGTGACGGGCATCGATTTCCTCCTCCCCGTGACCTCGAGTGACAGCGCCGTCTCGGGTCTCTCCGACGGCGCCGATGGGCCGGCCTTCGACGGGCCGGGCGTCGATGAGGAGGAATCGAACGAGGGCGAGTCGACTGGCGGCCGCGGACTGCCGTCGTGCGGCGAACCGATCGTCAGTCGAGCGCCGAGCCCGTCGGGACTCGTCGCGACCCCCGACTTCGTCGAGAGCGTCGATCTCTCGACCGACGCCCGAGACGGGGGTGTGCGCACCATCGACGGCGCAATCACTCTCGAGAACACCGGGTCGTCCCGCGTGTCGGGAGCAGTGTCCGCTCCCCCCGTCGTCACCCTCTCGCGCGACGGCATCGTGATCGCGCAGACCGACTCGGGCCAGGCGGTCGGGGTCGTCGAGTTTGACCTCTCCCCGGGTGAGACGATCTCCCTCGACGCCGCGCTCGGACTCACGGAGTGCGACGGGGATGGCGACACGCTCGGTGCCGGAAACGACGAGCTCGCCCCGATCCCACCCGGGCGCTACGACATCTCCGCGACGGTCGACATCGTCGCCGTCGCCGCCACCGAGGTCGGCGGGGTCGGCGACGGCGAGCTCGGCCAGGGTGCCGACGGATTCGTCGAAGGGCCGACCGTTCCGATCGTGCTCGACTGACAGTTCGGCGTCGCCACCCGGTGTTTCCCTGATGCGGATCACTAGAATCCGTTGCGGGCCGGTTCTCCCCCGCACTCTCGTGGCCCGCGACATCGAAAGGCACACCATGACCAAGCAGTCGATCTTCGGGCGCATCGCCCAACTCGCGAAGGCGAACATCAATGCCGTGCTCGACCAGGCCGAAGACCCCGCCCTCATGCTCGACCAGATGGTGCGCGACTACACGCGGAGCATCGCCGATGCCGAGGGTGCGATCGCGCAGACCATCGGCAACCTGCGCCTGCTCGAGCAGGATCACGCCGAGGATGTCTCCGCCGCCGCCGACTGGGGAACCAAGGCTCTCGCGGCGAGCCGCAAGGCCGACGAGTTGCGCTCGGGCGGCAAGACGGCCGACGCCGACAAGTTCGACAACCTCGCGAAGGTAGCGTTGAGCCGCCAGCTCGCCTCGGAGAAGGAGGCCCGCGACGCCGAACCTCAGATCGCCTCGCAGACGGCTGTCGTCGACCAGCTCAAGTCGGGGCTCGACGCGATGCGCGGCAAGCTCTCGCAGCTCACGTCGAAGCGCGACGAACTCATTGCGCGATCGAAGACCGTCGAAGCGCAGCGCCAGGTGCACGACGCCGTGAAGAGCATCGACCTTCTCGACCCGACGAGCGAGATCAGTCGGTTCGAAGACAAGATCCGTCGTGAGGAGGCCCGCATGCTCGGCGCTCAGGAGCTCAGCGCCTCGAGCCTCGACTCGCAATTCGAAGCTCTGGCGGCATCCGACGAGCAGATCGAGCTCGACGCGCGCCTCGCCGCCCTCAAGGCCGGCTCGCCGGCTCCCCGCGCCCTCGGCGCAGGCGAGTAGGGCACCCCATCGCCCGCGAGCTCACGGCGCAGACGAGCAGGATCGTCGGCGTCGACGTCGCGCGCGGCATCGCGGTGCTCGGCATGTTCGTCGCGCACGCGATTCCCCGCCCGACCGACGTCGAGCTGCTCGCCGACGGCCGCTCGTCGGTGCTGTTCGCGACGCTCGCGGGAGTCTCGCTCGGGATCATGACGGGGTCGGCGAGTCCGACCGAGCCCGAGGCTCGGCGCTCGCGGCGCGGGAGCATCGTCATCCGCGCACTCGTGCTGTTTCTGCTCGGTGTTCTGCTCACGACGCTCAACAGCGGCATCGCGATCATCCTCGACTACTACGCCATCGCCTTTCTCCTCATGGTGCCGCTGCTGTTTCTTTCACGCCCCGTGCTCATCGCGATAGCCGTCGTCGCCGCATTCGTCTCGCCCCTCGTCGCGGCTGCCCTTCCCGACGCCGACCCCGTCACGTCGCCGTTGCGCTACGTCGCGCAGGAGTACTTGCTCACGGGGTACTACCCCGTGCTCATCTGGCTCGCCTACCTGCTGTTCGGCCTCGTGTGCGCCCGATCCGACCTGCGCCGCGAGGGCACACAGCTCGTCATGATCGTCGCGGGTTCTGCGGGCGCCATCCTCGGCTACGGCGCCGCGACCTTCCTCCCCGGCGTGACCGCCGAGGCGCACTCCGACTCCACGGCGGAGGTGTTCGGCTCGGGAGGTCTCGCGATCGCCGTCACCGGTCTGCTGCTGTGGGTCACGTCGCCCGAGCGACGCGGCTTCGCACGGATCGTCCGCGCGATCACGTGGCCGCTCGCCGCGACCGGGTCGATGGCGCTCACGGTCTACACGCTGCAGATCATCACCCTCGCGATCTTCGTCGTCTTGCGCACGCAGAGCGACGGGGCGGTGGAGTACCCGGGGTGGCCTCTCCTCATCGGGCTCATCGTCGCGTCCCTCGCATTCGCGAGTGCCTGGCGGCTGTGGCTCGGGCGCGGGCCGCTCGAGCGTGCTCTCGCCGCCGTCGCGCGCCCGGCAGAGGCCAGCCCCGCACCGCGCCCCTGACTCGCTGTCCGGGAATCATCACGACCGCGGCGCGGTTGCACTCCCCCATGACGACAATCGGATTCATCGGAGCAGGACACATCGGCAGTCAGGTCGCCCGCACGGCGATCGAGGCGGGCCACGACGTCGTGATGAGCAATTCGCGTGGCCCCGAGACCCTCGCGGCGCTCATCGCCGACCTCGGCCCGCGCGCTCGTGCCGCGACGGCGACCGAGGCCGCGACAGAGGGCGACATCGTCGTCGTGACGGTGCCCCTCAAGGCCTATCGCGACGTGCCCGTCGAGCCGCTCGCGGGCAAGATCGTCATCGACACCAACAACTATTACCGCGAGCGCGACGGCGACATCGCCGTGCTCGACGCCGAAGAGCAAACGGTGTCGGGTCTCCTGCAGGAGCACCTCCCCGAGAGCCGCGTCGTCAAAGCCTTCAACCACATCACCGCGAGCAACATCACGTCGGAGCGGTCTCCCGCGGGCACCGACGACCGGCGGGCCCTCGCGATCGCAGGAGACGACGACGACGCGCGACGGGCGGTCGCAGACCTCCTGGACTCCTTCGGTTTCGACGCTGTCGATGTGGGTCAGCTCTCGGAGAGCTGGCGGGTCGAGCGCGATCAGCCGGCGTACGGTGCGCGCGAGAACGCGCGAGAGCTCCGGGCGAGCATCCTCCTCGCCGAGCGCAACAAGAACTCGCGGTGACGCGGCCGCGACGACCGCGGCCGCCCCGCGTGGCACACTGAACCCTGTGAGCGCCTCATTCATCGTCGTCCCCCAGTGGCAAGGCTCAGGCTCGTCGCGAGCGATGCGTCTCATCGAGGGGGCCGAGGCCATCGGCGGCGACCTGCCGTTCTCTGCGACCACTCGAGTCGACGTGCCCTCGGGTGCCGGCTCGAGCATGGACACGGGCGTGCAGAGACTCAGTTCGGTCGCTCGCGTGCGCGACGAGCTCGCCGCCGTCCTGCGGGAGACCGCGTCGCCCGCGGTCGTGATCGGCGGCGATTGCGGTGTCGAGCTCGCCGCGATCGACCACGCGATGCAGCAGGGGGATGTCGCGGTCGTCTGGCTCGACGCGCACGCCGATCTCAACACCCCGGTGTCATCGCCGAGCGGTGCGTTCCACGGCATGGTCTTGCGCACCCTCCTCGGTGACGGAGCCGACGAACTCGTTCCGACCACTCCCGTGCCCGCTCATCGCGTGATCCTCGCCGGCACCCGAGCTCTCGACGAGGCCGAGAACGATTTCGTCGAGGCGGCGGGCATCACGATGCTCCCGCCCGACGCACTCACCGCCGATTCGCTCGCCGAGGCGGTGCGCGAGACGGGAGCGTCGCGCGTCTACATCCACGTCGATCTCGACGTGCTCGACCCCGCGGAGTTCGGGTGCGTGAGCTATCCGGAGCCGTTCGGCATCACCCTCGCCGACCTCCTCGCGCTCATCGGCGCGGTGCGGGACGTCGCGCCGCTCGTCGGCGCGGGCATCACCGAGTTCGCTCCCGCCTCGATCGATTCCGCGGTGGACGATCTGCCGAGCATCCTCCGCATCGTGGGTGCACTCACGCGATCGTGACGACGGCGTGGCCGCGAGGCACCTATCCGAGGAGCGGGCGGAGCCCGACGGTCGTAGGCTCTCTGTCATGACCGTGCCTGCCCGTCGTCGCGTCACCGTCGACCGCGACGACCGTGTTCTCCTCATCGGCCTCGATCGCGCCGACAAGCGCAACGCCGCCGACCACGCGATGCTCAGCGAACTCGCCCTCGCCTACGGCGAGCTCGATCGTGACCCGGAGCTCAGGGTCGGCCTCGTCTACGCCCACGGCGACCATTTCACCGCCGGTCTCGACCTCGCCGACATCGGCCCCCGCATCGGCCCCGACGGCGTCGACATCGTGCCGGAGGGGGGCATCAACCCGTGGCAGGTCGACGGCACGTCCGTGTCGAAACCCGTCGTCGTGGCGGTGCAGGGAACGTGCCTCACGCTCGGTATCGAGCTCATCCTCGCGAGCGACATCACGATCGCCGCGGAGTCGACCGTGTTCGGCCAGATCGAGGTGAGCCGGGGCATCCTCCCCTTCGGTGGGGCGACCGTGCGACTGCCGCGCGCCGTCGGGTGGGGCAATGCCATGCGGTGGATGCTCACGGGCGATCGGTTCGACGCGCCGGAGGCCCTGCGCCTCGGGCTCGTTCAGGAGGTCGTACCCGACGGCACGGCCTTCGATCGGGCGCGGGAACTGGCGCGGCGCATCGCGGCTCAGGCCCCTCTCGCCGTGCAGGCGACGCTCGCGAACGCCCGTGTGGCCGTGCGCGACGGAGACGCCGCAGCCGAGTCCGCTCTGCAGCCCGAGCTCGTGCGACTCGCGGCCACCGAAGACGCCCGCATCGGCATGGAGGCGTTCCTCTCGCGCACCGATCCCGGATTCGTCGGGAGGTAGCGCCGTGGGCAGAAACCTCGAATCGCAGCGCGCGATGAACTCCGAACAGCTTGCCCAGCGCATCAAGATGGGCGACCACCTCGACGTCGAACGCCAGGTCGAGCACTTCGCCGTCTTCGCCGTGCGAGCGAACGCGGTCGCCGCGAAGGTTGCACTCACGGCGGCCGGGTTCGACGCCTCGATCGTGCGTCGCGGCTGGAGCAAGTTCGAGGTGCGGGCCAGGCAGACGACGAGTCTCGACACGTCGACCGTCGACGGCTTCGTCTGCCAGGTGTTCTCGATCGTGGAGACCTACCGTGGGGCCTACGACGGATGGAGCGGCTCGTTCGCCGTGTCACCTCGCGAACAGGAGTGAGTGCACATGAGTGAGACCGAGTGGGATGTCATCGTCATCGGGGCGGGTGCGGTCGGAGAGAACGTCGCGGGTCGTGCGGCCGAGCGGGGTCTCAGCGTCGTCATCGTCGAGAACGAGCTCATCGGCGGGGAGTGCTCGTACTGGGCGTGCATGCCCTCGAAGGCGCTCTTGCGCAGTTCGAGCGCGCTGCGAGCCGCTCGCGCGGTTCCGGGGGCTCGCGAGGCCGTCACGGGCGAGGTCGACGTCGCCGCGGTCTTCGCTCGGCGCGATTCGTTCACGAGCGGATGGGACGACTCCTCCCAGGTGGAGTGGCTCCAGTCCGCGGGGATCGACCTCGTTCGCGGGCACGCCCGTCTCGCCGGGGAACGCGTCGTGCACGTGACCTCAGACGACGGCGCGGGACGCGAGCTCACCGCTCGCCACGCTGTCGTCGTGAGCACCGGGTCAACGGCCGCGATGCCCGACATCCCCGGCCTCGCCGAGGCGACGCCGTGGACGAGTCGCGAGGCGACGAGCGCGACGAGCGCCCCCGCGAGTCTCGCCATCATCGGTGGCGGTGTCGTCGCGGCAGAGATGGCGACGGCCTACACGGGCCTCGGGAGCACCGTGACCCTCATCGCGAGAAGCGGTCTCCTCGGTTCGTCTGAGCCGTTCGCGGGCGAGCTCGTGGGGTCCGCCCTCACGGATGCCGGCGCGACCGTCCTGATCGGCCGCTCGCCCGTCGCGGTGCGCCGTCTCTCCGACGAGTCGGTCGAGATCGACCTCGACGACGGCTCGACGGTGTCGGCCGCCGAAGTGCTCGTCGCAACGGGACGTAGCGCGCACACCGCGGATGTCGGTCTCGAGACGGTGGGTCTCACTCCGGGCGACTGGCTCCCGGTCGACGACACGATGCTCGTCGAGGGGTTCGACTGGCTCTACGCGACGGGCGATGTCAATCACCGCTCCCTCCTGACCCACCAGGGCAAGTACCAGGCGCGCGCGGCCGGCGACGTCATCGCCGCACGTGCTCTCGGGTCGGAGCTGTCGACGGAAGCGTGGGGCACCCACGTCGCGACGGCCGACCATGCGGCGGTTCCGCAAGTCACGTTCACCGACCCCGAAGTGGCCTCCGTCGGCCTCACCGCCGCCGCAGCCGAAGAGGCGGGTCTCGACATCCGCGTCGTCGACTACGACCTCGGTGCCGTCGCGGGGTCGAGCCTCCACGCCGAGGGCTACTCGGGTCGAGCCCGCATGGTCGTCGACGAGGCGCGGTCGGTCGTCGTCGGCGCGACTTTCGTGGGCCCGGATGTCGCGGAGCTCGTGCACGCCGCGACGATCGCGGTCGTCGGCGAGGTGCCCCTCTCCCGCCTGTGGCACGCCGTGCCCGCATACCCGACCATCAACGAGGTGTGGTTGCGGCTCCTCGAGACCTACGGTCGGCCCGCGCAGTAGCGACTCAGAGGCCCGCGACGCCCGCGTAGACACCGAGCGTCGCGGCGGCCGTCGACGCCCACGTGAACCCTTCGGCGTGGTCTCGGGCTCCTCGCCCGAGGGCCTCGAGCCCGTCGCGGTCGTCGAGGAGCGCCGATACGACCCTGGCCCACTCGCGGGGTTCCCGGCCGTCGACGAGCACCCCCGAGACCCCGTCGTCGACCGACTCGACGAGACCGGTGCTCCGGAATCCGACGACGGGGGTTCCGCTCGCGGCCGACTCGAGCGCCACGAGCCCGAAGGTCTCCGAGTGCGAGGGCACGAGGGTGAGGGTCGCCTCGGCGAGGAGCCTCGCGAGGTAGTCGCGGTCGACCGACCCGATGAAACGGATGTCGTCGGCGACACCGAGCTCGTCGGCGAGCGTGCGCAAAGACCGCGCGTACCCCTCGTCACCCGGGGTCGATTCCCCCGCGATGACGAGCACGGGCGATGGCCCGCTTCCGCGCGTCATGTCGGCGAGTAGCCGCACCCCGAGGTCTTGGGCCTTGAGGGGTTGCACGCGGCCGACGATGACGATGAGGGGGCGGCCAGCCGCGACGTCGAGCCGGGCCCGCACGACGTGGTCGGCGCGCCGCGGCCGGAAGTGGTCGACATCCACTCCCGGCGGGATGACCCAGACTCGATCGGCGGGGGCGCGCACGTCGTCGATGAGTGTCGTCACCTCGGCGGCCGACGACGCGATGACCGCACTCGCCTGGTCGGCGAGGAACATCTCGCTCCGCACCCGCCTCTCGCTCTCCGGCTCGGCTCCGGGCGCCAGGCGACGGTTCTTCATCGCCGCGAGAGTGTGGAAGCTCTGCACGAGGGGGATGCGGTGCTCGATCGCCACGGGGAGGGCGGATATGCCGCTCAGCCAGTAGTGGGCGTGGATGACGTCGAACCCGCCGGGAACACTCGCGTGGAGTTTCGCGATCCCCTCGCCGAACTCGTCGCTCACGCGGGAGAGGTCGTTCTTGCGCAGCTCGCCGCGGGGGCCCGCCTCGAGCTCGTGGAGCGTTACCCCGGGCGAGAGGTCGACGACGCGCGGCTCGGCGACGGCGCGCGTGAGCACGTCGACGGCGAGTCCGCGGGCCCCGAGCGCCGTGGCGACCTCGCGCACGAGGATGTTCATGCCCCCCGCATCGCCTCGGCCCGGTTGAGCGGCGGGCGACGTGTGCATCGAGATCATCGCGACACGGCGGATCGGGGAGAGCATCCAGCCACTGTATTGCGCCGCCCCTGGCCGTCCGAGCCGTGTGCTACCACTGAAGACATGACACCGGAGGCAACACCCGCGCTCGAGATTCTCGAGGCAGCAGCCCGAAGCGTGTGCTCGATCGGTGCCGCATCACCCGTGGTGCGCAGGATCGCCCTCGACCACCGCGTCGTCGCGGTCGGTTACGCTATCGCGACCGCGGGGGCGCTCGTGTGGGGCGCTGCGCTCAGCACCGGGCCTCTCGAGCGCGAGCACGGTCTCGTCGTCGCGCGCGGGTGCCCGCGGTGGGCGTTCGGGCGCGGCGGAACGATGATCGGCGGCGTGTATCTCACCCGCGATTCGACCTCGCCGACCGTGATCGAGCACGAGGCGGTGCATCGGGAGCAGTGGCGGCGCTACGGTCTCGCCTTCATCCCGCTCTACGTCGCTGCGGGAGCGGATGCCCGTTCGAACCGCTTCGAGAGGGAGGCCGGTCTCGAGAGGGGCGGCTACGCGTGAGCAACGGGCACCCCGCGTGACGACAGCGCGCTACTGCCCTCGCGCTGACCTCGCGAGCGGCACCACGAGGGGTGTTCCGGTCTCAGGGTCGTCGATGACGCGGCACTCGAGGCCGAACTCCCGCCCCACGAGGTCGGCGGTGAGCACGTCTCCCGGTGGGCCCTCGGCCACGATGCGTCCGTGATTGAGCACGACGAGGTGGGTGGCGTACCGGGCAGCCTGGTTGAGGTCGTGGAGGACGACCACGAGGGTCTTGCCTCGCGCGTGGAGCGCCGCGCACAGGTCGAGCACGTCGTACTGGTGGGCGATGTCGAGAAACGTCGTCGGCTCGTCGAGCAGAAGCAGATCGGTCGCTTGCGCGAGAACCATAGCCATCCACACGCGCTGACGCTGCCCGCCTGAGAGTTCGGTCACGACGCGGTCCGCGAGGGCCGTCGTCTCGGTCGCCTCGAGCACCTCCGCCACGACGGCCTCGTCGGTCGCGCTCCACTGCCTCAGGAGGCTCTGGTGGGGATACCTGCCGCGCGCCACGAGGTCGCGCACCCGCACGCCGTCGGGTGCGATGGGGTTCTGCGGCAGGAGTGCGAGCCGTCGAGCCACCTCCTTGGTGCGGTACGACCCGATGGCCGCGTCGTCGAGCACGACCTCGCCCGATGCGGGGGCGATGGTGCGTGCGAGGGCTTTGAGCAGGGTGGACTTGCCGCTCGCGTTCGGCCCGACGATGACGGTGAAGCCGCCGTCGGGGATGTCGACGCTCAGCGCCTCGACGACGACACGGCCGTCGTACGCGAGAGTCACGTCGCGCGTTCTCAGTCGAACGGTCATCAGATCGTGCCTTTCTTGAACTCGCGAACGAGCAGGAAACCGAGGTAGAGCCCGCCGATCGCTCCCGTGAGCACTCCGACGGGCAATTGCACCTCGAAGGGGGAATTCTGCACCGCGAGATCGGCCGCGACGATGAGGAGCGCCCCCGTGATGGCCGAGATGGCGACGTTCGCTCCCCCGACCCGCGTGAGCCGCTTCGCGACCTGGGGGGCGATGAGCGCGATGAACGCCACGGGGCCCGCGACGCTCACGGCGGCCGCCGCGGCGGCGACGGCGACGACGATCGACACGGCGCGCGTGGTGCTCGCCTTCGCTCCGAGAGAGTCGGCGATCTCGTCGCCCATCTCGATGAGCGACAGGCGCCGGCCGAGCAGCATCGCCGACGGCACGATCACGAGCAGCGACGCCCAGATGATCGCGGCGTCGTCCCAACTCCGCGAGGCGAGGGTGCCGTTGATGTAGGCGGCGAGCACGGTCGCCTCCTCGCGACCGGCGCGAGCGATGAGCAGGTTGGTGACGGCGACCCCCATGGCCGACACCCCGATGCCGACGATGATCACGCGCGACGGCGACGAGAATCCTCGACCGGTTCCCGCCCACACGACGAGCATCGCGACGGTCGCGCCGACGAGGGCACCCACGGGCACGGGAACGACGCCCGGCCACACGAGGGCGGATGCCGCGGCACCCGCCGAAGCCCCGACGCCGAGTCCGATGACATCCGGGCTCCCGAGCGGATTGCGGGTCACGGTCTGGAACAGCGCACCCGCGATGCCGAGGGCCGCGCCGGTTCCGATCGCCGTCACGAGTCGAGGTCCGCGGAGTCGTGTGAGCACGAATCCCTCGGAACCGGTGGGCGCGATGACCTGGGCGGGGAGCGTGAGGATCGGGATCCCGAGCGATCCAAGGGTGAGCGTGAGGAGCCCGGCGACGAGGAGGAGCACGGCGAGCACGGCGCCCACACCGAGGGCACGCCGACTGAGCGGGATGCTCACCGCCGTTCCGATGCGCACGGTCGTCGTGGTCACGCGAAGCCCCGGCCGCGGCGAACCGCGTAGAGCAGCACGGGGGCACCGATGAAGGCCGTCACGACACCGACCATGAGTTCGGCGGGGCTCACGATCACGCGGGCGATGACGTCGGCGAGAAGCACGAGCGCCGGCCCGAGGATGGCGCTGTAGAGCATGACCCAGCGGTGGTCCGATCCCGTGAAGCTGCGCACGATGTGGGGCACCGCGAGACCGACGAAGCCGATGGGGCCCACGGCGGCCGTCGATGCCGCACACAGGAGGGTCGTCGCGACCGCGCCGAGCACGCGCGTGCGGCCCGTGCTCGCACCGAGGGCCGTCGCGGTGTCGTCGCCGAGCGCGAGGGTGTTGAGGGCCGGCGCGATGAGAAAGGCGAGCGCGAGGCCCACGAGGATGAACGGCAGGATCTCGCCCGCGACCGCGGGCTCCCGGCCGGCGAGCGACCCCACGACCCAGTAGCGGTAGCTGTCGAAGACGTCGGGGCGGCTGAGACTCAGGGCCTGGATGTACGCGGCGATGACGGCCGACACGACGGCTCCGGCGAGAACGAGCCTCACGGGGCTCGCGGCGCGCCCACCCGACCCGAGCGCGTAGACGATGACGACGGTCACGAACGCGCCGGGGAGGGCGACCCACACGGATGCCGCCGCCGAGCCGGTACCGAAGAACCACGCGGCGGTCACGATGGCCGCGGCAGCGCCCACGTTGACACCGAGGAGACCGGGATCCCCGAGGGGGTTGCGGGTCACGCCCTGCATGACGACGCCGGACACCGCGAGTGCCGAACCGACGAGCACCGCGAGGAGGGTGCGGGGAATCCGGCTCGCGACGACGGTGTCGTCGAAGGTGCCGGTCGGCGCGACGAGTGCGGTCCAGACATCCGCGAGCGCGATCGCTCTCGTGCCGACGGCGAGGCTCAGCGCGACGCAGCCGAGGGTCACGACGATCGCGACGACGAGGCCGAGCAGGAGGGGTGACAGAGCGCGACGGCGCCCGGCCGGCGCCACCGCCGTCGTCGACGGGGCCGGGAGCTCGGCTCCCGACCGCGTCGACGACGGCATCATCGGCGGTTACTCCTGCGTCGCGGCGACGGCGTCGTCGATGAGCGGGATGTACTCGTCGATCGCCCACGGCACGCTGTACGGCGTGATCATGCTCATCGCCATCCCGAGGGGGCGGTCGATGTTGACGACGGCGGAACCCCGTTCGACCGCGGGGATCTGGGAGTAGAGCGGCTGGGCCTCGATGTCGGCCGCGCTCGCCTCGTCGTTCGCCCACGAGAAGAGCACGTCGACGTCGTCGAGCACGTCGGCGCGCTCGAGACCGATCGTCGAGGTGAACGTGCCGTCCGAGACGGGGAGGGCGGCGACCTCGTCGACCTCCACGAGTCCGAGGCCCGAGATGATGTCGACGCGAGGGTCACCCGCCTGGTAGACGGCGAGGCTGCCCGGGTCGCCCGCGTAGATGTAGGCGAACGATACGCCCGCGAAGTCGGGGTTCTCGGCCGCGGCATCCGCGATCTGCGTCTCGAGGTCGGTCACGAGCCCGGCCGCCTCGTCGCTCTTGCCGAGGGCCTGCCCGATGATCTCGATCTGGTCGTCCCAATCGGTGCGCCACGCCGTCTCCGGGTAGGCGACGGTCGGCGCGAGATCGTTGAGGATGTCGAAGTCGTCTTGGCTCAGGCCGGATTGCGGCGCGAGGATGAGGTCGGGCTCGAGCTCGATGATCGCGTCGATGTCGACCTCCGGGTACACCGCGAAGGTCTCGGGGAGCTCGTCGCCGCGCTCCTCGATGGCCGCTCGGGTCCACGGCTGGTAGCCGTCTTCGTCGCCGCTCCAGGCGTCGACCTCGACCCCGACCGGCGTCGTGCCGAGCGCGACCGCGGTGTCGGCCGAGCCCCACCCGATGGTCACGACGCGCTCCGGCTCGGCCGGAATGACGGCGTCACCGAGGGCGGAGCTGATCGTCACGGGGAACGCTCCGTCGCTCGACGCGCCCTCCGGCTCGGCCGCGGTGCCGCTCGCGCACCCCGCGAGGGCGATGAGGGCCGTCGTCGCGAGAGCCGCGGTCGCCACTCGGGTGAACATTCTGGTCATGGTCGGTCCTTTCGAGGCGCACCGGTCGGTGCGCGCGAGTGGCGCTCGGGCTCGTGGTCGAGTCGAGGCGGATGGCGGCGCCCCGGGTGGGGCGCGTCGAGCGGGAGCGCAGCGAGACGGCGAGGCCGGAAGCCCCGTGTCAGTCGCTCTGTGTCGGCAAGGGTCAGTTCTCGGAGCGACCGCGGCGCCAGTAGCCCATGAAGGCCACGTCGTCGCGGTGCATGCCCGACTCCTGCACGAGGAAGCGGCGCAGGAGCTTGATGCACCCGGCCTCGCCCGCGATCCACGCGTAGAGGTCGTGCTGGACCTCACCCCGAGCGGGAGCGGCGGGAACGTCCCAGAGGATCTCGCGATCGACGTCGATGTCGGTGATGTCGTCGGCGACGTCGCTCTCGGGGCGCACGATCATCTCGCTCACCCACGTGCGCACGGCACGGTTGAGAGCGACTCCGTGCTCGGTTCCGCGGGTGTCCCGCGCGAGCCAGGTGACGGTCATCCGGCCGGGCGCCGCGACGGGGAGAACATCTTTCTCGCTCGCGACCTCGATGAAGACCTGTCCCCGGGTGTCGCGCGGAAGGGTCTCGAGGATGCGGCAGATGGCCGGGGCGGCGGTCTCGTCACCCGCGAGGAGCACGCGCTTGGCCGTTCCGGGCTTGAACTCGATTCCGCCGATCGGATCGATCCCCTGCACGAGGGTGCGGGCGTCCGGTCCGACGACGAGCAGTTCGTCACCCTCGCGAGCGCGGTTGACCCAGCGCGTCGCGGGCCCGGTGTCACCGTGCACGACGAAGTCGATGTCGAGTTCGCGCTCCGCCTCGCGGTGTGCGCGCACCGTGTAGGTGCGGAGCGGGCACTGCTCGTTCGCGGGCAGGGAGCGCCACGCGGTGTACCACGACGTTCCGGCCGACGCGGGAAAGGTCGTGAGCCCCGTCTCGGCGAGGGGAAGCACGAGCTTCACGCGCTGGTCGTCGCCCGGGGCGAGGAAGTGTTCGAGGGCGTCGCCTGTGAAGGTGACTCTCACGAAGTTCTCTCCGAGGCGAGCGAGGCGTTTGACGGTGACGGGGAAGACCGCGAAATCGACGGTGGTCGCGATGGTCGAGGTCGTCTCGCTGCGCGTCATGCTCATGCCTGAAGTATGGCATGCCTTACCTAAGGAAGGTAACCCTCTCCTGCGTTCGTGTCACAAACGGTCGGGATCGCAGCTCGATCACCACTGCGGTGGGTGCCGACGCTGCCACAGGATGCGCCTCTCGAGCTGAGCGCCGATCGAGAGCAAGACGTCTTCCCCTCCCGGCCGACCGATGAGCTGGACACCCATCGGCACACCCTCGGCCGTGACTGACACCGGGAGCACGATCGCGGGGAGACCCGAGACGTTCACGAAGCTCGTGAACGGCGTGTACTGCACCTGCTGAGCGAAATTGAGCTCGGGATCGGTCTGCGGGTACCACCCGATGGGGCGCGGTGGCAGGGCGAGGGCGGGAGTGAGCACGGCGTCGAACCGGCGGAACTGCCGGATGATCGATCTCTCGAAGGCGCTGAGAGTCGCGAGCGCCCCGCCGAGTTCCCGAGCGCCCACACCGCGGCCCCGCTCGACGAGCCACCGCGTGAGCGGTTCGAGCTGGTCGAGATCGGCCCCGTCTGCCGGGATGCCCGCGGCACCCGCCTGCCAGATCGTGCGGAATGCTCCGGCGTAGGCGTCGCTCTCGTCGAGAGCGAACTCCTCGACGCCGTGGCCGACGGCGTCGAGATGGGAGACGGCCTCGGCGAGCGCCGCCGACGCTTCGGCGGAGACCGTGATGTCGTAGCCGGCGTCCCACGGCGAGGTCGTCGTGAGCCCGACGTGGAACCGGCCTTCGCCGCGAACCGCCGCGTTGGAGAGGGCGCCGCCGTCCCACCGAGGAGCCCGCACCGAGAACGGCGGCGGCTCCTCGCCGATCATCACGTCGAGCAGGAGGGCCGCGTCACCCACGGTGCGCGCGAGAGGCCCGGGCACGACGAGCCCGGCGAGCTTGTCGAGCCCCGTACCGCTCGGCACGAGCCCCCGTGTGGGCTTGAGACCCACGAGACCGGTCGCGGCCGCGGGGATGCGCACCGACCCTCCGCCGTCGCTGCCCGGGGCGAACGGCAGCAGTCCGGCGGCGACCGCGACCGCCGCTCCCCCACTCGAGCCACCCGCACCCGTCGCCGTGTCGTAGGGGTTGCGAGCGGGAGGCGCAACGAGCGACTCCGTGTACGACGGGAGGCCGAACTCGGGGGCGTTGGTCTTGCCGAGACTCACGGCACCCGCGCCGTCGAGAACCTCGACGAGCTCGTCGGACGCGTCGGGCACGAATTCGGCGAAGAGTCGGGAACCGTAGGTGGTGCGCACGCCGGCTCGCGCCGAGAGATCCTTATCGCCGAACGGCAGGCCCCACAGGGCGAGGCGCCGATCCGGCGCCGCACCGAGAGCTCGAGCGCGCTCCCTCGCCCGCTCCGCCGTGACGGTCACGAAGGCACCGAGCCCACCGTCGAGCCTCTCGATGCGGTCGAGGTAGTGGTCGACGAGCTCGAGAGGCGTGATCTCGCCCCGATCGAGCCAATCCCACTGTTCGCGAGCGGTCAGGTGGTGGAGTTCGAACATCCGTTGAGCCTAGGCCGGTCGGCTGATCACTCGAGTTCGAGGCGGATGCTACGCACGAGTGTGTGGAACGCGAGCGGCGTGTCGGCTGCCGTGCGAGCACCCGCGATGAGCGCCGCGCGTTCGCCGAGCTGCGCGACGCTGACGAGCTCGTGGTCGATCGTCGACCCGCGTTCCCCCGCGACGACGCGGTATTCGGCGCGATACCACCACGAGCCCTGCACGATGATCGTGCCGCTCCCGGCGTCGGCGAGGTATCGCAGGGGCGCTCCCGAACCGGGCCGGGCGTCGGGACGAGGGGCGAGACGAGAGTCGAGCGCCGCGAAGACTTCGGCCGGGCCGGCGGCGATGGTCGCGGCGAGCACGTGGAGCACGTGGTGCTTCGCGGGGCGTTCGAGGGGCGCAGCCGGCATGGTCCGACCCTAACCCGCGCACCTCGGCGTGGAATCTCGTACGTTTGTCGCACTATCAGGGAGACACACCATGGGTTATCTGTTCCTCGCACTCGCGATCGTCGGAGAGGTCGTGGCGACGACCTTCCTCAAATTCACGTCGGGTGAGCGCACCGCGTGGTGGGCGTACGCCGTCGTCATCGGCGGCTACGTCTTCGCCTTCGGCATGCTCTCGCAATCGCTCTCGCGCGGGGTTCCCCTGGGCATCGCCTACGGCATCTGGGCGGGAGTCGGGGCCGTCCTCGTCGCGATCGTGAGCTACCTCGTCTTCCATGAGCCACTCACGTGGGTGCAGCTCGTCGGCATGGCTCTCGTCGTCGGCGGAGTCATTCTGCTCGAGGTCGGCGGCGAGCAGACCGCGTGATCACCGTCGAGGGCCGAGTCGACGAGGTCGACGCGGCGCTCAGCGACATCGTCGCTACTTGAGGCTCTTCTGCATGAGGACGGTGCCGAGCCACCGCTCGAATTTGAACCCGACCTTGCCCATGTGACCGATCTGCTTGAACCCGAAAGCCTCGTGGAGTCGGATGGACGCGTCGGCTCCGCGGTCGGCGATGACCGCGACGATCTCCTTGAGACCCGCGGCCTTCGACCTCGCGATGAGTTCGGCCATGAGCGCCTTGCCGAGCCCCTTGCCCGTGGCGGCGGGGCCGAGGTAGATCGAGTTCTCGACGGTGAACCGGTACGCCGCTTTCGTCTTCCACGGAAAGACGTAGGCGTAGCCGAGCACGTGCCCCGTCGGGCTCACCGCCACGATGAATGGCAAGCCGAGTTTGCCGAGCTGGGCGTACTTGAGCTTGAGTTCGCGAAGCGTCATCGGCGTCTCGTCGAAGGTGACCGTGGAGTTCGCGACGTAGTGGTTGTAGATCGCGCGGATGTCGGGGAGATCCGCGGGGGTCACCTCGCGGATGTCGTACGTGAAGGGCACCTCGAGGGGCGGCTGATTGCGGTGCGCCCCGAACGGCCGATGCCCGGACTGGTACTCCTCTTCGAGCATCGGTCCTCCTGGTCTCTCCGGCGTAACCGTGCGCCGACACTGCGATCTTAGGTGAGACTCCAGTCGACAGCCGGTGCACCGAGACTCTCGAGAATCGCATTGGCTCTGCTGAACGGGCGCGACCCGAAGAACCCGCGTGAGGCGGAGAGCGGCGAGGGGTGCGGCGACGTGATGACCGGGGTGTCGCCGAGCAGGGGGGTGAGCGACGCCGCGTCCTTTCCCCACAGGATGGCGACGAGGGGAGCATCTCTCGCGACGAGGGCGCGGATGGCCGTATCGGTGACGTGCTCCCACCCCTGTCCGCGATGACTTCCCGCGACTCCCGGGGTCACGGTGAGCACCCTGTTGAGCAGGAGGACTCCCTGATCCGCCCACGCGGAGAGGTCGCCGTGCGACGGGGCGGGGATGCCGAGATCGTCGGTGAGTTCGCGGTAGATGTTGGCGAGACTGCGCGGAACGGGCCGCACCGCGCGATCGACCGAGAAGGAGAGCCCCACGGCGTGGCCCGGGGTCGGGTAGGGGTCTTGGCCGACGATGAGCACCCGCACGTCGGCGAGGGGGCGCTCGAATGCCCGCAGCACCGAGGCTCCGTGAGGCAGGTAACCCCGCCCCTGCGCCGTCTCCTCGCGCAGGAAATCGCCGAGCTGAGCGATCCGCCGCGCCTCGGGTTCGAGCGCGCGCGCCCACCCGGCGTCGACGAGGTCGACGAGAGGCGCGACGGTCACACGACCACCGGGGGCTGCGAACTCCACGGGAAGTCGATCCACTTGCTCGTCGAGCGCCACGCGAAGTCGGGCTCGAGCACGGTTCCCGGCTTGCTGTAGAGGCACACGGAGCGCACATCCGCCCCCGTCCGCCCGAGGAGGTCGACGACCATCGCGAGGGTGCGACCCGAGTCGGAGACGTCGTCGACGATGAGCACGCGCTTTCCGGCGAGCGAATCCTGGTCGAGGTGAGGGGCGAGCACGACGGGCTCGGGCAGTCTCGCGTCGACCCCGGTGTAGAACTCCACGTTGAGCGCGCCGCAGCTCTTCACGTCGAGCGCGTAGGCGACGGCGCCCGCGAGCAGCAGACCCCCGCGCGCGATCGCGACGACCACGTCGGGGCGGAACCCCGTGCGCAGGATGTCGGCGGAGAGCTCCCTCGCCGCCTCTCCGAACTCGACCCAGCCCAGGACCTCACGCGCGTCGTCTGTCATGGCTTCACGCTAGCGCTGTCTCGGCCCCCACGCGCTCGCGTCACTCGGTCCGTCGCGCGACCTTGTGCGGTGCGGCTTGGGCGACGGGTTTGATCGTCACGAGGTCGAGGTTGACGTGGGCGGGCAACAGCACCGACGACACGATCGTGTCCGCGACGTCGTCGGCAGACAGCGGATGATCGACGCCCGCGTAGACGGCGTCAGCGCGCTCCTGATCGCCGCCGAACCTCACGAGACTGAACTCCTCGGTCTTGACCATCCCCGGGGCGATCTCGATGACGCGCAACGGCTCGCCCGCGAGCTCGAGGCGCAAGACGCTCATGAGGGCGTGAGCTGCGAACTTGGCGGCGTTGTATCCCCCGCCGCCCTCGTAGGCCACGTGGCCGGCGATCGACGTCACGGTGACGATGTCTCCCGAACCCGACCTGGCCGCCGCGGCGCGGAGGTGCGGGAGGAGCGCGCTCGTGACGCGCTTGACGGCGACGACGTTGACGTCGAACATCCTCGACCAGTCGTCGGGGTCGCTCTCCTCGACCGACGCCATTCCGAACGCGCCGCCCGCGTTGTTGACGAGAGCGTCGACCCCACCCGTCGCGGCGACGTGCGCGGCGAGCGCGTCGACGTCGGGCTGACTCGTCACGTCGGCGACGAAGACGGTCGCGCCCGTCTCGGCCGCGAGCGCCTCGAGCCTCTCGGCGCGGCGAGCGACGCCCACGACATCCCATCCCGCCCCACGGAAGGCCCGCACGGTCGCTGCGCCGATTCCCGAACTCGCACCCGTGACGACAACTCGTTTCGTGTTCACAACTCTCCTCAGATCAGGTGCGGGGGCCGCTCCGGCCTCCGCCGACGCGGAAGCCTGCTTCACCGTACCCGGGCCGACGGGTCACCTAGGCTTGCGAGAAATGACGCACACGGCCTCCTCCCCCAGCTCGGCATCGGCGCGAGCGGCGACCTCGCCAGCCCGGCCGCGCGTGCCCGTGTGGGACAACGCCCGATTCGTGTGCGTCACGCTCGTCGTCATCGGGCACGGCATCCAGAGGCTCACCGCCGAATCCGACAACGCGCTCATCGTCTACCTCTTCATCTACGCGTTCCACATGCCCGCGTTCGCGATCATCAGCGGGTACTTCTCGAAGCCCGGGGCACCCAACGCGAAGCAGCTCAAGAAGGTCGTCACCGACATCCTGCTGCCGTACTTCATCATGGAGACCATCTGGACGGTCGTGAAGTTCGCCGTCGAGGGCCAGACCGAGTTCAACCCGTCGCAACCGAGCTGGACCCTGTGGTTCCTTCTCGCGCTCGGCATCTTCCGGCTCATCCTCCCCTACCTGTCGCTCCTGCGGTGGCCGCTGTTCTGGTCGCTCGTCTTCTCGGTCGGAGTCGGATACCTCGCCAACGTCGACAGCACCTTCTCGCTCTCTCGAGCGATCGGCATCCTCCCGTTCTTCGTGCTCGGCTGGAAGCTCAACGAGTGGGGTCTCGTCGACCGCTGGCGCCTCGTCGAAACCCGCGCCTGGAGCATCCGGGTCGCGGCGATCGCCGTCTTCGCCGGATGGCTCGCGGTGCTCGTCGTCTTCATCCCCACCTGGCGCGCGATCGATCTGCGCTTCTGGTTCTTCTACGACGACTCCTACCTCGTGCTCGGCGGCGACATGTGGTGGGCGGGATTCGTGAGGCTCGGGCTCATCGCCCTCGCCGTCGTGTTGAGCGCCGCCCTCTTCGTGCTCATCCCGCGATCGGAGACCTGGTTCACCGACCTCGGCCAGGCCACGATGTACGTCTACCTCCTGCACAGCTTCGTGCTCTATCCGATCCGCGAGGCGGGCGTCATCAGCGGCGAGCGCACCTCGGCGATGTGGCTGCTCTCGATGATCTTCGCGGGGGTCGCGATCTCGATCGTGCTCGCGAGCCCATGGGTGCGTCGCGCCTTCCGCCCCCTCATCGAGCCGAAACCGCGCTGGCTCTTCCTCGACTCCTCCCCGAGCGACGGTGGCTCGCGCGTCGACCCCACCGGGTCACGCCGCCGCTGACGGGCGCGCCTCGACCCGTCGGCGCACGAGGTTACGCCGTGTGTCACCGTCGTTGACCGCCGAAAGCGACCTTCTTAGGCTCGGTGCTCCGAGCAGTCGCCGACCGACGACACGTTCGTCGGCCTCGCGGAGGCTCCGGCGGACCCGAAGACAGGAGTGACCGATGACCGAGACATCAGACTGGAAATTCGAGACCAAGCAGATCCACGCGGGTGCGGCTCCCGATCCCGTGACCAACGCGCGAGCGACGCCGATCTACCAGACCACGTCGTACGTGTTCAACGACGCCGACCACGCGAAGAACCTCTTCGCCCTCGCCGAGTTCGGCAACATCTACACGCGCATCCAGAACCCCACGCAGGCCGTCGTCGAAGAGCGCGTCGCCGCGCTCGAAGGCGGGTCGGCGGCACTGCTGCTCGCCTCGGGGCAATCGGCGACGACCTTCGCGGTGCTCAACATCGCGGGCGCAGGTGACCACATCGTGTCGTCGTCGTCGATCTACGGGGGCACATACAACCTCTTCAAGTACACGCTCGCGAAACTCGGCATCGAGACGACCTTCGTCGAGAACCAGGACGACCCCGACGAGTGGGCGCGCGCGGTGCGCCCCAACACCAAGCTCTTCTTCGCCGAGACGATCGGCAACCCCCGCATCAACATCCTCGACATCGCGAGTGTGTCGGCGACGGCCCACGAGGCCGGAGTGCCGCTCATCGTCGACAACACGATCGCCACTCCCTATCTCATCAGGCCGTTCGAGCACGGTGCCGACATCGTCGTCCACTCCGCCACCAAGTTCTTGGGCGGGCACGGCACGGTCATCGGCGGGATCATCGTCGACGGCGGCCGCTTCGCGTGGTCGAAGAACGTCGAGCGGTTCCCCGGTCTCACCGAGCCCGACCCGAGTTACCACGGCGCGAGCTACACGGGGGTGCTCGGCGACGCCATCGCCTACATCATCAAGGCCCGCGTGCAGTTGCTGCGCGACCTTGGCGCATCCATCGCTCCCGCGAGCGCCTGGCAGCTCATCCAGGGCATCGAGACCCTCAGCCTCCGCATCGAACGTCACGTGCAGAACGCGCAAGCGGTGGCCGAGTGGCTCGACGCACACGACGATGTCGCGGACGTGTATTACGCGGGTCTGCCCACGAGCCCGTCCTACGCCGCTGCGAACCGCTACGCGCCGAAGGGGGTCGGGGCAGTGCTGTCGTTCGAGCTCAAGGGCGGCGTCGACGCGGGGCGAGCCCTCGTCAACAACGCGGGTCTCTTCAGCCACCTCGCGAACATCGGTGATGTGCGCAGCCTCATCATCCACCCGGCCTCGACGACCCACGCACAGCTCACCCCCGAGCAGCAGTTGACGGCGGGAGTCACCCCCGGGCTCGTGCGTCTCTCCGTCGGACTCGAGAACATCGACGACATCCTCGCCGACCTCTCGACCGGCCTCGAGGCGGCCCGGGCGACCGCGGTGAGCAACGCCGCGGCCTGACCCGCCCTCGCCGAGCGCCCCGCGACGTAACAAACCGCGGGGCGCTCAGCAGTTGGCCCGATACTGGTCACACAATGGATTGGCAGACGCCCGAAGACACGGTTCCCTCGTTCTTCATCACCGAGGCGAACACGCGGTCGATGGTCGGCGGCCCGCCCGCGACGGGCGCGTGGCGCGAGGGTGATCACCCGGGCGACCGCAGCTTCCTCTCTCTGGGGCCCCTCGAACTCGAGAGCGGCGAGACCCTCCCCCACGTGCGGATGGCGTTCGAGACCTGGGGTGAGCTCGCGGCCGATCGCAACAACGCGGTTCTCGTGCTGCACGCGCTCACGGGAGACAGCCACATCACGGGTGATCCCGTGCGCGGCCACCCGACCGCCGGATGGTGGAGCGAGATGGTGGGCCCCGGGCTCGCGATCGACACCGACGAGTTCTACGTCGTCGCCCCCAACATGCTCGGGGGCTGCCAGGGGACGACCGGCCCCGCGTCTCTCGCACCAGACGGCGCCGAGTGGGGCGCACGATTCCCCTACCTGACCATCCGCGACCAGGTCGCCGCAGGAGCGCGATTCTCCGATGCGCTCGGCATCGAGAGGTGGGCCGCGGTCGTCGGCGGCTCGATGGGCGGGATGCAAGCCCTCGAGTGGGCGGTCGGGCACCCCGACCGCGTCGCGCGAGTCGCGGTGCTCGCGGCGCCGCCCTCGAGCAGCGCCGACCAGATCGCCCTCAACTCGGTGCAACTCGAGGCGATCCGCATGGACCCCGCCTTCGCGAACGGCTCCTACTACGACGCCCCCGACGGGGAGGGGCCCTATCGCGGACTCGCTCTCGCGCGGCGCATGGCGCTTCTCAACTACCGATCGCCGACCGAGCTCAACGACCGCTTCGAGCGCAGCTGGCAGAGCAGCATCAGTCCCCTCGGCCACGACGGCAAGTTCGCCGTCGAGAGCTACCTCGACTTCCACGGCAACAAGTTCTCCCGGCGATTCGACACCAACAGCTACGTGACGCTCGTGGGCGCCATGAACTCGCACGACATCGGCCGCGATCGAGGTGGTGTCGCCGCAGCCCTCGCGAGGGTGACGGCCACGGCCCTCGTGCTCGGCATCGACAGCGACCGGCTCTTTCCGCTCGACGACCAGCGGTCTCTCGCGCGCGGTATCCGTGCCTGCCTCACGGGCACCGAGCCCGCCGTGGTCGAGTCGCCGTTCGGTCACGACGGGTTTCTCATCGAGCACGCTCAGGTCGGCGGCTGGGTGCGTCGACTGCTCGACGCCGAGGCATAGCCCGCACGCTAAACCTGTCACCCTGACGGGGGCGTGGTCGCCTCGGGCGCGCGTGGCTAGTCTCGGAGGCGCACCGACCTCCCGTGCGGAGATCCGGGTGCGATCTCGAGCGGCCCGGGGGGAGGCTCCGTGAGCGAGCACACCTCTCGGCCGCGCCTCGCCGTCGTCGACGACCACCGCCTCGTGCTCGACGGGATCGTCTCCCACCTCACCCTCACGGGAGTCGAGGTCGAGGTCGTCATCGCCGCGACCTCGTGGTCCGAGTTGCTCGACCACGACTCCTACCCCGTCGACGTCGTGGCCCTCGACCTCAACCTCGGGGACAACATCCCCGTGACCCTCAAGATCAGGGCCCTCCGCGACGCCGGAGTGCGCACGGTCGTGATGAGTGGTCACGCCGACCGCAGTTCGGTGCACGCCGTACTCGGCGCGGGAGCGCACGCCTTCGTGCCCAAGACCGATCCCGCGGAGGAACTCGTGGCGGCCGTCATCTCGGCCGCTCACGACCTCCCGCACCGACCACCGGAGGCGTTGCCGCCCCGCGAGACGGCCGTCGACCCGGGGCTCGGCCCGCAGGAGCACCGCGCCCTCGTGCTCTACGCCGCGGGTCGGTCGATCAAGGAGGTCGCCGAGGTCATGATGACGACGGACGAGACGGTCAAGTCGTATATCAAGCGTGGTCGACGCAAATACCGCGAGGTCGGTGTCGACGTCGGCACGAAGGTGCTCTTGCGTCGCCGGGGGATCTCCGAGGGGTGGTTGACCCCCGAATAGCACGACGATCGCGCCGATGAGGCCGGTCATGACGGCGCCGAGCGGGAGCGCTGTACCCCGTTCGAGCGGGACGTGTGCAAATATTGCGGTGTTGCGCGGGAGCGCGGCTCCCCAGACTCAGCGTGCCCGACAGGATCAACTCCGTGGATCAATTCGCGAAAGAACGAGACCGCTTGCTCGAGCGCACCGCTCGGCTCGTCGGTCTCGTGGGCATCGGCGTCACCGCGATCTGCTTGAGCCTCCCCGGAGTCTCCTCGCCCGACATCCTCATCGTCACGCTCGTTCTGTGCGGTCTCACCGCGGGGGCGCTCTGGAAGATCGGAACATCCCGCTCGCTCGTGTGGGTCGTTCCCGGCGCGCTCACGGGCCTCGGCGCCCTGGTCGTGGCTCAGATCCCCTCGAGCGACGCCACGGCCGAAGCGGTCGCGACCTCGCTCGTGCCGCTCGCGGGCGCGGGAATCGCGGCATTCGCGCTCGTGCTCACGAACTCGCTCGCGCGACTCGGTGTCGCGGGGCTCCTGCTCGCCGCGAGCGCGATCCTCACCGAGACCGCGGTACCGGGAGACCAGCCGCTGTCGTCGCAGACCGCGACGGTGCTCCTCGGGTGGGCGCTCATCGTGACGCTCGCCTACTGGCTCAACGCGAGCGTGCCGAAGGCCGCGCGCAAGATCTTCAGCATCGGACGCGCGCATCGAGCAGAGAGGCTCGCGAGCGAGACCGAAGCTCAGCGGCGGCAATCGGCGAGACTCCTGCACGACACCGTGCTCGCGACCCTCACCCTTCTCGCGCACTCGGGCGTCGGGGTGTCTCCCGACGCCCTCCGCCACCAGGCCGGCGACGACGCGCGGTTGCTCCGGCAGCTCCGCCTCGGAGGAGCCCCCGTTCCGCAGTCATCCGAGCACTACAACCTCGAGCCCGTCGAAGAGAGCGCCCTCGGCCACACCCTCGAATCGGTCAAGCAACGATTCGGTCGCATGGGCCTCGAAGTGAGCTGGCACGGCACGGGTCAGGTGCTGCTGCCGAGCGACGTGCTCGACGCTTTCCTGCTCGCCCTCGCCGAGTGCCTCGAGAACGTCCGACGGCACTCGGGCGTGACCGACGCGCACGTCACGATCACCGACGACGACACGACGGTGCGCGCGATGGTCACCGACGCGGGCGTCGGATTCAACCTCGACGACATCGACTCCGCTCGCCTCGGCTTCAAAGACTCCGTGGTGGGTCGACTCCACGAGGTCGGCGGGCGAGCACGCCTGTTCTCGTCGCCCGGGAGCGGCACGACGGTCGTGCTCGAGGTGCCACGGTGACCGGCTGGTCGACCCCCGAGGAGAACACCCTCGGCGTCATCTTCAGCCGGCGCAACCGCGGTGTTCCGCGCGCGTCGGTCGCCGCGGCAGCCGTCAGACAAGCGAACGCCCGCTGGTCGAGCCTCGGCACCGGATATCTCGGGGTGGGCGCCGCGGCGCTGTGTGCCGTCGAGGCGGTCTACGGGCTCGCGTCCTTCGCCACCCATCTCACGGCCTACCCGTCGCTCATTCCGGCGATCGCCGCGTGGGTCGTGTTCATCGCGGCATTCGCGGCGATGAGCATGTCTCTCGCGACGCGCGGGGAACGCCTTCCCGGGTGGGCTTTCGGTCTCTACTACCTCGCTCTCGCGGTCGTCGCCGCCCTCGACCTCGTCGCGATCTGGCCGCTCGGCGACGTCGGGGCGTATGCGACGGCCTCGGTGACCGCGGGGTTCGGCCTCCTCATCGTCGCGGTGCACCGGCCCGCCCGCGAGCTCGCCATCGGCACGACCGTGCTCGTCGCCGCGCTCGTCACCACGATCATCCTGACGACGGAGATGACCCCCGAGATGGCGCCCGAACAGGTTCTCATCGCGGTGCTCGCCGGGTTCCCCGCGTTCCTCGCGGTCTCGATCGTGCGCAACTTCCGCACCATGGTGCAGCTCGAGCTCGATCGGGTGCTCGTGCAGAGCACCGTCTCCGCGCCGCGATTCGCGGTCGGGATGCTCGCATCCGAAGAACTCGCGCGACTCGACCTCGCCGCGGAAGAACTGCTCGATTCGGTCGCGAGCGGACGCACGGCTCTGCCGCTGCGCCCCAAGACGGCCTCGACCGCCGCCTCCCTCGCGACCGAGTTGCGTCTGCACCTCATCGAGGGGCGCCGCGAGACCTGGCTGTACCACGCGGTGAGCGAGTCGGAGCTGCTGGGGCGCGCGGTGACGCTCGTCGACCCGAGCAGCCTCGCGGGACTCCTCACGCCCGCTCAGCGCGACGGCTTGCTCTCGGCCGTCTGGGTCATCGTCGCCGACCACAAGAAGACGGGGGCCACCGCGACGATCACGCTCGGACCGGTCCTCCCGAGAACGGCGGCGTCGCCCGCGCGGTCGATCGCCATCCCCATCGCGATCTCGACGACGAGTGTCGCGCGCAACAGGGTGGACTCTTCGACCTGGGCCGCCCTCGGCCGGGTCGGCGCCTACACCCACTCCGTCAAGGATTCGAGCCTGCGTGTCAAGATCGAATGCCACGTGCCCAACCCCGCCGACCAATGACCGTGCCAGCCGGCGCGGGCTCATCCCGCCTCCCCCGCCACACCCGACTCCCCGCCCCGAAGCCCCACCAGACGCCGCAGCGCGTCTCGGCCGCACCGAGATATCGAAGGACGCCATGACCCCGACCGACACACCTCTCCGCCTCGCACTCGTCGACGACCACAAAATGTTGCTCGGCGCCCTCACCGAGTGGATCCGCGGCGCCGCGAGCGACATCTCGGTGGTCGCGGCCGTGACGTCGTGGCCCGACCTGCTCTCCCACCCCGAATTCCCCGTCGACGTCGTGCTGCTTGACCTCGACCTCAAAGACAACCTTCCGATCTCGCTCAAAATCTCCACGCTCAAGACCGCCGGGGTCAAGACCGTGCTCATGAGCACCTACTCCGAACCCAACGTCGTGCGCGAGGCGCTCGCCGCCGGAGCCCTCGGGTACCTCGTCAAGAGCGAGGCCGCCGAGATGATCGTCGAAGCGATCCGGCTCGCTCGTCGCGGGGAGTCCTACATCTCCGCCGAACTCGACCTCGCCCTCAACGCGAGCGACGTCGGCGGGTCGCCCAAGCTGAGCGCTCAGGAGCGTCGCGTCATGGCTCTCTACGGGGGCGGCGAGCCCGTCAAGGCGGTCGCGTACCAGCTCGAGATCTCCGAGGAGACGGCGAAGTCCTACCTCAAGCGCATCCGGGAGAAGTATCGCGTCGCGGGGATCGACGTGGGCACGAAGGTCGCGCTTCGCCGTCGAGCCATCCACGACGGCATCCTGCTGCAGACCGACTGACGCCGGCGGCAGATCGGATCAGCCGAGCTCCTCGATTGCCGACTCCAGTCGGTCGAGCTTGCCCGTGAGCTCCCCCGTGTACCCCGGGCGGATGTCTGCCTTGAGCACGAGCGAAACCCGGGAGCCGAACCGACCGACCGCCTCGGTCGCCCGCTTGACGACGTCGAACACCTCGTCCCACTCCCCCTCGATCGTCGTGAACATCGCGTCGGTGCGATGCGGCAGCCCCGATTCCCGCACGATCGCGACGGCGGCGGCCACGGCGTCGTGCACCGAGTCGCTCGGCGCTGCGGGAGCCTGGGCCGGGACCGACACCGGATCGCCGGAGACGCTCTGCTGGGGGACGCCGCTCGGGGCGACGGAGAAGGCGACGAGCATGGGGACTCCTTGTTGTTTCAGGGCCGCGGATGACTCGGCTGTAGGGATGACTGGGCTGTACGGATGACTGGGGTGTGCGGATGACTCAGAGGTGCGCCGTGTCGACCACTGTGGCACGGGCGTGCCCGTCGGTGTGGCGCGCGGCGTCGGCCTCACTCCCCGACCTCCCGACCGTCGACCCGCCGGGCACCGCCGCCTCGGGTCGCAGTCTCGCGAGACACACGACGGCCCAGGCGAGGAGCGCGACGAGCAGGGCGTTGCGGACCGTCAGAACGACGAGCATCTCGGGCCACAGCCCGAGGAGGTACCCGTAGAGGTAGGGGTAGAGCGCGTGAGTGAGTGCGGCGATGACCGTCACGAGAACGACGCTGACGTGGATGCCGAGCCTCGAGCCTGCGGCTCGCACGCCGGCATCGGCGGGAGCGCGGACACCGCGGCTGTGCTGACCGACGAGGCCCAGGATCACGGGCACGGCGAGCCACGAGATGAACTGGGGCGAGCCGACCTTCTGAAACACGATGAGGCTCGTGACGAGACTCAGCGCGAGCGGCGGTAGCACGACGGAGGCGTCGACCCCGCGCCGGACCACGAGCGCGCCGAGCCCGCACACGAGACCGACGACCACGACGAGGAGCGGCGTCATGACGGCGCTCACGAGCTCGGAGCCGGGGCCGTCGACCTGCCACGTGAGGATGTCGGTGTCGTAGTAGACCTCGGTCGTCGACGGGTCGAGGATGGCGCCCCACATCCAGAACGTCGACACCGGGGCTTCGACCTGGAGTCCGCGCCCGGTCTGCTGCCCGACGAAACTCGCGACGTTCGCGCCGCTCCCCGCCGCGAGGGCGATGATCGCCACGACCGCGCTCGTCGCGAGAGCGATCCCGAGCACCCTGCCTCGCTCGCGCAGCGTGACCACGAGCGCCACGACGAGCACTCCCGGCCACACCTTGATCCACGCGGCGGCCGTGAGCAGAACGGTTGCGAGGAGGGGGCGTGACGCGACGACCACGACCCCCGCGACCGCGAGAGCGACCGTGACCGCGTCGATGCGCGCGAGCGCGATGGGCCCGAGCGCGACGAGGAACAGCGACCACCACCATCCGGCGATGCGACGACGGCGCGATCGGCCGCGACCGACGAGCGCGGCGAACGCGACGACGTCGAGAACGACGATGAGCGCGAGCCACGTGACCGAGTAGAGCGACGCGTCGAGCGTGAGCGGAACGAGCGCGGGGATGCTCGCCGCGACCGGGTAGAGCGCATAGGAACCGAGGATGGGCACGAGGGCGAGCACGGGGTAGACCCACGGCGCGTCGATCCCGACCCAGTAGTCGGCGCCGAAGGCCTGATTGGTCCAGAACCAGTACACGCTCGTGACGTCGCCGAGAGGAAACCCGGGGGCGGTGAGGTTGAGCGCGACGAGCGCGACGTGCGCCGCGAGAAAAGCGATCCAGACGCCCACCGAGCGCAACGGGGCGCTCGCAACCGACATGCCCGCCATCCTACGGCTGCCCGGCCCGGCACGGCCCGGGCCGGCCTGAGCTGCCGTGGCCTGGCCGAAGCGTCGTCGCAGACTCGCGCTACGACGCGGCGAGCATGTCGGCGATCACGCGCGGCACCGCGTACGCGAGGTCGAGCACCGTGAGCGGGCCCCCGGCACTCGCCTCGGCGGCGGCGGCACCGTGGATGCTCGCGGCCGTCGCCGCGAGTCGCGCGAGTGTGCGCTCGTCACGCTCGATCTGCGCGGAGTGCGTGGCGACGAGAGCACCGAGGATGCCCCCGAGGGCGTCCCCTGCTCCCGCGGTTGCGAGCCACGAGGTCGGGGTCGTGACGACGAGCCGAGACCCGTGCGCGTCGGCGACGAACGTCGACGACCCTTTGAGGAGCACCGTGACCCCGAAATCGACCGACGCGCGTTCCGCCCACAGGGCAGGCTCGTCGGCGACGCGCGAACGGTCGACGCCGAGCATCCTCCCGAGCTCGCCGTAGTGCGGCGTGATGACCGACGCACCGGCGACCTCCCCGACGAGGTCGAGAGCGCCGGCGTCGAGCACGGTCGGAACACCCTGCGCGATCGCGTCGCGGAGGCGCCCCGACGCACGGTCGTCCCGCGTCTCGGCGTCGATCCCCGACCCGAGCAGCCACGCTTGCACTCGACCGTCGGCCGTCACGACCTCGGGCCGCCGCTGGAGAACGAGATCGGTCGGCCGCGAGTCACCGAGGTAGCGCAGCATCCCGACCCCCGTGTGCAGGGCGGCCTCGACGCCGAGGACCGCCGCACCCGGATACATCGTCGACCCCGTGACGACCCCGAGAACACCGCGGGAGTACTTGTCGTCGCTCGACTGGGGCACCGCGATGTGGCGAGCGGAGTCGGCGGGGGTCCAGGTACGAAACGTCACAGTCCGACGATACGCGCGCGGGCATATTCGCGCCCGACGCGGTGTTGCAGACCGAGATGACTACTTCTGCGCTCTTCACGCCCCACACGATCCGCTCGACCTCGTTCCGCAACCGCATCTGGGTGAGTCCGCTCTGCCAGTACTCGGTCGACGAACGCGACGGCGTTCCCACCGACTGGCACCTCGTGCACCTCGGCTCGTTCGCGCGCGGCGGCGCGGGGCTCGTCATGACGGAGGCGACCGCGGTCACCCCCGTCGGCCGCATCTCCCCCGAAGACACCGGGATCTGGAACGACGACCAGCAGGCCGCGTGGGCGCGCATCGTCGACTTCATCCACTCGCAGGGCGCGGCGGCGGGCGTGCAACTCGCTCACGCCGGCCGCAAAGCGTCGACGTGGAAAGAGTGGGGTCCCGAGTCGGGCACCCAGCCCGAGGCCGACGGCGGCTGGACCATGGTCGCGCCATCCGCCATCCCCTTCACGGGTTACGGCACCCCGCACTCCCTCACCGTCGAAGAGATCGCCGAGACCGTCGCCGACTTCGCCCGCGCCGCTCGCCGGTCGATCGACGCGGGCTTCGACGTGCTCGAGATCCACGCGGCGCACGGGTACCTCGTGCACCAGTTCCTCTCGCCCCTCTCCAACGAGAGAACGGATGCCTACGGCGGCAGTCTCGAGAACCGCGCGCTCGTGCTCGTCGAGATCATCCGCGCTGTGCGCGACGAGGTGGGCGACGACGTGCCGCTCTTCGTGCGCTTCTCGGCCACCGACTACGCCGAGGGAGGCTGGGACCGCGAACAGACCGCGACCGTCGCCGCGTGGAGCCGTGACGCCGGCGCCGACCTCTTCGACATCTCGACGGGGGGTCTCGTGCGCGACGTGACCATACCGCTCTCCCCCGGCTACCAGGTGCCGTTCGCCGACTTCGTCAAGCGCGAATCCGACGTCGAGGTGAACGCCGTCGGGCTCATCACCGAGGCGGCCCAAGCCGAAGAGATCGTCGCGAGCGGTCAGGCCGACGCCGTCATGATGGGGCGCGAGATCATGCGTGACCCGCACTTCCCGCTCCGCGCCGCCCACGAACTCGGCGTCGAGATCGACTACTTCCCGATCCAGTACCACCGCGCCCGCTGGCGCCGCGGCTAGGAGCTACCGACGACGCGTCGCGTCGTCCCCCTAACGACGACGCGTCGCGCCGTCCCCTCTAACGACGACGCGTCGCGCCGTCCCCTCTAATGACGACGCGTCGCGTCTTGCACCTCTCCGACGAGCTCCTCGATGATGTCCTCGAGAAAGAGCACGCCTCGCGTGTCGCCGCTCTCGTCGAACACCCGCGCGATGTGCGTTCCCGAGCGGCGCATCGAGGCGAGGGCGTCTTCGAGGTCGGTCTCGAGGTAGATCGAGATGAGCTGGCGGATGCGCTTCGGCGGAACCGGGTGCTCGAACTCCCCGATCGCCTCGAGGTCGATGACGTCTTTGAGGTGCAGATATCCCGTGGGGTCGCCCGCCTCGTTGACGAGCACGTATCGCGAGAACCCGTGCCGCGCCACGGCCTTCTCGACGTCTTTCGGCGAGGCCGCCTCCGAGAGGGCCACGAGGTCCGACATGCTCACGGCGATGTCTCGCACCTTCTTCTCGGTGAACTCGAACGCGGCCATGAGCGCTCCGCTGCTGTCGGTCAGGAGTCCCTCGCGCTGTGACGTCGCCACGATCGTCGCGACCTCGTCGACCGTGTACGCGCTCGTCGCCTCATTCTTCGGCTCGACCCTGAAGAGCCGCAGCACACCGTTCGCCGTCGCGTTGAGCGTGACGATGATGGGGCTGAAGATGCGCGAGACGAGAACGAGCGGCGGCGCGAGGATGAGAACCGCGCGATCGGGGATCGAGAACGAGAGGTTCTTGGGAACCATCTCGCCGAGCACGACGTGCAGATACGACACGAGCACGAGAGCGATGATGAACGCGACCGTGCCGATCACCTCCGGCGGGAGTCCCGTGAGCTCGAGGGGGATCTCGAGGAGGTGATGGATGGCGGGTTCCGAGACGTTCAGGATGAGCAGCGAGCACACCGTGATCCCGAGCTGACTCGTCGCGAGCATGAGCGTCGCGTGCTCTATCGCCCACAGCGCGGTCTTCGCCGCCCTGCTTCCCGCCTCGGCCCGAGGTTCGATCTGCGAGCGCCTCGCCGAGATGACGGCGAACTCGGCGCCGACGAAGAAGGCGTTGACGGCCAAGAGGATGAAGAGCCACCCGATGCCCCACCAGTCGCTCATCGCGTGCGTCCCGTCTGCTTCGAGGTGGGGATCGGCCCTGTGGGCCGGCCCGCGGGGGTCACGTCGACGCGCTCGGCGGCGTCTTCGGTCTCGATCGCGAGCGGGGTGAAGCGCATCCTGTCGATGCGACGCCCGTCGAGCCGTTCGACGCGGAAGGTTCCGGCGTCGACCGTGACGGTGTCGCCGACGACGGGCAGTCGCCCGAGTTCGCTCATGATGAAGCCGCCGACGGTTTCGTAGGGCCCGTCGTCGGGCACGACGACATCCGCGCGCTCCTGCAGTTCGTCTGGCCGGAGGCTCCCGGGAAAGGTGAGCCAGTCGCGGGATCGCACGACGCCCGCGCGAGCACGGTCGTGTTCGTCGGCGACCTCGCCGACGAGTTCCTCCACAAGGTCTTCGAGGGTCGCGACGCCCGCCGTGCCCCCGTATTCGTCGACGACGACCGCCATCTGGTAGCCCTGCTGGCGCAATTCGCCGAGGAGGGTGTCGAGTTTCATCGTCTCGGGCACCCGGAGCGCGTCGCTCTGGAGCGCGGAGACCGGAACGACAGACCGCTTCTTGCGCGGCACGGCGACGGCCTGCTTGACGTGCACGAACCCGACGACGTCGTCGATGCTGTCGTCGATCACGGGGAAACGCGAGAGACCCGTCGAGCGCGCGAGGGAGATGACGTCGTCGGCCGATGCAGACCTGTCGATGCTCGAGACGCGCGGACGCGGGGTCATGACGTCGGACGCGATGTGCTCGCTGAATGCGAGTGTGCGCTCGAGCAGCGTCGCCGTGTCGCGATCGAGGATGCCCTCGAGAGCCGAGCGTCGCAAGAGCGACGTGAGCTCGTCGGCTGTCCTCGCCGAAGAGAGCTCCTCTTTCGGCTCGATGCCGACCGACCTCAGGATGCCGTTCGCCGAGTTGTTGAGCACCGAGATGAAGGGCTTGAAGACGAACGTGAAGCCGACCTGGAACGGGGCGACGAGCTTGGCGGTCTGCCGCGGGAGCGCGAGGGCGAAGTTCTTCGGCACGAGCTCGCCGATGATCATCGAGAGGAGCGTCGCGATGAAGATCGCGACGATCGTCGCGACGACCGAGATCGCCGGATCGGGGATGCCGACCGAGCCGAGGAGCGGGGCGAGGAACCGGCTGAATGCGGGCTCGAGGGTGTACCCGGTGAGGAGGGTCGTGAGGGTGATGCCGAGTTGCGCGCTCGAGAGGTGCGTCGAGGTGATCTTGAGCGCCCCGATGGTCACCCCGAGGTTCTTCTCCCCGCGCGCCTGGCGCGCCTCGAGATCGGATCGATCGAGGTTGACGAGAGCGAATTCCGAAGCCACGAACAGTCCCGTACCGACGGTGAGGAGGAGCCCGATCGCGACGAGGATCAGGTCGTACACGAGAACCGCGGAGAGAAATGTCGAGAAGGGGGGTCATCCATGGTGATCTCGATGGTATCCGAGCGGTGGGGCACTCGGTCTACCAGCTGACCGGGAGGGCTTTGCCCTCTTCGTACCCCGCGGCGCTCTGGATGCCGACGAGAGCCCGGTCCGCGAACTCCGCGAGGGTCGACGCGCCCGCGTAGGTGAGCGACGAGCGCACGCCCGACGTGATCATGTCGAGCAGGTCCTCGATCGACGGCCGCAGCGGATCGAGGTAGATTCGCGACGACGAGATGCCCTCCGCGAAGAGGGTCTTGCGAGCGAGCTCGTACGCCCCGAGCCGGTCGAACCTGTCGTGCACGGCCTTCGTCGAGGCCATGCCCCAGCTCTCCTTGTAGAGGCGACCCTCGTCGTCGGTCTCGAGGGTACCGGGGGCCTCGATCGTGCCCGCGAACCACGATCCGATCATCACGGATGCCGCTCCCGCCGCGAGGGCGAGCGCGACGTCGCGCGGGTAACGCACTCCCCCGTCGGCCCACACCGTGGCGCCCAGCTCGCTCGCGGCCGCCGCCGTTTCGAGCACGGCGGAGAACTGGGGTCGCCCGACGGCGGTCATCATGCGCGTCGTGCACATGGCGCCGGGGCCCACGCCGACCTTGACGATGTCGGCCCCCGCCCCGACGAGTTCGCGCACGCCGTCGGCTGTCACGACGTTGCCCGCGACGAGCGGAATGCCGAGGTCGAGCTTCGCGACCGCCGAGATCGCCTCGATCATTCCGCTCTGGTGCCCGTGTGCCGTGTCGATCACGAGCACGTCGACGCCAGCAGACGCGAGAGCCTTGGCCTTGCGGGTGACGTCGCCGTTGATGCCGATCGCCGCGGCGACTCTCAAACGACCCTCGGAGTCGAGGGCGGGCGTGTAGATGGTCGACCGCAGAGCGCTCGTGCGACTCACGGTGCCGATGACGTTGCCGTGCCGGAGCACGGGCGCGAACTGAAGATCGGCGGCGACGAGGAGGTCGAATGCCTCTCGCGCGGTCGTCACGTCGTCGGCGTCGATCGAGGTCAGGCGCCCGTGCAGCAGATCGCCGAGGGTGGCGTCGGGGAGGGCGGCCCCGAGGCGACTCGCCGAGATGCACCCGAGGTAGGTGCCGCTCCGGTCGTGCAAGACGATGCCGTGTCCCTCCACCGGTGGCAAGCGTCGCAGGGCGTCGGCGACGGTCTCGTCGGGGCGGAGGGAGACCGGAGAGTCGAAGGCCACGGGTTGGGCCTTCACCCAGCGGATCGCGGCATCCAGATCCTGGAGGTGCATGTCTTGCGGCAGGACACCGAGGCCACCTCGCCTCGCGAGAGTCGCCGACAGCCGTGCGCCCGTGACCGAGCTCATGTTGGCCGCGACGATCGGAATGGTCGCGCCCGTGCCGTCGGTCGGCGCGATGGACACGTCGAGGCGGCTTTTGACATCCGAGCGGCTCGGCACGAGGAACACGTCGGAGTAGGTCAGATCGTGCCGGGGAGTGGTCTCGTAGAACCTCATCCCCTCACGTTAAACCCTCCGGGCCCGGTCGAAGCAGGTCGACGAAAGTGATTAAGCTTGACGGGTGTGCGACCAGCGACGGCCGCGCGTGCGACGTAGTCGGTGACAACCAGCACGGTGACAACGGAAAGTGGGCGGTCGGCAGTGTCTAGCCAAGTGACCGGAATAGCTCCAGAAGACGGTTCGTCGGGAGAGTTCGGGGCCAACGAATGGCTCGTAGACGAGATGTACGAGAGGTACATCGACGACAAGAACTCGGTAGACCCGTCGTGGTGGCCGATTCTCGAGAACTATCGCCCCTCCGAGTCGTCTAAGGCCGACGCCGAGTCCACGGGAGAGCGCGCTGAAGCGTCTGCCGACGCGACGACAGCCGAGCCGCAGATCCCCACCGAACTGACGACCGAGCCCGAGGCCGCGGCACCGACTCCCGCCCCCGAACCGACTCCGTCGAAGGAGTCGACCCCGACCGGCACGCAGCCGGTCGCGCGCACGACCTCGATTCAGGCGCGGCCGCAGCCCATCCCCGCCGACGCCCCCTCCGCTCCGAAGGCGCCGAAGAAGAAGCCGGCCGAACCCGAGGCCGCCCCGGCGGACGAGAACGTCGTGCAGGCTCTCAAGGGCATGGCCAAGAGCCTCGCCTCCAACATGGACGCGAGCCTGAGCGTTCCGACCGCGACGAGCGTGCGCACGATCCCCGCGAAGCTCATGATCGACAACCGCATCGTCATCAACAACCACCTCAAGCGAGCGCGCGGCGGCAAGATCTCGTTCACTCACCTCATCGGCTGGGCGATCGTGCAGACGATCAAAGAGTTCCCGAGCCAGAACGTCTACTACGACGAGGTCGACGGCAAGCCCTCGGTCGTGACTCCCGCCCACGTCAACCTCGGGCTCGCGATCGACATGCCCAAGCCCGACGGTTCGCGCGCACTGCTCGTGCCGGGCATCAAGAACACCGAGACCATGAGCTTCGGAGATTTCATCTCCGAGTACGAAGCCCTCGTGCGCAAAGCTCGGGGCAACAAGCTCACGGCGGGCGACTTCGCGGGAACCACGATCTCCCTCACCAACCCCGGCGGAATCGGGACCGAGCACTCGGTCCCGAGGCTCATGAAGGGCCAGGGCTGCATCGTCGGTGCGGGCGCGCTCGAGTACCCCGCGGAGTTCCAGGGGATGTCGCAGACGACCCTCGCCGATCTCGGTGTCGGCAAGACCATCACCCTCACCTCGACCTACGATCACCGCGTCATCCAGGGTGCGGGCTCGGGCGAGTTCCTCAAGCGCGTGCACGAGCTGCTCATCGGGCAGCGCGGGTTCTACGAGGCGATCTTCTCCGACCTGCGGATCCCCTACGACCCCATCCACTGGGCCTCCGACATCCACGTCGACCTCGCGAACCAGGTGAGCAAGACGGCTCGCGTTCAGGAGCTCATCAACTCGTTTCGCGTGCGCGGCCACCTCATGGCCGACATCGACCCCCTCGAGTACCGCCAGCGATCGCACCCCGACCTCGACATCTCGAGCCACGGCCTGACCTTCTGGGACCTCGACCGCGAGTTCGTCACGGGCGGGTTCGGCGGCAAGCGCTCCGCGCTCCTGCGCGACATCCTCGGGGTGCTCCGCGACGCCTACTGCCGCACCATCGGCATCGAGTACATGCACATCCAAGACCCTGTGCAGCGCAAGTGGATCCAGGACCACATCGAGACGCCGTACTCGAAACCGACCCACGACGCGCAGATGCGGGTTCTCGGCAAACTCAACGAGGCCGAGGCCTTCGAGACCTTCCTGCAGACGAAGTACGTCGGCCAGAAGCGGTTCAGCCTCGAGGGCGGCGAGTCGACGATCGCCCTGCTCGACGCCATCCTCCAGGGGGCGGCCGAGACGGGTCTCGACGAGGTCGCCATCGGGATGGCCCACCGCGGTCGCTTGAACGTGCTCACGAACATCGCGGGCAAGAC
Organism: Marisediminicola sp. LYQ85; assembly: GCF_046600695.1. NCBI lineage: Bacteria > Bacillati > Actinomycetota > Actinomycetes > Micrococcales > Microbacteriaceae > Marisediminicola > Marisediminicola sp. LYQ85. The sequence continues at coordinate 1,358,219 of NZ_JBKIWO010000001.1, forward strand.
CTACGCGCAGATCTTCCGCGAGTTCGAGGGGACTCAAGACCCCCGCACCGTGCAGGGCTCCGGCGACGTCAAGTACCACCTCGGCACCGAGGGCACCTTCACGGGCGCCACGGGCGATCAGATCCCGGTGTACCTCGCCGCGAACCCCTCGCACCTCGAAGCGGTCGACGGCGTGCTCGAGGGCATCGTGCGGGCGAAGCAGGACCGCGGACCCGTCGGCTCGTTCGGAACTCTTCCGATCATGGTGCACGGAGACGCCGCCATGGCGGGCCAGGGCATCGTCGTCGAGATCCTGCAGATGTCGCAGCTCCGCGGCTACCGCACCGGGGGAACGATCCACCTCGTCGTCAACAACCAGGTCGGATTCACGACCCCTCCCGGAGAAGCGCGCACCTCCATCTACTCGACGGATGTCGCCAAGACGATCCAGGCCCCGATCTTCCACGTGAACGGCGACGACCCCGAGGCCGTCGTGCGCGTCGCCGAACTCGCGTTCGCCTACCGTCAGGAGTTCCACCGCGACGTCGTCATCGACCTCGTCTGCTACCGCCGCCGCGGACACAACGAGGGTGACGACCCCTCGATGACCCAGCCGCTCATGTACAGCCTCATCGAGGCGAAGCGCTCGGTGCGGACCCTCTACGCCGAGGCTCTCGTCGGTCGCGGCGACATCACCCAGGAGGAGTACGAGGGGGCCCACGCCGACTTCCAAGACCGGCTCGAGCGGGCTTTCGCCGAAACCCACGCGGCCCAGACCGGGTCGATGTCGATCCCCGTGCAAGACCCCGACGCGGTCGCGGACCTCGAGCGCCCCGAGTCCCAGAAAGACGAGCAGCACGACAATTCGGGAGAGCCGGCGACGACAGCGGTCGACGAATCCGTCATCTCCCTCATCGGTGACGCGTTCGACAACCCGCCCGAGGGCTTCACGGTGCACCCGAAGATCCAGGCGCTGCTCAAGAAGCGCGTCGACATGAGCCGCAACGGCGGTGTCGACTGGGGGTTCGGTGAACTCCTCGCTCTCGGGTCTCTGCTCGTCGAGGGCACCCCCGTGCGCATGGCGGGTCAAGACACCCGGCGCGGCACCTTCGTGCAGCGTCACGCGGTCTTGCACGACCGCCAGAACGGCCAGGAGTGGCTGCCGCTCGCGAACCTCAGCGAGAACCAGGCTCGATTCTGGATCTACGACTCGCTCTTGAGCGAGTACGCCGCGATGGGCTTCGAGTACGGCTACTCGGTCGAGCGCGCAGACGCTCTCGTGCTGTGGGAGGCGCAGTTCGGCGACTTCGGAAACGGAGCCCAGACGGTCATCGACGAGTTCATCTCGAGCGCCGAGCAGAAGTGGGGTCAGCGCTCGAGCGTCGTGCTCTTGCTGCCGCACGGCTACGAGGGCCAGGGGCCCGACCACTCGTCGGCCCGCATCGAGCGCTATCTGCAGTTGTGCGCCGAGAACAACATGACCGTCGCTCGGCCGTCGACCCCCGCGTCGTACTTCCACCTGTTGCGCCGCCAGGCGTACGCGCGCCCGAGGCGCCCCCTCGTCGTGTTCACCCCGAAGGCGATGCTGCGGCTCCGCGGAGCGACGAGCGCGGTCTCCGACTTCACGACGGGCAGATTCGAGCCCGTGATCGACGACCCGCGTCCGATCGACAAGGCGGCCGTCAAGCGCGTCGTGCTCCACTCGGGGAAGATCCACTACGACCTCCTCGCCGAGGCCGACAAGCGGGGCATCGACGACATCGCGCTCGTGAGGGTCGAGCAGTACTACCCGCTCCCCCTCCGCGAGCTCTCGACGGTTCTCGCGAAATACTCGGGCGCCGAACTGCTGTGGGCGCAAGAGGAGCCGGAGAATCAGGGTGCGTGGCCGTTCGTGAGCCTCGAGCTCGCGCGTCGCCTCAAGTCGACGTCGATGAAGGTCGCGTCTCGCCCGGCATCCGCCTCACCCGCGACGGGTTCCACGAAGCGGAGTGCGGCAGAGCAGGCCGACCTCATCGACCGCGCCCTCACGCTCGACTAGCGACAAACGAAAGACGAGCCGGTCCCTCCGTGGGACCGGCTCGTCGTCGTTGTCAGAGATCGTCGTTGTGGACGCTCGGCGCTCACGCCGTCAGTGCGACTGCATCTCCCGCAGACGGGCGAGAACTTGATCGCGGAGCACTTCGGGTGCGGTCTCCTTGCACGCGCGCTGCACCGCTTGCGTGAGAACGAGACCCACGCGGCGCTCGTCGTCGCAGTCGACACAGCTCGCGAGGTGCTCGGCGATGTCGGCAGCCTCGTCGGACTTCAGCTCGTTGTGCAGATATTCTTCGAGCTCTGATTTGGCTTTGTCGCAGCCGCAGTCAGTCATGTCGTCGATCCTTTCGCAGAAGCTTCGGCCCGCGCCTTAGTGCGCTTGCCCGCCGAGGGCGCGGGCACGGTCATGCCCCGCTCGTCGGCGTAATCGGTGAGGAGACCGCGGAGCAAGCGCCTGCCTCGGTGCAGGCGGCTCATGACGGTCCCGACGGGGGTCTTCATGATGTCGGCGATCTCCTGGTAGGAGAAGCCTTCGACGTCGGCGAAATACACCGCGAGACGGAAATCCTCGGGGATCGACTGGAGCGCGTCTTTGACCGCGCTGTCGGGCAAGTGGTCGATCGCTTCGGCTTCGGCCGAACGCGCCGCCCTCCCCTGCGTCATCGACTCGGCGCTCCCGATCTGCCAGTCCTCGAGCTCGTCGAGGGTGCCCTGGTAGGGGTCGCGCTGCTTCTTGCGGTAGGTGTTGATGAACGTGTTCGTGAGGATGCGGTAGAGCCACGCCTTGAGGTTCGTGCCCTGCTGATACTGGCCGAAGGCCGCGAACGCCTTGACGAAGGTCTCCTGCACCAGATCGGATGCGTCGGCGGGGTTGCGGGTCATCCGGAGGGCGGCACCGTAGAGCTGATCCATATACGGGATGGCCTGGCTCTCGAAGAGATCGCGTTTCTCGCTCGCGGCCGCCGCCTCACTCGCCGCGTCGACGGCGTCGGGTCCGGCAGGGGTGCTCTCAGGAGTGCTCATCGACACCGAGTCTAGTTCGCGGCTCGACGGGCAGCGGCGGGCTCGCACCGGTCGTGCGGGGGTGAGGAGGGTCACGCGTGCTCCGATCCGTTCGTCGTTTCTCGATACCCTGTAACCGATGCAGGTATTCAGGTATTCCGGGCCGGAGTTCAGCCCCTACGACGATGCGAGCGAGTCGAGCGATCACGAGCCCGGGCCCTGGCCCGCGCCCGAGGCGACGCGCCCGCTCTCCGCGACGATCTCGCTCCCCGGTTCGAAGTCGCTGACCAACCGCGAACTCGTGCTCTCGGCTCTCGCCGACGCGCCGTCGACGCTCCTGTCCCCGCTGCGGTCGCGCGATTCCGCCCTCATGATCTCGGCGCTGCGGTCGCTCGGAACCTCGATCACCGAGGTCGGTGAGGGCGAGTACGGCCCCGACCTCGAGATCGTGCCCGGCGAGCTCGCCGGGGGAACCTCGATCGATTGCGGTCTCGCGGGAACGGTCATGAGGTTCATCCCCCCGCTCGCGACCCTCGCTCTCGGACCGGTGTCGTTCGACGGCGACGAGGCGGCGAGGCGGCGCCCGATGCGCGCGACGATCGACTCGCTGCGCGCACTCGGAGTGGATGTCTCGGACGACGGCCGCGGTTCCCTCCCGTTCAGCCTCTACGGCACGGGCGAAGTCGAGGGCGGGGAGCTGAGCATCGACGCGTCGGCGTCGAGCCAGTTCGTCTCGGGACTGCTCCTGAGCGCTCCGCGCTTCCGACGAGGGCTCACGCTCACCCACACGGGAGACGTTCTCCCGAGCCTCCCCCACATCGACATGACCATCGCCGCTCTGCGGGCTCGCTGTGTCGCGGCGCACTCGCCCCAACCGGGAACCTGGGTCGTCGAACCCGGACCGATCTCGGGGCTCGAGCGGCGCATCGAACCCGACCTCTCGAACGCGGCCCCGTTCCTGATCTCCGCGATCGTCGCCGGCGGAAGCGTGACGATCACCGATTGGCCCACCGAGACGACCCAGGTCGGCGCCGAACTCGAGAGACTGCTGCCGCTGTGGGGCGCGACGGTGTCCCGCGGGGACTCGGCGGGAACGAGCTCCTCGCTGCGTGTCGATGGTGGCGTCGGGGTCGTCGGCGGCGCGACCCTGCCCGGTGTCGACCTCGATCTGAGCATCGGCGGCGAGCTCGCTCCCGCGATCGTGGCGCTGTGTGCGCTCGCATCCGGCCCGAGTCGCATCACGGGAATCGCCCACCTCCGCGGGCACGAGACCGACAGGCTCGCGGCTCTCGCGAGCGAGATCGGCGCCCTCGGCGGCTCGGTCACCGAACTGCCCGACGGCCTCGCGATCGTTCCGGCCCCCCTCGTCGGCGCTCCGTGGCGCGCGTGGGACGACCATCGGATGGCGCACGCCGGCGCCGTGCTCGGACTCGCGGTTCCCGGCATCCTCATCGACGACATCCACTCGACCTCGAAGACGATGCCCGAGTTCGCCGACCTCTGGATGCGCGTCGTCACGGGTATCGAGACCGTGTCGGCCGACCCGATCCTGCTGTTCTGATCCCGACGAGTAGACCCCACCGATGAGCTGGCTTCCCCCCGACGACGAGAGCGACGACGAGCCCTACGCCGACTACGAGGCGCGGGCGCGCCCCAACCCCAAGGGCAACAGGGCGCGCACGAAGATCCGCCCCGAGCACAAAGACGCGGTCACGGGCCGCGTGCTCACGGTCGACCGCGGTCGGTACAGCGTGCTCGTGGGCGAGGGGACCGACGACGAACACGAGGCGATCGCGTCGCGCGCGAGCGAGCTGCGCAAGAACGCCGTCGTCACGGGCGACCGTGTCGACCTCGTGGGCGACACGAGCGGCGTCGACGGGAGCCTCTCGCGCATCGTGCGCATCCAGGAGCGTTCGACCCTCTTGCGTCGCAGCGCCGACGACTCCGACGAGGTCGAGCGCATCATCGTGGCGAACGCCGACCAGATGCTCATCGTCGTCGCCGCGGCGAACCCCGAACCGCGCCCGCGACTCGTCGACCGCTACCTCGTGGCGGCGTTCGACGCGGGAATCACGCCCATCCTGTGCATTACGAAGACCGACCTGCGCGACCCGACAGACTTCCTCGCGAACTTCGTGGGTCTCGACATCATCGTCGTGCAGAGCGCTGAGAACCAGTGGCCGCTCGAGGTGCTCGGTGGGCTCCTGAGCGGGCACTCCACGGTCGCGGTCGGGCACTCCGGTGTCGGCAAGTCGACGCTCGTCAACGCGCTCGTTCCCGACGCCCACCGCGCCATCGGTCGCGTCAACACGGTCACCGGGCGCGGCCGGCACACGTCGTCGTCGACGATCTCGCTGCGTGTCGGCGACGGGTGGATCATCGACACCCCGGGGGTGCGCAGTTTCGGCCTCGGGCACATCAACCCCGACAACATCCTCGGGTCGTTCACCGATCTCGCGACCGTCGCGCTGCAGTGCCCCCGCGGATGCACGCACCTGCCCGGTTCGCCCGATTGCGCGATCATCGAGGCTGCCGAAGCCGGCGAACTCGGCGACATCGGTCGCTTGCGGCTCGACTCCCTGCAACGACTTCTCGGCACCCTCGCCTAGGGGATCCGTCGGCACCGCGACCGGACCGGGTCGCATCGGCGGGGCGATAGCCTGAACGAGTGACCGAGCCCTCCCTGAGATCCGACCTCCAGCTCGCCCGCGAACTCGCCGACATGGCCGACTCGATCTCTTCGGAGAGGTTTCGCGCCAACGACCTGCTCGTGACGATGAAGCCAGACATGACCCACGTGACCGACGCCGACAAAGCCGTCGAAGCGGCCATCCGCGGTGGTCTCGCCGACTCTCGGCCCACCGACGGCATCCTCGGTGAGGAGTTCGGCGTCGAAGCCGGGACCGGCTCGGGCGTCAAGCGGGAGTGGATCATCGACCCGATCGACGGCACCGCCAACTACGTTCGCGGAGTGCCGGTGTGGGCCACCCTGATCTCCCTCGCGATCGATGATGTCCCCGTCGTCGGTGTGGTGAGCGCTCCCGCTCTCGGACAGCGCTGGTGGGCGGCGCGCGGGCACGGAGCCTGGACGAGCGAGAAGGTCTCCGTGAGCGAGACGCGCGAACGACGCATCTTCGTCTCCGGCGTGACCGAGCTCGCGGACGCCTCGCTGAGCTACAACAGCCTCAAGGGCTGGGACGAGCACGGCCGCTTGAGCTCGCTCGTCACCCTCTCTCGCGAGGTGTGGCGCACGCGGGCCTACGGCGACATGTGGTCGTACATGATGGTCGCGGAGGGTCTCGTCGACATCGCGGGAGAGTTCGACCTCCAGCCCTACGACATGGCCGCGCTCATCCCCATCGTCGAGGAGGCGGGCGGTGCCTTCACGTCGGCGACGGGCTCGCCCGGCCCCTGGCACGGTTCTGCTCTCGCAACGAACGGTGTGCTGCACGACGCCGTGCTCGAGGTGCTCGCGCGCGACTAGGCCGCGGCGGGGTCGGAGTCCGGGGCGCCTGGCGTGGCCTGCGTCTCGGCGCTCTCGAGCCGTCTCTTGCGCAAGTCGAGCAGGGCGAACACGAGGGCTACGACGACGAGCCCGAGCGACACGAGAAGCCCGTTGCGGAAGCCGTCGTGATAGACCTCGATCGCGGCGAGCTGGCCGGTCTCCCGGTAGAGGGTCGCGAAGAAGGTGGATGACGCCGCGGCGACCCCGACGGCGGTACCGACGCGCTGCCCCACTTGGGCCATCGATCCCGCCACTCCCCCCTCGGCCACGGGAACACGCGCGAGCGTGAGCGTCTGGTTGGGCGAGATGACGAAGCCACCCCCCGCCCCCGCGACCGTCATCGCGGCCGCCATGTACCAGGGCGAGAGCTCGGGCGGCAGATAGACGGCGGCCACCCCGACGAGGGCGAAACCGATGATGACGCTCACGAGGCCCGCGACCACGAGCAATCGGCCGTACTTCTCGACGAGCCGCCCGCCGAGCCACGAGGTCACGGCGGATGCCAGGGCGAACGTGATGCTCACCATGCCGGCGTAGACCGGCTCGAGCCCGAGCCCCTGCTGCAGGTAGAGCGTCGAGAGCAGGAACAGGGCGGGGAGAGCACCGAAGTAGGCGGTCGCCACGAGCAGACCGTTGCGATAGGAGCTGTCGCGGAAGAGCGAGAACCGCACGACGGGCGACTTGCCGTTGCGCTGGTAGCGGCGTTCCCACCACACGAAGGCCGCGAGGGCGACGACGAACAGCGCGAGGAAGGCCCAGCGTCGCGGGTCGTCGTCGGGGCCGCCGGTCGTGAGCACGAAGGGGAGCATGAGGCTCAGGGTCGCGATGCCGAGGAGCACGATGCCGACGAGGTCGAGTTCGGTGCGCGCATCCGCAGATCTGACGTGCTTGGGCAAGAGCCGGATGGCGAAGAAGAGGGCGATGACGCCGAGGGGCACGTTCATCCAGAACAGCAGGCGCCAGCCGTCTGTCGGCCCCCCGATCGCGATGAGCAACCCGCCGAGGGTCGGCCCGAGCGCGGTCGAGATGCCGATAGTCGCGCCGAAGACGCCGAAGGCGCGGCCGCGCTCCGCCCCCTGGAACATCTGCTGCAGGAGCCCGAGCACCTGGGGCATCTGGATGCCCGCGGCGACGCCCTGGAGCACGCGCGCGATGAGCAGGAAGGTGATGTTCGGTGCGAGCGCGCAGAGGATGCTCGAGACGGTGAAGAGGGTGAGCCCGATGACGAACATGACCTTGCGGGAGTGGATGTCGCCGAGCCGCCCCGCGGGCACGAGCGCGAGCCCGAATGCGAGGGCGTAGCCCGCGACGATGATCTGCAGCTCGCTCGGCCCCGCGCCGAGGGACGCCTCGATCGACGGCAATCCGACGTTGACCTTCGAGAGGTCGAGGATCGTGAGGGCCGCGACACCGACGCACACGGCGAAAACCTGCCAGCGGGTGCGGTCGGACATGGGCGCAGGGGAAGAGGGAGAAGTATTCATGGGGAGTGATTCAGTTATATACCCGCGGGAAGAGAGCGGGCTCCGCCCTAGCCGTCGGTGGCGGGGAGGTCGAGCGGCAGCTCGCGCGACGCATCCCACGGTTCGGTCCAGCCGAGCCGGTCGAAGATGCCGTCGAGGAGCATCGCGGTGAAGCCCCAGACGAGATGCTCCCCCGTGCCGCCCGCGGCGTCGTCGACGAGGAATCCGGGGTCGCGTCTCTCCGTGCCGAACCGGCGCACGACCGTGACACCCCGATGGGCGGGGTCGAGGAGGTCGGCGACGGGAGCGCGGAACACCGCGGCCGACTCCCTCTCGTCGACCGCGCGAACGGGAGCGGGGTGACTCCACCACGCGAGCACGGGCGTCACGAGGTGATTCGAGAATGCGAGCGGCACGGTCGAGAGGGTTCCGAGCACGTCGACCCCGTCGGGGTCGAGACCCGTCTCCTCGCGCGCCTCCCGGAGCGCCGCATCGACGGGTCCCGCGTCTCCGGGGTCGATGCGCCCGCCGGGAAAGGCCACCTGGCCCGGGTGTGCGCGCAGGGTCGACGCTCGCGCGAGCAACAGCACGTCGAGGTCGCGCGACACGGCGCGGTCCCGCGCGCGGCGATCGCTCGGGAGTGAATCGAGCACCCCGAACAGTATGAGCACCGCGGCAGCACGCGACCCGTCTGCGACGGGTGCGTCCGACAGGCCGGCGAACTCCGTGGCACGGGAGGCGTCGCGCTCGAGAACGGCTCGCAGTTCGGCGCGCGCGTCGAGGGGAGCGTCGGCGGCAGACATCCGTTCAGGCTACGCCTCTCGTGTGCGACGCCGGCGCGGATCAGATGGTGAGCGTGATGCCCGAGAGCACGAAGCACAGCGCGACGAGCCCGAGGGCGATCGAGGCGACCCACACCGGCGCACCGCGGGCGCCCGACCGCAGCGCGAGAACGAGGGCCGTGATGGCCGAAGCGACCCACAACACGGCCGTGACCGCGAAGACCATGAGCGGTCCGAGCAGACCGAGGCGATTGCCCCCCTCGAGGGTCACGAGCCCCGTGAGCCACCACGCCGTGATGAGCGCGAGAGGCACGAGGGCGACGACCCCGAATACGAGCGACGTGAATCGGCGAGACGTGGCGGCAGAGTCAGGGGTGGTCACTCCGATGACGCTACCAAAGTCGAGAGAGTCTCGACGGTGGGAGAGACTCGCACAGCGCGTGATGCCGACCGATGGTGGAGATGGGGGGAATTGAACCCCCGTCCACTGCTGTGGTCATGTGCCTTCTACGGGTGTAGCCGGTGAAGACGTTCTACTCGGCTCCGGGATTTACCACAGGCAGTTACCCCGACGAGCCCAGCCCCAGTGCAAGTCCCGCTGTGCCCGGAGGCGCAACACAGCAGCAATCTCTCTAGATAGCGCCGGAACCCGGGTAGAGAGCATTCCCGGACCGACGGACTTCTTAGTGCGCTCGCTTAGGCAGCGAGGGCGAAGTCAGTGCGCTTTGAATTGGCACTTATTTTTTGCAAGGGACATTAACGAGTTGACCTTGCATTCTCGACCCGCTTCTCACAGTTGCGCAGGCAATGTCGAAACCGATCATCCCCATGGCGACTTCCCACCCCGACTGTCGTCGGTGCGGAGGAAGTGGTGGCATCACGCGCTGTGGAGTTGTCAATCGATACTGCACTCGAGGTGCAGCCCTCTATCTTACGACGGATGCCCGGCACCCGCCAGCCTGCACGGCTCGGTCGCTAGTCGCCGAGCTCCCGCCGCGTGCCCATGGCCCGGTCGGCCTCGCGCTTGTCTTGACGCTCGCGGAGCGTCTGCCTCTTGTCGTATTCGCGCTTGCCCTTAGCGACCGCGATCTCGACCTTGGCCCGACCGTCGAGAAAGTAGATCGAGAGCGGCACGAGCGTGTAGCCACCCTCTTTGACCTTGTTGTGGATCTTGAGGATCTGCTGCTTGTGCAGCAGCAGCTTGCGTTTGCGCCGCGGCGGGTGGTTGTTCCACGTTCCCTGGTTGTATTCGGGGATGTGCACGGCGTCGAGCCACGCTTCGCCGAACTCCACGTAGGCGTAGCCGTCGACGAGCGACGCCCGGCCCGCGCGCAACGACTTGACCTCGGTTCCCGTGAGCACGAGGCCCGCTTCATAGGTGTCTTCGATGGCGTAGTCGTGTCGCGCCTTGCGGTTGGTAGCCACGACCTTCTGGCCACGTTCCTTGGGCATAACGCTCTCCTCGATCGCCGTCGTGACCGGTGTCGGCCCCGTGCTCGCCCGCGCGCATCGCAGACAGCCCACCAGTCTAGCCGGTGGGGGCTCCGATCAGACCTTGAGGTAGCGACTGATGGCGACGTTGGCCGACACCGCGGCGAGCAGGATGCCCGCGCCGAGTAGCACGGGCGCCACGAGAGCAGCCTCGTCCATGCCGACGAGCGCCGTCGTCGCCCCGACGGTCGACCCCAGGTAGTCCTGCACGAAGAAGCGCACGAGGGCGAAGACGGCTCCGGCGGCGAGGACCGACCCGATGAGCGCAGCGATGACACCCTCGAGGATGAACGGGGTCTGGATGAACCGGTTCGATGCCCCGACGAGCCTCATGATGCCGAGCTCCCGCCGCCTCGAGAACGCCGACAACCGGATGGTCGTCGCGATGAGCAACACCGCCGCGACGAGCATGAGGGCCGCGATGCCGATGGCCGTGAAGCTCGCGACGTTGAGCGCTGAGAAGATCGGGTCGAGGTAGGCCCGTTGGTCTTGCACCTCCTCCACTCCCGCGAAGCCGGAGAGGCTGTCGATGAGAACGTCGGATTGCGTCGGATCGTCGAGGTTGACCCAGAACGCCTCGTTCAAGAACTCGGGCGTCACGAAGTCGGCGAACTCGTTGTCGGCGAACTGCTCCTGGTAGCGCTCGAACGCCTGCTCGTGCGACTCGAACTCGTAGCGGTCGACGAGGGGCGCGAGGGTCGGCGAAGTGAGCTGCTCCTCGACGAGAGCCTTCTGGTCGTCGGTCGCTTCGGCGAGGCTGCAGTTGCCGATCTCGGATGACGACGTGCAGAAGTAGATGGCCACTTGGGCCCGGTCGTACCAGTAGCCCTTCATCTGACCGATCTGCGACTGCAGCAGGATGGCCGCGCCCACGAACGTGAGCGAGATGAAGGTCACGAGGATGACCGAGACGACCATTGAGATGTTGCGTCGGAGACCGTTCGCCACTTCCGACGCGATGAGACCGAGCCTCATGAGAGGGGGCCCCGCGTCACGATCGGTTGCGCGCTCGTGCGCGCGAGACCGTCGGTCGTGCCCCGCGCGGCCATCTGCGTGGGGATCGCCTGGGTCTGGTATCCACCGCCGCGTTCGTCACGCACGACCTGGCCAGACATGAGCTCGATCACACGGCGCTGCATCTGGTCGACGATGCCGGCCTCGTGGGTCGCCATGAGCACGGTCGTGCCACTCGTCGAGATGCGCTGCAGAAGCGCCATGATGCCCTGGCTCGTGGCGGGGTCGAGATTTCCGGTCGGCTCGTCGGCGAGGAGGATCGCGGGCTTGTTGACGATCGCGCGGGCGATCGCGACGCGCTGCTGCTCACCACCGGAGAGCTCGTGCGGGAGCCTCGAGGCCTTGCCCGCGAGACCCACCATCTTGAGCACATCCGGAACAGCCTCCTGGATGAAGCCCTTGCTCTTGCCGATGACCTGCAGCGAGAACGCCACGTTGGCGAACACGGTCTTCTGCGGCAGCAGCCGGAAGTCTTGGAACACGACGCCGAGATTGCGCCGGAAGTAGGGCACCTTGCGGCTCGGCAGTCGCCCGAGCTCCTGCCCGAGCACGTGGATGCGCCCCTTGGTGGGGTTCTCCTCTTTGAGCACGAGGCGCAGGAAACTCGACTTGCCGGAGCCCGAAGCGCCCACGAGGAAGACGAATTCCCCCTTGAGGATCTCGAGGGTCACCGAGTTGAGGGCGGGCCTGGTTGTTCCCGCGTAGGACTTTGTTACCTGATCGAACCGAATCATGTCGCGTCGACTCTAGGTACGGTCACGCGATTCGGCGCGAGCGACAGGCCGTGTCGGCGCACTCCCGGTTTCGACCGGCCGCGAGCCCCGATCGTGGGGCGGGCTAGTCGACGTCGCGCTTGCGCCAGCGGATGCCGGCGTTGATGAAGCCGTCGAGGTCGCCGTCGAACACGTTCGAGGGGTTGTTGACCTCGTACTCCGTGCGCAGGTCTTTGACCATCTGGTAGGGCGCGAGCACGTAGGAGCGCATCTGGTCACCCCAGCTCGCGGTGATGTTTCCGGCGAGCTCCTTCTTCGCGGCGGCCTCCTGCTCGCGCTGCAGGATGAGCAGTCGGCTCTGCAGCACGCGCATCGCGGCGGCGCGGTTCTGGATCTGGCTCTTCTCGTTCTGCATTGACACGACGAGTCCGGTCGGGAGGTGGGTGAGGCGCACTGCGGAGTCGGTCGTGTTGACGGACTGACCGCCGGGGCCGCTCGAGCGGAACACGTCGACACGGATGTCGCTGTCGGGCACCTCGATCGCGCCCGCCTCCTCGATGAGCGGGATGACCTCGACGGCGGCGAAACTCGTCTGGCGCTTGCCGGCGGAGTTGAACGGGCTCATGCGCACGAGACGGTGGGTTCCGGCCTCGACGCTCAGGGTTCCGAAGGCGTATGGACCGTCGATCTCGAACGTCGTCGACTTGATGCCCGCCTCCTCGGCGTAGCTCGTGTCCATGACGGTCGTGGAGTAGTCGTGCTGTTCGGCCCAGCGGAGGTACATGCGCTGGAGCATCTCGGCGAAGTCGGCGGCATCCACTCCCCCGGCGCCCGCGCGGATGGTGACGACCGCGGGGTGGGCGTCCCACTCGCCGTTGAGGAGGGTCTGCACCTCGAGCTCGCCGAGCACGCGCTGGATGCTCGCGAGCTCGTCGGTCGCCTCCTTCTGGCTCTCGTCGTCTCCGGCCTCATTGGCCATCTCGACGAGCACCTCGAGGTCGTCGAGGCGCGACTCGATGCTGCGTATGCGTGCGAGGTCGGACTGCTTGTGGCTGAGCGCGCTCGTGACCTTCTGCGCCTTGTCGGTGTCGTCCCACAGGTCGGGGGCGCCGGCCGCGTCGCTCAGTTCGGAGATGTCGGCTTCGAGCCTCTCGATGTCGACGACGGCCTGGATCTCGACGAAGGTCGACCGCAGGGCCTGGATCTGGTCTGAAATATCGAGCTCGCTCATATCCAGGCCAGCCTACCCGCCGGCCGGAGCGGCCCCGCCGGTCCCTGACCTGTCGATGGGGCCCTCTCGCTCGGGCGTAGCATCGACAGGTCATGTCGAGCTCCGAGCACCCTTTCCGCTGGCGCTCCCTCGCACTCCCCGCCCTCCTCCCCACCCTGCTGTTCTCGATCGGCGAAGGCGCGATCCTGCCGATCATCCCGATCGTCGCCGACCGCCTCGGCGCCGACCTCGCGACCGCGGGGCTCGTCGCCTCGATGATCATGGTCGGGCACCTCATCGGCGACATCCCGAGCGGATGGCTCATCAGCAAGACCGGCGAGAGGCCCGCGATGATCGGGGCGGCGTTCGTGGCCGCGGTAGGACTCGGGCTCGCGATCGCGTCGACGTCGCCCTTCATGCTGGGCGCGAGCATCCTCGTGATCGGCATCGCCTCGGCCGTGTTCGCTCTCGCCCGCCACGCCTTCATGACGAGCTTCGTGCCCCAGTCGTATCGGGCCAGAGCACTCTCGACGCTCGGCGGCACCTTCAGGCTCGGATACTTCGTGGGGCCGTTCCTCGCGGCCGGGGTCATCGCGATCACGGGGTCGACGACCGCCGTCTTCGGCCTGCACATCGTCGGGTGCGTCGCGGCTGCCGTGGTGCTCCTGCTGTTGCGCGACCCCGCGGCGAGTTTCGGCGCGAGCGCGGCGTCACGGTCGGCGCACGGCCCGAGCACGCCGGAGGGCGGGCAGCTCGTCGCGCACGAGACGATCGGCCTCTTCCGCACGATGTGGGCCAGCCGTCGCATCCTCACGACTCTCGGGGTGGGCGCCGCGCTCATTGGCGCCATCCGGGCGAGCCGCGCCGTCATCCTGCCCCTGTGGGCGGTGAGCATCGGCATCGGCGACGCCAACACGGCTCTCATCATCGGTATCGCGGGCGCGATCGACTTCGCCCTGTTCTATGCGAGCGGCCAGATCATGGACCGCTTCGGCCGGCTCGCGAGCGCCCTCCCGTCGATGATCGGCCTCGGCCTCGGGCACCTCGCACTGTCGTTCAGCCACGACCTGCCCGGGAACGTCGTGTGGTTCATCACGGTCGCGATGTTCCTCTCGGTCGCGAACGGCATCGGCAGCGGCATTCTCATGACCCTCGGCGCCGACCTCGCCGACCCGCGCAACCCCGCGCCGTTCCTCGGCGCCTGGCGCTTCACGGCCGACCTCGGGGGCGCCGGCGCCCCCCTCCTCATCTCCGGTGTCACGGCGGCCGTGTCTCTCTCGCTCGCGACCGGGGTCATGGGCGTGCTCGCGCTCGCGGGCGCCGGCATCCTGCTGCGCTACATCCCCAAGTACGTGCCCCGCTCGAAGCTGTAGCGGTCGCGACGTTCCCGCGGTGCTGCCTCGAGTCAGCGGAACACCGACCGTCCGACCGCCGTCACGTCGATGCGCACGCCGTCGGGAACGAAGAGCGTCACAATGGGTGGCCGCCAGCGCGACGAGAGGGTCACGGTCGCGCTCAGCCCGTCCGGCGTGCCGGCGCGGTCGATGCGCAGGTTCTCGAATCGTGGAGACGGCGCGTCGCGCACGAACTCGGCGGCGGCTCGCGCGACTCCGTCGGAAGTCAGTCGCGGTCGGATTCCCGCCTCGGTGACGGCGACGTCATCGAGGGCGAACGATTCGGCTCCGGCGAGCGCCGCGCCGTCGGCGAGGGTGAAGAGGCGCTTCCGCTCGACGTAGAGGGATGTCGCGGCGACCACGACGAGGGTGAGCACGAGAGCCATCACGCCGTAGAAGATCGTGAGCAGGAGTGTCGAGCCGGTGTCGTCATCCGCACGCAGCCGCCTCGTGCGGCGGGAGGGTGTGCCGCCGAGTGTCGTCACGGTGCCGCAGCCCAGAATCGCGAGACGGTGTGGGTCGCGCTCGCGGCGAGGGGCACGCGCAGCGGCGCACGCACGTCGAGGGCGGCGGGCACGAGCGGCAGGGGCACGACGACGGTCACCTCGACGGTTACGGCGCTCTCCCGTGACAGACACGCGGACGGGTCGGGTTCGCAGCGCACGACGACGGTCGATCCCGCTGGGTCGACACCGTGGTCGGCGAGAGCGAACTCGACGGCACGACGCGCCGCCGATTGCGCGTCGTCTTCGTCTTGCGCGAGCACGAAGACGCGCGCCGCGTGCCGGGCGGCACCTTCGACGGCGAGCGCGCCGCCCTGGATCGACGCCATCGCGACGATGAGGTAGACGATCGGGAGGAGCAGGATCATCCCCGCGGTGATGAACTCGAGCGATGCCGACCCGGAGTCGTCGGACCACGGCGCGCGCCGGTCGGATCTCCCGTGCGACGCCACGGCCTCAGCCCTCGATCGCTTCGAGCGCCGCATGCCCGCTCACCTCCAGTGAGCCGGGTAGTCCGATGAGTCCGATCACGGGAAGCGACGCGGTCACGTCGACGACGACGGCGGGATGCCCGAGGTAGTCCCCTCGGGCCGCCGTCACGTCGACGGGGTAGTCGCCACCGAGCGCCCCCGCGATGAGGTCTTCGGTTCGCGTCGCCCCTTCGTCGAGGCCGCTGTCGGCGAGCGCCGCGAACCGGGCGCCCTCGGATGCCGCGTCGAGCACGGTGTTGCGCACGTGCAGAGCCAGGGCGAACTGCAGTACGGAGAGCGTGACGAGGGTGAGCAGGGCTCCGACGAGAACGAATTCGACGACCGCCGACCCGTCGTCGTTCGGCGGTCGCTGCGCCGTGTCACCCCGCCCGGGCACGTCAGAATCCGGTGACCCGCGAGATCGCCTGCTCGAACACCCCGCTGAGCGCCGGGCCCGCGAGCGCCCAGATGACGATCACGAGGCCCGCGGTCATGAGTGTGATGAGCACCCACCCGGGCACGTCGCCTCGATCGTCGCGAACGAGCGCGAGGCGCCGCCGCCGAGCCACGACGGGCACGGGGCGGGACGGAGTGGCAGTCGAGGAATGCACAGGGTGAAGCGTGTGGGTCATGGCGAAACCGTCCTTGTCTAGAAGCCGAGTTGGAGCACGAAGATGCCGGGAAAGATCGCGAACACGATCGTCGTCGGGAGGATGAGGAACACGAGAGGCACGAGCATCGCCACCTCTTTCTTTCCCGCCGTCTCGAGAAGGCGGCGTTTGGCGTCGTCGCGCGCATCCTGTGCTTGCGCGCGCAGCACTTCGGCGAGGGGCGTTCCGCGATCGAGAGCACCGAGGATCTGTTCGACCGCGCGAGACAGCGCCGGCAACCGCACCGTGTCGGCGAGACGCGCGAGAGACTCGCCGAACGGAACACCCGTGTTGGCGTCGGCGACGGTCGTGGCGAGTTCGACGGAGAGTTCGCCTCGACTGATCCGGGAGACCCTTCGGATGGCATCGAGGATGCCCTCCCCCGCCGAGAGACTCAGGGTGAGGAACTCGAGAACTGTCGGCAGTTCGTTCGTCATGCGGTCGAGTCGTGCGCGGGCGGTGCGCTGGAGCCGGTAGTCGAGAGCGACGACCGCGGTGACGCCCGCGGCGACCGTCACCCCCACGAGAGCACCGGGTGGCGGGGTGGTGACAGCGCCGATGACGGCCGACGCCGCCACGCCCCCGATGAGGCCGAGGATGCCGGAGCTCAGTTGCCGCGCACGAAATTGCTCGGCGCTCAGCGTCGACCCCGCTTGCCGCAGTCGCACCCTCAGTTCGACCGACCCGCCGAACACGCTGTCGATGGTGCGACGCGCGCGCGTCGTGAGAGGGGTGAGCACGGTGCCGAGCACGGGCAGAGGGTCGACGGCCCGTCGACTGAGCAGTTCACGTGCCGCCGGCGAGATGTCGACGACGTAGGGGGCGACGCGATGCAGCAACCGCGGTCGGTCGAGCAGCGGGATGAGGCTCACGAGCGACCACGCGCCGAACCCGAAAGTCAACCCGAAGAGCACGGCCCACGCCGTCGTCGGGCTCACGCGAACCACCGGCGCTCTTCGGGCAGCCTGCCGATGGCGACCATGATGCGGTACGCCACGATGCTGACGGCGAGCCCCCCGATGATGATCGCGGCGCCCGGCGGCGTGTTGTAGGCCATGGCGGCCTCGGGGCGGGTGGCGAGTAGACCGAGCACGATCCACGGGGCCGCAACGCCGAGTCGCGCGGCGTTGACGACCCACGACTGTCGCGCCTCGACCTCCGCTCGGATCGCGGCCTCCTGGCGCAGGTAGGACGCGAGGCTGCGGAGCACGGTCGTCAGTTCACTCCCGCCGACCTCGCGCGACATCCGCAGCGTCTCCAGCACGCGATCCGCGACGGGGTCGGCGAGGCGGGCTTTCACCTCGTCGACGCTCGTCGCGAAGTTGCCGGTCGTCCGGTAGCTGCTCTCGAAGACGCCGAAAGCCGCGCGTGATTCGGCGGGGCCCGTGCGGGCGAGGGTGGAGACGCTGTCGGGGAGGGCGAGCCCCGAGCGCACGGCAGACACGAGGTGGTCGACGTGGTCGGGCCACACGGTGCGATTGGCCACCCGACGCTGCCGCGCCCGCACACTGACGACGAGCCACGGCACGAGCGCCGCCGAGAGCGCCGCGGCTGTGCCGAGCGGCACGACGGGAGCGACGGCGAACACGACAGTGCCCACGGCGAGACCGACGACGAGCGACACCACGACGAACGCCGGGATACCGACCGAGTGCAGCCCGCCGGCGGTCAGGCGGTCGCGCACGACCCTCACGAGTCGGGAGGGAGCGGATGCCGCCCGCTCGCGACGGGGCCACAGAAACGGCGACGCGGCGAGCAGCGCTCCGAGCCCGAGCGCGAGACCGAGGGCGAGCGCGACGATCGGGGTGGTCACGATCGCCGCCCGCTGATGACGGCGGAGACATCGAACCCGGCCGCCTCGAAACCGTGACGCTTGCCCGGGTAGTTGCCGGTCGCTTCGAGCACGCCGTGGTCGAGGGCGAAGATCGTGCTCGCCTCGATGACCGTGCCTTCGACGACACCGCTCGGTGCCACGATCTCGCGCACACGGCGCTGGCCGGTCTTGCGCAATTCGCAGTGCACGACGATGTCGATGACGGTCGCGACAGTCGGCACGACGAATCCCGAGTCGATGTTGCGCCCCGCGAGAAGCGGAAGGGTCGACAGTTTGCTGAGGGCGTCCCTGGCGCCGTTCGCGTGGATGGAACACATCCCGGGCAACCCCGAGTTGAGCGCGATGAGGAGGTCGAGCGACTCGGCCTCGCGCACTTCGCCGACCACGAGACGGTCGGGGCGCATCCGCAGCGCTTCTTTGATGAGCCTGCGCAAGCTGATCTCCCCGGTGCCCTCGAGACTCGGCTGCCGACACTGCATCGCGACGCTGTCGGGGGCCTCGAAGTCGAGCTCGAAGGTCTCCTCGACCGTGACGATGCGGTCACTCGGCCGCGCTGCCGACAACAGGGCGTTGAGGAGTGTCGTCTTGCCGCTCTGCGTCGCACCCGACACGAGGATGTTCTGGCCAGACAGCACACACATGCGCAAGAATTCGGCCGACTGCCGGGTGAGAGACCCGAGGGCGACGAGACGGTGCAGGTCGCGGATGCGCTGCGAGAACTTGCGGATGTTGACGGCCCAGTGTTTGTGGGTCACATCGGGGATGACGACGTGCAGCCGCGAACCGTCGGGCAGGGAGGCGTCGACGAAGGGCGAGCTCAGGTCCACGCGCCGACCGGTGGACTGCAGCATCCGCTCGACGAGGTCGCGCACCTCGGTCGGCGCGAGCTCGATGTCGGTGAGCTCGGCCACTCCCCCGCGAGCGACGAAGACGCGGTCTCTGGTGTTACCGTTACCCACATGTCTACTCGTGCAGTCATCTACGCTCGCGTGTCCGCAGCGGAGGCCAATGGCCAAGTCTCCGACTCCGTGCAGAATCAGATCGACAATCTGACCGACCTGGCTAAGAGGCGGGAATTCGACCTCATCGGGAAGCCCTTCGTCGACGACGGTAAGTCGGGATTCAAGGGGACGGGCCGACCCGGCTTCACTCGGCTCCTCCTCGCCACCAAGCGGGGCGATCACGATGTCATCCTCGTTCGCCACGTGGACAGGCTTTCTCGAAACGACGGCGACAGCTCGCTCATCCGGATCGCATCGCAACTGGGCGGGGTGCGATGGATGACAGCGGACGGCGCTGAGACTGACCCGAGCACCGCGGGTGGAGCACTAACCGCGAAGATGCTCTCCGCGATGGCGGAGTTCGAGAGTGCGATGAAGTCCGAGCGGCTCCTGGAGCACTACTCCTACGCCGCCGTCTCCGGGAAGCTCCGACCCTCCTCCCAGACTTACGGGTTCCAGGCAGGCGGCCAGCACGTAGAAGACGAGGCCGAGGTGATCCGAGACCTCTATGCGCAGGTCCTCGCGGGTAAGTCGCTCTGGGCGATCCTCAAGGACCTCAACGACCGCGGAGTGCCGCAGCGCCGAAAGGGTGGCCGCTGGGAGTACGCCACTCTCAACTCGATCCTCCGACGCCCCGCGAACGCCGGACTGGTCTCCTATAAGGGAGAGTTTTTAGAGGGCGTGCAGGCCTCCTGGGACCCCATCGTCGACCCCGCGGACTGGTACGAGGTGCAGGCCATCCTCACCGCCCCCGGACGCAAGACCTCGCCGGGACCCAAGCCCAGGCACCTCTCCTCCAGCTCCGCCACCTGTGGAGTGTGCGGCGCCACGATGCGATCGAACACGGCCACGGACAACCGTCGCGGCACCCGCTACTCGATACTCAGGTGCCCGAACTCCAGCGCCGAGGAGCGCCACGCCTCAGGCAAAATCTCCGACCTCGACCCCCTGGTCCGCTCCGAGATCATCAAGGCCTTCCTCATCGGTCCTTCTTCCATGTTCCCCGACAAGCCGGACGACACCAGAGCACTCCGAGACGCCCTCAACGCCATCCTCACGCAGCAGGAGGAACTCACCGACCTCATGCTCGAAGGGCTCATCAAGAAGCCCCAGGGACGCGCACGCCTGGCAGGCCTCAACGCCAGGGAGGCTGAGCTTCGCGAGCAGATCGAGGAGGCCGGAGTCTCGGGCTCCTCCCTGGTCGACATCCGGCGCGGCATCTACGTGGGGAAGAACGCTGACCTGGAGGGATTCAAGAAACTAGGCGAGGCCTTCGATGCGCTCCCGATCGAGGAGCGCCGCAAGCTGGTCCGGCCCCTACTCGACATCCGCGTCTACCCGGGGCGCTTCTCGCCGTCCAAGTACTTGATCACTCACAAGGTCGTGACCCAGCTCAACGAGCCGGACGAGATCGTCGGATGAAGATCACTTCGGAGCACGAGGCGCTCGTCGTCGAGTTCCTCGAAGCCGTGCGCACGGATCAGCGTTACGCCGAGCGGATCGCGGAGCTGGCCCGTGACGTGAAGCCCCTGGCGCCTCGCAAGCCCAAGCCCGCACCGAAGCCGAAGGCAGCTCCGAAGCCCAAGCCAGCACCCAAGCCCAAGGCAGCTCCCAGCAAGCCGGGGCCCAAGCGGTCGTTCTTCCCCGCGATGCTCGATGGCCTGGATCACCTCAGCATCAGGCAGCAGGCCGCACACCTCGGATGCTCCATGAGTGAGATCGACCGGCTCCGCCGAGCCCGCAGGAAGGCACAGCAGAACCCGTAGAATTAGTGAGCCCCGCGGTGTGTTCGTTGGTCCGATCCCCCGCGGGGCTTTCGCATGCCCAGACCCTCCTATTAGGAGCGACACGCCCGGGCCTGCATATACGGCTAAATCAGTTTCAGGGGCTCTCTGAATCAGGCTCAGAAACGACCCCCTCTGGAGCCCAGTATCCACGGTCATCTCAGCTAGTGCGCGTCGAATGACAGGGTTACACCAGTCACGTATCCCCTGGTGAGAGAGTTGTTTCGCTTCGATCTGGATGTCACGCTTCCACTATCCGCTTCACCTCCTCGGAGCGGACGAAGTCAAGCTCTCTTTCAAGAATTTCCATCTTCCACTTCTCTTGCGCGCATCGGCCCGGGGGGCCTCGCCGAGTAGAAGGAGGAGAAGGAAAAGGGGCCGGGCTTCTCGTCGGAACAGCAGATCGGACCAGACCCATGGCAACTCCCAAGCAAGCTCAACTCCTCGTGCGGATGTGCGCTCAGCGCTCACTCCGAGACGGCAAGACCATCTCCGCGGAGCAGAGGAGCCGGGCTTACTCCAAGGCCCTCGGCTACTCCCATGCAGACATCTCGGGTCTGATCTCCGAGATGAGTGCGGAATACACTCCAGCGCTCAGCGATCGACAGGCGGAGGTCATCCGCGGGCTGGTGATTCAGGCTCGCGATGCTGGGTCGGACTGGACCGCTGAGTTCAACGACCTCACCTCGGTGGCAGAGGCGGACGCCATCATCAAGGCGGGCATCGCGGCTGTCGCCGCAGCACGCAAGGCGGTGTCAGCATGAGCATTCACGCCAACCTCCACCGCGAGCAGCTCGTGGACCTCGTGGAGATCGGGGACCGCTTCGGAGGGACCGTCGTCCTCGACGATGGCTCACTGGACTGGCGCCACCTCGGAACGATCGTCGACACGGACACCACGACCTTCGCTGTCGACACAGACTTCGGGCTCCTCTGGCTCCACTGGGTGGACTCCTGGTTCGACATCCGGGTGACCCGACCAGACCCGCAGGGCGACGGCTCAATCCCGGTCTTCCGCGTCGACGCTTGGCCTGCGCAGTGATCGGCCCGGAGAGCACGGCCGCACTGGAAGCAGTACTTGAGTCCGCATTCCACGCGATGCTCGACGACCTCATCCTCAACTACACCGAAGCCCACCGATGAAGCGGGCAGCCGCAGCGTTCATCGCGGTGGGCCTCGGGCTCACACTCGCCGGATGCGGAGACTCAGCCGAGGAGCGATTCGAGAATGCGTTCACCAGATGCATGAGCATCGTGCAACCAGGTGACTCGGACTTCATCGTCGATCGGATGACGGACCACTGCATCGACAAGGCGATCGAGGTGAGCACGAGATGACCGGACACCACCTCGGTGCGGACTGGAGCGCGGTCAAGCGGAAGGTCCGACCGATCCTCGCCGCTCAGGTCCGAGCAGGCACCGCCCGGTGCGTCGACTGTCGCCAGCCCATCCGCCCCGACGAGCGGTGGGCGGTGGGTCACATCGTCAGCGTCAGCCAAGCCGAGCAGATGGGTTGGAGCAAGGCGGAGATCAACGCAGTCACGAACCTCGGAGCAACGCACCACGGAGCCAAGGGAGGGAAGACCTGCAACCAGCGATCAGGAGGAAGGATGGGTTCCAACGCTCGCAATCGAGGCACGACTAAGGCATCCGCTCCTACCAGGACAGCGACTAAGGCATCCGCTCCTGAAAGGGCAGCGACGGTCGGAGGCTCGGACTCTTCTGAGACAGCGCGGTCATCCCCGGCCCTCGGCTCTGAGGATTTTTTTCCTACTGGACCGCAACCTGAGGAGCACTCGGGTGTTCCGCCACTGAACAGGAGCAGCTTCGAGGGTTACGAGAGGGGACGAGAGGAGTTCCTGATAGGGGCTCGTCTCCTGGGGTTGGATACCGACCGGAAGCCGATCCAGCCTCAGCAATACGTCGTCGGAGACGCTCTGAACGCCCAAAAGCCGAACGGAGTTCCCCTCCACGCTGTGACTGCGATCTCGATCCCTCGCCGTGCGACCAAGACGACCTCGTGGTGGGCCGTAGCGCTCGGCAGAATCTCGAATCCGGACCGCGGGGACTACCAAGTCGGCTTCACCGCCCAGACCCAGGTCAAGGCCCGCGAGCGCTGGCTCAAGGACTTGGTCAAGCCGCTGGAGCGTCAGTACCCGGACCCCAAGGAGTCGCCGTACATCATCAACCGGCAGCCCGGCGCCAGCTTCATCGAGTGCCGAGCGACAGGCGGACGCATCTCGATCCTGCCTCCCTCCGCGGAGTCCTTCCGAGGTGAGGGGTTCGCGCTGGTCGGCATCGACGAGGCGCAGGAGGTCGACGCAGGCGACGAGTCGGAGGACCTGGTCTCGGGCATCCTCCCGACCTTCGACACCATCACGATCGAGGGCGAGAGCGCCGGTCAGCTCGTGCTCCTCGGCACCGCAGGCGAGCACCAGGGCGGAGTGTTCTGGGACTACCTCCAGCTAGGACGTGAGGGGAAGTCCGGCATCGTCGAGTACGCCGCCCATCCGGACACTCCGGTCTGGGAGGAGGGGTTGCCCATCGAGGGGACCACCGCGGACCCCGAGGTGTGGAAGGCAGCGCACCCTGGAGCAGGCGGGCTCACCCCGATGTCGGTCATCCGCGAGCGATTCGAGAAGATGACCTCCCGGGCGTTCTGTCGCGAGTACTTGGGGCTCTGGCCCGAGGGCATCGGCTCCGCCTTCATCAACCCCATCAAGTGGGAGGCAGGCGCCCTCACGGTGCCCATGCAGCTCCCCGACTACTACGTGGCAGGCTTCTACGTCTCGATCACCGGATTGAGCGCAGCACTCGTCGCAGCGTGGAGGGTCGACGGTGTCGCGCACTTGGCGGTGATCAAGCATGCCGAGGGGACCTCCTGGCTCAAGCCCGCCGTCCTCGCGGATCACAAGGCTCACGGCCAGGCCTTCGTCTACGACGCCAAGAACGCGGCCACGGATGTCGAGGGGCAGGCGATCAAGCGGGCTCGGGTGCCGAGGCTCAAGCTCGTGCCCCAGAACTGGATACACGTCTCGACCGCAGCGTCCCTCTTCATGAAGGAGCTGAACTCGGGCAACCTCCGCCACTACGACCAGCAGGCGCTCAACCTCGCCGTCCGGGATGCGGTGAAGGGGCAGCAGCCGCAGTCGAGCCGCTGGAGCTTCCGCATGAGCAAGCCAGACGAGCAGGACATCACAGCACTGGAGGCCGGGGCTCTCGCACTCCGCGCCTACGACGAATTGAAGCCGAAGGCCGCACCCAAGCCCCGCTCGGTCCGAGAGCGGGAGGCCCGGGAAGCAGCAGCGAAGGCGGTCGCAGCGTGAGCGCGAAGGTAGATGTCTCCCCAGTCTCCATCGTGGTGTGGTGCACCGAGTGCCCGAGCTTCGGAGAGAACGCGTTCAACGAGGAGCGTGGTCACGACATCGCTCACGACCACGAGCGCAGCGTGCACCCGGAGACCCAGACAGCGCTCTACAACCGCCTGAACTACCGGAAACGCAAGATTGTTGCGTGAGTCTCTGGTCTCGCGCGTGAAATCACAGTGACGTGAGGAGAATTTGCATGTGGGTTTCCTCTCGTTCCTTGGCTTGGCGGACGTGCGTCCGTCTCCTCTGGCGACCTCGGAGAACCTCGGAGTCGTCTCCCCCTACGCAGCGCCGAGCCACCTCGCTCAGTTCGCAGTAGGCGAGGTCTACGGTTCCGAGGTCGCCGCTCTCCTGCCGATGGGCCGTGCGGATGCTCTCGCCATCCCGGCAGTGGCCAAGGCCCGCAACCTCCTGGTGTCGACGATCGCCCAGTACCCACTCGAAGCGATCGACTCCAGCGGGCAGCTCCTCACCAACCAGCCGCTTTGGCTCACTCGCACAGACGGTCCGGTCAGCCCGTACCACCGCGCCGCAGCCACGGTCGACGACCTGATCTTCTACGGTCACAGCCTCTGGATGCTCCAGCGCGGAGCCAAGCAGGAGGGCTCGCGCTTCGGTCCGATCATCGACGCAGCGTGGGTTCCCCAAGCCGAGTGGAAGATCGAGAACGGGAGCGTCGTCGTCCACGACATCGCGCTCGACGACGGCGACTACATCCTCTTCGAGGTCCCGCTCTTCCCCGGCCTCCTGAGTCTCGGAGCCCGCACCCTCCGCGGTGCTCGCGACACCGAGCTTGCCTGGACCAGCCGGATGGAGTCCCCGGCCTACCTCGTCGAGCTTCGGATGACCTCGGACACCGAGATGACCTCTGAGGAGGCCGAGGAGTGGGTCGACGAGTGGGTCACCAAGCACCGCTCCGGCAAGCCCTCGGTCGGACTGAACCCGCTGGGCCTGGAGATGCACACGCACGCGGGCTCGCTCGGAGAGGCCGACCTCTTCATCCAGTCACGTGATGCGATCCGCACCGATGTCGGCTCGTTCCTCAACGTCCGGGCAGCGATGCTCGACGGCACCACCGGAGTGGACAGCCTCACGTACTCGACCACCGAGGGCGAGCGGAACGCCTTCTTCGAGATCGACCTGCCCATGTGGACGCGCCCGATCGAGGAGGCCATCACTCAGGCCCTCCCGCGCACGCAGCGCGCCCGCTTCAACTTCACCGAGACCCACGGCGCCACCTCCGGAGCGTCGGCGCCAGCCGAGCCCACACCCGCAGCACCTACCGAGCCTCAGGAGGCCGCAGCATGACCGAATTCATGAACGGCGGAGACTTCTCCGTCGACCTCGACACCCGCACGGTCCGCGGACTCCTCCTCCCCTGGGATGAGCAGACGCAGTCCAACCACTCCTTCGCCGTCAGCTTCGGCCGCGGTGACTGCGAGGTCCCCACGGACATCTCCGTGCTCAACGCCAACCGCCGCCACAACCGCTACGACCCCGTGGCCCGGTTCATGTCCGTGGACGACACCGAGCGCGGCCTTGTGGCCTCATTCGCGATCTCGCGCAACCCCGAGGGCGACCAGCTCCTCGACCAGATCAAGTCGGGCGAGCTGAAGAAGCTCTCCCCCGAGATCGGACGCCTCTCTCGTGACGGCGTCAAGGGGAAGGGCAAGCTCACGGGCGCCGCGTTCGTCGACGAGGGCGCATTCGCTACCGCTGGCCTCTTCGCCCTCGACCCGATTGAACCCCACGAGGAAGAGGTCGTCACTGAGTCCTCCTCGACCTACGTCGACCCCGAAGACGGCACCAAGACCACCGACAAGTCGACGACGACCGAGGAAGTCGAAGACCTCGGAGACGGCACCAAGCGCATCACCCGCACCACGACCTACATCACAGAGATCACCGATCCGGAGAACCCGGAACCCACAGAAAGCGAGGCCATCGTGCCCATTCCGAACACGCTCGATGCGTCGAGCACCGCCACCCCCACCCTCGACAAGGACGGCCTCTTCGCGCTCATCACCAACGCGCGCAAATCCGGAGGCCGCGATCAGGAGTCCCTCAAGGCTCTCGCGGACATCCAGGGAGAGGGACTCTTCGCGCTCAACGACGTGAAGATCAGCGGCGCCAACCAGCTCGGAACCGGCGTCGTGCAGCCCGCATGGCTCGGCCAGCTCTGGTCGGGCAAGCGCTACGCCCGCAAGGTGATCCCGCTCCTCTCCAACGGCCCGCTCACGGCTCTGGAGGTCAAGGGCTACCGCTGGGGCGTCAAGCCCGAGGTCTCGACCTGGGCCGGAAACAAGGCCGACGTGCCCACCAACACGCCGACCACGACCGCCTACAGCGTCGGCATCCAGCGCTTCGCTGGCGGCTGGGACATCGCTCGCGAGTTCATCGACTTCAACCAGACCGAGGTCCTGAACGAGTTCTTCGCTCACATGGTCGACAGCTACGCCAAGAAGAGCGACGACTACGTGCTCACCCAGCTCCTCGCAGCGGCCACCCCGGTCGCCGCGACGACCTACCCCACGGACGTGAACGCGGCCATGGGCAAGATCGTCCAGGGTGCCCTCCAGGTCATCGCCAACGACGCCACGCCGAGTTTCGCCCTCGTCGCGCCCGACGTGTACTCGCAGCTCCTGTTCACGCTCGACAAGAACCGCCTCGCCTTCCTCAACGGAGCCCTCGGCCTCGAAGAGGGCTCGATCGAGTCCTTCAAGGTCGTGCCCCACTCCGGTCTCGCAGCCGGTCGGGTCGTCGTCGCTGACAAGCAGAGCGCCACATCGCTGGAGCTGGCCGGATCGCCCATCCGCGTGAACGCCCTCGACATCGCCCGCGGTGGAGTCGACGAGGCGATCTTCGGCTACGTCGCCCTCAAGGTCGACTACCCCGAGGGCATCGCGGTCATCCAGAACGCCGCGTAACCAGCCGGGAGCCGGGTCGGGGGAACAGCCCGGCTCCCACTCGATTCAAGAAAGGAGGCAGCCATGTTCGGTCTGTTCGTTACCGTCGATCCCGAGACCTACCAGTTGCCTCCACTGATCCTGGAAGCGTTCGACGTTCGCACCCGCCAGCAGGTGGAGACGATCGCAGGCTCGATCGTGCCGTCGAACCTCCAGACCGCCATCACCGCAGCCGACCTGCCCGGGAAGGTCGCGGCAGCCGTCTCCTCTGCCGACATCCCCGGGCAGGTCTCCGCAGCAGTCACCGAGCAGGACATCCCCGCCCTCGTCGGCTCCGCAGTCACCGCAGCAGACATCCCTGGTCAGGTCTCCGCCGAGCTGGCTCTCCAGTCGGGGAAGGTCATCCAAGGCACGGGGTCCCCGCTCGGTGTCCTGAACTCGCCAGTAGGCACGCTCTACGTGGACACGGCCCAAACGAATGGCGCGCGACTGTGGCTCAAAAACGGGGCATCCGCCGCGGGGTGGGTCGTCGTCTCGGGAGACACCGGCTGGCGCGAGCTACCGCTCCCCGTGGGCTGGAGCGGCCGTTTTCTCGGACGTCGGATCGGCAACACGGTCGAGCT
Source organism: Marisediminicola sp. LYQ85 (assembly GCF_046600695.1). NCBI lineage: Bacteria > Bacillati > Actinomycetota > Actinomycetes > Micrococcales > Microbacteriaceae > Marisediminicola > Marisediminicola sp. LYQ85. The sequence continues at coordinate 1,385,944 of NZ_JBKIWO010000001.1, forward strand.
TCAAGCGGCCGTAAACCCGCCCCCCGAGCAGCGGCCCAACCCGACCGGGGTACTAGAGATCCCCGAGATCTTTCGGCGCGGCGGCGATCAATCCTGGCGCGGCTTGCGTCACTTCAACACTGGCACCGGAGGATACGCCGACGCTCAGGATCGCGGCTCCTCGTATGCGATCGGTGGACTGCCCGCGATCGGCGCGATCACTTTCACCCAAACACACTTGGCAGTTGGCCCGTGGCCGACGGCTCTTCCTGGCACTCCGACCTGAGGAATTCTGATCATGCTCCCCGATCTCACCAAGTACACGCCCGAGAAGCTTGAGTCGCTCAGAATTGCCCTCGCAGTCGAGAGCGAGCGCCGCCAGGTCATCGAGACCTACCCGGAGACCATCGAGCAGATGACGGCCACCCTCGCCGCAGCCCAGGCGGGTGATCCCGAGTGAGCTTCCTCACCGAGTACATGGTCGAGTCCCCTCCGGGCTCTGGCCTGTTCGCGCTCGTGGTCCCGCTGGGCTGGCACACGGTCGAATCCGCAGCCGACGAGTGGGAGGACGCCCCGACGAACGAGGACAGCCTCTTTGCCCTCCTGGAGTCAGCGCGCGAGCAGTGCGAGGCCTTCGCTCCAGCGATCAAGCCCGGCGCCCTCATCCCGATCCGTTACCGGCAGGCGCAGCTCATGCAGGCACGAGCGCTCTGGCAGTCGACTCAGGCCAACGCCTCCGACGAGATCGGCTCGGACGGCTTCCGCGTGACCGTGTTCCCGATGGACCGCACCATCAAGAACCTCCTCCGACCCAAGCGAGGTGTGCCCCTTGTCGGCTAGATCAGAACTCGCAGCGCTCCTCACTCCGCTCCTGCCCAAGACGTGGAAGGTCATCACGACGGAGACGAACGTCGACAAGCTCGACCGCACCCTCCTCCGCCTCCGGCAGACCACGATCGCCCGCCACCCCGCAGCTCCGCTCTCCAAGCACCTCGTCACCTTCGAGGTCCGCGTCACGGTCCCCGGAGTTGATGCGGCCAAGGCAGAGGACCGCCTCGACGCAGAGTTGGCGATCCTCCTCTTCGCCATCAACTCACTCGGTGGCTCGATCGCCTGGGACACCGCCACCAAGGGCCTGGACCCGGACACCCAGGGCCTCGCCTACGAGCTGACTCTCACCGCATCCATCGACCGTCCCGCAGCTCCCACCACCACACAGTAAGGACACCTCCTCATGGCACTCATCACCGGGTCCCCGTTCCGCTTCACGGACGGCACCATCCGCATCGGAACCGACAACTACGAGGCGCTCGTGAGCGCCGCGGAGCTGGTCCCCACGACCACCAGCTCGACCTTCAAGGCCATCAACGGCGACTCGCACACCAAGTCCGGCAAGGCGAGCTACACGCTCAACCTCTCCTTCGCTCAGGACTGGGAGAACGACGACTCGCTCTCGAACTACCTCTTCGAGAACGAGGGAACGGTCGTCGAGGCGGAACTCCGGCCTGCCTCGGGCGGGAAGGGCTTCGCCGTCGAGGTGGAGCTGGCCGCACCCAACATCGGTGGCACGGCGGACACGGACGCCGTCTCCACCGTCGCCATGGGGTGCCAGGGCAAGCCGACCATCCTGCCCGCAGCCTGACCCATGGCCTCCTCTCTGTTCGCGATTAGCGCCTATACCTCGAAGGAGTTGCAGGCGCTACTCGTGGGCATGAAGGGGATGGAGCGGCCACTCAAGGCGCAGCTCCGGAAGGCCACCACCAAGACCGTCAAGCCGGTCTGGATCGCGGCAGTACAGGGGAACGCCAGGACGAAGCTGGAGAAGCGTGCTCTGGGCTCCACTGCCACGGTGACCGTCCGCGACAGCAACGTCACGCTGAAAGCCGGGGGCAAGGGGAAGCTCCTGTCCAAGGCTCCGACCCTCTCCAAAGCCGCCGAGTTCGGAGCTGACCGAGAGTTCCGGAAGTCCTTCTCCACCCGCTCCCCCAAGGGCACCAGCTACACGGTGAACCGGCGCACGCAGCGTCAGCTCCCGACGTTCAACCGCAAGGGCAACGTGGTCTATCCCGCGGCCGCCAAGGTCATCCCCCGCATCGCCGCTCTCTGGGTCCAGACCTCGGTCCGGACCCTCCACGAAGTTCTCGAAAGGAAGTGACCCAGTGGCCAACGACATCCAGCTCAACGTCACGGGTGACACCCAAGGGCTCATCGACGCCGTCGCGAAGGGCGCCGTCTCCGTCGAGAAGCTCGAAGACGTGCTCGACGATGCAGCCAAGACCGGAGCGGACGCCGGAGAGAAGCTGGAGAAGTCCCTCGACGGCGCCGAGGATGCAGCGGAGAAGCTCGGCAAGGCGGGCAAGCGCTCCGGCGACGACATCGAGAAGGGCATGCGGGATGCGCAGCGCGACACCAAGGACCTCGAAGCCGAGATCAAGGACGCTCGCGATGCATTCGAGAAAGCAGGCCGCGCCGGACGCGACCTAGGCGACAACGTCTACAAGGGCGCCAAGAAGGGCGAGGGCGCCATCGACGAGATGGGCGACGAGGCCCTCCAGGAAGCCAAGGAGATGGGAGCCAGCTTCGGCTCCGTGGAGGACGCCCTCGACAGCGTCCAGTCCGTCATCTCCAACATGTTCGTCGGCTTCGGTCCAGCGGGGATCGTCGCTGGTGTCGCCGTCGCAGCCGGTATCGGTCTGGCGATGACAGCCGGTCAGGACGCAGCGGAGGCCATCAATCAGGCCAAGGAGCGCGTCTCGGAGCTGACCCTCGAACTCTACGAGGCAGGCGGTGACATCGACCAGCTCGACATCGGCGGGAAGATGCGCGAGTGGGGCGTCGAGATCGCGGACACCAAGGAGTTCTGGGAAATCTGGCAGGAGGGCGCTGTCACCAACATCGGGAAGGCCGCGAAGGCAGCGAAGCTCGCGCAGACCGATTTCGAGACCATGTTCCGCGGGATGTCCGGCTACGACGCAGAGGCCGCAGAGCGCGCGTTGGAGGCCGTCACCGAGCGCATCGACGAGATGGAGGACACCCTCTCCGAGACCGAAGGCTTCGGTCGACTGGGTGCAGCCATCGGCGCGTTGGGCGAGCGCACTGAGCTGACCAACCTCCAGAAGCAGCTCCAGAACACTGTCGACGTGATGGGCGAGACCACCGAGGAGTACAACCTCCTGGAGGAGGCGGAACTCCGCCAGGCTGAGGCAGCGCAGGAAGCAGCGGACATCCGCAACGACGCCGCCTCATCGCTCCAGGCGCCCCTCGATGAGGCCGTGAGCGGCTTCGAGAACTTCAAGGACGCCGAGACAGAGGCACTCGATCCAGCGGCCTACATCGCCTCCATCAACGAGCGCATCGAGGCCACGGGGAACTTCAACGCGAACGTGGCCACGATCTCGGAGACCTTCGGACTGAGCGCCGCGGAGAGCCAGGCGATCCTCGACCAGGGAATCTCCTTCGCTCCGATGCTCCAGGCGATCATCGACTCCGGGCTCGCTCCGGAGTTCGTGACGCAGATTCAGAATGCGGTGGGCGGTGGCCAGGACATCCTCGACGGCTCCGACCTCAACGCAACGGTCGACGTGGATGCGGATGTCAGTCCCTCGGAGAAGGCGATCCGTGTCATCGAGCAGGCCAAGCGCTCCACCAAGGACATCGAGGTCGACGCCGACACCTCCGACGCCAAGCGGAAGATCGCCGCTGTCGAGGATGGCAACTACTCCACCACGGTCAAGGTTCACGCGGACCTCTCCAGCGCTCAGCGCGCCATCACGGGCTTCATGAACCAGCCTCGATCGATCCGCATCAACGCCACGATCGTCGACCCCCACACCGGAAGGAGGGTCGACTGATGGCCAACCGCATCGAGGTCCTGGGTGACCCGAACAACTACCTCGACATCGACATCATCACCGAGTACGAGTTCATGCTCCCCTCCCGGAACGTGATCCACAACATCCTCAACCGGCGCACGCCGGAGGTGACGATGCTTCCGATCTCGACCAGGGAGGGGACGCTCAACATCGTGGCTCGCTCCTACTCCGAGGCCATGGCTGTCGTCGACCTCCACCGCACCAACGCCACGTTCCTGTGGACCTCCGACGACCTCAACGTCTCCGGAGAGCAGCTCTACTACGTGCTCCGAGGTGCTGTGACGGCCGTCCAGGACCAGAACGTCTCGGACGTGTGGACGGTCTCCGTCGAGTACAAGGCGGTGAGCTGATGGCCATCGCAGAGCACAAGATCGAGGCGGCCGTCTACCTCCCCGGCTACACGGTCCCGGCCTACGACAAGGTCATCCCGGCCCGCACGATCTTCTCCACGAGCTTCGAGGAGGGGCAGCCGGTCTCGGGCTTCTCGCCGTACGCCAACGCCTCGGACATCTCCGGATACTTCACCCGACCTCGCACGGGCCGTCGCGTGATGGCATTCCGCCGTGATGACGCCGACGGCCCCTCCTCCGAGATTCGCAAGGTGCAGACCGGGTTCACTCCCGGGCTCCGTTATCGGGTCGTCATATGGGCGCGTGTGAACCGTGAGGACTACCGCATCAACATCGCGTTGGGTGTCGTCGGGGTCGCATCCGCTGAGCCGATTCTGAACTCGAACCGCACCGAGTGGCAGCTCCTCGAAGTCGTATTCACCGCGACCTCCACGTCGCACACGATCCGACTCGCCTACAACCCCACGGACGGGGACGAGTTCACCGGCAACGGCGCGATATTCGACGACTTTTCCGTCACCCAGCTCGAATACAACGAGCCTCAGCCCGCCCGGGACATCCCGGCGTCGGGCGTCCCCATGGTGCTCAAGCCCGAAACGGCGACCGTCTCCCTCGACGAGAGCCGCTCGCCGTTCGCCGTCGCGACGCTGGAGTGTGCCGACGTTGACCTCCTCGCGCTCGAAGCCATCGACCCGCGCACACCCTCCCGGATGGAGCTGACCCTCATCAGGGACTACATGCAGCGCAACACAGCCGCGGACTTCGACGCCTACATGATCGAGAGATACGGGCCGAACCCGACGATCGAGAACTGGAACACGGAGTTTGACGGTCAAAGCATCGAGCACTTCAACGCGCAATTCTCGAATCCCTTCAATCCGCTCACGCACGTTCCGCCCATCTACTCTTACGCGGGCGGCGCTGGGGTCGCTAAGTCGGATGGCTGGAATGGGACCCAGCTCAGTGATTCCTACAACGACGGTGAGTGGTATCTGACTGCGATGCTCGCAAGTCGCATCTTCACAGGACTCACCGTTGGACAGACCTATCGAGTCACGGGAGTCGTCACACCACGGCTGGGCGCACCCATCGAGGTTTACGTCCAGTCGAGCTTGATCAGGTCAGCCAGGTTCGCGATCAGCGGCAATGAGACACAGACTGTCGAACTTCTGTTCAGAGCGCCCGCAACTTCGTGGGGGGTACAGCTGTACTCCACTCAGAAGAACCCCGACGGCACCTCTTCTGGGCTCGGAGTCTGGAAGTCGGTCCAGGTAGTTCCCGTGCCTCCGGAAGAGCCGGTCCAGAATCTGTCGCTCAACCTCGGCATCCGTGAGCGCACGATCGACTACGCCTCCGGGACCGTCACATTCACGCTCTCCTCGGATGAAGCGATCCTCCAGGACACCCTCCGCATCTCGAACGAGCCCATGGCGCCTGCCGAGAACACGGTCATCGCCTGCATCGACATGGCGCTCACGCAGATCGGAGCAATGTTCACCCGCGCGGGCACCGTGACGGACTCCCCGGTCGACCCCGAAGCCGCTCTCTGGCAACCCGGGCAGGACCTCGACGAGTACCTCCGGCCGATCCTGGAAGCCGCGGGGCTCCGCCTCTACTGCGACGAGAACCGTATCTGGACGCTCATCATGGCCCACGGCTACACCCGCAGCACGACGGCGCTCAGCGACCAGGTGGATGTCGAGCAGCTCGGCCTCGGCATCAACCGCGATGACTCCACGTGGTTCGACGCCGCCGTGGTCAAGTACCAGTGGGTCGACGCCAACGAGCTGAATCAGACCGCGTACGACACCTACGCAGCTCCCGGCTCGACCAAGGGCCGCCTGTTCGAGTACGAGACCCCCTATCCGGGTCCCGGCGCCGCTCGGAGGCTCGTGGAGCGCGCGATGGAACGTGGTCAGCGGTTCGAGTCGACCGCCGTCTCGGACTACGCCGCCTACCCCGGAAGCAACCTCACCATCGCCCAGGTCGACCGCCCCACCTCAGAGGCCTACGTCGGCTCGGTCACGTGGGAGTTCCCCGACCACACCATGCGCATCAGCACGCGCGGAATCCAGGAGACCTGATCATGCCCGACTTCACACCGGCCACGCCCATCACGCCGTTCCACGACATCCTCAACAACTGGAGGGTGCGCACCTACAAGCCCGCCACGCTCAACGAGCTGGTCTCAGCCACCGCGGGCAAGCTCGCGGGCGATCTCGCGGTCGTGCTCGAAGGTGGGGCGCTGTTCGAGTACAACGGGTCCATCTGGCAGCAGAAGACCATCGCGCAATTCACGGGCGTCACCACGGCCTCCAGCGCCTACTCCAAGGCCTCGGGTGCCTACCGGCTCGCAGGGACGCGCATCCGTGTCGGAGTCGACGAGTACAGGTGGACGGGCGCCGTCTGGGAGCTGGAGCCGCGCGGCTCCAGCATCTTCTACTTCCAGGGCACGCAGTCAGTCCCCGTGTCGACCTCCCCGGCGACGAGGCTCCTCCTGAACAACACCGCTTCCCTGACTGGGGAAGCGACCATGCAATACCAAGGCAACGTCGCGATCCAGACAGGGGCCGCGGGCCAGTACCTCCTCGAAGGCTCGGTCACGTTCGCTCCGAACTCGACCAGACTCCGATGGGTCGAGATTCGCCGTGGTGCCTCGGAGTCGCTCATGGTGAACGCGGAGCCCGCGGGGTCGAACTCGTTCGAGAAGGTCGTCTCACTCCGCGCGGTGCGGACCCTGGCAGCCGGAGACGTGCTGAGCATCCACCTGGCCCAGAACTCCGACAACCCGCTCAACGTCGTGGACGGTGATCTCCAGCTCACTCGGATCGGCTAACCGCTGGGGCACTCCCTCTTGGATAACCTCAGGGAGTGCCTAAGCGAAGCAAAGAATTCGAGAACGTCGTCTACCCGGCGCGCGTCTACCAGAAGCTGTTCGACATGCTTCGTGAGGCCGCTGGGGACGGCGACATCGAAGACCCGGTGAAACGAGCCGACTGGCTGAAAAACCGGGCTGTCGAGATAAGCACGGTCACCAACGTCAAGCATGGGTCTGATACCGAGTACCCGCGCACGGAAGCCTCGATCCTGAAGGAGCTTCGCGAACCTTGGGAGTCGGCAACGATCTTTCTTGATCTGTTCTGGCCGAGCACCGAAGTGAGGATTCATGCCTACGACCGGCAATACAACAGGTCAGTGGGCGTCAACGTCGAAAGTGACAGTAAAGCGCTCGTCGACTCGGTCATTGGCCTGTTCCAGGATGAATACGAAGCGCACAGGGTGTCTGACCCCTTGGCTCCACCAGAGGTGGTCGAAGTCGAGCCAGCACCTCGAACGCGGCTACAACGATTCGGTACATGGGTTTTCGATGGGCTGAAACAGCATTCAATACCCTCTGCCCTGAGCTTCGCCTCGGGTGTGGGTGCAACGTTGCTCACTCAAAACCTAATTGGTGGGAATTAGGAAGACCCGGTCGGGCCCGTTGATCCAGATCTCCTCGACGCTCGGATCGTCGAAGAACGGCTGCAGCGCGCCGTATCCCGTGATGGTCGCGACGATCTGCTGCGCCGCCGTCGCCTCGTCGGCGAGCAGCGGCAGCGACCCGCCGAGCGCCCGCTCGCTGTAGCGCTGCACCGCATCGTCGACATAGCGCTTCGCGAGGTCGCGGTCGCTGCCGAGGTCGACGCCGTCGAGTCGCACCCGCTCGCGCACACTCTGGGTGATGAGCGCGAGCGGGGACGACATGGCCCCATCGTGGGCGAGACCACGAAACCCGCTCGCGAGTTATCCACAGTGACCTCGCCCCACACCCCTCGATCATCGTGACGGGCCGACCGCGCGACCGGTCTCGGGAGCGTCTGATCGCCCCTCCGGAGCGGATCCTGACCTCTGCTCACCGTGTAATGTTCCGGTAACAGTCCGGGCCTATGGTCCTATGTCACCGTCGATATCGGGAGCCGAGAGTGTCTGCCGTGTCGCGAAATCCTGCATTCCCCTGCGTCACATAATTCGGAGGATCACAGCAATGACACCCACCGCGCGATATTCCCGGGCCCTCGGAGGGCTCGCCGCGCTCGCCGCCGGAGCCCTCGTGCTCACCGGCTGCGTGCAGAGCGAGCGTGACGACGCCGGCACCGACGGCGACGTCGACGGCACGTTCGTCTTCGCCGCATCCGGCGACCCGGTCAGCCTCGACCCGGCCTTCGCGAGCGACGGCGAATCGTTCCGCGTCGCCCGCCAGATGTTCGAAGGCCTCGTCGGCGTCGAATCCGGTGGCGCCGACCCCGCCCCGCTGCTCGCCGAGTCGTGGGAGTCGTCGGACGACGGCCTCTCCTACACCTTCCAGCTGCGCGAGGGAGTGACCTTCCACGACGGCACCGAGTTCAACGGCGAAGCCGTGTGCTCCAACTTCGACCGCTGGTTCAACTTCGAGGGCCCCGCCCAGAGCCCCGCCGCGGCCTACTACTACGGCAGCCTGTTCCGCGGATTCGCGGGCGACGACGCCGCGCTCTACGAGAGCTGCGAGGCGACCGGCGACACCGAAGCCGTCGTCAACCTCACCACTCCGTTCGCCGGTTTCATCGCCTCCCTCTCGCTGCCCGCCTTCTCGATGCAGAGTCCGAGCGCTCTCGACGAGTTCGGCGCCGACGAGGTCACCGGAAGCGACGACGCGCCCGTCATGTCGGAGTACGCCAACGGCCACCCCACCGGAACCGGGCCGTTCCAGTTCGAGTCGTGGGATGTCGGATCCCAGGTCGAACTGAGCGCCTACCCCGACTACTGGGGCGACCAGGGTGACGTCACCGAGATCATCTTCCGCGTGATCGACGACCCCAACGCGCGTCGCCAGGCTCTCGAGGCCGGCAGCATCGACGGCTACGACCTCGTGTCGCCCGCCGACACCGTCGCACTCGAAGAAGACGGCTTCCAGATCGTGCCGCGCGACCCGTTCACGATCCTCTACCTGGGCTTGAACCAGGAGGTCGAGGAGCTCGCGGATGTGCGCGTGCGCCAGGCGATCACCCAGGCGATCGACAAGGAGCAGCTCATCACCCAGACGCTCCCCGAGGGCACGCAACTGGCCACCCAGTTCATCCCCCCGGTCGTCGCGGGCTACAACGACGACGTCACGACGTATGACTACGACCCCGACGCCGCTCGCGACCTCCTCGCCGAGGCCGGATACCCCGACGGTTTCGAGATCGACTTCAACTACCCGACGAACATCTCGCGTCCGTACATGCCCACCCCCGAGCAGGTGTTCACCAACCTGAGCACCCAGCTCGAAGAGGTCGGCATCACCGTCAACGCGCAGCCGAACGAGTGGGGCGAGTACCTCGACCGCATCCAGGCGAGCGACGACCACGGTCTGCACCTCCTCGGCTGGACGGGTGACTACAACGACACCGACAACTTCGTCGGCGTGTTCTTCGGCGACGAGAAGCCGGAGTTCGGCTTCGACAACCCCGAGCTCTTCGCCGCTCTCGACGAGGCACGTGGCATCGCGAGCCTCGACGAGCAGATCCCGCTCTACGAAGACATCAACGAGCAGATCGCCGAGTTCATCCCGGCCGTTCCGCTCGCCCACCCGGCGCCCTCCCTCGCGTTCGCCGAGCGCGTCGAGAGCTACCCGGTGAGCCCGGTCAACGACGAGGTCTACAACCTCGTCGAGCTCAGCGACTAACTCGCCCCAGCAGCGGGGGCAGAACCTCACGGTTCCGCCCCCGCTTTTCCTGTGACCGGAAGGACCCCGTGCTGCGTCTCATCGCCAAGCGGGTCGGCTTGCTCGTGCCGACCCTCCTCGGTCTCTCGATTCTGTTGTTCCTCTGGGTACGCTCCCTCCCGGGAGGCCCTGCATCCGCCCTCCTCGGCGAACGGGCCACCCCCGACCGCATCGCGGAGATCAACGCGGCATACGGCTTCGACCGCCCCGTGCTCGAGCAGTACTTCACCTATCTCGGCCGGCTCATCTCCGGCGACTTCGGGTCGTCGATCCAGACCGGGCGCCCCGTGCTCGAAGAGTTCGCCAACCGTTTTCCGGCCACGATCGAACTGACGGTCGTCGCCCTCATCTTCGCGATCGGCATCGGCATCCCGCTCGGCTACCTCTCGGCCAAGTACTACGGCAAAGCGCCCGACCACGTCGCCGTCGTCGTGAGCCTCATCGGGGTCACGGTTCCGGTGTTCTTCCTCGCCTTCATCCTCAAATATTTCTTTGCCGTACAGCTCGGCTGGTTCCCGCCCGACGGTCGGCTCGACCCGCGCATCGACGCCACGAGCGTCACCGGTTTCGCCGTGCTCGACGGCCTCCTCACGGGAGAACTCGATGCCTCGGCCGACGCCCTCATGCACCTCGTGCTGCCCGGCATCGCGCTCGGAACCATCCCGCTCGCCATCATCGCCCGCATCACGCGCGCGTCGGTGCTCGAGGTCGCGGGTGCCGACTACGTGCGCACCGCTCGCGCGAAGGGGCTCGCCTCGAACCTCATCCGCGACCGCTTCGTCTTGCGCAACGCGCTGCTCCCCGTCGTCACGACCATCGGCCTCCAGCTCGGGCTCCTCATCTCCGGAGCAGTGCTCACCGAGACCGTGTTCGCCTTCGCGGGCGTCGGCAGTTTTCTCGCCGACGCGATCTTCCGTCGCGACTTCCCCGTGCTGCAGGGGTTCATCCTCTTCATCGCGATCCTCTACGCCGTGATCAACCTGATCGTCGACATCAGCTACAGCATCATCGACCCCAGGGTGCGTGTTCAATGACCAACGACATTCCCCCCGCCCCCGGCGGCGGACCGCTCAAGCCGGGCCCCGCGGGCTCCTCGGCCGAGCTCGACGGCTCGAGCCTGTGGCGCGACGCGTGGCGACGCTTGCGACGCAACCCGCAAGCGATTGCGGGCGCGATCGTCGTGCTCGTCTTCGTGCTCATCGCCGTGCTCGCCCCGCTCCTCGCGCCCTACCCCGGCACCGCGCTGCCCGGTCAGCGCGAGGTGACGCCGACGAACCTGCCCGGTATCGGCGAGAACCCGCTCTTCCCCCTCGGCATCGACCGCTTCGGCGGCGACGTGCTGAGCAAGCTCATCTGGGGCGCCCAAGCGTCGCTCCTCATCGGGCTCATCTCCACCGCTCTCGGTCTCGCCGGGGGCATGCTCATCGGCTGGGTCGCGGGAACCTTCGGCGGCTGGGTCGACAACGTCATCATGAGGTTCGTCGACATCCTGCTCTCGGTGCCCAACCTCCTGCTCGCCGTGAGCATCGCGGCGATCCTCGGGCAGAACCCCGCCGCCATCATGATCGCGATCGGTGTCTCGCAAGTGCCGATCTTCGCGCGCTTGCTGCGCTCGTCGATGCTCGCTCAGCAGAACAAGGAATACGTGCTCGCGGCGCGTACCCTCGGCCTCGGCAAGAGCGCCATCAGCCTCACCCACGTGCTCCCCAACAGTCTCGGCCCCGTCATCGTGCAGGGCACGCTGAGCCTCGCGACCGCCGTGATCGAGGCGGCGGCACTCTCGTTCCTGGGCCTCGGCGGCGGTCGCCCCGAGACCGCGGAGTGGGGCCGCATGCTCACCTACGCGCAGAACGAGCTCGCGATCGCCCCGCACCTCGCGTTCCTGCCGGGCCTCTGCATCGCCATCACGGCCCTCGGGTTCACGCTGCTCGGCGAATCGCTCCGCGAAGCCCTCGACCCCACGGCGGGCACGAGATAACCGCCCCCAGCCGACGGGATGTCGGCGGGCGTACCCTGACGCCATGACCCTCGCCGACATCCCGCTCACCCGCCTCGACGGAACCCCCGAGACCTTCGGCCGCTACAGCGGGTCGATCGTGCTCGTCGTCAACGTCGCCTCGCGATGCGGGCTCGCGCCGCAATACGAGAAGCTCGAGGCGCTCCAGCGCCGCTACGGCGACCGGGGCTTCACGGTGCTCGGGTTTCCGAGCAACCAGTTCGCGCAAGAGCTGCGCGACTCCGACGCGATCGGCGAATACTGCTCGGCCACGTGGGGTGTCACGTTTCCGATGTTCGAGAAGACGAAGGTCAACGGTCGCAGCAAACATCCGCTCTACAGCGAGTTGAAGAAGACCAAGGACTCGCACGGTCTCGCGGGCCCCGTGCTGTGGAACTTCGAGAAGTTCGTCGTGATGCCCGACGGTGCCGTTCACCGCTTTCGCAGCACCGTCGAGCCCGACGACCCCGCGATCGTCGCGCTCATCGAGGGCGCGCTCGCCTGACGCCGCGCAGTGGCGGTCAGGCGACGTCGAGCGCCGCACCCGGAATGGATGCGAGCAACTGCTGCGTGTAGGGGTGCTGTGCGCTCTCGAAGATCTGCTCGCTCGGAGCAGCCTCGACGATCGACCCGTTCTGCATGACGCACACGGTGTCGCTGATGAGACGCACGACGGCGAGGTCGTGGCTGATGAAGAGGTAGCTCAAACCGAGCTCCCTCTGCAGGTCGGCGAGGAGGTCGAGGATCTGCGCCTGCACGAGCACGTCGAGAGCCGACACGGGCTCGTCGCACACGATGAGTCGCGGTTTGAGCGCGAGAGCGCGCGCGATCGCGACCCTCTGGCGCTGCCCGCCACTCAATTGCGAGGGGTAGCGGCCGGCTGTGCTCGTCGGGAGGGACACCTGGTCGAGCAGCTCGAGCACACGCGCGCGACGCTCCTTGGCCGACCCGCGCCCGTAGACCGAGAGCGGCTCCTCGATGATGCGCTGCACTGAGAACGACGGATTGAGCGACGAGTACGGGTCTTGGAACACGGGCTGCACGTTCTCGCGGAACGACCGCAGCGCCGCGGAATCCATCGCCGAGACGTCGTCGCCGTCGAACAGGATGCTCCCGCTCGTCGGCTCGATGGCCCGCAGGATCATGCGGGCGGTCGTGGTCTTGCCCGACCCCGACTCCCCCACGATCGCCACGGTCTTGCCGCGCGGGATGTCGAGGCTCACGCTGTCCACAGCCACGAAGTCGCTGCGGCCGCCGCGGCGCTTGTAGATCTTGGTGAGGTCGCGCACCTCCACGATGTTGTCCACGGGGGTATTCGCGGCTGCCGTGCCGCCTGTCGCGGGGGCCGCACCGCGGTCCTCGACCACGACATCGCGGTGCACCGGCACCGCGCGCGCGATCGCGACACTCGGCGCCGCGGCCACGAGCCTCCGGGTGTACTCGTGCTGCGGGCGGGAGAGGATGTCTGCGGCCGCACCGGTCTCCACCACCTCGCCCTTGTTCATCACGACGACGCGGCTCGCGCGCTCGGCCGCGAGACCGAGGTCGTGGGTGATGAGAACGACGCTCGTGCCGAACTCGCTCGTCATGCGCTCGATCTGGTCGAGGATGGTGCGCTGCACCGTCACGTCGAGGGCGCTCGTCGGCTCGTCGGCGATGAGCAGCCGCGGCCGGCACGCGAGTCCGATGGCGATGAGGGCGCGCTGGCGCATCCCCCCCGAGAGCTCGTGGGGGTATTGCTTCGCGGTCGCCGCGGGGTCGGGCAGTCCGGCGGCGGCGAGCGCGGCGATGACGCCGGCCTCGAGGCCCGAGCTCGTGACCATGTTGTGGGCTTTCAGGGTTTCGGCCACTTGAGTGCCGACCTTCGACACGGGGTTGAGGTTCGACATGGGGTCTTGGGGAACGAGGCCGATCGACGCGCCGCGCACGGACCGCATCTTCGACTCGGGCAGACCGACGAGCTCGGTGCCGTCGAACTGGATGCTCCCGCGCGTCACGTCGCCGTTGCCGGCGAGGAGTCCGATGATCGCCATCGCCGTCGTCGACTTGCCCGATCCCGATTCTCCGACGATCGCCACGGTCTCGCCCTGGGCGACATCGAGGTCGACTCCCTTGACCGCTTCGACGAGGCCCCCGGGCGTCCGGAAGCCGATCGTCAGATCGCGCACGTGCAGGAGTGGTTTCGGCGTCGTGACCATCCGTCCATTCTGTCGGCTCGGGCGCCGCGCGGGTGACCATTCCCGCACTCGTTACGCAGCGTTAACGGCACGGGGTCCGCGGTCTCGACCGCGGGGTCTTGGTATCATTCACGATCACCCCTCGCCGGTCCGAAAGGCCTCATGAGTTCGTCACGCCCCACCCCCGCTTCGACTGTCTCGACCGATTCGGGCGGCACCGGTTCGAGCCGTGTCGTCCGCGTGCTGTTCGATGCCATCCGCGGCGCCCTCATCGGTGCCGCCGAGATCGTTCCGGGCGTGAGCGGGGGAACGATCGCGCTCATCGTCGGCGTCTACGAGGCCCTCATCGACGGCGCGGGTCACCTCGCCCGCGGTGTCGCCCTCCTCGTGGCCGACGGCGTGCGCGGCCGTGGCCTGTCTCGCGCGTCAGCGCACTTCCGTTCGGTGCGCTGGTCGGTCGTGCTCCCCATCGGTGTCGGGATGCTCGCGGCGATCGTCGTGGGTGCGAGCCTTCTCGCTCCCCTCCTCGAGTCGAATCCCGTGCAGACCAAAGCCGTCTTCGCCGGCCTCATCGCGGCGTCGCTCATCGTGCCCATCCGCATGGTCGGAGGGTTCTGGCACATCCGCGAGATCCTCATCGCGACCGTCGCGGCCGTCGCGACCTTCTTCCTCACGGGCATCCCGCCGGCCGCCGAGGCCGACCCCTCCCTCATCGTCGTCGCCATCGCGGCAGCGTTCGCCGTGTGCGCCCTCGTGCTCCCGGGAGTGTCCGGATCGTTCCTGCTGCTCACCGTCGGCATGTACGCCCCGACCCTCGCGGCCGTCAACGATCGCGACTTCGTCTACCTGGGCGTGTTCGTCGTCGGCGCGGCCCTCGGTCTCGGGGTCTTCGTCTCGGGCCTGCAGTGGTTGCTCGCCCACCGGCATCGCATCACCCTCGTGATCATGACCGGACTCATGGTCGGTTCGCTCCGTGCCCTGTGGCCGTGGCAGTCGGAGGAGAACGAGTTGCAGGCCCCCGGTGACGACGTCACCACGGCCGTGCTGCTCTTCCTCGTCGGCATAGCCGTCGTCGCCGTGCTCATCGTCATCGAGAACACCCTCGTGAAGCGGCGCCTCGCGTCGGCCGACAGCGTGACCGACCCCGAGCCGGATGCCGACGCCCAGCCGGTCGACGACGGCACCGTCGGCCCGTCCGACGAGCGCGGCCGCCGTTAGGCTTGAGCCGCTCGCGGGAGTGGTGAAATTGGTATACACGCAGGATTTAGGTTCCTGTGCCGCAAGGCGTGAGGGTTCAAGTCCCTTCTCCCGCACCCACCGTCACTGACCACACCGCCACGGAGTCGCCTCGTGGCCGTGTCGACCGGCTGTGCCGCGGGTCAGCCGGCTGGCGCGAACGCCGAGTCGGGGAGGTCTTTCTCCCCGTCGGCGATCGCGCGGACGACGCGTTCCGCGACGGCGTCGGGGTCGTATCCGGTCGGAAAGGCGGGAGCGGTGCCTTCGATGGGCCGCGTCGCGAGACCCGTCTCGGTGTGCCCCGGTCGCGCGTCGACGAGTCGCACACCCTGGCGCCGGAACTCCCGGGATGCCGCGGTGGTGAAGGCCGCGAGCGCGGCTTTCGAGGCCGAGTAGGCCGCGAGGCCCGCCGTGGGGGTGTCAGCGACGATGCCGCTGAGCGTGAGCACGAACGGCTCGCGCCCCTCGGCCGCGGATGCGGCGAGCGCGGGCATGGCGTCTCGGATGAGTCTCATCGGCCCGAGAGCATTCGTCTCGAAGAGTTCGTCGATCGTCGCGTCCTCGAGGTCGGCAGCCGGGCCGAAGGCCACCACTCCCGCCGCGACGACGAGACCGTCGAGTCGTCCGTGGCGCTCGAGCGTCGCGGCGACGAGCGCCGCGGGCGCGCCGGGGGCCCGCAGGTCGGCGGTCATCGCGTCGTCGCCCGTGAGGCTCGCCGGGCGTCGTGCGGCGCGAACGACGGTGGCGCCGGCATCCGTCAGTCTTGTGGAGACGCGGGAGCCGAGTCCGCCCGTCGCTCCGGTCACGAGAATCACGGCACCATCGAGTCGAGTCATGCCGCCAGCCTAGGAGCGCACTCGCGGTGGCTCGTCGAGAAGGCGAGCGTTCACAGCGGATACTCGATCGCCTGACAGCGAACTGTCTGCGGTCAGCCGCCGAGGCGAGCGCGCATCGATCGCGACGCCGCTCCGGCACGCTTGCGCACCTCGAGGTCGCCGTCTTTCACGAGAGCGTGCACGGCGTCGAGGTCGGCGCTGCCTCCGGTCGCGGCGAGAGCTTCGGCTGCCACGGCACGGACTCGCGCGACATCGTCGGTGAGGAGAGCGCGGAGGTGATCCGGCGCCTCGACACCGCGCTCGGCGGCGACTCGAGCGCACATTTCGCGCACACGCCAGGCCTCGTTTGTGAGTCCGGCGATGACGGCGTCCACGGCCGTGTCGTTCCACACGTAGAGCAGGGCGCGAGCTCCCCACACCTCGGGCCAGTAGAGCGCCGGTGCGCCCTCGAGCACGCCCTTCGCGTGCTTGCCTCCCGCGTAGAGCAGGAAGTCCTCTCCCGCATTCGCCCCCGCGAGAAGGGCGAGGGCTCGCTCCACGACGGCGTCGGGGCCGATGACGGCGGCGACCTTGGTGAATCGCGTTCCGATCGGGTCGTCGAGGATCGCGAGGGGGTCGGGGAGGGTGTCGGAGGTCATGGCCGTCAACGCTACCGCGTCACGCGCGCCCGTCGACCGCGACCCAGCACGACGCCGTGGCCTCGGCGCCCAGATCGATCACGGTTTCCGGACCACCCCCGGCCGGGGTCACCCTCACGACGAGCGCTCCCCCGAACGGTCTTCTCTGCTCGACCGTGACCCGCGCGTCGACGCTCACCCCCTCGGCCGCGAGATAGCGCAGCAGTTCGGGGTCACGGTCGCGGATGCGCACGACGACCCCGGAACTCCCGTCGGCGAGATCGCCGAGCGACACTGCGTCGGGGATGACGATCTCCCCCGAGCGAGTCGGGATCGGGTCGCCGTGGGGGTCGCGCACGGGGTCGCCGAGCTGCTGCGCGATCGCGTCGAGCAACCGGTCGCTCACGGCGTGTTCGAGAACGTCTGCCTCGTCGTGCACTTCGTCCCACGTGTAGCCGAACGACTCGACGAGCCAGGTCTCGATGAGACGGTGCCGACGCGTCATCGCGAGCGCGAGCGCCGACCCCTCGGGAGTGAGCGACACGGCGCCGTACCGCACGTGGGTCACGAGACCCGCCGCGGCGAGCTTCTTGACCATCTCGGTGGCCGTCGATGGGGCGAGAGACAGGCTCGCGGCGAGACTCGTGGTCGTGATCGGCACGCTCTGCCACTCGGTGTGGGCGTGGATGGCCTTGAGGTAGTCCTCGGCGGCGTGGCCGAGACCGCGGCGGGGTGCGCCCGCGGGCGGAGTGCGGTCGGTCACCTCGTCACACCCCTGTCACGGTCAGCACGATGAGTGCCACGTTGAGAGTCACGACGAGGGCGACGACGATTCCGAGCGCCGCCTTCACCGCCGGCGGGTTGGCCTGCTCCCCCATGAGCCGGCGATCGTTCGTGAGCCGCCACAGGGGCACGAGCGCGAAGGGGATGCCGAAGCTCAGCACCACCTGGCTGAGCACGAGGGCCGTCGTCGGGTCGAACCCGATCGCGAGGATGAGCAGCGCCGGGAGCATCGTGAAGCCGCGCCGGAGCAACAGCGGAACGCGCTTGAGAAAGAGCCCCTCCATGATCGTCGCTCCCGCGTAGCTCCCGACCGCCGTCGACGCGAGTCCGGATGCGAGCAGCCCGATCGCGAAGACGAGGGCCATCCCCGCGCCGAGGGCGTCGTCGATCGCGGCGTGCGCTCCCTCGATCGAGTCGGTGCCCTCGACACCCTGCAGGTTGGCGGCGGCGAGAAGGAGCATGCCGAGGTTCACGATTCCGGCGATCGCGAGGGCGATGCCGACATCCCATTTCGTTGCACGCAGCAGACTCGCGCGCTCGACTGTCGTCGTGGCGTGACCGTGACGGTCACGCGCGAGTGCCGAGTGCACGTAGATCGCGTGGGGCATGACCGTGGCGCCGAGCATGCTGGCCGCGAGCAGAACGGACCCCGTTCCCTCGAAGCGCGGCACGAGCCCGCCGACGATGCTTCCGCCGTCCGGCGGGTTGATGAGGAGACCCGAGAGGAACCCCACGGCGATGATCGCGAGGAACGCGATGATGACCGACTCGAACGTGCGCTGGCCGAGGCGGTTCTGGCTCGACAGGATGACCATCGAGATGACCCCCACGATCACCCCGCCTACGACGAGGGGGATGTCGAACAGGAGGTACAGGGCGATCGCGCCGCCGATGACCTCCGCGACGTCGGTCGCGATCGCGATGAGTTCGGCTTGCGCCCAGAACGCGCGCCGCGACTTCGTGCCGAGCCTCGCACCGAGCAATTGGGGCATCGATTTGCCCGTGACGATGCCGAGCTTTGCCGATTGGTACTGCACGAGAGCGGCCATGAGGTTCGCGACGACGAGCACCCACACGAGGAGGTATCCGTATCGGGCGCCTCCCGTGAGATTCGCGGCGACATTGCCGGGGTCGACGTAGGCGACCGCGGCGACGAGCGCGGGCCCGAGGAGCACGGCGCGACGCACCGAATTTCGGCGCTTGACGACATCCGTTTTCGGCATGCCGAAAGACTACGCGGAGGCGCGCTCCCGAACCACCGGCATGAGGGCGGAGAACGCGAGAGTCCGATGACTCACGGCGTTCTTCTCGTCGCTCGTGAGCTCGGCTGCCGACTTGGTCGAGCCGGCCGGCGCGAAGATCGGGTCGTAGCCGAACCCGCCCGCGCCCCTCGCCTCGCGCAGCACCGCGCCGGGCCACTCCCCGACCTCGACGTGCTCGAAGCCCGAGGGCGCCACGAAGGCCGCGGCGCACACGAACCGGGCCGAACGGTCGCTGACCCCCTCGAGCCGCTCGAGTAGCAGGGCGCGATTGTCGGCGTCGTCTCGCGTTCCCGCGAAGCGGGCCGAGTGGATGCCCGGAGCACCGTCGAGCGCGTCAACGCTGATGCCGGAGTCGTCGGCGAGGGCCGCGAGCCCCGTGTGGGCGGCGGCCGCTCTCGCCTTGATGAGGGCGTTCTCGGCGAAGGTCGCCCCGTCTTCGACGGGCTCCGGGCCGTCGTATCCGACGAGCTCGATGCCCGCGAGAGCGTCTTCGAGGATCGCGCGGAGTTCGTCGACCTTGTGCGCGTTGTGTGTCGCGAGAACGACCCGGGTCACGCGAGCGACTCGGTCTGCAAGCGCGTGAGATCGGCCGTGCCTCCGAGGGCGAGATCGAGGAGGGCATCGAGTTCGCGGCGATCGAACGGGGCCCCCTCGGCGGTGCCCTGCACCTCGACGAAGAGACCGCGCCCGGTCGCGACGACGTTCATGTCGGTTTCGGCGCGCACATCCTCGGTGTAGGCGAGATCCAGCATGGGCTCTCCCCCAACGATGCCGACCGACACGGCCGCGACGCTGTCGATGAGAGGCTTCGCGTTCTGCCCGATGAACTTCTTCGAGCGCCCCCACTCGAGCGCTTCGGCGAGAGCGACGTAGGCCCCCGTGATGGCCGCGGTGCGGGTTCCCCCGTCGGCTTGCAACACGTCGCAGTCGATGACGATGGTGTTCTCTCCGAGCGACTTCATGTCGACGACGGCACGAAGCGAACGACCGATGAGGCGGGAGATCTCGTGCGTGCGCCCCCCGATCTTTCCCTTGACCGATTCGCGGTCCATGCGGTCGTTCGTCGAGCGCGGAAGCATCGAGTATTCGGCCGTGACCCACCCCTTGCCCTTGCCGGACATCCACCGCGGAACCCCGTTGGTGAACGACGCGGTGCACAGCACCTTGGTGCGGCCGAACGAGATGAGCGCGGAGCCTTCCGCTTGATCGCTCCAGCCGCGCTCGATCGTGACGGGGCGCAACTGGTCGAGAGTGCGACCATCGATTCTCTGGGTGTCGGTCATGTGTGTCTCTCTGGTAGCGGGATGGTTCCGGTCTCGACGAGTTCGACCGTCGACACCTCGGGGCCGAGAAAACGGCGGGCGAGCCGCGTGAACTCGATCTTGCTCTTGCCCGTCGCGTCGAACTCGTAGGTCGGTGGGGCGGGGTCGGCGCGCTCGATCCCGTGCTGCACGAGGGTGCGGTAGACGTCCGCCGCCGTCTCGTCGGCGCTCGACACGAGCGTGACTCCCGGCCCCATGACGTAGCGGATGGCGCCCGCGAGCAGCGGATAGTGCGTGCACCCGAGAACGAGCGTGTCGATCCCCTCGGCTTTGAGGGGCGCGAGGTACTCCTCGGCGACGTCGAAGAGCTCGGGGCCGCTCGTGATCCCCGCTTCGACGAACTCGACGAATCGCGGGCACGCGCGCGAGTGCACCGAGAGGTGAGGGGCGGCAGCGAATGCGTCGTCGTATGCGCGACTCATGATCGTGCCCGTCGTGCCGATGACGCCGATGCGCCCGACGCGCGACTGCACGACGGCGGCGCGCACGGCGGGTTGGATTACCTCGACGACCGGGATGCCGAGTTGCTGCGTGTAGCGCTCGCGCGCGTCGCGGAGCGTGGCGGCAGACGCCGTGTTGCACGCGATCACGATCATCTTGACGCCGCGTTCGACGAGGTCGTCGAGCACGGCGAGGGTGTACTCCCTCACGAGCGCGATGGGCTTGGGGCCGTACGGCGAATGCGCGGTGTCGCCCACATACAGAACGGACTCGCCAGGCAACTGGTCGATGATGGCCCGCGCGACCGTGAGACCGCCGACCCCCGAATCGAAGATGCCTATCGGTGCGTCGCTCACGAGGGTCGAGTTTAGTCGTCTACCGTTCCGAAACCGACGCGGCGGCGCTCCTGCTCCACGACCGCTTCGCGATCACTCAGACGGCGGAGTCCCGCGAGCGGTTGCGCCATCCTGTGGTTGCCCTGCAATCGCGACTCGGTGCGATCGAGGAAAGCCCAGTAGCCCGCGGTGAACGGGCACGCTGTGGGCCCCAGTCGCACCTTGGGGTCGAAGCGACAGCCTCCGCAGTAGTCGCTCATCTTCGCGATGTACGCCCCGCCCGAGGCGTAGGGCTTGGTCGCGACGATGCCGCCATCGGCGTGCTGCGACATCCCCACGACGTTGGCCGGCATCACCCACGGCGTGCCGTCGACGAACATCCTGATGAACCAGTCGTTGAGTTGAGCGGGGTCATACCCCCTCTGCAACGACCAGTTGCCGATGACCATGAGTCGCTGGATGTGGTGCGCCCACCCGTGCCGCCGCACCCCGTCGATCGACTCACTGAGACACCGCGCTTCGATCGCCGCGGCATCGAGCTCGAGCATCTCCTGCGGAATGGGAGTCGTGGCCGCGAGAGCGTTGTTGGAGGTGACGTAGTCGGGTCCGAGCCGCCAGTAGAGATGCCACACCCAGTCTCGCCAGCCCATGATCTGGCGCACGACACCCTCGACACTCGCGATGGGCGCACGCCCCGCGGCGTGCTCGGCTTCGACAGCGTCGATGACCTCGCGCGGGCTCAGAACACCGAGATTCATGGGCACGCTCAAGAGCGAGTGCGCCATCGTCCAATCGCCCGCGAGCATGGCGTCTTCAAAGGGGCCGAAGTCGCCCAGGCGCGACTCGATGAAGTCGGCGAGGGCAGCCCGTGCTTCGGTCGGCGTGACGGCGAATCGCCGGGGGCCGTCGTCTCCGACGAGCGTGACCTCCCCCGCGGCAGCCCACCGGTCGAGATCGGCACGCACCTCGGCGTCGATGTCGTCTTCTTCGGGCCACCACGGTTCGGGCAAGCCGAGGCTCACGGCGCCCTTCGGAGGAGAGGCGCGGTTGTCGTGGTCGTAGTTCCACTTTCCGCCGACGGGCGTGTCGCCCTCCATGAGGATCCCGGTGCGCTCTCGAGCGACCCGGTAGTAGTCCTCCATGAGCAGCCTCTTGCCCCCGCGGGAATCCGCCCACTCGGTGAAGTCGGTTTCGCTCGTGATGAAGCCCCGGCTCTGAAGCACCGCGATGCCGTGCCGTCGCACGAAGCGACGAGCGCCGTGGGAGGTCGGGTCGATGACCTCGAGGTCGTCTCGACCCTCGACGATCTCGCGATACGTGTCGACCTGGTGGAACTCGGCCCGATCACCGAGCTCCCGCGCGCGATGACGGATGGCGGAGAGGATGAGGTGAGCTTTCGCCCGGTGGAGGGGCGCCCGGCGCATCACCGACCTCGCCTCGATGAGCAGAACCCGCCCCCCGTCGTCGAACTCCTCGCCGAGTTGCCCGGAGAAGATCCAGCGTGTGCGCTCCATGAGCCGAAGGCTAGCCCGTGCCCCTGTCATCGACTCCCGCGATGGCCGCTCGCCGCGGAGATCCTGTACACGCTCGCTAATCCGGCCAACTACTGATATGAATCAGGGGACGAGGTCGACGGCCCGCTCGCTGAGCGACGCGCACACCCCTCCGCATAAGCAGGGGGAAACTGTGTTTGCACAAACGACCGAAAAAACAATCCAACGGAGCACGTCTCGCAGGATCGCCACTATCGGCGCTGCAGGAATCCTCGGGGTGGCTCTCGCGCTGGGGACGGCGAGTTCCGCGTCAGCGGCTGTCATTCTCTTGGGTCCGATCGATCTCGGCGGAGCCGAAGATTTCGGTGTTCTCGCGAGTTCCGAGATCACCAACACCGGGCCCACCGTCGTCGCCGGCGACGTCGGCGTCGCTCCCGGGACATCCATCACCGGATTCGAGGGGGCTCCCGCGGGATCGACCTCCGCGGGTGGAGTCATCCAGCCGACCGGTGAGATCACGACCACCGCTCAGACCAACCTCGACGCGGCCATCACCGACGCCGAAAGCCTCACCCCGACCGCGGACATCGGTCCCAACATCTCCGGACTGTCGCTGACACCCGGCGTCTACGACGGCGGCGGCGGCGGCGAGTTGCTCATCGACGCCGGCGCGGCGGTCACACTCGCCGGCACCGCGGAGTCGATCTGGGTCTTCCGTTCGTCGAGCAGCCTCACCGTGGGAGCCGGAGCGGAGATCATCCTCACCGGGGGCGCATCGGCGTGCAACGTCTTCTGGCAGGTCGACAGCGCCGCGACCTTCGGCGAGGGCGTCGACTTCACCGGAACGGTCATGGCCCGCGCCGAGATCACCCTCGGAGACGACACCTCGGTCGAGGGCCGGTTGCTCTCGGCCGACGCCGCCGTGACACTCATCAACAACGACATCACCGTTCCCGAGGGATGCGCGGAGGGAACCTCCCCCGTCATCACGACAGCGCCGGTCTTCACCGACGCGACGCCTCCGCCCGCGACCGAGGGCACGCCGTACAGCTACACCTTCGACACGACGAGCACGCCCGACGCGACCTACTCGGTCGTCGACGGCGAGCTCCCCGCCGGGCTGGAACTCGACGAGACGACCGGCGAGCTCTCCGGCACCCCGACGACCCCGGGCACCGTGGAGTTCACGGTCGAAGCCGACAACGGTTTTGACACACCCACGACCGTCGATGTGACCATCGTCACGGCCGAGGCACCCGAGGACGGCGACGGCACCGGCGGTGGCGGCGACGGAGACGGCACCGGCGGAGGCGGCGACGGCACCGGCGGAGGCGGCGACGGCACCGACGGAGGCGGCGACGGCACCGACGGAGGAGATGCCGGAACCGGTGGAGGTACCGACGAGATTCCCGGCACGGTGACCGGCCCGAACGGCGCCCTCTTGGCCAACACCGGAGCCGACACGCAGCTCGGCGCCATCGGCGCCGGAGTGCTTCTGATGGGAGCGATGCTGACCGTCGCCTCCGTCATCGCTCGACGACGCGGCCTGACGGACTAGACACGGCGGTCGGCGTTCCGCGGCTGATTAGGCTCGACCCATGACGAGCGCGCTTCTCACCGACCGCTACGAGCTCACGATGATCGATGCGGCCATCCTCGGGGGCACGCACGATAGGCCGTGCGTATTCGAGGTGTTCGCCCGGCGGTTGCCCGACGGGCGCCGCTACGGCATCGTCGCGGGCACCGGGAGACTGCTCGACCTCATCGAGCGGTTCCGCTTCACCGATGCCGAGCTGTCGTGGCTGCGCGATGAGCAGGTCGTGGCGCCGGCCACCCTCGACTGGCTCGCCGACTACCGATTCGGCGGCTCCATCCGGGGGTACCGCGAGGGCGAGGTCTACTTCCCCGGCTCGCCTCTCCTCATCATCGAGGGGGGCTTCGCCGAAGCGGTGATCCTCGAGACCCTCGTGCTGAGCGTGCTCAACTACGACACCGCCGTCGCGAGCGCCGCCGCGCGCATGGTCGGCGCGGCACACAGCCGCCCGCTCGCCGAGATGGGTTCGCGGCGCGCGACCGAGCAGGGGGGTGTCGCTGCCGCTCGCGCGGCCTACATCGCCGGGTTCGGGGCCACGAGCAACCTCGAGGCGGGGCGCTCGTGGGGGGTGCCGACCATGGG
This sequence comes from Marisediminicola sp. LYQ85, assembly GCF_046600695.1. Lineage (NCBI taxonomy): Bacteria > Bacillati > Actinomycetota > Actinomycetes > Micrococcales > Microbacteriaceae > Marisediminicola > Marisediminicola sp. LYQ85. The sequence continues at coordinate 1,410,541 of NZ_JBKIWO010000001.1, forward strand.
AACGGCGGCGCACTCCTTCACCCTCCTCCACGAGACCGAGGAGCAGGCCTTCCGGGCACAGGTGGCGGCGCTCGGGCCGGGAACGACACTCCTCGTCGACACCTACGACGTCACGCGGGCCGTCGACCTCGCCGTGGATGTCGCGGGTCCTGAGTTGGGCGCCGTGCGCATCGACAGCGGCGATCTGCCGGGTCAGGTCGCCGCCGTACGTCGCCAACTCGACGCTCGCGGTGCGACGTCGACGAAGATCACCGTCACCAACGACCTCGACGAATACGCGATCGCCGCTCTCGGCGCGTCTCCCGTCGACTCGTTCGGAGTCGGAACCGCGGTGGTCACCGGATCGGGTCACCCCGCTGCCGGCCTCGTCTACAAGCTCGTGGCCCGGCTCGACGCCGACGGCGACTGGGTGTCGGTCGCGAAGAAGTCCGTCGCGAAAGCCAGTGTCGGAGGGCGGAAGTGGCCCGTGCGATCACTCCACGACGGCGTTGCGACGAGCGAGACGATCCGAGTCGGCGCCGACGACCCGCATCAGGTGTCGACGGAGCTCGAGCGATCCCTGATCGTTCCCCTCATCGAGAACGGTGTCATCGACTCCCGCTACCGGGGCGCCGACGGAACCGCTCTCGCTCGACAGCACCGTGCATCCGCCATCGCCGAGCTGCCGGCAGACGCGCTGAGACTGAGTCGAGGCGAGCCAGCCCTACCGACGGTCTACGTCACTTCTTGAGCTTCTCGTAGATCTCTTTGCACGTGGGGCACACGGGGAACTTCTGCGGGTCGCGCCCCGGAAGCCACACTTTGCCGCACAGCGCGATCACGGGCTTGCCGCTCATCGCCGACTTGAGGATCTTGTCTTTCTGCACGTAGTGCGAGAAGCGTTCGTGGTCGCCGTCTTCGAGCTGTTCCTGGTTGAGGAGCTCTTCGAGTTCGCGATCGAGGGTGTCGGTTCCGCCACCTGCGGGGTTGTCACTGGCCATGGTCCGATCGTACCGACCGAACATCAGTTGCGCTCGGTGAACGTGAGCAGCTCGGGACCCCGGCTGTCGAACACTCGCGCCCCGATCGCCGTTCCGACGACGAAGACGACGAGCCCCGCCGTGACGCCCGCGAAGAGTGCCGTGAGCGGCAACGAGCCGTGCTCGTCGAGTCCGTAGAGCCCCCACACGATCGCGGGCGCCGAGATGGCGATCGTGAGGAAGAACGCGATCGACTGGGAGAACAGCGCGGCGCCGCCACCGTCTTGGGGCTGTGAGAAGGGGCTGTCTCCCGGGCGCACCGCGGGGTAGGCACGCACGACCGACAGCACACTCGCGATACCGAGGCCACCGAACAGGATGCTCACGCACACCCCGATCATCGAGGGCAGCGCTGTCGGGTCTCCGTAGAGCCACACCGACACGGGCGCACCGACCGCGATGAGCGGCACTCCCACGAGCAGCACGGGGATGACGCGGCCGAGCCGGTCGACGAGGCCCGACGTGTTCGAGGCGACGTGCAACCACACGGCGGTGTTGTCGTGCGCGATGTCGTTGTGCACGCACCACGACAGAAAGAGGCACATGACCGGGAGCGGGAGCAGGGCGAGGTTCTGCCAGTAGACGCCCCCGATGAGAAGCACCGGGATCATGAGCATCGGCACGATCGGCACGATCACGAGCTGCACGCGATAGCGCGGGTCCCGAATCCAGTAGGTGAGGCTTCGCGCGACGACGACCGCGAGCGGTGTCGCGGGCAGGCGCCCGAACCATCCCAGTCCGCGCTCACGCGACGGGTCGCTCTCGCGGTGGGTCGTCGTGAGCATCGCTCCGACGAGGAGCCTCCAGAGGATCGCGAGCACGACGACGGTGCCGATCGCGATAGCGAGCCGCGAGGTCGCCTCGCCAGTGTCGCCCGCCGCAGCGGCAGCGGGCGCGGCCCACGCGGCGGCGAGCGGGGTCGACGCCAGACGGTCGGTCACGGTCGTGACGACCTCGAGCCCCGCGGAATCCCAGTCGACGGTCGCGAGGAGGGCGATCGCGGGCGCGGCCGCGACGAGCACGATGATGGTGGCGAGCCCGAGCACCTCCCGCGAGCGCCGCGACGAGAACAAAAACGATCCGAGCGCTGTCGTGATGCGTGCCAGGAGGATGCACGTGGCGATGATGAGCGCCGCGGAGACGAGAGCGACGATGGTCGATCCCGGCGACCGCGACCACGTGACGACTTGCGCTGCGGCGACTCCGATGATCGCGAGACCCGGGAGTCCGACGAGCGAAGCGACGAGCACGATGCCCGAGAGCCGCGTCGTCCGCACGCCGAAGAGGGCGAAGCGCCGAGGGTCGAGAACGTCGTCGACGCCGAAAGCGAGCGGTGCGAGAATGGACGCCACGACGACGACGACGCCGAGAGCGAGAACGAGGGGCTCCGCTGCGGCGATCTCGGTGTCGCGCAGGGACGCGAGCCCGGTCATCGCGACGATCGTCGCGGCGACGGCGAACGCCGATGCGAGCAGAACACCGAGCACTTGGCCGGGCGGCCGACGGAACGAGTTGAGCAGGAGACTGACCCTCAGTCCGAGAAGTTGTGCAACCACTCCATGCCTTCCGCCGCCTTGCGCCCACCGGCGAGAGCGATGAAGCGCTCCTCGAGCGACAGTCCTCCTCGCACCTCGTTCATGGGGCCGCTCGCGAGCATCTCTCCCCGCACGACGATGGCGACCGCGTCGCAGATGCGCTCGATGAGGTCCATCCCGTGACTCGACATCACGACGGTGCCGCCGGCCGCGGCGTACTTCTGCAGGATCTCGACGATGTTCGCCGCCGACACGGGGTCGATGGTCTCGAACGGCTCGTCGAGGATGAGGATCTTGGGTGCGTGGATCATCGCGCTCGCGAGGGCGATCTTCTTGGTCATGCCCGCCGAGTAGTCGGAGACGAGCCGCGGAAGCGCCTCCTCCAGACCGAACGCTTGAGCGAGGTCGGCCGAGCGCGCGGAGACCGTTGCGCGCTTGAGCCCGCGCAGTGTGCCCGCGTAGTGCAGGAGCTGGGCCCCGGTCAGTCGATCGAAGAGCCTCAGGCGGTCGGGCAGCACGCCCATCGAGCGCTTGGCCGCAGCGGGGTCCGCCCAGACATCCGCCCCATCGACGCTGATCGAACCGCGATCGGGGCGAAGCAGCCCCGTGATCATCGACAGGGTCGTGGTCTTGCCCGCGCCGTTCGGCCCGACGAGCCCGAAGATCGTTCCCGGCCGGATCTCGAGGTCGACGCCCGTGATGGCCACGGTGTCACCGAAGCGCTTCTCGAGTCCGCGGATCTCGAGCACGACGCGCGACGAGTCGTGGTGCGTTTCGTCGTCGGTGCCGGTGTGTCGGTCGCCCTCGACGTCGACGCGGGAGTCAGAGCCGGCATCGGAAACGAGGGCGGGCACCGTGGCGGCCGACTGTTCGGCGGCGGAGCGGGCCTCGGCGCGGCGCTCCCGCGCTGCAGCGGCCGCTTGGGCCGCGTCATTGGCGATCGCCCGCAAGCGCGCGCTCGTCGACTTCCACCCGCTCTCGGTCGTCGGCGTCTCGGCCCGGAGGGTGCCCGCCGCGTCGGCCTCCACCTCGGGCAGGTCAGGGGCATCCGTTTCGTCAACGGACGGTTCTTCGATGACGGTGTGATCGGCGGCGGTTTCGTCGGTGGCCGACTCGTCGGTAGTCGATTCGTCGGTAGCCGATTCGTCGGTCACCGATTCGTCGATGACCGCTTCCTCGGTGACCGATTGGTCGATGGCCGATTCGTGGGTGGCCGCGTCGGGTCGGCGACCGGCGCTCGACGCCGGGCGGGCTCGCGGGGTGCGCTCCCGGGGCGGGCGCGGTGCGGCGATCGTGGAATCGGCGACGACTGCCGCCGCTTTCGACGGAGCACCGCTCGAGCTCGCGCCGGGGGCGCCGGAGGCAGCCTCCGCGGGTTCCGCCGAGTCGACGGACTCGTCGCGTGCGGGAACGCTCTCGGCGGACTGAAGAGTCTCGATCGACGGGTCGCTCTCGATCGACGACTCGGTCTCGATCGTCGACTCGGTCACGTCGGCGACAGCGTCGACTGAGGCCGGCTCTGCCGCCGTGACCGCAGGCTTCGACGAGGCGGGCTTCCTGGAGGCGGGCTTCGGCGAGGCGGGTTTGCGGGGCGCGGGCGTGCGAGCGGCGGGCTTGCGCGCCGCGGGCGTTCGAGCCGACGGCGTGCGCGGCGACGACCCCGCGGCGCCCTTCGGCGCCGACGGGCGCGGTGACCGGGGTGTGGCGGCTCTCGCGGGCGTCTCGGGCAGGTCAGCGTCCGCTCTCTCGCTCGCACCTCGTGCTACGGACGCGTCTGTCGACGTCGGGTCGACACGGCGAGCTGCGGCCGGCCGCGCGTTCGCGGCCGACTTGGGCGCGGCGCGCGTCGGCGTCGTCTTCTTCGCGGGAGCACCGCGGGAGCCACCCGACGACGCCGGCGTCGTGCGCGCTCCGGACGCGGATCCCGATGTGCGCGAACGAGAAGAGGCGGCGGTCGAACGGGGCTTCGCGGCCGGCCGAATCGCGGGCTCCGAAGGGGATTCGCCAGCCGGTTCGTCGGTGCGACGGGATCCGGATTCGGCAGCGTCGGCACCGACTTTTCCGGTCGCCGCGGAGTCGGTTTCCGACCGCTCGACGGGGCCGGACACCGTTGCCTCGTCTGCGTCGGAATCCACGTGTCAACCGTACCGAAAGAGTATGGACGAATCAGACGCTACCCGTATTGCGTCACAAAACAGACACATAAGCGCGTGGATGTCTGCCATAATTCGGCGCCCGCACCTAGACTGGGGTGAAGCACGACGATGTGTCTCAACAGGAGCGTAGAGATGAACGCCAGGTGAATCGATTTCCCGGCCCTCTTCGCTCGGCGACAGCCATCAGAGGAGAGAATTCGTGACCACCCAGATCGTCATCCTGGCCGCAGGCATGGGAAGCCGCCTCGGTCGGTCCCTGCCCAAACCCCTCACCGAGCTCAGCGACGGACGCACGATCATGCGTCAGCAGTTCGACAACATCGCTCACGCTTTCGGCGACGACGCCGCCGTGACGATCGTCGTGGGCTACAAGCTCGAGCACATCATCGAGGCGTTCCCGGCGGCATCATTCGTCTACAACGAGCAGTACGACCAGACCAACACCTCCAAGAGCCTCATGCGTGCTCTCAAGGCCTCGACCTCGGGCGGCGTCCTGTGGATGAACGGCGACGTCGTCTTCGACCCCGAAGCCCTCGTGCGAGCCGCGAAGATGGTCGCACAGAACCAGTCGTTCGTTTCGGTCAACACCGCGAAGGTCTCGGACGAAGAGGTCAAGTACACGACCGACGCCGAGGGATACATCCGCGAGCTCTCGAAGACCGTCAAGAACGGTCTCGGTGAGGCCGTGGGGATCAACTACGTCGCCGCCCACGACAAGGCGGCCCTCGTGCGCCAGCTCGGCCGCGTCGCCGACCAGGACTACTTCGAGCGCGGCATCGAGCTGGCGATCGAACAAGACAAGCTACGATTTGAGCCGATCGACATCTCCGACCTCTACGCCGTAGAGATCGACTTCGCCGAGGACCTCGAGAGGGCCAACCTCTTCGTCTGAGCTCCAGTCTCGGGATGTCCCCGGTAATCAGAGGATCCCGATCACGTGACAACCGCGCAGCCTGACAGTCGCTCGTGGTCGTCGTTCGGGCGATATCGGCACTCGCTCTGGTTGCTCACCCGACGCGATCTCCGCGTGCGCTACTCGACGTCGGCGCTCGGATACTTCTGGTCGATCCTCGACCCGCTCGTCATGGCGGGCATCTACTGGTTCGTCTTCACCCAGGTGTTCCAGCGCACCGTGGGCGAAGAGCCCTACATCGTCTTCCTCCTGTGCGCCCTGCTCCCGTGGATGTGGTTCAACGGAACCGTCTCCGACTTCACGCGCGCGTTCCTGCGCGAAGCCAAACTAATCCGCTCGACCAAGATCCCCCGCACCATCTGGGTCAATCGCCTCGTGCTCTCGAAGGGGATCGAGTTCGTCGCGAGCATCCCCGTGATCGCCGTCTTCGCGTTCGGCACGACGGCGACGCTCCACTGGGAAGCCGTGTATGTGCTGCTCGCCGTCGTCATGCAGGCTGTTCTACTCGTCGGGATCGGGCTCATCGTCGCCCCCCTCGTGGTCTTCTTCCGCGACCTCGAGCGTGCTGTCAAGCTCGTGCTGAGGTTTCTCTTCTACGCCTCCCCCATCATCTACAGCTTGCGCGACCTCCCCGAGAACCTCCACGTGCTCGCCTCGTTCAACCCCCTCGCGGGGATCTTCTCGCTCTACCGCGGGGCATTCTTCCCCGAGCAGATCGACTGGGTGGCCGTCGGCATCGGCGCGGGCGTCTCCGTGGCCCTCCTCCTCGTGGGGAGCGTCGTCTTCTCTCGGGTCGAGCGCGCCGTGCTGAAGGAGATCTGATGACCGCCGACACACTCGACACCGTCGACACCACCACCTCGACACCCGTGATCCGGGTGGATGGTGCGGGCATCCGTTTCCGTCGCAACCGGCGGTCCCGCCGCAGCTTCAAAGACCTCTTCTCGCGCCGGCGTCGCCGCATGCGCTCCGACGACTTCTGGCCGCTGCGCGACGTGAGCTTCACCGTGCAACAGGGTGAGGCGATCGGTGTCGTCGGCCGCAACGGGCAGGGCAAGTCGACCCTGCTCAAACTCGTGGCCGAAGTCATCCTGCCCGACGAGGGGACCGTCGAGGTCGGCGCCGGTGTCGCCCCTCTCATCGAGATCACGGGCGGTTTCGTCGACGACCTGTCGGTGCGCGACAACGTGTTTCTCACGGCGGGCCTCCACGGCATGAAGCGAGCCGAGATCGAGGCGCGATTCGCGGAGATCATCGACTTCGCCGAGATCGGCGACTTTCTCGACACGCCATACAAGCACTTGTCGAGCGGGATGCGCGTGCGCATCGCGTTCGCTGTGATCAGCCGCCTCGAGGAACCTGTGATCCTCGTCGACGAGGTTCTCGCCGTCGGCGATAAGGCGTTCCGCGAAAAGTGCTACGTGCGCATCGAGGAACTCCTCGCGGGAGGACGTACGCTGTTTTTCGTATCCCACAACGAGAAAGATCTGCGCCGCTTCTGCACGCGTGGGCTCTACCTCGATAAGGGCGCTCTGGTGGTCGACGGTCCGATCGGCGATGTGCTCGACCGCTACAACCGCGAATACGGAGTCAAGAAGTGACTGGATCCCCCACCGACAGTTCCACGCCCGCCGAGGTGGAACGCGGAATCGAACGGCTGCTCTCGGTGCAGCGTCCCCTCGTCGTGGCTCACGTGCGCAGCATCCGCAAGCACCACCCCGACGCCTCACCCGCTCGAGTGATCCAGATTCTCGAGCGGCGCTACCTCACCGCGGTGACGGGCGGAGGTGCCGCCGTCGGCGCGAGCGCCGTCATCCCTGGCGTCGGCGTCGGCGTCTCGCTCGCCCTCTCGGGCGTCGAGACCGCGGGATTCCTCGAGGCGAGCGCGCTCTTCGCCCAGTCGGTCACCGAGGTGCACGGCATCGCCGTGAGCGACCCCGAGCGTGCCCGCACCCTCGTGATGGCGATGATGCTCGGCACGGGAGGCTCGGACCTCGTGCGCCAGCTCGCGGCCCAGGTCACCGGCGCCGGACCGAGCCGCTCCGGGTTCTGGGGCGAGATGGTCACCAAGAACCTGCCGAAAGCGGCCGTCGGTCAGATCGGGGATCGCATCAAGCGGTCGTTCGTGCGCCGATTCGCGACCTCGCAGGGCACCTCGGTGCTCGGCCGCACGATTCCCTTCGGAATCGGCGCCGTCATCGGCGGAACCGGAAACCACATGCTCGGTCGTCGGGTGGTCACGAGCTCTCGCGAGGCGTTCGGTCCACCCCCGATCGACTTTCCCGTCGAGCTCGAGCCGCGCGCGAGCACCGACACCCCGAGGCCGGCACTGCGAGCGCTGCGGGGCCGCATGAAGATCCGGGGTCGCCGCGATTCCGCGATCGAGTCCGGCGAGGTCACACCCGGCGGATGATCGTCTCGTCATCGTCGTCAGCCGGCGTGATGGTGTTCGCGACCGGGAGGTCGGAGAGCGCGTGATCGCCCGCGTCGTCTGAGGTGGCGGGGTGCAGCGCCGCGTGGGTCTCCCACTCCCCCATGAGGTGCTCGATGGCCGTGCGGAATCGCTGGGTGGCCGCACCCGCCGTCGTGTCACCGAAGTGGTGCCGCACCCAGCTCTGCAGGCGCTCTTGCGACTCGGTGCTCACGAGCACGCGCGTGACGACGTCGACGACGCTCGTCGCCTCCGCGGCGTCGAGCCAATCCGCGTCGCCGAGAAAACCGTCGAGGTCGACGAGAGCGTCGTCGTGCACGGGGCGCGTGACGATGATGGGCCTGCCGGTCGCGAGGCGGTCGTAGACCATGGCCGAGATGTCGGTGATCGCGACATCCGCCACCCGCAGTTGCCACCCGAGCTCGGCGCCCGTGTCGACGACGTGATGGGCTGACGGATCGCGCAGGTTCTCGGCCGTGAGCATCCGCATGATCTCGTCGTTGGCGGCCTTGTAGTCGGCGTCGACGACGCCGCTGCGCGGGTGCGGACGGTAGATCACGCGGTGACGCCCCGTCGCGACGAGCGCGCGCACGGCGGCGAGGCCGTGCGAGACGATCGACCCGTAGGAGGCGGCGGCGCGGTCTCCCTCCCACGTGGGCGCGTAGAGCACGACGACGCGGTCGTCGGCGGGGAACGGCGGAACTCCCTCGAGATGGTCGGTCTGAGGGCGTCCGATCGGGATCGCGCGCTTCTCGAGGTCGTAGTCCCAGAGCTTGCGACGGAGACGGTCGAGGGCCGCTTGGCCCGCGACGAGGCTGTAGTCGTAGGCCTTGAACTGGTTGGTCGTCATGTACATCTTGTCGCTCTCGCCGTGATTGATGAACACGTGCCACATGCGGCTGTAGCGCATCATCTGGAAGTTGCGGGAGTTCTGGTTGACGTAGAGCACGACGCGCAGATCCTGATCGGCGATGACCTGCTCGAGATCGGCCACTTGGCGCGCGTAGACGACCGGCACGGGCGACTCGTCGAACAGGGTCAGGGCGGCTGCGGGTGATCGCGAGATGATCGTGACGGGCCACGTCGTCGCGAGGTCGGCGAGCGGGCCGTACCACTGACGGATCTGATAGAGATTGACTTCGGCGTCGGCGAAGTAGACGGCGATCTGCACGGTGCCCGGTGCCGGTCTCGACATCGTCGGGGCGATGCGTGCGAGGCGTCGGCGGGTGATGCGGGAGCGCCACAGCGACCTCGCGAGTCGGAGTCCGGTGCTCACATCGTCACGCAGCGGCATCGGGCGAACTCCAGTTGCTAGGGGGACAAACGTGGTCCGGTGGGGGACACTCCATTAGATCAGGGGCGGTCGACCGGCCCTCGCCATGCGCCACACCGTTACCCACCTGATACGGCGACGCTCCCCCGCCGGTTCGCGCCAGCCGGCCATCCATCCGGCCCACCACGACCGCAGCCCCATCGGGTTGCGCACGGAGCGCAGAAGCTGCACTCCGGTCCACGACGCGACGTAGAACGGGATGAGCACGACGGGCAGGTTGCGTCGCGCGAGAAAGACGCGATTGCGGGCGTTGAGCCGGTAATAGTAGGAGTGCCGGGTGGGGGTGATCGCCGGATGATGGGCCACGAGGTCGCCCGCGTACCACGTGCGCAACCCCTGATCCCACACGCGCCACGCGAGCTCGATGCCCTCGTGTGCGTAGAAGAACGGTTCAGCCCACCCACCCGTGCGATCGAAGACGCGGCGCGGCATCACGACGGCACCCTCCCACACCGAGAAGACGTCGCCGGACTCGGTCGCCTCCCCCTTGCGGATGCGCGGCACCCAGCGCCGTGGATTCGTAGCCCCGCTCGGATCGACGACGCGCGGCTGCACGAGCCCGATCGTCGACCCCGGGCCGAGGAGGGCGATCGCGTCGGCGAGAAAGGTTTCGCTCGGCACGCTCGCGTCGTCGTCGAGAAAGAAGAGGTACTCCCCCTCGACGAGCGGCACGCCCCGATTGCGACCGGCGGGGATGCCGAGATTCTCGTCGAGCGCGAGAGCGCGCACCCCGGCGGGCAAGCCCTGCGGGCTCCATCCGTTGCCGACGACGACGACGACGACGTCGACGTGCTGCTGCCGCAGGATGCTCTCTAGTGCCCGCTCGAGATCGACTGGCCGCGTGCCCTGCGTGAGGAGAACGGCGCCGACGGTGGGTCGGCCGCTCACCCGCGCACGCGCTTCGACGCCATGATGGCGACGAAGTGCCCGACGAGGGCGAGGAGGGCGAGCGGCAGGAGGGCGCCCACGAGGATGCGGTCGACGAGCGGAGAGCCGACGGCGAGTCCGATGAGGGCCGCGACGAACGTGATCATCGTGAGTTCGACCGAGTGGTAGAGGCGGTGGAACGGCACGAATCGGGCGGCGCGACGCAAGCGCGCGATCATCCTGGCGCTCGGTTCCGCTTCGCCCTTGCGGTCGGCGAGCTTGGGAAGACCGGCGCCCGCGCGCGCGACGTGCACCATGTCGTTGAGCGCCTTGTTGAGCACGATGACGAGGGCGAGGGCGAAACCGATCGTCGTCCAGGCGAAATCGGCTGGGACATCGAACGGATAACCGGCCGCGCGGATGCCGAGGGCGATCGGGATGAGGGCCTCGGTCGAGTAGTGGCCCACCTTGTCGAGGAACACGCCGGCGGGCGACCGCGTGTTGCGCCAGCGGGCGACCTCCCCGTCGCAGCAATCGACGAGCATCTGCAGTTGACCGAGCACGAGGGCGAGGGCCGCTCCGCCGACGCCGGGGATGAGCAGGGCCGCCGCGGTCGACCACCCGACGAGGATCATCATGCCCGTGACCCCGTTGGCCGAGATCGAGGTCTTGAGGAGCCACCAGGTCAGGTAGGGCGACAGGTCGCGGAGGTAGAGCGAGGCCGTCCAGTGTTCGGCGTTGGCACGCTCGCGCACCTCGGGAGGTTGGGTGATCTCGCGCAATTCGGCGATCGACGACGGGCGCCGCTCGGAGACAGGTGAGGTCACGCGTCACCTTCCTGTGTGTGCCGTGATGTTCTTCGTGAGTTTGAGGAAACCGAGGACGAAACCCGACCCCCATGCGAAATGGATGCACGGCAAGACTATGAGATACCAGAGCGCGCTGCGGACGCCCTGCGCCCGCACGACCGGCACCGTCGCGGCGGCGACGAACAGCACGTAGACGCCGGGAACGACGAGAGCGAACGCAAGCCAACCCGCTCCGGAACCGAGCAGCGCGAGGCCCGCGATCCCCACGACGAGGCCGAGGGTGACACCGATGACCATGAGCGGTGGAACGAAGTAGCGGAGCGAGTTCGCTCGGAAGTAGCGCCGCGCGAGCTCCCCCCGCCAGAGACCCGTCGCAACGAACTGGCGGATGAGCGCGCGGAGGTTCGACCGCGGACGGTAGGTGACCACGAGGTGAGGGGTGAACCACACCGTGCCTCCGGTGGAACGCAACCGCCGGTTGAGCTCCCAGTCCTGCCCGCGCTTGATGTTCTCGTCGAACAGGCCGACCTCGAGCAAGCGGTGACGCTGGAAGACCCCGAGGTAGGCGGTCTCCGACGGACCCTCGACACCCCCGACGTGGTGGGGGGTGCCCCCGAGACCGGCGCGGGCGCCGTAGGCCGTCGCCACCGCGCGTTCGAACGGGGTCGTGCCTTCGGCGCGCATGATGCCGCCGACGTTGTCGGCCCCCGTGCGCACGAGGGTCTCGACGGCGATGCGCGTGTAGTCGCGTGGGAGCACCGAGTGCGCGTCGACGCGCACGACGATCGGGTGGGTCGACGCCCTGATGGCCGCGTTGAGCCCGCCGGGGGTCGATCCGAGTTCGTTCTCGATGCGCACGATGCGCGGGTCTGCCCGCACGAGTTCGTCGATGACGGCGTTGGTGCCGTCGACGCTCGGCCCGAGGGCGAGAACGACCTCGATGTCACCCGGATAGTCCTGATCGGTGAGGCTCAGAACGGCCGCTTCGATGTGATCGACCTCGTTGAGCACGGGCATGATGTACGAGACCCCGGGTTGCGGCGTATCAGTTGGGCTCACGTGCTATCCAGTCGCGGCCGGATCGGGTCTCTTCGCTTACGACGGCCGTTGCCGGAAGCTCCATCGAGCCTAACAGCCGACACGACGACGCCCGCGGGGCACCGGAGTGCGCCGCGGGCATCTGTCGTCGTCTGCGGTCGGGCCGCGACCAGTCGCTACTCGAGCGACCCGAGGGTCACATCGACTTCGGCCGGCGTGCCGTCTCGCACGTAGCTGATCTCGGCGTCTGCTCCGGCAGCGAGGGCCCGGATCTGCGCGGTCAGGTCGGTCGCGCTCGTCACGGGGATGCCGTTGACCGAGGTCACGATGTCGCCCGCTTGCAATCCGGCTTCTGCCGCGGCACCGTCGGCCACGACGTCTTGGATGAGCGCTCCGACGACGGTCGCCGTGTCGGCGGAGACCTCGGAGACGTTCGCCCCGAGGAGCCCGTGGGTTCCGGTTCCGCCCGAGATGATCTCGTCGGCGATGCGCTCGGCGAAGTTCGACGGGATGGCGAACCCGACACCGATGCTTCCCGCGGTGCCCTCGGATGATCCGGCGCTCGCGATCGCGACGTTGATGCCGATGACTCGACCCTCGGAGTCGAGCAACGCGCCACCGGAATTGCCGGGGTTGATCGCGGCATCCGTCTGGATCACCGAGAGCGCGATCGTCGACGACGCGGTCGGCTGCTGACCCTCACCCTCGTTCTCGGGGGTGTCGAAGCGCCAGAAGTCGAACGGTCCCTCGTCGGGGTCGGTCTCGTCGAGGTTCTGGTCGTCGGGGGTCTGCGGCGCCGCCGACGAGGCGACCGTGATGCTGCGGTTGAGCGAGCTGACGATGCCGTTGGTCACCGTGTTGGCGAGACCGAGCGGCGCGCCGATCGCGATAGCGGTATCACCGACGTTGAGTTCGCTCGAGTCGGCGAACTCGGCGGCCTGGAGGTTGGTCGCGTCGACCTTGATCACGGCGAGGTCGGAGATCGGATCGGTGCCCACGAGCTCGGCGGGCAGGAGCCGACCGTCGTAGGTCTGCACCGACACCGAGGTCGGTGCCGCACCGTCGATCGACACGACGTGTGCGTTCGTGAGGATGTAACCGTCGTCGCTCAGGATGACGCCGGAGCCGGTGCCCCCGGTGTTCGAGTTCTCGACGGAGATCGTGACGACGGACGGTCCGGCGGATGCCGCGACCGCCGTGATGGCGGTCGCGTCGTCGGCGTCGTTGACCGTGATGTTCGCGGGGCCCGAGACGACGCTCGACCCTCCGGAGTTCTGCATGGCCGTGATGGCGAAAGCGGTGACACCCGCTCCCGACACACCGCCGACGAGCGCGCCGACCGCGATCGCCGCGATGAGCCCGACTCCGGCGCCGCGCTTCTGCTTCGGCGCGGTCGAAGACGAACCGGCGGCGGCAGGCTGGCCGAACGCGCCGGTCTGGCCGTGCGCGCCGTTCGGACCCTGTGCGCCGTTCGGACCTTGTGCGCCGTTCTGGCCGTAGAGGCCTCCCTGTGCCGCCGCTGCACCGTAGAGCGGCGCCGTCGGCTGCTGCCCGGGAACGGGAGGCGGGGTGGGCGCGGAGTACGCGGACGCCTGGGGTCCGGGTGCGTGAGGAGTCGACGCGTAGGGGTTCGATCGCGTGTCGGCCGCGGCCTGCCCGGCCGGCGGGGTGAAGGCGGCGGGAGCGCTCGGGGCAGGCGTCGACGGCGCGGGCGTCTCAGCCGCAGTCGCGGCGGGCGTCGACGGGGTGCTGGGCGCCGAGGGGGTGCTCTCGGTCGGCTGCGCGGGAGGCGGCGTGGGGGCGGGGCTCTGCGGTGCGTTCACGTCGTCTCTCGCCTCGCCTGTGTCGGGACGATCGTTGTTGTCGGTCATGGTGCTCCTTTCAAGCGCTGCCAGCATCCGGCGACAACCTGGACATTGTATTTGTCGCTGCTGTGAGGCGGTGATGACTCGATCGAGCGATCATCGACCCCCTCTCTTCGGAGCGCGGAGGGCATTCGCTTGTTCCTGCGGAGCTGGTCGGTGCCGGCGCTGTCGGGCCGATGCGAACGAACCGCTTGCGTCAGCAGCCGGGACCGCGGGGCCCCGCCGCGCAATCGCGGTCGACGAGCACGGTGTCTGCGGTGCCGACCCGCACCGTGAGGGGGTCGGCCGCGACGGTCACGGTGCCGTCGATCGACACCCACGGGCCCCCGTCGCTGTAGCGGTATTCGGCGCGGTAGTCGGTGCTCGCCGACACCGTGTGGGTCGCCGCCCGCGAGTAGGCGTGACTCGTGGGGGTCGCCGTGAACTCGTTGCTTCGACCGGCCGCCCACGGCGCTCCTCCCGTCGTGCGCACGACTGTCGTGCCGTCGCCGTAGTCCCAGCGGTAGGCGACCGGAGTGAAACGCACCGACGCGGGTTCGCCGAGCAGGCTGCCCTGCCGCATGTGGGTTCGAGCATCGACGAAGAAGTTGGTTTCGAGCCCGATGATCGACCACCCGTTCGGCTGCATCCCGTGCGTGCCGCTCGACGCGTCGAACCCCGCGATGTCGCTCAGCGTGATCGCGCGCTGAGCCTCCTCCTCGGGCTCATCCGACGGCCCCGTGACGGTGTACCCGTCGCGACACACCTCGACGGCGGGGTCGCACTGCGGCTCCTCGAGCACGGGCGCCGCCCCGCCGGGTGCGCCCGCGCCGGGCCCGACCTGTGCGCCGGGTGCCGGGGGCCGACCGGGCGTCGTGACCGACCCCCCGAGCTCGACCCCGTCGGGCGTGACGGATGCGGAGGGTGGTGGGCAGAGCCCCGCAGCCGCCATCGCTCTCGAGCACGTTGGGCTCGTCGGCGAGACAACGCCGCCGACGACAAAGGTCATGACGGCGAATACGGTCAGCAGAAGTTCTCGCCGGACCATAGATCGCTTCTTGTTAAGAGGAGGTCGTCGGTGGATCCGTCGACGTGGGCCAACTCGATCTCGAGGGGATAGAGGTCGAGGCGTTCAGTTGGAACCGTCGAGTCCCCGTCTTCGTTGACAATGTCTACAGCCGAGACGTCGAGGCAAACGTAGGCAGTCAAGGCCTTCTCGCTTCCCCAGTCCTGGAGACGGAGTCTGGAGAAGGTCGTCTGACCTATCTGCGCGTTGCCCTCTCCGGAAAGCATTGCAGCATCTTCGAGGTCTTGCTGAAGAGCCTCCGAACGAGCCACATCGTGGAGAGCATTCGTGTCAGCCCACCCGTCCTGCGCAACCTCGTCCGACACCGCGAGGTACTCCGCGTACGCCTCCTCGGCCGCGGCGAGCGCTTCCTCTTCGGTGGCGAAGACCGGGTCGCTTTGCGGCGAAGCTGACGGCGCGGGTGTCGGCGCGGCCGTCGCGCATCCGGCGAGAATCACCGTGAGAATCGCCGCAGCACCGAACGCACCGACGCGCGCGGGGCGGAGGGGCGAGCTCATGCGATGACGCTAGAACACGCGTGGTGGCGGGCGCCAGCGTTCTCCACAACACCGCCGTTCAGCGGCTCGGCGTTAGGTTGGTTACTCCTCGACGAAGTGCTGGTGACGAATTGACTATTCCCGGAGCGTGGGCGCGCACGGCCCGCTCGGCGATGCTTCTCGGAGTCGACGGCGAGCTGCGCCCGACAGTCTTCGCCGAGATGACCGCCCTCGCCGCGACGACGGGGGCGATCAACCTCGGTCAGGGGTTTCCCGACGAAGACGGCCCGCGCGAAGTGCTCGACGCTGCTCGAGAGGCGATCGCCGCTGGTGTGAACCAGTATCCGCCGGGGCTCGGCACGCTCGAGCTCCGCACCGCGATCGCCGAGCACCAGAGTCGCTTCTACGCTCTCGACGTCGACCCCGAGACCGAGGTTCTCGTGACCGCCGGTGCGACCGAGGCGATCATGGCCACTGTGCTCGCGCTCGTCGAGGCGGGCGACGAGATCGTCACCTTCGAGCCGTTCTACGACGAATACGCGGCCGCCATCGGGTTGAGCGGGGCTGTTCACCGCACGGTGCCGCTGCCCGCGCCGCACTTCCAACCCGACCACGACGACATCCGAGCCGCGATCACCGACCGCACGCGGCTCATCATCGTCAACAACCCCCACAACCCCACGGGCACCGTGCTCGACCGTGCGGCGCTCGAGGTGATCGTCGAGGCGGCGCACGCCCACGACGCTCTCATCGTCACCGACGAGGTCTACGAGCACTTGCTCTTCGACCTCCCCCACATTCCGATCGCGACGCTCCCGGGGGCACGGGAGCGCACCATCACCATCTCGAGTGCGGGCAAGACGTTCAGCACCACCGGGTGGAAGGTCGGCTGGCTCACCGCGCCGCGCGAACTCGTGCGGGTCATCCTCGCGATCAAGCAGTTTCTCACCTACGCGAACGGCGCTCCCTTCCAGCCGGCGATCGCCGTGGGCCTCCGCTTGCCCGACGAGTTCTTCCGCGGGCTCGCGGCCGACCTCAAGCGCAAACGGGATGTGCTCTCGGCGGGTCTCACGGCAGCCGGCTTCAGCATCACCACTCCCGAGGGTGGCTACTTCGTCGTCGCGGATGCCGCCGCCCTCGGCTTCGACGACGCGGGCGAGTTCTGCCGTGCCCTGCCCTCGCTCGCGGGGGTCGTGGGCGTGCCAGTGAGCGCCTTCGTGCGCGAAGAACACCGCGCGGACTACCGCTCGCTCGTGCGTTTCGCGTTCTGCAAGCGCTTCGATGTGCTCAACGAGGCGTCGAACCGGCTCGCGGGGCTGTCGACCCGCTGAGCCGGCCCGCTCAGGCTGCGCACCTAGTCGCGGGGAACGACCGTGAACCGCCGCAATCGGAGGGCAGGATTGGTGTCACGGACAGACGCGATGCGCGCCGACGACGCCCAGGCGACCGCGATATCCGTGTCGTCGCCGACGGTCGCCAGTTCGACTCCCATGGGGTCGACGATCATGCTGTTGCCCGCGCCGATCGGCGGGGCGTGGTCGGCCGCGGCGACGTACACGGTGTTCTCGATCGCGCGTGCCGTCACGAGGGTGCGCCAGTGGTGCTCCTTGAGGGGGCCGCGCACCCACTCCGCGGGAACGGCCACGACGTCGGCTCCTGCGTCGACGACGGTGCGGGTGACCTCCGGAAAGCGGATGTCGTAACACGTCTGCAGCCCGACCGTCAGGTCGCCGACGACGAACGTCTCCGGCTCGGCGATGGACCCCGCGAGAACGAAATCGCTCTCACGCTGGCCGAACGCGTCGTAGAGGTGCTGCTTGCGGTACGTCGCGACGACGGCACCGGCGGGGTCGACGGCGACGAGAGTGTTCGAGAACCGTCGTGGATCGTCGGTCGCTTCGAGCATTCCCGCGACGACATGAACACCCGTGCGCTCAGCGAGGGCGGCGAGCCCCCGCACGAATTCGCCGTCGAGGCCCTCGGCCGCCGCGAGGGATGCCTCGCCGATCTGCGGCTCGAAGAACGCCGAATACTCGGGGAACACCAGGAGCGACGCGCCCCGAGCGACGGCCGTGTCGGCGAGCGAGGCCATGTCGCGGAGGTTCTTCGCCGCGTCGGTGGTGGGGGCGAACTGCGCGACGGCGAGAGCGACGGAGTCCGGGGTCGGCAGCATGCTCCCAGCTTAGATCGGGCGACCCCGGCTGAGCCGTGTCGCCCGACGCATAGCGTGTCGAGGCATCCTCAGTCCAGCCCCCAATCGTGATCGCGCGGAAAGGTAGGCTCGACCCAGAAACTAGGCCGGGGGGTTTGTCTGTGGCAGTCACGCGAGCGGATGTCGCACGTCGAGCAGGCGTGTCGCCGGCGGTCGTCAGCTATGTGCTCAACCCGGGATCCCGACCCGTTTCGGCGGCCGCGCGATCCCGCATCGAAGACGCGATCCGCGAGCTCGGGTATCGACCCAATGCGATCGCGCAGGCCCTGCGACGGTCGTCGACGATGTCGCTCGGCCTTCTCGTTCCCGACCTCGCCAACCCCGTGGTCGCGAGCCTCGTTCGTGCGGTCGAAGACATCGCCTACGACCTGGGCTACGTGCTCTTCATCGGCACGATCGGTCACGATCTCACTCGCGAGAAGAAATACATCTCGACCTACGTCGATCGTCAGGTCGATGCCCTCATCCTGCTCGGTGCCCACGCCCCCGACCTGCTCGCGACGATCGCGCGACGGGGCACGCCCGTTATCGTGCTCGACCGCGTGGAACACGGACGCGGCATCTCGACGATCACGACCGAGTCGGTGGAGAGTTCTGCTGCGGGAGTCACCCACCTGATCGAACAGCACGGCCACAAGCGCATCGCGTGCATCACGGGGCCGTCGGCAGCTGCAGCGGGGATCGCCGAGGACCGCGTGAACGGCTGGCGGCTCGCCATGGAGCGCGCCGGGCTCGAGGCGGGAGACGACCTCCTCTATCGGGCTGCCGACTTCACCCGATCCTCCGGACACACGGCGGCGCTCCACCTCCTCGAATCGACCGACCTCACGGCATTCTTCGTCGTCTCCGACGTGCAAGCGGTCGGGGCGATCGGGGCCATCCGCGAGCGCGACCTCTTCGTGCCGAGCGACATCGCGGTCGTCTCCTACGACGGCACCGAAACCGCCGCGCGAGCGTTTCCGCGCCTCACGACCGTCGACGTCGACATCGACAACGTCGCCGAGTGGACCATGAAGCGCCTCATCGAGAAGCTCAAGAAATCCGACACGAGCGAGACGCACGACGTGCTGCCCGCGGAGCTCATCATCCGCCGGAGTTGCGGATGCGACGCCGCCGTCTGACGAGACTCGACGGCGCGACACGACACTCGACCAGCGCAAAGAAAAAGGTCCCGGAAGCCGAAGCTTCCGGGACCTGCTTGTTGCGGGGACAGGATTTGAACCTGCGACCTCTGGGTTATGAGCCCAGCGAGCTACCGAACTGCTCCACCCCGCGGCACAAGAGTCAACACTACCAGACGGATCGCGTGCTCGTGACGCTCCTGCTCTGCCGAACGTGCGAACGGCGCCCGGCCTGAGCCGGACGCCGTTCACACGATGGCCGCGCTAGCGGTCAACCGTGGGACATCACTCGGCCGCGAGGGCCCGTTCGATTGCGGACTGCAGCGCTTCGTCGGCTTCCGCCGCACCCACGAGGTCGTTCGAGGCGTATGCCTCTTCACGGTCCTGCAGCGCCTGCTGCGCGTCGGCGAGGGCCGCCTGCAGCTCAGGGCTGTCGCCAGCGCCGGGCGTCGTCGGCTCCGGATCCGAGGTGTCGGGCTCCGGGTCGGGCTCGGCCGGCTCTGTCGGCGTCTCGAGGTCGGCGTCGGGGTCGATGATGTCGTCGGGATCGACGATCACGTCACCGTCACCCGCATCGGCTCCCGAGTCGCCTCCGAACAGCGAGTCCAGTGCGGCGTCGAGGGTGTCCTCGAAGGCGATCTGGTTGCCGAACGACACGAGCACCTTCCGCAGGATGGGGTAGCTCGTCTCCGCCGTCGACTGCACGTAGACGGGCTGGACGTAGAGCAGACCGCCACCGACCGGGAGGGTCAACAGGTTGCCTCGCTCGATCGTCGTGTCACCACGGGTGAGCAGTGCGAGCTGGTTCGCCACCTCGGTGTCGGTGTTGAAGTCGTTCTGCACCTGACCGGGGCCGGGGACCGTCGTCTGACGCGGCAGGGTGAGCAAGGTGAACTCCCCGTAGGTGTCGGAAACCTCACCATCGGCCGACCCGGCGTTCGCGTTCACGGCCAGATAGCCCGTGAGAACGTTTCGCGTTCCCTCTCCCGAGGCCTGGGGAATGTAGGTCGAGTAGAGCGAGTAGTCGGGCTCGTCAGCACCGGGCACCTGCATCGAGAGGTAGTACGGCGGCTGGAACGCTGCCGTCGCCGCCGACTCGGTCGGGTCGTTCGGCGTGATCCAGGCGTCGTCGTTCGAGTAGAACGAGTCGCTCTCGGTCACGTGGTAGGTGCTGAGAATCGCTCGCTGCACCTTGAACAGGTCGGCCGGGTAGCGCACGTGCGACAGGAGCTCACCCGACATCTCCTCCATGGGCTGCACGGAGGTCGGGAAGATCTTCTGCCAGGTCTCGAGCACCGGGTCCTCGGCATCCCACGCGTAGAGCGTGACCGAGCCGTCGTACGCGTCCACAGTGGCCTTCACCGAGTTGCGGATGTAGTTGATGTTGTCGATCGCGTAGGCCGGCTGCGGCGTGTTCGTGTCGACGATCGCGTTGCTCAACTGCTGGCGGTCGGAGTAGGGGTAGTTGTTGCTCGTCGTGTATCCGTCGACGATCCACACGACCCGGTTGTCGACGACCGACGGGTAGGCGTCGCTATCGAGGGTCAGGTAGGGCGCGACCTTCTGCACGCGCTCGCGCGGATCACGGTCGTAGAGGATCTGCGACTCGTCGTTCACGGCGTCGGAGAGGAAGATCTGCTCCGACTGGAACTTGATCGCGTAGAGCAGCTTCTTGAAGACGTTGTCGAGCGTCGGTCCACCGTCGCCCGCGAAGGTCGTGGTGGCGTTGTCGGCCTCTTCGTCTTCACCCGACGGGTAGTCGAGCTCGACGTCGCGCGCACCCTCGGGCGCACCGACGATAGAGAAGTCGGGCGAGGACTCACCGAAGTAGATGCGCGGCTCGAAGTCGGAGCCGAGGATTCCATCGTTCGGGATTCCCGACTGCAGGAACACCGGCAGACCCTCGGGCGAGCGCTGGTTGCCGTAGGCGGCGACGAGACCGTAACCGTGGGTGTAGACGAAGGTGCGGTTGTAGAAGGTGTTCGCCGAGCCGAGGCCCTCGAGATCGAGTTCACGCGTCGCGATGACGGTGTCTTGCACTTCGCCGTCGATCTCGTAGCGGTCGACGTCGAGCTCGGGCGGGAATTGGTAGTACTGGCGGAACTGCTCGAGCTGCGCGAACGTGCGCGTGACGAGGGCGGGATCGATGATGCGGATGTTGGCAGTGGTTGCAGCGTCGTTACGGAGCGCACCCTCCTCCGTCTCGGTCTCGGGGTCGAACGGCTGCTCGACGACATCCGCGACACCGTAGGCATCGCGCGTCGCGTTGATGTTGCGCTCGATGTAGGGCGCCTCGACGGTCCGCGCGCTCGGGTCGGCCTGGAAGCGCTGCACGATGAACGGGTAGAGCGAACCGATGAGCAGGCTCGAGACGATGAGCAGCGCGGTTCCGACGATCGGGAAGCGCCAGCGGCCGATGACGGCGGTCAGCACGAAGAGGAGTGCGACGAACGCGGCGATACCCGCGAGGATCGCGCGACCCGGGATCACGGCTTCGGCGTCGGCGTACGACGCACCGACGAGGAGTCCGCCGCTGCTGAGACTCGTGAGCGTCGCGTACTGGTCGAGCCAGATGCTCACGGCCTGAAGGGCGATGTAGATCGCACCCATGGTCGCGAGCTGGATGCGTGCGGCGCGCGAGATGCGCACCTCGCGGCCGTTGAGGCGCAGGGCCCCGTAGAGGTAGCTCGTCGCGAGGGCGGCGATCGCCGAGATGAGCACGATGGCCGAGGCGAAGGCGGCGGCCGCCTGGTAGAGGGGCAGCTCGAAGAGATAGAACGATATGTCGAGGCCGAACTGCGGGTCGGTATCGCCCGTGGGGGTACGGTTCCACCACTGCAGCACGAGCGGCCACTGCGACGACGTCGCGACACCGGCGAAGACACCGAGCACCGCGGGGATGCCGATCATCGCGAGTCGACGCAACGGCTCGATGACCTGCTGGTAGCGGTCGAGCTGCGCGTTGAGCTTGGCGTACACGGGGCGCGACCGGAAGGCGATCGAGATGCTCGCGAACACCGGCACAGCCATCGCCACGAATCCGACCACGAACATTCCGGCGGCGGCGAGCCACTGCGTCGTGATGACCCCGCCGAATCCGAGCTGGTCGAACCACAGCCAGTCCGTGTAGAGACCCGAGAAGATGAAGAACAAGATGACGAGACCGGCGATGACCGCTGCCGATATCGCCAGGGTGGTCCGCGTGCGAGACGCCGGACGGGCTTCCGTAGAAGTCAAGAGAGTGCTCCTGGCTGTTGATGGCTGTGTCCGACCATCTTAACCGGGGGGTTCTGCGAATACGCCGACGAGTGTTCGCGGCGTGAGCAGAGGCGCGCTAGGCGACGAGCGTCACGAGGCGGCGCACGTGGGCAGGTCCGTGGCATCCTCTCCGTTCGCCACGGTCTCGAGCGCCTCGAGCGAGTCGTCGAGAGTCTCGACGGCGACGACCGTGAGCCCGTCGGGAACGTGGCCGACGACCTCGTCGCAATTGGCCGTCGGAGCGAGGAAGAGCGTGGCGCCGTCATCCGCCGCGCCGTACATCTTCTGTCGGATCCCCCCGATCCCACCGACGAGCCCGTCCGCCGTGATCGTGCCGGTTCCCGCGACGTTGGTTCCCCCCGTGAGCGACCCCGGGGTGAGTTTGTCGATGATCCCGAGCGCGAACATCATGCCGGCGCTCGGTCCGCCGATGCGCTCGAGCTGGATCTCGACGTCGAACGGGAAGTCGTATTCGGTCGCGACCGAGATTCCGACGACGGGCTGATCGCTGCCCTCGAGCATCACGGGCGTGACATCGAGCGGGGTCTCGCGGCCGTCGCGCAGCACCTCGATGTCCACGGGCGACCCCGTGCCGTTGTCGGCGATGATCGACCGGAGCTCGGTCACGTCGACGGGTGCGCGGCCGTTCACCGAGACGATCTCGTCTCCCTCGACGAACACTCCGTCGGCGGGCGAATCGGGCGCGGACGCCGCGACGGTCAAGGTGCTGTCGAAGTCGTATCCCAGCTCGGTGAGGGATGCCGCGACGGCGTCCTTCTGGGAGTTCTCCATGTCGACCGCGCTCTGCTCGTTCGATTGCTCGACCGTCTGCCCCTCCGGGTAGATGGCGTCGACGGGCACGACCGCGCGACTCGGGTCGGCCCACGACGTCACGACCTCGAACCACGTGGGCTGCTGCTCCCGGTTGCCGACGACGTTGACCGTGAGGAGGCTCAGGCGCCCCTCGGTCGGGAAAGTCTCCTCCCCGGGGATCGAGATGAGGGGCACCGACTCCTCGGCCACGGTGACGTCGCCGAGGGTGTCGATGACGGGCCCCGGCTGCTCGATCACGTAGGGCGAGGGCAGCAGCGAGAGAACGAGGGTGCCGACGGCGGCCGCAGCCACGAGCCCCCAGCCGACGCGTCGGGAGCGCGGGGCCCGCTCGCCCGTGCCGGCGTCGGAGCGGGTCGTGTCGTCGGCGAAGAGTGTCACCGGTGTCCTTTCACGAGAGACTCGAGGGTCGTCGTGACCGACAACGAGGGTGTTCGCCACGGGCGCACGGCCCGGCGGGTCCGCGCCGCCGGAATCCAGGTTCCGCGGGCGAGCCAGCAGCTAGCGTAGTTGGCATGGCTGATGATGCGGGGCACGAGCCCGACGACGATTTCCGCGAGATGCTCCGACAGTTCCTGTCGGGCAATTCCGACATCGATCCCGCCAAGCTCGCCGGTGCTGCGGGCTTGCCCGACGACCCCGCGATGGTCGCCCAGCTCATGAGCCAGCTGCAGGCCGCGATGCAGCACCAGGGTGACGGCGTCAATTGGGATGTCGCCCTGCAGCAGGCGACCGCGATCGCCTCGGCCGAGTCGACGGCTGTCACGCCGACCGGAGCAGCAGCACTCGACCAGGCCGTGGCCATCGCTTCACTGTGGCTCTCGGAGGCCACCGAGATCAGCGACCTCACCGCTCCCCCGCGCCAGTTGAGCCGCATCGAGTGGGTCAACGCCACGATGCCCGTGTGGACGGAACTCGCCGAGCCCGTCGCTCTGAGTATCGCCAACTCGCTCACCGAGGTGCTGCGCCAGCAGGCACCGGAGGAGATGTCGAGCATGATCGACGGCGCGAGCAAACTGATGCGGAACGTCGGTGGCACCCTCTTCGCGATGCAGCTCGGCCAGGTCGTCGGGCAGCTCTCGGCGGAGGTCGTCTCCGGTGGCGACATCGGCATCCCCCTTCTCGATGCCTCGAGCGAGTCCGGGCTGCAATCGGCGGTCGTACCCCAGAACGTCGACGCGTTCGGCGACGGACTCGACATCCCCCTCGACCAAGTGCAGCTCTACCTCGTCGTGCGCGAGCTCGCGCACGCGCGCCTCTTCCGCCACGCGAAGTGGCTGCGACTGCAGCTCATGACCTCGATCACGGAGTTCGCGCGGGGAATCCGGATCGACACGGGCCGGCTCGAAGAACTCGCCGCCGATTTCGACCCCTCCAACCCCGAGGAACTGCGTCAGGCGATGGTGAGCGGGGCCCTCATCCCGCCGAAGTCCGACGCCCAGCTCGCGGCGCTCGAACGCCTCGAGACGATGCTCGCCCTCATCGAGGGCTGGGTCGATGTCGTCACGGCCGCGGCGACGACGCGCCTGCCGAGCTCGGCCGCCGTCGCCGAGACCGTGCGTCGGCGCCGCGCCGCGGGTGGTCCCGCCGAGTCGGCCTTCTCGACCCTCGTGGGCCTCGAGCTGCGCCCGCGTCGCTTGCGCGAGGCGGCGGCCATGTGGCAGCAGGTGACGGATGCCGTCGGAGCCGAGCGGCGCGACGCACTCTGGTCGCACCCCGACGTCGTGCCCACGACGGCCGACATCGACGACCCCGCCGCCTTCATCGCGCGACTGAACGCGCCCGCTCCCGAGCCCGACGACATCGACCGGGCGATCGAGGATCTGCTCAACGACGACTCCGACGACCGTCCCCACGAGGGCGACCCCGCGGGAGACTCGCCGAGCGACCCGTCGGGTGACGATTCCCCCGGCTCGACGCCGGGAGACCCCGAACCGAAGTAGTCGAGCGCGGCGCTCGTCAGGTGGCTGCGCAGCCTGTGGATGCGCGGCGACGCGAGACGAGAGCCGGTGGCATCCTGACGGAATGGTGCTGCGACTCGACCCCCGGTTGCCTCTCGTGTGGCGTGACCCCACGAGCCTCCAGATCGGCGTCGACGTCGCCGTCGTGAGACTCGACGACGTCTCGAACGCGCACGAGCGATTGCTCGCCGCCCTCGCGGCCGGGATCAGCCCCTCCGGATTCGAGATGCTCGGGCGGAGCGTCGGGTGCGACGCCGACGACCTGGCACGGTTTCTCTCGCTCGTCGCTCCGGCACTCGATGATCGTTCTCCCGCACGCGCACGCCCCCGAGTGTCGATCACCGGTAAGGGAACGACCGTCGACAGGCTGCTCGACGCGCTCCGGCACGGCGGCGTGGATGCGCGAGCGATCGGAAACGACGTCGACTCGGCGTCGTACGCCGACGATGACGCGACTCCGCCCGACGCGGTCGTCATCGTCGCCCACTACGTCGTCGACCCGGAGCTGCGCACCCGGTGGTTGCGCCGCGACATCCCGCACCTCCCCGTCGTCTTCTCCGATCGCTCGGTGAGTGTAGGACCGTTCGTCGAACCGGGCTCGGGCCCGTGCCTCTACTGTCTCGAGCGCCACCGGACCGACGCCGACCCGGCGTGGCCCGCCATCGCCACCCAGGTGTGGCACCGCACGAGCGCGCTCGACCGCGGGGTGCTCGCGATCGAAGCTGCCGCGACCGCAGCGCGTCGCGTCGGCGACCGCCTCGACGGGAATCGGAGCGATCGCGCCTCGACCGCGCGAACGGGGATCGACGCGCTCAGCGGCGAGCGGACGGAGACGACGTGGCGTCCGCACCCGGAGTGCGGCTGCGGAGCTCTTCGAGGAACCGAGACGGTTGGCGCGCCGCCGATCGCTGCGGAGCCGTCTCGGCCCACGACAGCGAGAGGCGCTTCCGCGCTCGCGTGACACCCACGTAGAGCAGGCGGCGCTCTTCGTCGATCGCGGCGAGCGACTTCGCATAGCTGATGGGCAGAAGCCCCTCGTTGAGGCCGACGACGAAGACCGTGTCCCACTCGAGCCCCTTCGCCGAGTGCAGGGTCGCGAGAGTCACGGCCGCCATCGTCGGTTCGTGTTGACCCGCGGAGCGCTCGTAGAGTTCGTCGGCGAACTGGCGCAGTGTCGTGGCCGACGGCGCGCTCTCGGCGAGACCGATGATCGCGTTGAGCGACTCCCAGCGGTCCCGCACGGCACCGCGGGACTCGGGGGCGTCCTGGGTCCAGCCGAGAGAGCGCAGCACGTCGCTCACGGTTTTGAAGAGCGGCTCGACGGTTCCCGCGACCGCGGCGCCCTTGATCATCATGAGCGCTTGCTTGACCTCGGGGAGGTCGAAGAACCGCGTTCCCCCGCGCACCTGGTAGCTCACGCCCACATCGGTGAGTGCCGCTTCGAACGCCGCGCTCTGCGAATTGATGCGGTAGAGGATCGCGATGTCTTGCGGTGGCGTGCCCGCGGCGACCTGATCGGCGATGAGCCCGGCGATCGCTCGCGCCTCAGAGCGGTCGTCCCGATATCCCGTGACCGACGGTGCCGGTCCCACGGTCGCACCCGCACCGCGGCTGCGCGGCGCCGACGCCGCCGACCCCTCGAGCGCGGCGGCGGACCGCAGGGTGAGTGCGCCCGCGCGATCCCGCATGAGGCGGTTCGCCGTGTCGACGATCGCGGGTGTCGACCGGTAGTTGCGTTCGAGACGCACGACGGTCGATTGCGGGTAGCGCGACGGGAACGACACGAGGTTGTCGCTCGACGCCCCCGCGAACGAGTAGATGGTCTGGCTCGCGTCACCGACGACGCAGACATCCTGACGCTCTCCGAGCCACAGCTCGAGGAGGTTCTGCTGCAGCGGCGAGACGTCTTGATACTCGTCGACGACGAAGAAGCGATATTGCTCGCGCACCTGCTGCGCGACCCACGGCTCGGTCTCGAGCATGCCCGCGGCGGCGAGCAGCACGTCTTCGAAATCGAGTTGGCGGCGCTCGTCTTTGATCGCCTCGTACGCGCGATGCAGGGCGACCGTCGTGTCGGGCGTGAGACCAGCCGGAACCGCGCGGGAGGAACGGATGGCGCTCGCATACTGGTCGATCGTGAGGCTCGACACTTTGCGCCACTCGATCTCGGCGGCGACGTCGCGCAGCGTCGGGGTGTCGAGCTTGAGCCTGAGCGACTCCGCGGCCGCCGCGATGACCCTGCCCTTGGACTCGAGGATGCGGGGCATCGAGCCCCCGACCACTTGCGGCCAGAAGAACGAGAGCTGCGCGAGGGCCGACGCGTGGAACGTGCGAGCCGAGACACCGCCGGCCCCGAGCGACCGCAACCGACCGCGGAGCTCGGCGGCGGCACGCGAGGTGAAGGTGAGGGCCATGACTCGACCGGGAGGGTAGACGCCCGTCGCGACTCCGTACGCGATGCGATGGGTGATCGCCCGCGTCTTGCCCGTTCCCGCCCCGGCGAGGAGACACACGGGGCCGAGGAGGGCTTCGGCGGCGACCCGCTGCTCGTCATCGAGACCCGTGAGAAGTGACTCGGCGGTCATACGGCCGCTCGGTCGTCGATCGGTCCCCCGAACCAGTCCTCGAGGATCGCGCGAGCGATCGACGTCGACCCCGGGAGGGTCACCTCGCCGAGCGCGGCGACGAGTTCGTCGCGACTGAACCAGCGGAGATCGAGGATCTCGTCGCCGTCGGGCACGACCTGCTGGCCCGGTTCGACCGTCGCCCGGAAGCCGAGCATGAGCGAGGCCGGAAAGGGCCAGGGCTGCGAACCGAGGTAGACGGGGTCGACGACGCGGATACCCGCCTCCTCGAAGACCTCGCGCACGACGGCGTGTTCGAGCGACTCACCGGGCTCGACGAAACCGGCGAGGAGCGAATAGCGGCCGGCGGGCCAGAGCGCGTTGGCTCCGAGGAGCATGCGGTCATCGGCATCCGTGACCCCCACGATGATCGCGGCGTCGGTGCGCGGAAAGACGTCGCGAGAGCCGGCGGGGTCGTCGTCGGCCGCGCGCCTGACCCACCCCCCGAGGGCGGGCTGGGTCGGCTCGCCGGTGCGCGGCGAGAACGCGTGCGAGGTGTGCCAGTTGGCGAGGGCGAGCGCCTCGGTGAAGAGTCCGGCGTCGAGGGCGTCGAGCGAGCCCCCGACGGTGCGGAGTTCGACCCACTCGGCGTCGTCACCGAGAGTGGCCGCTGCGGATTCGGAGAGCACCGCGGCGACGAACGGCGTGGCCGCGGCGTCGCTCGACCGCCCGAGATAGAGGAGCAGGTCGGCCGTCGGCACCTCGCGCGGCTCGAGGTAGGCGAGTCGAGCGCCACGAGCGAGCGCCGATCCGTCATGGAGCGCGATGACGCGGGTCTCCGGAGCCGCCCACAGGCCCTCGAAGAGATCGGGGCGCGCTCGCGCGAGGTAGTCGCGATCGATCGCCTGGCGCGCGAGGGGCAGCTGCGCGGCGAACTCTGAAGACATGGCGGAACCTCTCGCTTCGACGGGGGGATACTGCGTGGCGAGGGGAGGGCGTCCCTGCGAGTGACCTACCCTGTCGGTATGGCCAGATCCCCCCTCACTCTAGCCGCGCTCGCCACCTCAGCAGTCGACGAACTCGACGTCACTGCGGCACACCGCCTCGGCACCGGCGAGCTCGGAAGCTACGACCAAGCCGTGCTCGACACGCGCGACGGCGCGCGCGCGATCATCCGCGTTCCCCGCACCCAGACCGCGGAGTCCCGCGCCTCGGCCGACCTCGTCGCGCTGCGCGCGCTCACGGCGGGCGTGCGGGGCCGCTTGCCGTTCGCCGTCAACACGATTCTCGGTCAGACCGCCGTCGGCTCGACCCGCGCGGTCGTCTACGACTTCCTCCCGGGTGAGCCCGTGCACCTCGCGACCCTCGAGGCGGGCAGCGCCACGAGCGCGTCGATCGGATCGGCCATCGCCGCGGTGCACGCGCTGCCCACGAGCGTCGTGACCGACGCCGGCCTCGCGGTGGCACGCCCTCTCGACACGCACGCGACGACCGTCGCCCTCATGGAGCAGGCCATCGCAACGGGGCTCGTTCCCGCGGCTCTCGTCGAGCGCTGGGAACGCGCGAGCGAAGACGCCGGGCTCTGGCAGTATGCCCCGACCGTCATCCACGGCAGTCTCTCGGGCGACGTCATCCTCGCCGATTCGTCGCGCGTGACCGGGATCGTGGATTGGCACGCCCTCAGTGTCGGCGACCCCGCTCTCGACCTGTTCTGGACCCTCGGCACGTCTGTCTCCGACGTCGCCGACTCCATCATCGACTCGTACACCCACTCCCGCGGCACGGCCGATCGTCAGATCAGAAAGCGCGCGACGCTCTACTCCGAACTCGAGATCGCGAAATGGCTGCTGCACGGCACGCGCGAACGGAGCACCGACATCGTCGACGACGCGGTGCGGATGCTGCACACGCTCGTCGATGCCGTGCAGAACGACCTCGAGCGGTCGATCGGCACCGACACGGCTCCCGTCATGACCGTCGCCGAGGTCGAGGACATGCTCGACCGCGCGAAGCGCCAGTAGCCCCGGTCCGGTCGAGCCCGACGAGGACTGGGCGGAGCGGCTAGCGCCGCGAGTCCCGCACGCGCGGGTCGCCCTCGTGTGAGCCGTGTTCCCGTTGCCCGGTCTCGCGTGGCCCGGTCTCGCGCGCCCCGCGGCCGCGGGGGCCGCGACCTCGCCTAGGCCGCGCGTCGGCGGGGCGACGACGCACGGTGCGCTTCACGATCGAGATGGGCGGTCCCGCCGACCACAGGTCGACCCGCAACTTCAGTTGTCCCGACCGCGCGAGGATGACCGCGATGACGATGCCCGCGATCGTGGGCACGATGCCCGCGACGGCGAAGCCGGTCTGCGCCCCCCAGGTCTCGGCGATCCAGCCCATGACGGGCCCGCCGATGGCCTGACCGCCGAGCAGAACCATGATGTAGAGCGACATGACCCGCCCCCGGATGCCGACGTTCGATGACAGCTGCGTCATCGACTCCGCCGACGTCGCGAAGAGCAGACGCGTGAGGCCGATGCCCACGAGGGCGACGAAGAACACGCCGACCGAGGGCGCGAACCCCGCGACGGTCGTGACGAGACCGAAGACGATGGCCCCGAGCACGATCCCGCGCAAGCGCAGTGTCGTGCGTCGTGTCGAGAGCACGGCTCCCGTGAGGGCGCCGACAGCCGCGAGCGAGTTGTAGAGCCCGTAGCCGGTCGCGCCGGTCTCGTAGACGTCGTTGGCCATGCCCGTGAGCAGCACGGGGAGCGACATCCCGAACGTCGAGACGAACGAGAGGGTCACGAGAGACCACAGGATGGGCGGTTTCGACGCCGCGTAGCGCAGTGCCTGCCGGATCTGTCCGCCGCTCCGCCTGCTGCGGGGTGCCGGTCGCAGCTCCGACGCCCGCATCGCCGCGAGGGCGCACACGACCATGACGGTGGCGACCGCGTTGATGCCGATCGACCAGCCCGAGCCGACGGCGACGATGAGCAAACCGCTCAGTGCCGGCCCGACGAGACCTCCGAGGTGGAAGATCGACGCGTTGACACTGATGGCGTTGCGCACGTGGGCGTTGCCGACCATCTCGGTGACGAACGCGGCCCGGGCCGGGCCGTCGACGGCCGACGCCATTCCGAGCACGAACGCGATGACGAAGACGTGCCAGACCGACACGACCCCCGTGATCGTCAGGGCGGCGAGGGCGGCGCAGAGAACGGCGACGATCGACTGCACCGTGATGAGTAGCCGTCGCTTCGAGTACCGGTCGGCGATGACTCCGCCCCACGCACCGAAGAACAGGATGGGGCTGAACTGGAGGGCGACGACGACCCCGACGAGGGCGACGTTGCCGGTGAGCTCGAGGACGAGCCAGTCGATCGCGATGCGCTGCATCCAGACGGTCGTGTTGGAGACGACCTGGGAGAACACGTAGAGGCGGTAGTTGCGGATGGCGAGCGAACTGAAGGTGTCGCGCCATCGCGGCCGCGTCGAGATGGTCGGGATGGGTTCGGTGGCGGGAAACTCGGAGTCGATGATCGTGGCCACTGATCAACAGTAGGCAGAGCGGCCTCGATAAGCCGAACGAATTGCAACTATAAGTGCCATTGCGAACCGCAATGATACGTTATCGGGGTGTTCGATCCCACGCTGCTCAAGACCTTCCTCGCCGTCTCGACGACGCTCAACTTCACGCGAGCGGGCGAGCAGCTCGGCCTGAGCCAACCGACCGTCTCGCAACACGTGTCCAAGCTCGAGAGGGCGGCCGGTCGACTGCTCATCTCGCGCGATACGCGAGACGTGCGCCTCACCGACAACGGCGACGCCATGGTCGGATTCGCGCGCACCATCCTCGCGGCT
Organism: Marisediminicola sp. LYQ85; assembly: GCF_046600695.1. Classification (NCBI taxonomy): domain Bacteria; kingdom Bacillati; phylum Actinomycetota; class Actinomycetes; order Micrococcales; family Microbacteriaceae; genus Marisediminicola; species Marisediminicola sp. LYQ85. Next base: position 1,441,839 of record NZ_JBKIWO010000001.1, read on the forward strand.
CACGACGAGGCGAGTGCATACTTCACGGGATCGGCGATGCGAGGGAGACTGCGCTTCGGCTCGGCCGACGACCTCGCCCTCACCCAGCTCCCCCAGATCCTCCGCGACTTCCGCCAGCTCTATCCGCAGATCAACCTCGAGCTCACGGTCAACCAGAGCGGAGTGCTGTCGCGACGGCTCGCCTCGGGACAACTCGACCTCGTGTTCGTCAAGCAGGAGCCTGGCGCATCCGACGGTCGCGTCGTGCGGCGCGAGCGACTCGTGTGGGTCGCCCACAAGTCGCTCACGCTCGCGACCGGGGCGCCCGTGCCGATGATCGCGTACCAGGCCCCGAGCATCAGTCGCACGGCGGCCATCACGGCCCTCGAGTCGGCGGGTCGAACGTGGCGCATCACGTGCAACACCCGCGAGGTCAACGGCGTCATCGCCGCGGCTCGCGCGGGCATCGGCATCGCGGTGTTCCCTCAGACGATGGTGCCGCCCGACCTCATCGACGTCACGACGCTCTTCGATCTCCCCTCGCTCGGAGAACTCGAGTTCGCCCTCCTCGCCAACCCCGCGTCGTCACGCGAGCCCGTCGACGCCCTCATCTCGGCGATCCTCGGGCGGCCGGGATCGGTCTCCGCCGCTCGCCCCGCGTGAGGGTATTCCGGCTGTCGGTGCGGCGGCCGGGGTGAGCGCAGCACGCCATCTCGCGACGAGCTCCGACTCGCTGAAGAGGCGATCGGGCCTGACGATGCGGTCGTCGGCGACGAAATAGAACACGGCGTCGATGCGCTCGGGATCGATCCCCCGCCACCGCGCGTAGGCGAGCCGGTAGAGCGCGAGCTGCATCTGCTTCTGCTCGAGATCGTCGGCGTCTCGCGGGGCCTTACCCGTCTTCCAGTCGACGACTTGAAAGCGGTCCCCCTCGGCGTAGACCGCATCGATCTTGCACACGACGATGCGCCCGTCGAAAGGAAGGTGGATCTCCCTCTCGACGTCGACGGGAGCCCGATCGGCCCAGGGGGACGATTCGAAGATCCTCTGCAGCTCGCCGAGCCTGTCGGCATCGACGGCGTCACCGTCATCGTCGAGTTCGACATCGAGAGCGTCGAGAGTCTCGACCGCTCCTCCCACTCCGTAGCGCTGTTCGACCCACGAGTGGAAGAGCGTGCCGAGCCTCGTCGCCCGGTAGGGACGCTCGGGCATCGGGCGACGCAGAGCGGTGGCGACCGTCTCGGGTTCGGTGACGAAGTCCTTGAATCGCGACGCCGGAACGCGCACGGGGATGTCGATCGCGGCGTGCGGGTCGAGTCGGCGGCGCCTCTCTTCGAGGAGCAGAGCGAGGTCGGCACCCCACACCCCCTCGGCACGAGGCTCCGCCGCACGGACTCGCGCCGCAGCACGCTCGACCGCGGGCCGACGGTGGCCGAGGGGATCGAGCGGCCACGAGAACGTCTCCGAGTCGCCCCCGAGCGGGTTCTCCGACCCCTCCTCGAACTCGGGCAGCGGGGCGATCACCCCGCGAGCGGCGAGCTCCGTGAGAAACGGACTCGCGGCGCGTGGGAGCTTCTGGCTCGCCCAGAACGACCCCGTGAGAAGCAAGTGGTGTCGAGCGCGCGTGACCGCGACGTAGGCGAGCCTTCGCTCCTCCGCGACGTGACGCTCCCGCACCGCGTCGGAGAAATCCGACCGGTTGTCGAGCAGGTGCTTGCGCGACTCCGCCGTCTCCCACTCGAACCGGGGGAGGTCGGCGGCATCCCCTCGAAAGGGCCACGGCAGTGCGCCGGGAGCGAGCCACCCGGATGTACCGTCGACCGCTTTCGACGGGAGGTCGCCGTCGACGAGCCTCGGCACGACGACGATGTCGCGTTCGAGCCCCTTCGACCCGTGGATGGTCATGAGTTGCACCGTGCCGGGTTCGGGCTCCTCGGGGCGGGGAGCGAGGCCGTCTCTCCACTCCGCTTCGCGGAGCCACGAGAGGAACCCCCCGAGCGACGCGGATTCGTCGACCGCGAGATAGCCGTCGAGCGCGTCGGTGAACGCGTCCATCGGCGCCCTTCCCGCCCCGCGGCTCTCGTTGGCGGCGACCTCGATGTCGAGCCGCAGCTCGTGTTCGACGATCGTGACGAGGTCGACGAGGTCGAGACCCCCGCGGGATCGCAAGCGCGCGAAGACCCGACCGGCATCCCGCACCCTCTCGAGCCCCTCGGGCGAGAAACCCTCGAGCACCGAGTGGTCGGGTTTCGCGGTCGCGGCGAAATCGACGGCGTCGACGATCGACCCGCCGTCGACGTCGGCGACGGAATCACGCAGAGCCTCGCGCACGTCGTCGGCGATGCGCCTCTGGGCGTAGTCGCGGGAGGCGAGCCACCGCGAGACGTCGCGCAGCGCGAGGAGATCGCGCGGCCCCACGCGCCACCGCGACCCCGCGAGGAGCCTCACGAGCTCCGAACCGGCCGTCGGGTCGTGGAGCACGCGCAGGGCGCTCACGAGGTCGGCGATCTCCGGTTCGTCGAGGAGGCCGCCGACCCCGAGAACGTGGAAGGGCACCCCGTGTCGGCGCAGCGCCTCGATGAACACCCCTCGGGTCGCGCGCGCGCGGAAGAGCATCGCGGCACTGCGAGGCTGCTCGCCCGGAAGCGGACGCAAGCGCGTCGCGAGCCAACGCGCCGCGGCATCCGCCTCCTCCAGGATGTCGCCGGCGAAGACGACGCTCACGGGCGCGTCGCTCGCGTGCGGCCCCGGCAGCAGCTCGTCGACCTCGACCTTGCCCCCGGTCGCGAGAGGTTCGACGATGGCGTTCGCGACCCTGAGGATGTCGCTCCCGTTGCGCCAGCTCGTCGAGAGCGAGAATCGGCGCGCCCCGGCCGTGCCACCGAACTGCTGCGAGAACCCGCCGAGGTTGGCCGAACTCGCCCCGCGCCACCCGTAGATCGACTGGTTCGGGTCGCCGACCGCCATCACCGGATGCTCGGCGAACAGTCGCGCGAGCAACCAGGTCTGCACGACGCTCGTGTCTTGGTATTCATCGAGTAGCACGACCCGGTATCGGTCGCGATGGTCGGAGACGACCGCGGGCACCGTGTCGACGATCTCGAGCGCGAGGGCGACCTGATCGGAGTACTCGACGAACCCCCGCCGCAGTTTCTCGTCGTCGTAGCGCACCGCGAGGTCGATGAGCACGGGAAGCGCGCCCACCCTCGACGCGAGCTTGTCGACCTCGGCGTACGCCCCCCGACCGCCGGCGGGCAGATCGACGATCGACCCGAAGCGATCGGCGAACTCGGCGAGGCTGCCGCGATCGACGACGTTCTCGGTCATCGCGCGACTGAGAGAGAGCACGTCTTTCGTGATCTGGTCGACGCTGCGCTCGAGCGCGGGCACGCGGGGATCGGTGCTCGCGACGACGACCCGTCTCGCGAGTTGCCACGACGAGGCCTCGCCGAGCACGGCACCCTCGCTGTCGCGCCCGAGGAGCATCGCGTTGTCGCGGAAGATGCGGTTCGAGAAGGCGTTGTAGGTCGAGACGGTGGGCGGATCGAACGAGTCGTAATCGCCGGACACGAGACCGTGGGATGCGAGTTCGGTGATGCGCTCGCGGATGCGCACGCCGAGTTCGCCCGCCGCCTTGCGCGTGAAGGTGAGGCCGAGCACCTGGTCGGCCGACACGAGACCGTTGGCGAGCAACCACAGCACTCTCGAGGCCATCGTCTCGGTCTTGCCGCTCCCGGCGCCGGCGACGACGAGCGCGGGGGCGAGGTCGGCCTCGATGACCGCTTGCTGCTGGGGCGTCGGGCGCGGACGCTCGAGGGCGTCGGCGATGTCGAGCGCGCTAATCACTCGACACCGCCCTCACCCGGTGGAGCTTCGACACGGAGCCGCTGCCACCCCAACCGGTGACCTCGACGGTTCCCCGGAACTCGGCCGCGGCCATGAGGGTCGCCGCGGTCTCGATGCGCGCGCGGAACCCGGCGAGCTCCTCGTCGCTCAGCGGGGCCTGCACCGCTTCGCGGTAGAGCTTGCCCCGCACCCCCTCTTTCACGAAGAGGAGCTTGGCCCCTCCCCCGCGATGCTCGCCGAGACTCGCGAGAGCATCGTCGAGCCGCCCCTCCGCGTAGGCGAGCTGATAGGCCTGTAGTTGCGCGTGGTCGGCGATCACCTCGGCTTTCGTCACGGGCCTTCCCGTCTTGAGGTCAACGATCACGACGGCGCCGTCGCTCGTGCGCTCGACGCGGTCGATCGACCCGCTGACGAGCGCGCGACCGACCTCGAGGGTGAATCTGCTCTCGGCGTCGACGAGAGCGCCGCCCGCCCTGCGGAAGTCGCTCAGATATTCGGCGACCCCCGCGGCGAGACGCCGCGCCACGACCCTCTGATGGGCCGAGACCCAGGGCGACTCGAAGACGAGCTCCCCCCACCGACTCTCGATCGCCGCGACGAGCCCGTCGACGCTCTCGTCGGTCGCCGTCTCCATCGCCCAGTGCACGATCGTGCCCATCCCCATCGTGGGCGACGTCGTCGACCCGGCCACGCGCTCGACGAACCAGTCGAGCGGAGAGGCTTCGACCGACTCGAGTTGCGAGGGCGACACGGGCACCGTCTCGTCGTCGACGTAGATCGGTGTCGTCGTCGAGACGCCGAGCAGTCCGTGCCACTCGTCGGGGGCCGCTCCCGAGACACCCTCGCGGGCGAGCAGGGCGAGGGCGGATGCCGCGTGCCCGAGCTCGCTCTCGGGGCGGCGCTCGAGCGCGAGCTCCCGTCGCAACCGCCCGGTGAGACCGCGGAGCGAGAGGGGCGCGAGGGTCGAACCGTCGGTCACGGGGAGGTCGGGCGGGAGCAGTGAGAAGAACACGCTCGGCCCTTCGTCGTCACTCGCGACGGCCGCGAGGACAACCTGGCTGCGGGCTCGCGAGACGGCGAGGGCGAACATCCGCAGCTCGTCGGAGAGCACTTGCTTGCGCGGTTCGACGATCGAGGAGTCGACACACGTCACGAGGTCGACGAGCTCGCCCGTGTGCAGAAGCGAGCCCCGCAAGCGCAGGTTGGGCCAGACGCCGTCGTGCAGGGAGGCGATGACGACGACCTCGAACTCGAGGCCGACGAGGGCGGACGGGGTGACGACGAGAACCGCGTCGCCGAGCGCTTGCGGCGAAAGCGTGTCTTCGGGCACCGCGGCGTCGAGCACGGCGTCGAGAAAACCTCCGGGCGGGCTCGACGGCTCCCGTTCGACGAATCGCTTGGCCGCGGTGAAGAGCGAGACGACACCGTCGAGGTCGCGATTGGCTTCGGCCGCCGAGATTCCAGCGCCGAGGGCGAGCCTCCGCCACTCGTCGGCGAGACCGCTACGCTCCCACACGAGCCACAGCAGCTCTTCGATCGTCGACCCCGCCGTCGCCGCGGCGGAGACGGCCGCGAGGGTCGCGCTCATCCGCGCCGCACGTCGCGCGACCCGGTGATCGATGGTCGCGAATCGGCCGGGGTTGCCGAGCGCGTCGACGAGCAACTCGCCTCCGAGTCGCGAACCGCCGCCCGCGATCTCCTCCGCCCGCAGAGCGAGTCGGAGTCGGCGGAGGCCGAGCGCGTCGAGGCCGCCGAACGGGGAGAGCAGGAGCGACTCTGCCCTGTCGACCGTGAGCGGCGTGCGGCGGAGCCCCACGTCGACGACCGCGAGGAGGCTGCGGGCGGCGCGGTCGTCGCGGAGCGCTCGCCCCCCGACACTCGTGCGCGTGGGGACTTCGGCGAGCGCGAGCGCTCGGGCGAGGGCGGGCACGTGAGACCCCGACCTCGCGACGACGACCATGTCGTTGAACGGCACCCCGCCCACGAGGTGGTGCTCGCGGAGCACGCGCGCGATGGCCGCGAGATGTCGCGACGCCGTCGGGGCCTCGATGCGCACCACCGGCGTCTGTGCAGAACTCCCGCCCGCGACGGCCGCGCGCTGGCGCCCCGCAGCCGCCGTGCCGATGCGCGAGACGATCGCGCTCGTGAACGCGCGCAATTCGGTTCCCTGCCGGTGCGCGGTCGAGAGGGTGAGGGTCTCGAGGGCGGGGAGGCCGAGAACCGTCGAGAGCAGCCCGAGAGATCTGGGCTCGCCTCCGCGGAACGAGTTGGCCGCGACATCCGGGTCGCCGAAAGCGATCACCGCCACGCCGCGGGCCGCGAGCGCCCGAAGGAGGGTGAAGACCGACTCCGTCGCCTCCTGCAGGTCGTCGACGACGACGAGGCGCACGGCGCCGAGCCTCGCGCTCAGGGCGTCGTCGTCGATGAGTTGGGCCGCCCTCCGCATGAGGTCGGCGGCATCGATCTGCCCCGGTCGGGAGAGACTCACGACGTCGTCGTATTCGGCGAAGAAGTCTGCGGAGGCGACCCACTCGGCTCTGTCGGTCGCACGCCCGAGCTCGCGCAGTCTGGCCGGACCGACACCGAACTCGGTCGACCTCATGTAGAGCTCGCGGAGTTCGGTGCGGAACCCCGTGGTCTGTCGAACGCGCGGGGAGATGTGCTCGGGCCAGGTCGGACCGAGAGCGTGGGGATCAGCGGCGGGCGACCCCGCCCGCTCGTCCACGTGGCCCGCGAGCAGCCCGACGAAGTCGCTGTCTTGCTCACCGCCCGTGACGAGACGGAGCGGCTCCGCGCCGTCTCGCTCGGCCGCGGCAGACACGATCTCGAAAGCGAGCGACGTCGCCGACCGCGCGAGAGGTCCGTCGGTCGGCACCGCCAGTCGCGCGGCGAGGCGATCGCGGAGTCGAGTCGCCGTGAGGCGACTCGTCGTGAGGGCCAGAACGCGGTCGGCACCCCACCCGCGGTCGAGAACCCTCTGAGCGACGACCTCGACGAGGGTCGTGGTCTTTCCCGAACCGGGAGCGCCGAGCACCGCGGCCGAGACGTCGTCACCGAGATCGACGACGGCGCGCTGCGACTCGTCGAGGTCGACGGGAGCGCTGCTCGCGGCGCGCTGCAGCTCGGACGGGATGCTCACGCCCCCACGCTAACGGGCGGTGCCGACATCATCGGCCCGTCGTTCCGCTCACAACGAACGCTCCTCGAGCGACCCTCGCGATGTCGTAATCTGTCGACGTGGACATCAGAATCGGAATCGCCAACTCGCCCCGTGAGATCAACTTCGAGTCGTCGCAGACCGCGGCGGAGATCGAGCAGACCGTCGGCGCGGCTCTCGAGGCGAAGTCGACCCACTTCACTCTCAAAGACGACAAGGGCAAGCTCTACGTCGTTCCGACAGCCGCCCTCGCGTACGTCGAGATCGGGTCGGACACGTCGCGTCGCGTCGGTTTCGTCGCCTGACCATGGAACTGCTGTTCGTCGCCGTCGGCGCGGCGATCATCGGAACGATCGTGCGCTACACCGTTCCGGGTCGGGACAGCCACGGCACAGCTCTCATCCCGGCGGTCGCCGTCGTGACCGCGTCGATCCTGTGGTCGGCCTTCACGTGGGCCGGATGGGCTTTCGACGGGGGCTGGATCTGGACGATCACTCTCACCGCGACGGTCGCCGTGACGCTCGCGGTGGCCTTTCTTCTGCCTCGGCGCCGGCGCGCGGCCGACGCGCGTGAGCTCGACAGGCTCAGCCGCACCGCCTAGCCGCCCGCTAGGCCGTGAGCCCGAGCGCATCCATTCGTCTGGTGTGGGCGGCGATGAGTTCCGTGAAGACGGGCTCGAGTCGGGCCTCGTCGGGGGTCGTGTCGACGGGCGCCGACAGAGCGGACCTCGCCACGAGCAGGGTGTCGCCGACGAGGCGTCTGCCCCACATCGCGAGTCGCGAGGCGAGGCGGGGGTTGGCGGCGATCGCGACGCGCAACTGCTCGACGATGAGATCGGTTCCCCCATCGGGGGCGAGGAGAATGGCGATGCGTCGCTGCTGGTCGTCTGACAAACCCCCCGCGAGTCTCACGAGGAAGTCGTCGAGCAGACCCGCGGTCACGTAGCTCGTCACGAGGGTCTCGTACCAGTCCGACCCGAGGGTCACACGGTGGAATTCGTCGATGCTGCGGCGGAACGGCTCCATGGCCTCGGCCGGCTCGCGGTGCGCGCGACCGAGCTCGGCGACGAGGCCGTGATAGCGCGCGAGAGTCAAGCGCGAGACTTCGGCGAGGGCGTGCTTGCCCGCGGTCGTGGGGGCGGCCATCGCGGCTTTCGACGCGGTTTCGAAGAGAGCGAGCTGAACGTATGCGGCACGGCCGAGGTAGGAGACCGGATCGGGTGTGAGTTCGGCGAGGTCGACACGATTGACGACGACGGGCTTCTTGCGCTGAGAGCGCGGCCTCGGGGTGTCGGGGTTTTTCGCACGCCGACGGAGGAAGGAAGCCACGACCGACAGCTTAGACCGACGCCCGCGGCGCACCTCGACGAGGCCGCGCGACGCGCGGATCCCGTCTCTCAGGGGGCGGCGCGCTAAACTGTCGGCAAGTCCTCTTCTGACGGGGACATCTGCGCCCCATGCACAAGCGGGCGTACTCGCTTCCATGACGGGCTATTCTCAGTGACTTTCTCAGATCTCAATATCGACCAGGACATGGTCGACGCTCTCGCCTCCAAGGGCATCGTCGAGCCGTTCCCCATTCAGACGCAGACCATTCCGATGGGCCTCAACCGCCAGGACATCATCGGCCAGGCGAAGACCGGAACGGGCAAGACCCTCGGTTTCGGACTCCCCCTCCTGCAGTCCCTCGGCACCGACCCTGAACCCGGCGTGAAGGCACTCGTCGTCGTCCCGACGCGCGAACTGTGCGTGCAGGTCGCCGAAGACCTCGTGCTCGCGGCATCCAACCGCTCGACGAAGATCGCGGCGATCTACGGAGGCAAGGCCTACGAGGGCCAGGTCGAGCAGCTCAAGGCGGGCGCGCAAGTGGTCGTCGGCACGCCGGGTCGTCTGCTCGACCTCGCGAGCCAGCGCATGCTGAGCCTCAAAGACGTCAAGGTCATGGTGCTCGACGAGGCAGACAAGATGCTCGACCTCGGGTTCCTCTCCGACATCGAGAAGCTCTTCGCGCAGACCTCCCCCACGCGTCACACGATGCTCTTCTCGGCGACGATGCCCGGCCCGATCGTGGCCCTCGCGCGCCGCTTCATGAACAAGCCCATCCACATCCGGGCGACCGACCCCAACGAGGGGCTCACCCAGGCGAACATCAAGCACCTCGTCTACCGCGCCCACAACATGGACAAAGACGAGGTCGTCGCCCGCATCCTGCAGGCCGAGGGTCGAGGCAAGACCGTGGTCTTCACGCGCACGAAGCGCGCTGCCGCCAAGCTCGTCGAAGAGCTCAACGACCGCGGGTTCAACGCCGCAGCCGTGCACGGGGACCTCAACCAGGAGCAGCGGGAACGCGCGATGGCCGCGTTCAAGGCCGGCAAGAAAGACATCCTCATCGCCACGGATGTCGCGGCGCGAGGCATCGACGTCAACGACGTCACCCACGTGATCAACCACACGATCCCCGACGACGAAGACACCTACCTGCACCGCGCCGGCCGCACGGGCCGCGCGGGCAAGACCGGTATCGCCGTGACCTTCGTCGACTGGGACGACCTGCACAAGTGGGCGCTCATCAACAAGGCCCTCGACTTCGGTCAGCCGGAGCCGACCGAGACCTACTCGTCGTCACCCCACCTCTACAGCGACCTCGGCATCCCCACCGAAGCGCGCGGGCGGCTCGCCCACGCGGGCCCGCCCAAGGCCCGCGAGCCGAAGTCCAACGACCGCGGTGGTGACCGTGGCGGCCGCGGTGGAGACCGTTCCGGCGGACGCTCGAGTGACCGCGCGGCAGACCGCAGCCGGCCCACCGAGGGCGGCTCGAGGTCGCGCGGCGGCCGATCGCGTTCCGGCGCGGGCTCGTCCGACTCGGGGGCATCGAATTCAGGGGCATCGAATTCGGGAGCATCGACGACCGCGTCGACAGTGTCTTCGGACGGTGCGGCAGGCACCGACGAGGGCTCGCGGGCACCCCGCACGCGCCAGCGCACCCGTCGCCGCAATCCGGGCGCGACACCTCCCGCGGGCAACTGACCCGAACGGCACGCGTCACGCTGAGAGTGGCGCCGACCCGGTTCCGCGTTCGATGATCCGTTCGAGCACGCGCGGGTCGGTGTGGTTCTCCCCGAGCCTGTTGGGCTTTCCGGCGCCGTGATAGTCGCTCGAGCCCGTCGTCGCGAGACCGAACGTCGTCGCGAGCTCGCGGAGCCGTTGCTTTCCGCTCGCCGTGTTGTCTCGGTGCTCGATCTCGAGCCCGAACAGGCCCGCCCCGACGAGAGCTTTGAGCTTGCTCTCGGGGATGACCTCCGAAGCGCCCCGCGTGCCGGGGTGTGCGAGCACGGGAACACCTCCGGCCGCGACGACGAGCTTGACGGCCGTGAGGGGGTCGGGAGCGTAGTGCGGCTCGAAGTACCCGCTTCTCGGGTGCAGGATGCTCTCGAACGCGGCACTGCGGTTCGCCACGAGCCCGCGCGCCACGAGCGCGTCGGCGATGTGCGGGCGACCGACGGTCGCGCCGCGCGACGTCTGCTCGAGAACGTCGCTCCAGCTGAGGTCGTAGTCGGCGCTGATGCGCGACACGATGTTCTCCGCTCGGCGCAAGCGCGAGTCGCGGATGCGTGCCGTCTCGGCGACGATTCCGGCATCCGACGGGTCGAAGAGGTAGGCGAGCAAGTGCACGCTCTTCCATCCGAACATCGTGCTGAACTCCATGCCGGGGATGACCGTGAGCGCAGACCCTCGCGCGGCGTCGGCGGCTTCCGTCCATCCCGCCGTCGAGTCGTGATCGGTCAGGGCCACGGCGGCGAGACCACTCTCGATCGCCGAGGCGACGAGTCGCGCGGGCGTCTCCGTGCCGTCCGACACGCTGCTGTGCGTGTGGAGGTCGATAACCCGGGACATCCCTCAAGCGTAGGCCGAGCACCTGAGCGCGGCCCTGTATGCGGCGCGCGCGCCGCCGACCACGGAGGGTCGTCGCACCCGGCCGCGCTAGGGTGAATGCGCCATGACCCGCCGACTGATCGTTTCGACCGTCGTCGTGGTCTCGGCTCTCGTGCTCCTCGTCTTCGCCTGGCCCCAACTCGTCGGGCTGCAGTTCGCTCCGCTCGTCGCGCAAGCGGTGTCGCTTCGCGCGGCGGCGGCGCTGTGCGGCCTCGGCCTCGCGCTCGTCGTGCTGCTCGTCACTCTCGCGTCGCGCCCCTTCCGGCGTGTGGGAAGCGCGCTCGTCGTTCTCCTGCTCGTCTTCGTCGCGGCCAACGGGGCCATCCTCGCGTCTCGCGGCTTCGACGAGAGCGGCGCCTCGGCGACGAAGCCCGAGGGCGCCGTGACCGTTCTCGCGTGGAACACGCTCGGCGACTCCCCGGGCGCGCAAGCCATCGCCGACCTCGTGCTCGAGACCGACGCCGACATCGTCTCCCTCCCCGAGACGACCCAGATCACCGCGACCGAAGTGGCCGTCATCCTGCGCGACGCGGGGAGACCGATGTGGGTGCACTCCGTCGCCTTCGACCTCGTGTCGAAGGCCCGCTCGACGTCTCTGCTCACGAGCGTCGACCTCGGCACGTACACGGTCGATTCGACGCGGGGCAACACCTCGGTCGTGCCCTCGGTCGTCGTGACCTCCGACGACGGCAGCGGGCCGACGATCGTCGCGGCCCACCCCGTCGCCCCCATCCCGGGGTTCCTCGATGATTGGCGCAGCGACCTCGAGTGGGTGGGCGACGCGTGCACGGGCTCCGACATCATCCTCGCGGGCGACCTCAACTCGACGGTCGACCACTACGGGTCGCTCGCGAACGGCGACGCCGCGATCGGCGATTGTTTCGACTCCGCCGTCGAGGCGGGAGCAGGGGCGATCGGCACGTGGCCGACGGGCGTGCCCGCGACACTCGGGGCCCCCATCGACCACGTCATGGCGACGGCGGAATGGGATGTCGTCTCCGCCCACGTGATCGACGACCGCGACGACTTCGGGAGCGACCACCGCCCCATCACGGCGACGCTCCTCCGCGAGACCGACTGAGCCGCCCCACCCCACCCTCACCCCCGACCCAACCCCGGAACGAATCGGTGCCGGTGGCAGAATGGAGGAATGGCAGACCGCACCGCTCCCCCGCCCCGCGCGACATCGAACCGCTCGACGACCCCCGTGTCGCACGCGTTCACCGACTACATCGGCAGCGGGTGGGCCGACAGACCCGACATCCTCCCCTCGGCCAGGCCGCAAGCATCCTTCGCTGCCGCACGCCGGCAGAGCCTGTCCGCGGCATTCCCCGGGGTCACGGTCGTGGTGCCGGCGGGAGCCGCGAAGGTGCGCTCCAACGACACCGACTACCCGTACCGCGCGCACTCGGCGTTCGCCCACCTCACGGCGTGGGGAGCGGACACCGTTCCGGGCAGCGTGCTCGTGCTCACCCCGACCGCAGACGGCCCCGATTCCGGCGGGCACACGGCCACCCTCTTTTTCCGTGAGGCGGCGGGGCGCGACTCCGACGAGTTCTATGCGAACCCCGAGATCGGCGAATTCTGGACGGGACCTCGCCCCTCACTCACCCAGGTCGGAGTCGACCTCGGTCTCGACACGGCATCGCTGACCGCGCTCCCCGCCGCGATCGAAAGCGCCGCCGCCGAGACGGTGACCATTCGGGGCATCGACGCGACGGTCGACAGCATGATCGATGCGCACCTCGACGCACGCCTCGACCTCGTCTCGACCTCGACCACTCCGCACGTCGACGGATCGTTCCCGGCGAGCGAGACGACGGGCCCGACCGATGCCGACCTCGAGCGCGAGGCGAGCGAATCCCGACTCGTGAAAGACGACTTCGAGATCGAGCAGATGCGGCTCGCCGTCGACGCGACCGCCCGCGGATTCGACGATGTCATCGGCGACCTCGACGCGATCGTCGCCCACCCCCGCGGGGAACGCCTCATCGAGGGCACCTTCAACCGCCGCGCGCGGGCCGACGGCAACACCGTGGGCTACGACACGATCGCGGCGTCGGGTCCGCACGCGTGCATCCTGCACTGGACACGCAACGACGGTCCGGTTCTTCCGGGAGACCTCATTCTGCTCGACGCGGGGATCGAACTCGAGAGCTACTACACCGCCGACATCACGCGCACGCTCCCCGTCGACGGCACCTTCACCGCGGTGCAGAGGCGCGTGTACGACGCCGTGCTCGAGGCTGCCGACGCGGCATTCGCGATCGTGCGACCGGGCATCCGATTCCGCGAGATCCACCAGGCCGCGATGACCGTGATCGCCGAGCGCACCGCCGAGTGGGGGCTCCTCCCCGTCGACGCCGCGGAATCACTCGAGCCCGACAAGCAATACCACCGCCGCTACATGGTGCACGGCACGAGCCACCACCTCGGGCTCGACGTGCACGACTGCGCCAAGGCCCGCCGCGAGCTCTACCTCGACGGCGTGCTCGAAGAGGGCATGGTCTTCACGATCGAACCCGGCCTCTACTTCCAGCCCGACGACCTCACGGTGCCCGAAGAATATCGGGGCATCGGCGTGCGCATCGAAGACGACATCCTCGTGACGGCGTCGGGCGCCGAGAACCTCTCGAGCGGGATCCCCCGCACCGCCGACGAGGTCGAGGCGTGGATGCGGCGCTGACGGCGCCGCGCCCGTCCGGGCCCTCGGAGGGGCGTCAGCGACACGCCTCGAACACGTGATCGGGCGAATCGGGAGTGGTGAGATCGCGGTCGCGCCGGATCGTCGACGACACCCGATCGGGGTCGGCGCACGCATCCGCGAAGGCCGAGGCGTCGGAGTATTCGACGTCGACGACCGCGTCGCCGTAGGTCGCGGCGACGACGGCGCACTCGTCGAACTCGTGGCACTGCTCGACGACGGCGAAGTCGAACCCCGCCTCGGCGCGTGCCCGTTCGGCGAACTCGACGGCGTTCTTCTGCGCCGCCGCGAGACCGGACTCGTGCGCGAGGTCGACGATGAGTCTCGCGAAATCCATGGCCGCGTCGACCGAGAGCGCCCCGCCCGACCGCGAGAACGAGTCGAGATTGTCGAATTCGACGGCGGAGAAGCCCGCAGACGCGCACGAGCGTATGTCGCGATCGACGAACTCGGCGAGGCGCGCCCGATTGGTCGCCGTCGAGGTGTCGAGGAGGAGTTCGTCCGGCCATCCGGGATCGACCACGGGTTCGCCGCCCTCGCCCGTGAGCACGAGCTCGGGCCTCTCGTCGAGCCACTCCTCCCGGTCTCCCGGTTGAGACTGGAACGCGTTGACGTAGCAGATCGAATACAGCCCGGGCTCGGGCACATCGGTCGAATCACGCACGACCCCCTCGACGCCCGGTGCGGGCGCATACCCGCCCCCGAGCTGATAGTCGACGAGGATGCCCTCGGGGAGCGACTCGATCGCGCGGACCGCACCGGTCGGAGCCGCGCCGCCCGGAGACGTGCTCGCGGGGCCCTCCGCGAGCGGGGCACAGCCCGCGAGCGCGGCGACGACCGCGAGCCCCGCGAGAGCGCGATGCCGGATGGCCGGCCTCACGACGGCGTGAGCCTCGCGAGGAGTTCTTGCGCCTTGATGGTCAGCTCCGGGTCGACGATGACCTCGTAGCGGCTCGCGAGAACCTGGTTGATCGAGGTGAAGTCGCGGCGGCGTCGCGTGAGCGTGTAGTTCACGAGCCCGAAGATCATGCCGAAGCCCGCGCCGATGAGGGTCGCTGCGCCGACGTAGACGAGGGAGCTCGACGTCGGGGTGAAGACGAACAGCACGAGCCCGAAGAACAGCCCGAGCCACGCGCCGCTCGCGGCGCCCATCGCGGCCGCGCGAGCATTGGTGAGCTTGCCGGTGACGCGCTCCACCGACTTGAGGTCGCTCCCGACGATCGCCACTTGCGCGACCGGGAACTCGGCTTTCGAGAGCCTGTCGACCACGGCTTGCGCCTCGGCGTAGGTGTCGTAGGTGCCGAGCACGTCGCCCCGCGGAAGGGTCGGGAGTGGCGGGCGTCGGCGGCTGAACGGGGTCGGGGTGCTCACCCCGGTATTGTCCCACCCAGCGGGTAGGGTTCTACCGTGAGTGCCGCGAGAGTCTTCGTCGCCCGGCTGGGCGGGTGCCTCGTTTTCGACCCCGCGGGCGACCGCGTAGGACGGGTTCGCGACGTCATCGTCGTCTACCGCGCCTCCCGTGCGCCGCGCGTCGTCGGTCTCGTCGTCGAGGTTCCGGGCAAGCGTCGCGTCTTCCTTTCGATCGGGCGCGTCACGAGCATCGGGTCTGGCCAGATCATCACGACGGGCCTCATCAACCTGCGCCGCTTCGAGCAGCGCGGCGGCGAAGTGCGCGTGATCGCCGAGATCCTCGGTCGCGAGATGGCGTTCGTCGACGGCACCGGCTCGGCGAAGATCGAAGACGTCGCGATCGAAGAGCTCAACCCCGGCGAGTGGGAGGTCGGTGAAGTCTTTCTCCGTCGTCCGAAGCCGAGCGGCTCGCCGTTCGCGAAAGGCCAGACCGCGTTCGCCTCGTGGACCGAACTCCGCGACCTCTCGACGACCGACTCGCCGCAGTCGGCGACCCAGTTGCTCGCGACATTCGAAGACCTCCTCCCCGCCGACCTCGCCAACGCCCTCCTCGACCTGCCGGATCAGCGGATGATCGAGGTCGCCGAGGAGCTCTCCGACGCCCGCCTCGCCGACGTGCTCGAGGAGATGCCCGAGACCGACCAGGTCGGCATCCTCAACAGGCTCGGCGACGATCGCGCCGCCGACGTGCTCGATCAGATGCAGCCCGACGACGCGGCAGACCTCATCGCGCAGCTGAGCGACGAGCGCGGTGAGACGCTGCTCGACCTCATGCAGCCCGACGAGGCCGACGACGTGCGCATGCTCCTCGCCTACGAGCCCGACACGGCGGGCGGCCTCATGACGACCGACCCGATCATCGTGAGCGCCGACGCGACGGTGGCCGAGGGCCTCGCGCTCATCCGCCGACACGAGCTCGCTCCCGCGCTCGGCGCGGCCGTGTGCGTGACGCTCCCGCCCTACGAGCCTCCGACCGGTCGCCTGCTCGGCATCGTGCACTTCCAGCGGATGCTGCGCTACCCGCCGAGCGAGCGCCTCGGCACGCTACTCGACCTCCGCCTCGAACCCGTGCGCGCCGACGCCTCGGCCGCCGAGGTCTCGCGCATGCTCGCGAGCTACAACCTCGTGTCGGTGCCCGTCGTCGACGACAACCATCGACTGGTCGGGGTGGTGACAATTGACGACGTTCTCGACCACGTTCTGCCCGACGACTGGCGCAGTTCCGATGGCGACGAGCCGCGACTGCCACCCCGAGCACGGGCACGACAGCAAGCGACACTCGATACCACCCCACTGAAGACCATCTCGAGGAGGTCGACGAATGGCACGGTCTAGCCGCAGCGACAGCCGCCTCGACTCCCCGAAGGGGCAGCGCTCCCCCTTCCGGTCCCGCCGGGGAGGTCGACCGAGCCGCGACCGCTTCGGTCGTTTCACCGAGTGGATCGCGCGCGCGATGGGCACCCCGTGGTTCCTCTTCGGGCTCACCATCTTCGCCGCAGCCTGGCTCGTCTACAACGTGACCGCGCCGCTGGAGTTCCGGTTCGACTCCGCCGCCAACGGCTTCACGGCGCTCACGCTCATCCTGTCGTTGCAAGCGTCGTACGCCGCTCCCCTCATCCTGCTCGCGCAGAACCGGCAGGACGACCGCGACCGCGTGCAGATCGAGCAGGACCGTCAGCGCGCCGAGCGCAACCTCAACGACACCGAGTACCTCGCGCGGGAGGTCGTGGCACTGCGCCTCGCGATGAAGGATGTCGCGAGCAAAGACTTCATCCGCGCCGAGATCCGCTCGCTCGTCGAGGAACTCGAGCGCGACCGCGCCGACCGGGCCGACGAGGGCTCGCGTGGAGCCTGACGGCCCCGCGGCGGATTCGGCGCTCGTCGCAGACATCCGCGCCTCCCTCGCTCGGGTGATCGATCCTGAGATCCGCAAACCGATCACCGAGCTCGGCATGGTCGGTGATGTCTCCGCGACCGACGGTCACGCGAACGTGACCGTCAAGCTCACGATCGTCGGGTGCCCGGCGGCCGACACGATCGAGCGCGACGTGCGGGCGGCGACGCTCGCCGTGGCGGGGATCGGCTCGAGCGACATCCACGTGACGGTCATGAGCCGTGACGAGCGCGCGGCCCTCACCGAGCGTCTGCGCGCGGGGCGACCCAAGTCGGCCCAGTTCTCGGCAGACTCCCTCACGCGCGTCATCGCGATAACGAGTGGCAAGGGCGGGGTCGGCAAATCGACCCTCACGGCGAACCTCGCCGTTTCGCTCGCCGCCCGTGGTCTCGCGGTCGGCCTCGTCGACGCCGACGTCTTCGGCTTCTCGATCCCCGGCATCCTCGGCATCGCGGGCGTCAAACCTACGCAGATCGACGGGATGATCCTCCCTCCCGTCGCGCACGGTGTGAAGGTCATCTCGATCGGCATGTTCGTCGACGGAAACGCCGCGGTGTCGTGGCGCGGCCCCATGCTTCACCGCACGATGCAGCAGTTTCTCACCGACGTCTATTTCGGCGATCTCGACGTGCTGCTCATCGACCTGCCCCCGGGCACGGGAGACGTCGCCATCTCGCTCGGGCAATTGCTCCCCCACGCCGAGGTCGTCGTCGTGACGACGCCGCAGGTGGCCGCGGCCGACGTCGCGGAGCGGTCGGGAACCGTCGCGCGCCAGACCGGTCAGCGCGTCGTCGGGGTCATCGAGAACATGGCCGGGTTCGATCGGGGCGACGGCACCGTCGTCGATCTGTTCGGCGCGGGCGGCGGCCGGCTCGTCGCCGAACGACTGAGCCTCGAGGGCGAAGACCCGGTTCGCGTGCTCGCCTCCGTTCCTCTCAGCGTCGCGCTCCGCGAGGGCGGCGACTCCGGCCTGCCCCTCGTGCTCTCGAATCCGCGCGACCCTGCGGCTGTCGCGATAACGACAGCGGCCGACGAGCTCGCACGTCGTGGACGCGGTCTCGTCGGCCGAAAGCTCGGGGTCAGCGTTCGCTGACCGTTGTTACGCGCGCCAGGTGGGAATCTGGCGGTAACCGTCGCGCGCGGCGAGGTTGACGGTGCCCGCTGTCACCGAGATGACGATGGCGGAGATGATGACGAGGGTGGTGACGACGAACATGGTGACCTTTCTGACTCCGGGCGACAGGAACGCTGCGGTCGGGAGTTGCTGACTGTTGTTCCTCTATTCGACCTCACCCTGCCCTGAAGCACAATCGAACCTTTGTGGAGTGACTGTGTAGATTGACTACATGGACGTGCGCCGACTCGAGTTGCTCCGCGAGCTCGCCGAACGCGGCAGCGTCACCGCCGTCGCGGCCGCGACCAACCGCACCGTCTCCGCCGTCTCGCAGCAACTCAAGGTGCTCGAACGCGAGGCGGGGATCCCGCTCACCGAGCGGTCGGGGCGCGGCGTGATCCTCACCGGGGCGGGGCTCGCGCTCGCCCGCACGGCCACCGATGTCGCCGTCGCCCTCGAGCGCGCCGAGGCACTGTGGGAGGACTTCAAGCAGGCCCCCCAGGGTGTCGTGACCCTCACCACGTTCCCCTCGGCGGGCCAGATGCTCCTTCCCGGACTCCTCACCGCGGTGCAGGATGTTCCGGGCCTCACCGTGCGGTGCAGCGACCAGGATCCGCTGCTGCCGGACTTCGCCGACCTCACGCCCGACTTCGACGTCGTGATCAGCGAGTCTCCCGGCACCCTCCCCTCGTGGAAGGAGCGTGGTCTCGCGGTCGTGCCCCTCATGCAGGAACCTCTCGACGTCGGGATGCCCGAGAGCCACCGTCTCGCAGGAAAGACCACCCTCCTCGCGAGCGACCTCGTCGACGAGGAGTGGATCGGGGTTCCCGACGGGTTCCCCTACGACCGCGTGCTGCGCGAGATCGAGGTCGCGAACGGGTCGCCCGCGCGCATCGGCCAGCGATTTCTCGACAACGCGATCGTCGAGGCCGTGGTCGCGGCCGGCCACGGTATTGCCGTGCTCCCGCGCTACACGACGCGGGCGCACGAGAACGGCCTCATCACGAAGCCTCTCAGCGGCATCCGCGCCACGAGACAGATCTCCGCACTCCTGCGCCCGGACCGCGCCGAGCGCCCCTCGGTGCGACGCGTCGTGCGCGAGCTCCAAGCGGAGGCCCAGCGCTACCAGGCCGCTCGGGAGGGCGTGGCCTGATCCCGGGTGCTCCGACCGCTCAGGTGGCCTCGGCGTCGAACGGTGCGACCTCGGCCTCGGCGAGCAACCGGCGGCGACGCGCGTACGCCGACTCGCGCGGGGGGCGCACGACCGCCGTCGCGACGGGAGCCGCACTCGGTGTCGTGGCCGGGTCGTCGACGAGGGCCTCGCGGATGATGCGGCGCGGGTCGTACTGACGCGGGTCGAGCTTCTTCCAGTCGACCTCGTCGAACTCGGGGCCCATCTCGTCGCGCATGCGCTCTTTCGCGCCATCCGCCATCGCGCGCAGCGACTTCACGAGCCGTGCGAGCTGCGCCGCGTAGTGCGGCAAGCGGTCGGGGCCGAGGAGGAAGACGGCGACGACTCCGAGCAGGAGGAGTTTGTCGATCGTCAACCCGAACATGCGTTCAGACTAACGCTCGAGACCTCGGGGCTGCCTCTACGCTGGTCAAGACCCAAGGAGCATGAGTGTCTGACACGGAATCCAATCGTCGGTTCGCCGAGGAGTTCATCGTCGAGAGCGAGCACATCGCCGCCGCGCGACAGCACTCGATCGAACTCGGAATCGACCCGATCGCACCGTCTGTCGGCGCGCAGATTGCGATCGTGGCGGCCGCGACATCGGCGTCGAGCATCATCGAGATCGGCACGGGAGTGGGCCTGAGCGGCCTGTGGTTGCTCTCCGGTGCACCCGGCGCCACGCTCACGACGATCGACGTCGAGGCCGAGCACCAGCAGGAGGCGCGCAAGCACTTCCTCGACGCCGGCATCCCGAGCAACCGGGTGAGACTCATCACGGGTCGCGCCGCCGACGTGCTCCCCCGGATGAACGAGAGCTCCTACGACATCGTGCTCGTGGATGCCGACCCCGGGAGAGTCATCGACTACGTCGAGCACGCGCTCCGGCTCGTGAAGAGCAGCGGAACCGTGCTCGTGACGCACGCCTTGTGGCGCGGACGCGTCGCCGATCCGGCGAAGCGAGACGACATCACCGTGGGGTACCGCACCCTCCTCAAAGAGGTTGCGGCATCCGACGCTGTCATCAGCGCGCTCACGCCGGTCGGCGACGGGCTGTTGCAGCTGACCAGACGCGGGGACTAGCCCGCGCGTCGGCTAGGAGGCTGCCGCGACGACTCCAGCGAGTGCGTCGTGCAGTTCTTTCGCCTCGGCATCGTTGACCGACACCACCAGGCGTCCCCCACCCTCGAGCGGAACACGCACGATGATGAGGCGACCCTCCTTCACAGCCTCCATTGGTCCGTCTCCGGTCCTCGGCTTCATGGCTGCCATGATGGATCCCCTTTCGTGGAATACCTGACCATTATCCCGTATCGGCGGCGTAACCCGAAAACGGCGCAGTACTACTCGAGTTGCGCTCGGGTTCGGCAAGACGCCGGCGTCACACTCCGGAGAGCCAGCTGCGCAGTCCGCGCTCGCACTCGGTGATCTGATCGATGGCGACCCTCTCGTCGTCGGCGTGAGCCTTCAGCGGGTCGCCCGGGCCGTAGTTGACGGCGGGGATGCCGAGGGCGGAGAACCTCGCGACATCGGTCCAGCCGTACTTGGGTTTGGGCTCGCCCCCGACGGCGTCGACGAATTCGCGCGCGAGAGGATCGGTGAGCCCCGGGCGGGCACCCTCGGCGAGGTCGACGATGCGCACATCGAACGCCGAGAAGAGGTCGCGGATGTGCGCGACGGCCTCGTCGCCCGACCGGCTCGGGGCGAAGCGGTAGTTCACGTGCACCATGCACTCGTCGGGGATGACGTTGCCCGCGATGCCGCCCGAGATGCCCACGGCGTTGAGTCCCTCGCGGTACACGAGACCGTCGACCTCGATCTCGCGCGGGGTGTAGTCGGCGAGAGTGGCGAGGATGGGCGCGGCGTCGTGGATCGCGTTGTGTCCCACCCACGCGCGAGCGGAGTGGGCACGCAGACCGAACGTGCGCACCTCGGCCCGGAGATTGCCGTTGCAGCCGCCCTCGATCGCCGAGTTGCTCGGCTCGCCGAGGATCGCGAAATCCCCCGCGAGCAGGTCGGGCCGCTCCCGAGCGAGCCTGCCGAGGCCGTTGAGCGCTTCGGAGACCTCCTCGTGGTCGTACCAGATCCAGGTGACGTCGACATCCGGGGCCGTGAGCTCGGCAGCGAGCTTGAGCTGCACGGCCACGCCCGCCTTCATGTCGACGGTTCCGCGCCCCCAGAGGTAGTCGACGCCGTCGATCGTCTCGAAACGCGTGGGGAGGTTGTCGTTGAGCGGCACCGTGTCGATGTGTCCGGCGATGACGACTCGGCGACTCCGACCGAGGTTCGTGCGGGCGACGATCGCGTCGCCGTCGCGGATGATCTCGAGGTGGTCGCTCGCAGCGAGGCTCGCGACGATGGCGTCGGCGATCGTCGCCTCGTCGCCCGACACCGACTCGATGTCGCACAGGGCTCTCGTGAGGTCGACGGATGACGCGGCGAGATCGAGAACGGGAATGGTCGGGTCGACTGTCGGCATCCGTCGAGCCTACCGACGCGAGCTCGAGGGCGCTCGCGGCTCGGTAACCTGGACTCATGACTGAGAGAGCAGCCTGGGGCTATGGATTGTCGACCGTCACGACCTCGGGGGTCGTGCTCGACGCGTGGTTTCCGAGCCCGGCGCTCGGGTCGATCCCCGCGACTCGCGACCGCCACATCGTTCCGAGTCGCCTCGAGCCGCTCCTCGGCGCCGACCTGCGCCGCGGTGTCACCGTCGACTACGTCACCCTCGAGATCGACCTCGACGCGGCACCCGGGTCGACCGCCGACGCCTACCTGCGGTTGCACCTCTTGAGCCACCTCCTCGTGGCCCCGAACTCGATCAACCTCGACGGGATCTTCTCCCACCTCCCCGTCGTCGCGTGGACGACCGCCGGGCCCATGCACCCCGACGACTTCAGCGCACAGCGCCCCGAACTGCAACGAGCCGGGATCTCCATCACGGGGCTCGACCGCTTTCCGCGGTTGCTCGACTACGTCGTGCCCGAGCGCGTGCGCATCGCCGACGCATCGCGCGTGCGCCTCGGCGCCCACCTCGCACCGGGCACGACAGTCATGCACGAGGGGTTCGTCAACTTCAACGCGGGCACGCTCGGCACGTCGATGATCGAGGGGCGCGTCTCGCAGGGCGTCGTCATCGGTGACGGTTCGGATGTCGGCGGCGGCGCGTCGATCATGGGAACCCTCAGCGGCGGCGGCACGCACCTCGTCTCGGTCGGCGAACGCGCCCTCCTCGGCGCGAACTCCGGCATCGGCATCTCGATCGGTGACGACAGCGTCGTCGAGGCGGGGCTCTACGTGACCGCGGGAACCAAGGTCTCAATCCTCTCGACCGACGGGGCACCCGCCCGGGCGGCGAAAGCCGCCGAGCTCACCGGGCAGCCAGGGCTGCTCTTCCGCCGCAACTCCACGTCGGGCGCCGTCGAGGTGCTGTCGCGGAGCGGCCGCGGAATCGAGCTCAACGCCGCGCTGCACGCCTGACCCGGCGCGACACTCCTTCTCCGCTCAGGGCGCGGGGGTAGGGTCCGGGCATGGGCCGGCGTGGGCGACAGACCGAGGTGCGCCAGATCGCCGCTGCTGCCGCGGGGGCGGGCGCCGTCATCCTCTCGTGCTGTCTCGCCGCGACGACGATCGCATCGGCGTTGGGCACCGAGGTCACCGACGGCGCGAGCATACGGCCCGCGGTGAGCGAGTACGCCGGCTTCGCCTCCCCCGTGCAGCAGATGCAGTTCGACCTCGACGGTGCGGGCTCGGTGAAGTTCGTCGTGGTCCCCGAGAGCGTGCGGCAGGGCGTCAACTCACCTCGCGACCCTCTCGTGCTCGCGAGCATGGAGCTCGAGAACGGGCTCTACGAACTCGGCTTCGAGCTTCGCCTCACGCACGACCGCGCTTTCTCGACCGACGGCAGCCTCGAGTGCCAGTTCGTGGAGGCGACGAGCGGCGTTCCACTGCTCCCCCAAGACCCCGTGGTCGTCGCGGAGTCGCGGGAGGACATCACGGTGCAGTCGTCCGTCACGCTCGCGCTCCCCGCGATGACCGTCGAGTTGCGGTGCGCACCCGAGGTTGCCGCTCTCTCCCGCACCGAGGTCGGCGACGTGACGCTCTACGCCATCGCGTTCGAGTGAGCGCGCGCCGATAGGCGCAGCGCAGGTCGGCGCAGCGAAGGTCGGCGCAGCGCTGCGCAGGTCAGCGCTGCGCGGGCCACTCGCGCGAGGGCTCGCCGATGTAGAGCTGCTGCGGGCGACCGATCTTCGTCTGCGGGTCGTCGTTCATCTCGCGCCAGTGCGCGATCCACCCGGGGAGTCGCCCGATTGCGAACAGCACCGTGAACATGCGCGGCGGGAACCCCATCGCCTTGTAGATCACGCCCGTATAGAAGTCCACGTTGGGATAGAGCTTGCGCTCGATGAAGTAGTCGTCGGCGAGGGCGACCTCCTCGAGCTCCTTCGCGATGTCGAGCAGCGGGTCCTGCACACCGAGAGCCGCGAGCACCTCATCCGCACTCTCTTTGACGAGTTTGGCGCGGGGGTCGAAGTTCTTGTAGACACGGTGCCCGAAGCCCATGAGCTTGACACCCTCCTCCTTGTTCTTCACCCGCTCCACGAAGGTCGACACGCTCTCGCCCGACTCGCGGATCTCGCCGAGCATCTTCAGAACGGCCTCGTTCGCCCCGCCGTGAAGCGGTCCGTAGAGTGCGTTGATGCCCGCGGAGACGGAGGAGAAGATGTTGGCTTGCGTCGAACCGACGAGGCGAACCGTCGACGTCGACGCGTTCTGCTCGTGGTCTTCGTGCAGGATGAGCAAGCGGTCGAGGGCCTTCGAGAGCACCGGGTCGACCTCGTACGGCTCCGCCATCGTGCCGAAGTTGAGCTTGAGGAAGTTGTCGACGAAGCTCAGCGAGTTGTCGGGGTAGAGGAACGCCTGCCCGAGGCTCTTCTTGTGCGCGTATGCGGCGATCACGGGGAGCTTGGCGAGCAGGCGGATGGTCGAGATCTCGACCTGCTCCTTGTCGTGCACGCTCGAGGAGTTCTCGTAGTAGGTCGAGAGAGCGGAGACCGCACTCGAGAGCACCGACATGGGGTGTGCCGTCGACGGCAGCGCGTCGAAGAACCGGCGGAGGTCTTCGTGGAGGAGCGTGTGACGGCGGATGCGCTCGTCGAACTCGCCGAGCTCGTCAGCGGTCGGCAGGTTGCCGTAGATGAGGAGGTAGGCGGTTTCGAGGTAGGTGGAGTTTCTCGCGACATCCTCGATCGCGTACCCGCGGTACCGCAGGATGCCTTTGTCGCCGTCGATGTAGGTGATCGCGCTCTTCGTCGACGAGGTGTTGACGAAACCCTGGTCGATGGTCGTGTACCCGGTCTGCTTCATGAAGGTCGAGATGTCGATGCTCGAGGCACCGTCGACCCCCCGCACGATGGGGAACTCGGCGGACCCGCCGGGAAAATGGAGGGTGGCCTTCTCGGCGTTGTTCGTGGCAGCGTCGTTCACGCGTACAGCCTAATCGGCGCCAGGGGGTACCGTCACATCCGCCAAGGACACCCGGAATCAGTTGGTGGAAGCGTCCAAGCGCTCCGCGGCGCGCGCGATGTCGTCATCGGTCGCCGTCAACGCGATGCGGATGTGCTCGCGGCCCGCATCGCCATAGAACGACCCCGGGGCGGTGAGGATGCCGAGCTCGGCGAGGCGCGACACGGATGCCGCGGCATCCTCGCCCTGGGTCGCCCACAGGTAGAGACCCGCCTCGCTCCCGTCGATGCGGAACCCCGCGGCGACGACGGCGCGTTCGAGGCGGGCGCGACGCGTGCGATAGAGCTCCCGCTGCGCAGACACGTGGCCGTCGTCGCCGAGGGCCGCGATCATCGCGCGCTGCACGGGCGCGGGCGGAATGAGTCCGAGGTGCTTGCGGATGCCGAGCAGTCCGTCGACGACGGCGGGGTCTCCCGCGACGAAACCGGCGCGATACCCCGCGAGGTTCGATTGCTTGCTGAGCGAGTAGACCGCGAGAACGGAGGTGTGGTCGTCACCCACCACGTCGGGGTCGAGGATGCTCGGGGTCGCCGCTCCTCGCCAGCGCTCGCTCCAGCCGAGCTCGGCGTAGCACTCGTCGCTCACGATCACCGCGCCGAGCTCGCGGGCGCGCTCGACGGCCCCCCGCAACTCGTCGACCGAGAGCACGCGGCCGTCGGGGTTGCCCGGGCTGTTGACCCACACGAGTTTCGTCGACTCGGGCCACTCGCGCGGGTCATCGCCCGCGTGCACGAGCGACCCCGTCAGGGCGGCGCCGATCGCGTACGTCGGGTAGGCGACGAGCGGGTGCACGACGGTGTCACCCGACCCGAGCCCGAGCCACAGCGGCAACTGCGCGACGAACTCCTTCGACCCGATCGTCGGAAGAACCGCGTCGGGCTGCAGGGCCTCGACCCCGCGCCGGCGCGCGAACCACGCCACGATCGCGGACCTCAGCGCAGCCGTGCCCGCGGTCAGCGGATAGGCGTGAGCGTCGGTCGCATCCGCCGCCGCTTCCCTGATGAGGGCCGGCGTCGCGTCGACGGGCGAACCGACCGAGAGATCGATCATGCCGTCGGGGTGTGCCCTGGCCCGTTCGGCGAACGGAACGAGGGAATCCCACGGAAAGTCGGGCAGCGCGATCACGCGGCGACGACCTGCAGACGGATCACCCGGCAGCCCGCGCGAACGTCACTCGGCGCCGACGGCCTGCGGAGGCAGCGCCGCGACGAGCGCGTGATCGTGATGGATGACACCGACCTTCGAGGCGCCACCGGGAGACCCGACCTCCTCGAAGAACTCGACGTTGGCCTTGTAGTAGTCGGCCCACTTGTCTGGCACGTCGTCTTCGTAGTAGATCGCCTCGACCGGGCACACGGGCTCGCACGCACCGCAGTCGACACACTCGTCGGGGTGGATGTAGAGCATGCGGTCGCCCTCATAGATGCAGTCGACGGGGCACTCGTCGATGCACGCCCGATCCTTGAGATCGACACACGGCAGAGCGATGACATAGGTCACGAGATGAGGGGTCCTTTCGGATGCGGAGTACTGGACGATCCTACCCGCGTCGCCTGGGGCAACCTGGGCCACGCGAGCACGACGGCGACGATCACGACCGGCCCGTAGACCCACCACAGCGAGAGGTCGGTCGCGGGGATGAGCACGGACCCCCCGGCGCTCTCGAGCGACAGGATCGCGACGACACCGAGGATGCCTGCGGCCGCGACACCGGCGACGACGCGCGTCTCGAACACGATGCGCAGACCCGTCACGAGGGCGGCGACCACGAGGAGCCCCGCCACGAGACCGACCGGAACGGCCACACCGGCGACCGTGGGAGAGAACTGGTGCACGACCGTCGCGAGCGACCCGATCACGACCCCCGCGACGAGAGCCGCGAGACTCAGGAGGATGCGCCCGCGCAGCGCGAACTCGCTCCAACGCGACGGGAACGCACTGCGCGGCACGTCGCGCCGAAACGACTCGACCGACGTGATCGGCACGGGCTGCCCGCCAGAGAGAGTCAACTCACCGACACCGACCGTGAGTTGGGAACGGTGGGCACGCAGCGCCGCGACCTTGCGATCGAGGGCGGCGGAGACATCCACCTCGACGACGCCCGCTCGACCCGGCAGCGCGTCCGCGGGCTCGATCGCGTAGAACGGCACGCTCATGACCTCGGCAGCACGCTTCGCTGCGACGTGGGCCATCACGTGGTCGGGGTGGCCGTAGCCGCCGTTCGCGTCGTAGCTCACGACCGCGCGTGCCCCCGTCGTGGCGATGACCGTGGCGATGTCGGCGGCGACCTCCCCGACGGGAGCGATGCTCAGGGCGTCGGGATGCACGTCTGCGGGAGGCTCGGGACCGTCGGCACTCCACACCATGCCCGAATCGCGGTAGCGGCGGGGTGCGGCACCGATCGTGCGCGCGTTCGCCGACCCGAGCCAGCGGTGGTCGGTGAGCCCGAGAGCGCGCATCGCGTTCGCGAGCTCGCCCTCGCGATGCCGCGCGAGAGCCTCCGGGTCACGCAGCAGAAACTGGATGTCGTCGGGGATGACCTCGCCGTTCTCCCCGCGCGTGCACGTGAGCACGGTCACGACCGCCCCGCGATCGAGGAGGGTCGCGATGGTCCCTCCCGTCGTGATCGACTCGTCGTCGGGGTGCGCGTGCACGAAGAGCACGCGCTCGGTGGGGGTCGCTGCTTCGGCGTCTGCGGGCGAAAACTGCATGCGAAGCGCCTAACCGGTGGTCGTGGAGAGTGTGTCGTCGTGCCTTCCGGCGCTTCCGCCAGCGTATCCCGAGAGCAGCGCGGGCTCGGTGTGAGCGTGCTGCGGGTCGCGGGCGCGTGCACGGGCACGGGCACGGGCACGAGCACGGGGGTCGCCCGGCATGCCGAAAACCCCGCCGCGCGGTCGCACATGGCTGTGTCGACCCGCCCGATTCGCCATCTGCGACCGCGATGGGCGTCGACCCGGCACCTCTGCTCCTCCCCGCGGAAGGTCTTGCGTTATTCCTCCAGCCACCGCGCGTAGAGGGCGTGACCCGAGGCCTACGGCGGCACCCTGGTCGGATGCCTCGTCCGAGCGCTCTGCCCCCGCCGTTCTCCCAGACGGCCTTCGACGTCAGTACCGCGTATGCGGCGGGACTCACCCGGGGCCGGTTGCGGTCATCTGACTTGGATGCCCCCTTCCACGGCGTCAGGCGCGCGTGCCGCACGGAGGAGGACACACCCCACGACGATGTCGCCCGTGCTCTCGCACAGTGCCGGGATTACCAGCCTCTGCTGAGGCCCGGCGCATTCTTCAGTCACACCACGGCCGCTCACCTCTGGGGATGTCCGCTCCCCCGCGGACTCGACGGACTGCATGTCGCCGTCGCTCGGCCGGGCAGAGCCCCCCGATCGAGAGGCGTGCAGGGACACTCCCTCATCGCCCCCGTGATCGTCGACCGTCAGGGAATGCCCACCGCCGATCCGGCCACCACCTGGATTACGCTGGCATCCATGCTTTCTGTCACCGACCTCGTGGTCGCGGCGGACCACCTCATCTTGACGCCGCCTTTCGGTGGCACCGGCCGCCCGTTCACCACGCGGGAACGACTGCAGGCCGCAGTAGAGGCGCATCCCGTCGCGGGAATGCCTCGCGCGCGGACGGCGCTCGACTTGGTTCGGCCGGGCGCTGAATCGCGGACCGAGACGCTCTTGCGACTGCTGCTCCGCGACCACGGATTGCCCGAGCCGACCGTCAACCCGACTGTCGAAGTCCGAACCCTCGACGGGCGTTTCCGGATCGTGCGACTCGACCTCGCCTTCTGTCGGTGGAAGGTCGCCGTCGAATACGACGGCGACCACCACCGGACTGACGCACGCCAATACGAACTCGATATAGCCCGATACGACGACATCACTGCCGACGGATGGATCGACATCCGCGTGCGAAGCTACGGCCTCTTCGTGGAACCACTCGTCACCGTCGCACGCGTTCACCGTGCGCTGAGATCTCGTGGCTGGCGCCCGTCTCACCGCACCCGTGCGCGGTGAACCCACGCGCTCAGCCCGTGCTTCGAGCCCCCGGAAGCCGGACCGCACGCGAATCGCCGCGATCGCGGTCGCGAATGGCACGGAGGGTCTCGCTCGACAGCCATATGCGCCCGCGGTCGAGCGGTTCGGGGCGCGCGCGGCGCGGGGTGCTCGGAGGCGCGGCTACGCGCGCGTGACCGCGTAGGTCGCCGTCACAACGCCGTCGGAGCCTGTCGCGACCGCGAGAACCACCGTGTGAGCGCCCGAGGTGAAGGTGCCGAAGCCCGCCTCCTCATCGCTGCTGACCGCGGATGATTCGAACCCGGCGCCCTCGAGTGTCGCCTGCACCTCGGCAAACGCGGCGATGTCGGCGAGCCTCGTTTGCACGACCCAGCCGCTCGATTGCGGTCCTGCGCCACCCCCGACGATGTCGCCCGTGAGCGGAACGTCGTCGACGGGGAAGCCCGACGGCAATTCTCCGTCGGTGGAGATGCCCGCGCCCCCGAGTGCTTCGGAGACGGCATCGTCCACGCTAGCCCGGGCCTCCGAGATCGCGCCGTTGAGCGCGTTCTCGGCGACACCGCAGCCGGAGAGCGTGAGGGATGCCGCGACCGCGAGTGTCGCCACGATCGCGAGCCGCGACATCCGCATTACGCGTCTTGCTTCTTGAGCCGTGACGTCGAGCGTGCGCGGGCGTTGGCGTCGAGCTCGACCTTGCGGATGCGGATCGCGGTCGGCGTGACCTCGACGCACTCGTCTTCGCGACAGAACTCGAGGCACTCCTCGAGGGTGAGCTGGCGCGACGGCGTCATCGACTCGAACGTGTCGGAGGTCGACTGACGCATGTTGGTCAGCTTCTTCTCCTTGGTGATGTTGACGTCCATGTCGTCGGCGCGCGAGTTCTCGCCGATGACCATGCCCTCGTAGACCTCTTCGGTCGGCAGCACGAAGAACGACATGCGCTCCTGCAGGTTGATGATCGCGAACGGGGTGACGACACCGGCACGGTCGGCGACGATCGAGCCGTTGCTTCGCGTGACGATGTTGCCGGCCCACGGCTCGTAGCCGTGCGAGATCGCGTTGGCGATTCCGGTGCCGCGTGTGGTCGTGAGGAACTCGGTGCGGAAACCGATGAGTCCGCGCGACGGGATGATGAACTCCATGCGCACCCAGCCGGTGCCGTGGTTCGTCATGTTCTCCATGCGGCCCTTGCGCGTGGCCATGAGCTGCGTGATCGCGCCGAGGTACTCCTCGGGCGAGTCGATCGTGAGGTGCTCGAACGGCTCGTGCAGTTTTCCGTCGATCTGGCGCACGACCACTTGCGGCTTGCCGACGGTGAGCTCGTAGCCTTCGCGACGCATCTGCTCGACGAGGATCGCGAGGGCCAGCTCGCCACGGCCCTGGATCTCCCAGGCATCCGGGCGTCCGATGTCGACGAGCTTGATCGAGACGTTACCGATGAGCTCGCGGTCGAGACGGTCTTTGACCATGCGCGCGGTGAGCTTGTGGCCCTTGACCTTGCCCACGAGGGGCGAGGTGTTGGTTCCGATGGTCATCGAGATCGCGGGGTCGTCGACCGTGATGGTCGGCAGCGGGCGCACGTCGTCGGGGTCGGCGAGCGTCTCTCCGATGGTGATGTCTTCGAAACCGGCGACGGCGACGATGTCACCGGGGCCCGCCGACTCGGTCGGGAAGCGGCTGAGCGCCTTGGTGATGAGCAGCTCGGTCACGCGCACGTTCGCGACGCTGCCGTCGTGCTTGACCCACGCGACGGTCTGGCCCTTGCGGATGGTGCCGTTGAAGACACGCAGGAGGGCGAGACGGCCGAGGAACGGCGAGGCGTCGAGGTTGGTGACGTGAGCCTGGAGGGGGTGCTCGTCGTCGTAGCTCGGCGCGGGCACGTGCTTGAGGATCGCCTCGAAGAGCGGCTCGAGGTCGTCGTTGTCGGGCAGGGTGCCGTTCTCGGGCTTGTTGTCGCTCGCGGCGCCGTTGCGGCCCGAGGCGTAGACGACGGGAACGTCGAGGATCGCGTCGAGGTCGAGGTCGGGCACATCGTCGGCCATGTCGCTCGCGAGGCCGAGGAGGAGGTCCTGGCTCTCGGCGACGACCTCGTCGATGCGCGCATCCGGACGGTCGGTCTTGTTGACGAGCAGGATGACGGGGAGCTTCGACTCGAGGGCCTTGCGGAGCACGAAGCGGGTCTGCGGGAGCGGGCCCTCGCTCGCGTCGACGAGGAGCACGACGCCGTCGACCATGGAGAGGCCGCGCTCGACCTCACCACCGAAGTCGGCGTGACCCGGGGTGTCGATGACGTTGATGACGATGGGGCCGCCCGCGCCGTGCTCGGCGGCGTGCGTGCCGTTGTAGAGGATCGACGTGTTCTTCGCGAGGATGGTGATGCCCTTCTCGCGCTCGAGGTCGTTCGAGTCCATCATCCGGTCTTCACCCTCGAAGTGGGCGTCGAACGAGTTGGTCTGCTTGAGCATCGCGTCGACGAGGGTGGTCTTGCCGTGGTCGACGTGGGCGACAATGGCGACATTGCGCAGATCGTTGCGAGTGGCGATGGCCATGCGGGAATCCTTGACTGGTGAGGCGGCGTGCTGCGTGCCGCGATCGGAGTGGTTCGCGATCAGGCTGTCGCAGCGCCCAGCGGGCGCTGGCGGAGGCCGGTGAAAGTGGTTGTGGAGGGTGCCGGGTCACAACTGACGGTGCCCTGCACGCTCTAGTCTACCGTGCCCGGCCGCATCGGCGAGTTCGTCGGCCGCGTGCCGCGAGCACACGGCTAGCCCGCGGGGCGCCATCCGGTGACTCCGCCGAGGCCGTTCGGCGAGAACGGCATCGGCTCCGCCCCCGTCACGCGATCGGATGTCGCGAGCACGGCCGCGCGCTGGTAGAGCGGCATGCCCGCCGCGGCGTTCCACACCGCCCGATCGATCCGCGTGAGGATCTCCCGCACGCCGGCGTCTTCCGCCTCCCCCGTCGCGCCGAGCTCCTCGAGTTCGGCGAGGTCGCCGTCGACGGCGTCGCTCGCGAAGAAGTTGGTGTTGTTGACTCCCCCGCTCGACGCGAACGACGCCGCCACGGCGCTCGTCGCGAGGGTCGTCGACCGCAGCGCGTAGATGGCCGCGTCGTATCGGCGCGGAACACCGAGGAGGTTCTGCCAGTCTCCTCGACCGCAATCGGTGACCTCGAATCCGGCGCGAGCCGCGGAGTCGCGGATGAGTTCGAATTCGGCGACACGCACGCTGTCCCGCGCGTCGTAGAGGACGCACACTTCGGGCTCGTCGACGTCGGCCCGGCGCAAGAGGGCTCGCGCGGCAGCGAGGTCGGGCTCGGCGTAGGCGGCCGAGTCGTTCTCGCCGACGGCATCGTCGTAGGCGTCGCTGCCGGGGATGAAGACGTGGGAGTCCCGCGGGAGCGGGTCGTCGACGACGGCTCCGAGGGCGGTCTCGGCGATCTCCGCCCGCGGCACCGTGTGGAGGAAGGCGCGACGCACGAGCGGGTCGTCGAACACCCCGGAGAGCCCGCGGTCGACCATGAGGTCGAGCCGTTCGTAGCTTCCGTCGGGCGCGGCCGTCACCGTGACCCCGTCGGCGGCGAGGAGTCGTTCGAGCGCACCGCCCGACCCGTCGCCCGACCCGCCACCGCCCGCCTCGGGCGCGATGACGTCGACCTCGCCCTCGAGCAACGCGGTGGCTGCGGCATCCGCGTCGGCCACGACCGAGATCGTCACCCTCTCGAACGCGGGGGTGCGCTCCCCCGTGTAGGTCTCGCTCGCGGTGAGCTCGACTCCGCCGTCGGTCACCGCCGTGACCGTGTACGGACCGCTCCCGACGAAGAGCGATGCGTCGACGGGTCCGCGGTCGATCGCGAAGCCGGAGTTCCAGAACCGCGAGAGCGGAGCGAGGGCGCGGCGATCGTCGTCGACGATGGCGTCGCGCACCGCACTCTTCGCCTCGCTCGGGTCGTCGATGTCGAGCGCGTTCATCGCGACGACGTGCGCGGGCACCCCGATGTCGAACGCGAGCCTCCAGTCGACGAAGTAGTGGTCGTATTCGAGAGTGATCGCCCGACCGTCGTCGGACACCTCGGGCACGGTGGTCACGAGGTCGAGACCGCCCGCGGCCGAACCGTCGAAGAAGACGACGTCTCGAGGGAAGTCGTCGGTGTACCCCGCGGCATCCTCGTCGAAGTAGGGGGTGTCGTCGAAGTCGTCGTCGTCGAGCGCGCCCGAGTTCGCGGCCCACGAGAGCAAGAGGTCGGTCGCGTCGATGGGCACGCCGTCGGACCACTCCGCCCCGTCGTCGAGGGTGTACGACACGCGAAGCGGGTCGTCGGATTCGAGCTCGATGGTCACGAACGAGTCGTCGTCGACGAGCTCGGGGGTGTCGTCGTACGAGACGAACCGCTCGTTCGTCGCGGCGACGATCTCGGCGTTGAGCGACGACGCGCCACCCGCCGACGTCTCGCGGTTGTACGACGTGAAGGGGTTCGTGACCGCGACGTCGACCTCGGAGCCGTCGACCACCGAGGTCGTGCACCCCGCAGCGAGAACGGCGACGACGACCGAGAGGGCGATCGGGATGCCCGACCGCCCTCTGCGCTCAGACCCGCTACCCGCCGAACGTGAAGTGCGCACCCGGGATGGCTTCGAGCAATTGCTGCGTGTAGGGGTTGCGCGGGTTGTCGAAGACCTCGTCGGTCGTCGCCGCCTCGACGATCTTGCCACCCTGCATGACGCACACGTCGTCGGCGACGAGCCTCACGACAGCGAGGTCGTGCGTGATGAACAGGTAGGTGAGGCCGAGTTCGGCCTGCAGGTCGGTGAGCAGGTTCAGGATCTGCCCCTGCACGAGCACGTCGAGCGCCGACACCGCCTCGTCGAGCACGATGATGTCGGGCTTGAGGGCGAGCGCGCGCGCCACGGCGATGCGTTGGCGCTGCCCACCCGAGAGCTCGTTCGGGTAGCGGTTGACGGTGGATGCCGGCAGCGCGACCTGATCGAGAAGCTCGCGCACGCGCGCCTGACGTGATTTCTTGTCGCCGACGCCGTGCGCGAGCAGGGGCTCCGCGATCGTGTTGCCGACGCTGTAGACGGGGTCGAGCGATCCGTAGGGATCCTGGAACACGGGCTGCACCTTGCGCCGGAACCCGAGCAGCTGCGAACCGGTGAGCGACGCGACATCCTGCCCGTCGACCTCGATCGAGCCCGACGTGATGTCTTCGAGCTTGAGCACGAGCTTCGCGACGGTCGACTTGCCCGAGCCCGATTCGCCGACGAGCGCCGTCGTCGTGCCCTTGGCGATCGAGAACGACACGCCGTCGACGGCTTTGAGCTCGGTCGACTTGAGACCACCCTGACGGATCTTGTAGATCTTCGACACGTCGTTGACCTTGATGACGGGCGCCGCCGGGGTGCGCTCGCGAGCGTCGGCACGCGCGATGAGCGTGTCGTCGAGCGAGGCGACGTCGGAGATGTCGAGCTGATCGGAGCTCTCGGGTCGACGCGCCGACTGGATGCGCCTCGACGCGAGGCTCGGCGCGGCACCGACGAGCTTCTGCGTGTAGGGGTGCAGCGGGTTGGCGAGGATCTCCTTCGAGCTCCCGGACTCCACGACCTTGCCCTTGTACATCACGACGAGCTGCTCGGCGCGCTCGACCGCGAGACCGAGGTCGTGGGTGATGAACAACACCGAGGTGCCGTAGTCGCGCGTGAGTGTCTCGAGGTGGTCGAGGATCTTGCGCTGCACCGTCACGTCGAGCGCCGAGGTCGGCTCGTCGGCGATGAGCAGCTGGGGGCGCGACGAGAGACCGATTCCGATGAGAACGCGCTGACGCATTCCGCCCGAGAACTGGTGAGGGTACTGCTTGAGGCGCGACTCGGCGTCGCCGAGGCCCGCCTCCTGGAGAACCTCGATCGTGCGGGCGCGCGCCGCCTTGCCCTGGGCGACACCGTTGGCCTTGATGGCCTCCTCCACCTGGAACCCGATGTTCCACACCGGGTTGAGGTTCGACATCGGGTCTTGGGGCACGTAGCCGATCTGGCGTCCGCGCACATCCTGGATCTGCTTCGGCGAGAGCTTCGTGAGGTCGCGGCCGTTGAAGAGGATCTCTCCGCCGGTCACCTTTCCTGCGCCCGGGAGCAGGTCGATGATGGCTTGCGCCGTCGTCGACTTTCCCGAGCCCGACTCGCCCACGATGGCGAGGGTCTGCCCGGCGTGGAGCGTGAGGTCGACCCCGCGCACGGCGGGGATGAACCCGCGCTGCGTCTTGAATCCGACCTCGAGGCCCTTGATCTCGAGCAGGGGGGCCGTCGACAGGGTCGCCGATCCGGCGGCGGACGGGCGATCGGATGTCTCGAACTGGGTCATCGGCGTGCCCGCGCTTTCGGGTCGAGGGCGTCACGAACCACGTCGCCCAGCATGAGGAAGGAGAGCACGGTCAGCGAGAGCGCGGCGGCCGGGTAGAGCAGCACCATGGGTGCCGTCTGCACGGAGACCTGCGCCTGACCGATGTCGTTGCCCCACGACATGACGCCGCTCGGGAGACCGATTCCGAGGAACGACAGGGTCGCCTCGGCGACGATGAAGGTTCCGAGGGAGGTCGTGGCGACGACGATCACGGGGGCGATCGCGTTC
The DNA here is from genome assembly GCF_046600695.1 of Marisediminicola sp. LYQ85. Classification (NCBI taxonomy): domain Bacteria; kingdom Bacillati; phylum Actinomycetota; class Actinomycetes; order Micrococcales; family Microbacteriaceae; genus Marisediminicola; species Marisediminicola sp. LYQ85. The sequence continues at coordinate 1,477,210 of NZ_JBKIWO010000001.1, forward strand.
GGTACGACATGCCGCAAGAGGATCTTGAATCTCGAGACCCCGAGCGCCGTCGACGCCATCACGTAGTCGGCGCTCCGGGCGGAGAGCACGGCACCGCGCATGATCCTCGCGATCTGGGGCCACGCGAAGATCGACAGCACGAGCGCGATGACGAGCGGGGTGCGGTCGGGGAGCACCGAGATGAGCACGATGGCGCCGAGCACGGTCGGGATCGCGAAGAAGATGTCGGCGACGCGCGAGAGCACGGAGTCGAAGAATCCGCCGTAGTACCCGGCGAGAGCACCGACGGTCGCTCCGAAGAGCGACACGATGAGGGTCGCGAGAAGGCCGACGACGATCGACGCCTGAGCGCCGAAGATCACACGTGCGTAGACATCGCAGCCCTGGCGCGTGAACCCGAACGGGTGGCCGGGCTCGGGCCCTCCGTTGCTGTCGGGAAGAGCGCACCCGCGGTTCGGGTCCACTTGCGAGAACCACGACGGGAACGCGGCGACGGTGAGGATGATCGCGATGAGAACGATCGACACCCAGAACATCGGGCGCACGCGCATCGAGTCCCACGCGTCGGACCACGTGCTCCGGGCCTTCTGCGACTCGTCGATGCTGTCGACTTCGGCGACCGGGGTCGACGCGCTGTCGGCGACGAAGTGCCCCTGGTCGGATGCGCGATTACTTGACATAGCGGATCCTCGGATCGAGCGCTGCGTAGAGCAGGTCTACGAGCAGATTGGCGAGCATGTAGATGATGACCATCACGGCGACGAAGGACACGACCGTGGGTCCTTCACCGAGGCGGATCGCGTTGAACACGGTTCCGCCGACGCCGGGGATGTTGAAGATGCCCTCGGTGACGATCGCGCCGACCATGAGCGAGCCGATGTCGACACCGAGGAAGGTGACGACGGGGATGAGCGAGTTGCGCAGGATGTGCACGGTCACGACGCGGGGGCGCGAGAGCCCCTTGGCCGTCGCGGTGCGCACGAAGTCGGCCCCGATGTTGTCGGACACGCTCGCGCGGGTCAATCGCACGATGTAGGCGAACGACACCGACGCGAGAACGAGCGCCGGGAGGATGAGATCCTCGATCGGTGCGCCGGGGCCCACGGTCGTGCGGAACAGGCCGAGCTGGATCGCGAAGACGTATTGGAGGATGAAGCCGAGCACGAAGGTCGGCACCGAGATGAGCAGGAGGCTCACGACGAGGGCGCTCGCGTCGAAGAGTTTGCCCTTGCGAAGACCGGCGACGAGCCCGACGACGATGCCGGCGATGGCCTCGAACGCGAGGGCGAGCATCGCCAAGCGGAAGGTCACGGGGAAGGCCGACGCGAGGAGGTCGGCGACCGGACGACCGGAGTAGGTCGTGCCGAGGTCGCCCGAGAGGATGCCCGTGACGTAGTACCAGTACTGCACGATCAGCGGATCGTTGAGGTGGTACTGCTCGCGGATCGCCTGGATCACGCTCTCGGGCGGGGGCCGCTCACCGAAGAGGGCCGCGATGGGGTCTCCGGGCAGGGAGAAGACCATGAAGTAGATGAGGAACGTCGCCCCGAAGAAGACGGGGATGAGTTGCAGCAGCCGGCGGCCGATGTACCAGAGCATCAGTCGTCCGAAGAATCGAGGGAGAACATGGGAGTCACAATCTTCGCAGTGTCATCAGAACACTGCGATGTCCGGGATGCAATCAGCATCCCGGACATCGCAGGGAGATCTAGTCAGCGTAAGCCGTCGACTAGTCCTTCGTGATCTGGTAGTACAGCGGCACCGAGTCCCAGCCGAACACGACGTTGTCGACGGTGTCAGCAGACACGCCTACGACGTTCGAGTACCACAGCGGGATCGACGGCAGGTCGCGGAGCAGGACTTCCTGCGCTTCCTGGTAGATCGCGGTGGCGTCTTCGACCGAGTCGGCGGTGGAGCCTTCCTCGAGGAGCGAGTCGAACTCTTCGCTGCTGTAGTCCTCGTAGTTCGATCCTGCACCGGTTTGGTAGAGCGGGGCGAGGAAGTTGTACTGCGAGGGGTAGTCCGCCTGCCATCCGGCGCGAGTCGCACCGGTGAGGGCGTCGTCGGCACGGTCACCGAGGGCCTCGGCGAAGGTCGGGTAGGCCTTGCCTTCAGCAGTGATGCCGAGCGTGTTGCTGATGCTCTGCGTCGCGGCGTCGACCCAGGCCTGGTGGCCTCCGTCGGCGTTGTAGGCGATGTCGAACGTCTTGTCGCCGTAGGGGTTGATCTCGTCGGCCTCGGCCCAGAGACGCTGCGCCTCTTCCTCGTTGTACTCGAGAACCTCGGAACCCTCGAGCGAGTCGGAGTATCCGGCGATCACGGGTGAGGTGAAGTCGGTCGCGGGGGTGCGGGTTCCCTGGAAGATGATCTCGGTGATCTCGTCGCGGTTGATGGCCATCGAGATGGCTGCGCGACGGAGGAGTCCCTCTTCGCCCTGGAACTCAGGGAGGTAGTAGGGGAGGTTGATCGCCTGGAAGATCGCGGCGGGCTGGTTGACCGCGCGGTCGCCGAAGGTGTCTTCGTAGGTCTCGAACGCGCTGTCGGGCACGGCGTCGAGCACGTCGAGGTTGCCGCCCTGGACGTCGGCGTATGCCGCATCCTGGCTCGCGTAGAAGACGATGCGGAGGCCGCCGTTGACGGGCGTGCGAACGCCGTCGTAGTCGGGGTTGGTCACGAGGTCGATCGCGACGTCGTTCTCCCACGCGTCTTCACCGTCGAGCATGTACGGACCGTTGCCGATGGGGCTCTGGCCGAACGCCTCGATGTCTTCGAAGGCGACCTCGGGCAGCGGCATGTACGCCGTGTAGCCCAAGCGGAGGGGCCAGTCGGCCTCGGGCGACGAGAGCTCGACCTCGAAGGTCAGCTCGTCGATCTCGGTGAGGCCACTCATGGTCTCGGCTGCGGGAGCCTCGACCTCGTTGCCCTCTTCGTCGTACTCGCCCTGCACGTCGTCGTAGCCGGCGATGTTGTCGAAGAAGTACGAGGCGCTCTGGGCGTTGGTGCCGAGGGCTCCGTAGTTCCAGGCGTCGATGAACGACGACGAGGTGACGGGGGTGCCGTCGGTGAACTCCCAGCCGTCTTCGAGGGTGACCGTCCAGACGGTCGAGTCGTCGGACTCGATCGACTCGGCGACCTCGTTCTCGATCTCGCCCTCGGCGGTGTACGACACGAGACCGGCGAAGATCGACGTCGCGATCTTTCCGCCACCGACCTCAGAGGTGTTGGTCGGGACGAGCGGGTTCTGGGGCTCGTTTCCGTTGGTGGTGATGATGCCGCCGCCGGTCGTGCCGCCGGTCTCTTCGTTGTCGCCGCTCGCGCAACCGCTGAGCAGCAGCGCCGCGACTCCAACACCGGCGATTGTGGCGCCGAATTTGATCGATCTCAAGAAATTCCTCCTGTTACGCGGGAGGCCGGACAGCACAAAATCATGCCCCCGACCCGAATACCAAGAACCCTAGGGAGGCGATCGGCCGTCGCAAAACTGAGAGCGAAAATGTTACACACTGTTGACACGATCGTGGCCGACGATTCACCTCGCCGCCGCGCTCCCCGCGTAGCCCACAGCGAGGCCCGTCGGGCGTCGTCAAACGATTCAGCCACCGAAATCGAAGGAGCGTCGATGCAACAGTGTGCTCGAGAACCGCGGGGGCGCCGAGCCCTCGTAGCCGAGATCCTCATCGTGCTCGCTTTGTCGTTCGGGGCGTCGGCCATCTACGCGATCATCGCGATCATCGACCGCTCGACGCGAGACGAGCCGATCTCGTCGCAGACCGCCCGACTCAACCCCGTGCTCAACCAGCGGGAGCTCTTCGACCTCGTCTACCAGGTGCTCGGTATCGCCGTCGACCTCGTTCCCGTAGCCCTCGTGGTCTACCTGCTGTGGTCGACCGCGAGACCGCACCTGGGTCGCCTCGGCATCGACTTCTCGCGGCCGGGCCGAGACACGGCATCCGCTGTCGCGCTCGTGGCCATCGTGGGTATCCCCGGTCTCGGAGTCTTCTTCGCCGGCCGCGCGCTCGGCCTCACGGTCGCGATCGACCCCGGTGGCACCTACGAGTACTGGTGGACCGTGCCCGTGCTCATCCTGTCCGCCGCCCGCGCGGGCATCACCGAGGAGGTCATCATGGTCGGCTACCTCTTCGCCCGGTTGCGCGACGTCGGCTGGGGAACGTGGTCGATCATCCTGTCGACGGCGGTGCTGCGCGGGGCGTACCACCTCTACCAGGGCGTGCCCGGCTTCGTCGGCAACGTCGCCATGGGCATCCTGTTCGGATGGCTCTACTCGAAATACGGCCGGGTTCTGCCACTCGTGATCGCCCACACGCTCATCGACGTTCTCGTGTTCGTCGGCTACCCGTGGGCGTTCGCGACCTTCCCCGCCCTCTTCGCGGCCGGCTGACCCCTTACTCGAACGCCTCGGGCGGCGGGCACGCGCACACGAGGTTGCGGTCACCCCACGCGTTGTCGATGCGCCTGACGGGCGGCCAGTACTTGCCGCGGATGAGGCTGCGCACCGGATACACGGCCTGCTCGCGTGAGTAGGCGTGGGTCCACTCCCCCTCGATGACCGACTGTGCCGTGTGCGGCGCCCCGCGCAGCGGGTTGTCGTCGGCGGGGAACTCCCCCGCCCTGACGGCGTCGGCCTCGAGCCGGATCGCGATCATCGCGTCGATGAAGCGATCGATCTCGGCGAGGTCCTCGCTCTCGGTCGGCTCGACCATGAGGGTGCCCGCGACGGGGAACGACATCGTCGGCGCGTGGAAACCGAAGTCGATGAGCCGTTTCGCGACGTCGTCGACCGTCACGCCGGTGTCGGCCGTGAGCGGGCGGATGTCGAGAATGCACTCGTGGGCGATGAGACCGTTGTCGCCCGAATAGAGCACGGGGTAGTGGTCGCGCAGACGGGCTGCGACGTAGTTGGCCGCGAGAACCGCGGCACCCGTCGCTTGCTTGAGACCCGCGGAACCCATCATCCGGATGTACGCCCAACTGATGGGCAGGATGCTCGGGCTCCCGTAGGGGGCCGCCGAGACCGGTCCGCCGACGTGGAACTCGCGCTGCGCCATCGGGTGGCCAGGCAGGAAGGGCGCGAGGTGCGCCTTCGCGGCGACCGGGCCGACTCCGGGGCCTCCCCCGCCGTGGGGGATGCAGAAGGTCTTGTGCAGGTTGAGGTGCGAGACGTCGCCGCCGAAGTCGCCGAAGCGCGCGAACCCGAGGAGGGCGTTGAGGTTGGCGCCGTCGACGTAGACCTGGCCGCCGGCCGCGTGCACCTCGGCGCAGATCGTGCCGACCTCGTGCTCGTAGACGCCGTGCGTCGAGGGGTAGGTGATCATGAGCGCGGCGATCGTGTCGGCGTACTCGGCGATCTTCTCGCGCAGGTCGGCGAGGTCGACGTTGCCGAGGTCATCGCACCTGATGACGACGACGCGCATGCCCGCGAGCACGGCGCTCGCGGCGTTGGTGCCGTGGGCGCTCTGCGGGATGAGACACACGGTGCGCTGGGTGTCGCCGTTGGCGAGGTGGTAGCCGCGGATGGCGAGGAGCCCGGCGAGCTCACCCTGGCTGCCCGCGTTGGGCTGCAGCGACACCGAGTCGTAGCCCGTGACGTCGGCGAGCCATCCCTGCAGCTGCTCGATGAGGTCGAGGTAGCCCGTGACGTCGGCTTCGGGAGCGAACGGATGCAGCGCCGCGAACTCCGGCCACGACACGGCCTCCATCTCGGTCGCCGCGTTGAGCTTCATCGTGCACGACCCGAGCGGGATCATGCCGCGGTCGAGCGCGTAGTCGGCGTCGGCGAGGTGCTTGAGGTAGCGCATCATCGACGTCTCGGAGCGGTGCGTGTTGAAGACCGCGTGCGTGAGGTAGTCACTCGTGCGGGCGAGCGCGTCGGGGATGCCCGGCGTCTGGCCGGCGACGAACGCGTAGTCGCGGGCATCCGGCCCACCGAAGGCCTTCACGACCGTGTGGAGGTCGTCGAGGGTCGTGGTCTCGTCGACCGCGACGCTCACGTGGTCGTCGTCGACGGCCCACACGTTGATGCCGAGGTCATGGGCACGCTCGACGATGGCGTTCGAGCTGCCCGCCGTGCGCACGAGGAGCGTGTCGAAGTAGTTCTCGTGCACCGTCTCGAGCCCGGCGTCGGTCAGCCAGCTGCGCAGAAGAGCCGCGCGCGAAGCGACGCCCGTCGCGATGCGCTTGAGCCCCTCGGGGCCGTGGTAGACGGCGTACATCGATGCCATGACCGCGAGCAGCACCTGTGCCGTGCAGATGTTCGACGTCGCCTTGTCGCGACGGATGTGCTGCTCGCGCACCTGGAGCGAGAGGCGGTAGGCGGGGTGGCCGGTCGCGTCTTGCGAGACACCGACGAGGCGCCCGGGCAGCTGGCGCTCGAGGCCCTTGCGCACGGCCATGTAGCCGGCGTGCGGACCCCCGAAGCCCATCGGCACGCCGAAGCGCTGGCTCGACCCGACGACGACGTCGGCCCCGAGCTCGCCCGGCGAGGTGACGAGGGTCGCGGCGAGAAGGTCGGCGGCGACCACGGCGATCGCGCCGGACTCCTTGGCGGTGGCGATGACGTCGGCGGGGTTCCAGATCCGTCCGGACGCTCCGGGGTACTGCACGAAGACACCGAAGGACTCGGGCACGTCGGCAGACTCGGAGGCCGCGGCGAGGTCCCGCTCGACGAGCTCGATGCCCACGGCCTCGGCGCGGTGACGCAGCAGCGCCTTCGTCTGCGGCAGTGCGTCGGAGTCGACGACGAAGACGTTCGACGCGCTCTTCGACGCGCGGCGGGCGAGGAGCATGCCCTCCACGACCGCGGTGCCCTCGTCGAGCATCGACGCGTTCGCCGTGGCCATGCCCGTGAGATCGGAGATCATGGTCTGGAAGTTGATGAGCGCCTCGAGGCGGCCCTGCGAGATCTCGGGCTGGTATGGCGTGTACGCCGTGTACCAGCTCGGGTTCTCGAGCACGTTGCGCTTGATGACCGCGGGCGTGATGGTGTCGTAGTACCCGAGACCGATCATCGACCTGTTGACGGTGTTGCGGCGCGCGAACCCGCGCAGCTCGGCGAGGGCGTCGCGTTCCGTCGCGGCCGGAGGCAGCACCGAGTCCCCCTCTTCGCGGAAGGCGTCGACGTGGATGGATTCGGGAACCGCCGCGTCGACGAGGGCCTCGACGGTGTCGTAGCCGACCGCGGCGAGCATGACGTCTTGGGCGGCGGCATCCGTTCCGATGTGGCGCGACGCGAACGACGAGAGGTCGGGCTGCCGCATCACTCGCCCACCAGCGCGGTGTACTCGTCGAGGGTCAGAAGGTCGGGCAGCTCGGCGAACTGCACCCTCATGAGCCAGCCCTCACCGAACGGGTCGCTGTTGACGAGCTCGGGGGCGTCGACGACGGCGTCGTTGATCTCGGTCACGGTGCCGTTCACCGGTGCGAAGAGCTCGCCGACCGACTTGGTCGACTCGATCTCTCCGACGACGGCACCGGTCGCGACGGTCGACCCCGTCGCGGGGAGGTCGACGAAGACGACGTCGCCGAGCTTGTCGGCCGCGTAGGCGGTGATACCGACGGTCGCGATGTCGCCGTCGACGAGAACCCACTCGTGCTCGCTCGTGTACTGGAGGTCGGTCTGTTCAGCCATGGTCAGGCCTTTCGTGAGTAGAACGGGAGGGGGACGACGGTCGCGGGCACACGCGTGCCTCGCACGTCGACGGTGACGTCGGTGCCGGGTTCGGCGAGGTCGGGCCGCACGAACGCCATCGCGATCGGGTGTCCGAGGGTCGGCGAGAGGGCCCCGCTCGTGATGACGCCTGCGGCGGCATCGTCGGGGCCGGCATCGGCGGCGTACACCGCGTAGTCGGCGCGGCCGGCGCGCTTGCCCGCGGTCGCGATGCCGACGAGCACGCGGGCATCCGCTTCGGGTCCGCGTTCGATCGCGGCACGCCCGACGAAGTCGCCGGGCTTCGCGAGCGACACCACGCGGCCGAGACCCGCCTGCACCGGAAGGATGTCGCGGCCGAGCTCGTGGCCGTAGAGCGGCATGCCCGCCTCGAGCCTCAGAGTGTCGCGGCTCGCGAGGCCGGCGGGAACGAGCCCGTGGTCGCGCCCGGCGTCGACGAGCGCGAACCAGAGGGCCGCGGCATCCGCCGTGTCGACGTAGATCTCGAAGCCGTCTTCGCCCGTGTAGCCGGTGCGCGCGACGAGAACGGATGCCCCCGCGAACGTCATTCCGAGGCACGCGTAGTACTTGAGGGTCTCGAGCGACGCGTCGCCCGAGCCGGGGGTGAGCTCGAGTCCCACGGTTTCTTCGAGGATGCGGCGCGCTGCCGGACCCTGCACGGCGATGAGGGCGACCGCGTCGGTGTCATCGCGCACGATCACGTCGAATCCGGCGGAACGCTCGGCGAGAGCGGCGACGACGGGCTCGCGATTGCCGGCGTTGGCGACGACGAGGTACTCGCCGTCGGTCACATGGTAGACGATGAGGTCGTCGACGATGCCGCCGTCGTGGTCGAGCACGAGCGAGTACTTCGCCCGGCTCACGGCGACAGCCGAGATCATTCCGGCGAGCGCGAAGTCGAGGAATGCTGCGGCATCGGGGCCCGTCACGGCGATCTCGGCCATGTGCGAGATGTCGAAGATGCCCGCGGCGGTGCGCACGGCGTGGTGCTCGGCGAGGTCGCTCGAGTAGCGCACGGGCATCTGCCAGCCCGCGAAGTCGGTGAAACTCGCCCCCGTGGCGAGATGGATGTCGTGCAGCGGAGAGAAGCGAGCGGCGTGCGGTTCGATATCGACGACACTCTCGTCGAGCTTCTGAACGGCGACGTTGTCGGAATCGGGGGGTGGTGAGATGGTCACGAGTTCTCCAGGACGTCTCGATCCGGCTCGCGCCGGCACGGATGCTGCTGTGAACTCCCCCTCTGTCATGGGCCTGAGAGTTTCACGTCGGAGTCGACGCTTTCACCGTGGGCGAGATCCGTGCGAGCGGAATCTACTTTTCAGAGTGGCCTGTTCGATGCGGTACACGTACCTGAGAGATTGCTGGGGAGAATTGCTCCTTCGGTGCCGATCGGTGACGTGACGTGCACGCATCCGTTCGGCTCTCCCGCATCGCGTTGTGGGCCCGGTATTCGGTTGTCGCGTCAGCCTAGCGCGGAGGCGTAGTCGAGCGGCAGCAGGTCAGCGCGATTCGTCGGGATCGCGCTCGGGCCCGCGGCTGTCGTTGCCCGGGTCGTCGCTCGGGTTGTCGCGAAAGTATCGCCGCGCCTGCATGATCGCGACGACGAGGGTCACGAGCAGGATGACGCCGAAGACGATCGGCGACCACGCGGGCAGGGTCGCCGCCATGTCGCTCGCGACGTAGCGTGGGGCGATGACCGAGAACAGTGACGACATGGTTGTCCGAGCTTATCCAGCGCACGGTGCCGACACCCTCGGAGAGCTCGAGCAGCGCGTGCTGACCGCCATGCTCGCGATGCAGAGGCGTTCGTGGGAGCAGGGCGTCGCGAGCCACGCCATCCTCGACTGGGGTCTCGACCCGCTTGCTCGCGTGATCGCGCGCGACGCGGTGATGCGGCAAGACAGCGAAGGCAAGCTCGCCGAGATCGACAACCAGAGCGTGGTCAACTCGGGGGCCGTCGTCGAGGTGGTTCAGTGGGCGGCGGATGTCGACGCCGATGATTCGCTGCAGCACGCGGCCGATCGCCAAATCGACTTCCTCCTCACGACCGATCGCCGCGCGGACGACGGCACGCTCTTCCACATGGAGGGCTCTCGCGAGGTCTGGATCGACACGGCGTACATGGTGATTCCCGCTCTCGTTCTCGCCGGCGAGCTGTCCGAAGCGCGGAAGCAGTTCCGCGGTCACCGCGATCGACTGTTCGACGCCGAGGCGGGTCTCTATGGAGCGCGGTGGAGCGAAGACGACCGGGTCGTGCATCACCCCGAGCACTGGGGGTCGGGCACCGGGTGGATGCTCGCGGGGATCGCGCGCAGCATCCGCCTTCTGGGCGATCGCGAACCCGACTTCGCCGCCGAGCTCTCGAGCCACGCGCGCATCCTCATCGACGCGTGTCTCGCCCTGCGCCACCCCGACGGCACGTTCCGCAACGTGCTCGACGATCCCGGGAGCTTCGAGGAGGGAACCGTCGGCGAGATGCTCGCGTTCTCGATCGCGAGCGGCATCCTCGACGGGTGGGTGCCCGCCACCTACCGGGCGCACGTCGACTCTCTCGTGCAGAGCGCGCGATCGCTCGTCGACGCCGACGGCTATGTGAGCCGCGTGTGCGGTGCACCGATGTTCGAAAGCCAGGGAGTCTCGGTCGAGGGCCAAGCGTTCTTCCTGCTCGCGTCGACAGCCCACCGGCGCCTCGGGCCGGAGTCGAGCGCCTCACCTACACTGTGAGCACTCGTCGTTCCGGCGCACCGCCCGAAAGGCTCGCATGAATCCCCCAGTGCAATGAACCCCATCGTGCTCCGACACTTCGTGGCCGCCGCAGAACACCTGCACTTCGCCCACGCAGCCAAGGCCGAGCGCGTGCCGCGGTCCACACTCATCGCCTCGGTGCGCGAACTCGAGCGGATGCTCGGCACCGCGCTCTTCGACACCGACGCGGCGACCACGACCCTCACGCCCGCGGGCGCCGACTACCTCGTCGAGGCCCGTCGTCAGCTCGACGCCTCCGCCGCCGCCGCTCGCGCCTCCCGCCCCGCACCCGGAGGCAAAGCCAAAGCCTCGAAAGGCAAGGGGCGCGCCCCCGCCGTCAAAGGCCAGCCGCGCGTGGGCAAGCGGCGCCAGTCGCGCTGACCCGCCGCCCCACGCTGACCCGCCGCCTCGCTGGCCCTAGATCGTTGACCCTTTTCGGCTGAGGGAGGGTCTCGGTCGAGGGTCGTGCGCCTAAGCTATGCCGGTGCGTCTTCCGTGATGCGCCCCCACACTCGCGACATCTCCGCTCCGCCTCACCGAAAGTCTTCCGATGGACGTCTCACCCCTCGTCTGGTCATTCACGATCGCCTTCATCCTCGGGCTCCTCGCGTTCGACTTCTTCTTCCACGTGCGGAAGGCGCACATCCCGACACTCAAAGAGGCGGCCATCTGGTCGTCGATCTACGTCGGCATCGCGATCCTCTTCGGCCTCGGCATCCTGCTCTTCGGTGGACCGACGCCCGGGTCCGAGTACTTCGCCGGATACATCACCGAGAAGGCTCTTTCGGTCGACAACCTCTTCGTGTTCCTCATCATCATGGCGAGCTTCAAGGTGCCGCGAGAAGACCAGCAGAAGGTGCTGCTCTTCGGAATCGTCTTCGCCCTCATCGCCCGCACCGGGTTCATCTTCTTGGGCGCCGCGCTCATCAACAGCTTCGCGTGGATCTTCTACCTCTTCGGCCTCATCCTCATCCTCACGGCGGGCAACATGCTCAAGCCCGAGAGCAGTGAAGACAAGTCGGCCGACAACCTCATCATCCGTCTCGCCCGCAAGGTGTTCCACACCACCGACTACTACGACGGCGACAAGATGTTCACGATGCACAACGGTCGCCGTGCCCTCACGCCGATGCTGCTCGTCATGGTCGCCATCGGTGGCACCGACATCCTCTTCGCCCTCGACTCGATCCCCGCGATCTTCGGCCTCACGACCGACGTCTTCATCGTGTTCACGGCGACCGCGTTCTCGCTGCTCGGACTGCGCCAGCTCTACTTCCTCATCGACGGACTGCTCGACCGGCTCATCTACCTGTCCTACGGTCTCGCGACGATCCTCGCCTTCATCGGCGTCAAGCTCATCCTGCACGCGCTCCACGAGAACAACGTGTTCTTCATCAACGACGGCCAGCCCATCCCGGTCTTCGAGATCGAGACGGGACTCTCGCTCACCGTCATCATCGGTGTGCTCATCGTCACGGTGATCGCCTCCCTCGTGAGCCCCCGCGGTCGCGCGCAGACGGCGATCTCGGGCGCCAAGCGCCACGCGAGCCTCTACCTCGACCTCGACTCGACCGCGAAAGACGAGGAGCGCACGCGCCTCTACGATCTCGTCGTCGACGACGAGAAGAAGATCTCCGAGCTCGAACCGAAGCAGCGCAAGCACTACGAGGAGGATCGCAAGATCGTCGAACTCGTGGCGCGCGTGCACGCCGAGCACGACACCGCGCGCCGCTGACCGTGCGGAGCAGCGTGCTCACCGCGCTGCGCGACACCGTTCACGGCGAGACGGCGGCCCGGGAGCTCGACGGGTGGGTCGACCCCGAGGTGGCGTTTCTCGCCCTGTGCTCCGAGGCGGAGCACGCGTTCTGGCTCGACGCCGGAATCGATGCGCTACACGGGTCGACGCACATCGGCACGCTCGGCCCGCGCGGAGCGGCTCTCATCGGCCACCCGGACGCCGGAGTCGTCGATGTCGTCTCGGCCGACCGGTCTGCGGGTGCCTCGTCGCGCATCGACGGGTCGATGCTCGACGTGCTCGAGGTGCTTCTTCGGGCAAAGGGCGCGAGGACGGGTGCTGCGGCGTCGGTCGCTGCGGCGTCGGTCGCGGCGGCGTCGGTCGCTGCCCTCGAGCGCGGGGTGGTGGGCTGGCTCGGATACGAGACGGGGGCCGCCGCTCTCGGGGTGCCGCGAGCATCCGGCCCCGCGGACTCGGTGATGCTCGTCGTCGACCGCGTGATCGGCTTCGACCACGAGAACCGCACAGTGCGCGTGACCGCCGGGGTCGGGGACGACGCGTGGATGCTCGAGGCGATCGCTCGGCTCCGCGAGCTCGTCGACGCGCCCGCCCCTCCCCCGCCGCCCGCCCCGCGATCGTCGGCCCCGGCCCGCGCGCGGCACTCCTCGGCGGAGTACCGGGAGCTCATCGACCGCTGCCGCGCAGCGATCACCGACGGCGACGCCTACCAGCTGTGCCTCACGAACCGGTTCGATGTCGACACGACCGAAGTGCCGATCGACGTCTTCCGGCGTTTGCGCCGCTCGAACCCGACCACACACGGGGCGCTCGTGGTGTCGGGTGAGCGCGCTATCGCGAGTTCGAGCCCCGAGACGTTTCTGCGGGCATCCGTCGACGGTCGTCTCGAGACGCGACCCATCAAGGGCACGCGACCGCGCGGTGCCGACGCTGCGGACGACGCGCGGTTGCGCGCCGAGCTCGTCGAGAGCGACAAGGAGCGCGCCGAGAACGTGATGATCGTCGACCTCATGCGCAACGACCTCGGCAGGGTCGCGGTGACCGGAAGCGTCGACGTGCCCGAACTCTTCCGCGTGGAGGCCTACCGCACCGTCTTCCAGCTCGTGAGCACGGTGACCGCTCAGCTCGCTCCGGGGCTTTCGACGATGGATGGGATCCGCAGCGCGTTTCCGGCCGGGTCGATGACGGGCGCTCCGAAAGCGAGCGCGATGCGCATCCTCGCCGGCCTCGAGGGCGGTGCGCGCGGAGCGTATGCGGGGGCGTTCGGGTTCGTGTCGGCCCGGGGGGCGGCAGACCTGTCGATGACGATCCGCACGATCGTGATGACCGGCGGCCGCGCGAGCATCGGCACGGGTGGTGGCATCACCGCGCTCTCCGACCCCGCCCTCGAATACGAGGAGATGCTCCTCAAGGCGGCGGCCCCGCTCGCGGCCCTCGGCGCGACCCTCGGCAGTCCGTAGTTTCCGCGAGCGAACGTCGGATCCGACGTTCGCTCGCGGAAACGGCATACTCTCGAGGGGTCGCGGGCCGCCGGTCTTGGCTGGCCCGAAAAGCGGGAGGACGGCATGGCAGAGACGACGGTCGACACGGTTCTGGCCGACCTCGCCGCGCTCGACGACCCGCGCATGCGCGAGGTGAACGCGAGTCGCGGAGACGACCACGGCGTCAACCTCACGAAGCTGCGCGGCCTCGCGAAGGCGATCAAGACCGACCACGATCTCGCGACCGCGCTGTGGGCCACCGGCGACACCGCCGCGCGACTCGTGGCCATCCTCGTGAGCCGCCCGAAAGCGTTCACCGCCGATGAACTCAACGCGATGGTGCGCCAGTCGCGATCACCGAAAGTGCACGACTGGCTTGTAAGGTACGTCGTCAAGAAGAGTCCGCACACGGAATCGCTGTGCGTCGCCTGGTTCGACGATGACGACCCGACCGCCGCGAGTGCTGCGTGGTCGCTCATGAGCGACGCCGTGGTCACGAGACCGGAGACCGTCGACATCCGCGCCCTCCTCGACACGATCGAGAACGAGATGAGGGATGCCCCCGACCGCGTGCAGTGGGCGATGAACACGACTCTCGCGATGATCGGCATCCACCACCCCGAGCACCGTGCTCGCGCGCTCGACATCGGCGAGAGGCTCGGGGTGCTCAGGGACTACCCGACGCCGCCGAACTGCACGTCGCCGTTCGCCCCGCTCTGGATCGGCGAGATGGTGCGGCGGCAGAACACCTGACCCACCCCGAAGTACGCAGTTTCCGCGAGCGAACGTCGGATCCGACGTTCGCTCGCGGAAACGGCGCACTCTCGAGGGCCCGTTTGCGCGCTACCGCGTCAAGCGCGCGTGCAGGTCGGCGACGCGGCGGCGGATGTCGTCGCGCACGAGTCGCATCCGCTCCATCCCCTCGATGCCGCGCTCCGACGGCTCGTCGGTGTCCCACACCTCCAGCTCGGTGCCCTCAGGTGCGGTGATCTGAGCCTCGCGCCCGAGCACCACGACGACATCCGCCGCGGTGAGGGCGTCATCGGTCACGGCCTTCGGGTGCTCGTGCGTGATGTCGATGCCGAGCTCGGCGAGAGACTCGACCGACTGCGCGTTCAGGGCGGAGGCGGGCTTGGTGCCCGCGGATGACACGTGCACCATGTCGCCCGCCAGGTGCGACATGAGGCCGGCCGCCATCTGCGACTTTCCGCCGTTCTTGGCACAGATGAAGAGGACGCGGGGCGTGGTGGTCATGACAGTCCGTTCGGTGTGTGGAGGGTCGGTGGGGAGGGTCGGTGGGGTCAACCGCGAAGAATCATCAGCCACCCCGCGAGAGCCGCGAGGGTGATGAGGAGCACGGGGATGGTGAGCACGATGCCGGTGCGGAAGTACTTGCCCCACCCGATTGTGATCCCTTTGCGTTCGAGAACGTGCAGCCAGAGCAGGGTGGCGAGGCTCCCGATCGGCGTGATCTTGGGGCCGAGGTCGGCTCCGATGATGTTCGCGTAGATCATCGTCTCCTGGGTCAGCCCGGTCGCACCGGTGGCGGCGATCGCGAGGGCGCCGATGAGCACGGTCGGCATGTTGTTCATGAGTGAGGCGAGAACGGCGACCATGGTGCCGACGCCGAGCGCGGTCATGAGCACACCTTCGTCGCCGAAGATGCTGAACACTCCGGCGAGCTCGTCGGTCAGACCTTGATTGCGCAGGCCGTAGACCACGAGGTACATCCCGATGCTGAACAGCACGATCTGCCAGGGCGCACCCTTCACGACGGTCACGACATCGATCGTGCGGTCGCCTCTGCCCGTGATCGGGCGCGACGACCCGCGGCCGTCGACATCCGCTTCCCCGGCGACATCCGCTTCCCCGGCGACATCCGCTGCCCCGGCGACTCCCGCGACGACCTCGACGGGTGTGCCGACCGCGGCCCCACTGTCCGTCGTTTCCGCGAGCGGATGCGGGATCCGACGTTCGCTCGCGGAAACTGCGTACTCTCGGGGCGCGGGACGGTGCGCGCGACGGAAGAGGAACACGGGCCGGCGGCTCGCGACGACGAGCAGGGCGAGTGCGCCGATGCCGGCGACGACCGAGAGCGGCACATGCAGCGGCTCCGACGCGAAGTACCCCACGAGCAGCAGAGCGAGCACGACCCACCCGGCCTTGAACGTGAGCCTGTCGGTCACGGCATCGGCGGGCGCCCCGAGCATCGCGAGGTCGTAGCGCTTCGGAATGGTTTTGCGGAAATAGAGGAACAACACACCGAGTGAGGCGAGCGTCGCGACGGCTCCGACCGGAACCATGACGATCGCGTACTCCGCGAACCCGATGTCGAAGAAGTCGGCCGACACGATGTTGACGAGGTTCGACACGACGAGGGGCAGGCTGCCGGCGTCGGCGATGAACCCCGTCGCCATGACGAAACCGAGGGCGGCGACGGGCGGGAACTTGAGCGCGAAGAGCATCTGGATGACGATAGGGGTGAGGATGAGTGCGGCCCCGTCGTTGGCGAAGACCGCGGCGATCGCCGACCCGAGCAGCACGATGAGCACGAACAGAAGCCGCCCGTTGCCCCGCCCCCACCGGGCCACGTGCAGTGCCGCCCACTCGAAGAAGCCGCTCTCGTCGAGCACGAGCGAGATGATGACGACGGCGATGAAGGCGAGGGTCGCGTTCCAGACGATGGCCCACACGGTGGGGATGTCGGAGAGGCTCACGACCATTGTCGCGAGGGCGAGCACCGCTCCCCCGAGCGCACTCCAGCCGATGCCGAGGCCCCGGGGCTGCCAGATGACGAGGGTGAGGGTGACGACGAAGATCGCGATGGCGACCACGGTCATGATCATGGGGCTCCAGGGGTGGGGGCGGGCACGGCGGTTCGAGGCGGATGTTCGGGGCGGAGCGGGCCTGGCGGAGCCAGCGCGGGCGTGTTACGCGCAGCAGCCGCCCGCGACATCCGTCGAGCAGACGCCCGTTTCGGGCAGGTCGAGTTGGACGAGTCGGGCGGCGACGCGATCGCCGGCGAGCTCGTCGGCGAGGGATCGCACTTGCTCGTAGCCGGTGAGCAGCAGGAAGGTCGGCGCACGACCGTAGCTCTTCATGCCGGCGATGAACAGTCCGGGTTCGGGGTGACTGAGCTCGTCGACGCCGTGGGGTGCGACCGATCCGCAGCTGTGCTCGTTGGGGTCGATGAGCGGCGCGAGAGCGCGCGGGGCCTCGACGATCTCGTCGAGAGACAGCCGCACTTCGCGGAGGATGCCGAGGTCGGGCCGGAAGCCCGTGGCATTCACGACGGCGTCGGCGGTCAGCTCGAAGCCCTGACCCGCTCGGCGGCCGACGATCGTGACCGCTCCGGACTCATCGTCCGCTGAGCGGAGCGCATCGATCTCGAAGCCGTCCACCAACGCGACGCGACCGGCGCGCACGCGCTCGCGCAGCGCACCCCCGAGGGCGCCCCGGCCCTCGAGCTCGTCGGCGCCGGCACCCCACAGTCGGGCGGGCGCGGCCGAGCGGATGACCCACGTCACCGTCGTGCCCGGTTCGTCTTTCGCGAGGTCGACGAGCCGCAGAATCGTGTTGGCGGCGGAGTGCCCCGCACCGACCACGACCGTGTGCCTGCCCGCGAAACGCTCGCGCTCGGTGCCGAGCACGTCGGGCAGGGCGCCGACCACTCGGTCACGCACGGGGTCGAGCCCGAGCGGATCGAGACCGTTCGAGGCGAGACCGTTCGCGGTCGACCAGGTGCCCGACGCGTCGATCACGGCTCGGGCCTCGTGGTCGACGACCACCCCGTCGGTCTCGACACGGACGACGAGGGGTGTCGATGACCGCCCGGCGGTGCGGGTGCGGTCCATGCCGCGGCGGGTCACGCCGGTCACCCGGCTGCGATAGCGGATGTCTGCGGCGAGCAGCTCGGCGAGGGGCGCGAGATACTCGTCGACGAGTTCGGTGCCGTAGGGAGCGCGATCGGGGTTGCTCAGCGTCCAGCCCGTGGCCGCGAGCATCCGCTCGGCCGCGGGGGCGACGAGGTAGCGCCACGGGGAGAAGAGGCGTGTGTGCCCCCACTGCCGCACGGCGGTGGCCGAGTGCTCGCCCGCTTCGAAGACGACCGTGGGCACACCGCGTTTAGACAGTTCTGCTGCGGCGGCGAGCCCGACAGGCCCGGCGCCGATGACGGCGACGGGCAGGTGCGCGAGGGCGTCGCGCACCGGAAGAGCGGGCATCGCGAGGTCGGTGACCGTCACGAGGTCGCGGTTGCGGCCGTGCCCGCGAGCGGCTCGACACCCATCTCTTCGAGCAGCCCACGCACGAGCACCTCGATGTCGTCGCGCACGACGCGCACTCCGTCGAGCGGAAGCCCGGCGGGGTCGGTGAGCGACCAGTCGAGGTAGCGCTTGCCGGGGTAGACGGGGCACGCGTCTCCGCAGCCCATCGTGATGACCACGTCGGCGGCCTGCACGACGTCGTCGGTGAGCGGCTTCGGAAAGGCCTGCTCGATGTCGAGACCGATCTCGGTCATGACCTCGACCACTTCGGCGTGCAGAGAGCTCGCGGGCATCGACCCGGCCGAGCGCACGACGACCTGGCCACCCGACAGGTGTTCCGCGAGAACGGCGGCCATCTGCGAGCGACCCGCGTTCTGCTCGCACACGAAGAGCACCTGCGGGCGGTCTTTCGGCGTCGCTCCCGTCGCGGTGGCGAGCGCCTCGAGGCGATCGGCCGCGAACCGCTTCGTGTTCGCGATCAGGTGGGCCTTGACGGTCGAAGTGCGCAGGAGGGCCGTGTACGACTCGAGCACGTAGCGCTCGACGGTCTCGGCGGCGAAGACACCCCGATAGCGTTCGGCGAGCGCGAGGGCCTCACGCTTGAGGGAGTCTTCGGGGTAGACGAGCCCCGGCAGACCGGGCAGGTCGCTGAACTCGCTCACGGCTGGGCGACCGGAACGTTCAGTTCGGCGAGGAGCGCCTCGATGCGGCGCTTGATGTCGTCGCGGATGGGACGGACCGCCTCGATGCCCTGCCCGGCGGGGTCTTCGAGCTCCCAGTCTTCGTAGCGCTTGCCCGGGAAGATCGGGCACGTGTCGCCGCACCCCATGGTGATGACGACATCCGAGTCCTTGACGGCCTCGGTCGTGAGGATCTTGGGCGTGTTGCCCTCGATGTCGATGCCCTCTTCGCGCATCGCCTCGACGGCGACCGGGTTGATCTGGTCTTTGGGCTCGGACCCGGCGGACAGCACCTCGACCTGTCCCCCCGAGAGTACCGCCATGTATCCGGCGGCCATCTGCGAGCGCCCGGCGTTGTGCACGCAGACGAAAAGGACGGTGGGGCGTTCGGTCATCACAGTGCTGTCTGTCATCGCAGTGCTTTCGTTCGGGGCGGTCGGCGCGGGTCTCGTGGTCGATCAGCGGTGTGGTCGATCAGCTGCGGGGCCGTTCACGGGTCATCGATGGATGTCGATGCCCTCAGTATGCTCGCATCCATCGATGTTTGTCGATCCCGTGCGATCATGTTCAGATGACGTTCATCGACCTCCTCCCCGTGCGCGATGTGACCGCGGGGTGCACGCCGCTCACGGCCGAGCCGATGAGCGCGGAGAGCGCCGAGAAGCTCGCGCGCACGCTCAAGGCGGTCGCCGACCCCTCGCGCTTGCGCATCATCTCGATGGTCGCCGCGGGCGACGGAGCCGAAGCGTGCGTGTGCGACCTCACCGAACCCCTCGGGCTCGGGCAGCCGACCGTCTCGCACCACCTCAAGATCCTCGTCGACGCCGGTCTCGTGACGCGCGAGAAGCGCGGCACGTGGGCGTACTACCGCATCGTGCCGGGCGCCCTCGAGTCGATCGCGCAATTGCTCGTCTCGCGCTAGCGCGGCAAGGCCCCGAGTTTCGACAGGCCCTCGCGCGAGCTTAGGGTGATCGGAGCTGCACAGCCGCAGCTGCGCACCGACGCGAACAGGATGACTCCCCCATGACCACTTGGCTTATCACCGGCTCTTCGACGGGCCTCGGCCACGCTCTCGCCTCGGCTGTTCTCGCGAGCGGCGACAACGCCGTCATCACCGCACGCGACGTGTCGAAGCTCGACGAGCTCGCGGCGCAGTACCCGTCCACCGCGCTCGCCCTCACCCTCGACGTCACCGACCCCGTGCCGGTGTGGGCGGCCGTCGACGAGGGAACCGACCGCTTCGGCGCCATCGACGTGCTCGTCAACAACGCCGGCTACGGCTACCGCGCCGCCGTCGAGGAGGGTGCCGACGCGGATGTCGACGCGCTCTTCGCCACCCACTTCGCCGGAACCGTCTCGACGATCAAGGCCGTGCTGCCCCAGATGCGCGAGCGTCGTTCGGGCACGATCGTCAACCTGTCGTCGATCGGCGCCCACATCAACCCTGCGGGCTCGGGCTATTACGCCGCCGTCAAGGCCGCCATCGAGAGCCTCACCGGGTCGCTGCGCAAAGAGCTCGAGCCTCTCGGCATCACCGCGATGACGGTGGCGCCCGGCGGGTTCCGCACCGACTTCAGCGGCCGCTCGCTCACCCAGGCCGAGACGCCGATCGCCGACTACGCCGACACCGCCGGCAAGCGCCGCAAAGAGAACGACCCGACCCACGGCACCCAGCCCGGCGACCCCGACAAGGCTGCAGCGGCGATCATCGCCGCGGTGGCTGCACCGGATGCCCCCGAGCTGCTGATGCTCGGATCAGACGCTGTCGGCACCCTCCGCGACATCCTCGAGGCACAGCTCGCATCGCTTGCGAAGTGGGAGCAGCTGAGCGTCAGCACCGACTTCGACTCGTGAGCAGAGACCGCCGATGACCGTCGACGAGAAGCCCCCGGGCCGCATCGCCCACCTGCGCGACCGATTCCTCGAAGAAAACCGGGTCGAGCCGGTGGAGGTGCGGCGGCGCCTCTACGTCATCTCGGCGACGCTCATCGCGGTCGGACTCGTCGCCTTCGTCTACATCCTGATCGATGTGCTCACGGGCGACCGACTCGTCGGAATCGACCGCCCGGTCGAGCAGTGGGTGCGGGCACGTCGCTCCGATGAGGCGACCACCGTGATGACCACGCTCTCACTCATCTTCGGGCCGCTCATCTTTCCGTTCGCCGCGCCGATCATCGTCGTGGTGTGGTGCATCAGCACGAGGCACCTATGGCGTCCGCTGCTGCTCACCGTGGGAACCGCGGTGGGAATCGTCGGCGTCCGCCTCATCGCCGAAACCGTCGGGCGTGATCGTCCCCCCGTCGATCGCATGCTGCTGAGCCCCGACATGTCGGAGTCGTTTCCGTCGGGTCACGTGATCGGTTCGGCGACATTCATCCTGCTCATCGCCTACCTGGTGTTCTCACGGCGCAAGAGCCCGCGAAGCGCGGTGCTGTCGTTCACTCTTGCGTCGCTGCTGGTCGCGGCGACCGCGGTCAGCCGCATCTACCTCGGCTATCACTGGGCGACGGACACGATGGGGTCGGTCGCCCTCGCGCTCGTGATCCTCGGTGTCGTCATCGCGGTGGACACGAAGCGCACGGTCGTGACGCCCGCAGAGATGGATGCGCGCGGCTAGCGTCGCTCGACGATGCCCCGAACGAACGCGGCCTGCCCCGCGTGCTGGAGGTCGTCGGAGATCACGCTGACCAGTCGCATGGAGAGGGTCACGGGTGGACTCCAGTTCGTGTCGACGACGCGAGCGAGATCGTCGTCGGTGAGGGTGCCGACGTAGTCGATCGTGCGGTCGCAGACCGCGTCGTGGTAGGCGATCAGTTGCTCGGCGGAGATACCAGCCACGGCTGCGACCTCTGCCTCCGACTGTCCGTAGCCGATGTCTGATGCGTCGAAGGGCAGACCGAAATCGTCGGCGAAGCCCTGCGACGTCCACAGCTGGTCCGCACCCATGACGTCAGCCACGTGGTCGTCTTGCACGCGAGTGAGGTGCCAGATGAGCCAGGCGATCGTGTTCGCTTCGTCGTCGACGCGGTAGGTCAGTCGATCGGCGGTGAGGCCGTCGGTCACCGCGTGCACGGTGTCGCGGACGCGTTCGAAAGCGTCGGTGAGGATGATGTTCGCGGATGTCATGGGTCCACCCTCCACCCGTTGATCGGCAATCGCCAATCGCGCTCTCGACGGCGTCGCCCACTTCGCGAGTGGCGCACCCGCGTGAGTGCATCAGTCCCAGTCGAGGTACTCCTCGATGATCATCGCCGTCTCGATGGGATGCGACATCGGAAACAGGTGATCTGCACCGTCGAGGGTCGTGACGCTCGTGCGCTCGGGGGCCGCGGAGCGCAGCACCTCTCCGTTCGACGGCGGCGTGCTCTCATCCGCAGCACCTTGAACGATGAGCACGGGCATCACCGGGGGCAGCTCGATCGGGTGCTCTTCGACCCGGAGCAGAACCAATCCGTTCACGCGGTCGGCGTGCTGTGCGGCGACGATTCTCGCCACGGTGCCGCCGGACCCGTATCCGCCGACCCACGTGTGATCGAGGCCGAGGTGATCGATCACGGCGAGCGCGTCGTGCGCTCGCTCGTCGAGCGTCACATCAGAGGAGGCTCCATCGCGGGGTCCGATCCTCACGACGCGGAAGCCGGCCTCGGCCTCCAGGTAGTGGGTTACGGCGCCCAAACCGTCTGAGCTGAGCGGAAGACTCGACACCAGCACGAGTGCGATGGGGCCATCGCCCTCCTCGATGAAGGGAACGGCTCGGCCGTCCGGCTCGAAAATCTGCTGCTGCGTCACTGTCTCTGCTCCCGTGTCGTCGGTCGTGGGCGAATGCCTAGTTGTTGAAGCGGAACTCCACCACGTCGCCATCCTGCATGACGTACTCCTTGCCCTCGATGCGGGCCTTGCCCGCGGAGCGCGCCTCGGCGATCGAACCGGTCTCGACGAGGTCATCGAAGCCGATGATCTCCGCCTTGATGAAGCCCTTCTCGAAGTCGGTGTGGATGACGCCGGCGGCCTGCGGGGCTTTCGCGCCCTTCGGGATCGTCCAGGCTCGGGTCTCCTTCGGCCCTGCCGTGAGGTAGGTCTGAAGGCCGAGCGTGTCGAAACCGATGCGCGCAAGCTGACTCAGACCGCTCTCGGTCTGACCGGTGCTCTCGAGCAGCTCCGCGGCATCCGCCTCATCGAGGTCGATGAGCTCGGACTCGAGTTTGGCGTCGAGGAAGATCGCGTGCGCGGGCGCCACGAGGGCGGCGAGCGCGTCGAGTTTGCTCTGGTCGCCGAGCACCGCCTCGTCGACGTTGAAGACGTAGATGAACGGCTTGACCGTGAGGAGGCCGAGTTCGCGGATCGGCTCGAGGTCGATCGTCGACGACGAGAGCGGCTTGCCGTCGTTGAGCCACGCGACGGCGGCCGCCGCGGTGTCGACCGTGGCCTGCGTGATCTTCTTGCCGCGCAGGTCGCGGTCGTAGCGCGACTGGGCGTTCTCGAGGGTCTGCAGGTCGGCGAGGATCAGCTCGGTGTTGATCGTCTCCATGTCGCTCGCGGCATCCACACGGCCGTCGACGTGGATGACGTCGGGGTCGTCGAACCCGCGCACCACCTGGGCGATCGCGTCGGCCTCGCGGATGTTGGCGAGGAACTTGTTGCCGAGCCCCTCCCCCTCGCTCGCTCCCTTCACAATGCCCGCGATGTCGACGAACGACACCGGCGCGGGCAGGATGCGCTCCGACGAGAAGATCTCGGCGAGCTTATTCAGCCGCGGGTCGGGGAGGTTCACCACGCCGACGTTCGGCTCGATCGTGGCGAACGGGTAGTTCGCCGCGAGAACCGCGTTCTTGGTCAGAGCGTTGAAGAGGGTGGACTTGCCCACATTGGGGAGTCCGACGATTGCGATAGTGAGAGCCACGGGAGTCAAGGGTACCGGGCGGCGGTCGGGCGGCGTCACGGGGCGGCGCGCAGGATGCGGGCTCCGCGCCGACTTGCCCCTACCGCCGCCCGAGAATGCGCGGTTTCCGCGAGCGAATGTCGGATCCGACGTTCGCTCGCGGAAACCGCGCACAGTCGGGGGGTGGGCACGTCGGATACCGTGGCGGCATGCTCAGGGAACAGTGGCTCGACCTCCTCAAGCGCCGCGGGTGGATCCTCTACACCGCCGTCGCCCTCGTGTGCCTCGTCAACTGCTTCGTGCTCGTGCGCGCTCTCAGCGAGGGCGCGGCGTCGGGCGTCACCATCCCCGCCCTCGTGTTCTCGGCGATCGCGGGCGTGTGCGCCGCGGCCGTCGGCATCGTGCTGTTCCGCGGGCGGCCGACCGACTGACCTCGTCTCGGGCGCCGGTCACCGCTGGCCGCTAGCCGCTGACCGCTGAGCCGAGCCCTCCGCTACACCCCGAGCCGCGCCCGCCAGCACACCGTGCGGTACGGCATCTCGAAGACCTCACGCCCCGCGAGATCCGGATGCGTGGCGAGCAGCCCTTCGACGCGGGACGTGACCGCAGCTCGTTGCTCGGGTTCCGCCGCGATGAACGTGCTGCGCGAGGCGACGAGGGCGAGCAGTGCGGCGCGGTCGAGCTCGTGCGTCCAGTCGACGACGACGTGGTCGGCCGGCTCGAAAGGCGGCGCGGGTCGCGGTGGTGTGTCGAGGAGACCGTTGGATCCGCCCTCCCCGATGATGCCGAGTAGCTCGGCGACCCAGCCGACGCGGTCGTCCCGCACGTTCCACACGAGCGCGAGGCTGCCGCCCGGGCGCAGCACGCGCGCGACCTCGGGCTCCGCTCGAACGGGGTCGACCCAGTGCCACGCTTGCGCGACGACGACGAGGTCGACGCTCGCATGCGCGAGGGGGATGCTCTCCGCCGACCCGGCGATCGCCCGCACCTCGGGCAGCGCGGCGGTCAGTTGCGCGAGCATGTTCGGTGCCGGATCGACGGCCACGACGTGCAGACCCCGCGAGACGAGTGCCCGGGTGAGTTTGCCTGTTCCGGCACCGAGGTCGAGGGCGTCGACCGTGTCTGCGGGTACGAGCCAGTCGACGACGGCATCCGGATACGACGGACGCGCCCGCTCGTAGACCTCGGCGGCGCGGTCGAACGATGTCGCGAGGGCGGGGTCGATCGGCGAATCGGTCACGCGGCCACTCTCGCACGCCGCCGATACGCGCCCCCACGTACGCAGTTTCCGCGAGGGTGTGCGGGATCCGGCGCACCCTCGCGGAAATTGCGTTCAGTGGGGGCGGGGTCGGCGGGGCGGTTTCTCGGCGGGGTCGGTGGGGCGTGAGAGGGTTCGGGGGTGCCACTGGATTTCACCGCGATCGACTTCGAGACCGCCAACAGCTCGCGAGCGTCGGCGTGCGCGGTCGGGCTCGTCAAGGTGCGCGGCGGCGTCGTGGTCGACAGGGCGGCGTGGTTCATCCGCCCTCCCGCGGGGCACGACAGCTTCAGCGAGTGGAACACGCGCGTTCACGGCATCGTCGAAGCGGATGTCGCCACCGCGCCCACCTGGGCCGAACAACTGCCCGACCTCGTCGCGTTCGCTGCCGGCGACACCCTCGCGGCCCACAACGCGCGATTCGACATGGGCGTGATCGCGGGGGCGTGCCTCGCCACGTTCGAGAGGGTGCCCGAACTCGACTACCTGTGCAGCCTGCATGTAGCGCGCCGCACCTACAGCCTCGAGAGCTACCGGCTGCCGGTCGCCGCTCGCGCCGCCGGGTTCACGGGCTTCCGCCACCACGACGCCCTCGCCGACTCGGAGGCGTGCGCCGCGATCGTGATCCACGCGGCGTCGCGCCACGGTGCCGAGAGTCTCGACGACCTCGCCCGTGCGACCGGCACGCGGCTCACACCGCTCGTGCGTTCGGCAGCTACGCCGACTCGTCCGGCGCAGTCGGCGTAGCGCCACCGGCACCCGGCTCCACCAGATCCGCCTTGAACAACGCGTCCCGCCGCTGCGGCACCTGAACCCGGCGCACCTCCGACGCCGCCGGGCGGCCGTCGCTCACGCGGTAGAGCATCACGCGTCGGGCGCCGTGCGGGTCGACCGCGGCGTCCCACGAGAGTCCGCGCGGGCTCAGTGCGACCGCGAAGCGTTGCTCGAGGGAGTCATCATCGAAGCGCACCACCACGAGGTCGCCGTCACGTCGAGTGCGGCACGGCGCAGACATCCGCCCCTCGAACACCTCGCCGTCGGGCGCGCGCACGATCGTCACGGCCCGAGAGAAGTCGAGCCCCGCGATCGTGCGACGCAGAGGCACGTCAGTTCTGCGGAAATCCGAGGTTGATTCCGCCGTGCGAGGGGTCGAGCCAGCGACTCGTGATCGCCTTCTGCCGCGTGAAGAAGTGGATGGCGTCGGGACCGTAGGCCTTCGTGTCGCCGAACAGGGAGTCCTTCCAGCCTCCGAAGGAGAAGTAACCGACCGGCACGGGGATCGGCACGTTGATGCCGATCATCCCCACGTTGACTTCGCGCTGGAACCGCCGCGCGGCCCCACCGTCGTTGGTGAAGATCGCGGTGCCGTTGCCGTATCGGGAGAAGTTGATGAGAGCGACACCCTCCTCGTACGTCGCAACGCGCACGACCGAGAGCACGGGGCCGAAGATCTCGTCGGTGTAGACCGCCGAGTCGGTCGGAACGCGGTCGATGAGGGTCGGTCCGAGCCAGAACCCGTCGTCGGCGCCGTCGACCTCGATGCCGCGCCCGTCGACGACGATCTCCGCGCCGTCGGTCTCGGCGATCTCGAGATATCCGGCGACCTTGTCGCGGTGCTCGCGGGAGATGAGGGGGCCCATGTCGCACCCGCGGGTTCCGTCGCCGACCGTGAGCGTCGACATCCGACTCGCGATCTTCTCGACGAGGTCGTCGGCCACGGGTTCGACGGCCACGACGACGCTGATCGCCATGCACCTCTCCCCCGCCGACCCGAACCCGGCGTTCACCGCGGAGTCGGCCACGAGGTCGAGGTCGGCGTCGGGCAGCACGAGCATGTGGTTCTTCGCCCCGCCGAGAGCCTGCACACGCTTGCCGTGCTTCGCCGCGGTCTCGTAGATGTACTTCGCGATCGGTGTCGACCCCACGAAGCTGATGGATGCCACGTCCGGGTGTTCGAGCAGCGCATCGACGGCCACCTTGTCGCCGTGCACGACGTTGAACACGCCGTCGGGCAGCCCGGCCTCTTTCCACAGCTCGGCCATCCAGATCGCCGCAGACGGGTCTTTCTCGCTCGGCTTGAGCACGACGGTGTTGCCCGCGGCGATCGCGATGGGGAAGAACCACAGCGGAACCATCGCCGGAAAGTTGAAGGGACTGATGATGCCGACGACCCCGAGCGGCTGGCGGGTGGAGTAGACATCGACGCCCGTCGACACGTTCTCGCTGTACTCCCCCTTGGCGAGGTACGGAATGCCCGTCGCGAACTCGACGACCTCGAGGCCACGGGCGATCTCGCCGAGGGCGTCGGCCGTGACCTTGCCGTGCTCGTTGGTGAGGATCGCGGCGACCTCGTCTTTGCGCGCGTTGAGCAGCTCGCGGAAGGCGAAGAGCACCTGCTGCCGTTTGGCCCACGACGCCCCCGACCACCCGGCGAAAGCGGCGGTCGCGGCGGCGACGGCCGCATCCACGTCGCCCGACGTCGCGAGGCGCACGTCGCGAGACACGACGCCCGTCGCGGGATTGAAAACCGGACTCGTGCGAGACGACTCGCCCGCGAACGCGCGGCCGGCTACCCAGTGATCGACAGTGTTCATGGCGCAATGCTATTGCGCCGCGCCGCCGATGGGCGGTGATGCCGCGTCGACCCGCGCGGTGTCGCGAGCGTGTCGGGGGCCGCTGCGACACTGACGCCATGGATGTTCTCGTTCCCCTGCTCCTCGGCACGCTCCTCGGTCTCGCGAGCGGGGTCGTTCTCGGCACCTGGTTCGCGGCCCGACGCGGCCGCACGTCGGCGCCCCTCGTCGACGCCGCGGTCGCGGAGGCCAGGCACGACGCCGAGCTCGCGCGGGTGCGGGCACACGCCGACGCCGAGAGGTCGGAGATCGCCGCCCGGCTCGCGGGCGCCGAAGCCACCGTCGTCGCTCTGCGCGAGCAGGTCGGGGAGCACGCGGACCGCTACCGCGACCTCGTCGACGCCCACGAGGCCGAGCGCCTCGCCGCGGAGGCGCGTCGCCGCGACGAGAGCACCGTGCTGCAAGCGCTCACACCCGTGCAGGAGACGCTCCGCGCGATGCAGTTGAAGGTCGCCGACCTCGAAACCCAGCGCAGCGCGCAACACGGCGAACTCAGCGAGCGCCTGCGCACGGCGGCCGCCGCCGAAGAGCGCTTGCGGTCGACGACCGACTCGCTCGCCTCCGCCCTGCGCAACAACAGCGTGCGCGGAGTGTGGGGCGAAACCCAGTTGCGCAGCGTCGTCGAATCCGCGGGTCTGCTCGAACGCGTCGACTTCGACGTGCAATCGAGCATCAGCTCGGATGCCGGCGCCGGGCGCCCCGACATGGTCGTTCGCCTCCCCGGGGGCAAGAGCATCGCCGTCGACGCCAAGGTGCCGTTCACCGCCTACCTCGAGGCGAGCGCCATCGCTCCGACGGCTCCCCCGGCCGAGCTCGCGCGGCGCGACGCGCTGCTCAAGCAGCACGTCAAGGCCGTGCGCGACCACATCACGACCCTCGGCAGCCGAGCCTATTGGCAAGGGCTCGATGCGAGTCCCGAGATGGTGATCGCATTCATCCCCAACGAGTCGCTCGTGTCGTCGGCGCTCGAAGCCGACCCGACGATCATGGAGTTCGCCTTCAGCAAGCGCGTGGCGCTGTCGTCACCCGTGACCCTGTGGTCGGTGCTCAAGACCGTGGCGTTCAGCTGGCAGCAAGACCTCGTGACCCGGGAGGCGAAGGAGTTCTTCGACGTGAGCCGCGAGCTCTACGGTCGCCTCGCGACGATGGCGGGGCACCTCGACAAGCTCGGGCGATCGCTCACGTCGTCGGTGACCGACTACAACAAGTTCGTCGGATCGCTCGAGCGGCAGGTTCTGCCGTCGGCGCGGAGGCTCTCGAGCCTCGACGAGTCGAAGATCGTGAGGGCTCCGAGCGAGATCGAGGTCGCCCCGCGAGCCCTCGCGGCGTTCGAGCTCACCGCCGAGCTCGACGAGATCGACGATCCACGAGCCGACCGGCCGGACGCGGTCGAGGTCACCCCTGCGGACGGTTCACGTTCCGCGTAGGTCGGCTCGCCGTTGTGCAGGAGTTCCTGTCGAGCCAGCAGCTGCAGCAGGAATTCTTGCGGGTCTCGAACGCAGAACTCCTGCGCGTTCAGCGGTCGGCGCCGTCGAGCCACTTCTCGGCGAGGTGGTCGGCGACAACGCGGCGCACCGTTCCCGAGCGCCCGCGCAACACAATGCTCTCGGTGCGGATGATCGGACCCTTGCGCCGCACGCCGTCGACGAGCCCGCCGTCGGTGACTCCCGTCGCGACGAAATAGGTGTTGTCGCTGCTCACGAGCTCGTCGGCCTCGTAGACGTAGTCGAACTTGAGTCCGGCGTCGAGCCCGCGCTGCCGCTCGTCGTCGGTGGACGGCAGCAGTCGCCCCTGGATGAGCCCGCCGAGCGCTTTGATGGCGCACGCGCTCGCCACCCCCTCGGGGCTTCCCCCCACGCCGACGCACATGTCGATGCGCGTCTCGTAGCGGGCCGCGTTGATTCCCCCCGCGACATCTCCGTCGAGCATGAGTCTCGTGCCCGCGCCCGCCTCGCGGATGTCGTCGATGAGCTGCGCGTGCCGCGGACGGTCGAGCACCGCCACCTGCATCTCCTCGATCGCTTTGCCCTTCGCTTTGGCGAGCGCCCGCAGATTCTCGCCGATGGGCTTGCGGATGTCGACGACCCCGACCGCTTCGGGGCCCGCCACGATCTTGTCCATGTAGAAGACCGTGGATGCGTCGAGCATGCTGCCGCGGTCGGCGACGGCGATCATCGAGATCGCGTTCTGTCGGCCCGCCGCGGTGAGCGACGTGCCGTCGATCGGATCGACGGCGATGTCGCACGCGGGGCCCCGCCCGTTGCCGACGTGCTCGCCGTTGTAGAGCATGGGCGCCTCGTCTTTCTCGCCCTCGCCGATGACGACGACGCCGTCGAAGTTGACGGTGCCGAGGAATTTGCGCATCGCGTCGACGGCGGCTTTGTCTGCGGCGTTCTTGTCACCGCGCCCGATGAAGGGAACGGCACGGATCGCGGCGGCCTCCGTCGCTCGCACGAGCTCCATCGCGAGGTTGCGGTCGGGGTGCAGATAGAGGGTTCCGGTGTGGGCATCCATGCGAGCCTCCAGGGCGTCTGACGATCGGGGGTGCGTCGGCCGACCGGCGCGCTGACCGTGAGGCCAGCCTACCGACGCCCGGTCGCGGGGTTGAGGGGTTGAGGGGTCGTACTGATTCACGGTCGTGCAGACCCGGCGATTCGGCGATCGGGGTTCGGTGGTCGGGGGCTCAGGCGCTCGGGGCGATCACGCGGATGACCGCGGAATCGTCTTCGGCGGCGAGTCCCGCCGCCTGCCCCACGAGGAAGAGCTGCTCGGCGGCCGCGGCGACGGGGGTCGCGAGGCCGGCGGCACGAGCGGCGGTCGTGACGATGCCGAGGTCTTTCACGAAGATGTCGAGCCTGCTGAGCACCTCGGCACCGTCGTCGTCGTAGGCCTCGAGCATGCGCGGCCCGCGATTGGCGAGCATGAACGAGCCCGCGGCGCCGGCCGAGAGGGTCGCGAGGGTGCTTTCGGGGTCGAGTCCGAGCGATCGCGCGAGCGCGAGCGCTTCGGCTCCCGCGGCGATGTGCACTCCGCAGAGCAACTGGTTGACCGTCTTGAACGCCTGGCCGTCGCCCGGTTTGTCGCCGATCACGCTGAGCGTCGACGCGAGGAGCTCGAGCACCGGCGCGGCCTTCTCCCGCGCGGCGGGCTCCGCCCCCACGACGATGAGCAGGTCGCCGTCGCCCGCGCGCACCGGGCCGCCGCTGAGCGGCGCGTCGACGAGCGCGACACCGTGGTCGGAGAGCCGCGCCGCGGCGGAGGTGACGTCGGCGATACCGACGGTGCTCGTCATGATGACGACCGATCCTGCTGTGAGCGACGCGGCGATGCCACTGTCTCCGAAGAGCACGTCGTCGAGCTGCGCGCCGTTGCGCACCGCGAGGAGCACGGCGTCGACACCCGTCACGGCGTCTCTCGCCGAGGTGAACGGCACGATGCCCGCCGAGGTCGCGAGCGTCACGCGAGCGGGGTCGATGTCGAACCCGTGGACGGTGAGGGAGGTGCGCAGCCGGGTGGCCATCGGGAGCCCCATGGCCCCGAGGCCGAGCACCGCGACCGAATAGGCGGGCGTCACGGCAGAGGATGCGATGGGGTCTGCGGAGGGGGTGGGAGTCGTCATCGTTCTCTTCTCTCGGAGGATGGGTGGCTGAGGTGTCTAGGCCGTCGCAGGGTGCGCGAGGGTCTCGACGACGCGCGCGAGGGAGTCGTCGTCGCCGACGTTGCCGGCGAATACGATGTAGGGGATGCCCGCCGCCGGACCGTCGACCGGCTGCCAGAGCGACACGATCCCCGGGAGCATCGGCCCGCGCACGATCGCGTGCCGGATGCCGAGGCCGTGCGCGGCGACGTCACTCGAGGTGATGCCGCCCTTCGCGATCACGAAGCGGGGTGGGTGGGCGCGGAGCACGAGTTGCACGACGCGCACGACCGCAGCGGAGACACGGCGCGAGATGTCGAGGCTCGCGGCCGCGTCATCGGCCGTCTGCAGCAGTCGGCTCGTGTGGATGACGACGTCTCCCGTCGCGAGAGCGTCGATCGCGGCCGCGGCGACGTCGGCGACGTGGCCGTCGGACCGCGCGGTGTCGAGGATGTCGGCAATGTCGAGTTCGAGGGTCGCCGCGAGGGTGCGCTCACGCGTGAGCGCCGCGAGCTGCCTCGTCGTGACACCGACGTGGGATCCCACGACGATGAGCCCACCCCGCGCCTCCGAACCGTCGGGGCCGTACACCTCGCGAGCGGTGAGCGGTGCGTGCTCGTCGGCTCCGATGCGCGCCCGCACGAACGGCGGTCCGACGCGGTAGAGGAAGGTCTTGCCCGTGGCCTCGGCGGCGGCGAGCCCGAGTGCCAGGGCCCGCAGGTCGTTCTCGTCGACCGCGTCAGCCACGATCGGGGTCGCTCCCGTGACGCCCGAGAGCGCGTCGACGATCGCCGTCGTGCCGCCGCGGATGACACCGAGGTCGAGGGTCACGACCGACGACGCCGCCACCCGTCCGCCCGTCTTCTCTTCGACGTAGCGGCGCAGATCGGAGTTCGCGAAGCCGAAGGTCGCGTCGCGCGCGAACTCGGTGTCGGCGACCGGCGTGAGCTCGGCTCCCGTGCGCATGTAGTGCACTCCGCCGATCGTGACTCGCCCGGCATCCGGAAACGCCGGCACGATCACGACGCCGTCGACGGGCTGTCGCCCCGCCGCTTCGAGGGTTTCGGCGATGACGTCGGTTTCGAGGGGGAAGTGGCCGCGCAGGGTCGAGTCGCTCCGACTGACGAAGGCGAGGGTCACCCCGACCTCGCTCGCCGCGGCGAGGGCGTTCTGCACGACCTCACGGTTGCGCTCGGCGGCGGTGTGCGGGTCGAGGCTGCGCGTGTTCGTGAGCACGTAGACGGCGCGGGAGCCCTGTTCGAGCCCCCAGCGGAGGTCGGTCTGCTCCCAGGAGGTGAGCACGGGGAGGTCGGACACCGATTGGGTTCCGGTCGGGTCGTCGTCGAGCACGATGAGCACGGGTGTGGCTGCATTGACGGTGCTCGCGACGTCTGCCGCCGAGACGGGTGTCGCGTCGGGGTAGTCGCCGAGGAGGGTGTGAGCGTCGATGTGAATACTCCTTTGTAATCAGATGTCAGACATCATACGTCTGGCTCCTCTTCGAGGGTAGCCCCGCATCGACGAGCCCGCCCGTCGGTCAGATCTCGCCGAGCACGAACCTCTCGAGGTCGTTCGCCGTCTGCGTCATGTGCGAGTCCATCGCGAGCCTGCTGCGCTCGGCGTCGCCCGACCGGATGGCGTCGACGATCGCCGCGTGCTCGGCGATGGCGTTGACCCGGATCTGCTCCACCGCCGACGTCTGCTCACGCTTCGCCCGCATGACCCGGCCGAGGGGCTCGAAGAGCACGCCGACGAAGACGTTGCCCGCGGCGTGGAGGATCACGTCGTGGAACGCGATGTCCGCTTCGACGAACTCGTCGAGGTCGGCCGAATCGTGGGCGGATCGCATGCGGTCGAGCTGGCTCTCGAGCGACGCGACATCCGCCTCGGTGCGTCTCGTGGCCGCGAGGGCGGCAGCACCCGTCTCGATCATTCGGCGCACCTCCACGAGTTGCAGGGAGGATGCCGCGGCGTCCGCCCCCTGCGTCGTCGCCCGCAGCACGGGGCCGAGATCCGTCCACGCTGTCACCGGGTTCACGAAGGTGCCGCGCCCGGGCAGCACGCGCACGACGTTCTGGGCCTGCAGGGTCTTGAGGGCTTCGCGCACCGTCACGCGGCTGACGTCGTACTGCTCGCCGATCTCGGCTTCGCTCGGCAGGGCCAGCCCCGCCGCGAACTCCCCCGCGACGACCGCGTCGAGGATGCCATCGGCGACCGTGCTCGCGAGAGACTTGCGCGCCATCGTCGACTCCTTCTGCCACTCCGAGCCGACCGGCCCCGTCGTCAGCTTATGCGGCGTCGCTAGACTCTCTCCGACGTCCGCCCGCATAAGGAGAGAACATGCCAGTCGCAACCCCCGAGCAGTACGCCGAGATGCTCGACAAGGCAAAGACCGGTGGTTTTGCCTACCCCGCCATCAACGTGTCGTCGTCGTCGACCATCAACTCCGTGCTCCAGGGGCTCACCGAGGCCGGATCCGACGGCATCATCCAGGTCACGACCGGTGGCGCCGACTACTTCGCGGGCCAGAGCGTGAAGAACCGCGCATCCGGCGCTCTCGCCTTCGCGGCGTTCGCGACCGAGGTCGCCAAGAACTACCCGGTCACCGTCGCCCTGCACACCGACCACTGCCCGAAAGACGCCCTCGACGGCTTCGTCCTGCCCCTCATCGAGGCCTCCGAGGCCGAGGTGCGCGCCGGCCGCAACCCGATCTTCCAGTCGCACATGTGGGACGGCTCGGCTGTTCCGCTCGACGAGAACCTCGAGATCGCGAAGACCCTCCTCCCCCGCATGAAGGCGATCAACGCCGTGCTCGAGGTTGAGATCGGTGTCGTCGGCGGCGAAGAAGACGGCGTCAGCCACGACATCAACGACTCCCTCTACACGACCCTCGACGACGTCATCGCGACCGTCGAAGCGCTCGGTCTCGGCGACGAGGGCCGCTACATCGCCGCCCTCACCTTCGGCAACGTTCACGGCGTCTACAAGCCGGGCAACGTCAAGCTGCGCCCCGAACTGCTCGGCGAGATCCAGGCGGGCATCGCCGAGAAGTACGGCACGGGCGTCAAGCCGCTCGATCTCGTCTTCCACGGCGGTTCGGGCTCGACCGACGAGGAGATCGCCACGGCGGTCGCCAACGGTGTCATCAAGATGAACATCGACACCGACACGCAATACGCCTACAGCCGGTCGATCGCCGACACCGTGCTCAAGAACTACGAGGGCTTCCTCAAGGTCGACGGCGAAGTGGGGAACAAGAAGATCTACGACCCGCGCTCGTGGGGCAAGATCGCCGAGACGGCCATGGCCGCTCGCGTCGTCGACGCCACGCGCCAGCTCGGCTCGGCCGGTCACTCGAACGGCTGATCACGTGACGACGAAGCCCCCGCAGCGATCGCTGCGGGGGCTTCGTCGTCGTGTCGTGCGTCGGTGCGGGGCGGTGCCCGTCGCGGCTCCGTGCCTACGTGCCCTGAGTGCCGGCGTATTCGGCGAAGGCCGGGTCGCCGAGGAGCACGGACGCGAGCACGATGAACGCGATGACCCCCGCGATCACTCCGGCCGTGAGCGGCACGTAGAACGCGATCCGGCGAGCACGCAGGAGGGTGATGGTGATCGTCGCGGTGATGGCGAAGAGCACGATGTTGATGATCGAGAGCGTTCGCCCGGCCGTCGTGGCTGCGGCATCCGCGGTGAAGTCCCCCATGCCCTGCATCTCGAAGACGTCGTCGAACACGGCGGGGAGATTGGCGTTCTGGATCATCCCGCTCACGACGGTCCACAGTCCGAGCGAGAGCAGCACGACGCTCAGCACGAGATCCCACCGTCGCCGCGGCCGGGTTCCGTCGAGTGCGGCGCCGTCACGATCGGACGGCGACGATCCCGGAGTGCGCGGCTCCGGTGTCTGCCGAGCCCGCGGCTCGACGGGCGCCGTCGGGGCGACAGCGGCCTGCTGTTCGGGAGCCGGATGCTCGGGAGCTCGATGCTCGGCCGCGGGGGTGGCGCCGTGCGGCGCGAGGGCCGGGGAAACGGGCGGGTGCGACCCCGCGATCGCGTGAGCCTGGTCTTGCGGAGTCGCGTATTCGCCGTACTGCGGGCGAGGACGTTCGTCGGTCATGAGCGCTGCCAATCCAGTTTTCGGGTGCGTCCACCGAGGCCGCGCGCATCGGGTTCGCCCGACGCGTCTTTGCGCAGTTCCTTGGGGAGCGAGAACATGAGGTCTTCCTCCGCCGTGACCACTTGACTCACGTCACCGTAGCCCGCGTCGGCGAGGTCGTCGAGAACCTCCTGCACGAGAACCTCGGGAACGGATGCCCCCGACGTCACGCCGATCGTCGACACGCCGTCGAGCCACTCCTGGCGGATCTCGCTCGCGTAGTCCACCCGGTAGGCGGCTTTCGCGCCGTTCTCGAGCGCGACATCCACGAGCCGCACGGTGTTCGAGCTGTTCGACGACCCGACGACGATCACGAGCTCGGCCTCCTCGGCGACCTTCTTGATCGCCACCTGCCGGTTCTGCGTGGCGTAGCAGATGTCGTCGCTCGGCGGGTTGTGCAGGTTGGGAAAGCGCTCGCGGAGCAAGCGCACCGTCTCCATGGTCTCGTCGACGCTGAGCGTGGTCTGGCTGAGCCAGACGAGGTTGTCGGGGTCGCGCACCTCGAGGGTCGCGACATCCTCGGGGCTGTTGATGAGTGTCGTGCGGTCGGGAGCGTGACCCATCGTTCCCTCGACCTCCTCGTGGCCCTCGTGGCCGATCAGGAGGATGTCGAAGTCGTCTCGCGCGAATCGCACGGCCTCGCGGTGCACCTTGGTCACGAGCGGGCACGTCGCGTCGATCGCGTCGAGCCGGCGATCGGCGGCCCCCTGCACGACGGCCGGTGAGACGCCGTGGGCCGAGAAGACGATGTGCGACCCCTCGGGAACCTCGCCGACCTCGTCGACGAAGATCGCGCCCTTCTTCTCGAGGGTCGACACGACGTGGATGTTGTGCACGATCTGCTTGCGCACGTAGACGGGAGCGCCGAACCGGTCGAGCGCTTTCTCGACCGCGATGACGGCGCGATCCACCCCTGCACAGTAGCCACGGGGGGCCGCGAGCACGACCCGCTTGGGAGCGGGGGCGGGGTTATCCTTTAGCCTGTTGCGAGCTGCGGGAACGCGCGGCATCCCGATCTCGATCGGCGGGGCGGTCAGAGCGCCGTTGGTGATGTTTGACACGGTTCGATTCTACGCGGGGGTCGCTGCGCGCTCGCGGAGAGCGAACCGCGACCGGGCATCACACACCCTCCGCACCCAAGGAGCACCATGACGATCGACCCCGGACCCGCCTCGGTCGACGCGCCGTGGCCCGTCGCGGTGCTGTCGACCAAGATCAAGGGGTGGATCGATCGCCTCGGGTCGGTGTGGGTCGAGGGCGAGATCACGCAGTGGGGCGGTTCGGGCGGCAACGTCTACGGCAAGCTCAAAGACCTCGACGTCGATGCGACCGTCGGCTTCACCATCTGGTCGTCGGTCAAAGCCAAGCTCCCCGCCGACCTCAAGCAGGGCGACCGCGTCGTCGCCCTCGTCAAGCCCAACTACTGGGTCAAGGGCGGCACGCTCACGATGCAGGTCTTCGAGATGCGGCACGTGGGTCTCGGCGACCTGCTCGAGCGCCTCGAACGATTGCGGCAGACCCTCGCCGCCGAGGGCCTCT
The DNA here is from genome assembly GCF_046600695.1 of Marisediminicola sp. LYQ85. Taxonomy (NCBI): domain Bacteria; kingdom Bacillati; phylum Actinomycetota; class Actinomycetes; order Micrococcales; family Microbacteriaceae; genus Marisediminicola; species Marisediminicola sp. LYQ85. Next base: position 1,513,917 of record NZ_JBKIWO010000001.1, read on the forward strand.
TCGACCCTCGACGCAAGAAACCCCTGCCCTTTCTTCCCGGCCGCATCGGACTCGTGACCGGTAAGGACTCCGACGCCGAGAAAGATGTGCTCCGCAACGCGCAGTTGCGCTGGCCCTCGGTCGACTTCCGCGTCGTGCACTCCGCGGTGCAGGGTGAGCGCGCCGCATCCGAGGTCACCGCGGCCATCCGCACTCTCGACGCCGACGAGACGGTCGACGTCATGATCGTCGCGCGCGGGGGCGGGGACTTCCAGAACCTCCTCGTGTTCAGCGACGAGACCCTCGTGCGCACGGCCGCCGCGTGCACGACCCCGCTCGTGAGTGCGATCGGTCACGAGGCCGACCGCCCTCTGCTCGACGAGGTCGCCGACCTGCGCGCCTCGACACCGACGGATGCCGCGAAACGCGTGGTTCCCGACGTCGCCGACGAGGCCAACCGGGTGCAGCAGTTGCGCGCGCGCATCGGGATGCGCATGACGAGCATGATCGGTCGTGAGATCGACAGGGTAGAGCAGGTGCGATCGCGCCCCGTCATGGCGAACCCCGTGTGGCTCGTCGACTCGCGAGCCGAAGAACTCTCGCGCTACGTCGGTCGCAGCACCGAGCTCGTCGAGCAGCGCATCGCCCGCGCTCTCGACGGTGTCTCCGCTCTCACCGCGCACCTGCGATCGCTCTCCCCGCAGCGCACCCTCGACCGCGGCTACTCGATCGCCCTCACGGGGGCGGGGCACATCGTGCGCGACGCGAGCGAGGTGCGTGAGGGCGATCCGCTCCTCCTCACCCTCTCCCGGGGCGCCGTCGAAGCCGCGGTCACGGCCGTGCAGCCCGCACCGGACGCGCCTCGATAGACTCCCCCCGTGGCTGAAACTCCCTCCTCCGACGTCGCCGACCTCACCTACGAGCAGGCCCGCGATGAACTCGTGGCCGTCGTGACCGAGCTCGAGCAGGGATCAGCGACCCTCGAGCAGTCGCTCGCCCTCTGGGAACGCGGCGAGGCCCTCGCCACGCGATGCGAGCAGTGGCTCATCGGGGCCAAAGCCAGACTCGACGCCGCGCGCTCGACCGTCGCCGAGTAGTCGATGGCCAAGACCCCCCGCGTCGTCGCCGAACTGGGCCGACCCGAGACCCCCGAAGAGACGGCTGCGCGCAAAGCGGAGAACTCGCGCAAACACCGCGCCAATCAGACCGTCATCAACCTCGTGCTCGCCCTCGCAGCTTCGCTCGCGATCGTGCTCTTGCTCGTGCTCGTCGTCGTGCGCCCCGACCTCCCCGCCCGCGAGCCGGTCGACTACGGCGCGATCGCCGAACAGGCCCAACCAGCCGTCGACGAGCCGCTCGCCGACCCTGATCTCCCCGAGGGCTGGACCGCGAATTCGGCGACCATCGAGGCGACGCCCGACGTGACCGAGTGGTACATCGGCTTCATCACCCCGAGCACCGAGTTCATCGGGTTCCGCCAGGGCGTCGATGCCGACGCGACCTGGGTCTCCAATCAGGTCGACGACCGCAGCTCCACGGGCGAAGTTGAGCTCGGCGGCCTCGACTGGACCATCTTCGACTACCGCGAGCGGCGCGACGTCGGCAACCTCGCGTATTCCATGGTCGCGACATCCGGCGACAGCCGACTCGTGATCTATGGGAGCGCCGACGACACCGAGTTCGCGACCCTCGCGACGGCGCTCGCCGCCGACCTACCGACAGACGATGAGGAGGGCGACGCCCCGTGACCGACGACACCACGACCGAAGACACCACGACCGAAGACACGATGACCGGTGAGCACGAGGCGATCGTCGATCCCGTCGACCTGCCCGCGAAGGTGTGGCGCGAGATGCTGCGAGGCAACGAGCGGTTCGTCTCGGGCAACCCCCGCCACCCGCGGCAAGACGTCGAACGCCGCGAGGCGCTCGCGAGCGAGCAGCGACCGCGAGCCGCGCTCTTCGGGTGCAGCGACTCCCGGCTCGCCGCGGAGATCATCTTCGACAAGGGGATCGGCGACCTCTTCGTCGTGCGCAACGCCGGCCAGATCATCTCCGACAGCGTCGTGGGCTCGCTCGAATACGCCGTGGGTGTCTTGAAGGTTCCGCTCATCGTCGTGCTGGGCCACGATCGCTGCGGAGCGGTGCTCGCCGCGATCGACTCGCAAGGCAGCGAAGCCCCACCCCTGCCTCCGCACATCGACCATCTCATCTCGAAGATCGTTCCCGCGGTGCGTCGCGTCTCGGGGACTCCCGAGGGTGACGTCGACACGACGGCCGTCGACTCCCTCGAGGTCGGCAAGGAGCACTTGCGCAACACCATCGCCGAGCTGCTCGAGTCGTCGGAGTTGATCAGCGACGCGATCGCCGCCGGTACGCTGGCTGTCGTGGGGGCCAACTACCGGCTGCTCGAGGGGCGCGCGATCCCCGACACGACGGTCGGCTCCGTCGACCGAGGCTGACGCCGCGTCTGACGCCGGCTGTGACGCCGCATCCACTCCACCATCCCGCACCGCCGAGCGTGATCAGGCCCGGCACCGCACCGAACCGCACCGAACCGCATCGAAGAGAGAGCACAACGACGTGAGCGAAGCACCCGAGTTCCGTATCGAGCACGACACGATGGGCGAGGTGCGGGTTCCCGCCACCGCCCTCTACAGCGCTCAAACGCAGCGCGCCGTCGAGAACTTCCCGATCTCGGGCACCGGGCTCGAGTCCGCTCAGATCGTGGCTCTCGCGCGCATCAAGCGCGCCGCCGCCCTCGTCAACCGGGAGCTCGGAATCGTCGACGCCCCGATCGCCGACGCGATCGTCTCCGCGGCCGAGACCGTGATCGGGGGGCGACACCACGAGCACTTCCCCGTCGACACCTACCAGACCGGCAGCGGCACCTCCTCGAACATGAACATGAACGAGGTGCTCGCGACCCTCGCGACGACACACCTCGGCTCGACCGTGCACCCCAACGACCACGTCAATGCCTCGCAGTCGTCGAACGACGTCTTTCCGACGTCGGTGCACATCGCCGTGACGGGAGCGCTCCTGAGTGACCTCATCCCCGCGCTCGATCACCTCGCGACCGCGCTCGAGGCGAAGGCGGCTCTGTGGGTCGACGCCGTCAAGGCCGGCCGCACCCACCTGATGGACGCGACGCCCGTGACCCTCGGTCAGGAGTTCGCCGGATACGCGCGGCAGATCCGCCTCGGCATCGAGCGCGTGCAGAGCACGATCCCCCGCGTCGCCGAGGTCCCCCTCGGAGGCACGGCCGTGGGCACGGGCATCAACACTCCCGCGGGGTTCTCGGCGAAGGTCATCGCCGAGCTCGCCGACGACTCGGGACTGCCCATCACCGAGGCGCTCGACCACTTCGAAGCCCAGGGTGCGCGCGACGGCCTCGTCGAGGCATCCGGTGCGCTGCGCGTGATCGCCGTGAGCCTCACCAAGATCTGCAACGACCTGCGGTGGATGGGATCGGGCCCCAACACGGGACTCGGTGAGCTGCGCATCCCCGACCTGCAGCCGGGGTCGTCGATCATGCCTGGCAAGGTCAACCCGGTGGTTCCCGAAGCCGTGCTCATGGTCGCCGCGCGCGTGATCGGCAACGACGCGACGGTCGCGTGGGCCGGGGCATCCGGGTCATTCGAGCTCAACGTCGCGATCCCCGTGATGGGAACCGCGCTGCTCGAGTCGGTGCGCTTGCTCTCGAACTCCACGCGGGTTCTCGCCGACAAGACCGTCGACGGACTCGAGGCCGACCTCGACCGCGCCCGCGCGCTCGCCGAATCGTCGCCGTCGATCGTGACGCCGCTCAACCGCGCGATCGGCTACGAGGCTGCGGCCAAGGTCGCCAAGAACGCGGTGGCGAAGAGCATCACGGTGCGCGAGTCGGTCATCGACCTCGGTTTCGTCGAGCGCGGCGAGGTGACACTCGAGCAGCTCGACAGTGCCCTCGACGTGCTGTCGATGACGCGCCCGCCCACCGCGGGCTGACCCCCGGGCCGACATCGAGAAGGCCGATCAGGGCGAACCGACGACCTCGATCGGTGTTCCGTCGAGCGACTGCAGCTCGCGATTGCCGAGAGGCGACGCGAGGTCGATGGGAATGAGGTAGCCCCGCGACCGCTCGACGGGCGGGTTCGAATCGCAGTTCGAGACGTTGCCCTCGTTCGAGCCGTCGCCGGGGTCGGACTGACCGAAGAACGCACCGACCTGAACGGCCCCGTCGGCCCCGACCACCACGAGTTGCTGCGGGATGCACCGGTCGTCGCCGCGAACACGCACGACGAGGTCTGCGGTGTCGAGCGCGACGGTGCCGGGGATCGGCTCGACACCGATGAATCCCGGCTCGGTCGCTTGACCCGCGCTGCGGATCTTGCCCGCCTCGAACAGGTAGTCGGAGTTGGAGCCGGTGCGGTCGACCGACTGGAAACCGGTGATCGGCATCTCGACGAGGTCTTCCGGAGGGACAGCGATCGGCCGGAACACGCGGTCGACGACGTAGGCGCGCGGTTGCATCCCCCACACCCTGTCGACGTCGGAGACAGCCCGATTGTCTTCTCGCGCGAAGTCGATCTGCCCCACCGCCGACGAGACGCCGACGGTCAAGAGGGCTAGCACTCCCACGAGGGAGACGACGCGAGTGACCGAATAGGCCGCGGCTCCGGGTTCGGTCGCGCGAGGATCGCTCCTCGTCCACCCGACGAGGAGATACCACTGGCTGCGGGGTGACAGTGTTCCCCAGAGAAACAACACTCCGAGCAACCCTGCCGCCCAGATGAGGAGAGTGTTCACCCCTCGACTCTATGTCGTCTCCCTGACACCATCACCCCGCGAGGGGTCAGGCCAATTCGTTCGACTCGAGCATCTCGGTGACGAGAGCGGCGATGGCCGAACGCTCCGACCGCGTGAGGGTGATGTGGCCGAACAGCGAGTGACCCTTGAGGGTTTCGATGACCGAGGCGACCCCGTCGTGGCGACCGACCCTGAGGTTGTCGCGCTGGGCGACATCGTGCGTCAAGACGACCCGGGAGTTCTGTCCGATGCGGCTCAAGACGGTCAAGAGCACGTTGCGTTCGAGCGACTGGGCCTCGTCGACGATCACGAAGGCGTCGTGGAGCGAACGACCGCGGATGTGCGTGAGAGGAAGCACCTCGAGCAGACCGCGCTCGATGACCTCGTCGAGCACGTTCGGCGAGACGACCGACCCGAGCGTGTCGAACACCGCTTGCGCCCACGGGTTCATCTTCTCCGCGGCATCGCCGGGGAGGAACCCGAGCTCCTGGCCCCCGACCGCATAGAGCGGACGGAAGACCATGATCTTGCGGTGCTGCTGCTTCTCGAGCACCGCCTCGAGACCCGCGCACAGGGCGAGGGCCGACTTGCCGGTTCCCGCGCGGCCACCGAGCGACACGATCCCGATCTCCGGGTCGAGCAGCATGTCGATCGCGAGACGCTGCTCCGCCGAACGACCGTGCAATCCGAAGATGTCGCGGTCGCCGCGCACGAGGCGCATCTGCCCGCGGCCCGTGACGCGACCGAGGGCCGAGCCGCGATCGGAGTGGATGACGAGCCCGGTGTTGACCGGGACATCCGCGACGAGCCGCGTGCTGATCTTCTCGTCCTCGTAGAGCTGGGCCATCTGCTCGGAGCTCAGGGTGATCTCGTCGGTGCCGACCCACCCGGAGTCGACGGCGAGTTCGGCGCGGTACTCCTCGGCCGCGAGACCGATCGATGCGGCCTTGACTCGAAGCGGCAGGTCTTTCGACACGACCGTGACCGCGAGCCCCTCGTTGGCGAGGTTGAGCGCGACCGCGAGGATGCGCGAGTCGTTGTCTCCGAGCTGCAACCCCGAGGGGAGCACCGACATGTTGGAGTGGTTGAGCTCGACTCGCAGCGATCCGCCGTCTTCCCCTACGGCGATCGGAAAGTCGAGACGCTCGTGCAGCACGCGCAGCTCGTCGAGGTTGCGGAGGGCCTGCCTGGCGAAGTAACCGATCTCGGGGTCGTGGCGTTTCGATTCGAGTTCGGTGATCACGATCACGGGCAGGACCACCGCGTGTTCGGCGAATCGGAAAACCGCCTTCGGGTCGGACAACAACACCGAAGTGTCGAGGACATAGGTGCGTTCCGCTGTCTCGACGGATCCGTCTCGAGCGGAGACGGTCTTCTGAGTCGGCTGGTTCAACTGGGGCACGAGCACTCCATCCCCGAACGCTTCGCGCTCGGATACTGTCGCACAGACGGCCGTCGAACTTCGCGAAACGAACTTACGTGGCCGTCTCGATCAGGCGCCATACCTGATGTCTCGAAACTACGACCGTGCCGCGACCGCGAGCAATGCGACACGCGCCCTTACAGGTTACGGTCGCGTGAACGACTGTCACTCGGGCGTCGCCGCGTAGTCACCGAGAGCGTCGCGCACGAGGTCGAGGGTCACGGCCGACGTCGACGCGTGAGCGCTCAATCGCACGGTTCCGCCGCGCGCCGTCGCTGTCACCCCGTGGTTGAAGAGCGCCGCGGTCAGCGCCGTGAGGCGGTGCTCCGGAGGCGCGAGAACGACGATGCCCGCGCGCTCGGTCGTGGCGCGCGGAGAGACCACCTCGAGACCGACCTCGTCGGCCGCATCGATGAGCTGCGAGACCCTCTCCGCGACCGCGGAGTTGATGGCCGCGACCCCGGCGCGCGCGGTCAGCTCGAGGGACGTCGCGAGCGCGGCGGCCGCGAGAGGGTCGGGCATGCCCGTCATGAACGCGCCCGCTCCCCGACGGGGCGCCGGAGGGGCGTCCGCGACGGCGTCCGGTTCGAGCGAGCTCGCGTGCGCCGCGTCGAAACCGGAGAAGACGGGAACGAGGGTTTCGGCCGCCCGATCACTCAGCGCCATGAATCCGGTTCCCCACCCGGCGCGCAACCATTTCTGACCCCCCGAAACCACGATGTCGGCAACAGTCCAGGGGGCGTCGACGACGCCGAAACCCTGCACGGCGTCGACGATGAGCAACCGGTCGCCGACGATCTGCCGGATGCCCTCGAGATCGGCGAGGTATCCGGTGCGATAGTCCACGACACTCACGACGACCGCCCGGCAGTCGGGTGTGAGGACGTCGCGCAGCGCTCCCGGGGTGACGCGACCGTGAGCGGGGTCGAACCACAGCGGCGTCATCGCGGCGAGTGACTCCGACGCGCGCGCCGCGGCGGTCGTCGTGCTCGGGTACTCGCCTCGCGAGACGGCCACCTGACCGGTGAGCCCGAACATCGTGTGCATCATCCCCGAGGAGGTGCTCGGCTGGAAGACCACGTTGCCCCGCGAGAAGCCGGTGGCGTCGGCGACCGCCGACTCGAGACGATCCGTTGCGGCATACAGCGGATCGATGGCCCCGAACCGAGCGCGGCCGACCACCTCGGACAGCTCCCGCCGCTCGTCGAGCACAGCCCGCCCCGGCGGACCGAGGCTCGCGAAATCGAGGTAGCCGTCGTCTTCGTCGAACTGCCGGATGACGTCGGCGAGCCCCTCGGGGTCGTGCCGCGTCACGCGCCGAACCGGCGGTGCCGCCGAGCGTAGTCGCGCACGGCGCGGAGGAAGTCGACCTCGCGGAGGTCGGGGCCGAGGGCCTCGACGAAGTAGAACTCGCTGTGGGCGCTCTGCCAGAGCATGAAGTCGCTCAACCGCTGCTCCCCCGACGTGCGGATGACGAGGTCGGGGTCGGGCTGGCCCCCCGTGTAAAGGTGGTCGCCGATGAGTTCGGGGGTGAGGATCTCGGCAAGTGTGTCGAGAGCGCCCCCACCGTTCTCGTGGGCCGTGACGATGCTGCGCATGGCATCCGCGATCTCCCGGCGACCGCCATAGCCGACCGCGAGGTTGATGTGGAGGCCGGTGTTGTCGCGCGTGCGATCGGCGGCGAGGGTCAGCGCCGTCACGAGCGATGGCGGCAGTCCGTCGGTCGAGCCGACGTGCTGCACGCGCCAGTCGCGGAAGTGCGAGAGGTCGTCGGCGAGGGTCGCGATGATGTCGAAGAGCTCGTCGAGTTCCGCGGTGTGGCGGCCTGTGAGGTTGTCTGTCGACAGCAGATAGAGGGTCGCGACCTGCACGTCGAGGTCGTCGCACCACTCGAGGAACTCGCGGAACTTCGCCGCACCCGCGCGGTGACCGTGCGCCGCCGTTTCGAGCAGACGCTGTTTCGCCCATCGCCGGTTGCCGTCGAGGATCATCGCGATGTGTCGAGGCAGGGTCTGTCCGACGAGCCGACGCCTCAACCGGCGCTGGTAGAGCCGGTAGAGGATGCCGCGCCCCAGGGGCATTTCTCGACTGCTCACACGACAACGGTAGTCCACCCCGGCCCGCGCCGATCCGGTGCCCGAGGCGGCCGTCACGAGGGGGCGTCGCGAGGAGACGCCGCCTAAACTGGGGGGATGACGCGCCCTTCCGACGATCGTTTCTCTCGCGGCCGATCGGGCGACTCGCACGTGGATGCCGAACCGGCGAGCGACCTGCCCAATGTTCCCCTGCTCGACGACGCCCTCGACATCGCCGACCGCAAACCGACGTGGCGTGGCTGGATCCACGCGGGCACGTTCCCCCTCGCGATCGTGCTCGGCGCGGTGCTCATCATCGCTGCCGACGGCACCGCCGCCCGCATCAGTTCGAGCGTGTTCGTGGCCTCGTCACTCCTGCTCTTCGGCATCTCGGCGCTCTACCACCGCATCGACTGGAGCCCCGCGACGAAGCGTCTGCTCAAGCGGCTCGACCACGCCAACATCTTCCTGCTCATCGCGGGGTCGTACACGCCCATCACGGTGCTCGCCCTCGAACCCGCCAAATCGACGCTCCTCCTGTGGCTCGTGTGGAGTGGTGCGGGGCTCGGCATCCTCTTCCGCGTTTTCTGGATCGGTGCACCGCGATGGCTCTATGTGCCGCTCTATCTCCTGCTCGGCTACGCCGCGCTCGTGTTCATCGTCGACTTCTTCGATGCCAACGCGGCGATGATGACGTTCATCCTCGTCGGAGGCCTCTGCTACACCGTGGGCGCCGTGATCTACGCCCTCAAGCGACCCAACCCCGTGCCCGGCCACTTCGGGTTCCACGAGATCTTCCACTCGCTCACCCTCGCGGCCTTCCTATGCCACTGGGTCGGGATCTTTCTCGTCGCGACCGATCCGCCGACCTTCGGCTGAGTGGTCGGGCTCGGCATCGGGGTCGGAGCCGGCGGCGGCCTCCTCGGCGTCGAGCCTCTCGCTGATCTCCCCGCGATAGCGCGTGCGCCTCACGCGCCGCGTCATGTCGAGGATGAGGAGAACGGCGATAGCCGCGATCGCGAACATGACGAAGAAGCCGACCACTCCCGGGGTCACGGTGTTGGGGTCGAACTCTTCGGCGTCCTCCGCCGCTGTCGCGAGTGCCCACACGAGCGTCGAGCGCATCATCGGGTGCCTCCGACCAGCGCGTCATCGGCGCCCGCCGTGTCGATCCCGGCGAAGAAGTCGGTCTCGGGAACCGGTGACTCGACCGTCGACGCCGCGAGGAGGTAGTCCTCGAACGGCCAGACCTCCCGCTGCAGGTCGTTGGGCCAGAAGAAGAAGCGGCTGTCGGGAGCGACCTGGCTCGCGTGGGCCCGGAGTGCGTCGTCGCGGGTCTCGAAGAAGTCGCCGCACGGCACCTGGGTCGTCGCATCCGCCGGGCGCTCGTTGACCCTCTCGAGGAATTCGGCGAGCTGCGCGGTGCGCTCCGAGTCGGGCTCGAGCTCGACGAGCCGGTCGTGCATCGCGGTGATGCGCGGCGCGTTGAAGATGCGGTCGAAGTAGACCTTCGACACCGTCCACGCCGCCCCGGCCTCGGGGTACCGCTCGGCATCGGCAGCCGCGTCGATCGCGAACATCGCGACCTCGTGGGTGCGGATGTGGTCGGGGTGGGGGTAGCCCCCCGTCTCGTCGTAGGTGTGCACGACGTGCGGTCGCAAGCGACGGATGATCGCGACGAGCGGGGCCGCGGAGATCTCGAGTGGAATGGTTGCGAAGGAGTTCGCGGGCACCGGTTCGTCGTTCTCGGGGAGCCCCGAGTCGAGGTATCCGAGCCACACGTGATCGATTCCCATCGCGGCGCGCGCCTTCTCCATCTCGATGCGGCGCAGTCCCGCCATATCGCGGTCGGCCATCGCCTTCTCGACGAGCGCTTCGTTCTGGATGTCGCCCCGTTCGCCCCCCGTGCAACTGACCACGGTCACGTCGACGCCGAGGCTGCGGTAGTACGCGTACGTCGCAGCTCCCTTGCTCGACTCGTCGTCGGGATGGGCGTGTACCGCCAGCAGTCGCCGTGTCACGAAACTCCTAGAAAGAGGGCCTAATCTGTCGTCAAAGCCTATCCGCCGCGCGCGGAGCTTTCCTGCGAGAGGGAGCCGTATGAGCGAGACCGTCGACGACGTCCGCGTCGACGACGGACCCGCAGCCCCGGTCGCCCCGGCCCCGGGGATCGCCGAGCGCTACGGCCGAACCCCCGATCGCGCCCGTCGACGTCGCGTGTTCGGCTGGTCTGCCGCGATCGCCTTCGTCGCCGTTCTCGTGGCGTGGGTGTGGTGGGGCGGCCTGAGTGGCACGACATCCCAATTGCAGACCTTCGACACGGGGCACTCGGTCATCGACGAGACCGCCGTGAGCGTCACGTGGCAACTGACCGTGACGCCGGGTGAAGCCGTCTCGTGCGCGCTTCAGGCGCAGAACGAGGCGCACGGGATCGTCGGGTTCAAGATCGTCGACCTGCCGCCGTCGGAACTGCGCACGCGGTCGATCACCGAGGTCGTCGCGACGACGGAGTTGCCCGTGACCGGCTTGATCTACAGCTGCTGGCTGCCCTAAACTGATCGATCGCACCTCAGACCGGCCGATCAGCCGGTCTTTTTCATTCGTATCGCCTCCCCCGGAGGCCGATGTTCCGAGCCCGAGGAGTTCGTATGTCCACCGACTCGACAGAGACCTGGCTGACCCAGGAAGCCTTCGACCGCCGCACCGCAGAACTCGAACACCTCTCGGTCGAGGGGCGAGGCGACATCGCGAAGAAGATCGAGGCGGCGCGTGAAGAGGGCGACCTCAAGGAGAACGGCGGATACCACGCCGCGAAAGAGGAGCAGGGCAAGATCGAGGCGCGCATCCGCGTGCTGACCGAGCTCTTGCGCCACGCGAAGGTCGGCGACGCCCCCGAGAGCGACGGCGTCGTCGGTTCCGGCACGGTCGTGACGGCGACCATCCAGGGCGACGAGAGCGTCTTCCTCCTCGGCAGCCGCGAGATCGTCGACGCCGACACCGATCTCGACGTCTACTCCGAGGGCAGCCCGCTCGGCGAGGCCATCATCGGTCACCGCGTCGGCGACACCGTGACCTACGTGGCCCCGAACGGGCGAGAGATCACCGTCGCGATCTCGAAGGTCGAGCCCTACGTTCCCTGAGCCTGCTCAGTAGTCGACGCGCGGGTCGTAGCCCGCTTCGCGCAAGAGCTCGAGAACACTGCGCACGTGTTCCGGTCCGCGCGTCTCGACGCTCAGCTCGAGTTCGACCTCGCTGATGAGCGCGTTGCGCCCGTGCCGGGTGTGCAACACCTCGACGACGTTCGCATTGGCGTCGGAGACGAGTTCGGCGACCCTCTTGAGCTGACCGGGGCGGTCGGGCAGCATGAGGCGGAGCTTGAGGTAGCGTTCGGATGCCGCGAGACCGCGGGAGATCACGCGCTCCATGACGAGCGGGTCGATGTTCCCTCCGCTCAGCACGACGACGGTCGTGCCGAGGTCGAGCCCCTCGAGCTGACCCGTGAGGATCGCCGCGACGGCCACGGCCCCCGCCGGTTCGACGACGAGCTTCGCCCGCTCGAGAAGCACGAGCAGGGCACGCGCGGTGTCGTCATCCGTGACCGTGACGACGCGGTCGACCGTGGCCGCGACGATCTCGAAGTTGAGTGCGCCCGGTTTGCTCACGGCGATGCCGTCGGCGATCGTCGGCAGCATCGTGATCTCGGTGGGCTTTCCCGCGTCGAGCGACACCGGGTAGGCCGCGGCACCCTCGACCTGCACGCCGATGATGCGCACCTCGCGACCGTCGCGCGCCGCACGCTGTTTGAGGGCGCTCGCGACACCGGAGATGAGCCCTCCCCCGCCGATCGGAACGATGACCGTGTCGATCTGGGGCACCTGGTCGAGCATCTCGAGCGCGAGGGTGCCCTGGCCCGCGACGACGTCGGGGTGGTCGAACGGGGGGATGAGAACAGCGCCGAAGGTCTCGGCGAACTCCGCCGCGGCACGCAACGGCTCGGCGACGGTGTGGCCGCGGAGCACGACGTCGGCGCCGTAGTTGCGCGTGGCCTGCAGTTTGGGAAGCGCGACCCCGACGGGCATGAAGATGGTCGCCTTGATGCCGAGCTCGCGCGCCGCGAAGGCGACGCCCTGAGCGTGGTTGCCCGCCGAGGCGGCGACCACTCCACGCGCCTTCTCGTCGTCGGAGAGCTGCGCGAGTCGGTTGTAAGCGCCGCGGATCTTGTACGACCCGGTGCGCTGCAGGTTCTCGCACTTGAGGTAGACGGGCGACCCGAGCAGTTCGGCGAGAAAGCGCGAACTCTCCATGGGCGTGACGTCGGCGACCCGCGAGACGAGGTCGCGCGCCGTCTCGATCTCGGCGAGCGTCGGACCGGGCATCGGACGCGCCGGATTCTCGACGGCGCGGTCGTCGCCTCGGGCGTTGTCGGTGAGGGTGGTGTCAGACATTGCGCACGACGTTACCCGCTTGCGCGAAGGAATCCGTGCGCCACGTGCCCTGCACCGTGTAGTTGACCATCACGTTGAGGGTCGCGATGACGGGCACGGCGAAGAGGGCGCCCGGGATGCCGGCGAGGAACCCGCCAGCACCGACCGCGAGAACGACGGCGAGCGGGTGGATCTTCACGGCGGCACCCATGACGAGAGGCTGCAAGACGTGGCCCTCGAGCTGCTGCACGAGCAGCACCCCCGCGAGCATGATGAGCGCGATGACCGGCCCCTGGTAGACGAGCGCGACGAAGACCGCGATCGCGCCCGTGAGCACGGCGCCGACGATGGGGATGAACGCCCCGAGGAACACGGCGACCGCGATGGGGATCGCGAGAGGCACCTGCAGGATGAGCGCGACAGCCCCGATGCCGATCGCGTCGACAGCGGCGACGAAGATCTGCACCCGCACGAACGTCGTGAGGGTGAGCCATCCGGCCGCCCCCGAACCGGCGACCGCCGGCCGCGCCCGGCGGGGGAAGAGACGTACGACCCAGCGCCAGATTCCGGCGCCGTCGATGAGGAAGATGAGGGTCGCGAAGAGCACGAGCAGCAGCCCGATGAGCACGTGGCCCGCCGTCGCACCGATCGAGAGCGCGCCGCTCAGGAGAGCCTCACCCTCGGTCTGGATGGCCGCGACCGCGTCGCTCACATACCGATTGATGTCGGCTTGAGACAAGTGGAGGGGCGAGTCGCTGAGCCACGCGGCGAACTCCCGGTATGCCTCCACGCTGCGCGTCTGGAGCGACGGGAAGCCGTTGGTGATCTGCGTGACGACGAGCACGACGAGCCCCGTGATGATGGCGAGGATGCCGAGCTCCGCCACCGTGACCGCGAGCCACTTCGGCCAGCGATGGCGCTGCAGAAACGACACGAACGGCACGAGGAGGGCCGCGAGCAGGATCGCGATCATGAGCGGGATGACGATGAGGCGCAACTGGATGATCAGGAAGACGGCGATCGCTGCAACACCCGAGATCGCGAGGATGCGCCACGACCATGCGCCGGCGATCACCATGCCGGGCGGCACGAGTCCGTCGCGGGCATCTCCGGGACCGCTCGCGGGCGGCGCGGACTGCACGACGGAGGCAGTCTTGCTGCGCCGACCCAGTTTCATGGGGTCATTCTATGACCGGGCTCCCACCGAGACCGGGCGTCCGCTGAACTGCACGAACACGTGCTCTCCGGGCTCGGGACGGAGGGCGACCGCGTGCTGCACTGAGAGGAGCGAGCCATCCTCGAGCCCGACGATCGTGCGCCTGATCGACCCGAGAAAACTCGTGGAGACGACCGTCGCGGCGACCCCCGACGCCGCGAAGGCGACATCCTCGGGGCGTACGAGCGCGACGACCGGCCCGTCGGGCAGAGTCGACTCGACCACGGGGAGGGTGGCGCCGTAGAGCCGCACACCCGCGCGGGTCAGCTCACCGTCGAGTCGATTGCTCAGCCCCACGAAGTCGGCGACGAACGCGCTCGACGGAGCTGAGTAGAGCTCCTCCGGCGATCCGATCTGCTCGATGCGCCCACTCTTCATGACGGCCACCCGGTCCGCGATCGCGAGAGCCTCCTCCTGATCGTGCGTGACGAAGAGCGTCGTGATTCCGAGCTCGAGTTGGATGCGACGGATCTCCTCGCGCAACTGCACGCGAACCTTCGCATCGAGGGCAGACAGCGGTTCGTCGAGTAGAAGCACGCGGGGGCGCGTGACGAGTGCACGAGCGAGGGCCACCCGCTGTTGCTGCCCACCCGACATCTGGTGGGCGAATCGCGAGCCGAAAGCTCCGAGCCCGACCATCTCGAGCGCCTCGGCCACTCTCGCCCGACGCTGCTCTGCCGGCACCTTGCGCATGCGCAAACCGAATTCCACGTTCTGCGCGGCCGTGAGATGCGGGAAGAGAGAGTACGCCTGGAAAACCATGCCGATGTCGCGGCGATTGGTGGGCACTCGCGCGACATCCGTTCCATCGATGCGTATCTCACCGCTGTCGACGACATCGAGCCCCGCGAGCGCGCGCAACGCCGTGGTCTTGCCGCACCCCGACGGCCCGAGGAGCGCGACGAACTCCCCCTCGCGCAGATCGAGCGAGATGCCGTCGAGCGCACGAACACCGGAATAGGTCTTGACGACGTCGACGAGTTCGACGCTCGCACTCGTGTCGCCGCTCGATGCGGTTGTGGGCGTCGTCTCTGCCGCCGGTGTCGCGTGGTTGTCGAGAGTGGTCATGAGGTGCTCCGATCCGTGGGGGATGAAGGCGACCCGGCGCCGACGCGCCCGATCACGAGCAGAAGGATGAATGCGAACGCGAGGGCCAGCAGAGCGAAGATCACGGCCGTGAACGGGTCGGCCTTCGAGACGATGAGGAGGGCCGTCTGGAGGTTGACCCTGCTCAGCAGCGACGCGATCGTGAACTCCCCGAGCACCACCGCGATCGTGATGAACGCCGCTGCAAGCAGACCCCGCTTGAGACTCGGCACGATGATGCGAAGCATGACCGTGCCCCACCCTGCACCCGACGCACGCGCCGCCTCGCTCAGAGTCGCGACATCGATCGCGTCGAGATTGGTGCGCAGCGCGCGGTAGGCGAAGGGGAGGACGAGGATGCCGTAGGCGAGCGCGAGAGTCCACACACCACTTCCCGCGAGGCGCGAGATGACCCCGTAGAGCGGCGCGAGCCCGACGACGAGCACGATCGCGGGGATGGAGATCGGAAGCAGACATACGAACTCGAGAAGACGCTTGAGGCGCGGCATCCGCAGGTCGACGAGCACCATCGTGGGAGTCAGCAGCATGAGCACGAGCACCACCGTGACGATCGCGAGTGTCACCGAGTTGCCGAGGCCGACCCACACACCGCGGTAGCTGTTGTCGAGCTGGCCGGTGAAGAGAGCGGTCCAGCGATCGGCACTGTAGCCACCCTCGAGCCCCTTGCGGAGAGTGAACTCGATCATCGCGACGATCGGGATGGCGAAGACCACTCCGACGGCACCGAGGATGCCCCAGCGTGTGACTGCGCTGGGTGCCGGCGAGTGGGTGGTCACCGCTGCCACCTCGACGCTCGGCTCTGCAGGAGGGAGTACAGGGTCATGACGACGGCCATGACGACGATCATCCCGAGGGCGAGTGCCCCCGCGAGGTTCTCTCTCCCGAGAACCGTCTCGCTCGTGAGCGCCGCGCGGATCTGCAGCGGAACGATGCCCGACCCCTGACTCGTGAGGGCCGCGGCCGTGGCGAACGACGAGAACGCGTTGGCGAAGAGCAGCAGGAGACACCCGAAGAACGAGGGCGCGAGCACCGGAAAACCGACGCGCCACCAGAAGGTCGCGCGGGTTCCGCCGAGGGTCGCCGTGGCTTCGGACCAGCTCGGTTTGAGCGCCTCGAGCGCCGGGAGGAAGGTGATGACCATGAGAGGCACCTGGAAGTAGAGGTAGGGCAGAACAAGACCCGGAACCTCGTAGAGCCAGACGCCGTCGGCGAAGATGTCGATGCCGACGTCATCGCGCAGCACACTCGTGACGAACCCCTGGGTGCCGATCGTCGCCACGAAGGCGAACGCGAGCATGACGCCGCCGAACTGCGCGAGCACACCGCTCGCGGCATCGATCACGGAGCGGAGCATTCCGTCCACCCTCGTGCCGATCAGCGCGTAGCAGACGAGGGCCCCGACGACGGCGCCGACCACGGCGGTGAAGGCCGAGAGCCAGATCGAGTTCCAGAACGTCGTGAGGATCACGGGTTCAGCGAGAGCCTCGATGTTGGTGAGGCTCAGTGCGCCCTCGGCGTCGACGAACCCCGTCGCGAGGGCGATGATCGTCGGCACGGCGAGAAACAGCACGACGTAGGCGCCGAACGGCAGCAGCCCGAGGGTTCGGGCTGCTGCCGCAGGAGCCGTTCTACTGGACAGCGGATGCCCACTGCTCGCCGAGGAGCGTCGCGGCTGCGTCGCTCTGGTCGGCGGTCGGCACGACGGTCTCGTCAGGCAGCTCGGGAAGTGCCTCGAAGAGTTCGGTGTCGATCGTTCCGGCCTCGGCCATCGCGTCGGCACGCACGGGACGAGCTCCGCCCGCGAGCCACAGGTTCTGCGCCTCATCGCTGTAGAGGAACTCCTGCCAGAGCCTCGCCGCGGCGGGGTTCGGGGCATCGGCGTTGATCGCCTGGTTGTAGTAGCCCGCGTAGCCCGTTCCGGGGAAGACCACGACCTCCCAGTTGCGCTGGTCTTCGAGCTGGGTGCCGTAGCCGACGTTGAGGTAGTCCCAGTCGAATACGACCGGGGTCTCTCCCGAGGCGATCGTCGCGGGCGTCGGGTCGATCTTCACGAGGTTGCCCGCGTCGTTGAGTTCGCCGAAGAAGTCGATTCCCGTCGAGAAGTCGTCGACCGATCCGCCGGCCTGCACGGATGCGAGGCCGACGGCCGCGAAAGCCGAACCGGCTTGGGTCGGGTCGCCGTTGATGGCGACCTTGCCGCGGTACTCGGCGCCTAGCAGATCGTCGAGCGACTCGGGTGCCGGCACGGAATCGGGGTCGTAGCCCACCGACATGTATCCGCCGTAGTCACCGACCCACAGCCCGTTCTCCTCCTTGAGGGTCTCGGGGATGTCGTCCCAGGTCTGCACCTTGTACGGCGCGAAGTAGTCGGTGCTCGAGAGCGCGACCGCGAGCCCGAGGTCGAAGACGTCGGGAGCGGTGTCCTGGCCGGCGAGGTTCTCTGCTGCTTGGATCTCCTCCGCGCTCGAGGCGTCGGGGCTCGCCTCCGTGATGGTGATCTCCGGGTACTTCTCGGCGAAGAGGTCGAGTATCTCGCCGTAGTTCGCCCAGTCGCGCGGAAGCGCGATGACGTTGAGCGCTCCCTCGGCGATGGCCGCCTCTTCGAGTGCGGCGAGGTCGCCGAAAGCGGAGATGTCGGTCGCGGTCGCGGCGTCGACATCCGACTCTCCACCTTCGGCCGGGGTCGACGCACACCCGGTGAGGGCGATGGCGGCGGCGGCGAGAAGCGCTACGGGGGTAGCGCGGCGTCTCATGTTCATGGTTCCTCCTCGGCCGCCGGTAGCCCGCGCTGTGAGCGGGCAGAGGGTGACCGGGGGTGGCCTGATCGGAAGCTACGGATACCGGTTGAAATACGCCCGTCGTTCTGGTGAACGGCACGCGATGGCGGATTAACTCGAGTTGAACGAGTGTCGGATGTCGTCGATAGAGTCGCGGTGATGACTGACTCGATGTCTGCGGCATCCGCCCGCCGCACGGCCCTCGCGGCACAGGGTTTCGCGCGACCGCGGCCCGCGACGGTCGGAACACGGCAGCTCGCGAGCGCGATCGATCGACTCGGGCTCGTGCAGCTCGACTCGGTCAACGTGTTCGAGCGAAGCCACTACCTGCCGCTCTTCGCGCGGCTCGGGGCGTTCGACCGGGCGTTGCTCGATCGGCTCACGTTCGCGAAGACCGCGCGCTACACCGAATACTGGGCTCACGAGGCGGCCCTCATCCCCGTCGACACGTGGCCGCTGTTGCGCTGGAGGATGGACGACCGCCGCGCGAAAGACGACGCTGACGAGTCGTCGTGGTCGCGGGCGAACGGGCCGATGCTCGACTGGCTGCGCGCCGAGATCGCCGACAAGGGGCCGCTCACCGTGCGCGAGGTCGAGCACGACGCGACCGCGCGGCGCGGGCCGTGGTGGGGCTGGTCCGACGTCAAGATCGGGCTCGAGAAGCTGTTCGCGTGGGGAGAGCTCGTGAGCGCGGGGCGGTCGCGGTTCGAGCGACGCTATGCGCTGCCCGAGCAAGCGCTTCCTCACGCCGTGATCGCCGCTCGCGTCGATCGAGCCGACGCGCAGCGGGCCCTCGTCGAGCGGGCGGCACTCGCCCACGGCGTCGGCACGGCCGGCGACCTCGCCGACTACTTCCGGATGCCGGTCGCCGCGACACTCGCGGCCATCCGCGACCTCGTCGACGACGGCATCCTTCTGCCCACCGCCGTCGACGGATGGAGGGCCCCCGCCTGGCGACACCGCGACGCCCGCACTCCGCGCCGCGTCGACGCCGTCGCCCTTCTGTCGCCGTTCGACCCCGTCGTGTGGGCGCGTCCGCGGGCCGAGCGGCTCTTCGACTTCCACTACCGCATCGAGATCTACACCCCCGCACCCCAGCGCAAGTTCGGCTACTACTCGCTGCCGCTGCTCGTCGACGACGACGTCGTGGGGCGCATCGACCTCAAGAGTGACCGCCAGAACGGGGTGCTGCTCGTGCAATCGGCGTGGATCGAAGAGGGTGCCCCCGCCGACACCGCCGAACGGGCGGCGCCGCGGTTGCTCGAGGCAGCAGCGTGGCAAGGGCTCGAGAGGGTCGAGGTCGTGGGGCGCGGGTCACTCGCGCCGGGGCTCGCGGGGGTGCTCGCGTCGAGCGGCGGCGCACGGTAGGTCGCACCTCGATAGTGTCGTGCCGTGACCGACGACGACCAGGACCTCCCCCGCGGGTGGATCGCTCTGCAGCCGCACCACTGGAGTCGGGCATGGCTCGGCTTCAATGCTCCAATGGCGGCGCTGGCCGTGGTGCAGATGCCTTTCGTTGTGTGGCACGGCGGTCGTGCCCTCGGGGGGAGCTATCTCCTCGTGTTCGCCCTCGTCATCCTCACCCTCGTGGTCGTCTTTCTCACCACGACGGTCATCATGAACCGGAGATGGCCGATCGCGGAGATCAACCTCGACACCTCGGAGCTGCGAGCAGGCAGCCGGGTTGTGGGCCTCGCCGACGTCGATCGCGCGATGCTCGCGGCGTGGTCGGTGAAAAAGGTGCGGGCGGTCAAGCTGCGTCTCACCGGAGCCGGGGCGCGGGCGGAGGTGACGGTGCGGAGCCGCCGCGGTGCGCTTCTCGACGACACCGCTACCCGGGTCCTCGCCGAAGCCCTCCGCCGCACTGCCGTCGAATTGCCGAAGGCGAAAGAAGACCCGACCGGCCGGTTCGCCCGCTACAACTTTCCGACGAACATCACGCGCGACGAGGCCGTCGCCATAGCGCTGAACCCTCCGACCGTCGACGACAGGCTGCCTATCCCGTCGTGAATGCGGATCGACGCCGCCTGTTGGCGCCAGCTGCTAGTCGCTAGCTGTTAGGTGCTACGAGATGTTCAGCAACCGCACCGTTCCGACGATAGTGACCGCGAAGAGGCTCACGATTCCGACGACGAGCAGCGGCACCGCCGCGGCCGCGCCGAGCACGAGCAGCACGAGGCCGAGGAAGGCACACGCGACGGCGATTCCGAGCCAGACGGCCATCTCCTCGCCCCGTCGATAGAGGGTCTGCGCGTTCGACTCGGTCACCGGCGCCGGGTAGTTGAGGCGGTGCGGATGGGTCGACAGCACGGCGACGAGAAGCTGGAGCGCGAGCCAGACACCGAGCAGCACCCAGATGATCGACCGCGGCCCGCTGTTCGTGTCGACACCGCTCGTGTCGGAGCCGATCGTGTCGGGGCCGGACCCGTCGAAATGCACCGGCAGCTCGGCCGGCAACGACGGATACACCGCCGCGACGGCGACCGCGACGACGAGAACCGCGAGGCATCCCGCCCAGCGGAGACCGCGGATGGCGGGCGAGCTCGTGAACGAGCGTCGGGGTCGAGCGGCGGGGGCAGACATCCGCTCCATGCTCTCAAATGCGGTCGCGAGTCTCGACGTCGCGATCGCGGTCGCAAATGGTTCTTATGGCGGGCCGAAACAACCGTTTGCGACCGCGATGCGCGGTATTCGGCGCCCGGCGACGCCGATGCGCGGGTGCGTCACACCGGCAGTTCGTAGATGTGCGTCGGCACGCCCGAGGGTGTGGTGTCGTGCCTCGCGAACGTGAATCCGAGCTTCTGCGCGAGCCCGATCGATGCCGTGTTCTCCGGGTGGATGTTGGCGATCAGCCGCTCGAGCGCCGGCGATGCCCGCGCCCACTCGACCCATGCTGACGCGCCCTCGAAGGCCACCCCTCGGCCCTGCGCGTGACGGCCGAGAACATAGCCGAGCTCGACCTCGTTCCAGTTCGGCCAGAATCGCAGCCCGATGCGCCCCAAGAACTCGCCCGAGGTGCGGTCGACGACGGCGCTCTGGCCGTATCCCCGCTCCTGCCACTCCTCCGCGAACGACGCCGTCTGCAGACGAATCGTTTCGGGGGTGAGGCGGTCGCCGCCGACGTAGCGCGCCACATCCGGGTCGGAGTACAGGGTCGTTATCGCGGGGACATCTGCGATCGTGAGGGGGCGCAGCCGGAGCCGCTCGGTCGTGAGAGTGCGGGCGTCGAGCATGTGCCCAGCTTGCCGCGTCGTGGGCGGCCGCGGCGCACACGGCGCACGATCGCGGTCGCAAATGGCTGTCTCGGGCCATGTTGAACAGCGTTGTGCGACCGCGATGCGTGACGAGCGCAGAACCTCTCGGGCGTCAGAACCCGCGGCCGCTCTCGCGCAGGCGCTCGACACGCTGCTCGATGGGCGGGTGCGTGCTGAACATGCGGTCGATGATGCCCGGCTTGGTGGGGTCGGAGATCCACATGTGCGCCATGGTCGAGTTCTGGCGCTTCATCGGGCGGCCGTAGGCGGCGAGCTTCTCGAGTGCGCTCGCGAGGGCGTCGGGATGACGCGTCGTGAGGGCACCGGTCGCGTCGGCGAGGTACTCGCGCTGGCGGGAGACCGCCGACTGCACGACGCCCGCGACGAGGGGCGCGACGATGATGGCGACGAGACCGACGACGAGGAGGATCGGGTTGCCCCCGCTGTTGCGGTTGCCGCGGGAGAAGAACGTCATGCGCAAGAGGATGTCGGCGATGAGACCGACGGCTACGACGAGGCCGAAGACGATCGTCGTCACGCGGATGTCGTAGTTCTGCACGTGCCCCATCTCGTGGGCCATGACGCCCTCGAGTTCGGCGTCGTCCATGATGTCGAGCAGGCCCGTGGTCGCGGCGACACTCGCGTGCTGCGGGTCGCGGCCCGTGGCAAAGGCATTCGGCGCGGGGTCGTCGACGATGTATACCTTGGGCATCGGGGTTCCCGTGGTGATCGAGAGGTTCTCGACGATGCGGTAGAGCCGTGGGTTGTCACTCTTCTCGATCTGCCGCGCACCGCTCATGACGACCGCTTGGCTGCCCGCCGCGAAGTACTGGATGATCGCGTAGATCGCTGCCCCCACGAGAACCGCGATCGTGACACCCCACGAGCCGCCCGCGAACAGGTAGCTCGCGACCCACCCGAGCACGCCGATGAGCACGACGAACAGCGCGATGATGAAGACGGTGTTGCGCTTGTTGGCGGCGATGGCGCGATACATTCAGTGCCCTCTGGTCGAGCTGCGGGCGGTGATCAGAACTGCACGCGCGGCGGCTCGGCGATCGCCGCGGCATCCGCGACCTCGAAGAACTCGCGCTCGGAGAAGCCGAGTCCGCGCACGAAGAGGGTGTTCGGAAACTGCTTGATCTTGGTGTTGAGTTCGCGCACGCCGCCGTTGTAGAAGCGACGCGACGCCTGGATCTTGTCTTCGGTGTCGACGAGCTCGCCCTGGAGCTGGAGGAAGTTCTGGCTCGCCTGGAGCTGCGGGTAGGCCTCGGCCACGGCGAAGATGCTCTTGAGCGCGGACTGCATGTGGTTCTCAGCGACCGACGCGTCGGCGGGGCTGCCCGCCTGCAGGGTTTCGGCACGAGCCTTCGTCACCGACTCGAAGACCCCCTTCTCGTGGGCGGCATAACCCTTGACCGCTTCGATGAGGTTCGGCAGCAGATCTGCCCGCCTCTTGAGCTGCACCGTGATGTCGCTCCACGCCTCGTCGACCCGCACGTTGAGGGTCACGAGACCGTTGTAGGTGGTCCACAGGTAGATGCCCGCGATCACGACGAGCAGAACGATGACGCCGACGACGATGAGGATTTCCATGGCGTCAGCATACTGACCGGGTCTCTCCAACTGCTGAAAACCTGTGCCCCGGCGCGGTTTACACGGGGGACACATGCGTGCGGTTGACTGGAGTCCGGCCTCACGGCCGGGAGCAGGAAGGCCGGAAAGCATGGACCTGAACACGATCCGGTCGGTTCGTCAGCCGCGCGAGAGACACGAACTCACGCTCGCCCCGGGAGAAGACTTCCTCGGCGGCGGGTCGTGGCTGTTCTCCGAACCGCAACTCGGGCTCACGGGCCTCGTCGACCTCACCTCCCTCGGCTGGCCACCGATCGAGGTCGACGACGACGTGTTGCGCATCGCCGCGACGTGCACGTTCACCGAACTCGCCGCGGTCGAGGCGAGGGCGGGGTGGCGCGCGCATCCGCTGCTGCGCCAGTGCTGCACCGCACTTCTCGGATCGTTCAAGGTGTGGAACACGGCGACCGTCGGCGGCAACATCTGCCTCGCGCTCCCCGCCGGCCCGATGACCTCCCTCGCGTCCGCGCTCGACGCGACCGCCGTGATCTGGACCCCCGACGGCGGCGAGCGCCGCATGCCCGTGCTCGACCTCGTCGTCGACGTGCAGACCACATCGCTCGAGCGGGGCGAACCGCTGAGGTCGATCGAGATCCCGATCGAGCGGATGCGGTCGGCGACCGCCTATCGCAAGATCGCGCTCTCGGCGCTCGGGCGCTCGGGCACCGTGGTGATCGCGCGGCTCGACGCCGACGGCACGTTCGCCGCGACCGTCTCGGGCGGGACGACCCGACCCGTGCAGGTGCGCTTCGACGCCGTGCCGGAGGCATCCGCTCTCGCGGCGGCGATCGAGCAGATCGACTGCTGGTACGACGACCTGCACGGTGCACCCGACTGGCGGCGCGCGATGAGCGTGCTGCTCGCCGAGGAGTGCCGGGTCGAACTGCTCGCGGGCTCGACTGCGGCGAGCGCCGCCACCCACAGTGAGGATCCCCGATGAAGTTCGATGTCAACGGCCGCGAACTCGACGTGACCCCGCGCCCCGGGCAGTGTCTGCGCACACTCCTGCGCGAGCACGAGCACTTCGAGGTGAAGAAGGGCTGCGATGCGGGCGACTGCGGCGCGTGCTCGGTGCTCGTCGACGGCGTGCCCCAGCACTCGTGCATCGTGCCCGCGGTGCGCATGGAGGGCAAGTCCATCACGACGGCAGCGGGCCTCGCACCCGAGGGCGAACTGCACCCCGTGCAGCAGGCGTTCGTCGACGCCGCCGCGTTCCAGTGCGGGTTCTGCACGCCGGGAATGGTCGTGACGGCGTCGACCCTGAGCGAGGAGCAGCTCACCGGCGACGACAGCGCCGACCTCCCCCGCCTCATGAAGGGCAACATCTGCCGGTGCACCGGATACCGCGCGATCGGCGACGCCCTGTGCGGCCGGGCCAACGTCGAGCGCACCCCCGGGCCGGTCTCCGTCGGGCTCTCGGTCGGCGCACCCGCTGGCCCCCGCATCGTGCGCGGCACCGAACCGTTCACCCTCGACTTCACGACCCCCGATCTGGCGCACCTCGCGATCGTGCAGAGCCCCCACGCTCACGCGCGCGTCGTCGCGATCGACACCGCCGCGGCATCCGCTCTCCCGGGCGTGCTCGCGGTGCTCACCCACGAGCACTCCCCCGAAGTGCTCTTCTCGACCGGCCGCCATCAGAGCCGCAGCGACGACCCCGACGACACGCGCGTGCTCGACACGGTCGTGCGCTTTCGCGGGCAGCGCGTCGCCGCCGTCGTCGCCGAGAGCGCCGCGATCGCCGACGAGGCGTGCCGACTCGTGCGCGTGGACTACGAGGTGTTGCCGGCGAACTTCGACCCCGAGCTCGCGGATGTCGCGGGCACCCCGCTCGTGCACGGCGACAAGGTCGAGGGTTCCGGGATCGCCGATGCCGGCCGCAACCTCGTGGCCGAGGTGCACGGTGAGCTCGGCGACGTGGACGCCGCGATCGCCACGGCGGCGGCGACGGTCTCGGGCACGTGGCGCACCCAGCGGGTGTCGCACGTCGCGCTCGAAACCCACGCGACACGCGGGTGGATCGACGATGACGGGCGTCTCGTGCTGCGCTCGAGCTCGCAAGTGCCGTTCCTCGTGCGCGACGAGCTGTGCCACATCTTCGGGCTCGAGAAAGACCGGGTGCGCGTCGTCACGGCGCGCGTCGGCGGCGGGTTCGGCGGCAAGCAGGAGTTGCTCACCGAAGACATCGTGACGCTCGCGGTGCTCACGACGGGGCGGCCGGTGCAATACGAGTTCTCGCGCACCGACGAGTTCACGATCGCTCCCCCTCGGCATCCGATGCGCATCAGCGTGGCCCTCGCCGCCGACGCCGCGGGCATCCTCACGGCGATCGACGTCGACATGCTCGCCGACACCGGGGCATACGGCAACCACGGGCCCGGCGTGATGTACCACAGCTGCAACGAGTCGCTCAGCATCTACCGCTGCGCGAACAAGCGGGTCAACACGCGCTCGGTCTACACGAACAACCTGCCCTCGGGCGCCTTCCGCGGCTACGGGCTCGGGCAGATCATCTACGCGGTCGAGTCGGCGATGGACGACCTCGCGCGCGAGCTCGGCATCGACCGGTTCGAGTTGCGACGCCGCAACGTCGTCGTGCCCGGCGACCCTCTCGTCGTGACCAAGCAGGAGGACCACGACGACCTGCTCTACGGGAGCTACGGCCTCGACCAGTGCCTCGACCTCGCCGAGGAGGCACTCGCGCGCGGCAACGGAGTCGAGGCACCCGTCGGCGACACCTGGAGGGTCGGCACGGGCATGGCCGTCGCGATGATCGCGACACTCCCCCCGCGCGGACACTTCGCCGACGTCTCCGTGTCGGTCGACCGCGAGGGCACCTACACCGTCAACGTCGGCACGGCCGAGTTCGGCAACGGCACCACCACAGCCCACGTGCAACTGCTCGCGACCGCGATGTCGACGAGCCCCGACCGCATCCGGGTGAGGCAATCCGACACCGACGTCGTGCCCTACGACACCGGAGCGTTCGGGTCTGCGGGAACCGTCGTCGCGGGCAAAGCCGTGCTCGTCGCGGCGGGGGTGCTGCGGGCGCGGCTCGAGGCGGCCGCGACGTCGGGGGCGGATGCATCCGCTGTTCTCACGGCGCACGGTGTCACGATCGGCGGCGGAGGCACCGTGTCGTTCGGCGAGCTGCTCGGCGGTGACGAGTCGTGGTCGGCGACCGGAAGCGACGACGGCACACCGCGCTCGGTCGCCTTCAACGTGCACGCGTTCCGGGTCGCGGTCGACACCGCGACGGGTGAGGTGCGCATCCTGCAGTCCGTTCAGGCTGCGGACGCCGGGGTCGTCATCAACCCCGAGCAGTTGCGCGGCCAGATCGAGGGCGGCACCGCGCAGGCGATCGGCACGGCGCTCTTCGAAGAGATGCGCCTCGACGGCGAGGGCCGCGTGCTCAACCCCGAGATCCGCAACTACCACGTGCCGCAACTCGTCGACATCCCCGAGACGGAGGTCTCGTTCGCGTCGACCGTCGACTCGCTCGGTCCGGTCGGCGCGAAGTCGATGAGCGAGGCGCCGTACAACCCCGTGGCGCCGGCGCTCGCGAACGCCGTGACGGATGCGATCGGCGTGCGGCCGCACGAACTCCCGATGTCGCGCGACCGGGTGTGGCGGCTGCTGCACGGCGGCGCGTAGCGCGGGGCAGCGGCGCCGCAGGGCTGAGGCGCTGCAGGGCGGGGTTGCGTGTCGCATCGCGGTCGCGAATGGCCGCTCAGCGCCCGCGATACCCGCAGAATGCGACCGCGCGAGGGCGTCAGGGCGTCAGGGCATCGCGGCCCGAGGCGCCCCTCCTAGCGACCCGCGTCAGCGTCGCGCGTGGATCGCCCCCGAGCGGGCGCGCAGCTCTGCGCCGCTCGCACCCGATCGCGCTGCGAGCACCTCGGCGAGGATCGACACGGCCGTCTCTTCGGGGGTGCTCGCACCGATGTCGAGCCCGATGGGTGAGTGCAGGCGGGAGAGGTCGTGGATGCCGCGGTCGGCGAGCGCCTCGACGCGTGCCGCGTGCGTGGCCCGGGAGCCCATCGCGCCGATGTAGGCGACGGGGCGCGCGAGGGCGCCGGCGATGAGGTCGACGTCGAACCTGTCGTCGTGGCTGAGGATGCAGACGACCGATCGCTCGTCGAGGTCGACGCGCGCGAGGTAGTCGGTCGGCCATTCGACGACGACCTCCGTCGCTGCGGGAAAGCGCGCGCGTGTCGCGAACGTCGACCGGGGGTCGCACACGGTAACGGCGAAACCGAGGGCGGATGCCGCGGCACACAGCGCCACGGAGAACTCGACGGCCCCGAAGATGAGAAACGTCGCGGGGGTCTCGACGGCGTCGGTGAACACGGTGAGCCCGTCGCATCCGTCCGGGGAAGTCACGACCTCCCCGATGCGAGAGGGGTCACCCGAGGTCACGAGTGACACGCGCGCCGAGCGGCCTGCCGCCGCGTCACGCAGCGCCGCGATGATGGGGGCGCTCGCGGCATCCGCGGTCGACACGCGCACGGCGACGATCTCGATCCGGCCCCCGCACGCGAGCCCCACCGCGAACGCGGCGTCGTCGTCGAACCCGAACCCCGCGAACTCGGCGCGCCCCGTCGCGAGCACCCGGTCGCACATCTCGACGAGGGCGCCGTCGACGCAACCGCCCGAGATGCTTCCGGCCACAGCCCCGCTCGACGACACCGCCATCGACGACCCGACGGTGCGGGGGGCGCTCCCGGTGATGCTCACGGCGGTCGCGACGACAACCGCGTGACCGGCGTCGATCTCGCGCAGCACGCGATCGGCGATCTCGAACACGGCTGCCCCTCTCGCACCGGGGCCGACCCACCGGCCCGTCGTCACGAGCCTGACACATGACGCTGGTACCCATGGTGCATGCTCACCATCACCGGGGCCGACGCCATCGTCATCGACGAGAACACCGAGACGACGGGCGACCTCTCCCTCGTCGACGGTGTGGTCGCCGAGTTCGGGCGTGCCGACGTCGACATCTCCGACACACGCATCCCCGATTCCCCCACTCTCGACACCGAAACACTCGACGCCTCGGGCTGCGTCGTCACCCCCGGCCTCGTCAACGCCCACCACCACCTGCTGCAGTCGGCGTTCCGCACCCTGCCGGGCACGCGCGGGGTGCCGATGGCCGACTGGCTTCCGACGATGGCCGCCGCCTACAGCGCCGCGGGCGTCGACCCCGAGCTGTGCCACGTCGCGGCGAGCGCGGGGCTCGCCGAGTCGCTGCTCTCGGGCGTGACGACCGTGGCCGACCATCACCTCACGTGGCCCGCCGGGTGCGACAGTGTGGGCATGGCGCGCGCGACCGCAGACGCGGCCCGCGCGCTCGGCGCCCGACTCGTGTTCGTGCGCGGGTCGGCGCGCGACGACCCCGAGGTGGCCGCGGCGTCGGCCGAGGCGATCGCAGAGGCGCTCGTCGCCGGAGCCCGTGGCGGCGTGAGCGCCGACGGCATGCTGCAGTTCGCCGTGGGTCCGGCGGGCGTGCACAGCGATTCGGCCGAGACGTTCCGTCTACTCGGCGAGGTCGCCGAACGCCACGGTCTGCGGCGCCGCACCCAGTCGAACGAGCAAGTGGATGTCGCGATCGCCCTCGAGCGCTTCGGTCGGCGCCCGCTCGACCTCCTCGCCGAGTGGGGGTGGCTCGCCCCCGACGTGACGCTCGCGCACCTGTGCGATGTGACTCCCGCGGAGATCGCGCGGGTCGCGGCATCCGGGGCCTCGGCGACTCACGCGCCCGGGTGCGATGTGCCGATGGGCTGGGGCATCGCCCCCGTGGCCGCACTGCGCGGGGCCGGCATCGCCGTGGGGCTCGGCACGAGCGGCGGCGGCAGCAATGACGCCGGTCACCTGCTCGCCGACGCGCGACTGGCGATGCAGATCGCTCCGCTCGTCGGCCCTCCCCTCGCCGCACGCGAGGTGCTCGGCATGGCGACCGCGGGGTCGGCCGCGGGGCTCGGGCGACCGGAGCTCGGGCACCTGCGCCCGGGGGCCGCCGCCGATGTGTGCGTGTGGGATGTCTCGGGGGTCGCGGATGCCGGCATCGCCGACCCTGTGGCCGGGTTGCTGTGGGGCTCCCCCGGGCGCCGTCCCCGCCACGTCGTCGTGGGCGGGCGCGTGGTCGTGCGCGACGGCGTGCTCGTGTCGGGTGACGAGCGCGCGATCACGCGACGGATGCGCGAGCGCGTCGGCCGGTAGCCACGGCCGACCGAGACTGAAGCCCGCTACTCGCCGGAGTGGATGCTGAGCGTCTCGACGAGGAGCTGGTCGCCCACGGCGGAGACCCCGTCGACGCCGAGGGCCGTGTTCACGACCATGTTGCGTTCATCCATCGATCCGACGGAGCCCTGGAGGGCGATGCCGCCGACCGCATAAACCACGCGCACGCGTGAGGTGTCGGTGCTCGGACAGCCGCCGATCGCCGCCGTCACCCGGCCGACCAGGTCGGCCTGAGGGTCGGTGGCACTCGAGGCGGTGCCCGAGATGTTGTTCGTGGCGTTGCTCACGGCATCGTTCATGGTCGAGCCCTCACATTCTGGTGGAAAGAGTCGGTGCGGCTGTGGAGAAGTCCAGTGCGGCACATCCTCCTCCCCTCGGGGGCTCCGAGGAAGAGTCGAGTGCACTAATTGTGAACGAACACCGTGCGAGGCCGCCCGAGGCACCCGGCCCGCCCGATCAGCGCTCCCACGAGGCGAATGCCGTCACGACGCTCTGCACGAGGGTCTCGAAGCTGCGGTCGAGGTCGAAGGGCATGCCGAACCCTCCGCCGGTCTCGAGCGCGACGAACCCGTGGAGTGTCGAGCGGAAGAACCGCGTCGCATCCACCGCGTCGGTGTCGCGCAGGTCGTAGCCTGCGAGCACCGTGAAGATGAGGTCGAGGAGCGCCGCCGACACCGCGAGTTCCTCGTCGCGATCGGCCGCCGGAATCCGCGTCGTGAGCGGGTACTGCCCGGGGTGCTCGAGCGCCCACCGCCGGTAGGCGTGGGCCATACTGCGGATGGCATCGTCGCGCGCGAGCCCGACGGCCGACCGGGACATCGCCTCGACGAGACCCGTCTTCGCGAGAAGGGTCATGCCGAGCACGAGCCCGGGCATGCCGTCGACGTGTTTGTAGAGCGAGGGAACCCTCACCCCGAGGCTGTCGGCGACGGCCGCGAGGTTGAGCGTCTCGGTCGGGTTGGCGTCGAGCAGTTCTGCCGCCCTGCCGACCACGATCGCGGTGCTCAGCCCCGCCCTAGGCAACGGGAGCCACCCTCGCGAGAAACGGGAGCACCGCGGCGCTCGTGAGCTCGGGTTGCTGCGAGTGCGGGTAGTGGCCCGCCTCGGGCACCATCACGACCTCGGCCTTCAGGGTGTCGCCGATCCAGCGCGCCTCGCCCGCCGGGTCGGAGAAGTCGGGGTCGCGCTCGCCCATGACGACGAGCGCGGGCGCAGTGACGTCGGCGAGTCGCGCTTCGGCGGGGTCGTGGTCGGTCTGCCTCGTCGTGAGCGAGAACGCCTTGCCGTAGGCCGGCCGACGGATGCTCGCGACGACACGGGCTCGGTAGTCGTCGAAATCGGCGGGCTTCCTGCCCGCGTAGAGCGTGGGCATGTAGGCCTTCCACGCCGTCGCGACCCACAGCGGGGCCATCATGGCGCGGAACACCGCGAGCATGAACGCGCTCGATTTCGGGTTGCGCACGAACGGACCCACGAGCGCGAGCCCGCTGACCCGATCGGGTTGTTCGGCGGCGACGATGACGGCGGCCCCCGCGGCGAGGGAGTTTGCGACGATCACGGCCGGGCGGCCGAGGTGCCCGAGGAGGGCACTGATGTCGCTCGCGGTCTCAGGGTCGCCGTACGACGAGAACGTCGTGTCGCTGTCGCCGTGACCGCGCAGGTCGGTCGTGACGACCGTGTAGCCGGCGGCGAGGAGTTCGGGGGTGAGGAACCGGTAGGTCGAGCGGAGGTCGCCCATTCCGGGAACGAGGATCACGAGGGGTCCCGAGCCCTGCGTGTCGTAGGCGATGCGGCCTTCGGACACGGACAGGTACTGCGTTGCGGGAGTCGAACCCGCCGGTGTTGTGGTCATGTAGCTAAGTTAGTTAGCTCAATCGCTAATGTCAATACCCCTACGACGCCCGGATGAACGGAATCGCGAGCCGGTTGGTGGAGACCTCCCGGTGGTGGGCCCGCACGAGGCCCCGGATGATCACGACGAGGTGCACGACGCACACGACCACGAAGAGGGTGATCGGGATGCCGAGAGGGTAGAAGCCCGACACGGGCTCGTCGCGCGTGAAGGCGAAGAGCAGCGCGAAGTGCCCTCCGACCGTCAAGACGGTCAGCAGGATGAGCGTGTAGCCCCAGTTGGCGGCCTGGCGCGCATTCTCGGCGGCGAGCGCCCCCTTCTTCTTCGCCGACGGGTAGATCGCGGCCATGACGATCCCCGCGGTGATCACCGAGAGGAACGGGATGCCGATGAACGCGAGGAAGCCGAGCCCGTAGTAGAGCGAGCCGGTCGGCGGCGGCGCGGGGTGAGGCGCGGACGGGGTGGGCTGCGCGGCCGACGGCGGGGTGGGCTGCGCGGCGGACTGCGCGGCGGGATCGGGCTGAGAGATCGTCACGGTCCGAGTGTAGGGAGCCACCGCACGCGCGACTAGACGTAGCGCCGCGGAACCGTCCAGTGGCTGCCGAACTCGGCGTCGTACCGCGAGGGGGCGAACGGGCTCTCGCCCCCGGCCGGATAGCTCGTGAGTTCTCCGAACACGACCCGGTCGGGCAGGTCGTAGAGGTCGACGCGAACGAAGTCGGTCTCGGCAGACAGGCGCCTCGCGACATCGAGCATCTCGTCGAGGCAGCCGGGTCGCGCCGGTGTCGGATCTGCCCACCGAGGCCCGCCGCTGAGGGGCACGTGGTTCCACTCGGGGTCGAAGAAGTCTTGAGTGCGCGAACCGAAGCGCGCGGCATCCACCTGGATGTAACGGCACCGACCGTGGAACATGAAGAACTTGAGGTCGGGCGGGATGCCGCCGTCGGAACCCTCGAGCAACTCTTCGACGATGACGCGCCGTGGCACTCGACCGTAGGCCCACTCGCGATTGGGCCCCTGCCCGTAGAGCTTGGTGAGCCACACCCGGGCGATGTCCGCGAGGTGACGCCGGTCGGCGGCGCCGGGCGCGACGTGCCGATACACCCACCCCCACTCGGCTCGCGGAAGCTCGGCGCCTGCGGGCGCCGACGCAGACACGACGATCGCCGCCCCGCTGCCGTGCGTGGGTTTGACGACGAACGCGTCGGGCAGGTCGACGCTCTCGAGGGCGGCCGAGTCGTCGACGATCGCGTAGGCCCGCGGCAGATACGCGGCACCGACGCGCGACGCCACGTAGTCACGCACGGCCGCCTTGTCGGCGAACGTCACGATGAGTTCGCGCCGGTCGCGCAGCATCTTGTAGCGCACCTTCTCGGTGAAGGTGACCGGATGCCGCGTGCGCAGGAGTCTCGCGAGGCGCACGAGTCGGCTCCGTTCCCGCACGACACGGGCACGGCGAACCAGGGCGGAGCGGGCCACGAGCGCGGCGCTCAGAGGTCGAGAACGAGTCGCGGGCACGCCGCTCGGGAGACGCAGATCATCATCGTGTCTTGCCCGTCTTGCTCGTCGGGGGTGAGCACGGAGTCGCGGTGCTCGATCTCGCCGTCGAGCACGGGGGTCTCGCACGTGCCGCACGTGCCGACCCGACACGACGACACCACGAGCACGCCCTGCTCTTCGACGACCTCGAGGATGGTGCGATCGAGCGGAACCTCGAGGGTCATCCCCGAGAGCGCGAGTTCGACCTCGAACGGCTCCTGCCACACGGGTTCGCCGAACTCCTTGGCCTCGAAGTGCTCGATGTGCAGTCTCGACGTCGGCCACTCGGCGCACGCGCTCTCGACAGCCTCGATGAGGCGCGTGGGGCCGCAGCAGTAGAGCACGGTGTCGGCGTCGAGGCTCGCGATGAAGGCCGCGAGGTCGAGGCGGGCCCCCTCGTCGCGGGCGTGCACCCGCACCCGGTCGCCGTATGCGGCGGTGAAATCATCCGCGAAGGCCATCGTCGAGCGTGATCGCCCCGCGAAATCGAGGGTGAAGTCGACACCCGAGGCCTCGGCCGCCGCGGCCATCGAGACGAACGGCGTCACCCCGATCCCGCCCGCGAGGAACGCGACGCGCGACCCCGGCTTCGACTCGAAGGCGAAGTGGTTGCGGGGTCCGCGGATGCGCACGGGGGTGCCGACGGTGAGAGCGTCGTGGATGACGGCGGAGCCGCCCCGGCCGTCGGTCTCGCGCAACACGGCGACACGGTAGCGCGCCCGATCGGCGACGTCACCGCACAGGGAGTACTGCCGCACGATCGGGCCGTCGGAGGTCGGCAGCAACACGTCGATGTGCGAACCGGGGGTCCACGCGGGCAGGTCGCGGCCGTTGACCGCCACGAGATCGATCGCGACGATGTCGTTCGCGACCGTCGTCGTCGCCTCGACGACACAGTCGCGTTCGACGTCACTGAAGAAACTCACTGCGCCTCCTCCATCTCGAGCGCGAGCGCCGGGTCCCAGACGCTGTCGAGGTCGCGCACCGCGAAGTGCTCTTTGACCACGAAGAGGCGGTAGGGCTCGCCGTCGGGCGAGAACCAGCGGTGCGGGGAGCCCCCCACGTAGTAGAGCGAGTCTTCGGGCGCGAGCTCGAAGGTGCCCTGGTCGGCGAGGTCGACGACACAGCGCCCCGAGATCACGTGGAGGAACTCGTCTTCGTCGTGCTGGTGATACTCGCCCGGGTCGGCGTTGCTCGCGGTGAAGAGCATGGGGTGGAAGCGGCGATCGCCCTGCACGAGGAGCCTCGCGTGACCGAGGCTGTACGGCCCGGTGTCTCCCTCGCCCGCGCGCACGAGCGTGGGGGTCGAGGTGACGAGGCCGCGAGCGAGGTCTGCAGCACCCGAGAGCAACTCGAGCTGGCTGCTGCCGAGAGCCCGCGCGATCTTCTCGAGCGACACCATGCTCGGCCTCGTGAGGCCCCGCTCGAGCTGGGAGAGGAACGGGTGCGAGAGTTCGGCGAGCGCCGCGAGCTGCACGAGGGTGAGCTGGCGCGAGCGCCGCATCGCCCGGATGTGCTGACCCAGAAGATGCTCGTGGCTGGGCGACTCGGTGTCCATGGCCTCTGACTATAGGGGGCGGAATCCGGGCCCCGGTGCACGGTGGCGCGAGCATCACCGCAGCGCCGGAAGGGAGTCCCCGCCAATTAACGAGGCGGGAATGATCGCGACACACGACCGAAACGAGGCGTGCGTAAATTCGCCGATGTTGAGGCCATCAACATTTTGCACCGCCCGCCCCGGCGAGGAGATTCGTGATTCTTCCACTCCCCCTCACGCTCTTGCGAGGAGCGACGCTGCCCGACGGCCGCGTCGTCGACGTCGAGATCGAGGGCGACACCGTGACGGCGGTTCTGCCCGCGGGCGACGCCGCGCCGACATCCGCCGAGCTCGACCTCACCGGATTCGTGCTGCTCACGGCGACCGCCGACCCGCACTCCCACCTCGACAAGGCCCGCTCGTGGGACGCCATCCGACCC
This sequence comes from Marisediminicola sp. LYQ85, assembly GCF_046600695.1. NCBI lineage: Bacteria > Bacillati > Actinomycetota > Actinomycetes > Micrococcales > Microbacteriaceae > Marisediminicola > Marisediminicola sp. LYQ85. The sequence goes on from NZ_JBKIWO010000001.1 coordinate 1,548,205, forward strand.
CCGATGGGCGACCTGCTCTCGGCCATCAACTCGTGGCGCGACTACACGGCCACGATGACCGAAGCGGATGTCGCCGGCCGAGCCCGCGCACAAGTGCTCGCGATGCTCCGCCAGGGCACCACCGCGATCCGCTCCCACGTCGACGTGCTGCGTGGAGCCGACCCGCTCCTGTGCGCCCGCGCCCTGGTGAGCGTGCGGCACGAGCTCGCCGACCTCGTCGACCTCGAACTCGTCGTGCTCGCCGGCCCCGAGACCCCCGACGTCCACGTCGAGGCGGCCCTCGACCTCGGGCTCGACCTCGTGGGCGGTGCACCGCATCTCGCCGACGACCCGAGCGCCGACCTCCGCCGCCTCCTCGCGATCGCCGAGCGCCGCGGGTCGGGGGTCGACCTCCACACCGACGAGTCGCTCGACGGCGCCGTGACCCTCGGCGAGTTCGCGGCGATCGTGCGGGGCTGGACCCAGAACGTCTCCGCCGGCCACTGCGTGCGGCTCGGCACCCTCCCCGCGGCCGAGCGCGACGCCGTGATCGCCGAGGTGGTCGCGTCGCGCATCGGAATCATCGCGAACCCCATCACCAACCTCTACCTCCAGGGCTGGGACCACGACTCCTCGGTGCCGCGCGGTCTCACGGCCGTGCGCGAGCTCCTCGACGCGGGGGCCCGGTTCGCGGCCGGCGCAGACAACGTGCGCGACCCGTTCAACCCGCTCGGTCGCAGCGACGCCCTCGAAACCGCCATGCTCCTCGTCGCCGCAGGCCACCTCACGATCGACGAAGCGGTGACGGCGGTGAGCGACGGAGCGCGCGAGGTCATGGGCCTGCCCGTGGCGGGGGCGACCGTCGGCGCGAAAGCCGAGTTCCTCGCGGTGCGCGGAACGAGCCTCGCGGATGTCGTCGCCGACGCTCCTGCCGACCGCCACGTCATCCACGCCGGGCGCCTCGTCGCCACCACGACCGTCACGAGTCGAGTCGCCGCCGCGGCCTCCCTCGTATCGCAGACCACCGCCCCTGTGTCGGAGAGATGAGCAGCATGTCCATCGCACCAAGCATCGACCGCCCCAAGACGTCGACCGAACCGCTCCTCGACTTCTCGAACGTCGCCATGAGGTTTCCGAACGGCACCGTCGCCCTCTCGGGTGTCGACCTCACGGTCGGTCGCGGTGAGTTCGTCACCGTCGTCGGGCCGAGCGGATGCGGCAAGAGCACCCTCCTCCGCATCGCGTCGGGCCTCGAGACGGCGAGCGAGGGCGAGGCGATCCTCCGCACCAAGCGTGTCGGCTACGTGTTCCAAGACGCGACGCTCCTGCCCTGGCGCACCGTGCAGCAGAACGTCGAGCTGCTCGCCGAACTCAACAAACAACCGAAGAAGCAGCGGGCCGCGAGCGCGAAGGCGGCCATCGACCTCGTCGGGCTCGCGGGCTTCGAGAAGAACCTCCCGAAGGAGCTCTCGGGCGGCATGAAGATGCGCACGTCGCTCGCGCGATCGTTCACCCTCGACCCCGAACTCTTCCTCTTCGACGAACCCTTCGGGGCTCTCGACGAGATCACGCGCGAACGCCTCGGCGACGAACTGCTCCGCATCTTCGCCGAGCAGCAGTTCGCCGGGCTCTTCATCACCCACTCCGTGGCCGAAGCGGTGTACCTCTCCACGAGGGTCGTGGTCATGAGCGGTCGGCCGGGAAAGATCGTCGACACGTTCGAGGTTCCCTTTCCGAACCCTCGCGACCCCGACATCCGCTTCACCCCGGAGTTCGCCGCCCTCTGCGGCGAAGTCTCGCACGCACTGAGAGAAGGTCACTCGTGAGCACAGCAGTGAAATCCGCGGTGTCGAACACCCAGCCCGCGACCGTGAGCGTGGGGGCGAGATCGAGCAGCCTGGCCAAGCGCGTGGGGCCGCCACTCATCGTCTTCGTGCTCATCATGGTCGGCTGGTACATCGTCGCGAGCTACCTCGAGAGTGTGAACCGGTCGTTCCTGCTGCCGCTGCCGCACCGCATCGTGACGGAGTCGTTCTTTCCGACGAACGGGGCGGAAGGCATCGCCCCCGACCTCCTCCGCGCCCTCGCGTTGTCGACCCAGGTCGCTCTCGTCGGGCTCGCGATCTCGATCGTCATCGGAATCGTCTGGGCCGTGCTCATGTCGCAAGCCCGCTGGGTCGAGCGGTCGCTCTTCCCCTACGCCGTCATCCTCCAGTGCATCCCGATCCTCGCCCTCGTTCCCCTCATCGGTGTCACGATCGGCTACAGCTTCGAAGCCCGCATCCTCGTGTGCATTCTCATCTCGCTCTTCCCGATGGTCTCCAACACCCTGTTCGGGTTGCAGTCGGTCGACCGCAGCCAGCGCGAACTCTTCAAACTGCAGAGCGCGAGCCGCTTCACGGTGCTCACCAAACTGCAGTTTCCGAACGCCATGCCCGCGATCTTCGCCGGGATGCGCATCTCGGCGGGGCTCTCGGTCATCGGGGCGATCGTCGGCGACACGTTCTTCCGTCGCGGACAACCCGGTCTCGGCAACCTCATCAGCGTCTACGCCTCGCGCGTGCAGACCGAGGAGCTCTACGCCTCGGTCATCACGGCGGCGCTCCTCGGCGTCGTGATCTTCCTCGTCTTCGGGCTCATCGGCAAACTCGCCGTCGGCCGCTGGTACGAACAGACCACCTAGACCCTCCCTCCCCGCTCCACTCCCCGCCGCAGCATCCGCCTCACCCCGCCCACTCAAGGAGAACCATGCACACACCAGTCCGTCGCACCATCGCGGCCGTCGGCGCTCTCGCCGCCGTCGTCGCCCTCGCCGGTTGCGCATCAGGAGAGGAGGAGGCCGCTCCCCGAGACGACATGGAGATCGGCGCCATCGACCTCTCGGAGAACTGCCCCTCGACCGTCGTCATCCAGACGGACTGGAACCCCGAGTCGGAGCACGGCACGCTCTACGAGCTGCTCGGCGAGGACTACACCGTCGACGCCGACCTCAAGTCGGTCTCGGGGCCGCTCATGGCGAGCGGTGAGTACACCGGTGTCGACGTGGAGATCCGCTCCGGCGGGCCGGCGATCGGCTTCCAGACCGTCGCCGCCCAGATGTATCAGGACACCGACATCACGATCGGATACGCCGGTACCGACGGACAGGTGCAGCAATCGGCCGACCTCCCCACCAAAGCCTTCATCGCCCCGCTCGACATCAACCCGCAGATGATCATGTGGGACCCGGAGACCTACCCCGGTGTCAGCTCGATCGCCGAACTCGGCGAAGAGCTCGGCGACAACGTCGTGCGATACTTCGACGGCGCCGCCTACATGGAGTACCTCATCGCCGACGGCCAGCTGTCGCGCGAGCAGGTCGACGGCTCGTACGACGGCACCCCGGCGAACTTCGTCGCCGCCGCGGGCGCCGACGGTCAGCAGGGCTTCGCGAGCGCAGAACCGTTCGTCTACGAGAACGAGGTCGAGAGCTGGAACAAGCCCGTCGAGTTCGAACTCATCCACGACGCCGGGTGGACCGCCTACGCCGGCGCCCTCTCGGTGCGCAGTGCCGAGTTCGAAGAGCTCAGCCCGTGCCTCGCCGACATCACGCCGGTGTTCCAGCAGGCGACCGTCGACTTCTACACCGAGCCGGCCGCCGCGACCGAGGTCATCCTCGACCTCGTCGAGCAGTACGACACGGGGTGGGTCTACTCCCAGGAGGTCGCCGACTTCTCGGTGCAGCAGCAGGTCGACCTCGGTCTCGTCGGCAACGCCGACAACGAGACCGTCGGTGACTTCGACCTCGACCGCGTTCAGGGCATCCTCGACACGATGAGCCCCATCGCGACCGACCTCGGCACCCCGCCGGCCGACGGACTCTCCGTCGACGACCTCGTGACCAACGAGTTCATCGACGACTCCATCGGAATGCCGTAACGGCACGGAAGCCACGATCATGACGACACCCCCGGTGACCTCGACCTCCGCCCGCCTCGCGGGCGCGCGGGCCGTCGTCACCGGGGGTGCTCGCGGCATCGGGGCGCACATCGCCGAGAGGTTGAGCGCCGACGGTGCCGACGTGGCGATCCTCGACAGACTCACCGAACGAGGCGAACCCACCGCCGAGCGCATCGGCGGCCGGTTCATCGACGTCGACCTCCTGCATCCGCTCTCGACGATCGCCGCCATGAAGACGGCCATCGCGCACCTCGGAGGCATCGACATCCTCGTCAACAACGCGGGCATCCTGCGCCTCACGCCCCTGCTCGACATCTCGGTCGAAGAGTGGGATCACGTGTTCGACATCAACACGCGGCCCATGCTCGTGACGACCCAGATCGCCGCACGATCGATGATCTCGGCGGGCACCGCGGGCACGATCATCAACATCGCGAGCATGGCGGGCAAGAGCGGCGGTGCGGGGCAAGCGCACTACGCCGCGTCGAAAGCCGCCGTCATCGCCCTCACGCGCGTGTCGGCGCTCGAGCTCGGCGAACACGACATCACCGTCAATTGCGTGTGCCCCGGATACATCCTCACCGAGATGGGCGCGGCCACGAGAACGGATGCCGACGTCGAACGCTGGTCGTCGTTCTCCCCGCTCGGGCGGCTCGGCACCCCCGCCGACGTCTCGGGGGTCGTGGCTTTCCTCGCGTCGAGCGACTCCGACTATCTCACCGGTCACGCGATCGACGTCTCCGGCGGCATGGCCGCCCAGTGACCGAGCCGCTCGCCGCGACACCGCGCCTCTCTCCCCCGCTCCTCTCCACCCAGACCACAACCACCCTCTGCTGTAAGGAATCCGCATGACGGTCGAAGACCTCCACACCGAACTCGTCGAGCTACTCGGGCCTCGCGGCGCGACGGTCGAGATGCGCGCGCGCGAGAAGGCATCCGTCGACGGAGCCAAGATGTCGCCGATCATCACCGAGCTGCTCCCCCTCGGTCTCGCCGACATCGTGGCCTTCCCGACGAGCGCCGAGCAGATCGCCGAGGTCGTCGCGGCCGCCGTGCGCCACGGCGTGGGCATCACCCCGCGCGGCAAGGGCACCGGCAACTACGGTCAAGGCATCCCCCTTCAGGGCGGCCTCGTGCTCGACCTCTCGAAGGCGCGCGCGATCGTCGAGGTCGGTGACGGCACCATCACGGCCGAAGCGGGCGCCCCGATGATCGCGCTCGAACAAGCCGCACGCGAGAGCGGACAGGAGTTGTGGATGTATCCGTCCACAGCCCAGTCGAGCCTCGGCGGTTTTCTCTCCGGAGGCTCCGGAGGCACCGGCTCGATCCTGCACGGCGCCAACCACCAGGGATTCGTCGTCGCGCTCGACGTCGTGTTCGGCGGCCCGGAACCGGAACTCGTGCACGTCGAGGGAGACGAAGCCCAGAAATTCGTGCACAACTACGGCACCGCGGGCATCATCGCGCGCGCGACCGTGCGACTCGACCCCGTGCAGGACTGGGTCGCGTTCTACGCGAGCTTCGACGACTTCTCGGGTGTGCTCGCGACCATCCGCGAGGTCGGCGGCGTGCACCCGACACCGCGACTCGTCTCGGGCGACCTGGCCGAGATCGCCGCGACCCTGCCCGCCGACCCGGCGATCCCCGAGGGCCGCGCGAGCCTCCGCGCGATTCTCGAGAGGTCGACCCTCGACGCCGCCCGCGGACTCGTTGAAGCCGCGGGAGGGGTCGTCGAAGAGGTGCGTGAGGGGCCGACGGCGTGCGTGCGATTGAGCACCCTCTCGTACAACCACCCGATCGAGTGGTTGCAGAAGAGCGCGCCCGGCACCTACTTCCACCTCGAGGTCGGCGGACACGCGCTCGTCGACCGGATCGACGAGGTGCACGCGGTCTACCGCGGCGGGATGCTGCACATCGAATCCCAGCACCGCGGCCCGATCGGCATGCTCGCGGGTGTCTACGAGAGCCCCGAGCAGGTCTACGCGGGCATCGACGCCCTCCGCGAGCTCGGTGTCGGCGTGCACAGCCCGCACCAGTGGTTCGTCGACTTCGAGGTCGAGCGCACCCTCGCGACCGCGCGCGAGACCGACCCCCTCGGGTTGCTCAACCCCGGAAAGCTCGTCGCCGAGGTGACCGCTCCCGGCGCCGGCAAGGTCGCGTCGGGCGAGAGCGCGCCGCGCGCGACCTCGTCGGGAACCCTCGTGCCCGAGTCCGTGTCGAGCGCGTCGTGACGGGCACCGCGTCGCGGCGCCTCGACGAACTCTCGGGCACCGCCGTGACCGAGCGTCTCACCGAGGACTCGATCATCGTGCTCCCCACGGGAGCGATCGAGCATCACGGGCCGCATCTGCCGCTCTCGACCGACGCTCTGCTCGCGGGCGCACTCGCGGGCGCCGCCGTCGATCGGGCCGCCGACGCGGGTCTCGACATCTGGATCCTGCCCACCCTCACCTACACGAAGTCCGACGAGCACCACTGGGCTCCCGGCACGGTGTGGTTGAACTGGGACACCCTCATGGCGACGCTCGTCGACATCGGCAGGTCGATCGCCGCGACCCCCGCCCGCACCCTCGTCTTCATGAACGGGCACGGCGGAAACGGCGCTCTCCTGCAAGTGGCCAATCGCGAGCTGCACCGGCGTTTCGGCCTCAAGACCTTCACGATGCCCGCGGGCATTCAACGCGCGGGCGCCGGCGGTGACGCGGGAGCGGATGAGGCGGGGCTCGGAATCCATGCCGGCCACGGCGAGACCTCCCTCGTGCTCCACGTGCGCCCCGACCTCGTCGACATGGCGCGCGCCGAACGCAACGTGCCCGAGCACATCGGGGCGATGGAGTTCATCGGGTTCAACAACAAGCCCGTGTCGTTCGGTTGGCTCAGCAACGATTTCGGGGCGAGCGGCGTCATCGGCGACCCGACGGCCGCGACGGCGGAGGCGGGTGCCGCGCTCTTCGAGGAATCGGTCGCCCGTTCGGTCGACGCCCTCCTCGAGATCTCCCGGTTCACGTTCGAGGCGCCGCCCTCGGGGCCGACACCGTGACCGATCAGCCGGCGGCCGCGACCGCGACCGACGACACCCTGCACGCCGACCCTCACGAGATCGCCCGGCACTGGCTGCCGGGCAACGAGCACCCCGATCGCCCGCAGATCACCCTCGTGACGAACGGGCTCGACGGCTACCCGACCGGGCGCACAGTGTTGCTCTCCGAAGTGACCGACACGGGCTTCGCGTTCCACACCGACGCGCGCTCGCGCAAAGCCCTCGAGATCGAGGCGGATGCCCGCGTCTGCATCGTCGTCGTCTGGCCCGACTTCTACCGGCAGCTCGTCATCCACGGAGAAGCGCACCGGCAGTCCGAGGAGCGCATCGCGGCGGCGTACCACCGTCGATCGCCCTACCTCAAGCAGCTCGCGTGGGTGAACGACGCCGACTACGCCCGATTGCCCTACGACGAGAGGGTCGCGCTGTGGAGTGACGCGCAGGCGACGCATCCGGAGGGTCCGGTCGACCCGTCGCCGACGTGGGTCGGGTTCGACATCACCCCCGTGCGCTACCTCTTCTGGGAGTCCTCCCCCGTGACCGCGAGCCGGCGCACGGAGTTCCGGCGCGACGGATCGCGTGCCGACGCGCGCGTTTCGTGGGCGGTCGATCACCTGCCAGGCTGACCGGGTGTCCCGCCCGATCATCCGCGTCTCCGCCGCCCTCATCGTCGACGAGTTCGGTCGAGTGCTGCTCGTGCGCAAGCACGGCACCACGATGTTCATGCAACCGGGAGGCAAACCCGAGCCGGGAGAGTCGGCTGCGGATGCCCTCGCTCGCGAGTTGCACGAAGAGGTGGGGTTGCGAGTCGACCCCGCCGACCTCCACTACCTCGGCAGTTTCGAGGCCGACGCCGCCAACGAGCGGGGGCACGCTCTCGTCGCCGAGATGTTCGCGGTGCGGGTGAGCGCGCCCGTGATCGTGACGGCGGCCGCCGAGATCGCGGAGCTGCGCTGGTTCGCCGTCGACGAGCTCGGGGGGCCGACGATCGCCCCGCTCACGAGAGACACCGCCCCCGCGCTCGTGCGGCGGGGCGCCTGAGTCAGGAGCGCAGCGCGCTCCCGACCTCGGCGAGCGCGTCGGCGAACCGCAGCTCGCCGCCCGCGCCACCCCCACCCGAGAGGTTGACACCCGCGACCCCGTCGACGTCGAGCAATCGACGGCTCAACTCGATCGCGGCCGAGATGCCCGCCGCCGTCGGAGAATCGGCGGCGAAGATGCCGTCGAGGTAGCCGGGCGGCAGCACGAGAGACGGAAAACTCGCGAGGAGCGCGGCGCTCTCGACGTCGACGACGATCGGAACGCACGCGATGAAACGCAGCCCGCTGCCGAGGGCCCGGGCCTCGGCGATGAACGCGCGCACCGGCTCGACTCCCCCGGCGTGGTTGACGAAGCAGACCTCCGCGCCCGCCCGCTCCTTCTCTCGCAGCCGCTCCGCGCGACGGTCCATCGGGGGCGTCGCGGGCGACTCCCCCACCGAGACGAGGTGCCCGGCCGCCCGGGCGACGGCCGCGAGGCGGGTCGAGTCGAGGTCGAACACGGGGCGCGCGTCGGGTCTCGACCCCGTCGCCGTGTGGTCTCCCGTCACGCAGTGCACGCCCGAGACTCCGACGTGGGCGAGGCCGGCCAGCTCGCCCTCGAGGGCGACCCTGTTGCGATCGCGGCAATTGAGCCCCGTCCAGACCTCGAGGCCCGCGGCGCGGATGAGCTGCGCGCGGTAGGTGGGCGAGAACTGCACGCGTGAGCGTGCGGAATCGCCGGCGAGCACCGCATCCGTCGACCCCGCGAGGATGTCTGCGCACTCGCGGATCGAGTCGGCGTCGAGAGCCCGCGCCGGAAAGTCACCCACGACCACCCGCCCCGAACCCAGGAGCGCGCGCATCCGGTCGGCCGGCGTGTGCGGGGTGGGTGACGTGTCGCGCGCGGGTGGGCCGAGCGCCGACCGCTCGCGCGACCAGCGCACGGTGTCGACGTCGAGGAACACGCACGCGTGTTCGGCGACCTCACAGCGGCCGTCGCCCTCGACCCCGCCGCACGGGCCGAACTCCATCGACTTGGGGCACTCGGGTGCTCGCACGATCTCGGTCTCGGGTGGCACGACATCCCCTCTCGACCGGTGTGGACCGCACGCTACCCCCGGTGTGTTTCGACGGTGTGACCAGCTCGGGTGTGACCGGCTCCGGTGAGACCGGTTCGCCGCCGCTCGCTGGCAAACCCCCGAGCGCGACCAAACTCCGGCCAACGGGGTGCCGAACCCCCCACGCTCCGCCACAGCGGCGAGCGCACGAAGGAGAAGACGATGACCGAGATCACTGCGCACCACGGACTGTTCAAAGACACCAACCTGCACGTCGACGACACCGGAGGGTCGGGTCGCCCCGTCGTTCTCATCCACGGCTGGCCGCTCTCGGGCGAATCGTGGTCGGAGCAAGTGCCGGCCTTCGCCTCCGCGGGATACCGCGTGATCACCTACGACCGCCGCGGGTTCGGGCGCAGCGACAAGCCCAAGACGGGCTACACCTACGACACCCTCACCGAAGACCTCCACACCCTCCTCACCGAGCTCGACCTCACCGATGTCACGCTCGTCGGGTTCTCGATGGGCGGCGGCGAGGTGGCGCGCTACTTCACCAAGTACGGCGACGAGCGCATCCACAGCGTCGTGTTCGCCTCCGCCGTTCCGCCCTACCTCATGACGACCGACGACAACCCCGAGGGTCCCCTCGCGCCGAGCGCCGCCGGAGAGATGACGGCCCAGCTCACCGCGAGCGAGGAGTCGTTCTACGACCAGTTCACGACCGATTTCTTCTCCGTCGACGGCGAGCTCAAGGTGACCGAGCGGCAGCGCCAGGATGCCCTCGACCTCGCGTTGCAGTCGAGCAAGGTCGCTGCGCTCGCGTGCATGGCGGCGTTCGGCTCGACCGACTTCCGCGACGACCTGCCCCGGGTCACCGTTCCCACGCTCGTGATCCACGGCGACGGTGATGGCACCGTGCCGTTCGAGGGTTCGGGAGCGCGCACGCACGCCGCGATCGCGCACAGCGAGCTCGTCGTCATCCCCGGGGCACCGCACGGCGTCAACGTGAGCCACGCCGACGAGTGGAATCGCGCCTTGCTCGAGTTCCTCGCGAAGTAGTCACGTGAGGCGCGGAACCGCTCGTTCCGCGCCCGCACCACCGCATCGCGGTCGCATAGTGTTCCTCTCCTCCGGGGTGAGCAACGATGTGCGACCGCGATGTCGCGTTGGGGCGCGTTCTCGGGCTCGACGTTCGGCGCGGAGATCGTCATTGTCCACTCCTCCACCGGAGCATTGCGGTCGCATATCGCCCCCCTCCGGGATGAGCAACGATTCGCGACCGCGATGTCGCGTTGGGGCGCGTTCCCCCGAGCCCGAGCCTCTGTCCCTCCAACTAGGGGGAACTCAAGCCACAGGATCCCGCGGTCGACGCTATAACCTCGAACAAATCCATCGACGGGGGAAACAATGGAGTTCGAGGAACGACTGGGCGCTCTGGCTGCGAAGGTCCGGAATCAGCGAGACGCGATCCAAACTGAAGAGGCGACGAAGAATGCCTTCGTCATGCCTTTCATCTCCACCATTTTGGGCTACGACGTCTTCAACCCGCTCGAAGTGGTTCCCGAGTTCACCGCCGATGTAGGCGTGAAGCGGGGCGAGAAGATCGATTACGCGATCATGCGTGAGAGCGAAGTCCAGATCCTCATCGAGTGCAAGAGCTCGACGGGCCCGTTGCGCATCGAGCATGCTTCGCAGCTTTTCAGGTATTTCGCCGTCACCAACGCTCGAATCGCCGTCCTGACGAACGGTGAGGTCTACAACTTCTACACCGACCTCGACGCCCCCAATCGGATGGACGATAAGCCGTTCCTCGTGCTTGACCTCGCGGACATCGACGAGACCCTCATCCCCGAGCTCAAGAAGCTGACGAAGGACATCTTCGACCTCGACTCGATCATCAACGCGGCAGAGGAACTCAAATATGTCGGCGCACTCAAGCGGGAGATCGCGGCGCAATTTCGCGAGCCTGCTGATGAGTGGGTCAAATTCTTCACCGGCCGTGTTTACGACGGGGCTTTCACTCAAAAGGTGAGGGAGCAATTCACGCTTCTGGTGAGCAAAGCGACAAAACAATTCCTCAATGAGCAGGTCAACGACCGCCTCAAAACTGCACTCGGTGCAACATCCGTTCCGTCGGTAACGATGGGAGACCCTGCGGCTATTGCGAGTCAGTCGATCGTCGAGGGAGACCTCGACCGCGACACGGAGATCGAGACGACTCTGGAGGAGCTCGAGGGATATCAGATCGTGAAGGCGATCGCCTGCGCAGAGGTGAAACCCCAGCGGGTGACGAGTCGCGACGCAAAGTCCTACTTCGCGGTGCTTCTAGATGACAACAACCGTAAACCGATCGCACGACTCTGGTTCAACGGCAAGAAGCAGAAATACCTGGGTGTCTTCGACGATGCCAAGAACGAGACGAAGATACCGATAGAGAATCTCGACGACATCTACGAGCACGCCGAGCTGATTCGCTCAACCGTCCGGGCGTTCCGATAGGCCTACTCATCGTGTTCCCTGATCGATCCGCCGTCTGGTGAGCCATCGCACCGCATGACCACTCCATCGTCGGCCACGGCCGCGTCCTACCTGCCCGCGCTGAACACCGACGCTCTCACCGCACGAACGCGTCGACGCGATGTCTCGAGGTTCTACCGGGCTTTCGCCGCGCAGCACTCGAGTGTGAAGGCGCCGCTCGGGGCGTTCCGCAGGGTCACCGCGAGCGTGGGCGTCGCGGCCGGCATCATCGGTCTGCTCACCATGGTCGTCGGAATCACGCAAGAGGTCGAAGGTGCCTCCGCCGACATGGCGAGCGAGCTCGCCGCGATGAGTTTCATCGTCGCTCTGTTCGTCGCCGCAGGAGTGACCCTCGGATGGTTCTGGGTGCGTTCACGAAGACAGCGAGGCACCCCCGAGAGGCACTACCGCCTCGCGAGATTCGCGGCAGACAACGGACTCGTCTACAGCCCGGGCCCCTACGCGGGCGGCCATATCACCCCGTGGCGCGATCGTGGCCGCCTCGTCGTCTCCCGGTTGATGCGTTCGGCCGCGGGGAGGAGCGTCGAGTTCGCCAACTTCGAGCTCGCGTGGGGCAGCGCGACCGATCGGAACACCCAGTTCGGCGGTTACTGCGCCATCAGGTTGACCACCGCGCTTCCCCACATCGTGCTGCACGCCGACGACAATCGGCACCCTCTGGAGTTGCGCGCGATGCCCACCCGCGCCCTGCGGCTCTCGCTCGAGGGCGACTTCGACACGCACTTCGCTCTCTACTGCCCGGCGGGCTACGAGCGCGACGCGCTCTACCTCTTCACGCCCGACATCATGGCGCGGCTCATCGATTCGGTGAGCGGCTACGACATCGAGATCATCGACGATTGGCTCTTTCTCGTGACCACGCGCGACGTCGTAACGCTCCACCCGGCCACCTGGTCCGGCCTCGCCGACGCAGTCGACGCGGTCACCGAGAAGGTGACCCGGTGGGAGCGCTGGCGGGATGACCGCCGAGACGATGATCTCGTCGCCGCCGCGGCAGCCGACGGCGTTGCAGCACCCCCCGCCGGGCAGAGCGCCCCGGTCGCCGCATCGCAGGGTCGGAGGTTGCGATTCGGGATGAGTAAAGCGCACATCGCCACGTTCGCGGTGGTCGCATTCTTCTGCGCGGTGATCCTCGTCACGGCGCTCGTCGAATAGAGACCGTTCCCCTCTCGGGCGAACACGCCTACAGTGGGCACATCGCCGTGACCCCCGCGATCCTGTCGCGGCGCGCCCGCGGGAGGCATCGTCAGCGAGGCTCACCGAAGGACGCTCGAATGCCAGGACCACTGCGCACCCTCCGTTCCACCATCTACCGGTCGACGCGATTCGCGCACGTCGCCGAATTCATCTTCCGGCGGAACGACGCGTCGGAAGACGTCTACCCCGACGACCCGCCGCGCGGCCTCGTCGACGGACCCGACCCCGACCGGGTCGTCTTCATCGGCGAGCCAGGCGAGATCAGCCTCGGTGTGCGCTCCCACGAGCTCTCGCTGCCCGCGTTCTTCGCGCGCCATCTGGCGACCGTCACCTCGCGAGGGGTGTCGTGGTCGATCAGCCCGCTGCCGGGGTCGCGCATCGCCGAGGGACCGGGTGTCGTCGAGGGGCTCACGAACAACCTCGCGAAAGCCGACGCGGTCGTCATCCTCGCCGGCATCTCCGACACCCTCCGGATCATGGCAGCGACGACGTGGGAGAGGCACCTCCGGGCGACCCTCGCGGCGTTGCGCGAGCGGCTGCCCGTCACCGCGCAGATCGTGATCTCCGACATCCCGCCGCTCGACAACGCGGGCAGCATGTCGAAGGCTGCTCGAGTCGCTGCCGGCCACCACAGCAGGCTCCTCAACCGGCACACGCGACTCGTCGCCGCAGAGTTCCACGGGGTCACGGTCATGCTCTTCCCTCGCGAACTCACCGAGTCGGTGTGGCGGCCCGAAGGCGTCGAACAGCGATTCACCTTCACCTACCGCGTGTGGGGAAACCACCTCGCCGATGCCCTTCCGATCGACGCGAGTGTCATCGCCGGCTCCGGGTCCGACCCGGCACCCTCCGCTCCCCGCCCCCGCACCACCACCGCCGGCCCGAGACACGCCAGCACCTCCCTCGCGGAGTCGAGCAATGCCAGTCCGAGCGATACCAGTCAGAGCCGCGTGAGCCAGACACACGTGAGCCAGAGCCGCGCCCACGCGAGGGACGAGGGCGGCGCGACCGCATCGACGCGCTGACAGTTCGGCGATAATGGCTCCATCCCACCCCGGAAGGACGTCATGTCTGCGCCCCTCGATCTGCTCGTCCACGCGACATCCGCCCTCGTCGACGGGGTGTTCCGCCCGGCGACGATCTCCGTGCGCGACGGGGTCATCGTCGACGTGGAACCCCTCCACGACGGCACGGGCGAGTGGATCGACGCCGCCGAGATCGTGACCCTCGACGCCGACACCGTGCTCGTGCCCGGGCTCGTCGACAGCCACGTGCACGTGAACGAACCGGGCCGCACCGAGTGGGAGGGCTTCGCGAGCGCCACGCGCGCCGCGGCATCCGGCGGTGTCACGACGATCGTCGACATGCCGCTCAACAGCATCCCGGCGACGGTCGACGTCGACGCCCTCGACACGAAGCAGGATGTCGCGAGACCCCAGTCGTTCGTCGACGTCGGTTTCTGGGGCGGGGCGATCCCGGCCAGTCTCGGCTCGCTCGCGCCACTCCACGATCGCGGGGTCTTCGGCTTCAAAGCCTTCCTCGCCCCGTCGGGTGTCAACGAGTTTCCTCACCTCGACAGCGCGGGCCTCGACGAGGCCCTGGCCGAGGTGGCCGCGCTCGGTTCGGTGCTCATCGTGCACGCGGAAGACCCCGACGAGCTCGCGAGGCACGAGAAGCACGGGGGGCGCGACTACCGGGCTTTCGAGGCCTCCCGCCCCGACTCCGTCGAGACGGTCGCGATCGATCGCGTCATCGCGGGTGTGCGGCGCACCGGCGCACGCGCACACATCCTGCACCTGTCGAGCGGGGCCGCCCTCCCCGCCCTCGCCGCCGCACGCGCCGACGGCCTCCCGATCACCGTCGAGACGTGCCCCCACTACCTGTGCCTCACCGCCGAGGAGATCCCCGACGGCGCGACCCAGTTCAAGTGCTGCCCTCCCATTCGCGACAGCGCCAATCGCGATGCCCTCTGGCAGGGTCTCACCGACGGCGTCATCGACATCATCGTCTCCGATCACTCCCCGAGCACGCGCGAACTCAAGTTCGCGCACGATGGCGACTTCGGCGTCGCGTGGGGCGGAATCGCGGGGCTCCAGGTCGGGCTCACGGCGGTGTGGGCCGAGGCGCACCGGCGCGGCATCTCGCTCGAACGCGTCGTGGAGTGGATGTCTCGCGGCCCCGCCGACTTCCTCGGTCTTCCCGCGAAGGGTCGCATCGCGATCGGCGCCGACGCCGACCTCGCGGTGTTCCTCCCCACGTGGGCCTCGACCGTCGATGCGACCCGGCTCGAGCACAAGAACCCCGTCTCGGCGTTCGACGGCGCCGGTGTGCTCGGTCGTGTCGACGACGTGTGGTTGCGCGGTCACCGCATCGACATCGACGGGCTCCCGTCCGGAGCCCTCCTCGAGCGCCCCGCATCCTGACGGGCGGCGAAACACGGCGGTCACATGCGGGTGTCAGAATCCCGCTATGGCGATAGTCCTCGGGTCACATCAGTACGGCAAAGCCGAATCCCGCCTCGTGCGGTTCCGTCGCGACAGCGCTCGGCACGAGATCCAGGATCTCAACGTGAGCACGAGTCTGCGGGGCAGCTTCGCCGAAGCACACCTCTACGGCGACCAGTCGCAAGTGCTCCCGACCGACACCCAGAAGAACACCGCGTACGCCTACGCCAAGTCGGTCGGCATCGAGTCGATCGAGACTTTCGGTCTCGCCCTCGCGCGCCACTTCGTCGATGACATCGACCCGGTCACGGGAGCGCGCATCGAGATCGAGCAGTACGGCTGGACTCGCGCCGTCGTCGACGGCGCCGAGCACGACCACACCTGGGTGCGCGCGGGCGAAGAGGTGCGCACCGCCGCGATCACCGTCGACGGCACAGGAGACGACCGACACGTGCACGTCGTCGGGGGCCTCAAAGACCTCGTGCTGCTCAAGTCGACGGGCTCCGAGTTCCGCGACTTCCTCGTCGACGAATACACGACCCTGCCGGCGACCTCGGATCGCGTGCTCGCGACCTCCCTCGTGGCGCGGTGGCGCTTCGAGACTCTCGACGTCGAGTGGGACGCCGTGTATGCGAGCGTCAAGCGCATTCTCGTGGCGCAGTTCGCGACCCTGCAGTCGCTCGCGCTGCAGCAGACCCTGTGGCACATGGGTAAGGCCGTGCTCGCCGCCCACCCGGAGATCGCGGAGATCCGGTTCTCCGCGCCCAACAAGCACCACTTCCTCGCCGACCTCTCGCCGTTCGGGCTCGAGAACAGCGGTGAGGTCTTCCACGCCGCCGACCGACCGTACGGCCTCATCCAGGCGAACATCACGCGCGATGATGCGAGCGACCCGGGATCTGCGTGGGACGCCGGATCGGGCCTCGCATGAGTGCTGCGGATGACGCGGGCCCGGCCCTCGCGCAGACGGACGAGCGCTGGCTCGCCCACGCCGTGACCCTCGCGACCGAGAACGTCGCGGCGGGAGGCGGCCCGTTCGGCGCGGTCATCGTGCGCGACGGCGAGCTTCTCGCGATCGGTCAGAACCGGGTGACGCGCGACCTCGACCCGACCGCGCACGCCGAGGTGCAGGCCATCCGCGCGGCGTGTCAGGCCGCGGGAGATTTCTCTCTCGCCGGGGCGACCCTCTACACCTCGTGCGAGCCGTGCCCGCTGTGCGTCTCGGCGTCGCTGTGGGCGCGGCTCGATCGCGTCGTGTTCGCGGCGGACCGCCACGATGCGGCGCGAGGCGGCTTCGACGACCTCGAGTTCTACGAGCTGTTCGCGCGCGACCGGGCGACGTGGCCGACCGCGATCGAGTCGCTCAGGCTGCCCGAGTCGGCAGCTCCGTTCGACGCGTGGCTCGGCAAGGGCGATCGCACCGATTACTGACCCGGGCCCGGGAGCGCCTACGACCCGCGGTAGCTGCTGAACGCGAACGGGCTCAGCAGCAGGGGCACGTGGTAGTGCTCGTCGCCCCCGACATCGAACTCGAGGGTCACCTCGGGAAAGAACCCCGCCTTGTCGGTCGAGGCGAAGTAGCTCCCGGTGTCGAAGATGAGGCGGTGCCGGCCCGGCTCGAGAGCGTCGGGTCCGAGCGTCGACACGCGGCCGTCGGCATCCGTCGCGGCGATGGCGAGGGGCACCCACGTGCCGTCGCTGCGCCACGAGAGCGCCACGGGCACCCCCACAGCGGGTCGGCCGAGGGCGGTGTCGAGAACGTGGGTGGTGACGTGGCTCACTGGGGATCTCCGTAGGTTTTTTCGAGGCGGATGAGGGCGATGTCGCGGAGTTCACTGCCGACGAGGGCGAGCTCCGAACGCTCGTCGAGGTCGAGGCGGCGCTCGAGTTCTTCGAGGATCTCGCGCTTCGACCTGCCGGCGGCGCGGATGAGGAAGATGCGCCCGAAGCGGTCTTCGTAGCGACGGTTGCCTTCGGCGATGGCCGCGGCGAGCACCTCGTCGTCGGTCGCGCTGCTCGACGCCGCACCGAGCGAAGCCTGTTCCGTGCGGGAGAACGCCGCCGCCGCGCCGTCACCGGTGGGGCGTTCGCCGATGCGCGGATGGTGCGCCATCGCCTCGTCGATCTCCGATTCGCTCAGCGGCGTCGCGGCGCTCGCGGCGACACCCAACAGTTCGTCGAGGTCGGCGAACGGAGCAGACGCGGCGACCTCGTCGACCCACCGCGCGACCCCGAGTGCGGCCTCCAGGTCGCCCCGGAGGGCGGCTTCCGTCTCACCGATCACGCGCATCGACCTCCCGTCGGTGCCGCTTTCCGGCACCGGTCGCTATAACTGTAACGATGACCTCCGATGTCCCGGCCGACGCGCCGCCGCGCCCGACACAGTCTCCGGCGCAGCCCGGCTGGGTGCTCGGCGCCGTGCTCGCGGCGGGAGCCGGGCGCCGCTTCGGCGGCCCCAAGGCCCTCTCGCGCGACTCCGACGGTGTGCCATGGGTGCACCTCGCCACGACCGCGCACCTCG
Source organism: Marisediminicola sp. LYQ85 (assembly GCF_046600695.1). Lineage (NCBI taxonomy): Bacteria > Bacillati > Actinomycetota > Actinomycetes > Micrococcales > Microbacteriaceae > Marisediminicola > Marisediminicola sp. LYQ85. The sequence continues at coordinate 1,565,940 of NZ_JBKIWO010000001.1, forward strand.
CGGGCGGTCTTCCCCGCGTCGTCGTGGTGCTCGGAGCCGAATACGACGCGGCGCGCGAGTTGCTGCCCCACGACCCGCGCATCACAGCGGTGATCGCGCACGACTGGGGGCGGGGCCAGTCCGCGTCGCTCGCCGCCGCACTCCGAGCCGCCGAGTCGACGGATGCCTCCGCCATCCTCGTGACACTCGTCGACCTCCCCGGCCTGCCGCCGAGTTCCGTCGCGAGGCTCCTCGAGACCGCGGTGCGCGCGGGGCTCCACCGCGCCCTCGCGCAAGCGACGTTCGACGGTCGCCCCGGGCATCCGGTGGTCGTCGGGCGCGATCACTGGGCAGCGCTCGTCGCGAGTCTGGGCGGCGACTCGGGCGCGCGCGACTACGTGCGGGCGCACGACGCGGAGTTCGTGGAATGCGGCGACCTCGGCGACGGCACGGACGTCGACACCCGCGACGCCGTCACTCCAGCGCCGCGTCGAGCGCCTCACTGAGCGCCTCACTGAGCGCCTCCCACGCGAGCGTCGCGCAGCCCGCGCGCAGCGGGAGACGCCCGATGCCCGCGAACGCGACGGCGTCGCCGAGACGCTCGTCGTAGCGCAGAGCGTCGCCAGGGTCGAGAGGGTCGAAGGCGGGGTCGACGTCGCGATCGCGCACGAGATCTCCGAACGCGACGGCGAGCGCGGCGAGTTCGGCGGGCGACCGACCGGGGGCCAGTGCGGCGAGGGCCGACGCCGAGGCCATCGACACCGTGCATCCGCGACCGTGCCACGTGACGTCGGCGATCGTGACCCCGGCGATCGTCCCGTCGACCGTGCCACCAGTGCCACCCGTCAGCGTCACGGCCATACGCACTTCGTCTCCGCAACTCGGGCTGCGGAGCACCGGGGTGTCTGCCGCGACCTCTCCCGCACCGTGCCGCACCCGGTCGAGCTCGACGATGAGGGCTTCGCGCGGGTCGGTCATCGCGCGGCGAGCTCCCGCACGGTGCCCTCGAACGCGTCGAGGGCGGCGGCGACATCCTCGACCGTGACCGCCTCGTCGGGGTGGTGGCTCACTCCCCCGGCGCAGCGCACGAAGAGCATCGCGAAGTCGGTGAGGGCCGAGACCGCGACACCGTCGTGGCCCGCGCGACTGTAGAGCGCCATCGGCGCGTCGTCGCCCGTGCTGCGGATGCCCGCGGCGATCCCATCGCGCAAGTGCGGGGCGCACTGCGCGGCGTCGGCGCGGTAGATCTCGACGGCGTCGAACTCGAGCGTCCGCCGCGCGCAGATGTCGGCCGCGGCCTCCTGGATGCGCTGCCAGCATTCGTCGCGCACCGCATCGTGCTCGGCTCTCACATCGAGGCTGAAGTCCACGCGGCCGGGGATGACGTTGACTCCCCCGGGGTAGGCCTGCAGTTTGCCGACGGTTCCGATCGTGTCGAGCTCTTTCGAGATCGTCTCGACCGCGATCACGAGTTCGCTCGCGCCGACGAGCGCGTCGCGACGGCGGTCGTACGGTGTTCCGCCGGCGTGACCCGCGTGGCCGGTCATCGTGAGCGAGAAGCGTCGCGCTCCCGCGATCGAGGTGACGACCCCGAGGGCGCGGTCCGCGTCTTCGAGGTGCGGCCCCTGCTCGATGTGCGCCTCGAGGTAGCCCACGAGTTGCTCGGGCCGGCGGAACGCGCTCGGGAGCCGCGCCGGGTCGAGCCCGAAGTCCTGAAAGGCCTCGAAGAGCGAGATGCCGTCGCTGTCGCGCAGCTCCCACCACGCGTCGTCCCAGGTTCCCGCGAGCGCCCGGCTGCCGAGAAGAGCCGTGCCGAAGCGCGTGCCCTCTTCGTCGCTGAACGCGACGACCTCGAGGGCGAAGGGCAGAGCGGATGCGTGCGGCCGAACCCTCGAGGCCACCTCGATCGCGAGCAGCACTCCGAGCATGCCGTCGTAGCGTCCCGCGTCGGGCACCGTGTCGATGTGAGAGCCGAGGAGGAGGGCGGGGAGCCCGTCGACGCGGCCCTCGATCCTGCCGCACTGGTTGCCCGCGGCATCCTGCCACGTGGTGAGTCCCGCCTCGCGCATCCAGCCCTCGACGACGTCGTTCGCCGCCCGATGTTCGGGCGAGAGGTGCACGCGCTCGAGGCGCTCGGGTGTGACGGTGATGGTCGCGAGTTCGTCGCAGCGCGCCATGATGCGCTCCGCGGCGGCCGCGAGAGGGGGCGTCGTCACACGACCCCCGACGAAGCGTCAGCATAGAAGTCGAGTGCGGCGCCGACGCCGCCGCCCGGCGTCACCGACACTCCGCCCGTGCGCAGCACTTGCTCGAGCACGGCGAGGGTCGTGAGCACCGTGTCACGGCGGGCGTTGTAGCCCATGGTCCCGATGCGCCAGATGCGGCCGTGGAGCGGCCCGAACGACGTGCCGATCTCGATGCCGTAGTCGGTGAGCATCCCGGCGCGCGCGGCGTCGCCGTCGATCCCCTCGGGGATCTCGACCCCCACGACGTTGTTCATGCGATGGGTCTGGTCGCCGAAGAGGGTGAGGCCGAGACCGAGGAGCCCCTCGACCATGGCCGTTCCGTGCACGCGGTGACGCTCGACGGCGGCATCCATTCCCTCGTCGACGAGCAACCGTGCGCACTCGCGCGCCCCGTAGAGCATCGTGGTCGCCTCGGTGTGGTGGTTGAGACGCTTCTCGCCCCAGTAGTCCATGATCATCGCGAGGTCGAAGTAGTTGGAGCGGATCGGGTGGGCGCTCACCGGGTCGCCAGCGGCGCGGATGCCCGCTTCGACGCTCTTGCGCGCCGTGACGACCTCGACGGCGCGCGGCGAGAGCGTGATCGGGGCACTGCCCGAGGGCCCTGCGAGACACTTCTGCAGACCGGCGGTCACCGCGTCGAGACCCCACGCGTCGGTGCGGAACTCGTTTCCGGCGAGCGACGCCGTGACGTCGGTGTAGAAGAGCACCCCGTGTTCGGCGCAGATCGCGCCGAGCTCGTCGAGGGGCTGGGCCATCGTCGTCGAGGTGTCGCCGTGCACCACGGCGAGGAGCTTGGGCTTCACCTCGCGGATGGCGGCCTCAATCTGTTCCGGCGCGAACACGGTGCCCCACTCGGCTTCGAGCACGTGCACGTCGGCCCCGCAGCGCTCCGCGATCTCGCGCAGCAGATGACCGAACCGCCCGAAGATGGGCACGAGCACCCGGTCGCCCGGCTCGATGAGCGACACGAGGGCCGCCTCGATGCCGGCGCGCGAGGTGCCGTCGACGAGAAACGTCGCATCGTTGTCGGTGTCGAAGACGGTGCGGTAGAGCCCCATCGTCTCGGTCATGTACGCCGTCATCGCGGGGTCGTACTGGCCGACGAGCTGGGCGGACATCGCGCGCAGCACACGGGGGTCGGCGTTGATCGGGCCGGGCCCCATGAGCACGCGGGCGGGCGGGTCGATCTGCGCGCTCGTCATGGCTCGCTCCTCAGCTGTCGGGATGAGCCGATTCTAGAGCGGCCGTATTCCAGCGATGTTTCGCGCGCCGGCTGTGCGCTCACCACCTGTCGATAAGCTGACTCATGTGAGAGCCGCCGTCCAGCACGCATACACGCGGCTCCTCGTCGCGCTGTCGCTGACGGTCGTCGTCCTCGCTCTCGCGGGCGAACCCCAGGTCGCCGCCCTCGCCCTCGGCGGGGCCGCCGCCATCGTGATCGCGGTCGTCGTGCGTCACGCCGCCCTCACTCTCGTGACGACCGAGCGGATGCGCGGCATCGGCGGTCGCTCGCGCGAACACCGTCAGGTTCTCAGCCGTATGCCCGCGCCGCAGCATCCCGACACCGTCGGTCGTGCTCGCCCTCGAGCTCCCGGAGTACTGGTCTCGGTCGCCTGACCCCTCTTCCCGCGTGTGATTCGCGCGGGTCGGTGACGGGTGGGTGGCCACATGCCATCCCATCCGATCCGACTCGAGGACACCGTGAACTTCTACACCTTTCCGCCCATCGCGGCGGCGCTCGACGCCGCCCACTCCGCCGTCTCGGCTTTCGCCGACTTCCTCTCCCCCGTCGCCGGGGCGCACGCGACTGCGATCGCGATCATCCTCGCGGCCGTGCTCATCCGCACCCTGCTCATCCCCGTCGGAATCTCCACGGCGCGGGCCGACGCGGATCGGCGCCGACTGGCTCCGCAACTGCAGAGGCTGCGCGAGCGGTATCGCAAGAATCCCGAGCTCCTGCAGCGCAAAACGATGGAGCTCTACAGCACCGAGAAGGTGTCGCCGCTCGCGGGGTGCCTCCCCCTGCTCGTGCAAGCGCCCATCGTGAGCGTCGTCTACGGACTCTTCATCTCGCCCGAGATCAACGGCCACCCCAACCTGCTGCTCGGCGCACCGCTCCTCGGGGCACCGCTCGGCTCGTCGCTGCCCGTGTTCGTGGCCGCGGGCGCGTGGCCGGACATCCTCGTGGTCGTCGCCCTCCTCGTGATCATCGCCGTCGTGGCGTGGCTCACCAGGTGGGTGTCGATGCGGTGGCAAGCGCAAGCAGTCGCTGCCGCGCCGGCCCCGTCCGGAGCGACTGCGCAGCCCGCCGTACCGGGGATGCCCGCCGGCACCCTCGCCTTTCTCAGCTGGTTGCCGTTTCTCACCGTCGTCTTCGCGGCGATCGTGCCGCTCGCCGCGACCCTCTACCTCGCGGTCACGACGTCCTGGAGTCTCGCGGAACGGGTGCTCCTGCGGCGACGGTTCGACGCGCGGGCGACGCCGACGGGCTAGCGGCCGCGCGGTGCGGCGTTCGCGAGTTCGCGAGCGAACTCGAGCAGGTCGAGGTCGCTGCTTCGGGGCCCGACGACACACACCCCGACGGGGCCGGACTCGGTTTCGACGAGCGGCATCGACACCGCGGGCGCACCCAGGATGCCCGCGACACACGTGAGGCGCAGGGTGCCCGCTCGCGTCACCTCGTTCTCGTCCGGGGTCGCGCTCGCGAGTGGCGCGGCCGACGACGCCGAAGGCAGCACGAGGGTGCGGCCCGCGAGGCGCTCGTCGAGTTCGGCTCGGTAGCTGGCCACGTCGTCGCGGCCCCGCACCTCGTCGGCACTCGAGAACCGGGATGCCCACGCGAATCGCGCCGAGATCTCCGCGCCGAGAGCGCGGGGGTGGTCGGCGATCCAGGCCCCGTGGGTGCGCCACGCCTCGATGCCCTGCACCGTGCGGAACGCCTCGAACATGCCGTCGACGTCGGGCACGTCGATCTCGTCGACGGTGATGCCAGCAGCCGTCCAGGCGTCGATCACGGCCGCGACGCCCGCCCTCGACGCGGGATCGGCGAGCGCGAGCAGCGCGGGAGACACCGCGAGGGTGCGCGAGACGCGCGGCGCGGATGTCGCTTCCCGCGCCGCGACATCGCCGAGCGTCGCGCGCGCGGCGAGCATGAGAGTCTCGAGGTCGCGCGTGAGCCACCCGACCGTGTCGAACGACTCCGCGAGGGGGAGCAGTCCTGAGCGGTCGATCGCACCGTGGGTCGTGCGGATCCCCCACAGGCCCGAGTACGACGCCGGAACCCTGAGGGAACCCCCCGTGTCCGTTCCGAGCCCGATGTCGGCGTGCCCGAGCGCGACGGCCGACGCGGGTCCGTTAGACGAGCCCCCGGGGATTCCGCCGACGACGGCGGGGTTGGGCGGAGTGCCGTAGTGGGGGTTGCGGCCCGCGATGCTGTAGGCGAACTCGTCGGTCTGCGCGATGCCCGAGACATCCGCTCCCGCTTCGAGAAGCGCGACGACGGCGGGAGCGGTCCCGCTCTCGACCGCCGCGCCGTCGAGGTAGGCGGGAACACCCGCGCCGATCGGATGCCCGGCCACGGCGAAGAGGTCTTTCACAGCGACGCGGAGCCGTGCGAGCGACCCCGTGGCCGACCCGCGCACGAGCGGTGTTCCGACGGTGCGCCACACGCGCCGGTCGATCGCGGGTGCGGGGGCGGTCACGTGCGCGACCGCGATGGCCCACCCCGACTCGCTCCTGCGCCACAGCTGGGTCTGCTGCCCCCGACCGCCGCCGTGCGCCTCCGAGACCGTCACGACGACGGCGCTCTCGGGGGTGAGCGTGCGCACGTGGGTCTCGACGATGCTCCGTGCCGGAGTTCCCCCGCGCGAGCGCCGGAAGGCGGCGATGCGCTCGTGCCCGACGAGCAGACCGGATGCGTCTCCACGCAGGGTCTCGGAACCGGGTTCGAAGAAGGCGTCGAGGCGTGCGACGTCATCGGCCATGAGAGCGGCCTCGTAGGCGCGCACGGCGTCCATCAAACCGTGCGGCGCGGTCGAGATTCCCGTGTCTGCGGTCATTTCGTCAGCCTCCGAAATCACTCTTGCGGATGCGCGCGTGCGCGCCCGAAACGATATCGACCACTTGCGAGATGTTGAAGTCGGTCGCGGCGCTCAGGTAGGCGTAGGCGAGGTGCGCGTCCATCCCGTATCGCGCCTGCAGAAGCGCGATCGCCGCACGCACGCACTCGCGCACGGCTTCGTCGAGGTCGACGTCCATCCCCGTCGGCACGAGGAACTCGGTCGTCTCGGCGAGCGGCCCCGCGAGGGCACCGAACTCGCGCAGCGCGACATCCTGCGGCACGACCTCGAACTGCAGCTCGACACGGAGGGAGGCCTCGAGCGCGGTCAGGGCCACCTCGCCGTCTCCCTGCGCGAAGTGCGGGTCGCCGACGTAGGCGAGCGCGCCGGGAACCTGCACGGGCAGATAGAGGCTGCTCCCCGCCGTGAGGAGGTTGATGTCGATGTTGCCCCCGTGCGGTCCGGGCGGAACGGAGTGCGGCCGCTCGCCGCCCGCGACGGCGACGCCCATGATGCCGAGGAACGGCGCGAGGGCGAAGCTCACGCGCTCATCGCTCCCCTCCCGCCGCGGGATCGAACCGCGCCCCTCGGCGTCGACGGCGGCGAAGACGCTCACCGGGTCGGGGCCCGCGGGGTACTCCCCCGGGAGAGCTCCGCGCGAGTGCCGGTTCGAGATGACGCCGTATGGCACCCGGTGCCGCGTCTCGAGCACGGAGATCTTGAGCAGGTCTCCCGGGTGTGCGCCGCGAACCCGGATCGGACCGCTCACGACGTGGGGGCCGTCGGTGCGCGGGTCGCGCCCGCCCTCGCGAGCGGCGACCTCGACGGCGTCGCGCAGCACCGAGTCGGCCGCGACGCCGAAGCGACCGAAGAACGCCTCGGGGTCGCGCCCCTGGTCGTCGAGGATGCCCTCGTGACTGAGGGTGTCGATCGTCGCCGTCTCGCCAGACTCGAGCGTGAGCACGGGCGAATCCCCCGCGCACGGCAAGCGCCCCCAGAGGTACGATCCGGGCTCCACCGGCAGGTAGGCCCCGTCGCGGATGTCTCCGACCCCCGCGTCGAGGGGCCGCTGCTCTCGCCCGGGCACACGGCCACTCGTCGCTGATCCGCTCACATCGACCGCCTGTCCGGTAGCAACTTCGAGTCCCACTACTGTGTGAGAACAGTACCGCCCGTTGTCACGACGCTCGCGCGCGGTGCTCGGCCCCGCTCACTGCCCGCGACGACACCCCGGGAGACCCCGTGCTGAAACGGCTCCGCAGCAACCCCTCCGGTCTGCACCTCGTGCTCATGCTCGCTTTGACGTTCTCGACGGGCGTCATCGACGCCGTCGGCTACCTCGGCCTCGATCGTGTCTTCACGGGCAACATGACGGGCAACGTCGTCATCCTCGGCATGGGTCTCGTCGGTGCCGACGACCTCCCCATCGTCGGCCCGTTCATCGCCCTCATCGCCTTCATGCTCGGCGCCCTCGTCGCCGGGCGCACGCTGCGTCCGGTCGAGGCCGGGTGGACGACCCACTCCACGTGGTTGTTCACGATCGTCGGCGCGATCATCGCCGCCGCCGCCGTCGCGGCGTTCGTCGTCGGCACGGGCATGCCGCAGTGGCTCGAGTTCACCATCACGGGCGCCCTCGGCCTCGCCATGGGTCTGCAGGCCGGCGCGGCGCGGCACATCGCGGTGAAGGATGTCACGACCGTCGTCGTGACCTCGACGCTCGTCGGTCTCGCCTTCGATTCGCGCTTCGGTGGCACGGCCAAACAGCAGTGGAAGCGCCGCCTCGGTGCCGTGCTGCTCATCGGTGCCGGTGCGGCCGCGGGTGCCGCCCTCCTGCGCCTCGACCTCGGTTGGGGCATGGCGCTCTCGGCCGCGATCAGCATCCTCGTGGCGATCGTCGGACACCTCGGCCGCCCCGCCCCCGCGCCGACGCCCGACGTCGAGGGGCGCGCGAGCGCGGCCTGACGAGCGACCTCACGGCATCCCCGACCTCGTCGGAGGTGTCGAGATCGCTCCGACGCGTTTCGCAACACGGGCCCCAGGGCATTGACAGGCGCGCCCGTGCCCTGCTGAATGGACGCACGGTGCGAAACTCTTCTTCTTCTCGTCACCGGCCGTCTCGCTTCGTGGGGAATGCGCGACCTGTCGGCCCGGCACGACGGTCTCTCGCCGCAATAGCTATTGCGGCGCTCTTCGTGACCCTGCAACTCGGGCTCGTCGTGCCGTCGGCGACCGCGCAGGGCGACCCGAGCCCCGAGCCTCCCGCTTCGGCGCCGCTCGAACCGACGACGATCTCCGCCCCCGCCTTCTCCGGCACCGGCGGCGCCGCGGTGACCGGCTCGAGAACACCGGGCAGTGCGGTGTCGGTGACGGCGGATGGGCGTGTCGTCTGCAGCATCCCCCCGGCGCAATCCGCGTCGTGGGCGTGCACCGTGACCCGGCTGCCCACCGGGGCGGGCCAGGAGATCGTGGCCACGGAATCCCCCGCCGCACCGACCGATCCAGCACCCCCCGCCGCGCGAACCACGATCGACGTGCTGCTGCCTCCTGTGCTCGACGGCAGCGGTGCCTCACTCACACCGGGTCTCGTCTCCGGCACGGGCAACCCGGGGTCGTTCGTGCGCGTCGTCGTCGCGGGCACCGTCGATGCCAACTGCTCTCGCGTGCCGGTCTCGACGCGGGGCACGTGGTCGTGCAGCGTCTCGGCCGAGGGCGGGCCGTTCACCGTGCGCGCGCAACAGGTCGATCCGGCGATCGGGGGCGGGCAGGCATCCGCCTTCTCGAACGCCCGGAACGTCACCGTCGACCGGACTCCCCCCGAGCCCGCCGTGATCGTCTCGCCCGCGGCGGGCGCTCGAGTCGGCAGCGAGCCCCTCGAGATCCGGGGCACCGGCGAGAACGGCGGCACCGTCGACGTCTACGTCGATGCCGTGCCCGTGTGTTCGACCACCACGAGCCGATCGGGGTGGTCGTGCGTCATCGGCGGCATGGCCGAGGGTGAGCGCTCGATCGTCGCGATCCAGCGCGACGCCGCCGGCAACTTCGCGTCGCCGAGCGCCCCGCTCACGCTCACGGTCGTGGGCGACGCCGCGGCGTCACCCGGCACGCCGACGCCCGTGCCGACGCCCGAGGGCGAGAGTCCCGACCCGGCCGAGCCGTCGGCCCCGGGCTCGCCGTCGTCCGAGCCCGAGACCGACGACGACCCCACACCGTCGCCATCGGACACGGCACCGCCGCCCGGAGTCGATGTTCTGCCGCCCCCCGCCGACGGCTCGGCGGACTGGGGCTCCCCCACCGAGTTCGGCAGCGCGCTCACATCGATCACCGACCGCGACTCCCTCGGTTCCTGGTGGGTGGCCCCCGCGTTCGGCGTGCTCTTCCTCGCCCTGTTCGCGATCCCGCTGCGGATGCTCGCGACGACCCTGCGAGGCCGCGTGCCTGTTCGCGCGGCGAGCCTGACCGGACGCAACCGGCCCCGCGCCGACCACGCGACCACCGTCAACCCCTGGCTCGCGGGAGCCGTGCCCCTCGGGATCGCGGCCGTCTTCATCGCCGTCTCGAGCGGCGTCGACAACGAGGTGCGCTACGCGCGGCTCGTGCTCGCGATCGTCATCGGGCTCTCCGTGCTCAACATCGTCGGGGGTGCGGTCGCGACGCGGCTGGGCGCCACGATGGCGAAGACCTCCACCCGCTTGCGGTTCATGCCGATCATGCTCGCCGCGGCAGTGACGACGGCGATCCTCTCGAGGTCGGTCGAGCTCGACCCGCCGATCATCGCGGGCGTGCTCATCGGGGCGTCTTTCGTCGCCGACACGGCCGTGCGCCGCCGCGCCGTCGTGAGCCTGACGCAGCTCGGGGCGGTCACGGTGCTCGGCGTGCTCGCGTGGCTCGGTCACGGGCTCGTTGGCACCCCGACGGGCTTCGTGAGCGCCCTCGTGAGCGAGAGCCTCGCCACGATCTGCCTCGCCGGGCTCGGCTCGGCCCTCGTGCTCGCGCTTCCGATCGGGTCGCTTCCCGGGCGCGTGCTGCTCGAGTGGTCTGCCCCCGTGTGGGCGCTCGTCATGGTCGTCGTCGCAGCCGCTGTCGCGACCGTCGTCGCGACCGGAGCGCCGGCGGCGGCGCTCGTTCCGTGGCTCGTGGCCGCCGCCGTATTCGCGGCGCTCAGCGCCGCGGTGTGGACGTACACGACCTTCGTTGCTCCGGCATACGCGCGCTGACGCGCGCGGGCCCGGAGCTCGCGGCTGAGGCCGCCCGCCCGTTCTCTCAGTCGACCCGTTCTCTCAGACGGTGAGGTCGTCGAATGACGTCGCCGGCCCACCCTCGTCGAGGGGGTACGCGGTGCGGTCTCGCGCGGACTTGAGCGCTCCGATCCGGCGCTCGATCTCGGCGACCGCGACGGTCGTGTCGATCTCGCTGGGCCTGTCGTCGGCCGGAGTGCTGATCACTTCGCTCGCCGGGCCGACCACGATATCGATCTCGACGACGCGCCCTTCCTCGTCGACGGTCGGCAGAGTGACGGCTTCGGAGTCCTCGCTCTTCGCCATCTCGGCGGTGAACTCGATGATGACATGCGCCATCTCGTCGGTGGTCACGAAAGTCTGGCTCGCGTACTTGAGTGTTCTCACGCTCTCATGGTGGCCCATCGCCGGGCCGATCGGCACCCCGTTGACTCTCCCGCCCGGCCGTGCGAGGCGCCCGCCGACGGTGCCCCCGGTGGGGTTCGAACCCACACTGTGACGATTTTAAGTCGCCTGCCTCTGCCGGTTGGGCTACGGGGGCGGAACGAGAAAGGGGCCGGTGCGCGAACGCGACCGACGCCTCCTTTCGTGACGAGAGTCAGCTCTTGGGGCGTGACGCGTACTCCGCGAAAGCGTCGCGAGGCGTCTCGCGCGCCTCGATCGACACGATGTCGCGCTTGAGCACGACGTTCAGTGCCCACACGACGAAGACCCGGATCTTGCGCTCCCACATGGGGATCGCGAGACCGTGGTATCCGCGGTGCATGACCCAGGCGATGAATCCCTTGAACGAGATCTTGCCCGACTGGAACACGCCGACGCCGAGACCGAGGGTCGCAACCGCACCGAGGTTGTCGTGGCGGTACTCCTTGGGCGCATCGCCGCGTAACGAACCGACGATGTTCTTGGCGAGGAGCTTGCCCTGGCGCACGGCGTGCTGAGCGTTGGGAACGCAGAAGCCGCCCACGCCCTTGCCCGTGAGGTCGGGCACGGCCGAGACGTCGCCCGAACCCCAGGCGTCGAGCACGACACCGTCGTCGTTGATGACGCGCAGGTCGGGCTGCACGCGCAGACGACCGCGCTCTTCGGTCGGGAGGTCGGTGTTGCGCAAGACGGGGTTCGCCATGACGCCGGCGGTCCACACGATGAGGTCGGACTCGAACGACTCTCCGGTCGAGAGCTCGATCTTTCCGCCGACGGCCGAGGTCAGTTGCGTCTCGAGGTGCACTTCGGCACCGCGCTCGGCGAGGTTCTTGAGCACCCAGTGGCTCGTCTTGAGCGACACCTCGGGCATGATGCGGCCCATCGCCTCGATGAGGTGGAAGTGGGTGTCTTCGAAGGCGAGCGTCGGGTAGTAGCGCAGGAGGGCGCTCGCGAGGCTGCGCAGCTCACCGAACACCTCGATGCCGGCGAATCCTCCGCCGACGACGGTGACGGTGAGTAGGCGGTCGCGCTCGGGGCCCTCGGGGAGGTTCGCCGCCCGCGCGAAGTTCGCCATGAGGCGGTCGCGGATCGCGGTCGCCTCCTCGATGGTCTTGAGGCCGATCGCCTCGTCGGCGACGCCCGGGATCGGGAACGTGCGCGACACCGAACCCGCGGTCACGACGATCTGGTCGTAGTCGATCTGCCAGGGCTCGCCGATCTCGGGCGTGATCGTCGCCGACTTGGTGGCGTGGTCGATCGCGGTGACGCGAGCGGTGATGACCTCGGTCTTCTCGAGGTGACGACGCAACGATACGACCGCGTGGCGCGGCTCGATCGATCCGGCCGCGACCTCGGGGAGGAAGGGCTGGTAGGTCATATAGGGGAGCGGGTCGACGAGGACAACCTCGGCTTCACCTCGCGTAAGCCACTTCTCGAGCCCGAGAGCAGTGTAAAAACCGGCGTATCCGCCGCCAACGATCAGGATTTTCGGCACTGACTTAATGTACACGCCCGTCTGCGGCCGTTTTGCGCCGTCGAACGACGAGAGCGCGCACGAGACCCCCGATGCTCACGCCGAACCCCGCGGCGAAGACGGCGATGACGAGCAGCGGGATCCCGACCGCGCGCACCGACTCGACCGTGGGCAGAACGACACCGAGAGGGTTGCCGACATCCACCGGCTCGCTCGCCGTCGTGACGGGAGGACCGGGGGCGGGCGCGGGGTCGGGCGCCTCGGTGCTCGGGTCGGGAGCGTCTGCACGGCGGTTGACCCTGATCCACTCCGCCAGGTCACCCATGGGGTTGGCGTCGACGGGGGCCACGGCATCGCCGACGGCCTTCGACGCGTTGATGAGACCGTAGCCGTAGATGGGGCTCGGAATCGTCGACCCGACCGGGTCGACCGTGCGGATCACGCGATTGATGACGTTCGTCGCATCGAGGTCGGGATAGGCCGACCGCACGAGCGCGACGAGGCCCGAGACGAGCGGCGCGGCGCCACTCGTGCCCGCCCACGCGCGGTATTCGTTGTCGGGGGCGGCCCCGACGAGACCCTCGCTCGGCGCCGAGACCGAGATCGTGATGCCCTGCGATGACGCGTCGAAGCTCGCCCTCCCGGTCTCGTCGACCCCCGCGACGGTCAAGACGCCGGGCATCGTCGCGGGGGCGCCGACGACGGATGTTCCGCTCCCCCGGTTGCCCGCGGCCGCGACGACGACGACGTCGTTCTCCATCGCGTAGAGGAAGGCGTCGTCCCAGCTCTCCGGCCACTCGAGCGTGTTGCGGGTGAGCGACATGTTGATGACGTCGGCGCCGTTGTCGACCGACCAGCGCACGGCATCCGCGATCTGCTCGTCTGAGCCGCGCGTGCCGACACCGAAACCCACCGAGACGGCGAGGATCTTCGCCTCCGGAGCGACGCCGATGACGCCGTCACCGCCGCCCGGTCCGTGCCCCTGCCCCGCGAGGAGCGACGCGACCATCGTGCCGTGTTCGGGACCGTCGCCGACCGGGGTCTGACCGTCGGCGGAACCGACGCCGGAGACATCCGTTCCGCCCACGACAGTGCCGACGAGGTCGGGGTGACTTCCGTCGACCCCCGTGTCGATCACGGCGACCGTGACGCCGGCGCCGCGCGTCGTCGACCAGGCATCCGAAATTCCGTAGTCGGCGAGCCAATACTGGCGGTCCCGCACCTCGTCGGCGGCGGCCGGGAGCGCGACGACGAAGGTCGAGCTGACGACCGCGACGAGCGCCACGAGCGCGGCGCCGCGGCGGGAGGCCCCGGTCACGGTGAGTCCGTGACGCACTCGCACCGGTCGGGCGACCACGACGCGCGCTCGAGTGCGAGGTCGCCGATGGGGTTGACTCCGGGGCCCGCCGCGAGGGAATGACCGACGAGGGCGTGCAGGCACTTGACCCGCGTGGGCATCCCACCGGCCGAGATGCCCTCGATCTCGGGCACGTCGTCGAGCGTCGCGCGGTCTGCGAGATAGGCCTCGTGCGCGCGGCGGTAGGCAGACGCGGTGTCGTCGTCGGAGAGCAGAGCGGCGAGCTCGGGCATGACCGCGGTCGCCTCGAGGGTCGAGACCGCCGCGGTCGCCGCGGGGTGGCTCAAGTAGTAGAGGGTCGGAAACGGCGTGCCGTCGTCGAGTCGCGGCTGGGTCGCGACGACCGTGGGCCTGCCGCACACGCAGCGAGCGGCGATGCCGACGACACCGCGCACGGGGCGACCGAGCTGCGCGGTGACCGTCGCGATGTCGGCGGGGGTCGCTTCGTCGAAGGGCGGAGTGGGCATGTCAGCCCTCCTCGGATGGTGCATCGGGTGCCGGTTGTTCGGGTGCCGGCACTTCGGGGGCCTGCTCGTCGGGAGCGGGGGTGTCGAGCGACGGCGACACGATTTCGCCCGCGGGGGCGTCGGTGAGAGCTGCCGTGAGCACGGAGGAGAAGAGTGACGAGACCCAGTCGACATCCGTGGTCTGGATGTCGTCGCTGATCGGGAGTCCCTCGGCATCGGTCGGCGTGCTGCCGTCGTCGATCACGAGAAAGCTCAGTTCGCCGGGATACACGTAGTCGAGTCGTTCGCGCGCGAGCGACTGGAGGTAGCTCGGGTCGTCCCACCTGGCCCGCTCGGCTTCGAGGTCGTCGACCTCGGCCTGCTGGCGCTCGACCTCGGCGGTGAGCGCCGCGATCTCCTGCCGCTGCTCGACGAGGATGCGCAGACTCGGCGCGAGAACGACGACCGTGAGGATCACGAGGGTCAACACGGCAATCGTGAAACCCGAGAGTCGGATGCTGCGCAACCACGCCGCGGGGCCGATGTCGGAGGTCGGCAGCGCAACCGGAACCCTCCGGGTGCGCTGCCGACTCTTCATGACCTCAGACTAAGCCGCGCTCAGTTCGAGAAGCGTGGGAACGCGCTGCGCCCCGCGTAAACGGCTGCGGCGCCGAGCTCTTCTTCGATGCGGAGCAGCTCGTTGTACTTCGCGACGCGCTCGGAGCGGGCCGGGGCGCCGGTTTTGATCTGACCCGAATCGGTGGCGACCGCGAGGTGCGCGATCGTCGTGTCTTCGGTCTCTCCCGAGCGGTGCGACAGCACGGCGGTGTAGCCGCTGCGCTGCGCGAGCGTGACGGCGTCGAGGGTCTCGGTGAGCGTGCCGATCTGGTTGACCTTGACGAGGATCGAGTTGGCGGAGCTGAGCCCGATGCCCTTCGCGAGGCGCTTGGGGTTGGTGACGAAGAGGTCGTCGCCGACGATCTGCACCTTGTCGCCGATCTCGGCGTTGAGCTGAGCCCAGCCCTCCCAGTCGTCTTCGTCGAGCGGGTCTTCGATCGTCACGAGCGGGTAGCTCGAGACGAGGTCGCCGTAGTAGGCCGACATGTCGCCCGCGCTGACCTTCTTGCCTTCGAAGAGGTACGAGCCCTTCTCGAAGAACTCGGTCGCGGCGACGTCGAGGCCGAGCGCCATGTCTTTTCCGGGCGTGAAGCCGGCTTTCGAGATGGCCTCGACGAGGAGGTCGAGGGCCGCGCGGTTGCTGTCGAGGTTGGGGGCGAAGCCACCCTCGTCGCCGAGGCCCGTGCTGAGACCCTTGCTGTGGAGGATCGACTTGAGGGCGTGGTAGGTCTCCACTCCCCAGCGGAGGCCCTCGGAGAAGGTGTCGGCTCCGACGGGCAGGATCATGAACTCCTGGATGTCGACGTTGCTGTCGGCGTGCGAACCACCGTTGATGACGTTGAGCATCGGCACGGGGAGGGTGTGCGCGTTGGGGCCACCGACGTAGCGGAAGAGCGGCAGGTCCGACGAGTCGGCCGCGGCCTTCGCGACGGCGAGCGAGACTCCGAGGATGGAGTTGGCGCCGAGTCGCTTCTTGTTGTCGGTTCCGTCGAGAGCGATGAGGGTCTCGTCGAGCACGCGCTGGTCGGTCGCGTCGATTCCCTCGACCGCGGCGGCGATCTCGCCGTTGACGGCGTCGACGGCCTTCGTGACACCCTTGCCGAGGTAGCGCTTCTTGTCGCCGTCGCGCAGCTCGTAGGCCTCGAACGCTCCCGTGGACGCTCCCGATGGCACGGCCGCGCGCGACACGGTGCCGTCTTCGAGCAACACCTCGACCTCGACGGTCGGGTTGCCCCGGCTGTCGAGAATCTCGCGGGCTCGTACTACCTCGATCGCTGACACCAGAGATCTCCTTCGTGTGGGGGTTTTGTGGCTGATGATCACGCGCGAACAGACCTCGCGCGTGCCCTCGACATCCTACTCGGGGGAGGGAAACGGTCGACGGCGAGGGGGGCGCGCGCGGCCCGAGGATCAGGCGAGCGGCCGCAGCTCGAGGTCGGCGATCGTCTCGGTCGACGAGGTGACGGTCGCGACCGACGCGAACCCGGCCGCCGCGAGCGACGCGAAGAGCGGCTTGACGTTGCGGGGCTTGCGCTCGAGTCGAACGCGCGCGCCCGTCTCGATGAGCGCGGTCTTGAGCTTCACGAGGCGAGCCGGGTCGACGTCCGGGTCGGCGACGAGCGCGACCGAGTCGCGGTCGTCGCTCGCGTCGGCCTCGAGGAGGTCGACGATGCGCTCGAACCCGATCGAGAATCCGGCGGCGGGCACGGGCGTGCCGAGGAACCGCCCGATCATGCCGTCGTACCGGCCACCACCACCGAGAGCGCTCGACGACGAGGGGTGCGCGATCTCGAAGATCGTTCCCGTGTAGTAGCCCATCCCCCGCACGAGAAACGGGTCGAAGACGAGCTCGACGTTCGAGCCGAGGGCGTCGATCGCGGCTCCGAGCGAGGCGAGCTCGTCGATGAGGCCCGCGTCGACGTCGGCGGGCACGGCGCGCGCGATCGACTCCCGCCCGAAGCGTGCGGTGCCCGTGTCGGATGTCTGCGCCGCGAGCAGGTCGTCGAGCGCGGCGATCGCGCCCGCGTCGACACCGCGCTCAGCGAGTTCGGCGACGACACCGCCCCGGCCGATCTTGTCGAGTTTGTCGACCGTGATGACGATGCTCGCGTGGTCGGACTCGGCGAATCCGAGTGACGAGAGCATCGCCGTGAGGATGCGCCGGTCGTTGATGCGGATCGAGCACCCGTCGAGTCCGAGGCTCTCGAGAGTCGCGATCGTCGCCGCGATGAGTTCGATCTCGGCGATCGCCCCCGACTCGCCGACGATGTCGATGTCGCACTGCACGAACTGACGGTAGCGACCCTTCTGCGGGCGCTCCGCTCGCCAGACCGGAGCGATCTGGATGGAGCGGAACACCGTCGGGAGCTCGGCGCGGTGGGACGCGTAGAAGCGCGCGAGCGGAACCGTGAGGTCGAACCGGAGACCGAGGTCGGCGAGGTCGAGCGGGTCGGTCGCCGCCCGGAGGTCGTCGGGGGTGAGGCCGCGCTTGAGCACTCCGAAGGCGAGCTTCTCGTTGTCGCCACCGAGACCCGCGTGCAACCGTGCACTGTCTTCCATGACGGGCGTCTCGATCTCGTCGAAACCGTGAGCCGTGTAGACCCGGCGGATCTTCGCGAGCACGTGCTCCCTGCGGCGTTTCTCGGCGGGGAGGAAATCGCGCATTCCGCGCGGCGGGGAGACGGGAGAAGCCATGACCCGATTCAACCAGAGCGCGAGCAGGGCCTCGCGCTCACGTCGCGGCGCGCGCCCGCTCGATGAGATCGGTCAAGCGGTGACGGTAGACCTCGACCATCGCGTCGAAAGCCTGCCGAGTGGCCTCGATCTCGCCGAGGAGCACGAGGTCGTATTGGAAGCCGTACATGATGTTGACCATCGCCCGCGCTTCGACGCGAGCCGTGTCATCCGGGATTCCGAGCTCGCACAGGCCTTCGGAGACGAGTTCGTACCAGCCGCCGAGCGTCGACCGCTCGCCGACCGGCACGTGGTCGATGGCTTGGAGCATTCCGGCCTCGACCTCGAGGCGATGGAGGTACCTGTTGGTGGGCTCGAGGGTCCACTCCCAATAGCGGTAGATGCCCTCGAGGTATTCGTCGACGCTCGTCGCGTTCAATTCGATGTCGCCGAACCCCCGACGCTGCCGGTCTCCGATGGCCTGCACGATCTCGGCGACGAGGTTGCTTTTGGTTCCGAAGTGGTAGACGACCGCGAAAGCGCTCACGTCGAGGTGGTCGGCGATGGCGCGGAAGGTCACCGAGGAGAGGGGCTTGTCGGCGAGGTAATCGAGGATGTCCGAGAGCAATTGCGGCTTGCGCTCGGGGTCGGGGCGGCGTGACATCGGCGGCATCCTCATCGTCGGGTCTGTCTGGGGGGATCGCAGCGTCGCGAACCCGACTAACCATAACAACTGTTTGCCGAATTGTCGTCAACGAGATAGGGTGTGTGCGAAAGGGCATTCGGGTTGCCCTTTCACTCAGGGTCAAGTGCGCTTTCGGGTAGTTGCGCCTGACCCGCCGGCAGGTTCCGGGCCACGCTTCCCGTTCGCGGGAACGTCGCGCCCACTGCCAGGATGCCCTCCCCAGCCCCCCTCGGGAGGGCATCCACCTCAGCGCTGCGCGGGTGACTCCGCCGCACGGATGTCGGTGCGGAGGTCACGCAGCGCCCCGCGCAACGCACGCTCGGGATCGAGGCCGGCCGAGCGGGCATCCGCGACGATCGAGAGCAGGAGCGATCCGAGCGCCTCCTCCGACTCGGGCGACGCGACGGATTCCGAAACGGGTGGGGTCGGTGTGGCCGGGGCCACGCCCACGCGTTCCGCGCGCCCGACGAGCTTCGCGGCGAGGAGCAGCGATGGCATCGCGAGCGGGATGCCGTCGAGCACGCTCGTGCGACCCGGTTTCTCCACGGCCTTGACGTCTTCCCACAGGGCCACGACATCCGCAGCGGTCTCCGCCGTCGACTCGGCGAACACGTGGGGATGACGACCGACCATCTTCGCCGTCATGCGCTCGGCGACATCCTCGATGTCGAACGAGCGATCGGTCGCGTGAGCGGCGATGTCGGCGTGGAAGATCACCTGGTAGAGCACGTCGCCGAGCTCCTCGACGAGGTCGTCGCGCGAGCCGGACTCGATCGCCTCGACGAGTTCGTAGGTCTCCTCGAGGAGGTATTGCACGAGCGACTCGTGGGTCTGCTCGCGATCCCACGCGCAGCCACCCGGAGCGCGCAACCGCGCGAGAACAGCGATGAGCTCGTCGAGTCGGGGGTGCGGAGCGTCGGTCATGGCTCCATCGTCGCAGACCCGTCGTCCGCCGCCCCGTCGTCCGCCGCCCCGTCGTCCGCCGCCCCTCCCGATGCGGATGCCGCGCGCCCGGGCATCGCGAGGGCCACGGCGACGACCGCTACCGCGCTGATGGCCACGCCCACGAAGACGCTCGTCGACCCCGCCTGCACCGCTTCGGGCGCTGTCGGGTCGGTGCCGACCGAGGCGAAGAGCGCGTTGGCGACCGCCCCGAAGACGGCGACGCCGACCGCGCTGCCCATCGAGCGGGCGAAGAGGTTGGTGCCCGTGACGACTCCGCGCTCGTTCCACTCGACGCTCGACTGGGCGGCGATGAGGCTCGGGGTGGCGACGAGCCCGAGCCCGAGGCCCACGACGAAGCTACTCGCCGCGACGAGGGGGATCGACGGGTCGCCTGCAGAAGCGACGAGCGCGAGCGCTCCCGTCGTCGTGATGACGCTCCCCGTGAGAACCGTTGCCCGGAAACCGAACCGCAAGTAGAGCCGTCCGGAGAGCGATGCCGAGATCGGCCACCCGATCGTGAGGGCAGCGAGGGTGAGCCCCGCCGTCAGCGGCGAGACGTCGAGCACGCCCTCGAGGTAGGTCGGCACGTAGGAGGTCAGACCGATGAGGATCGCCCCGACCCCCACCGACACGAGCGCCGTCACCCCGAGGAGCCGGCGGGAGAGAACCCACAGCGGCAACACGGGCTCGTCGGCGCGCCGCTCCGCGAACACGAAGGCGAGGAGCAGCAGACCACCCGCGGCGAAGACGGTGAGGCTCTGCGGCGAGTTCCACGCCCAAGCCTGACCGCCCTCGAGGATGCCGAGGATCACGAGGGTCAGGCTCGCGGCGAGGAGGGCAGCACCGAGGTAGTCGATGCGGTGCCTCCGGGGTTCGAGGGTCTCGTGATACTGGCGCACGAGAAGCACCCCCGCCGCGATGCACAGGGGGATGTTGATGAAGAAGATCCAGCGCCAGGACACGAACTCGGAGAAGACCCCGCCGAGGGTCGGTCCGACGACCGAGGAGATCGCCCAGACACTCGCGAGATAACCCTGCACTTTCGCGCGTTCCCGGAGCGTGTAAATGTCCCCCGCGATCGTGATGGCGATGGGCTGCACGGCGCCCGCCCCGAGCCCCTGCACGGCGCGGAACACGATGAGCGACGTCATGTCCCACGCGAACCCACACAGGACCGACCCGACGAGGAACAGACCGATGCCGACGAGGATTATGGGCTTGCGCCCCACGGTGTCGGCGAGCTTGGAGAAGATCGGCACCGAGACCGCCTGGCCCAGGAGGTAGATCGAGAACAGCCACGGGAACTGTGCGAAACCGCCGAGCTCGGAGACGATCGTCGGCACCGCCGTCGCCAGGATGGTCGCGTCGATCGCGACGAGCCCCGTCGTGACCATGAGGGCGATGAGCACCGGGCCGCGATCGGAGGTGAAGCCGACACCGGCGGAAGATTTTCTGGTCACGGTGTTCCATCATGGATGCGATGCCTCCCCCACTCGACCCGACCGGCCGACGATGATCGACCCCGCGTGGCCGGGAGCACCGTGGACACTCGGCGCGCTCCTCGCGGGTCTCCTCGCGCTCCTCGTGGCGCGCGCCATAAAGCGGGACCGCAGGGACTACCGCCGATTCACGCGCTTTCGCAGCACGAGGCGACGTGTCCGCGCGATGCGGCGCTGGCTCCTCGACTCACTCCTCACGTTCGGCGGAGCGTCGGTCGTCGTGCTCGCGTTCGTGTGGCAGTACGTCCCGCTGCTCCTCGACGAGGTCGACGGGGTCTGGTGGGTCGCGTCGGCGCGGTCGTGGTGGGAGTCGACGGGCGGCCTGCTCGACGTCGTCGCGTGGTCGGTCGCCGCCGTCGTTCTCGTCGGCGGCACCCTCGTGCTCTTTCTCGCACGCTCGGTCGACACCGTGCCGACGATCGGCGACATCCACACCCTGCTCCCCCGCAACCGCCGCGAACTGCCCTACGGCGCAGCGCTCTCGGTGAACGCGGGCATCGTCGAGGAGCTGCTCTTCCGGCTCGCGCTCCCGGCGATCGTCTTCGGCGTGACCGGCAGCGCTCTCGTGGCGATCGTCGCGAGTGTCGCGGTCTTCGGCGCGCTCCACGCCTACCAGGGCGTTGCGGGAGTCGTCGGGTCGACCGTCATCGGGGCCGCACTCATGGCGCTCTACCTCGCGACGGGGTCGATTCTCCTGCCGATCGTCGCGCACGCGCTCATCGACGTGCGATCGCTCGTGCTCATCCCGGTGATCGTCTACGGGGTGCACCGCGAGCCGTCGACTAGGTCGACGCCGAGTCCACCTCGGGTGCGGTGACCGTCTCGGCGCCGAAGATCGACACGAGCAGGCCCCTCGTCCACTCGATGAGGGCGGCGTCGGTGAGAGTCGCGCCGTCGACCTTCGGCATCGGAATCGACACCGACGAGGTCTGGGCGAAGTAGCGCGCCCCCGGGTAGAGGCGCTGCATCCGCACCTGGATCGAGTCGGCGAGCTCCATGCCCGCGACCCGGAGGTTCGTGCCCATCGCCACGACCTCTGAGAGACCCGCCTTCTGCGCCATCCGGCGCAGCCTCGAGACCGCCACGAGGTTGTGCACCGCCGCGGGCGGCTCGCCGTAGCGGTCGGCGAGCTCGTCGAGCACCTGGTCGATCGCCGCGTCGGCCGATGCGGGCCCGCTCGCCGACGAGAGCTTCTGGTAGGCCTCGAGCCGCAGACGCTCGCTCTCGACGTAATCCTCGGGGATGTGCGCATCCACGGGCAGCTCGAGCCGCAACTCGGTCTGCCCCTCGGCGACGTCGCCACGGAACGAACTCACGGCCTCGCCGATCATGCGCAGGTAGAGGTCGAAACCGACGCCCGCGATGTGACCGGACTGCTCGCCGCCGAGGAGGTTTCCCGCTCCGCGGATCTCGAGGTCTTTGAGAGCCACCTGCATGCCCGCGCCGAGCTCGTTGTTCGCCGCGATCGTCGCGAGACGGTCGTGCGCGACCTCGCCGAGGGGCTTCTCGGCGTCGTAGAGGAAGTAGGCGTATGCCCGCTCCCGCCCTCGCCCGACCCGCCCGCGCAACTGGTGCAGTTGCGAGAGGCCGTACTTGTCTGCGCGGTCGATGATGAGGGTGTTCGCGTTGGCGATGTCGAGCCCGGTCTCGATGATCGTCGTCGAGACGAGCACGTCGAACTTGCGCTCCCAGAAGTCGACCATCACTTGCTCGAGCACGTGCTCGGGCAATTGCCCGTGGGCCACGGCCACGCGCGCCTCGGGAACGAGCTCGGCGAGCTGGGATGCCACGCGATTGATGCTCGACACCCGGTTGTGCACGAAGAAGACCTGGCCCTCGCGCAGGAGTTCGCGGCGGATCGCGGCGCTCACCTGGTTGGGGCTGTACGGCCCCACGAACGTGAGGATCGGGTGGCGGTCTTCGGGAGGCGTCGCGAGCGTCGACATCTCGCGGATCCCCGTGACCGCCATCTCGAGCGTTCGCGGGATCGGCGTCGCACTCATCGCGAGGATGTCGACGTTGGTCTTGAGCTTCTTCAGCGCGTCTTTGTGCTCGACCCCGAACCTCTGCTCCTCGTCGATGATCACGAGACCGAGGTCTTTGACGACGACGCCCTTCGCGAGCAAGCGGTGCGTTCCGATGACGATGTCGACGCTGCCGTCGGCGAGCCCCTCGATCGCCTCCTTCGACTCCTTCTCGGTCTGGAATCTGCTGAGCGCCCTCAAGTGCACGGGGAACCCGGCGAAGCGCTCCTGGAAGGTCTCGAGGTGCTGACGCACGAGCAGCGTCGTCGGAACGAGCATCACGACTTGCTTGCCGTCTTGCACGGCCTTGAACGCGGCGCGCACGGCGACCTCGGTCTTGCCGTAGCCGACGTCACCGGCGATGAGACGGTCCATGGGGATGGGCCGCTCCATGTCGGCCTTGACCTCGTCGATCGTCGTGAGCTGGTCGGGGGTCTCGGCGAACGGGAACGCCTCCTCGAGCTCGCGCTGCCACGGGGTGTCGGGGCCGAACGCGTGTCCGCGGCTCGCCATGCGCGCCGAATAGAGCTTCACGAGCTCGACCGCGATGTCGCGCACCGCGCGTCGCGCCTTGCCCTTGGCCGCCGACCAATCGCTCCCGCCCATCTTGCTGAGCGTGGGCGCTTCACCGCCCACGTAGCGCGTGAGGAGGTCGAGCTGGTCGGTCGGCACGAAGAGCTTGTCTCCGGGGTATCCGCGCTTGCTCGGCGCGTATTCGATCGCGAGATACTCGCGACTGTTCTTGACGGCGTTGCGGCCACCCGAGCTCACCTCGCGCTGCACGAGCTCGATGAACCGCCCGATGCCGTGGGTGTTGTGCACGACGATGTCGCCGGCCTTGAGCTGCAGAGGGTCGACGACGTTCTTGCGCCTCGTCGCGAGCTTCTTGACCTGCCTGCCGCCGTAGCCCGCCGTGCGCCCGTAGAACTCGGCTTCGCCGAGCACGGCGAGACGGATGTCGGGCAGCTCGAACCCGGCCTCGACCCCCGCCTTGACGAGATACGCGACACCGTCGTCGAGCTCCTCCGGGAGGTCGTCGACGGCGCGCGCCGCGAAACCGTGCTCGCCGAGAGCCTCGGCCGCGCGCTCGACGAGCCCCGCGCCCTCCGCGACGACGACGACGCTCCAGCCCTCACCGAGTCGACGACCGACGTGCTCGATCGCGCCCTCGGCCTGACCCGTGAAACTCGGCACGGTGTCGGCGACGACGCGGACGTATTCGCCCGCGTCGTCGACGAGCGCGCTGATGTCGGCATCCGTGAGCTTCGCGAGGGCCGTCGTGCTGTCGGCTCCGCCCGCCGCGGCCGTGGGCTCGGCGGCACCCGAGTCGAACGAGCTCATCGTCCACCACGCGCGAGACCCCGCGGCCTCGCGGAGCCCCATGAGGCTCAAGAAGTCTCCCGAGTCGAGGTCGATGGGCGCTTCGGCGCCGGCCGTGGCCGCGTTCCACGCCGCGCTCAAGAACTCCCGGTTGGTCTCGACGAGACTGACGGCTCGCGCCGCGACGCGCTCGGGCGAGAGCACCGCGATCGCGGCATCCGCGGGCAGGTAGTGGGTGATGGGCACGAGCCTGTCGACGAGGGCGGGCGCGAGCGACTCCATGCCGTCGACGGGGATGCCCTCGGCGATCTTGGCGAGCATCTGCGTGAGACTCGGAAACTCGTGCTGCATCTCGGCGGCACGCTGGCGCACCTCGGGGCTCAGAAGCATCTCGCGACTCGGCGGGAGTTCCGCGACCTCGACGGCGTCGGGCAGCGACCGCTGGTCGGCGACCGAGAACAAGCGGATGTGCTCGACCTCGTCGCCGAAGAACTCGACGCGCACGGGGTGCTCGGCGTCGGGAGCGAAGACGTCGAGAATGCCGCCGCGCACCGCGAACTCGCCGCGTCGCGTGACCATGTCGACGCGCGAGTAGGCGAGATCGATGAGCTGCACGGCGATCGTGCCGAGGTTGTAGCCGCGGCCCCCGGCCTCGAGTCGCAGCGGCTCGAGGCTCGTGAGGTTGTCGGAGAGCGGCTGCAGGGCGGCGCGCACGCTCGCGACGATGACGATGTCGCGAACCGGCTCGGCAGTCGAGTCGGCGGTCGCCCCGCCCGCGCGCTGCGCGTCGACCGCCGCTTGCCACGCGGCGAGCCTGCGGAGGGCGCGGATGCGTTTGCCGACCGTCTCCGCGCTCGGGCTCAAGCGCTCGTGCGGGAGGGTCTCCCACGCCGGGAACTCCACGAGTTCGGCGTCAGGCAGCACGCTCGGCAAGGCGGATCGCAGCGACTCGGAGTCGCGACCGGTCGCGACGATCGCGAAGAGCGCTTGCGGACCCTCGCGCCGATCGAGGAGCCCCGCGAGCAGCGGCGCGCGCAACCCGTCGACGAGGGAGAAGTCGGCGCTGCCCGAAGCGTATTCGAGGGCGTCGCCGAAAGTCTGGGCGCGCGAAAGCCCCGCAATCAAGCCTGAAAGTGACACCGCAGAAGTCTACGCGCGCCCACTGACAGCGACCGCTGCGGGCCCACACGGCGGGCATGCGCCGCCAGACCGCCCTGCCCGAGCCCCGTGGGCCGACGGAGATGCAGGAAGTTCTGCCGACAGCGCAGCAATCGCCGGAGTTTCTGAGCCTCCGACACCAGAGGGTCCTGCGAAACCGCGCGGTCAGCTCGCGGTGTGGAACTTGAGTTGCGCGGCGGTCAGACCCTCGCTCGCGAGAAGTTCGACGGCATCCGCTGCGTCGGAGACGAGCGACGGGAGCGTCTGCTTCTCGACCGACGAGAAGTCTTTGAGCACGAAGTCGGCGGCGGGCTGGCGACCGGGAGGGCGCCCGATGCCCACACGCACGCGCACGAAGTCGGGCGAGCCCGTGGCCTGGATGATGTCGCGCAGACCGTTGTGCCCGCCGTGACCGCCGCCGCTCTTGAGCTTGACGGTGTCGAAGGGGATGTCGAGCTCGTCGTGCACGATCACGATGCGCTCGTGCGGCACGCCGTAATACTTGGCGAGGCCCGCGACGGGGCCCCCGGACACGTTCATGAACGTGTTCGGTTTGGCGAGCACGAACGACGGGCCACCGGGTGCCGTGCGCCCCTCGGCGACCACGGCGTTCGCACGGTGCTTCTTGAACGACGCCCGCGCGCGATCGGCGAGCTCGCCCACGATCATCTGGCCGACGTTGTGGCGGTTGCCGGCGTAGCCGGGCCCGGGGTTACCGAGCCCGACTACGAGCCATCGATCCGATGGCGCCGGCGCCTGACGGCCGAAGAGGGCCGTGACTACTCCGACTTCTCGTCGGAGCCGTCGTTCGTGCTGTCGTCTCCGGACTCGTCGGAGTCACCCTCGGCCGACTCGTCGTCTTCGGGCTCGGGGTCGGCGTCGCTCGTGAGGTCGAGCTGCGGCGTGATGACGTTGACCACGAGGGTCTCCGGGTCGGTGACGAGCGTCGCACCCTTGGGGAGCGTGAGGTCGTCGGCGAGCACCTGGGTGCCCTCCTCGTAGCCCTCGACGCTGATCGAGACGCTCTCGGGGATGTGCGTGGCCTCGGCCTCGACCGAGATGGTCGGGCTCTCGAGCTGCGCGATCGTGCCGGGGAAGGTGTCGCCCTCGACGTGCACGGGGATGTCGACGACGACCTTCTCACCGCGACGGATGACGATGAGGTCGACGTGCTCGATGAGCTGCTTGACCGGGTCCTTCTGCACGTCCTTCACGAGGGCGAGCTGGCTCGTGCCCTCGATGTCGAGGTCGAGCACGGCGTTCGCCTTGCGCAGGAGCAGAGCGACCTCGTGGCCCGGGAGGGTGAGGTGCTGGGGCTCGGTGCCGTGACCGTAGACGACGGCGGGAATCTTGCCGAGGGCGCGCAGCTTGCGGGCCGCGCCCTTACCGAACGAGGTGCGGATCTCGGCGGCGAGAACGTTGCTCTCGACCTGCGACTTCTTGCTCGTGCCCGCGCGGTCGGCGCTGCTCATGCCGCCGGCGTTCTTGTCTTTGGGGGTGGTCTCAGCCATGGTCATCTCCTTTAGCGGGCGCCGTCCTCGTGAGGCGGGCCACGGTGTTCTGGTCAACTCGAACGCATGTCAGCGTGAGGAAAGACGTGTGCCCGTTCGGACTGCCTGCCCACCGCGTCGATCACGGATGTCGGTCGGACGCGGTTTCCGCAGCCGACGACGATCCCTCGCCGAAGTACAGTGCCCGAGTTTACACGCTCGCGTCGAGACCGCCGCGCGGGCCGGTTTCGCGGGCCGCTGCTCCGCGGTGTTCCGCGGGCGCCGCCCGGTATTCTGCACCCATGAGTAGCCTGCACGATCACGCCGTCGACGAGCTCGGTCGACGCGTCGTCGGCGGCACCCTCCCCGCCGGAGCGGTCGTGCTCGCCGACGACCTCGCGGTGTCGCTCGGGGTCGGGCGCTCCGTCATCCGCGAGGCCATCAGGGTGCTGAGGTCGCTCGGTCTCGTGACGTCGGTCAAGAGGGTCGGAATCCGCGTGCTCCCCGCATCCGAGTGGAACGTCTTCGACCCCCACGTGATCGCGTGGCGTATCGCCGTGACCGACGACGGTGCCCAACTGCGTTCCCTCACTGAACTGCGTACGGCCGTCGAGCCGTTCGCCGCAGAGCTCGCAGCACGGCACGCGAGCCCCGAGCTCGGCGCGGAACTGCTCGCGGTCGCCGCTCACATGCGCACGATCGGCCGCTCGGGCGACCTCGACGCGTTCCTCGAGCTCGACATCCGCTTTCACGCCCTCGTGCTCAAGGCGAGCGGCAACGAGATGTTCTCGGCGATGAACGAGATGATCGCCGCCGTGCTGCGCGGGCGCACCGACCTCGGACTCATGCCCACCCATCCCCACGAGGAAGCGCTCCAGTGGCACATGGATGTCGCGGAGGCGGTGCACGCCGCGCACCCCCAGCGCGCCCACGATGCCATGGAGCTCATCATGCGCCGCACGGTCTCCGAGGTCGAGCACGTGTGGGACGGCGTGCCCCGCGGCTAGCGCTCCTCAGAACCGGAGCAGCACCTTGCCGCTCGACGCCGAGTCCGCCGCGACCGCGAACGCCTCGAGGGCGTCCTCGGCGTCGAACTCGTGGGTCACGACAGCGTCGACGATGAGAGACCCGTCGGCGAGCGCCGCGATGACCTCGTCGATCTCGTCGGCGAAACGGAACGAGCCGACGAGCTCGAGTTCGCGAGTGATCGCGAGGCTCACGAGCGCGGGCTGCTCTCCCGAGGGGAGCAGGCCGACCATGACCACGCGACCCCCGCGCGCCGCCCCGCGCACGGCGGAGGCGAGACCCCGCCAGCTTCCCGACGACTCGACGACGATGTCGGCTTGCACCGCGGCGATCGCGTCGACGTCGGTCGCCGCGATCGTCGCGGTGGCCCCGAGGGCGCGCGCGATCTCGAGGGGCTTCTCGTGCATGTCGACGGCCGTGATGCTCGTCGCTCCCGCGCGTTTGAGCACGGCGATCACGAGGGCGCCGATCGGCCCCGTTCCGATGACGAGCGCCGACCTGCCCGCGACGTCTCCCGCGCGGGACACCGCGTGCCACGCGACGCTCGCGGGCTCGACGAGCGCCGCGTCGCGCAGCGAGAGACCCGCGGGGAGCGGCCGCAGCATGCGCGAGGGCAGCGCGACGAATCGTGCGAACGCCCCCTCGGTGTGCGGGCGGTGCGCCGCGCTGCCGAGGTAAGTCGTGCCGGGGGCGAGGTTCGGGCGATCCTCGGGATACCGCACACCCTCGACGGGGCGGGGGGTCGCGGGATGCACGGCGACGAGCGTGCCTCGGGCCGGGCCCGAGCCATCCGCGGCCGCCGTCTCGACCGTGCCGACGACCTCGTGCCCGAGCACCATCGGGTCGCGCAGAATCGACTCCCCCGCGGCGCCGTGGGTCCAGTAGTGCAGGTCGGAGCCGCACACGCCACCGAAGGCGACGCGCACGAGCGCTTCGTCTGCAGCGACGACCGGCACGGGCACGACGTCGACCCGGAGGTCGTCTTTCGCGTGCGCGACGACGGCGATGTTCGACTCGCTCATACGACCACCGTCATCCCGCCGTCGATGAAGACGACCTGACCGTTGACGAAGTCGGAACCGGATGACGCGAGCCACACGGCCGGGCCGACGATGTCGGCCGTCGTGCCCCAGCGGTGGGCGGGCGTGCGGCCGAGGATCCACGAGTTGAACTCGGGGTCGTCGACGAGCTTCTGCGTCATCTCCGTGTGGATGTAACCGGGGGCGATCGCGTTGACCTGCACGTTGTGCGCGGCCCACTCGACGGTCATCGCGCGAGTGAGGTTGCGCAAGCCGCCCTTCGCCGCCGTGTATGCACCGATCGACTGGCGCGCGAGATCGGCCTGCACCGACGCGATGTTGATGATCTTGCCGCCACCGCGAGCGATCATGCCGCGCGCGACCTCGCGACCGACGAGGAACGCGCTCGTGAGGTCGGTGCGCAGAACGCGGTCCCAGTCCTCGACCGCGAGGTCGAGGAGCGGCTCGCGGTGCTGGATGCCCGCGTTGTTCACGAGCACCGCGAGGTGACCCGCCGACGACTCGACCTCGGCGATGCCCGCGACGACGGCGGAGGCATCCGTCACGTCGAACGCCACCGACCGCACGCGGGCGCTGCCGAACGCCACCTCGAAATCGGATGTCGTCGCCGCGAGCCTCTCGGGGTCGCGGCCGTGGAGCACGACCGTCGCCCCGGCGGTCGCGAGACCGTGGGCGATGGCCCGGCCGATTCCGCGACTCGATCCGGTGACGAGCGCGATGCGACCGGTGAGGTCGAAGATGCCCGTCATGATCAGAACAACCCGGCGACGAGGAAGATCGGGAGCGCGAACGCGAACCCGCAGATGCCGACGAGAGCCTGGCCGACCGTCCAGGTCTTGAGGGTCGTCTGGGTGTCCATGCCGAAGAACCTGCTCACGAGCCAGAAGCCCGAGTCGTTGACGTGGCCCGCGAAGACCGATCCGGCGGCGAGCGCGAGCACGAGGGCCGCGAGCTCGACGGCGTTGAGGCTCGAGTCGGCGGCGACGACGGGCTGCACGAGGGCGGCCGCCGTCGTGAGCGCGACCGTCGCGGAGCCCTGCGCGACACGGATGATCGCGGCGATGACAAAGCCCGCGACGATGAGCGGAAGGCCGAGGGCGTCGAGCGACTCGGCGAGGGCACCGCCGATGCCGCTCGCGCGGAGCACCCCACCGAACATGCCACCGGCACCCGTGATGAGGATGATCGCGCACACGGGCCCGAGGGCGCTGTCGACGATGCTCTCGACGAGCGAGCGGCGCTTGCCGTTGCGCCACCCGAGGAGCCACATGGCGAGCACGACGGTGATGAGGAGCGCGATCGGAGTCTCACCGAGCAAGCGGAGCCCCTGCACGACGGGAGAGTCGAGCGACACGACCTCGGCCGTCGCGAGAGCGTTGAGTCCCGTGTTGAGGAAGATGAGGATGAGCGGCAGAACGAGCAGGAAGATGATGGTTCCGAGGCGGGGAGCCGACTTGAACTCGTCCATCTCGGGGTCGTCCTTGACGCCGGAGAGGATCGTCGGGATCGCGATGTCGTACTTGCGGCCCAGGTAGGTTCCGAACTTGTATCCGACGATGTACCAGGTCGGGATCGCGATGAGCAGACCGAAGACGAGCACGACGCCGACATCCGCGCCGAGGAGGCCGGTCGCGGCGACGGGGCCGGGGTGCGGCGGAACGAAGATGTGCATGACCGAGAACGCGGTCGCCGCGGGGAACGCGTAGAGCAGCAGCGAGCCGCCGAGGCGACGCGCGACGGCGAAGATGATCGGGAGCATGACCACGAGGCCCGCGTCGAAGAAGATCGGGAAGCCCATCGCGAGCGAGGCGACGGAGAGCGCGAGGGGGGCTTTCTTCTCACCGAAGGTGCGGATGAGCGCATCCGTGAGCACTTGGGCGCCGCCACTGATCTCGAGCATGCGGCCGAGCATCGCCCCGAGTCCGACGAGGAGGGCGACGGAGGCGAGAGTGCTTCCGAACCCGGATGTCAGGGTCGGGATGACCTGGTCGAGCGGGATTCCCGTGGCGATCGCGGTGACGAGGCTCACGATGATGAGGGCGAGGAACGCGTGGATGCGCGCCCCGATGATCAGCACGAGCAGGAGCGCGATGGCTCCCGCCGCGATCAGGAGGAGTCCCCAGGTGGGGAGCTCCCACAGGAGTTCGAGCTCGGTCATCATTGTCCTTACTGGTTGGTCGTGCTGGTGGGGGTTTGGAGGTCGCGGAGGCGCTGCGCGACCTCGGCGACGATGGATTCGGGGCCCTGGGCGATGTCCACGGCGATGCCGCGTTCGCCCTCGACGAGGGGCTCGAGGGTGTCGAACTGCGAGTCGAGGAGGGTCACGGGCATGTACTCGTGGTTGCGACGCGACTGCCTGTCGGCGATGAGATCGCGTCCGCCGACGAGGTGCACGAAGACGGTGCTCGGCGCGTGGCTGTTGAGCACGCCGCGGTAGCGCTTCTTGAGCGCCGAGCACGCGACGACGATGGGCTTGCCGTCGGCGAGTTCGGCGCCGACGCGATCGGCGATGATCTCGAGCCAGGGGGCGCGGTCTTCGTCGTTGAGCGCGTGGCCCGCCGCCATCTTCGCCTTGTTGGCGCGGGGGTGCAGGTCGTCTCCGTCGATGAACTCGACGTCGAAGTGGTCGGCGAGAGCCTGACCGATCGTCGACTTTCCGGAGCCGGAGACACCCATGACGATGAGTGGGGGGATGGAGGTCGGCACATTTCTCCTTCGGTATCAGGACGCGTCATTACGTCTGACAACATCAACGGAATTGCCGTTTAAATCAGACTTAACCGAAGACACTAGCAGTCGATGAGGTCCATACTGACCCCGGGCGACACACGACAAGCAAGAAAAGTCGTGTTCTAGGCTGAATCGAGCCGCAGCGATCGCGCCGACGGCACCCAGCACGTGAAATTGCGAGGAGCAACCGCATGTCAGATCGGGCCACTCAAGCGAACATCGGAGTCGTCGGGTTGGCGGTGATGGGGTCGAACCTCGCCCGCAACCTCGCGAGCCGCGAGGGCAACACCGTCGCCGTCTACAACCGCTCCCCCGAGCGCACCGACCTCCTGCTCTCGGAGCACCCGGAAGCCGGCTTCATCGCCTCGAAGTCGATCGAGGACTTCGCGGCATCGCTCTCGAAGCCCCGCACCGCCATCATCATGGTGCAGGCCGGGCGGGGAACCGACGCCGTGATCGACCAGCTCACCGAGGCGTTCGAGCCCGGCGACATCATCGTCGACGGCGGCAACGCGCTCTTCACCGACACCATCCGCCGCGAGAAGGCCGTGCGTGCCACGGGCATCAACTTCGTCGGCGCGGGAATCTCGGGCGGCGAGGAGGGTGCGCTCAACGGCCCGTCGATCATGCCGGGAGGCTCGGCCGAGGCCTACGAGACCCTCGGGCCGATCCTCTCGTCCATCGCCGCCGTCGCCGAGGGCGAACCGTGCGTGACCCACATCGGCACCGACGGCGCCGGCCACTTCGTCAAGATGATCCACAACGGCATCGAGTACGCCGACATGCAGCTCATCGCCGAGGCCTACGACCTCTTGCGCCGAGTCGGGGGGCACGAGCCCGCCGCGATCGCCGACGTCTTCGACGAGTGGAACGGCGGCGACCTCGAGTCGTATCTCATCGAGATCACCGCGGAGGTGCTGCGACAGGTCGATGCGGAGACCGGCAAGCCCCTCGTCGACGTCATCGTCGATGAGGCGGGCTCGAAGGGAACCGGGGTCTGGACCGTGCAGAACGCCCTCGGGCTCGGCGTGCCCGTCGGCGGAATCGCCGAGGCCGTGTTCGCCCGCGCCGTGTCGAGCAAGCCCGACCAGCGCGAGGCCGTGCAGAAGACCATCACGAGCCGCCCCGAGATCCACTCGGCGAGCGACAACTTCGAAGACGACGTGCGCGCTGCGCTCTACGCCTCGAAGGTCGTCGCCTACGCCCAGGGCTTCGACGTGATCATCGCGGGAGCCCTCGATTACGGCTGGAACATCGACAAGGGTGCGGTCGCGAAGATCTGGCGCGGCGGATGCATCATCCGCGCGCAGTTCCTCAACCGCATCGTCGAGGCCTACGAGAACAACCCCGGCATCTCGACTCTGCTCGAAGACCCGTATTTCGCGAAGGCCGTCGCCGACGGTGAAGCGGCGTGGCGCCGGATCGTCTCGACGGCCGCCCTCTCGGGCATCCCGATCCCCGGATTCGGCGCGGCGCTGAGCTACTACGACTCGCTCGCGTCCACGCGGCTCCCCGCGGCGCTCGTGCAGGGCCAGCGCGACTTCTTCGGAGCCCACACCTACAAGCGCGTCGACAAGCCCGGCGTGTTCCACACGCTGTGGTCGGCCGACCGCTCCGAGGTCGAGACCGAGGGCAGCGGGCACTAGTCGCTCGACGGGCTCAGGGAGCGGCCGAGCGGCCGTTCGCTGAGCCTGTCGCCGCCCCCCGGCGCTGTGTACTCAACGCAGCTCAGGGCGACGCGGTGCGGCTCCCGCGTCAGCCGCCCGCGGTCTGACCCGCGGTGCAGGTCTCCTGGTCGGCCGTCTGACCCTCGACGGTGTCGGGCAGGTCGACTCGCGGCGTCTCGCCGTCTGCGGTGCCCTCGCTCGGCGCGGGAGTGGTCGGGGCGCTCGGGTCTGCCGACGGCGGGGGAGTCTCCCCCGGCGTCTCCTCGGGCACGTCGGGCACCTCGGGCTCGACGGGAACGCCGTTCTCGTCGAGGGCGTCGGGGTCGATGGTTCCGCCGCCGGTGTCGCCCGTGAGAGTCAGGGGGAGGTCGGCCTCGATCGCGGCGATGAGCTCTGTCGCCGCCGTCTCGATCGCGACGACGCCCGACTGGCCGTTGCTCGTGCCCGACCCGCTCGGGTATCGCACGAACACGACCTCTTCGAGCGGGATGTCGCGCAGCGCACTCGCGATCGACACCATCGTGTCGACGCTCTGCAGGCTGTTGGAGAGCTGCAGGTTCTGCGTCGCCGCCGTCGCGATCCCGTAGAGCCTCACGGGGTTCGAGAGCGTGTCGGAGCTCTTGAGTGTGCGCACGAGCGACGAGAGGAACTGCTGCTGGTTGCTGATGCGCGTCGTGTCGCTGCCGTCGCCGACCCCGTAGCGCGAACGCAAGAACTGGAGGGCGTCGAAGCCCGAGAGCGAGTGCTCCCCGGCATCGAGCTGGAAGCTGATCTGGCGGTCGTCGATGGGCGTCGCGACGCACACGGGAACCCCGCCGACGGCGTTCGACATCGCGATAACACCGTCGAATTCGATCTCGGCGGCATAGGGGATGTCGAGCCCGGTGAGGGCCTCGACGGTGAGGACGACGCACGCGAGCCCGCCGCGGCTCAACGCGGAGTTGATCTTCGCGCTGTACGCCGGGTTGTAGACGGTGCCGTCGGGGCCCGTGCACTCGGGGATGTCGACGAAGAGGTCACGCGGAAAGCTCACGACCGTGGCCCGCTCGTGATCCTCGGAGATGTGCATGAGCATCGTCACGTCGTTGAGCTCGGCGTCGCGTTCACCGTATGCCGCGTTGCCGCCACCGCTGTCGCTCCCGACGAGGAGGAGGTTGACGCCACCCTCGATCGCCCCGATCTGCACGGGATCGTCGTCTTCGCCCGCGAGACTCACGCCCGGCCCGACGGCCGAGGTGAGGTTGTAGACGGCGAAAGCCGCGACGCTCGCCGTGCTCACGAGCACGACCGCGAGGGTCGCCGCGACGACGCGCGCGACGAAGCCGACGGGGTGCCCGCTGCGGAGTCGACCGTGCCGAGCCACGGGTGCGGCTGTGTCGTCAGCCCGTGGGGCGGAGCGGTGAGATGCAGTAGACATTGAGCCGATGGTAACGGATGGGTCTCGCTCGACCCTGAGCATGCGCGCGACACCGCCCGTGACACACTGGGGAGGCCATGTCAGACCACCACCCCGAACTCGCCGGCTATGAGCCCGGCGACGGGCGACCGCTGCGCAGCAAGAACGTGGTGCGCGTCATGCGCGTCGTCGTGATCCTGGGAATCATCGCCCTCGTCCTCCCGGGCATCGTCACGACCCTCTCGGTCGGCTCGTCGACCGCCGCCGCGGCGTGCGCGACCTGGGTGGATTTCGAGACGCCCGACGCCACGGGAGCATCGGCACGTTTCGAGTTCTTCGGTCCCGGCGGGCCAGGATGGCAGTGCTACTCGGTGGGGGCGTTCGGTGGCGACCGCCTCGTCGCCTCGCTCGGGATCATCCCGAGCGGAGCTCGCCTGCCCGTTCCGACGATCGGGTCCTGAGCTCGCGCTGCATCGCGGTCGCGAACTGCTGTTCAGCGTCCGCGGGAACAGCCATTCGCGACCGCGACCGCGATCGGCCGTTCGGTGCTCAGGCTGCGCCGGGCTCAGGCAGCACTGGGCTCAGGCGGCGCCGTCGAACATCGACGTGACCGAGCCGTCGTTGAAGACGGCGCTGATAGCCCGCGCGATGAGCGGCGCGATCGGCAGCACCGTGAGCGTGTCGAAGCGCTTCTCAGCGGGGAGGGGAAGGGTGTCGGTCACGACGACCGAATCGATGAATTCGCTCTGCAGCAGCTCGGTCGCCGGGTCGGAGAACACCGCGTGGGTCGCCGCGACGATGACGCGCGTGGCGCCCTGGGCTTTGAGGGCCTCGGCAGCCGATGCGATCGTGCGCCCGGTGTCGATGAGGTCGTCGACGATGAGACACGTGCGGCCGTCGACATCCCCGACGATCTCGCGAACCTCGACCTGGTTGTGCACGCGCGGGTCGCGACGCTTGTGGATGATCGCGAGCGGTGCGCCGAGCTTCTGGCTCCAGATGTCGGCCACGCGCACGCGACCCATGTCGGGGGAGACGACCGTGAGGTCGGAGGAGTCGAGGTTCACGCGGAAATGCTCGAGGAGCACGGGCATCGCGAAGAGGTGGTCGACGGGGCCGTCGAAGAAGCCCTGGATCTGCGCGGCGTGGAGGTCGACGCTCATGATGCGGTCGGCGCCGGCGGCCTTGAAGAGATCGGCGACGAGTCGGGCGCTGATCGGCTCGCGACCGCGGCCCTTCTTGTCTTGGCGCGCGTAGGGATAGAAGGGGGCGACGACGGTGATGCGCTTCGCGGACGCGCGCTTGAGAGCGTCGACCATGATGAGCTGCTCCATGAGCCACTCGTTGATCGGGGTCGTGTGTGACTGGATGACGAACGCGTCGCACCCGCGCACGCTCTCGTCGTAGCGTGCGTAGATCTCGCCGTTCGCGAATGTGCGAGCGTCGGTGTGCACGAGCTCCGAACCGAGGGCGCTCGCGATGTCGACGGCGAGCTGGGGGTGGGCCCGACCGGAGACCAGCACGAGCCTCTTCTGTCCGGTGACGGTGATCTCGGACACGCATCCTGCTCTCTGCCGGCGAACCGACGGTGATGACCTACTCGGCGGAGTCGACGCCAGCAGCCGCAGCTGCCTGAGCAGCAGCGGTGCCGGCGCGATTCTGTGCAACCCAGCCGGCCATGTTCCTCTGCGAAGCCGCCGTGATGGCGAGGGCTCCAGCGGGAACGTCTTTGCGGACGACCGTGCCGGCGCCGGTATAGGCTCCGTCACCGATTCTAACCGGCGCGACGAAGACGTTGTGCGACCCCGTGCGCACGTGCGACCCGACGACCGTCTTGTGCTTCGCGACACCGTCGTAGTTGGCGGTGATCGTGCCCGCGCCCACGTTGGAGTGCTCACCCACGACGGTGTCTCCGACGTAGCTCAAGTGCGGCACCTTGCTCCCCTCGCCGATCGTCGAATTCTTGGTCTCGACGAAAGTGCCGATCTTGCCGTCGGCGCCGAGGGTCGTGCCGGGACGCAGGTAGGCGAACGGGCCGACGGTCGCTCCCGCGCCGACGACCGCGAGGGTCGCGTCGGTGCGAGTGACGACGGCGCCCGCGCCGATCTCGCAATCGACGAGTGTCGTGTCAGGGCCCACCACGGCGCCGGACTCGATCGCGGTGGCGCCGAGGATCTGGGTGCCCGGGCGCACCTCGACGTCGGGTGCGAGGGTCGCCGTGACGTCGATCCAGGTCGAGGCGGGGTCGACGATCGTGACGCCCGCGAGCTGCCAGCGCCTCACGATGCGCGCGTTCAGTTCGACACCCGCCGCGGAGAGCTGCACGCGGTCGTTGATCCCCGCGACGAGCCAGTGGTCGGAGACGGCGACGGCCGCGATCCCCGCGCCGGCAGCGCGCACCTCGGCTGCGGCATCCGTGAGGTATTTCTCCCGCTGGGCGTTGTCGGTGCCGATGGAGGCGAGCACCGAGCGCAACACGGCGGCGTCGAAGACGTAGACGCCCGCGTTGACCTCGCGCACCGCGAGCTCGGCGGCCGAACCGTCTTTCTGCTCGACGATCGAGAGGAAAGTGCCCGCCGCGTCGCGCAGGATACGGCCGTTGCCCGTCGGGTCGTCGAGCACGGCGCTCAAGAGGGTGAGGGCGTCGCCGGATGCGCGGTGCGCGTCGACGAGACCGCCGACCGTCGCGGCGTCGAGCAGCGGAACATCCGCACTCAAGACGACGACGTGGCCGTCGAAGTCGGCGGGCAGGGCGTCGACCGCGACCTCGACCGCGCGACCGGTGCCCGGGACCTCGTCTTGGTCGACGACGATCGCGCGAGGCGAGAACGTCGAGACGGCCTCGACGACGCGGTCGCGCTCGTGCCGCACGACGGTCACGATGTGCGCTGCTCCGAGGGCCTCCGCCGTCGTGAGCACGTGCCCGATGAGAGGCAGTCCCGCGAGCGGGTGAAGAACCTTGGGGAGGGACGACTTCATGCGGGTGCCCTGCCCTGCGGCGAGAACGACGACGGCGAGATCGGACGAAGACATGGAGCCCCTCACTCGGGCTGCGCCGGTGGTGATCCACCACCGGTTCGGCCCGGATAACAAGAAATGACGGTGGACACGTGGCGGCCCGGTCGGGTCGGCGGGGTCGCTCCGCCTCCAGGATTCGAACCTAGACCGAACAGCTCCAAAGGCTGTCGTGCTGCCGTTACACTAAGGCGGATCACGCCGAGGGCGCTCCCCCAGTCTGCCAGATCGGGCGCGCGGATGCTCCCGCCCCTCCCTCGCGGCGTCGGGCCCACGACGGTGCGGGCACGATAATGGTCGGATGCCAGGAAGCGATGAGGTCGACCGGATCGTCGACGCGTGGTCCCGTGAGAGACCCGACCTCGACTTCTCCCCGCTGCAGGTTCTCAGCAGGGTCGGGCGGCTCTCGAAGCACCTCGACCGCGCGAGGCGCACGGCGTTCGCGGCATCCGGTCTCGACTCGTGGGAGTTCGACGTGCTCTCGGCTCTGCGCCGCGCCGGCGACCCCTATCACCTGAGCCCGAAAGCACTCCTGCAGCAGACTCTCGTGTCGAGCGGAACCATGACGAACCGCATCGACCGCCTCGTGGCACGCGAGCTCGTGGAGCGCCGCACCGACCCGCGCGACGGTCGCGGCATCCTCGTCGTGCTCACGGACGCCGGCAGCGCCCGCGTCGACTCGGCGATCAGCGCGCTCCTCACGGCCGAGACCGAGGTGCTCGCGGGACTCCCCGCGAACGATCAGGAGCGCCTTGCCGCGCTCCTGCGCAAACTGAGCCTCGACTTCGACTGAGTCAGCGAGCTAGCTTGCTAGCCGGAGACCCTGCCGCGCGCTACCCCTCGAGCAGTTCCGAGAGTTCGAGCCAACGGAACTCGAGTTCGCTCTGCGCCTTCTCGACGGCCGCGAGCTCGGCCTGAAGCGCGCCGAGGCCCGCGTAGTCGTTCTGGTCGTGCTCAGCGAAGCGCTGGTGCAGCGCAGCGATCTGCTGGGCGTACTTCTCGAGCTTGCGACCGGCCGCAGCGAACTCCTTCTGCGAGTTGCGCAGCTCGGCACCGCCGAGTTTCGGCTTCGAGCTCGCGCTCGACGACGCCGCGCCCGTGTCGGTCGCCTTCTCGGTGGCGGTGGATGTCGCGCCCCCGCGCTCGACCGAGCGCAACCGGAGGTACTCCTCGACCCCTCCCGGCAGGTGCCGCATGCGGCCGCCGAGGATCGCGTACTGGTTGTCGGTGACACGCTCGAGCAGGTAGCGATCGTGGCTCACGACGATGAGGGTGCCGGGCCACGAGTCGAGCAGGTCTTCGATCGCCGCGAGGATGTCGGTGTCGAGGTCGTTGGTGGGCTCGTCGAGGATGAGCACGTTGGGCTCGCCCAGGAGGATGAGCAGCAGCTGCAGTCGACGACGCTGGCCACCGCTGAGGTCTTTGACGGGGGTCGAGAGCTGTTCGCTCATGAAGCCCATGCGCTCGAGCAGTTGCCCGGGGGTGAGCTCCTTGCCGCCGGTGACGTAGGAGCTCTTCTGGCGCGCGATGACGTCCATCACGCGGTCGTTGAGGATGTCGGCGAGCTCGTCGAGCTGCTGGCTGAGGATGGCGACCTTCACGGTCTTGCCGCGCTTGACGCGGCCGACGGTCGGCTGCTGGGTGCCCGCGATGAGGCTCAGGAGGGTGCTCTTGCCCGCGCCGTTGACCCCGAGGATGCCCGTGCGCTCGCCGGGCGCGATGCGCCACTCGATGTCGCGCAGCACTTCGCGGCCGAGCGGGGCACCGGTGTGCTCATCGGTTCCGCTGCCGACATCGCCGGCACTCAGCGGATAGGTCACACCCACGTCGAGCAGGTCGACGACGTCCTTGCCCAGGCGCGACGTCGCGAGCTGGCTCAGGGCCACGGTGTCGCGCGGCGGCGGCTCGTTCGCGATGAGCTCGTACGCGGCATCCATGCGGAATTTCGGCTTGGTCGTTCGGGCCGGCGCACCGCGACGCAACCAGGCGAGCTCTTTGCGCGCGAGGTTCTGGCGCTTCGACTCCATGGTCGCGGCCATCTTGTCGCGCTCGACGCGCTGCAGGATGTATGCCGCATACCCGCCCTCGAACGGCTCGATGATGCGGTCGTGGACCTCCCACGTGTCGGTCGAGACCTCGTCGAGGAACCACCGGTCGTGAGTGACGACGATGAGCCCGCCCTGGTTGGGCGACCACCGACGCTTGAGGTGCTGGGCGAGCCACGCGATGCCCTCGACGTCGAGGTGGTTGGTGGGCTCGTCGAGAAAGAGCACGTCCCAGTCGCCGACGAGGAGCTTCGCGAGTCCGACGCGACGACGCTGCCCGCCGGAGAGCTCGCCCATGCGGGCGGTCCACGGGAGGTCGCTCAGGAGCCCGTCGATGACGTCGCGGATGCGGGCGTCCCCCGCCCACTCGTGCTCGTCGAGGTCGCCGACGATCGCCTGCGAGACGACCATGTCGTCGGGGAGCACATCGGACTGGTCGAGCATGCCGAGGGTGATGCCGCGGCGCCTCGTGACCCTGCCGCCGTCGGGTTCGATTCGCCCCGCGAGGAGGTTGATGAGGGTCGACTTGCCGTCGCCGTTGCGACCCACGACGCCGATGCGATCACCCTCGTTGAGGCCGATCGTGACCTTGTCGAAGACGACGCGGGTGGGATATTCGAGGTGCAGGGATTCGGCCCCGAGGAGATGTGCCACCCTCCGAGGGTACGCGGGTGCGGGCGACCGGCCGAACCGGCGGTCGGCTGAGGGCCGGTCGACGGCTCAGCCGATCGCGCCGACCCACTCGGTCGAGCCGTCGCCGAACTCCTGCTCTTTCCAGATCGGCACGGACTCCTTGACGGCGTCGACGAGCCGCGCGCACGCCGCGAACGCTTCGGCACGGTGGGCGGATGCCGCGGCGCACGCGAGGGCGATGTCACCGATGCGGAGCGAGCCGACCCGGTGCGCCACGGCGAGGGTCACGTCGGGGAACTCGCCCGCGACCTCCGCGGCGACGCGCGCGATGACATCGCCCGCGGTGGGGTGCCCGGTGTAGTCGAGCCTCGTGACGTGTTTGCCCTCGTCGTGGTCGCGCACGACCCCGGCGAAGGTCACGACGGCCCCGGCGTGGTCCGACGCGACCGCGCGGGAGCACGCGTCGACCGTGATCGGTTCGGAGTCGACGCGGGCGAACACGACGCCGTGCCGGGGATTCTCGGACTGTGTCTCAGGCATCGTGGTGGCCTCCGTCGATCTGGTCGAGAACGTGGTCGAGGATGTCGTCGAGGACGCCGAGCCCGTCGCGCACTCCCCCGGTCGACCCGGGGAGGTTGACGACGAACGTGCCGCCCGCGACTCCCGCGACACCGCGGGTGAGCAGCGCGAACGGCGTGCTCG
The DNA here is from genome assembly GCF_046600695.1 of Marisediminicola sp. LYQ85. NCBI lineage: Bacteria > Bacillati > Actinomycetota > Actinomycetes > Micrococcales > Microbacteriaceae > Marisediminicola > Marisediminicola sp. LYQ85. The sequence continues at coordinate 1,606,824 of NZ_JBKIWO010000001.1, forward strand.
CCGCACCTCGGCGGCGCAACTCCTCGTGGAAGCCGGGCACCTCGACGTCGAGCAGAGCCGCGGTCGCGTCGGGGGTCGAGTCGCTCGGCGAGATGCCGGTGCCCCCCGTCGTGACGAGGAGTGCCGGGCGAGCGGCGAGCGCTGTCGCGAGGGCTGCGGCGACCTCGGGACCGTCGGGAACCACAACGGGGTCGGTCGTCTCGAGACCGCGCGCAGACATCCAGTCGCGGATGATCGGCCCGGTGCGGTCGTCGTAGACCCCCGTCGCCGCGCGAGTGGAGGCGACGACGACGACGCCGCGACGGCTCACGCGGCGCCCGTCCGTTCGGCGAGCGCACTCTCGCGAGTCCAGTCCCCCGACTTGCCCCCGGACTTCGCGACGACGCTGATCTCGCCGATCGTCGCGAGCTTGTCGACGGCCTTGATCATGTCGTAGAGGGTCAGGGCCGACACCGTCGCGGCGGTGAGCGCTTCCATCTCGACCCCGGTGACGGCGGTCGTCGAGACGGTCGCCACGACGGTGAGCGCGTCGTCTGCACCCGTGATGTCGATCTCGACGGCTGCGAGAGGCAACGGGTGGCACAGCGGGATGAGCGTCGCGGTCTGTTTCGCGGCCATGATGCCGGCGATGCGCGCCGTGCCGACGGCTTCGCCCTTCGGCAGCGCGCCGTCGAGCACGGACCGCACGACGTCGGCCCGCGTCGTCACGACGGCCCTCGCTGTGGCGCGTCTCGCGGTGGCGCTCTTGGCCGAGACGTCGACCATGTGCGCGGAGCCGTCGGCCCGGACGTGGGTGAGGGAGGGGGCGGAGGGCAGGTCAGTCATGGATGCTCCAGATCTCGACGGTGTCGCCCGCGGCGAGGTGACTCACACCCGCGGGGATGTGCACGAGGTGCGAGCTCGAGGCGTAGCTGTGCAAGAGGTGCGAGCTCGGGCCGCCCACGAGGTGGACGGTGCCGTCGTCGGCGAGAACGCCGCGGCGCACCTGGTGCTTGTGTTCGGGCGAATCGACGGCGACGGCGAGGGGTGCCCGCTGCGAGGGTCGGTGCACGCTGAGACCGTGCATCGCGCGCAGGGCGGGCCTCACGAACATCTCGAACGACACGAGGGCGCTCACGGGGTTGCCGGGCAAGGCGATGACGGGACGGTCGATCGTGGCGCTGCTCGTCGCGCCGCTCGTGACACCCGCGACCACGGCCGACCCGGCAACCGCCCCCTCGGCGAGCGCGATGCTCGCGAGGCCGAGGCCCTGGGGTCCGCCCGGCTGCATCGCGACGCTCCCGAACGCCACCCCCGCGGGAGCGAAGACGTCGCGCACGACCTCGAAAGCGCCCGCGCTCACTCCCCCGGTCGTGAGCACGAGATCGCACAGTGGGGCGTCGACGGCGAGGATGCGCGCGAGCTCGGTCGCATCATCGGTGACCGAGCGCACCGCGACGACCTCGGCTCCGGCCCCGACGACGCTCGCGGCCATGCTCGCGGCGTTCGCGTCGTAGATGCGGCCGTGGTCGAGAGCAGACCCGGTCATCTGCAACTCGTCTCCCGTGGAGATCACGAGCACGCGTGTGCGGCGCACCACCTCGACGCTCGTGATGCCCGACGCCGCGATGACCGCGCACTGAGCGGCCCCGAAGCGCGTTCCCGCCGGCAGGAGCACGGCGCCGGCGCGCAGGTCGCTCCCGCGCTCGCGCACGAACGCTCCCGGGCTCGGCGGGGTCGCGAATCGCACGGCGGCGAGAGCGTCGCCCTCGGCCGGAAAGGTGTCGGGTGTCGCGTGTTCGATCGGGATGACGGCATCCGCGCCCGCGGGCATCGCGGCACCGGTCATGATGGGCGACACCGTGCCGGCCGCGAGCGCGGCGATCGGATGGCCCGCGGCGATCATCGGCCCCACGGGCACGTCGCGGCTCGCCACGATCTCGGTCGAGCGCACCGCGTATCCGTCCATCTGCGAGTTGTCGAACGGGGGATGATCGATCGGCGACACGAGGTCGTTCGCGAGCACCCGGTCGAGGAGAGCGGAAACCGATCCGGCGAGCGAAGACGCCCCGAGAGGCGGCCGGTCGTGCGCGGAGGGGAGGTCGATCCGCTCGGGCAGGGCGTGGGCACGGGCGGCGAGAGGGGCGAGCAGAGCGCGAACCGCCTCCTGGTGCTCCGCGACCGTCGTCATGCCCCCATCATCCCAGGCGGCGCCGGGAGAACCGCGCCTGCACCCCGATCGCAGCCCGTGCTGGAAGACTGGGCGCATGTCTGAACCCGTCGCGCGCATCGCCGTCATCGGAGGCTCCGGTCTCTACAGCCTCTTCGACCCCGCCGAGTCGGAGAAGCGATCCATCGCGACCCCGTACGGCACGGCATCCGTGACCATCGGAACGCTCGCGGACACGACCGTCGCGTTCCTCACGCGCCACGGCGTCGACCACTCGGTCGCGCCGCACCTCATCAACTTCCGCGCCAACATCTGGGCGCTCGCGTCGCTCGGGGTGCGCGCCATCGTGTCGAGCGCCGCGGTCGGCGGAGTCCACCCCGACTACGCACCCGGAACGTTCGTGCTCACCGACCAGTTCATCGACCGCACCCACGGGCGGGCGGACACGTTCTACGACCGCGGGTCGGTTCAGCACCTCGCCGCCGCGGACCCGTTCTGCCCGACCCTGCACTCGATCGCCGAGACCGCTCTCGGGGGCGAACTCGACGGTGCTCGCGTCGTGCCGACCGGCACGGTCGTCGTCATCCAGGGTCCGCGGTTCTCGACTCGCGCCGAGTCGCTGTGGTTCCGCGCGGCGGGCGCCCACACCGTCAACATGACGCTCTACCCCGAGGTTCCGCTCGCGGCCGAGCTCGGCATCGGAACGGTCAACCTCTCGTTCGTGACCGACGGCGACGCGGGCCTCGCTCCCGCTCTCGGCGACGAGGACGGCGCGGGCGACGAGGTGAGCGCCGAGCTCGTGTTCGCGCGGCTCGCCGAGGCTCAACCGCGCATCGTGCGCGCGATCGAGACCGTCATCCGCGCGATCCCCGACGACTACGAGGCTCGCGAGCTCATCCCCGCCCACGAGGTCGCGGCTGTTCTCGCCCAGCAGGTCACCGCCTGATGCTCCTCGTCACGGGCGGCAGCGGATTCATCGGCTCGGCCGTCGTCGAGGCCGCCCTCGCGCGCGGCGAGCGCGTGCGCGTGCTCGACTCGCTGCGCGACGACGTGCACGGTGCGCCCCCCGCCGCCGACGATCGCGTCGAGTTCGTGCGTGCCGACGTGCGTGACGCGGATGCCGTGGCCGGTGCCCTCGCGGGCGTCGAGGTCGTGTGCCACCAGGCCGCCAAAGTGGGTCTCGGCGTCGACTTCGCCGACGCACCGGACTACGTCTCGTCGAACGATCTCGGCACGGCCGTTCTCCTCGCCGCCATGAGCGCCTCGGGGGTCTCGAGGCTCGTCGTCGCGAGCTCGATGGTCGTCTACGGCGAAGGCAGCTATCGGGGCCGCTCGGGTCTCACGAGACCGGCCGCGCGTCGGCGATCCGACCTCGACGCGGGGCGCTTCGACCCGACCGACGCCGACGGCGGCCCGCTCACGCCCGAACTCATCGCCGAAGACGCCCCGCTCGACCCGCGCAACGTCTACGCGCTCTCGAAGCTCGCCCAAGAGAATCTCGCGAGCTCCTGGGCGCGCTCGACGGGAGGGTCGGCGGCCGCGCTGCGCTACCACAACGTCTACGGACCGGGGATGCCGCAGAACACGCCGTATGCGGGAGTCGCCTCTCTCTTCCGCTCGTCGCTCGAGCGCGGCGAAGCTCCGCGCGTGTTCGAAGACGGCGCTCAGCGACGCGACTTCGTGCACGTGCGCGACGTCGCGAGCGCCAACCTCGCGGCGATCGACTGGACGGCGTCGAGCGACGAGTCGACGTTCCGCGCCTTCAATGTCGGCAGCGGCACCGTGCACACGATCGGCGAGATGGCCGAGCAGTTGAGCGAGCACGCGAACGGCCCCCGGCCGATCGTGACCGGCGAGTACCGTCTCGGTGACGTGCGGCACATCACGGCCTCGTCGGAGCGGCTTCAGACCGAACTCGGGTGGGCTCCGACGATGACGTTCGAGGCGGGGATGCGCGAGTTCGCGTCGGCACCGCTCCGCGCGGCGGTCACGCGACGCTGAGCTCGATCGTGTGACGGCCCGTCGCGCCGTCCGGGACGACGGGCGCGATGTCGGCGGTCTGCACGAGCCCGTCGACATCCATCGCGCGCACGACGATCTCGTGGTCGCCGACCTCGGCCTCCCACTCGAACCACCACTGCAGCCACGTGTCGACCGAGACGTCGGTCGCGAGTGTCGCCTCGCGCCACCGACCGCCGTCGATCTGCACCTCGACCGACGCGATGCCCGTGTGCTGCGCCCAGGCGACTCCGGCGATCACCACACGCCCGGCCTCGACCGTCGAGCGCGAGGTCGGGGTGTCGATGCGCGACGAGATCTTGACGGGACCGCGCTCCGTCCACCCGCGCGTCGACCAGTAGGCGAGGTCGTCGGCGAAGGTCGTGACCTTCAACTCGGTGACCCACTTCGTCGCCGAGACGTAGCCGTAGAGGCCGGGGACGACCATCCGCACGGGAAAGCCGTGCTGCAGGGGAAGGGGCTCGCCGTTCATCCCGACAGCGAGCAAGGCATCGGTGTCGTCATCCTGCAGAACGTCGAGGGGAGTCGAGGCCGTGAACCCGTCGACGCTCGTCGAGAGAACCATGTCGGCGCCCTCGAGCGGCACCGCTCGAGCGAGGACGTCGCGGAGCGGGTGGCCGAGCCAGAGGGCGTTGCCGATGAGGTCGCCTCCGACCTCGTTCGACACGCACGCGAGGGTCACGTAGCGCTCGACGAGCGGGAGGGCGACGAGCTCGTCGTAGGTCATCTCGATCTCGCGCTCGACCATGCCCGTGACGCGCAGTCGCCACTCGCTCGGGTCGACGGAGGGCACCTGCAGTGCCGTGTCGATGCGGTAGAACGCGGTGTTGGGCGTGACGAACGACGAGAGCCCGCTCACCTCGGCCGCGGGGTCGACGGGGAGTGCGACCGCGACGTCGGCAGCCGCGGGCAACCGGATGCGGGCTCGGAGGTCGCGCACGGCTGCCGACGCCGAGTTGAGCGCGCGGGCGCCGATGCCGACGACGGCACTCGAGACGCCGACGATCGCGACGAGGCGCAAGAAGCGGCGGCGGTCGAACTGCGGTGCGGCATCCGCGACGACGGCCGCGCGGGTGGACGCCGCGGCGACCCAGTCGCGGAGAGCACCGATCGACAGGTGCAGGAGCACGGCTCCGGTCACCGCCCCCATGACGGTCGGCATCGCCGCGATCGCGGTCGCTTCGGCGCGCGTGAGCACGGCGACGAGGGCGACGACCGCGACGGCCGCGAGGATGACGAGGCCGACCGGCGGCCGACGCCACTGCACGACACCGGCGATCGCCGCGACGACGAGCACGGCCGCACCGAGGCACACGAAGAGCACGAGTTTGTCTGCCGTGTCGAAGAGGCTGATGACGAGACTCTTGAACCCGGGGGGAACGAGATCGATGATGAGCGACCCGACGGCGAGCATGGGGTTGCCGATTCCGCCGAGAACGAGCGAGACGAGTTCGGCGACGGCGAGCGTCGCTGCGGCACTCACGACTCCCGCGGTCGCGGCCCACGTGCGCGGCGACACTCTCGACGATCCCACGGCGTCAGGCTAGGCCCGCATCCTGTGCATTCGGCGGCGGTCCGGAGCTCCGGGCAGAGCTCGGCGGAACTGGACGTAGGGTTTCACTGGTGACCGAACCGTCTCTCGACCCCGAATCCGCCGAACGATCCGGCGCGATGGAACCGTCTGCGCCGATCGCCCTCGTCGACGTCGTCTTTCCGTGCCTCAACGAGGAGGGCGCCCTCCCGACGGTGCTCTCGCGCTTGCCCGAGGGATACCGCGCGATCGTCGTCGACAACGGGTCGACTGATCGCTCCGTCGAGGTCGCTCTCGCGCACGGCGCAACGGTCGTGCACGAGTCCCGCCGCGGTTTCGGGTCGGCCGCGCACGCCGGACTCCTCGCCGCGACGGCGCCCGTCGTCGCGTTCTGCGACGCCGACGCCTCGATGGATGCCGCCGACCTCCCCCTCGTGGTCGACCCCGTCGTGGCGCGGTCGAGCGATCTCGTGCTCGGCCGTCGTCGACCGACACGGCGCTCGGCGTGGCCGCTCCACGCTCGGATCGCGAACCTCGCTCTCGCCGTTCTGATGCGCCGGGCCACGGGCATCCCTCTCCACGACCTGGGTCCCATGCGTGCTGCTCGACGGGAGGGTCTGCTCTCGCTCGACCTGACCGATCGCCGGAGCGGCTACCCGCTCGAGATGATGCTCGAGGCGCACGCCGCGGGGTGGCGCATCGTCGAGGTCGACACCCCGTATTCACCGAGAGTCGGCAAGTCGAAGGTCACGGGCACCCTGCGCGGCACGATCGTGGCCATCAAAGACATGTCGCGATTGCTCGCTCGCCAGCGAGCAGAGCAGCGGTCAGCGACACGGGCACGCCCGCGAACACCCGGACGCCGCGAGGAGACGAACCGATGACGACACTCGTTCTCATCGCGAAGGAGACGATCCCCGGGCGCGTCAAGACGCGGTTGCACCCGCCGCTGACACTCGTGCAGGCTGCGGAGCTCGCCGCTGCCGCGATCGCGGACACCCTCGAGGCCGTCTCGGAGCTCCCCGCGACGAGACGGGTGTTGCTCTTCGAAGGAAACCTTCTGCCGCCCGGCTCCGAACACTACGACGTGATCACTCAAGTGCCCGGAGACCTCGATGCGAGGCTCGGCGCGATGTTCGACGAGGTCGAGGGCCCCACCGTGCTCATCGGCATGGACACCCCGCAAGTGAGTGCCGCCGACCTCGCGCCCGCGTTCGAGGCGTGGCCCGACGACGTCGACGCGTGGTTCGGTCCCGCGAACGACGGCGGCTTCTGGTGCCTCGGCCTCGCGGACGCCCGCGACGGACGCCCCCGCGGCGACCTGCTCCGAGGAATCCCGATGTCAAGGGCTGACACGGGAGAGCACCAACTCCGCAGACTGGAGAGAGCGGGCCTCGCCGTGCGGATGCTCCCGACCCTCACCGACGTCGACACGATCGACGACGCGACGGAGGTCGCGGCCACGGCCCCCGGGAGCCGATTCGCCCGCACACTCTCCCGCTTCACCGACACGACCCCGAAGGACCGCTTGTGACCATCGCCGAAGACACCGCCTCTCTCGACTCGCGCGCATCGACGTCGACCGACGACCCGTCGGCGACGTTCGGTTCCGGCGGGTCGGAGCCCTACGCGGTGGCCCTGCGCGATGCCGACTCCCCCGTGCTCTTCCTGCACGCGACCCACCGCGGGCGCCTTGCGGGAGCCCCCATGGACGTCGCCCGCTGGAACGCCGCAGCGGACTCCGTGGACCTCTCGCTGCTGCAGAGCGTGCGCGGCCCGGTGCTCGACATCGGCTGCGGGCCGGGGCGGATGGTGCGAGCCGCCGCCGCGCTCGGCGTCGAGGCGCTCGGCATCGACGTCTCCCCCACCGCGATCGATATCGCGCGGGAGTCGGGGCTCGACGTTCTGCTCGCTTCGGTGTTCGACGACATCCCCGCGATGGGTGCGTGGCAGACCGCTCTCCTCGTCGACGGCAACATCGGGATCGGCGGAGACGTGAGCGCGATGCTCGCTCGCTGCCGGCAACTGCTGGCACCCGACGGCGAGATCGTCGTCGAGGTCGACCCGAGACACGACGTCGACAACACCTACACGGGCCGCCTCGTCGACACCGACGGGCGCGAGAGCGCCCCCTTCCCGTGGGCCGAGGTCGGCTTCGCAGCCCTCGTGCGCCGCGCGGAACCTCTCGGGCTCGCGGTGCGTCAGTCGTGGGAGCTCGAGGGTCGCGCTTTCTGCCGCCTCGCCGCGAGCACCGCGTAGCCCGCGAGGGCGATCGCCGTCACGACGGCGAGTCCCACGAGGAACCAGACGAAGTTCGAGGCGTAGTCGAGGGGCACGACCGTCGGGTTGTTGGCGCCGATCGCGCTCTTGTAGATTCCGGGAACCGCGACGAGCGCAACGACCGCGCCGACCACGACCGCGGCCTGGAAGATCGCGAGAGCACCGAGGGGAACCCGGCGTCCGGTCGAGCGCAGAACGAGATTGCCGACGACGACCCCCATCGAGATGATGCCGTCGTGGATGACGAGCGCTCCGAGAAGCCACACGCCGATTCCGAGCCATCCCGAGGGCCTCACGAGGTCGACCACGACGAAGCCTCCGAGCACGATGAGGGCGATACCGACGATCACGAGCCCCGTGCGCCAGGCCTGCATGGCCCTCGACACGTCGCGAGGCGGATGCTCTGCGTGCGTGTGCGCCGTCGTCACGAGATCACCTCGAGTCGGCTCAGCCACTTGGTCTGCAGCACTCCGGGGCGGGCCGGCGCGATCATGCGCGCGGGGTATCCGTGGTCGATGTCGAGCTCGGACCCGTTGAGTTCGAGCGCGACGAGGGTGAGATCGTCTCGCACGTATTCGGCACCCATCTCCATGACGGCATAGATACTCCCCTCCTCGAGGCTCGTGGCGCGGAACCTCGCGCCGGGCTCGGCGCCCACGAGGTCGGCGAGATCGCGCATTCGCGGACCTCGCCACCGGGCCGATTGGCTCCACCCCTCGACGCACGCGATCGGCAGTTCCACGTCGTACTGCGGGAGGGCGAGGAGCTCGTCGCGTGACAGGACTCGCGACGTCGAGCCGTTGCTGACCGTGAGCGTCCAGCCCGGATCCACCGCCGTCTCGAGCACATCCGCGGCGCGGGCCGTGCGGTTGACAGGGAGGTCGTTCGGGCCCACACCCTGCTTGCGGGGGGCGAAGAGATTGGTGCCGTCGAGCACGCGGAACGACTGACCCCCCGTGAAGACGACGAGGGCAGCGGCAGACAACCCGATGGCCGCGAGGAACCCCCGCCGGCTCGTGCGTGCCTCGCGCGGCTCGCGCGGTGTTCCGGGAACCCTGTCGATCCACGCGAAGACCCGACCGGTGACGCCCGTCGTGTGCGGGGAGTCGAGGACGACCTCGCGGTCGCGCCCGTCGTGTTCGCCCGACTGGGGCGCCTCGGCGATCCGCACGACCGAGCCGTCGGCCTCGTAGCTGTCACGCTTGCGCCAGTACTGCGCGATGGTCGGGAGCTTGATCGCGATGTGGATCGCGAGCGATCCGATGACGACGAACGACAGGGCGAAGTGGGTCTGGCGGAACGGGAACGGGAAGAACGCGTAGAGCTGGAAGGTGTTGAGGAGCCCGATCGTGATCTCGACGATCGACGCGGCGACGAACACCGCGATCGATGCCCGCTCGAAGAAGTGGCGCACCGATCGCACGGGCGGCGATTGGAAGAGCTCCGGAAACACCGTGTAGAGCTTGCCGAGCAGAAGCGGGAAGCACACGATGCCCGCGGTGATGTGGAGACCCTGACTCACCTGGTAGATCCACACGGGGCGGGTCGGGAAGACCATCCACGGCAGGGGTTCCTGCAGATAGTGGCTGAAGAGCCCGGTGCCGAAGCACACGAGGAACGCGATCGCGAGAAGGCGACCGAGCACCGTCGCCATGCGCGGGTTGCGCGAGGGGCTCGCGAGCGACCGGCGCACGTCGTGCAGCAATCGATGCATGCGCTCATTCCACCACGAGAGGCCTCTCACGGTGGTTGTCGACTCGATGGCGGGCACACCCCTTATTCGGAACCGACCGCACATCAGACAGGATGAAGTGTGCGAATCGTGATTACCGGCCTCCTTCTCGCCGCGAGCGCCGTCGTCACGGTCGTCTCGATCACCGCGTTGCCCTACTACGACGACAAGAGCGGAAGGCTCTGGCCACTCGTGGCCCTCACCGCTCTCCTCTGGGTTCTCTTCGTCGCCTCGATCGTGGCGCTGCGCTCGGTCCGCGGCCGCGCGGCGATCGTGCTCGTCATCGTCGGGTCGATCGGGATCGGGGGTGCGGCGATGGCCGGCCCCCCGAACACGAGCACCGACTCGGCACGCTACGCGTGGGACGGCATCGTGCAGAACGCCGGAATCTCGCCGTACGACTTCGTTCCGACCGATCCCGAACTCGCCGACCTCCGCACCGACTGGTTGTTTCCCGACCCCGTCGTCGGCGCCGACGGCGAGCTCGAGTGCGAGGGATCGCGCATCCTGCAATCCGTCGAACCGGGGACCGACGAGGTCGTGTGCACGGCCATCAACCGCGCGACGGTTCCGACGATCTACCCTCCCTCGAGCGAGATCCTCTTCGCCGCGGTGCGGTTCGTGACCGGGCCCGAACCCCAGTACTGGCCGATGCAACTCGTCGGACTCCTCCTGAGCCTCGCCATCACGGGCATCCTCCTGCGCGCACTCCACACGAGAGGGCGCGACCCCCGCTGGGCGGCGCTGTGGGGGTGGAGTCCGCTCATGGCCACCGAGGCCGTGACGAACTCCCACATCGACGTCTTCGGCGGACTGCTCATCCTGCTCGCGACCCTCGCGGCCGCGAACGGCAAGCGCGTGTGGGCGGGCGTCGCACTCGGTGCCGCGATCGCCGTGAAACTCATTCCCGTGATCGCCGCCCCCGCGCTCCTGCGCCGTCGGCCGATCGTGCTCATCGCCGTGTCGATCGCGACGTTCGCCGCGCTCTACGTTCCGTACATCCTCGCGAGCGGCATCGGCGTGCTCGGTTACCTCCCCGGATATCTCACCGAGGAGGGCTACTCGAGCGGCGACCGGTTCGTTCTGCTCTCGACGGTTCTCCCCGGCACCGCCGCGACGATCGTCGCCGTCATTCTCGTCGCCGCGACCGCGGCCCTCGTCTGGTGGAAGACCGACCCGACCGACCCCTGGGTCGGCCAAGCGGTCATGATCGGCGTGACCCTGCTCGTCGTGAGCCCGCGCTACCCCTGGTACGCCCTCATGCTCGTTCCCGTCGTCGCGATGTCGGGCCGATGGGAGTGGCTCGCCGTGCCCGCCGCGCTCACGGTGCGCTACCTCATCCCCTCCGTCGACCTCGCACGGCTGTGCCTCGCGCTCGCGATCGTGCTCATCGTCGCCATGTCGCTGCACCGCGCGGGCCCCGGGGCGCTGCGGCGTCTCGGCGGATGGCTGCGTCATCCGCTCTCGCCGACGACTCGGAAAACTGATCACTCCCTGAGTGCTGGCTGATAGAAGTAACGGAAAGGTCACGGAACCGAACTCGTCCAAACCGAATCGCGATCGGGTGCGAACTCCTGTCAACACCAACCGCAAACACTTCAGCTAAGGATGAGAAATCATGCGCAAGTTCTACAAGTCCACTCTCGGAATCGCCGCAGCAGCACTCCTCGTCGGTGGTCTCGCAGCATGCTCGACCGACGCCGCCGAAGAGCCCGCCGATGACGCGGACACCTCGGAAGAGGCCACGGTCGACCCCGAGCCCCTCGCCTCGATCCCTGAGCTCGACGGTGTCGACACCCAGGTCACGCTCGACGCCGGCTTCGTCGAGGCCCTCGAGTCGCTCGGCCTCACCCCCGGAACCCTCGGAGACGCCACGCTCTCCGACGAGGGCGTTCTCGCCTTCCCGATCACCGGTGGAAACGTCGACTACTACGACCCCGAAGAGGACTACCGTCCCTACGTCCAGGGCTCCATCGAGCACGACGGTTCGGGAATCTCCCTCACGGCCGGCGACACCGTCGTCGAGCTGACCGACTTCCGTATCGACCCGGGCACCTCGCAGCTCTTCGGCACCGTGACCGCGAACGGTGAGGCCGTCGGAGACGACATCTTCATCTTCAACCTCGACGGAACCACGCTCAACCCGCTCACCGAAGACGCTGACGGCAACGCCGTTCTCGAGGGAACCACCGTTCTCATCAGCGAGGACGCCGCACCGCTCCTCAACGACACCTTCGGCACGGACGCTGTGACCGACGAGCTCGTCGTCGGAATCGCGCAGATCACCGCATCGGCCGCCGAGTAACAACTCCGCTCCACCCGGAAGCCCGTCGTGCTCACGCACGGCGGGCTTTCGTCATGTCGCGAAGACGCGCGAGCTCACCGACGATCCAGCGCGCCCGTCATCGACGTCGCCCACGCCGCGTAGAGCTGCGACCACCGTGTCTGCTCTCCCGCGGGTCGCCAGAGCTGGTGGAGGAACTCCGGAGGGAACGGCACGCGGAGGCAGCGGGCGCGAGACTCGAGGAGTTCACGGTTGATGGCGTTGAGGGCACGGGCGTGGCGCCCGCCCGCCGCTCGACCCGCCCGCGAGATGCTCACGACCTTCTCCATGGGCGAGACGTCGGCGACGAGAACGGTCGCCTCGGCGGGGATGCGCTCGAGGAGAGCGTCGAGGGTCGCACTCATGCCCTCCCGCCAGCGTCGGCGGGAGGTGAGCAGGAGCGTGTCGGTGATCCCCAGCATGATGACGACGACGTCGACGTCGCGGAGAGCGGACTCCGCCGAGTCGATCGTGGAGACGGCGTTGGTGAGCCGGAACCCCGGCACCTCGAGCGCGGCCCACTCGACTCCTCTGCCGGTGATGGCCGCGTGTCGACGAGCGAAGTGCGCGGCGACCGCGAGTTCGAAGGTCAGAACACCGAGTCCGACGGCCGTCCCCTCCCCGATGACGAGGATGCGGTCGGGGGTCGGGCCGTCGATCACGCCCCGTGGCTCGTCTTGAGGGAAGATGTCGGCGCGCGCGTCGCTCCGCCGCATCAGATACTCGACCGCGTTGACCGTTCGCGCCCATCCCCACGCGTTCTCGTTCTGCTCGACCATGGGATTCTCCGGGAGTGCCGACGGGGTGCGGTCGAGGGCGGATGCCCTCACCGGTTCGGGGCCCCAGTATCGCGTGCCGGGCGGTAGACCGCGCAATCGGTGCGGAACGAAGACGATCGTCGCGTTGGAGTCGCCCGCTTCTGCGCGACGGAACACGGGGATGCGTGCGGAGCATGCTCCCGAGATCGTCGCCTACCCTCGTAATCATGAGCGTCTCACTCGGAATGCCCCGCCTCCCGGGGCTCACGCGCGAGACCCCGCCCCGCCCCGAGGGCACCGCGGGGCTCGCCGACCGGTGGGGTCGCACCGCGACCGACCTGCGCATCTCGCTCACCGATCGGTGCAATCTCCGCTGCACGTACTGCATGCCTGCGGAGGGTCTTCCGACGCGACCCGCGTCGACGCTCCTGCAGGCAGACGAGATCGCGACCCTCGCACGCATCGCCGTCGAACAGCTCGGGGTGCGACAGATCAGGTTCACGGGCGGCGAGCCCCTTTTGCGCAAAGACCTCATCGACATCATCCGCTCGTGCGCCGCTCTCGACCCCCGCCCCGAGATCTCGCTCACGACCAACGCCATCGGCCTCTCGTCGCGCGCAGCGGACCTCGCGGCGGCCGGGCTCGACCGCATCAACGTCTCGCTCGACACCGTGCACGCCGCGACTTTTCTCGAGGTCACGCGCCGGCCGTTCCTCGACCGGGTGCTCGCGGGGATCGAGGCGTCCGCCGCCGCGGGGCTCACCCCCGTGAAGATCAACGCGGTGCTGCTGCGGGGGGTCAACGACGCGGAGGCCGCCGACCTCCTCGCGTGGTCTCTCGAGCGCGGACACCAGTTGCGATTCATCGAGCAGATGCCCCTCGACGCCGACCACGCCTGGGAACGCACGACCATGATCTCCGCCGCCGAGATCCGCCAGCGCATCGGCGAACGCTTCAGCCTCGTGCCCGACATCGAACCCCGCGACGGTGCCCCGGCCGAACTCTTCCGCGTCTACCCGCGCGGAGACACGACGGGAGAGCACCTCGGGCTCGTCGGAATCATCGCGTCGGTCTCCGAACCGTTCTGCGCCGACTGCCGCCGCGTGCGCCTCACGGCCGAGGGAGGAGTGCGCAGCTGCCTCTTCTCGCACACCGAGACCGACCTCCTCGCGCCGCTCCGCTCCGGCGCGAGCGACGGCGAACTCGCGCGACTGTGGCAAGACGCGATGTGGGCGAAGCCCGCGGGCCACGGCCTCGACACCGACCAGTTCGTGCAGCCCGCGCGATCGATGAGCGCGATCGGCGGATGACGCGGTGATCACGATGCGCTTCTTCGCGGCCGCGCGTGCCGCAACCGGTCGAGACACGCTCGAACTCGAGGACATCGGCGGCTCGCCGACCCTCGCCGAGGCGCTCGACGCCGCAACCGAGCTCGTGCGCTCCGACGGCGCCCTGACCCCGACCGGGTCCGATCTCGAGCGGGTGCTCTCGCGATGCTCGTTCCTCGTCGACGGCCTCGCGACGACCGACCGCACGGTCGAGCTCGCGAGCGGAGCGACCGTCGACGTGCTCCCTCCCTTCGCGGGTGGGTGACCGCCGTGCGCCGGTCGGGTCAGGCCCGCGCGACCGTCACCGGCTCCGACTCGACAGGATCCGACTCGACCGGATCCGACTCGAGCCACGCACGGATGCCGCCTCGGAGCGACACGGCCTCGACACCCGCGGCGCGCAAGACCTCGACGGCTCGACCCGACCGCACGCCGGTCTGGCAGTACACGACGACGGGCCAACCGTCGGTGAGCGACGGATCACCGATGAGAGACGGATCGTCGACGAGGCTGCCGAGGGGAACGAGAGAGTCTCCCGCGATGCTCGCGAGATCGTGCTCATAGGGTTCGCGCACGTCGACGAGCGTGACAGTGCCCGCGTCTCGCAGCGCGCTGCGCAGGGCACCCGCCTCGATCGTCGGCCCCGCCCCCGCCGCGCGGACCCCGCAGAACGCGTCGTAATCGATGAGCTCGGTGACGGGCTCGCGGTCGGGATGTCTGCGAACGCCCAGTTCGCGCCAACGCGCCTCGAGGGCGTCGAAGATCTGCACGCGCCCGAGCAGCACGTCGCCGGTTCCCGTGATGAGTTTGATCGCCTCGACCGCCATCATCGACCCGATCGTGCCGCACACGGCGCCGAGCACGCCCGCTTCGTCGCACGACAGCACGAGCCCGGGGTCGGGCGGTGTCGGGTGCAGGTCGCGATAGTCGATCGAGAGCCCGTCGGGCGCGCCCTCCCAGAACACGGTCACTTGGCCGTCGAAGCGGTAGACCGAACCCCACACGTAGGGCACTCGCGCGATCGCCGCCGCGTCGTTGGCGAGATAGCGCGTGGCGAAGTTGTCGCTGCCGTCGATGACGAGGTCGTAGTCGCGCACGAGCTCGAGGGCGTTCTCCCGCGTGAGCCGCACGTCGTGGGTCTCGACCGCCACGAGCGGATTGAGCTCGCCGATGGAACGCGCGGCGCTCGCGGTCTTGAGGTCGCCGACGCTCGCCGTGCGGTGGATGACCTGGCGCTGCAGATTGGAGAGGTCGACCGTGTCGAAGTCGACGATGCCGATCGCGCCGACACCCGCCGCCGCGAGATAGTGCAGCACGGGCGAACCGAGGCCCCCGGCCCCGATCACGAGCACGCGCGCGGCCGCGAGCCTGGACTGCCCGTCTATGCCGATGCCGGGGAGCGCGATGGTGCGCGACGACCGCTCGAGCGCGTCGCGGCCGAGCACTCCCGACGCGTCGACGAGGGCGGGCAGAGCGACGATGACTGACCTCCTGAAGCGGGCGGATGAACGCCTCGCCAGTCTATCGAGCCGCGTGCAGCGTCACCCGGCCCTCGCGCCCGTCGCGGTGGGGGTGCTCGCGCTCGTCGTGTCGCTCGTCGGCATCACGACCCCGTCGATCTGGTACGACGAGGCCGCGACGATCACGGCGGTCACGCGCAGTTGGCCCGAGCTGTGGCTCATGCTGCAGAGCGTCGACGCCGTGCACGGCGCGTATTACGTGCTCATCCACGCGATCGTCGACGTCGTCGGCTATTCGCCGTTCGCCATCCGTGCCCCGAGCGCGGTCGCGACGGGAGTGACCGCGGCACTCACGGTGCTTCTCGCGCGCCACTTCACGACCGAGCGACTCGCGGTGCTCGCGGGGGTCGTGTTCTGTCTTCTGCCGCGAGCGACCTGGATGGGCATCGAGGCGCGGTCCTACGCGATGAGCGCCCTCTTCGCCGTGCTCGTGACCCTCGTGTTCGTCATCGCCCGCCGGTCGACGACGCGAGCGTGGTGGGTCGTCTACGGCGTGACGATCGTCGTGGGCTGCTTGTTCTTCATCTACCTCGCGCTCGTCGTCGTCGCCCACGCGGTGACGATGGTGTGGTGGCTCGCGACCCAGCGCCGCGAGGCCGTGCCCGTGTTCCGACGCTGGCTCGCCGCGAGTGCGGCCTCGGCGGTCGCGATCCTGCCGTTCGCGGCGACGGTCGTGGGGCAATCGGGGCAGCTGTCGTGGATCGACCCGCTCAGCCGCGAGACGGTCAGGTACGTGTTCCGCACGCAGTGGTTCTACGGGAGCACCGAGTTCGCGATCGCCGGGTGGGCTCTCATGATCCTCGCCGCGATCGCGCTGTTCCGCCGTGCGCGCGGCTTCTCGCTCATCGCGGTCGTCGTGCCCCTGCTCATCGTGCCGACGGCATCCCTTCTCGTCGCGACGGAGCTCTACTCCCCCATCTACAGCCCGCGCTACCTCGTGATGTGCATCCCGTTCGTGGCGATCCTCATGGCGGCAGCCGTCGCGGCGATCCCCTCGCGCCCCCTCGTCGTCGTGACGGTCGCGAGTCTCGTGGCCCTCGCGGTGCCGTCGTTCGTCGAGACCCGCCTCCCCGAGGCGAAACAGGAGTCGTCGTGGAGCGAGGTCGCTCAGTTCGTCGCCGACGAGCGGCGCTCGGAGTCGGCCGAGGGCACGACCGCGATCATCTACGGGTGGGTGCGCTACCACCCGACGGCGACCTCGCGCGTGATCGCCTACTCCTACCCCGCACCGTTCGACGGCACCGTCGACGTGACCCTCGACACACCCGCCGGGCAGACCGGTCAGCTGTGGGAGACCTTCCACCCGCTCGAGGACTCCCTCGACCATCTCGACGGCACGGATGTCGCCTACCTCATCACGAGCGTCAAACGCGACCTGCGCGACGACACCGCGGCGACGCTCGACACGATCGGGTGGGAGGTCACGGGCGAGTGGTCGTTCACCGACGTCAACGTCGTGCGCTACGAACCGCGGGCACCCGAGAGCGCTCGCCGCTAGCCGCTAGCCGCTAGCCGGTCGTGATGATGCGCGCGCCGTGCACGGGACCGGTCGCCCGTGCGACGGTCAGGCGCGCGGCGCTCAGCGCGATCTGCAGTTCGAGAGCGCTGTCGAGATCGGCCGCGAGGAACGCGACGGTCGGGCCCGAACCGGAGATCATCCCCGCGAGCGCCCCGTTCTCCTCGCCGAGCTCGATGACGGCCGCGAGCTCCGGCTCGAGGTGCAGAGCCGGCGCCTGGAGGTCGTTGTGGAGTGCCTCGGCGAGCATGTGGGGGTCACCGGCTCGCAGAGCCTGCAGCACCTCGGTGTCGACCTGCGGTTGCGCTTCGGCCGGGAAGATGTCCTGGGCGTGACGGTCGCGGTGCCGGTCGAGCTCGCGATACACCTCGGGGGTCGACAGACCGAAGTCGGCGAGCGCGAACACCCACTGGAACTGCCCCTTCGCGAGGGCGGGGCTCAACTGGTCACCGCGTCCCGTGCCGATCGCCGTGCCACCGAGAAACGCGAACGGCACGTCGGCGCCGAGCTGCCGGGCGAGCGCGAGCAACTCGTCGCGACCGAGGTCGGTTCCCCACAGGGTGTCGCACGCGAGAAGGGCGGCCGCGGCATCCGCCGACCCTCCACCCATTCCGCCCGCGATCGGCACGTGCTTCTCGATCTCGAGGTGCACTCCCCCGCGGTATCCCACCGTGTGCGCGAGCAGGGTCGCGGCGCGGATGGCGAGATTCGATCCGTCGACGGGCAACCCCGTCGTGTCGATGGGCCCCGTGAACGACACCGAGAAGTCGTCGGCGGCGCTCGCCCGCACGTCTTCGAAGATCGAGACGGCCTGGTAGGCGGTCGCGACGTCGTGGTAGCCGTCGTCGAGCAGTGAACCGACTTTGAGAAAGACGTTGATCTTGCCCGGTGCTCGCGTGTGTACCACTCGCGTCGCGGCCGAGGTTGTCATTGCTCCAACCTAGTCGAGGCGAGGGCGGCGCTCCCCCCGCGGTCGCGGGCCCGGGTGAGTGCGGGGCCCCGTCTGTGGCAGCTCCATGGTCGGTCAGGGCAGCGTCGCGGCGTGAACACCCACGGCGATCGTCGCGCCGCGGCCGGCGTCGGTCTCAATCGACACCGCGAACCCCCCGCTCTCGAGAAGCCGCGCGGTGGCTCCAGCCTGCCCGGCGCTCGTCTCGATGAGCACGACCCCGTCAGGCGCGAGCCACTCCGCGGCCCCGCCGGCGATGCGGCGGTGGAGATCGAGCCCGTCGCTGCCGCCGTCGAGCGCGAGGGCGGGCTCGTGCTCGCGCGCCTCGGCGGGCATCGTCGCGATCGCTCCGGTCGGCACATACGGCGCGTTCGCGATGAGCACGTCGACCCCGCCGCGCAGCGTCGAGGGCAGCGTGTCGAACAGGTCGCCGAGCAACACCCGGCCCCCGAGAGGCTCGAGCGTGTCGTGCGCGCACCGCACCGCCACAGGGTCGAGGTCGGCGGCGATCACGCTCGCCGTCGGAACGGATGCCGCGACCGCCGCGGCGACCGCCGCGGCACCGCAACACAGCTCGACGACGGTCACGGTGCCCTGCGTCGCGCGCGACCGCTCCTCCGCCGACGAATGCGCGGCCGCCCTCTCCTGCGCACGGTCTATCGCGGCGAGCGCGAGGGCCTCGGTGCGTCGGCGCGGCACGAACACCCCGGGCACCACGCGCACGCGACGCCCGAGGAACTCGACCCATCCGACGACGTGTTCGAGCGGCATCCCCGCGACCCGCGAGGCGACCATGTGCCGCACCTCGGCGTCGTCTCGCGCGGAACCGAGGATGACAGCCGCCTCCTCCTCCGCGAACACACACCCCGCCGCGCGGAGCGTCGCCACGAGGTCGGCCGTCATCGTCCCCCGGCGAGCATCGTCTAGGCCGCGCGCGCGATCGCGAGGAAGTCGTGCACCGTGAGCTGCTCGCCGCGCGTCGTCGGGTCGACCCCGGCGCGCAGCATCCGCTCGCTCGCTGCGGCAGACCCGCCGAGGACCTCGGCGAGGGCCTGCCGCATCATCTTGCGGCGCTGCTGGAACGCCGCATCGACGAGCGCGAACGTCGCGAGGCGCTCCTCCTCGGTGCCGGGTTCGGCCACGTGCCTCGTGAACGACACGAGAATCGAGTCGACATTCGGCACGGGCCAGAACACCTGGCGGCTCACGAGCCCGGAGGTTCCCCACGAACCGAACCACGCCGCCTTGACGCTCGGGCTTCCGTAGACCTTCGACCCCGGGCCCGCCGCCAGGCGCTGCCCGACCTCGGCCTGCACCATGACGAGGCCCGAGCGGAGGCCGCGGAACGTCTCGAGAAAGTGCAGGAGCACGGGAACGGAGATGTTGTACGGCAGGTTGGCGACGAGCACGGTCGGCTCGTCCGGCAGCTCCGTGACGCCCATGGCGTCGGCCGTGACGACCGTGAGCGCGGCACCGGGTTGCAGTTGCTCGACCGTGAGCGGCAGCTGCGCGGCGAGACGCGTGTCGATCTCGACCGCGACGACCGAGCGCGCGACCTCGAGCAACCCGAGGGTGAGCGATCCGAGCCCCGGGCCGATCTCGACGACCGAATCGGTCTCACGCACCCCCGCGGCCTTGACGATGCGGCGCACCGTGTTGGCGTCGATGACGAAGTTCTGGCCGAGCTTCTTCGTCGGCTGGATGCCCAGGAGGTCGGCGAGGTCGCGGATCTCGGCGGGTCCGAGGAGGGTGCTCACGCGAGCATCCGCCTCACGCGACCTCGGAGGGGTCGACCTGGTCGTCCCACTCCGCGTCGCCCTGGGTCACCGGTTCGGCGTCCCACGAGCCGTAGACGAGCTCGGTGTTCGACGAGATCTGCGCCGCGAGCATCGAGACGTCGGTGCCGAGGTGCTCGGCCATGAACCGCAGCGTGATCGGCACGAGGTAGGGCGAATTCGGTCGGCCGCGGTAGGGGATGGGGGTCAGGAACGGCGAGTCCGTCTCGACGAGGATGCGGTCGCGCGGGATGACCTCGAGCGCCTCGCGCAGCGCGACCGAGTTCTTGAACGTGACCGTTCCTGCGAACGAGAGATACCAGCCGTTGTCGGCGCACACCTTCGCCATCGCCGCATCACCCGAGAAGCAGTGGAAGACGGTGCGCTCAGGAGCGCCGACCCTCAGCAGGGTCTCGATGACGTCGTCGTGGGCGTCGCGATCGTGGATCTGCATCGCGAGATCGTGCTTCTTGGCGATCTCGATGTGCGCCTCGAACGCGCGGTGCTGGGCGCCGCGACCCGACTCGTCGGTGCGGAAGTAGTCGAGGCCCGTCTCGCCGACGGCACGCACGCGCGGGCGCGACGCGAGCTCGTCGATCTCGGCGAGCGCCGCGTCGAGGGTGCCCGCGGCCTCGTATGCCGGAGCCTCGTTGGGGTGGATGGCGACGGCCGCGAGCATGCGCGGTTCCCTCGCCGCCATCTCGGCCGACCAGCGCGACGTCTCGAGGTCGCCGCCCACCTGCACGACGCCGCGGATGCCGACGCTCGACGCCATGTCGAGCTGCTGCAGGTAGTCGAGAGGGTCGTCACCGTCGGCGATCTCGAGGTGCGCGTGGTTGTCGTAGCACGGCACGACAAGGGCGGGCGGAAGCGGCGGGTAGGTCAAGTCGCGGGTCTGCCCGTGCTCCGCGCGGGATTCGCGCGTGCGGATGTAGTTCGACGGCGATGCGCCCGTCGCCCCGTCGGCGCTCACGACGCGGCTCCCGCGGGCTCGGGAGACTCGATGCGCGGAAAGAGCGCGTCGATCGAGTGCACGCGCGTGCCCGAAGGCAACTGGCCCCAGTGGCCGGCGTCGACGATCACCTGGTCGGTGAGGTTGCCGAGCTCGGGCTGCGCACCGATCGCGCCCCAGAGCTTGTGGGTCGCATCGGGGATCACCGGCGAGAGCAGCACCGCGAGAGCCCGCAGACCGTCGGCCGCAGTGTAGAGAACCGTCGCGAGGCGATCCCGCTTGGCCTCGTCTTTCGCGAGCGCCCACGGCTCCTGCACGGTGATGTATCCGTTGAGCTCCTCGACGATGGTCCAGATGCGCGCCACGGCATCGTGGATCGCGAACGACTCCATCGCGACATCCGCCCCCTCGGCGGCCTCGCGCACCACGCGCTGGACCTCGAGATCGGCCTCGGTGTAGTCGGTGCCGTGCGGAACGACGCCGTCGAAATACTTGTTGATCATCGCGATGACGCGCGACGCGAGGTTGCCGAACCCGTTCGCGAGCTCCGACTGGTAGCGCGCCGCCAGATCCTCCCAGCTGAACGAGCCGTCCTGCCCAAAGTGGATGGCGCTCATGAAGTAGTAGCGGAAGGCGTCGACCCCGAACGTCTCGGTGATCTGGCTCGGCGCGATGCCCGTGAGCTTCGACTTCGACATCTTCTCGCCGCCGACGAGCAACCAGCCGTGACCGAACACGCGCTTCGGCACATCGAGCCCCGCCGCCATGAGCATCGCGGGCCAGATGACGGCGTGGAAACGCGCGATGTCTTTGCCGACGAGTTGCACGGCGGGCCAACGGCGGCGGAAGTTCTCGTCGTCGGTGCCGTACCCGATCGCGGTGATGTAGTTCAGGAGGGCCTCGAACCACACGTAGACGACGTGCTCCTCATCCCACGGGATGGTGATGCCCCAGTCGAAGCTCGAGCGCGACACCGAGAGGTCTTGCAGGCCCGACCGCACGAACGAGATGATCTCGTTGCGCACGCTCTCGGGCTGGATGAAATCGGGCTGCGACTCGTAGAGGTCGAGCAGACGCTGCTGGAAGTCGCTCATGCGGAAGAAGTAGTTCTTCTCCTTCAAGATCTCGACCGGCCGCGTGTGGATCTTGCACACGAGCTGACCGGCGTAGTCGCCCGTCTCGGTCTCCATGAGATCGTCGAGTTGCTTGTACTCCTCGCAACCGACGCAGTAGTAGCCCTCGTATTCGCCCGAATAGATGAAGCCGTCGTCGTAGAGCTTCTGCAGAAAGATCGTCGCCGCGGTCTCGTGGCGCTCATCCGTCGTGCGGATGAAGTCGTCGTTCTGGATGTTGATGGTTTCGAGCAGGGGAAGCCACGACTCCTCGACGAGCTTGTCTGCCCAGGCCTTCGGCGTCGTGTCGTTGGCGACGGCGGTGCGCAGGATCTTCTGGCCGTGCTCGTCGGTTCCCGTGAGCAACCAGGTGTCGTCACCGCTCTGGCGGTGCCACCTGGCCAACACGTCTGCCGCCACCTCGGTGTACGCGTGCCCGATGTGGGGAACGTCGTTGACGTAGAAGATGGGGGTCGCTATATAGAAAGAGTCTCCGGCGGCCATTCGACCATCCTAAAGCCGCCGAGGGGTCCGTGACGGCGGCGCCGGCGGCGGGCCGCGCCCGGGCTCGACGCGCCCCGGCTCGGCGCGCCTAGGCTCGACGCCATGAGATACCGCCGCATCGGAGACACCAAGGTCAGCGCCATCGGGCTCGGAGCGATGCCGCTCTCGACCCCCGGGAGGCCCGACCGCGACGACGCGATCGCCGTCATCCACGCGGCGCTCGACGCGGGCATCACCCTCATCGACACGGCCGACGCCTACACGAGCGCGGCCGACGGGCCCGGCCACAACGAGCGACTCATCGCCGATGCACTCCGGGGCCGGTCGGAGACGGTGCTCGTCGCGACCAAGGGCGGCCACATCTACGCCGAGAACGGCCCGTGGGGTCAGAACGGCGATCCCGCCTACCTCGCCGACGCCGCGCGAGCCTCCGCGGCTGCGCTAGAGGTCGACACGATCGACCTCTACCAGTTTCATCGCCCCGACCCCGCCGTGCCCTACGCCGACTCGATCGGTGCGCTGAGCGACCTGCTCGACGACGGCGTCATCCGCATGGCCGGCATCTCGAACGCCGACATCGCGCAGATCGAGACCGCCCGCGGCATCCTCGGCGAGCGTCTCGTGTCGGTGCAGAACCAGTTCTCGCCCGCGTTCCGCTCGAGCGAGGGCGAATTCGACCACTGCGCCGAACACGACATCGCCTTCCTCCCGTGGAGCCCGCTCGGCGGCGCCGCGAAGGCAGCGGATGCCGGCACCGACCACTCCGCGTTCGCGACGGTCGCCGCGGAGCTCGGGGTGAGCCCGCAGCGCGTGGTGCTCGCGTGGGAGCTCGCGCTGCAGCACGTGGCCGTGCCGATCCCCGGAAGTCGCCGCCCCGCGAGCATCCGCGACTCGGCCGCCGCCGCCGACCTCGTGCTCACCGCCGACCAGCTCGAGGCGCTCTCCGTCTGACCCGCGCGGCCCCACCCCCCAAGTACCCGGTTTCCGCGAGCGTATGCCGGATCTGGCGGCCCCTCGCGGAAACCGCGGACTCTCGGGCCCGGGTCGGGGCAGGGCCGGGGCGGCGCGGGCCCGGGTCGGGGCAGAGCCGGGGCGGGCGCCGGTCAGTGCGAACTCGAGGGCTGCGGGTCGGGGTCGGCGGTGTCGTCGGCGACGGTGTCGGTGTCGGTGTCGAGGGCCTCGTCGGGCGCCTCGTCGGGGATGTCGTGGGCGTCGTCGTAATCGACAGACAGACTCGATCCCATCGCGGTCGAGAGGGGACTGTAGGCGTGCCACCCGTCCGCGGGGAACACCCGACCCTCGGCCGGCGCGCTGTACCCGCCCTCGAAAGAGGTGTGATCGTCGGAGGGAGTCGCAGTCGACTCCGGTGCCCGCCCTCCCGACCCGAGGAGTTTGCGCGTGAGGGTGGCGCGAGACGACAGCAGCTCGGCAAGGGCGGTCTCGAGGTCGGCGTCGCCCACCTCGGCGTCGCGCACGGCCGCCCGCAGCACGGCGCGGCGGATGAGCTCCTTCGCGAACGACCCGGTCACGCCGTCGGCCTCGTCGGCCGCGGCGTCGAGCGCAACGGCACTGAAGGGGAGGTCGCCCGCGTAGCGACGGAACAGACGTCGGCGCTCGGCGTCGCCGGGAAGACCGATCTCGACCGCGAGGTCGACGCGCCCCGGACGCTCGGCGAGGGCACGCTCGAGAACCTCGACGCGGTTCGTCGTCATGACGAAGGCCACGTCGGCATCCCCGTCCAGACCGTCGAGGGCATCGAGGACCTCGAACAGCAGAGGCTGCGGTGACGAGTGCCGCTGCATCGCAACGAGGTCGATGTCTTCGAGCACGACGATCGAGGGCTCGAACGTGCGGGCGATCTCGGCCGCCGCACCGATGTGCGCGATGCTCGATCCCGTGAGCAGCACCGCCGTGACACCGGGCGTCAGGCCGAGCAGGTGGCGGACGGTGAGGGTCTTGCCGGTTCCGGGCGGGCCGAACAGCAGCACTCCCCTCTTGAGGTGCTGCCCGGAGCGGAGGAGAACGTCGCGATGCTCGCCGATCCCGACCACGTGGTCGACGACGGTGGCGAGCACACCCTCGGGAAGGATGATCGCGTCGGCGGGCACTTCGGGACGAGGAAGGAAGGTCACGCCCGCGCTCCCTCCGAAAGTGGACGGCTCGAACGAGAGCACCTGCCCGCGCAAGACGCTCAGCGCGATCATCCGCCGCTTGACCTCACCGAGCACACGCTGCGTCGCCTCGGGGCTCGCCCCCATGACCTCGAGGGTGGCCGCTTCGCGCCCGAACTGCGGGTTGGCCGACCTCTGGACGATCGCGACCGGCGCCCCCTCGAAAGCGAAGAGGCGGAGCCCGAACGCGACGACCTGCCGAGTGGTCGACGGACCGGTCGCGCGCGAGACGTAGTCGACCGGACCGAGGCCGAAACTCACGTGCGGGCTCGACACGAGTTCGGGCAGGGGGGTGTGGAACTTCTGCTGCCCGCCGCCGACGCCGACCAGCTCACCTGCGCCGTCGTCCGACATCGCGTCGAGGGCGAGGTCGACGTCGACCAACCGGTGGTCGGCGATCGTCTCACTCACGACGGGCACGGTCTCGGCGTCGACCCCGAGGTGGTGGGAGATGCGGTCCCCGAGCGGAGTGCGGGTGGATGTCTCCCCCGCGTCGACCGACGCGACCGCGCGATCGAGAAATCTCTTGAACGACCGGACGAGCTGCCGATCGTTCTCCTCGTCTGTCGGCATGGGGGTTCCGTTCGTGTCGGTGCTGGTGAGCGGCTGCGGTGCGCGCGCGGGTGCGGGCGCCACGTCGCGCTGCTCCGCGTGGGCGTGCGGGCGTGCGTGCGTGCGTGCGTGCGTGCGTGCGTGCGTGCGCCCAGCCAAGCACACGGCACCCGAGACTGTCTCGTTTCCGCGAGGGGCCGCCGGATCGGGCATACGCTCGCGGAAACGACGCAGGGTCGAGGGGACGGGGGGGCGACGGGGGGCGAGGGGCAATCTGTGTTTGTGTTGGTTTTTCTTTGAATGACTTGTTTTTGGGGGCGGGGCGGCGTAACGTGAGCGGATCGCGAGCGGGAGCCGCGACGAGTCGAAGGAGACCGGGTGTACGCGGAAGAGCGCCAAGCGCACATCGAGGCCGTGCTCGCCTCGAGCGGACGCGTCGTGGTCGCTGAGATCGCCCGCCACCTCGACGTCACGAGCGAGACCGTTCGCCGCGACCTCGATCAGCTCGAGACCCGCGGCATCCTGCGTCGGGTTCACGGCGGGGCCGTCGCCCCCTCGCGAGCGAGCCGCGTCGAAGCGTCGCTCATCGAGCGCCGCGACCGCAACACCGCGGCGAAAGACCGCATCGCCCTCGCCGCGATGCAACTCGTTCCACCGAGTTTCACGGGGTCGATCGCAATCGACGCCGGCACGACGACGGGTCTCCTCGCGCAGCGCCTCGTGCGCTGGACACCGGACACCCCGGGCCGCTCCCTCGTCGTCATCACCCACTCGACTCTCGTGGCCACGACCGTGAGCGAGAACCCCGCGATCGAGGTGCTCCTCCTCGGCGGCCGCCTGCGCGGCATCACGGGCGCCGCGGTCGGCGCGACGACCCTCGCCCAGCTCGCGACCGTGCGGCCGGATATCGCATTCATCGGCACGAACGGTCTGCACGCCGAGTTCGGGCTGAGCACCCCCGACACCGACGAAGCCGCGGTCAAGGGCGCGCTCACGACGGGCGCCCGCCGGGCGGTCGCCCTCGCCGACGCGTCGAAGCTCGGCGAAGCCACCCTCGTGCGGTTCGCGACCCTCACCGACATCGACACCCTCATCACCGAGGCGACCCCCGACACCGAACTGCACACCGCCCTCGACCTCGCCGACGTGGAGGTACTCGTCGCATGATCGTCACCCTCACCACCAACCCGAGCCTCGACCGCACGATCGAGCTCGCCCGCGCGCTCGACCGCGGCGAAGTGCAGCGGGCATCCGCCACCCACGAACAGCCCGGAGGCAAGGGTGTCAACGTCTCGCGGGCGCTCCTCGCCTCGGGGCTGCCGACCCTCGCGGTGCTCCCCGGCGCGACGGACGACCCCTTCGTCGTCGCGCTGCTGGCCGAGCGCATTCCGACAGCCGCCCTCCCGATCGCCGGCCGCGTGCGCTCGAACGTGACCCTCACCGAGCCCGACGGCACGACGACGAAGATCAACGAGCCCGGGCCGACGCTCGACGCCGCCGACGAGGCCGCGCTCGTCGAACTCGTCGTGACCCGGAGCGCCGGAGCCGACTGGCTCGTGCTCGCCGGGTCGCTGCCGCCCGGCCTCTCCCCCGACTTCTACGCGACGGTCGTGCGCGCCGTGCGGGCGGCCGCCGCGATCGGAACGGATGCCGCGCGCGCACCCCGCATCGCCGTCGACTCCTCCGGCCTGCCGATGGCCGCCCTCATCGCGTCGGGTGTCGGTGTGGATCTCGTGAAGCCCAACGCCGAGGAGCTCGCCGAGCTGACCGGACACACCGACCCCGCCGCGCTCGAAGCCGACCCCGCTGCGACCCTCCTCGCGGCGCAGACGCTCCTCGATGCGGGGTGCGGCGCCGTGCTCGCGACCCTCGGGTCGAAGGGCGCCGTTCTCGCCACGCGAGACGGCGCCTGGCTCGCGACGATGCCCCCGATCGTGCCGCGCAGCACTGTCGGCGCCGGGGATTCGTCGCTCGCCGGCTACCTCCACGCCGACACCCGCGGCGCGACGGCACCCGAGCGCCTCGCCCAGGCCGTCGCGCACGGTGCCGCCGCGGCATCCCTCCCCGGCAGCACGATGCCGTCGGCCGACCAGACCCACCCCGAGGCGGCCGACATCCGACCGCTCTCGCCGATCACCGCCGATCACTGAACACCGCACTGAACACCCTCGCCAGTCAGGAGAACACAATGTCGTCACTCATCACCCCCGGCCTCGTCTTACTCGACGTCGACCTCGGCACCGATCGCGCGGGAGTCATCCGCACGCTCGCCGAGAAGGTCGCCGAAAACGGTCGCGCGACCGACGCGTCCGCCCTGTTCGACGACGCGTGGGCGCGCGAGCAGAAAACCGACACGGGCATCCCCGGCGGTATCGCCATCCCCCACTGCCGCTCTACGGCGGTGACCGAAGCCACCCTCGTGATGGCACGACCCACCCCCGCGGTCGACTTCGGTGCGACGGATGCTCCCGCCGACCTCATCTTCTTCATCGCGGCGCCCGACGGGGCCGACCAGGTGCACCTGAAACTGCTCTCGAAGCTCGCGCGCTCGCTCATCAAACCCGAGTTCGTCGGCGCGTTGCGCGCAGCGGGCAGTCGCGAGGAGATCGTGTCGCTCGTCGAGGGCGCGGTCGCGGATGAGCCGGCGCCGACAGAAGCCGCACCGGCCCCGGCCGCCGCCGATGCCCCGGCCGCGAACGCCGACCGCCCCGTGCTCGTCGCCGTCACCGCGTGCCCCACCGGAATCGCCCACACCTATATGGCTGCCGACTCGCTCGTCGCCGCCGCTGAGCGAGCGGGCGTCACCCTGCACGTCGAAACCCAGGGATCGTCGGGCGCCAAGCCCCTCGACCCCGCGATCATCGCGAGCGCTGCCGCGGTCATCTTCGCCGTCGACGTGGATGTCCGCGACAAGGGCCGATTCGCCGGCAAACCCGTGATCCAAGCCCCCGTGAAGCGCGGCATCGACGCGCCGGACGCCATGGTGTCCGAGGCGCTCGCGGCCGCGAACGACCCGAACGCGCCGAAGGTCGCCGCGGCGAGCGGCGCGGGGTCGACCGCATCCGCCGACATGTCATCGACGGGGGCGAAGGAGAGCTTCGGCGGCAAGCTCAAGAAGTGGCTTCTCACGGGAGTCAGCTACATGATCCCGTTCGTCGCCGGAGGCGGGCTGCTCATCGCCCTCGGTTTCCTGTTCGGAGGGTTCGAGATCGTCAACGACGGACTCAACACCCAGATCGTCCTCGGCAACAGCCTGCTCAACCTGCCGGACGCGACAGGCCGGTCGTGGTTCAACTTCGCCGACGGAACGAGCCTCGGCGCCTACCTCGGCGCCGTGTTCGTGACGATCGGGCAAGCGTCGATCGGGTTCCTCGTTCCCGCCCTCGCGGGATACATCGCCTACGCGATCGCCGACCGCCCCGGAATCGCGCCCGGCTTCACCGCCGGTGCCGTCGCGCTCATCATGAACGCGGGCTTCCTCGGCGGACTCGTCGGTGGACTCATCGCGGGTGGTATCGCCTTCGCGATCGGTCGCCTGAGCGTTCCCACATGGCTGCGCGGGCTCATGCCCGTCGTCATCATTCCGCTCGGCGCGTCGATCGCGGCATCCGGCCTCATGATCGTGCTGCTCGGCGGACCGATCGCGCTGCTCACGACGGGCCTCAACGACTTCCTCTCCGGTCTCGACGGGGCGTCGGCCATCCTGCTCGGTGTCATCCTCGGCACCATGATGGCGATCGACCTCGGTGGCCCCGTCAACAAGGTCGCCTACGCGTTCGCTGTCGCCGGCCTCGGTGCCGGGTCGTTCGACAACCAGGCGCCGTGGGCCATCATGGCCGCCGTCATGGCCGCAGGAATGGTGCCGCCGCTCGCCATGGCTCTCGCCTCGACCGTGCTCGCGCGTCGCCTGTTCACCCCGGTGGAGCGCGAGAACGGCAAGTCGGCGTGGTTGCTCGGTTCGGCGTTCATCTCGGAGGGAGCGATCCCGTTCGCCGCGGTCGACCCGCTGCGCGTCATCCCCGCGGGCATCGTCGGCGGAGCCCTCACGGGAGCCATCACGATGGCGGCGGGGGTCACCTCGCAAGCGCCGCACGGAGGCTTCTTCGTGTTCTTCGCGATCGGCAACTTCCTGATGTTCGCCGTCGCCGTCGCCGCGGGCACGATCGTCTCCGCCCTCATCGTCGTCGCCCTCAAGCGCTGGACGGTGCGCACACCGCGAGCGGAGGACGCCGGCCGCGCGGCCGAGGCGCGCGACGCGGACGTCGTCACGCCGGTCAGCGCGTCCGCATGAGCCGGCCATAACCTGACCTGACCTGACCTGACCTGACCACGAGAGAAGGAGAACACCATGGCCGAACGCCACGCCACCATCGCGAGCAGTGTCGGGCTGCACGCCCGCCCCGCAGGACTCTTCATCGACGCCGTAAACAAGCAACCCGTGAGCGTGACGATCAGCAAAGACGGAAGCGCGCCGCTCAATGCGGCGAGCATCCTCTCGATCATGAGCCTCGGCGCGGCGCACGGCGACGTCGTGACCCTCGCGGCCGAGGGTGACGGAGCCGAAGCGGCGCTCGACGAGCTCGTGGCCCTGCTCGAGACCGACCTCGACGCCGAATAGCGCCCCCCGAAGTACCTCGATTCCGCGAGCGTGCGTCAGATCCGACGTACGCTCGCGGAAACGGGATACAGGCGGCGTGGGGTTTGCGCGCGGTCGCGGGTGGCCTCAGGGTGCGGGCGGGGCCCCGTCGGAGGTCGGCCCGGGGCGGCCCGCGGCGCGCACCGCGGGGTGAGAGACGTCGGGGCTCGGCTGGCGAGCGGCCCCCTGGCTCTTCGCGGCGAGCGCGCCCTCGTAGAGGTCGCGTCGCCCGAGCCCCGTCGCCTCGGCGACCTCGACGGATGCCTGCTTGAGCTTGGTGCCCGCGGCCACGAGTGACAGCACCTCGGTGATCCCTGCCGCGAGATCCATCGCGGGTGCCACCGCGCCTTCGACGACGATGCAGATCTCACCCCGCACCCCGCTCGACGCCCACTCCCCGAGTTCGCCCGCCGTGCCGCGCTTGACCTCCTCGTAGAGCTTGGTCAGTTCGCGGCACACGGCGATGCGGCGGTCGTCTCCGAGCGCGAGTGCGATGTCGCGCACGGTGTCTCCGAGCCGGTGCGGTGACTCGAAGAACACCATCGTGCGGGGCTCCCGAGCGAGTCGCGCGAGGGCGGCGACACGACCTTTGCGCGGCATGAACCCTTCGAAGGTGAACCGATCGGTCGCGAGCCCCGAGAGCGCGAGGGCGGTGATGACGGCCGACGGTCCTGGCAGCGCCGTGACGGTGACTCCGGCAGCGGCGGCGGCCGCCACGAGGGGGAACCCGGGGTCGCTGATGGCGGGCATTCCGGCGTCGGTGAGCACGAGAACATCCGAGTCTCGGGCGAGCTCGACGAGTTCGACGGCTTTCTCGTGCTCGTTGTGTTCGTGCATGGCGATGAGCTGGGGGCGGTTCTCGACCCCGAGGGCGCGCATGAGGTGGATGGTCACGCGCGTGTCTTCCGACGCGATCACGTCGACACGGCCGAGCGCCTCGACGAGGCGGGTGGAGGCGTCGCCGAGGTTGCCGATGGGCGTCGCCGCGAGGATGATCACGCCCCATTGTCTCAGCCGGTCGGCCCGTGACCCGCGGCTACCATTGCCCGTGTGACCCGCGCCGCCCCCCAGCATCCCCCGGTGGTGGGCCCTCGCCCCGTGCCCGCAGCATCGCGGCGGTCGCTCTCTCGACTGCGTCCGGCGCTCCCGTGGCTCGGTCCCCTCGGCGTCGTCGTCCTCGCGGCCGTGCTGCGCCTCTGGAATCTCGGGTCGCCGCGCTCCCTCGTCTTCGACGAGACCTACTACGTGAAAGACGCCTTCTCTCTTCTGCAGTTCGGCTACGAGGGCCAGTGGGGCGAGTCGGCCGGGGGCGAGGGGGCGGATGCCGCGTTCGCGACCGGTGACACCTCGTCGCTGTCGAGCGACGCGGCGTTCATCGCGCACCCTCCCCTCGGCAAATGGATCATCGCCCTCGGTGTGCGGGTGTTCGGGGTCGACGATCCGTTCGGGTGGCGGGTGAGCACGGCCGTCGTCGGTGTGCTCGCGGTCGCCCTCGTGTGTGTGCTCGCGTTCGCGCTCTTCCGCTCGGTCGCGCTCGCGACCCTCGCGGGCGGGCTTCTCGCGATCGACGGTCTCGCGATCGTGATGTCGCGCACGGCCCTGCTCGACAACTCGCTCATGCTCGTGACTCTCGCGGGGTTCGGAGCCGTGCTCCTCGATCGACGGCAGAGCGCGCGACGCCTCGACGCGTGGATCGCGAGTCGGGTCGATCGCGGGCTCCGCATCGATTGGGGTCCGTCGCTGTGGTGGCGACCGTGGCTCGTCGCAGCGGGGGTGCTGTTCGGTCTCGCGACGGCGGTCAAGTGGAGCGGGCTCTACTTTCTCGCCGTCTTCGCGGTCTACACTCTCGTCGTCGATGCCGTGGCGCGGCGCCGGGCGGGCGTGGCGTTCTGGGCGAGCTCGGTGGTGTTCCGCCAGGCCCCGGTCAGTTTCGTGCTCACGGTGCCCACGGCCGCGGTCGCCTACGTCTCGACCTGGGCGGGGTGGCTGCTCTCGTCAGACGCCTACGGGCGCGGCTGGGCCGACGACGAGGATGCCCTCGGCGGCGCGGCGAGCGACCGACCGTTCGCGTGGCTCCCGAACGCCCTCGAGAGTCTGTGGCGCTACCACGTCTCGATGTACAACACGAACGTGGGCCTCGAGACTCCGCACAGCTACGAGGCCAACCCGCTCACGTGGTTCCTGCTCGTGCGCCCGACGGCGTTCTTCTACGCGGGCTCGAGCGAGGGCGAGGGCGGATGCGCGGCGCCGACGTGTTCGGAGTACATCACGTCGATCGCGAACCCCGTGCTGTGGTGGCTGCTCATTGTGGCTCTCGGATACCTCGTCTACCGCCTCGCGCGCTACCGCGAGTGGCGCGTCGGCCTCATCCTCACGGGTGTCGCCGCCGGCTATCTCCCGTGGTTGCTCTACCTCGACCGCACCGTGTTCCAGTTCTACACGATCGTGTTCCTCCCCTATCTCGTGCTCGGGGCGACTCTCGTCGTGAAGCTCTTCGTCGACGGAGCGCGCGACGCGAGCGGGCGCATCCGGTGGTCTTCCCCGCCTCTCGTCGCACTGGGGGTCGCGCTGCTGCTCGTCGTCGCGACGAGCGTGTTCTTCTGGTCGGCGTGGTCGGGCATCTCGGTGTCCGGCACCTACCAGCGGTGGCACTACTGGTTGCCCACCTGGCGCTGAGAACGTCGTCGTCCTTCTCCGCCAGCGAACGGATCGAGAGACCGGGGAGTGACCGGGAGAGACCGGGTTCGCTACGCGCCGGCCGTCGCCCGCACGCGGAACCACAGGCTGAGCTCCCGCACGGCGCGCATGGTCGAGTCGAGGTCGGTGGGATCGTCGAGATCGTGGAAGGTGCTGCGGAACCCCGGGGGCGCTTCGCCCGCCGGCTCGCTCACGCGCGCGTGCCCCATCGTCCATTCGGCGAAGTGACGCTCGGTGAGCGCTTCTTCGAAGAGCACCCGCATTCCGCGGTGACGCGAGTCTTCGCCGATCGTCGCGAGGAGGCTGCGAACGGCGTCACGCGGACCCTCGAGCACTTGAAGAAACCGGCCGCCGCGATAGAGGAGCATGCCCGTGATTCCGGACTCGGCGTTGTTGCGTCGACTCTGGCGCAGGAGCCCGCCCAGCTGCTCCTCGTCGAACTCGTGGTCGCCGAAGCTCGTGTAGACGACGGACAGGAGCTCGGGTGCGCCTTCGGGGAGCGCGTCGACGGCGGTCATGCCGTCTCGCCCGCTCGACCTCGGCCCGCTGGCTCGAGCTGCTCGAGCGCACGCATTGCGGTGTCGAGTTCGGCGAAGTGACCGACACCGCGCGAGAACGGGTCGCTCACGAGGTACCGGCCGTCGTCTTGCCTGTCGATGTAGCCGAGGAAGTTGCCGTCGACGCTACCGACGTAGAAGTCGTCTTCTACCTGTGCCCAGACGACATCGGCGTCGTCGCGCACCTCGTTGAGCGTGGTGTCTGTGGTCATTCTCTCTGTCTCCAACGGCCCCCGGTTGCTGGGGCCTCGCCAAGACTAGGTGACCGCCTCGGGAGAAGCTGGGTGCCTGGACATCGGGCGAGTGGGCGTGTAACGCGGCGTCACCCGAGCTCCGCGTTCGCGGCGCTCGGGTAGCGTGAGCGGATGGCTGACGCGACACCCGACTCACCCGCGAACACCGCGAACACCGCGACCTCCGACCACGAGTGGGGTTTCCGCACCCGGGCGATCCACGCGGGCAACATCCCCGACGCCGTCACGGGCAGCCGCGCACTCCCGATCTACCAGTCGTCGGCGTTCGTCTTCGACGACACCGCGGATGCCGCGGCCCGCTTCGCCCTGCAGAAGTACGGCAACGTCTACAGCCGTCTGAGCAACCCGACGGTCGCGTCGTTCGAGGAACGGGTCGCGAGTCTCGAGGGCGCGCTCGGCGCCGTGGCGACGGCATCCGGTCTCTCGGCGCAGTTCATCACGTTCGCCTCTCTCGCGGGGGCGGGCGATCACATCGTCGCGTCGGCGAACCTCTACGGCGGGTCGATCACGCAGCTCGACGTCACCCTGCGCCGCTTCGGCGTCGAGACGACGTTCGTGCAGAGCTCCGACCCCGCCGACTACGCCGCGGCCATCACCGATCGCACCAAGCTCGTCTACGCCGAGACGGTCGCGAACCCCTCGGGCGAGGTCGCCGACATCGCCGGGCTCGCGGATGTCGCGCACGCCCACGATCTGCCCCTCATCATCGATTCGACGATCGCGACGCCCTATCTCAACCGGCCCATCGAGTGGGGAGCCGACGTCGTCGTGCACTCGGCCACGAAGTTCCTCGGGGGCCACGGCACGACCCTCGGCGGTGTCGTCGTCGAGAGCGGGCGCTTCCCGTGGGCCAACGAGCACTTCCCCCTCTTCGATCAGCCCGTGCCGAGCTACGGCGGTCTTAACTGGAGCGGCAACTTCGGCGAGTACGCCTTCCTCACCCGGTTGCGCGCCGAGCAGTTGCGCGACATCGGGCCGGCCCTCGCGCCGCACTCGGCGTTCCTGCTCGCGCAGGGTGTCGAAACCCTTCCGTTCCGGATGCAGGCCCACGTCGACAACGCGCGGGCCGTCGCCGAGTGGCTCGACGCCGACGACCGCATCGAGGCCGTGTTCTGGGCCGGGCTCCCCGACCACCCGCACCACGATCGGGCACGCAAGTATCTGCCGAAGGGACCGGGTTCGGTCTTCAGCTTCGTGGTCCGCGCCACCGCGACCCAGGGGGGCCGCGAGGTGGGTCAGTCGTTCATCGAGTCGGTCGACCTCGCGAGCCATCTCGCCAACATCGGCGACGCGAAGACCCTCGTGATCCACCCCGCCTCGACGACCCACGCCCAGCTCAACGAGCAGCAGCTCGTCGACGCGGGTGTGCTCCCGGGAGTCGTGCGCATCAGTGTCGGAATCGAAGACCCCGACGACATCATCTACGACCTCGACCAGGCGCTCACCACGGCGACGAAGGGCCGCTCATGAGTTTCGACACCGGCGGAACAGCCCCGGGCATCCCCACGACGCCGCCCGCTGCCGCCCCGCGAGACACAGCCGAGGACTCGATCGACGAGAGCCAGCCGACGGATGCCGCGCCCGCCACGAATCCGAACGCCACCGTGCAGACGCAGCTCGCCAACGGGCTCACATGCGCGCTCCCGGCGAGCAGTCCCCTCGCCAAACTGCTCGCGTCGCAGCGCACGTGGGTGGGACCGACCGCGAAACAGCGTCTCGGCATCCTCCGCCGTGCGAAGTCGATCGCGATCGTGGGCGCCTCGCCCAACCCCGCCCGCTCGAGTTACTTCGTGGGCACCTATCTGCTGCAGTCGAGCGACTACCGCGTCTACTTCGTCAACCCGATGGCCGACACCGTGCTGGGCCACAAGGCCTACCCTGATCTGGCGTCGCTCCCCGAGGTGCCCGACATCGTCGACGTGTTCCGCAAGGCGAGCGACATCCCCTCGGTCATCGACGATGCGATCGCGGTCGGCGCGACGACCGTGTGGGTGCAGCTCGGCATCTGGAACCAGGAGGCGGCCGAGTACGGCGAGTCGAAGGGGCTCACGGTCGTCATGGACCGCTGCATCAAGGTCGAGCACGCCCGGTTCCACGGCGGACTGCATCTGCTCGGTTTCGACACGGGAGTGATCTCGGCGCGCAAGGTCGTGCGCTGAGCCGAGGCGCACTCCTGATCGACGCTCACATCTGCACAAACGTGCAGGCCGTTCGGCGCGGTGGGGGTCCGAGCGCTGGGTAGTGTCGATCGGGGCGCCCGGCGGGCGGCCCGAATCCCCCTCTTCACCACTCTGAGGTCTGTCACCGTGGACACGCTCGAGCGTCTCCCCGCGCAGCCGCTATCGAACGGAACGACCGTGAACCGCGCTCTCCTCAAGAGAAACAGCTTCTGGCTGGCTCTCTCGCTCATCTTCTGCCTCATCTCCGGAATCGGTGCGTCACTCGTTCAGACGTCGGGCGGGTCGACCGAGGTCACCGAGCTCCGTCTCGAGACGTCGACGGGTCAAGCTCTCAGCGCTCTGCTCTTCGTGCCCGAGACGGCGACCGCCGACACCCCCGCACCCGGGATCGTCGTGAGCCACGGGTGGTGGAACAACAAGGAGATGCAGGACGCCAACTTCGTCGAACTCTCCCGGCGCGGTTTCGTCGTCATGTCGATCGACATGTACGGCCACGGCGACTCCGACCCGCTCACCTTCGGGCAGGAGCCCGTCGACGGCACAGGCATGTACAGCGCCGTCGAAGCACTCGCCGCCCTGCCATACGTCGACACCGAGCGCATCGGCGTCGAGGGCCACTCGAACGGCGCTCGCGCCGCGAACTTCTCGATGCCCATCGACAACGAGCGTGACGAACCCCTCATCTCCTCGGTCCTCCTCGTCGACAACGACGGGGTCTACCGCGACGAGACGGCGGACGGCGCCTACTTCAACCTCTACGGCGCGCGCGACGTCGGCATCGTCGCCGACCAGTACGACGAGTTCTTCTTCCGCAGCTACGACGCCGACGGCAACGCCGTGACCGCCCCGCGCGACTACATCACGACCGACAACGCCCAATCGTTCCTCGCGTTCGGCGCCGACCCGGCGGAGCTCGACGAGGAGCGTGTGGCATCGCAGTTCTACACCGACGACGTCGACGGCACCGAGGCGTTGCGCATCGTCTACACCCCGGCCGAGACCCATCCGTGGGGGCCGTTCTCGAAGACCACCACGGGGAGCGTCATCGAGTTCTTCGAGGAGTCGCTCGGCGCCCCCGCTCCTCTCGCCTCCGACGCCCAGGTCTGGCAGGTGAAGGCGTTCTTCAACGCCCTCGGACTCGTCGGCTTCGGCATCTTCCTCGTCGCCTTCACCCGGGCGATGCTCACGACTCGTGCCTTCGCCTCCCTCGCCGGCACCCCCGCGCCGCGCGCCGTCGCGAACCGCGGTCTCGGTCTCGTCTGGTTCTGGGGTGGCCTCGCCGTCTCGGCCGTGATCTCCGCGACGAGCTGGATCCTGCTGAGCCAGAACACCGCGGTCTCGGCTCTCGCCTTCAACACCGTGCCCTCGATCTTCACTCAGGGCGCAGTCACCTTCGTCGCCTTCTGGGCGCTCGTCAACGGTCTCGCCGCGATCGTCATCATGGGCCTCTCCTTCGTGCTCTTCGGTCGACGTCACGGCCTCGATCTGCGCGCGTCCGGCGTGCTGCCGGGGTGGCGCAAGGGGCTCCTCGGCACGCTCCTCGGCGTGATCACGGTCGTCGCGGCGTTCGGTCTCGTCTTCGTCGTCGACTACCTCTTCACGACCGACTTCCGCCTCTGGGTTCTCGCGGTCAAGGCGTTCACGCCAGACAAGATCGGCATCGCGCTGCTCTACCTGCCTTTCTTCCTGCTGTTCTACGTCGCGAGCTCGGTGTCCGTGAACTCGTTCAACAGGTCGACGATCGCGGGGCGCGAGTGGCTCAACACGGCTGTCGTCGCCCTCGCGACAGCACTCGGTGCACTCGTGCTCGTCATCGCGCAGTACACGACGTTCGCCGCGACCGGCGAGCTCATCCCCGGCTTCGGCGGCATCTTCAGCATCTGGCTCATCCCGATCATCGTGATCCTCGCGGCGAGCGTCGTGATCACCCGCAAGATCTACCGCGCGACGGGAAACCCCTACATCGGTGGCGTCATCAACGCGGGAGTCGCGACGGTCATCTCCGTGACCAACACGCTCACGTTCACCTGATGCGGCCGGGGAGTCTCTCGTGCGCCAGCCGCACGAGGGACTCCCCGCCCACTGGGGCGATCAGTCGTTCTCGCGCACGTCGTTGCGCTCACCCGCGCTGTCGATCGAGCGGATCGCGTCATCGGCGACCACGTCGTTGTCCGATCCCTCGATCACGACGGTCCCGATGCTCCCGTCGACCTCGACACTGTTGCGTTCGCCTCGCACCATGACCTCGCCGAGGTCGCCGTCGACATCCACCTCGTTGTCCTGGCCCTCGATCTCGATCGACCCGACCGTCTCCGCGTCGACCTGGGTCCGAGCGCCGCGTATGACGAGCGTCTCGATGCTCTCGGCGTCGACCTCGATGTCTTCGCCCTGAACGGTCACCGTGCCGCACACACCCTCGAGTTCGAACTCCCGACCCTCGCCGGTCAGATCGATCGATTCTCCGTCGCACCGGATGTCGTCGCCGTCACGCTCGGGGTCCGACCCTCGATCATCGTCTCGACTCGACCCACGATCCGGGCGGTCCCGGTCGTCCACGGGCGTGAGCGAGGAGGGGAGCGTGACGCACGCGGAGAGGAGGAGGGCCGTCGAGGCGGCGACGACAGCGCCGGCGAACGTTCTGCGGGTTCTCATGCCCTCACCGTACGCCGAGAGCGTTACGGTTCTTTGCAGATTCCCGACCACTGTCGGTGGCCTCTTGCTACCGTGTGCTCGTGACGACCGGACCCCTTCTCATCTCGCCTCTGGTGTCGACGCAGTGGCTCGCCGACCACCTCGGAGCCGACAAATTCGTCATCATCGATGCGACGGTGTCGTGGTCGACGGGCGTGCTCGGAGAGTTCGGCGGTCTCGTCACCGGCCACGAGCGCTACGTGCTCGAGGGGCACATCCCCGGCGCCATCTTCGCCGACCTCATCGACGGCCTCTCCGACCCCGACGGCGCGGCCCCGTTCGCCAAGCCGTCGCAAGAAAGATTCGAGGATGCCGTCGGCCACCTCGGTATCGACAACGAGACGACCGTCATCGTCTACGACACCTCGTCTGGTGAGTGGGCGTCACGCCTCTGGTGGTTGTTCCGCTCGTGGGGTTACGACTCCGTGGCCGTTCTCGACGGCGGATTCGTGCGCTGGGTCGCCGAGGATCGCGCCGTCGAGCTCGGTCACGTGAGCCCCCTCACGGCCGACTTCGCAGCGTTCGAGCGACCGAGACTGTGGGCCGACCGCGCGGAGGTCGAGAGCATCGTCGCGGGCGACACCGACACGAGACTCGTGAGCGCCCTCCCGACGACGCCGTGGCGCGGTCGAGCGCCGATCGGGGCGAGCTCCCCGAGCACCTCCTCGAGCATCCCCGCGAGCGCGACGATCCCGGTGTCGCACCTCGTCGATCCCTCGACGAACGAGTTCGTCGACGAGGCGGCCCTGCGCGAACTGTTCGACGACGTCGTCGGGCATCGCGTCGTGACCTTCTGCCACAGCGGCATCGACGCCGCGGCCGATGCGCTCGCCCTGACCCTCATCGGCCAGGAGGATGTCGCGGTGTACGACGGCTCGCTCCTCGACTGGGACAGGGAGCACGCGCTCACCTCGCGCTGACGGCCTCTTCGGCGCGTGAGCGGGGCGCCCCAGGGTGCTCGCGACCCGCGCGGGTAGCATCGGCAGCATGTCACGCGCCCGGATCCTCCTCATCCTCGGCGCCACGGTGCCCGCCCTCCTTGCCGGCGCGATCGGCCTCACCCACCCGATGCGGCTCACCCCCGACACCGCGGGGTACTGGCGCGACATGCACATCGTGCTGCTCTTCGTCTTCCCACTCATGGGGCTCGCGCCGTGGCTCGTCGCGCGTGCGGTCGATCGTCGACTCGGCTGGCTCGGCGCGTTCTTCGGCTACGGCTTCGCCACCCTCTACACGGCACTCGACGTGCTCGCGGGAATCGGTGGGGGTGCCCTCGTCGCCGCGGGCGAACCCGACGCGACGTCGCCGATCTTCCGCATCGCCAACCTGCTCGCGACGGCGGGAGTGTGGTCACTCGTGGCCGGCACCCTCGTCGCGGGGGTCGCCGCGTTCATCCGCTCCCGGCTCGCGAGCATCCCGGGCACGCTGCTTGCGGTCGTCGGCGCCTACCTCATCGCCGAAGGACACGTGTTCTTTCCGCTCGGAACCGTCGCGATGCTCCTGCTCGCGGGCGGATACGCGATCCTCGCGGTCGTCGTCTCGCGGCCCCGCGCGATAGTCGGTCAGCCCGCAGACGCGAGCTCGTGAGCGAAGGCGTCCGCCGCGGTCACAGGTAGGCGACACACGAACTCCCGGCACACGTACGCCGTCGCGAGACCGCCCTGGCTCGTCCTCCCGGCGAAGAGCTCGAATCCCGCATCGGCGAACGCCCGTGCCGAGCTCTCGCTCACGATGGCGACGACGGCACCCGCCCTGTCGACCGATCGGGCCACGCCGACGACGGAGGAACCGTCATCCGCTCCCGTGACGACGACGATCTGGGGGCCGCGAGCGGCGATCGCGAGCATCGCACCGAGCGCGGCGCCGAACGACACCGGCCGCGGGGTCGCGAGCGGAGCGACGAGCGCCATGGCCCGTTCGGCCGCGACCGCGTATGCCGCCTCGCCCGTGAGCGAGTGCAGGGTGAGCGCCGTGCGAGCGAGCGAACTCACCCCCGAGGGGTACGCCCCCTCCGAAGGGTCGGTGTCGAGCGAGAGCCCTTGCGACGCGAGAACCGGGTCGCCGCCGCCCGGCACCGCGAACGGCACCTCGGAGTCGCCCGCCGCCGCCATCGCCCCGTCGACGAGTTCGCGCGCGGCGAGAGCCCAGCGGTGGTCGCCGGAGGCGAGCCCGAGCCTGAGCAGTCCCGCCGCGAACATCCCGTAATCCTCGAGGGTCGCGCGCGCCGCCGACACCGACTGACCGATGGATGCGCGCACGAGGGTGCCGTCGTCGAGTCGATGCCGTGAGAGCACGTGCTCCGCGGCGTCGCGAGCGAGGTCGATCCAGTCGGATCTGTCGTGGCGGAACCCCGCGTCGGCGAGCGCCTCGATCGCGAGGCCGTTCCACCCCGTGAGCACCTTCTCGTCGAGGGCGGGCGGGCGCTCGCGCGATCGCTCGACCGCGCCGAGCCGGTAGTAGCCGCCCTCGGTGCGCTCACCGTCGACGGTGCTCTCACTGTCTTGCGCCGACGCGAACGCCCCGCTCTCGAGTCGCATGACCGAGCCGAGAAACTGCGCGATGCCCTCCGCGACCTCGAGGTGCTCGCTCGAGCGCGCGTAGCACCCGAGAAGCAGAGCGTTGTCGTAGAGCATGCGCTCGTAGTGCGGTTCGCTCCAGTCGCGGCGCGTGGAGTAGCGGAAGAAGCCGCCCTCGACCGCGTCGCGCAACGGCGACGACGCCATCGCTCCGAGGGTGCGACGCGCGAGCTCGCCGGCGTCGCGCGGTGTGCGCCCCTCGGTCGACGTGGACGGGAGAGACCCCGCGT
Organism: Marisediminicola sp. LYQ85; assembly: GCF_046600695.1. NCBI lineage: Bacteria > Bacillati > Actinomycetota > Actinomycetes > Micrococcales > Microbacteriaceae > Marisediminicola > Marisediminicola sp. LYQ85. The sequence continues at coordinate 1,647,816 of NZ_JBKIWO010000001.1, forward strand.
CGAGGAGCAGACCGAGCACGGGCACGACCGGAAATTTCGGTGCCGTGCCGAAGCCGCCGAACTCCGTGTCTTCGAACCCGACGAGCTCGCGTACGACCCCGTCGAACGCCTCGAGCGTCGGCAGGTCGCCGCGCGCGAGGGTCGCGCTTCCGGCGATCGCTCGCGCGACCGTGTCGGCGTTCGACTCGACCTCGTCGCGGCGGTCGCGCCAGGCATCCGCGACAGCGTCGAGCACAGTGCGGAACGGCGGATGCCCCTGCACCGGTTGCGGGGGAAAGTACGTGCCCGCGAAGAACGCCTTACCCGCCGGGGTGACGAAGACGTTGAGTGGCCACCCGAGCTGACCCGTGAAGGCGCCCGCCGCCGCGAGGTAGCTCGAGTCGACCTCGGGGTGCTCCTCACGATCGACCTTGATCGACACGAAGTCCCGGTTCATCTGCTCGGCGATCACGGGATCGCTGAAACTCTCGCGCGCCATCACGTGACACCAGTGGCACGTGGAGTATCCGATCGAGACGAGCACCGGAACGTCGCGTTCGGCGGCCTCGGCGAACGCCTCGGGCCCCCACTCCTGCCAGTCCACGGGGTTGTCGGCGTGCGACCTCAGGTAGGGACTGACGGCATCGATCAGGCGATTCGGCATGCTTCCAGCGTAGGCTCGCAGTGTGCCTACGACAGCCATAACCTTCATCGGTGGACCCACCGCGCTTCTCGAATACGCGGGCCTGCGCTTCGTCACCGACCCGACGTTCGACACCCCCACGACCTACGCCGAACCGGGAACGACCACCCTCGTGAAGACCGCGGGGCCCGGAGTGACGCGAGCCGGACTCGGCACCGTCGACGTCGTGCTGCTCTCGCACCACGCGCACAAGGACAACCTCGATTGGGAGGGTCTCGAGCTGCTCGCGCAGGGCCCGCTCACGCTCAGCACCAACTCGGCGGCGAGCGACCTGTGGGGCGGAACCGTGCGCGGCTTCGACGACTGGGAGAGCATCGACGTCGACGGCGTGACCGTGACCGTCGTTCCCGCGCTCCACGGCCCGCCCGGCTCGGAATCGCGCACCGGGGAGGTCGTCGGCTTCGTGCTCGAGGCACCGGGAGAGCCGACCGTCTACGTGAGCGGCGACAACGCGTCGCTCGGCCTCGTCGAGCAGATCGCCGAGAGGTTTCCCGCCATCGACATCGCGGTCCTCTCGGCGGGGGCCGCGCGCGTGCCGGGCATCGACGCGCCGCTCACCCTCACGGCGGAGCAGGCGCGCGCGGCCGCCGACGTGCTCTCGGCGACGCGCGTCGTGGTCGTGCACACCGAAGACTGGGAGCACTTCAGCGAGACGCGCGACGACGTGGTTGCGGCGTTCACCGACTCGAGCGCGCTCGTGCCGACACCCCGCGGCGAACGCGTCGAGCTGTAGCAACGCGTCGAGCTGAAGCAACGCGTCGAGCTGAAGCAACAGGGCAGACCACCGCGGGGCCGCGAGATCAGTTGATCTCGAGCGGGTCACCGCCCACACGCTCGCCACGCTCGAGGGCCGTGATGGCCCGCATCTCGTCGTCGCTCAGCTCGAAGTCGAAGACGTCGAAGTTCTCGGCGATGCGCGCGCGCGAGTTCGACTTCGGAAACACGACGTGACCCTGCTGGAGGTGCCAGCGCAGCACGACCTGCGCCGAGGTGCGCTCGTGGGCCGCCGCCGCCGCCGTGATCTCGTCGAGTTCGAGGAGGGGGTATTTGCCCTGCCCGAGCGGACCCCACGCTTCGGTGACGATGCCGTGATCGTGACCGTAGGCGGTTTCGGCGCGGCGCTGGTGGTACGGGTGCAGCTCGATCTGGTTCACGGCGGGCACGATGTCGCACTCGCGCTCGAGTCGCTCGAGGTGCTCGACGAGAAAGTTGCTCACGCCGATCGACCGCGTGCGACCTCCCTCGCGGATCGTCTCGAGCGCGCGCCAGCTCTCGACGTAGAGGTCACGCTGCGGGGTCGGCCAGTGGATGAGGTAGAGGTCGACGTGGTCGAGGCCGAGCTTCTCGAGGCTCGCGTCGAACGCCGCGGGCGCGGTCTCGGATCCCTGGTCGGCGTTCCACAGCTTCGTCGTGACGAACAGTTCGTCGCGAGCGATTCCGGATGCCGCGATCGCGCGACCGACACCCTCCTCGTTTCCGTAGATCGCCGCGGTGTCGATGTGTCGGTAGCCGACCTCGAGAGCGTCGGAGACGATGCGTTCCGTCTCGCCGGGGTCGACCTTGAACACCCCGAATCCGAGCTGCGGGATGAGATGGGAGTCGTTGAGGGTGACGCGGGGAACAGTCATACGCCCATGCTGTCACGCGCGACCGTCGGGTGAGCCCTACGGAACCGAGAGCTCCGCCTCGTCGAGACCCGCCTTGCGGTAGTGCCTGTTGCGCACGCTGAGGATCGCCGACCCGATGATCGCGGAGATGAACGAGCCCACGAGCACCCCGATCTTGGTGTCGTCGTCGTACTCGGAGCCCTGGCCGAACGCGAGCTCCCCGACGAGGAGCGAGACGGTGAAGCCGATTCCCGCGATGAAGGTCATCCCCACGAGGTCGATCCATCTGAATGACGGATCCAGGTCGATGCCCTTGATCCGCGTGATGAGCCACGAGCCGGCGAGGATACCGATGAACTTGCCCGCGATGAGTCCGACGATGACGCCGATCGCGATGCTCGTCTGCAGAGCGGTCGCGAGACCGGACAGCCCGCCGACCGCGACCCCCGCCGAGAAGAAGGCGAAGATCGGCACGGCGAGGCCGGCCGAGAGGGGGCTCCAGCGTTCGGCGAAGTGCTCGGCGAGACCGTGATAGCGCGGCTGGCCGTCGGGGCCGACACCGGCATCCACTCGGGCTCTCGGCGTCGCGAGAACCGGAACCGCGAACCCGAGCAGCACCCCGGCGACCGTCGCGTGCACTCCCGAGGCGTGGATGAGCGTCCAGGTGGCGAATGCGAGAGGCAGCAGGAGCCACCACGACCGCACGCCTCGCTGCACGAGCACCGTGAAGATCGCCAGCGGGATGAGGGCGAGTCCGAGCATGAGGAAATCGAGCTCGTCGGTGTAGAACACGGCGATGATCGTGATCGCGATGAGGTCGTCGACGATCGCGAGGGTCAACAGGAACGTGCGCAGCGCCGGGGGGAGGAACCGCCCGACGACCGCGATCACCGCGACCGCGAATGCGATGTCGGTCGCCGTCGGAATCGCCCACCCGCGCAGCGCATCGGCACCGTCGTCGAGGTTGATGAGGGTGAAGATCACGGCGGGAACGATGACACCGCCGACGGCACCCGCGATCGGCACCGCCGCGGCGCGCGGGTTGCGCAGTTTGCCCGCTACGAACTCCTCCTTGAGCTCGAGCCCCACGACGAAGAAGAAAATCGCGAGGAGACCGTCGGCAGCCCACGCCCCGACACTCAGATCGAGACGCCACTCGGGGATGCCGAAGGTGAAGTCGCGCACGGCGAAATACCCGTCGGCGATCGGGGTGTTCGCGAGAACGAGCGCGATGATCGTCGCACCGAGCAGAAGGGCGCCGCCGATCGCATCCTGACTGAGCACGCGCGCGAGGCGATACCAGGTGCTCGTCTTCTGCTGGCCGGACGGCCTCGGGTCGGTTTCAGTCGCCATGGGAGCTCTCGCAATCGCGGTCATCAACTCGAGGGGTGTGCGGCACCACCGCGAGATCGGCCGCCGGACCATCGTAGGCGACCCGGCGACGTACGATGGAATGCTCATGACCGACACCTCCGCCGCGCCGCCGCTCGAGATCAGCTACCCCGAAGAGCTGCCGGTCAGCAGGATGCGCGACGAGATCGCCGACATCGTGCGTGACAACCAGGTCGTGATCGTCGCGGGCGAGACCGGGTCGGGCAAGACCACGCAACTGCCGAAGATCCTGCTCGAACTCGGCCGCACGAGCATCGGACACACGCAACCCCGACGCATCGCGGCACGCACGATCGCCGAGCGCATCGCCGAGGAGCTCGGCACCGAACTCGGCGGCGTCGTGGGCTACCAGGTGCGGTTCACCGATCGCGTCGGCAAAGACACGCGCATCAAGCTCATGACCGACGGGATCCTGCTCAACGAGATCCACCGAGACCGGCTGCTCAAGAAATATGACGCGATCATCATCGACGAGGCCCACGAGCGCAGTCTCACGATCGACTTCCTCCTCGGCTATCTCAAGCAGCTCCTCCCCCGCAGGCCCGACCTCAAAGTCGTCATCACCTCGGCGACGATCGACCCGGAGAGCTTCGCGAAGCACTTCGCGGATGCCGCGGGCAACCCCGCGCCGATCGTCGAGGTGTCGGGCCGGACCTTCCCCGTCGAGGTGAGGTATCGCCCACTCGTCGCCGAGATCGCCGAGACCGACGATCTCGACGACCGCCCGGCCCCGAGCATCGACCCCATCGACGGCATCAACCAGGCCCTCGACGAGCTCTCGCGGGAGTCGTCGGGAGACGTGCTCGTGTTCCTGAGCGGGGAGAACGAGATCCGCGACGCCGAGGAGGCGATCGCGGGGCGCTCCCTCCCCTTCACCGAAGTGCTCCCCCTCTACGGTCGACTGAGCGCGGCCGACCAGCACCGCGTGTTCCGCCCGTCGACGACCGCCGGAACGCGCCGTCGCATCGTTCTCGCGACGAACGTCGCCGAGACGAGCCTCACCGTGCCCGGCATCCGCTACGTGATCGACGCGGGAACCGCGCGCATCTCGCGGTACAGCGTGCGGGCCAAAGTGCAGCGACTGCCGATCGAGGCGATCTCGCAGGCATCCGCCAACCAGCGGTCCGGGCGCTCGGGTCGCACGAGCGACGGCATCGCGATCCGGCTCTACTCCGAGGAGGACTTCGCGTCACGCCCCGAGTTCACCGAGCCCGAGATCCTGCGCACCAACCTCGCGGCGGTCATCCTGCAGATGATCTCGCTCGGGCTCGGAGACATCGCGGCGTTCCCCTTCTTGCAGCCGCCGGACTCCCGCGGCATCAAAGACGGCCTCGACCTGCTCACCGAGCTCGGCGCCGTGACCGCCGCGAAGGGAACGGACGAGCGCCGCATCACAGCGATCGGCAAGCAGCTCGCCCAGTTGCCCATCGACCCGCGACTGGGCCGCATGGTCATCGAGTCGAAGCAGCACGGCACGACACGCGAGGTCATGGCGATCGTCGCGGCGCTGAGCATCCAGGATCCGCGCGAGCGCCCACTCGAGAAGCGCACGCAGGCCGACCAGCAGCACGCGCGCTTCGTCGACCCGACGAGCGACTTCCTCGGCTTCGTCAACCTGTGGAACCACCTGCGCGAGAAGGAGGCCGAGCTCAGTAGCAGCGCCTTCCGGCGCCTGTGCAAAGCCGAATACCTCAACTACCTGCGCGTGCGCGAGTGGAACGACGTCTACCGCCAGCTGCAGAGGATGGCGAAGCCCCTCGGCCTCACGATCGGCGAGCCCCACGTCGACCCCGTCGGCATCCACAAGTCGCTTCTCGCGGGGCTCCTGAGCCAGATCGGAATCAAAGACCGCCAGAAGAAGGACTACGTCGGCGCACGCCAGGTGCGTTTTCTCGTTTTTCCGGGGTCGGCCCTCGCCAAGAAGCAGCCCGACGCGGTGATGAGCGCCGAGCTCGTGGAGACCAGCAGGCTCTTCGCGCGCGTCAACGCCGCGATCGACCCGGCCTGGGCCGAACCCCTCGCGAAAGACCTCGTCAAGCGCAGCTACAGCGAGCCGCGCTGGGAGAAGAAGCAGGGGGCCGTCGTCGCGTGGGAGAAGGTGACCCTCTACGGCGTGCCGATCGTCGAGAAACGACGCACCCAGTTCTGGCGCATCGACCCCTCGTATGCGCGCGACCTCTTCATCCGCAACGCCCTCGTCGAGGGCGACTGGGACATCGACCGCATCGACAAGCGCCTGTCGCAGTTCGATCGCGACAACCGGGTGCTGCGGAAAGAGCTGGCCGAGCTCGAGGAGCGCACGCGGCGCCGCGACATCCTCGTCGACGACGAAACCATCTTCGAGTTCTACCACCGCAGGATTCCCGCCGACATCTACTCGACCCGCGCGTTCGAGTCGTGGTGGCGCACAGCGCGCGCCGAGACGCCCGACCTCCTGACGATGACCGCCGAGAACCTCCTCGACGCCGAAGAGTCCGACGCGGGCATCGACGAGACGCGCTTTCCGAGCGAGTGGCGCCAGGGCGACCAGTCGCTCGGGCTGAGCTACCGGTTCGAGCCCGGAGCCGACGACGACGGCGTCACCGTGAAGGTTCCGCTCGCTCTCGTCGCGCGGCTCTCACCAGCCGGTTTCGACTGGCAGGTGCCGGGGCTGCGCGAAGAACTCGTCACGGCGCTCATCAAAAGCCTGCCGAAAGCGATCCGCCGCAACGTGGTTCCTGCGGCCGACTGGGCCAAGCGCCTACTCGAGAACGCGCACGGGCTCGAGACCGACGAGCTCGAAGAGACGAGCATCGTGGGCTACCTCGCCGAGATGATCCAGCGCAAGACCCACACCCCGGTGGATGTCGACGACTTCGAGCTCGAGAGAGTGCCCGCGCACTTGCGCGTGACGTTCTCCGTCGTCGACGACCGTGGCAGGGTCGTCGCGAGCTCGAAAGACCTCGAATCGCTGCGGCACAAGCTCAAGTCGCGGGCTCGCGACTCAGTCGCTCGCGTCGTCGCGGCCACCCCGCACGCGCTCGAGCGCCGCGGTCTCACATCGTGGGACTTCGAGGAGCTGCCGAAGGTCGTCGACACCCGCCAGGGGGGAACGGTCGTGCGGGGCTACCCCGCGCTCAGCGACGACGGTGCGAGCGTGTCGATCAGGATCATGAGCACACCGGCCGACCAGAGTGCGGCGATGGTGGGCGGCATCCGTCGGCTGCTGCTCCTCGCGATCCCGTCACCCCTCTCGTGGGTGCGCGACCACCTGAGCCAGAACGAGAAGCTCTTGCTCGCGACGAGCCCGTATCAGAACGTCAACGCGCTCTTCGACGACTGCTTGCTCGCGGTCGTCGACGCCGCGCTCCGGGAGCGCACCCCCGACGGACTGTTCTGGACCCGCGGAGAGTTCGACGCGGCGCGCACCGCCATCTCGGCCGGGCTCATCGACGCCCTCTACGAGACGGTGACGGCCGTGACGTCGGTGCTTGCGGCAGCGCGAGACGTCGAGCGCTCGATCAAGGCGACGACGAGCATGGCGCTGCTGCCCGTGCTCGCCGACGTTCGCACCCAGGTGGCCGGGTTGCTGTTCCCCGGTTTCGTGTCGGCGACGGGCGTCGAGCAGTTGCGCCACCTCCCCCGATATCTGCGCGCCATCGTCGCGCGGCTCGAGAGGCTGCCGACCGCGGTCGCGCAAGACCGCGTCGCACAGAACGAGGTGCATGCGGCGATCGGCCGGTTCGAGAACGCGGGAGGGCGCATCCCGCTGCCCGCCGACGCCGAGGCACGACTCACGCGCGTGCGGTGGCTGCTCGAAGAACTGCGGGTGAGCCTCTTCGCGCAGCAGCTGCGCACCGCGGAGCCCGTGTCGATGCAGCGCATCGTCAAGGCGCTCGCGGAGCGCTGACGCTCGCCGCGTACACTCGCGGCATGAACAGCGCTGTCATCGTCGACGCCGTGCGCACCCCGTCGGGCCGGGGCAAACCCGGGGGCACCCTCGCCCACTGGCACCCCGTCGACCTCCTCGCGACCACCCTCCGCGCACTCGTCGATCGCACCGGAATCGACCCGGCCCTCATCGACGACGTCATCGGCGGGTGCCTCGCCCAGGTCGGGTCGCAATCCGTCAACGTCACGCGCAACGCCGTGCTCGCCGCGGGGTTTCCGGAGTCGGTGCCGGGAACGACGATCGACCGGCAGTGCGGGTCGAGCCAGCAAGCGGCGACCTTCGCGGCTCAGGGGGTGATGGCGGGGTCGTACGACGTCGTCATCGCGTGCGGTGTCGAGCTCATGAGCGCGCATCCGATCGGGTCGGCGACCCTCGGAGACGACCCCTACGGGTCGGCCGTCGCCGCGCGATACCCCGAGGGCCTCGTCGGCCAGGGCGTCTCGGCCGAACTCGTCGCCGCGCGATGGAACCTCTCGCGACGCGACCTCGACGAGTTCGCCGCGCGATCGCACCGGCTCGCGGCATCCGCCGACTTCTCTCGGGAGACGATCCCGATCGACGGGCTCACGACCGACGAGACAGTGCGCCCCGGCACGACCGTCGAGGCTCTCGCGAGTCTGTCGCCGGCCTTCGTCGACGACGCGCTCGGCCGCCGCTTCCCCGAGATCGACTGGCGCATCACGGCGGGCAACTCCTCGCCGCTCACCGATGGGGCGTCTGCCGTGCTCATCATAAGCGAAGAACGCGCGGCGCTCCTCGACCTCACCCCCCGAGCCCGGTTCCGCGGGTTCGCCGTCACGGGTTCCGACCCCGTCGAGATGCTCACGGGCATCATGCCCGCCACACGGCGCGTGCTCTCTCGCACGGGCCTCGGGCTCGACGACATCGACGTCGCCGAGGTCAACGAGGCGTTCGCGAGCGTGCCGCTCGCGTGGCAGCGCGAGTTCGACGCCGACCCCGAGCGCATCAACCCGAAGGGCGGCGCGATCGCCCTCGGGCACGCCCTCGGCTCCTCGGGCACGCGACTGCTCACGACGCTGCTCGGCGCCCTCGAGGAGCGAGACGGCACCTTCGGGCTGCAGACGATGTGCGAGGGTGGCGGCATGGCCAACGCGACCGTGATCGAGAGGCTCTGATGGATGTCGCGGGGTCGGTCGCGCTCGTCACCGGCGGCGCCTCGGGGCTCGGGTTCGCCACCGCGCTCGCGCTGCGCGACTCCGGCGCGCGCGTCGTCATCGTCGACCTGGCCTCGTCGAACGGTGCGGACCTCGCGCGCGAGCACGGTCTGACCTGGGCTCCCGCCGATGTCGCCGACGAAGCGGCGGTGCGCGACGCCGTCGCGATCGCCGCGGCGCTCGGCGACCTCCGGCTCGTGGTCAACTGCGCGGGTATCGCGTCGCCGGGGCGGGTGGTCGGGCGCGACGGCCCGCATTCGCTCGAGGCGTTCGAACGAGTCGTCCGCGTCAACCTCGTCGGCACATTCAATGTCATCCGCCTCGCCGGAGCGGCGATGATCGAGGTCGCGATCGCGGGTGAGGAGCGCGGTGTGATCGTGTCGACGGCGTCGGTCGCCGCCTTCGACGGGCAGATCGGTCAGGCGTCGTACTCCGCATCCAAGGCCGGTGTCGCGGCCATGACGCTGCCGATGGCCCGCGAGTTCGCGGCGCACCGCATCCGCGTCATGACGATCGCTCCCGGGCTCTTCGAGACACCCATGCTCGCGGCCCTGCCGCAGAACGTCCGTGACTCGCTCGCCGCCCAGGTGCCTCACCCCGCGAGGCTCGGTGACCCCGCCGAGTTCGCTGCCCTCGTGCTCCACATCGCCGCGAACCCCCTGCTCAACGGCGAGACGATCCGTCTCGACGGCGCGGTGCGCATGGGGCCGAGGTAGCGGATCGCACTGCCCCCTGGCCGCAGACTGCAGGAGATCGCGGCATCCGGGGCACAGAATCTCCTGCGAGGCGCGCGCGATCAACAGCATCTCCGGCAATCCGCAACCGGGAACCCGAAACCCAGACCCCAGACCCCGGACTCCGGACTCCGGACTCCGAACCACAGACCCCGCGACCCTCAGCCCAGGCGCTTCTCGAAGCAGATCGAGTTGGTCACGGGCTTGTACGGGTCGTAGGTGGGGATGAGCTCGTAGCCGATCTTGCCGTACATCGCGACGGCGTCGGGCTGCCGGTCGCCCGTCTGCAGGATGACCGTCTCGGCACCGAGCCTCAGCGCCTCGGCCTCGATCGCCGCCATGAGGGTGAGGCCGACGCCCCGACCGCGCGCGTGCTGGGCGACGACGACGCGTTTGATCTCGAATCGCCCGTCGAGCGTGCGGAGGGCCGCGTGCCCGATGGCCTCACCCGCGTCGTCGAGCGCGAGCACGACGGCGAGGATGTCTGCGGGGTCGACCGCGAAGGCCACCGCGGCTTTCACGGCGAAGTCGGGGTCGTCGTCGTGCCGCCCCGTGTAGCGCTCGGTCATCTCGCGGTCCATCGCCGCGCGCAGCTCGACACCCCGGGCGTCGGCCCAGTCGACGACGACGGTGCGGATCGCGCCGGCGCTGAAGGGGGTGCTGGAGGGGGTACTGAAGGTGTCGCTCGACGTCATTCCTCCGACGATACCGCCACGCGTTGTTCCGGCCCCGCCAACGCCGGAGGGCGCCGACCGTGCGGTCGACGCCCTCCGGGGTGGTGCGGTGGTGCGGTGGTGCGGTGGTGCGGTGGTGCTGTGGTGCTTCGGCTCAGCGCGCCCCGACGGTCGCCGACGCGTTCGACTCGTACGACGTGTTGGTCGACTCGAAGAAGTTGACGAGCTGGAGCGTGTCGTTCGCCGCAGCCATCCACTTCGCCGGGTTCGTGACGTTGTACTCGGCGTCGAAGCCGAGCTCCTCGAGACGACGGTCGGCGAGGTACTTCACGTACTGGTTGATGTAGTTCGAGTTGAGGCCGAGGATGCCGCCGGGGAGGAGGTCGCGGTTGTACTCCTCCTCCATGGCGACGGCGTCGAGGATCATCTGCTTGATCTCGGCGGCGAACTCCTCGGTCTGCAGGTCGGGGTTCTCTTCGAGCACCGTGAGGATGAGGTTGATGCCGAACTTGAGGTGCAGGCTCTCATCGCGCACGACCCAGTCCATGAGCGAACCGAAGTTGCGCAGAAGGTTGCGCTGGCGGAAGCTCAGCGCGACCATGAAGCCCGAGTAGAACCAGATGCCCTCGAGCACGACGTTGTACGCCACGAGGTTGCGCACGAAGTCTTTCTTGCCCTCGGTCGTCGAGATGTCGAGCGTCTGCTCGGTCATCCGCTTGATGTACTTCATCTCGAACTCTTCTTTGCGTGCCATCGACGGGATGTCGACGTGCGAGTTGTACGCCGCCTCCCGGTCGATCGGGAAGGTCTCGAGAACGTACTCGAACGACATGCAGTGGTTCGCTTCCTCCCACATCTGCTTCGCGAGGTAGAGGCTGCACTCGGCCGCCGACACGTAGGGGTAGACGCCGAACGCGAGCGCCTTGTTCACGAGGAGCTCGTTCGGGTTGAAGTAGCTCATGAGGAACGTCACGGCGTGGCGCTCTTCGTCGGTCATCTTCTTGAAGTCGGCGATGTCTTCGCCGAGCTGGATCTCGTTGGGGAACCAGGTGTTGGCGACAGCCTGGTCGTAGAGGTCCATTGCCCACTGGTACTTGATCGGCTTGAGGAGGAGTCCGTCTTGCAAGCCGGTGCCGAGGATGCCCATTGTCTAGCTCTCTTTCGTGTGGTCGTGCGTCGTCGTGTTCGTTGTGGATGCCGCGGTGCCCGGAGGCGTCACTGGCAGCTGTCGCAGTGCAGGTCGTCCATCGGGTCGACCGGAACGTAGTAGTCGAAGCTCGTGTCGTTCTGCTGGGTGTCCATCAGTTGCTCGCCTTTCCGAAGCCGAAGCCCTTCTTGGGTGCCGAGGGAGCGGCGCTCTCGGCGGTCGCGGGAACAGCGGCGGACTCGGCCACCGCCGGTGCGACGGGTTCTGCCGCCGGGTGTGCCGAGACAGATGCCGGCGCCGTTCCTGCCGAGGCGCCGAAGCCCTTGCGGGCTCCCGAACCGATCTGCTCCGACTTGTTGACCTTGACCGTGGACTGCTCCGCGGTGTGGCGAGGCTTCATGTGCAGGTAGTACGTGGTCTTGACGCCACGCTCCCACGCCGACATGTAGATATCCATCATGTCGCCGATGTCGCGGGTCTCGAGGTACATGTTGCGGCTGATGGCCTGGTCGATCCACTTCTGAGCGCGAGCGGCGACCTCGAGGAAGGCGTACGGCGAGAGCTGGAAGCTCGTCTTGTATGTCGCCTTGATCTCGTCGGGGATCGCGTCGATGTTCTGGATGTCTCCCTGGCTGCGCAGGATCGTCTCACGCGTGGTGTCCCAGAGTCCGAGCTTCTGCAGGTCGGTCACGAGGTTGCGGTTGACCTCGAGGAACTTGCCGTTGGATGTCGCGCGGCTGAAGATCTGCGAGAACTGCGGGTCGAGACCGGGGGTCGTTCCCGCGACGAGTCCGATGGACGCCGTGGGCGCGATGGCCATGAGGGTCGCGTTGCGCATTCCGCCTTTGACCTTGGTGCGCAGGGCGTCCCAGTCGAGACGCGTGGTGCGGTTGACCTGGATCTCGCTTCCGCGGTCGGCTTCGGTGAGCGCGATGCTGTCGAGCGGCACGAGGCCCTGCGACCAGCGCGAGCCCTCGAAGTTGGGGTAGGCGCCGCGAACCTGGGCGAGATCGGCGCTCTCGTCGATCGCCGCGTAGGAGACGTGCTCCATGATCTCGTCGATGAGGGCGTAGGACTCTTCGCTCTCGTAGCTGATGCCGAGGCGCTCGATGATGTCGGTGAAGCCCATCACTCCGAGGCCGACCGCACGGTTCTGCTGGTTCGAGAAGTCGGCTTCCTGCACCGACGAGCGCGTGATGTCGATGAGGTTGTCGAGCTGACGCACCGCGAGGCGAGCGCTCTCGGCGATCTTCGCGAAGTCGACTCCGCCGGGGCGGCCGTCGACGTCGGGCAGGAGGTGACGCGAGAGGTTGATCGACGCGAGGTTGCACACCGACACGTTGTCTTCGTCTTGCGGGAGCGTGATCTCGGTGCAGAGGTTCGAGAGGTGGATCGTTCCCGAGTTGTTGTTAAGCGCACGGTTGTTGATCGTGTCTTTGAAGGTGAGCCACGGGTGCGACGTCGTCTGCAGCGAGATGAGGATCGACTTGAACTGCTCGCGCGCCTTGATGCGCTTGTGCATGCGCATCTGGCCGGCGTCGGCGAGGGCGACGTACTCGTTGTAGCGCTCCGAGAACGCCTTGCCGTAGAGCTCGTTGAGGTCGGAGACCTCGAGCGGGTCGAAGAGGTACCAGTCCTGGTCGTGCTGCACGCGCTTCATGAACTCGTCGCTGATCCACACGGCGGTGTTGGCCGTGCGGGTGCGGCGGTAGGGGTCGCCCGAGTTCTGGCGGAGGTCGAGGAACTCCGGGAAGTCGAGGTGCCAGTTCTCCATGTAGAAGCACAGGGCGCCGAACTTCTTGCCGCCCCGGCTCACCGCGCGCAGGATCGAGTCGATCGTGTGCATGAACGGGATCGGTCCCGTCGACGTGGTGTTGTTGGAGCGGATGGGCGAGCCCTGGGCGCGCAGCTTCGAGACCGAGAGGCCGATGCCGCCGGTTCCCTTGGTGAGCCACATGACGTCGCGCGTCGTCTTCGCGATGTGCTCCATGTCGTCTTGCATCTCCATGACGAAGCAGTTCGCGAGCTGCGGGTAGATCGTTCCGGCGTTCACGAGGGTCGAGCCTGCGGCGAGGTACTCGAGTTTCGCCATCTTCTCGTAGAACGCGATGGCCGTGCTCGTGGGGTCGGCCTCGTTGAGCGACAGGCCCATCGCGATGCGCATCCAGAAGTACTGCGGAACCTCGAGGGCGTCGCCGTTGCGGCCCTTGATGCCGTAGCGGTTGTTGAGGGTCACGACGCCGATGTATTTGAGGAGCTCGTCGTGGGCGGGCTCGAGCGCGGCGGCGAGGGTGTCGAGGTCGAACATGTCGACGAGGCGGGGGTCGAGGAGCTTCTCTTCGACGCCGCGCGTGATGTTGGCTCCGAAGTGAGCCGCGTGGAGCTGCTTGAGCTCCTCGGCGGTCGTGTAGTCGCCGAGCACGCGCTTGTAGATGGTCTTGAGCAGAAGCCGGGCGGCCACGGTGTCGAACGCCGGGTCGTCTTTGACGTTCTGCAGCGCCACCTGGATGACGGCTTCGTCGAGCTGCTGCGTCGTGATGCCGTCGAAGAGCGTGATCTCGAGTTCCGACGCGATCTGCGTGACCCACGCGATGTTGTCGTCGAGACCGGCACTCGCGTGCTCGATGGCGAGGTTGATCTTGTTGGCGTCGTATGGCTCCCGCTCGCCGTTGCGCTTAACTACCGTAATCTCCACGAAAATCTCCCTTGCGACCCCACGTTGTGTTGACCCCCGCGCCGCGCGTGATGTTCGCTCGCGGCGTGTGATCCGTCGGCTGGGTTAGATCACCAGCTCGGCGGTGTGATCACTATATAGCGGGCCTCCGACATCGGAAGAACCCTAGATGTAGTGGGCGTGTCATCCACAGATGTGCATAACTCGGCGGACTTCTCCACACCCTGTGGAACCGGATGACCCTGTTTTCGAGGCTGTTTCCCAGGGCTAGGCTGAGCCATTGTGAGTAGGTACGGCGATCTCTTGCGCGCCCCGGGGGTCGCGCGCATCATCAGCGCGCAATTGACCGCGCGTTTCCCCAACGGGATGCTCTCGCTCGCCTATCTGCTGCACATCGAGGGCATCACCGACTCCTACGGTTCCGCCGGGCTCGTGCTCGCGGCGACGAGCGTGGGGCAAGCCGTCGCCGGTCCGCTCACAAGCAGGTGGATGGGCATCTGGGGGATGCGCCGAGTGCTCACCCTCACCCTCATCGTGTGCACCCTCTCGATGGCGGGGATCGCGTTTCTCACCGTGCCCGTGTGGGCGTACATGCTCATTGGCCTCGTGGGCGGCCTCGCGACTCCCCCCGTGCAGCCCGCCGTGCGCACCATCTACCCGAAGATGGTCAACTCGCGGCAGCTGACGCCGCTCTTCTCGCTCGACGCCTCGGCGCAGGAGATCATCTGGATCGCGGCCCCCGTCGTCACGACGTTCATCGCGACCCAGGTGTCGACGGTCGCGGCGATCGTCGTCGCCATGGTCTTCCTCGTGGGCGGCGGGGCGTGGTTCATCGCGTGCCCCGAGGTCGGGCGCGTGCGCATCCCCCGCAGCCGGCGCCGCATGGGCCTCGTGCTCGCCCGGCGCCCCGTCCTGCTCGCGACGATCACCGGATTCCTCCTCGTGGGGGCGTGCGCCGCTGTCGAAGCCGCCGTCGTCTCGAGTTTCGGTGAGGGCTCGGCGCAATCCGGGTTCGTGCTCGCCATCTGGGCCGTCGCCTCGCTCATCGGCGGACTGTCGTTCGGGCACATCCCGGTGGGTCCGTGGGCGCTCGCCCGCCGCATGTTCGTCGTGTTCGTGGGCATGGCGCTCGCGATCTTCGCGTTCGACTTCTGGTCGCTCTCGGCCGCCCTCGTGGTCGCGGGCATCACTCTCGCGCCCGCCCTCGCGGTGATGTTCGCGATCGTGTCGGCGAGCGTGCGCTTCAGCGACACGGCCGAGGCCTACGGCTGGGTCGGCACGGGTCAACTCATCGGCGCCGCGCTCGGCTCCGCGGTCGCCGGGTTCCTCATCGACGCCCAGGGTTCCGTCGGGGGGTTCTGGGCGGCCGCCGCGTTCGCGGGCGTCGGGTTCATCGTGCCGACCGTCTTCCGGCGCTGGCATCCCGACTTGCGCGGGCGCGACGCGAGCCCGATTCCCGACACCGAGCCGATCGCCGTCCAGCCGAGCTGACACCGCAGGATGCGCGCCCCGCTTAGGCTGACGACATGAACTCCTCGAGCGCGAAGAATGCAGCGAAAGACGCTGGAGACAGCACCCAGGACGCCGCCCGCGATGTGAGTCGGAGCCGCGGTTTCCGGCTCGTCGCTCGCTCCGGTTATGCCGTCAACGGGATACTCCACGCCCTCATCGGGGGCATCGCGATCAGCATCGCGCTCGGCGAGGGCGGCAGCGCCGACCAGTCCGGCGCGCTCGCGGGGCTCGCAGCGACGCCCGGCGGGGTCTTCGTGCTGTGGTTCGCCGTCGTCGGGCTCGTCGGGCTCGGGGCGTGGCAGGTCGTGCAGGCGATCATCGTTCCGCCGCAAGACGAGAAACGCAAGTGGGCCGAGCGCGCGAAGGAGTTCGGCAAGGCCGTGGCCTATCTCGCGGTCGCGTCGACGGCCTTCACCTACGCGAGGGGCGGGTCGTCCGACTCGTCGAGCGACTCGACGAGCGTCACGGCGACGCTGCTCGAGTCTCCGGTGGGTGTGGCGCTCGTGGTCGCGCTCGGTCTCGCCGTGATCGCCATCGGGGGCTACTTCGTCTTCAAGGGCGCGACGAAGAAGTTCCACGAGGATGTCGCGATCCCGGGGGGCACCCTCGGGCGCGCCGTCGACGCCGCGGGTGTCGTCGGCTACATCGCCAAGGGGGTCGCCCTCGCGGTCGTCGGGATCCTCTTCATCGTCGCGGGTGTGACGCACGACGCGAGCGAAGCGACGGGCCTCGACGGCGCCCTCAAGTCGCTCACCGAGCTCCCCTTCGGCCAGGTCATCCTCTGGGTGGTCGGCGCCGGTCTCATCGCGTTCGGCGTGTACTGCTTCGCGCGCGCACGCTGGACCAAACTGTGAGACGCGACTCGTGACCGGTGCGTTCTCGCCGCTCCTCCCGCTCAGCGACGGCCACACCATTCCGCAGCTCGGCCTCGGGGTGTACAAGATCGACGACGCCGAGGCCGAGGCCGTCGTCGAGACCGCGATCTCGCTCGGCTACCGGCACATCGACACCGCGACCCTCTACGGCAACGAGCGCGGTGTCGGCGACGGCATGCGAGCGTCGGGGGTCGATCGCGACGACCTCTTCGTCACAACGAAGGTGTGGCAAGACGACCACGGTTTCGACGCGACACTGCGCGCCTTCGCCCGGTCTCTCGAGCGGCTCGCGCTCGACTACGTCGACCTCTACCTCATCCACTGGCCGGCCCCGCGGCAGGACCGCTACGTCGACACGTGGCGCGCGCTCGAACGGCTGAAGGCCGACGGCGTCGTGCGATCGATCGGCGTCTCCAACTTCCACCCTCATCACCTCGAGCGACTCCGGATCGAGACCGAGACCTCCCCCGTGATCAACCAGGTGGAACTGCACCCGTGGTTGCCCCAGCACGAGACGCGACGCTACGGCCGGGAGCACGGCATCCTCACCGAGGCGTGGTCGCCGCTCGCGCGGGGCCGCGTTCTCGACGATCCCGTGCTCGCCGGGCTCGGCGAGAAGCACGGGGTCTCGCCCGCTCGCGTCGTGCTGCGCTGGCACATCCAGCAGGGACTCGTCGTCATCCCCAAGTCGGTGTCGGCCGACCGCATCCGCGACAACGCCGACGTGTTCGGTTTCGAGCTCGACACCGACGACCTCGCCGCTATCGCGTCTCTCGAGAGCGGCGAGCGCACGGGACTCGACCCCGACGACAACGGCTGAGCGGCACCCCGGTTCACCAGCGGGGCGGGACGTCACGACACGTCACCAGCGAGGGTGCACGGCCTCACGGAAGTAGCGGTCGTAGATCTCTTTCACGGCGGCGGTGAACCCGTCGGAGAGAGGCGCGGCCTCACCCGCCGCGGCGTTCGATCGCGCTTGCTCGACCGAGCGCGCTCCGGGGATGACGGTGCTCACGCCGTCGAGCTGGGCGACCCACGCGAGCGCCGCTTGCGACGTCGAGAGGCCCGTGCCCGCAGCGAGTCGCGCGAACTCCTGGGCGGCGGCGACGCCCCGATCGAAGTCGACGCCCGAGAACGTCTCGCCGACGTCGAACGCCGACCCGTCGCGGTTGTAGTTGCGGTGGTCGTTCTCGGCGAACGTGGTCTCGGTCGTGTATTTTCCGCTCAGGAGCCCCGAGGCGAGCGGCACCCGCGCGATGATCCCGACGCCGGCCGCTTTCGCCGCGGGGAGCACCTCGTCGAGAGGCTTGAGCCGGAAGGCGTTGAGGATGATCTGCACCGTCGCGGTTCCGGGGCGCGCGATCGCGGCGAGCGCTTCGTCCGCGGTCTCGACGCTCACGCCGTACGCCGCGATGGCGTCGTTCTGAACGAGGGTGTCGAGGGCGTCGTAGACGGCGTCGGTCGAGAAGACGGCGGTCGGCGGGCAGTGCAACTGCACGAGGTCGAGCGTGTCGACCCCGAGGTTGAGCCTCGAGCGGTCCGTCCACTCGCGGAACCTCGCGAGCGTGAAGTTGGCGGGGTCCTGCGCGTCGCGGCGCCCCATCTTGGTCGCGACCGTGATGCCGTGGCCGGGGTTGTCGGCGAGGTAGGAGCCGATGAACTTCTCGCTGCGCCCGTCTCCGTAGACATCCGCCGTGTCGAAGAGGGTCACTCCCGACGAGACCGCGGTGTCGAGGATGTCGCGGGCCGCCGTGTCGTCGACGTCGCCCCAGTCCGCTCCGAGCTGCCAGGTGCCGAGTCCGATGGCCGAGACGGTGCGGCCCGTGCGTCCGAGTGTTCGAGTATCCATGCTTCGAGCGTACCCGCGCGGTAACGCGCGAAAGGCGGGGAAGGTTGGGTGGTGGCGCGCCGAGGCCCGTCGTTAGCGTGACGACCATGGCGATGACGGGCACGCGAACATCAGGCACAGCGAGATCAGGCACAGCGACGACTCGAGCGCGAGCGGTCGCAGTCGTGGTCGGCATCGTGGTTCTGCTCGCGGGGTGTTCGGCCCGCGACGCGTCCGACGAGCAGACGACGGGCGGGGCATTCAGCTCCGGGTCGAGTTCGGCGGAGGGCGAGGCGTTCGACCCCGCGTTCTCCGGCGGCGACGCGGTCGCCGCCGACGGAGAAGCGTCTCGCGACACCACCGGCGCCGCGCGGAGCGTCATCACCACGGGGTCGCTCGCGCTGACCGTCGCCGATCCCCTCGACGCCGCCGACGAGGTCGTGCGCATCGTCGAGGCTGCGGACGGCCGCATCGACGAGCGCACCGACAACCCGGTCGAGGCGCGTGAGGATTCGAGCGCGACCCTGACCGTGCGCATCCCCTCCGACGACCTCACGACGACGATCGACAGGGTCGAGGCTCTCGGCGTCGTGCGGTGGTCGACGCTCTCGAACACGGATGTCACGTCGACCGTGCGCGACCTCGACGCGCGCATCACGGCGCTCGCGAGGTCGACCGACCGCTTGCTCGACCTCCTCGACACCGCGACGGACACCGACGATCTCCTCTCGATCGAGCAGGCTCTCTCGCAGAGGCAAGCCGACCTCGAGAGTCTCGAGTCCGAACGACGCTCGATCGGCGACAGCGTCGATCTCGCCACGGTGACGATCGATCTCGCGTCGGAGGAGACCGCGCCCGCCGACTCGCCCGAGACGTTCCTCGGCGGCCTCGCCGTCGGCTGGGAGTCGATCATCACGGTCGCGAGCGGCGCCCTCGTGGCGCTGGGGGTTCTCCTCCCGTGGCTCGCGGTCGCCGCGATCGTCGCCGCGGTCGCCGTCGCAGCGGTGCGAGCGCGCGCCCGTCGGAGAGAATCGGCCCCGAGCGCAGACACGCGAAACGGCCCGACTCTCGATGCTTCGGGAGCATCGTCGGTGAGAATGGACGAATGACGTCGAAGAACTGGGCCGGAAACCTCACCTACCGCGCGACATCCCTCGTCGAGCCGACCTCGCTCGACGAGTTGCGCGACGTGATCGGCGCTCAGCGCTCGGTCACGGCGCTCGGCAGCAGGCACTCGTTCAACGACATCGCCGACACCGAGCACACCCAGGTCTCGGTGCGACGGATGCCCGCGGAGATGACGATCGACGCGAGCGCGCGCACCGTCACGGTCAACGCGGGTGCGCGCTACGGCGAGTTCGTCGAATCCCTCGACGCCGCGGGGTGGGCACTCCACAACCTCGCGTCGCTCCCCCACATCTCCGTCGCGGGCGCCATCGCCACCGGCACCCACGGCTCGGGTGACGGCAACGGGAGCCTCGCGAGCGCTGTCGCCGCGATGGACTTCGTGCTCGCCGACGGTTCGCTGCTCTCGGTGCGACGGGGTGAGACCGACTTCGAGGCGATGGTCGTCGCGCTCGGCGCGCTCGGTGTCGCCCACCGCGTGACCCTCGACATCTCGCCGGCATTCGAGATCCGCCAGTCGATCTGGGAGCGCCTCTCGTGGTCGTCGCTCGCCGACGACTTCGACGCCATCACCTCCGCCGCATACAGCGTGAGCCTCTTCACCGATTGGGGCGACGACGGCATCACGCAAGCGTGGCTCAAGTCGACGGCCGACGACCCCCGCGCCCTCGAGCGCGACGAGTTCTTCGGGGCGACCCCCGCATCCACACCCCTGCACCCGCTCCCCGACGTCGACCCGCAGTTCACGACCGACCAGCTCGGTGTCGCGGGTCGGTGGTGGAACCGCCTGCCGCACTTCAAGCTCGAGTTCACGCCGAGCAACGGGGAGGAGATGCAATCGGAGTACCTCGTGCCCCGCAGCCACGCCCTCGCCGCGATCGACGCCGTGCGACAGCTCGCGCCGCGCATCCGTCCCCACCTCTTCGTGTCGGAGATCCGCACGATCGCGCGCGACGACCTGTGGTTGAGCCCGAGCCACGGCGTCGACTGCGTCGCTCTGCACTTCACGTGGCAACCGCACATCGCCGAGGTCGACGCCCTCCTCCCCCACCTGGATGCCGCGCTCGCTCCGTTCGAGGCCCGACCGCACTGGGGAAAACTGTTCGCGACCGACCGTGACCGGTTGTCCGAGGTGTATCCGCGATTGCGCGCCTTCGACGCTCTCGCGTCGACCCTCGACCCCGAGGGGAAGTTCCGCAACGACTTCCTCGACCGCTGGATCTTCTCCCGCTGATCTCGGCGTGCCGTCCTACCGCATCACCGTTCCTCTCGGTCGGCTCGCGCCGGGAGTCGACCCTGCCGTCGTTTTGCCCGCCGTGGCCGATCGGGTCTCGCAGACGGCGACCGTCGAAGCGACCGATGTGAGCGTCGTGAGGTCGACGGCGCGCATCACCGTGCGCTTCGGAGCCGACGACGACGCCACGGCGGAGACGATCGCGCGATCGGCTCTCGCGCGATCGCTCGAGCTCGCCGCCGTCGCGGGATCGGCGACCCTGACGAGGCGGGTCCGGTCGGTCTGGGAGCCCGTCTGCGCGCTCTAGCGGCACCAGAACACTCCTTTTCTCCACCGCGCGCGTATACCCCCGAGTGGGGGTGACCGATAGGGGCTTGAGTGCCGAGGTCGGGGCGCGGAGGCTGACTCCTGACACGCGGAGAGCCGAGGACCGATCGGTTCTCACACACCGCATGGAAGGAATTCACATGACGAACACCTATCCCCCGACCGCGAGCGCACCGACCTCGGACGCACCGACCTCGAACGGCACCGTCGACTCGGCGAAGGAGCAGGCTGCGAACGTCGGCGGCTCGGCCGCGGACGCCGCGGGTCGCGTCGCCGGCGTCGCGAAAGACGAGGCGTCGAACGTCGCCCGCGAGGCGAAGAGCCAGATCTCGAACCTCGTGGGTGAAGCGCAGTCACAATTGCGAGACCAGGCGGGAACGCAGCAGACGCGCGTCGCCTCCGGGCTGCGCTCGATCGGCGACGAACTCACCGGAATGGCCGACTCCTCCGAGCAGAGCGGTGTCGCGACCGAGGTCGTGCGCCAGGTCGCCTCGCGCGCCGACGGCGTCGCGACGTGGCTCGACGACCGCGATCCCGGGTCGCTCCTCGACGAGGTCACGAGCTTCGCCCGTCGCCGCCCGGGCACGTTCATCGCCATCGCCGCCGTCGCCGGCATCCTCGCGGGGCGCCTGACGCGCTCCCTCAAGGCCGACGCGGCAGATTCGGCGAAGGCGGCCGAGACCGCGACTCCGACCGCACCCTCGACCTCGACCTCGACCTCGACAAGCACACCCGTCGCCGCCGAGCCGACGCCCAACCCGGCTTACTCGCCCGCTGCGACGGGAATCTACGACGACACCGTGCGCGGGTCGGGCGACCCCCTCGCCGACGCCATCGGCGAGCCGCGCTCATGACCGACACTCCGACTCCCTCGGAAGAGAGGGCGGCGACCACCTCGCTCGGCGAGTTGCTCGGTGACGTCACGCGCGACCTCTCGACGCTCATGCGTCAGGAGATCGAGCTCGCCAAAGCGGAGCTCACCGAGACCGGTAAGCGCGCGGGTAAAGGCGCGGGCCTCCTCGGCGGCGCGGGATACGCGGGCATCATGGCCGTGTTCTTCCTCTCCGTCGCCCTGTGGTGGGCGCTCGGCTACTGGTTCGACAACCTCGCCTGGGCCGCCGTGGTCGTCGCGGTGCTGTGGGGGATCATCGCGCTCGTGATGTTCCTCGTCGGCAAGAAGGAGCTGAAGCGCGTTCCCGGCGCACCCCGCACGGTCGACTCCGTGAAGAAGATCCCCGAAGCAGTGAAGAGGAATGAGGAGAACCGATGAGCAACCCCGATCAGATCCGCGCAGACATCGAGGCGACGAGGAACGAACTCGGCAGCGATGTCGACGCCCTCGCCGACAAGGTCACGCCCTCGAAGGTCGTGCACCGCCAGACAGACAAGGTCAAGAGCGCGATCGGCGGCGTGAAGGATCGCGTCATGGGCGCGGCACACGACGCGCAGGACTCCGTGCACGGATCCGCGTCCTCCGCGGGGGGCAGCGTGAGCGGTGCCTCCCAGCAGGCCGTCGACAAGGCGAAGGGCAACCCGCTCGCCGTCGGAATCGTCGCGTTCGGCGTCGGGCTGCTCGTCGCGTCGCTCATCCCCGCGAGCGCGAGGGAGAAGCACGCGGCGTCGTCGATCAAGGACGCCGCCGAGCCTCTCGTGACCGAGGTCAGCGACGCCGCCAAGGGTGTCGCCGAGAACCTCCGCGAACCGGCCCAGCACGCCGCCGAGCAGGTCAAGGATGCCGCGACAGACGCCGCCGAGCACGTCACGTCGGAGGGCCGCTCGGCCACCGGTGACGTCAAGAGCGACGTCGATGCGGCGAAGGACACCGTGCAGAGCTCTTAGTCGAGCTCGTCACGACGAGTACCATCGAGCACCAGACCGCTCCGGCGGCGCCGGGGCCGCACACGACCTGTTCGTGTGCGGCCTTCGGTGCGTCCCACCCCTCTCGAGAAAGACCGCACCATGGCCGACAAAGGCACCAGCCACGATCTCGCTGACGCACCGAACGTCGACGACCCCCGCAAACCCGACTCCCCTCGCGACGTGTCGAAGCCGTCGTGGAAGTACGTCTTGCGCAAGACCCTCCGCGAGTTCACCTCGGACCAGTGCACCGACATCGCCGCCGCGCTCACCTATTACGCTGTGCTCGCGATCTTCCCCGCACTCATCGCCCTCGTCTCACTCCTCGGCGTCTTCGGCCAGACCGCCGACGCGCTCCTCGAGATCCTCGAGGATTTCGCCCCGCAGTCCGCCGTCGAGGTTCTCCGCGGCCCCATCGAGCAGTTCAGCTCCTCGCCCGCGGCGGGCGTCGCGCTCGTCGTCGGAATCGCGCTCGCCATCTGGTCGGCGTCGGGTTACGTCGGCGCATTCAGCCGGGCGATGAACCGCATCTACGAGATCGACGAGGGGCGCACGTTCTTCGCCCTCAAGCCCGTGCAGTTGCTCGTGACCCTCGTCGGCATCGTGATGATCCTGCTCATGACGATCATGCTCGCGATCTCCGGGCCGGTGACGGATGCGATCGGCAGCACCCTCGGGCTCGGTGAGACCGTGCGCACCGTGTGGGACATCGCGAAATGGCCGGTGATCGCCCTCATCCTCGTGCTCATGATCGCGATCCTCTACTACGCGACCCCCAACGTGAAGCAGCCCAAGTTCCGCTGGTTGAGCACGGGGGCGCTCATCGCGCTCGTCGTGCTCGTGATCGCCTCGGTCGGGTTCGCGTTCTACGTCGCGACGTTCGCCAACTACGACAGCAACTACGGGTCGCTCGGTGGTGTCGTCGTCTTCCTCCTGTGGTTGTGGATCGCCAACATCGCCCTCCTCTTCGGCGCCGAGTTCGACGCCGAACTCGAGCGGGGGCGCCAGCTCCAGGGCGGCATCGCGGCGGAGGAGAACATCCAGTTGCCGCCTCGCGGCACGAAGAAGAGCGAGAAGGCCGCCGCGCTCGAGCGCAAAGACGTCGAGCTGGGTCGAGACATCCGGCGCAAGAGTGCCGCGGAGCAGTCGCTGCGCGAGACGGAGGCCGCGCGCGCGGCCGACGACGAACGCAAGCACTCGTGAGCGACACCGGCACGGCTGCTCCGGGCGCGTCAGCGGATGCGCCCACCGAGGGCGGCTCGACGCCGCTCCGCCGCGCCGTCACCGGTCCCCTCCTCTTCGTCTTCATCCTCGGCGACGTGCTCGGCGCAGGGATCTACGCGCTCATGGGCGTGCTGTCGGATCGCGTCGGGGGCGCCCTCTGGGTGCCGCTCGTCGTCGCCCTCGGCCTCTCCCTCCTCACCGCGGGGTCGTACGCCGAACTCGTGACGAAGTATCCGAAGGCCGGGGGCGCCGCGGTGTTCGCCGAGCGCGCGTTCAAGACGCCCGTCGTGGCGTTCGTCGTCGGGTTCAGCATGCTCGCCGCGGGCGTCGTGAGTTCGGCAGGCCTCGCCCTCGCATTCGCGGGGGACTATCTCGCGACCTTCATCGACGTTCCCCCGACGGCCGCAGCGATCGTGTTCCTCGGCCTCGTCGCCGCTCTCAACGCGCGCGGCATCCGCGAGTCCCTCATGAGCAACGTCGTCATGACGGTCATCGAGGTGAGCGGCCTCGTGATCGTCGTCGTCGTGGTCGCGATGCTCGTGGGCGGTGGGGGCGGCGACGTCTCGCGGGTCACCGAGTTTCCGAGCGACACGGCTCCCGCGGTCGCGACCCTCAGCGCCGCCGTCATCGCCTTCTACTCCTTCGTCGGATTCGAGACCTCGGCGAACCTCGCCGAGGAGGTGCGCGATCCGAGCCGCGTGTATCCGAAGGCGCTCTTCGGGTCGCTCGCCGTCGCGGGCGTCGTCTACGTGCTCGTGGCCGTCGCGAGTTCGATCGCGCTGCCGCCCGACGAGCTCTCGGACTCGAGCGGACCGCTCCTCGCGGTCGTCGCGGCGAGCGGCGCCGGAATCCCCCCGTGGGTGTTCAGTCTCATCGCACTCGTCGCCGTCGCGAACGGCGCTCTCCTCACCATGATCATGGCGAGTCGCGTGACCTACGGCATGGCCAAGCAGGGGCTCCTTCCGTCGGCCCTCGGCCGCGTGCTGCCCCGCCGGCGCACACCGTGGGTCGCCATCGTCGCGACGACCGGCGTCGCGATGGCGCTCACCCTCGTCTCCGACCTCGAGACCCTCGCGTCGACCGTCGTGCTCCTGCTCCTCGTGGTCTTCATCAGCACCAACGTGGCCGTGCTCGTTCTCAAGCGCGACACGGTCGAGCACGCGCACTTCCGGGTGTGGCCCGTCATCCCCGTGCTCGGGGTGCTCTCGTGCATCGGACTCATGACCCAGCAGCCGGGCCAGGTGTGGCTCTTCGCGGGCATCTTCGTCGCGATCGGTGTGGCGTTGCACTTCGTCGCACGGCTCGCCCGCCGCACACCGGGACGCAGCACCCGCGGCTGAGTGTGCCGCACGGTGACAAGACGAAAGCCCCGGCCATCCGGCCGGGGCTTTCTCGCGTGGACCCTAGGAGATTCGAACTCCTGACCTCCTCGATGCGAACGAGGCGCGCTACCAACTGCGCCAAGGGCCCGTGCGACTGTCCACGATATCAGGATTTCGGAGGCCCGATGTGCGCGGGCGCGACCTCAGAGCGCGACGGCTAGACAGCGCGGCGACGGCGGAGCGCCGCGTCGAGGTCGGGGGCCCGAGTGTCTCCCGCGTCGACGATGCCCATGCGCGCGAAGCGGCTGTCCGCCGCGCCGGGCTCGGTCTGACGGGCTGGCGCGGACTGCCGGATGGGCGTGACCTTCTCGGCCCGCTCGGCCGCGACGGCGGCTCGCTCCGCGCGCTCCGCCTCCTCGAGAGCTCGGGTGCGCTCGGCGATGACGCTCGCCTCGGAGACGATCGCCTGCGGTGCGGGCTTCGACAGGTAGAGGGGCTTCGGCAGGGGCACGGGAGTCCACGCGGCGGGTTCGTGCGGCGCGACGACCTCGGGTGCGACGGTGCGGGCGGCAACCGCGGGCGCGCTCACCGACGAGACACGGGCTGCCGCGAGCATCCGCTTGCGCGACACCGTGGCCATGACGACGAGCAGGGAGACAGCCGCGACGGCCCCGAGAGACGCGAGCACGACCACTGCCGACGCGACCCCCGCGAGAAGCGGAGTGAACGTCGCGGCGATCGTCGCGAGGCACAGCGCGAGGAAACCGGTGGTCAGGGCACGCGATCGCCTCAAGCGCGCGGCAGCGCGAGAGTGGGCGAGGATCTCGGTCGCCGGAACGGGCGTGAGGCTCGCGAGGGTCCTGGTCGCGGCGCGACTCATCGCGGCCGCTCGGGCACGCTCGACGGCGCGCTGACGCTCGAACTCCTGGCGCAAGACCCGCTGCTGCGCGGCGATGCTCTTCGCGGTCGACTCGACGTGGATGGGCTCGGGAACCTCAGCCGTCTCGGCGAGGATGCGCAGCGTCTGCTGCAGCCGCACCGCGTTGCGTTCCGTCGCGACGTACTCGCGTCGGCGGAACCAGGTCGGCATGAGATAGACGAGCCAGAGAACAGCAGCGAGAGCGATGACCACGCTCGATCCGACACCCTCGATCCCCATGCGTTCACGGTAGACCCCGCGCCGGCGCTAGCTCGCGATTGTGCGGGGTGTGTTCGGCGCGACGATCGCGTGTCGTCTCGTGCCCTCGGGTCAGAAGGTGCTGCCGAGCCGCATGGGCGACGCGGCGGCCGCTCGATCGGCGGCGGGGATCTCGGCGTTGCTCGCGGGCACGCGTCCGTCGCGCCACCGTCGGAGAACGCCCGTCGGCAGCTCTTCGACCACGAGCGCGAAACAGAAGTGGTCGCGCCAGTCGCCGTTGATGTGGATGTAGCGGCGCCGGAGCCCCTCGTAGCGGAACCCGAGTTTCTGCACGACCCGCAGCGACGCCTCGTTCTCGGGACGGATGCAGATCTCCATGCGGTGCAGCCCCGCCTGGAAGAAGCAGTAGTCGGTCGCGAGCGCGACCGCGGTGGGGGTGAGCCCCTTGCCCGCGAACCTCTCCGACACCCAGTAGCCGATTGTCGCCGACCCGAGCGACCCGTAGGTGATCGACGACACGTTGAGCTGACCCGCGAGCTCGCCCTCGTATTCGATGATGAACGGCAGACCGAAACCGCCGCGCGCGTTGGCCTGGAGCCCGCGGATGCTCGCGCGCGTGTCGAAACTGAGCGGACCGTGGGGGTTGGTCGCCTCCCACTTGCGCAACCAGCCTCGGTTGTCGAGGAGTTCGCGCTCGAGAAGTCGAGCGTCGCGGAGGCGGATGGGACGGATGGTCACGGCGCCGTCGCGCAACGTGGGGATCGCCGCGGGCATGGGCTCAGTCTAGGTCGCCGGCACACCCCGCCGGCATCGATGCGCGACGGCGGGGCGTGCGACGACCGGCCCGGTCGGGATCAGTCGAGACCGGCCGCGAAGTCTTTGAGCCACGGGCGCAGTCCGGCGCCGAGGTCTTCGCGATCGACCGCGAGTTGCACGATCGCCTTGATGTAGTCGAGACGGTCACCCGTGTCGTAGCGACGACCGCGGAATACGACACCGTAGACGCCACCGGTCCACTCGGGGGCCGCCGCCATCTTCTCGAGAGCGTCGGTGAGCTGGATCTCCCCGCCCTTGCCCGGCTCGGTGTGCTCGAGCACGTCGAAGACCTCGGGGCGCAGGATGTAGCGACCGATGATCGCGTAGTTCGAGGGTGCCGTGCCCGGTGCGGGCTTCTCGACGAGTCCCGTGATGCGCACGACCTCGTCGTCGTCGGTCTTCTCGACCGTCGCGACGCCGTACATGTGCGCGAGTTCGGGGTCGACCTCGAGCAGGGCGACGACGCTCGCGTTGCGCTTGCCCGCCTCCGCGATCATGCGCGTGAGGAGCACGTCGCGGTCGTCGATGATGTCGTCACCGAGCAGCACGGCGAACGGCTCGCGCCCGACGTGCATCTTGGCGCGCAGCACCGCGTGCCCGAGTCCCTTCGGGTCACCCTGGCGCACGTAGTGCATGTCGGCCAGATCGGTGGAGTAGTTGACCTTCTGCAGACGATCGGTGTCGCCCTTCTTGAGGAGGGTCGCTTCGAGCTCTCCCACGCGGTCGAAGTGGTTCTCGAGGGCGTTCTTGTTGCGGCCCGTGATCATGAGGACGTCGCGGAGTCCGGCGCCGACCGCTTCTTCGACGACGTACTGGATGGCCGGCTTGTCGACGACCGGAAGCATCTCCTTCGGCATCGCTTTGGTGGCGGGCAAGAAACGCGTACCGAGGCCTGCGGCCGGGATAACAGCTTTGGAGATAGAGAAGACCATGACCACAGGCTAGCCTCTGCGAGGTTTCGAGCGGGTGAACTGGCCCCGTTTAGAATTGCCGCATGACGGCCGATGTGAGCCACCAGAAACGCGCCCTCCGTGCCGAGTTGCGTCAGCGGCGCCGGCAGCTCGGCGAACGCGACCTCGCCGCAGCGACGGACGCACTGCTCGATCACCTCACCCGTCTGACGACCGAGCTGGGCGCGACATCCGTGGCCGCCTACCTCCCGGCGTCGGATGAGCCGGACGTGCGGCCATACATCGACTGGGCTCTCGCGCGAGGCATCCGCGTGCTCCTCCCGATCTCCCGCGACGACGGCCTGCTCGACTGGGCGGTCGCGACGGGGGGCGCCGAAGAGATCGGCCTGTTCGGCATGCCCGAACCGGTGGGCGACGTGCTCGGACCCATCGCGATCAACGACGTCGACCTCATCGTCGTGCCCGCCGCGAGCGTCGACCGCAGCGGCATGCGCATGGGGTGGGGGCGAGGATATTTCGACCGCACCCTCGGATCGATGGAACGGTGCCCCCCGGTCTATGCTGTGATCTTCGACACCGAGCTCGTCGACTCCGTGCCGACCGAAGTGCACGACAAGCGAGTGGACGGCGTCGTCACCCCCAGCGCCGTCGTCACCTTCTGACCCGGCCGCGCCGTTCGCTCCTCCGGAGGACCCCGTGCCCACCTACTCCTATCGCTGCACCGAGTGCGACAACGCCTTCGACATCCACCAGGCGTTCACCGACGACTCGCTCACCGTGTGCCCCGTGTGCTCGGGCAAGCTGCGCAAAGTGTTCACCGCGATCGGCGTGAGCTTCACCGGATCGGGGTTCTACCGCAACGATTCGCGCGAGGCATCCGGTTCGGGCGGCGCGAAATCCGGAGCCTCGACGTCGTCGAGCGACTCGTCGAGCACGACAGAGAAATCGTCGACCCCCGCGAAGACCGAACCGAGCGCGGCGAAGTCGGACTCCGGCTCCGGCTCCGGCTCCGGCTCCAGCTCCAGCTCGAGCCCGGCCGCATCGAGCCCATCGTCGAGCAGCTCTCCGTCCAGTTCCGCTTCCTCTTAACCCATTGACCCGGCCCTCGACCTCGACCACCAGGAGACCACCATGTTCACCGGCTTCAAAGAATTCATCCTGCGCGGCAACGTCATCGACCTCGCGGTCGCCGTCGTCATCGGGGCCGCCTTCACGTCGATCGTCAACGCCCTCGTCACGAGCATCTTCAACCCGGCGATCGGTGCGCTCTTCAACGCCGCGAGCCTCAACGAGGCACTCCCCGTCTACATCCCGACGACGAGCGGCGGCACCGCCACCCTCGCGTTCGGCGCGGTCATCGCCGCCGTCATCCAGTTTCTGCTCGTCGCGTTCGTCGTCTACTTCGTGCTCGTCGTGCCGATCAACCGGCTCAAGCGCGTGGCCTTCCTGAACCAGAAGAACGAGGAGGAGGCGTCGCCCGTCGACGTGCCCCCCACCGAGACCGAGCTGCTCATCGAGATCCGCGACCTCCTCGCGGGCCGCCCCTCCCCCGAGGGCAACCACACGCTCCCCGGCGCGATCGCCACGGACGGCACCTCGCCGCGGCACTGAGCCGCGCGCTCACCCCCAGTGCGGCGGCTTGTCGGCCTTCAGTCGCTCGTCGTTCTCGCGCCCGGTGTGGCGCTCGGGCTCGGGTTGGGGCGACGGATCCGACCCTGCGACCGGGTCGGTCGTGACCCGGCGGCCACGACGGCGGACGCCGGGCGGTGTTCCGGCGCCCGCATCCCCGGCGCTCGTCTCCCCGGCGCCAGTCTCCCCCTCGCCCGGGTGGCCGGTCACGAGGGGATGACGGCGATCGGCTCGGTGCGCGGGTGCGCCGGGGCGAGACCGAGCATCGTCGCGATGCGGTCGGCGACGGCATCCGGCTCGCTGAAGAGCTCGAACGAGTGCACGCGCAAGTAGTGCCACCCGAGGCGGCGCAGCATCTCGGGGCGCAGGCGCAGCGACTCGCGGAGGCTCGTCGGTTCACCGGCGACGCTCGAAAGCATCGTGTCGGTCTCGATCGTGAGGCACATGCCGCCGTTGGCGACCACGAGTCCGAGCTTTCCGCGGTGCCCGAGCGCCACACGCAGCCCGCGCGACCGCAACCGGCGCGCGAGGTCGACGAGCATGGGGTCGCCGTGATCCTCGGTCGCGTCGGCCGGCGGTGTGCGCGCGGCATCCGTGAGAATCTCCGAGAGCGCGACGGCGCCGTAGTTCATGCGCGACTCGTCGATGTCCGCCGCCTCGAAGCACGTGACGATGACCATCGATCGGCGCGCTCGCGTCATCGCGACGGCGAGCAAGCGCTCACCCCCGGGGGCTCCGAGCGCACCGAAGTCGCTCAGCACTCGACCGTGCGGGGTGCGCCCGTATCCGATGGAGAAGATCACGCGGTCGCGGCTCTCGGCGACGGCCTGGTCGAGAGTGAGAACCGTGAAGGGTTCGGGGCGGTCGCTCAGGATGAACTCGTTGAGTTCGGGCCGCGTCGCGACCGCAGTGAGCACCGCTTGCTGCACGCGCACGACGTGCTTGGCGCTCGCGGTGATGACCATGAGGGATTCGCGCGGCCTCGTCGCGGCGTGATCGAGCACGAGCTCGACGACCCTCGCGACCTCGGCGTCGACACTCTCGACGGCTCCCGAGACGGGGTCGGGCATGCCGTGGCCGCCGCGCACGTGGTCGAGACGCAGGCTCGGGTGACCGAGGAAGGTTCCGGCCCACGGGAGTGACTGGATCTTGCCCGCGTAGAAGCGACGGTTCACGAGCTCGGCGAGGTCTTCGCCGCCGGCACGGTAGCTGCGGGTGAGCGCGAGGGTTGGCAGGAGGGTGCCGAGTCTCGCGAGAGCGGAGTCCGCGTGGATCTGCTCGAGTTCGGCGTCGATGAGCGGCCGGTCGCGCTTCTCGAAGTCGTCGGCGATCGCGATCGTGAAGTCGGCGGGGGTCTGCGTCACCGGGTCGCCGAACGCGACGGTCTGCTTGGCGCGACGGATGGCGCCGACGCTCTCGGCGAGCGTCATGGCGCCCGCGTCGACGAGAACGACGGCGTCGATCTGCATCGAATCGGTGATCGTGTCGATCTCGTAAGGCGAGGCGAGCCACACGGGCGCGACGGCGCGCGAGAGGTGCGGCGCGGCACGCTGCAGCTCGGCCGAGGTGATTGTCGCCCGACGCAGCGCGGTTTTGAGGGCGACGGCCTCGTCCGGCCAGTCGACGAGCCCGATGTTCCAGTTCTCGGCGAGCTGCCACCCGAGCAATTGCGCGCTCCCGGCGGCGTGCGCCTCGTCGACGAGGCGGAAGTCGGCCTCGAGCCGGTCGAGCACGGCGGTGTTGGCGTTGAGGAGGGCGCGATCGTCGTCGAGGAGCGCCTCGAGGGCGGACTGCCACCATCCGAGTTCGAGTTCCGACGCGACGAGCTCGGCCGGGACGTGCCTCGAGGCGAGGTCGGCGATGAGGCCGTCGAGCTCGAGGGTGCGGAGCATCTGACGGATCTCGGCGCGCTCCTGCAGGTTGTGCAGCACGTCGGACTCCTCGGCGAGGGCCGCGACCCTCTCGCCGAGCTCGGCGATCGGGAGGTTCACGAGCTGCTCACTGAACTCGACGGTGTTGAGCGGGCGGTCGAGGGTCGTGAGGTCCTGATCGACCCGCTGCCACGCGGCCTGCAGGTCGGCGATGCCGACGGGGATCTCGGGCGGCGCGCCCGCGGCGACGAAACGCTGCCAGAGGATGCGCTGCTGCTGGATGCGCGCGAGGCTGTCGTGCAGGTCGGAGACGTGCACCCCGGGGCGCACGTACTCGCGCGCGAGCCTCTTGAGTCGGCGACGGTTCGCCCCCGACATCTCCGGCGAGTCGCGGCGCGATGCGGTCGCCGCGACGAGTTCGCCGAGCGAGCGGTCGAAGACCACGGGGAGGAACTTGTCGAGGGTGTCGCGGATGTCGGTGAGTAGACGCAGATAGACGCCGAGCTGCGTGATGCTCTCGAACGGGCGCATGTGGGTCGCGCCGATGACCTCGCCCGCACGCACGAGGAGGTGCGGGAGGTCGGTCTCGTGGAGGCGCTTGGCGAGAGCGTGGGCATCCGTCGCCTCCTCGCTCGTCGCGAAGGTCGCGCCGTACCAGGGGGAGTCGCCCGGGCCGTACTTGAACTCTCCGAGGGTCGCCGCTTGCACCATGGCGTCGGCGGCCTGCTCGCGCGAGTCGGCGAGGGCAGCGAGCGACGAGCGCGTCAACCGCACGGTCGTCGACGGCGGGGTCGGCAGGAGGGCGAGCCGCGAGAGCTCGGTGAGGCAGTCGAGCACCGAGATGCCGAGGTCGCCGTCGACTCGCGCGATCGCCGTGCGGTAGTCGAGCAGCACGCGGCGCAAGCGCACGAGAGCCTCGTCGACCTCGCCGACGTGGGGCTGTTTGGCCTTCTCGTTGCGGGCGATCGAGCGGATGAGGTCGCGGCGGAGCGTCGAGGGTGAGACCGCGAAGCCCGCGAGGCCGATGTCGCCGAGTCGTGTCGCGATGCCCGTGAGGGTCGCGCGGCGGGGGCTCACGACGAGCACCCTCTTGTTCTGCGCGACGAGGCAGCCGACCGCGTTGACGATGGTCTGCGTTCCGCCCGTTCCCGGCAGCGTCTTGACGACGACCGAGTTGCCCGCGGCGATCTGCGCGACGACGTTCTCCTGCTCGGCGTCGGCGTCGAGCAGGAGGGTGTCGGTCTCGGGCGAACGCGCGTCCTGATGCTGGGGTTCGACGGGCGCGAACCCCTCCTCCACCGCCCACTTGGCGTTCGCGTTGCCGGCGAGGGCGTCGAGGATGGGGTGATCGAGGTTGGCGGCATCGGCGGCGAGCCGCGTGCCGACATCCGCGAACGACGAGACGACGAGTCGCGGCTGCACGTTGAACCAGTCGAGGTGCGACGTGAGCCCGCGGAGGCGATCGATCACGGGGTTGGGCTTGAACGAGCCGTCGGATTCGGCGAGCGCCGCGAACGACGCGCTGTCGAGCTCGATCGAGAACTGCTCGCGCAAGGCGCGCGCGAGCTCGGGGTTGAGGTAGGCGGCCCCGCGCAGACGGATCTCGAAGTCGCGGCCGTAGCGACGGATCGCGAGAGGGCGGAGCAGGATGGGAGCGCAGAAGTCCTCGTCGCCGAACTGCCATTCGGCGAGACCGATTCCGAGGTGCACCGAGTCGATGCCGCGCGCGGTGGCGAGCTCGACACCCTTCGACGCGATCTCCCCCGCGGCCGTCTTCGCGGCGCGCAGAGCGAGGTCGTCGCGGATGAGGCTCGAGAGCAGCGTCGTCTTGCCCGTGATGAAGCGGGCGAGGCCACCGGGGTGCGTCGTGCTCAACTCGATGCGCGTGCGCGGCGCGTCGACGAAGTGCAGGAGGGGGGAACGCCCGCCGAGAGTGGCGAGCTCGGCCCGCCACCCCTGCCAGGTCGGTTCGGCGACATTGCCGAGCCGGTAGCTCGGGTCACCGAGGCTGAGCGCGTGCGGAGCCGTCACTTGATGCTCCGCTCGCGCGGGGGTCTCTTCGGAAGTCGACGGGAAATCCACCGTCTCTTCTCGTCTGTCTGCACGCCACACACCGTCACCTTAAGCGGATATGCGCGCGTATCCGGGGACCAGGCGTGGAGTTTCGCCCGAACGACGCTCGGTAATATCGCGACCATGTCACTCGCGTCCTCTCTCGTCGTCGTGGCCGTGACGGTCGGAATCGTCGTCGCCGGAGCGCTCATCCTCGGTTTCGTGTTGCTCGTGCGCCGCGGACGGGGCGACACGACAGCGCGTGGCGTGACTGTCGATGATCGCGACACCCGCGCACGCGTCGCGCTCGTGCGCCTCGACGACGAGGTGCAGGAGGCGGCAGACGAGCTCGCGTTCGCCGTCGCGCAGTTCGGCGAGGAACGGTCGCGCGCCCTCTCCGACGCTCTCACCGCCGCCCGACTGTCGCTCGCGGAGTCGTTCGCGCTGCAGCAGAAGCTCGACGATGCGACCCCAGACACGGCGACGCAGCAGCGCGAGTGGCGCGCTCGCATCCTCTCCCGGTGCGAGACGGCGAGCTCCACTCTCGCCCGCGAGCGGCGGCAACTGGACGACGCGCGTCGTCTCGAGCGCCGAGCGCCCGACGAGATCGACCGACTCACGGCCGAACTCGAGGCCATCGAAGGTCGGGTGGGCGAGGCCGACCGTGCCCTCGCCCGGCTCGTCGAGTCGTTCGCGCCCGCCGCCGTCGCCCCCGTCGTCACGAAGCCCCACGAGGCGCGCACTCGGCTCTCCGACGCCCGCGCGCGGCTCGAGGATGCCCGCGCGAGAGCCGACGCGGGCGGAGCGAGCTCGATCTCCGGCGCGGTCGCCGACGCGGAACGGATGCTGCGCGCCGCCGATCGGGCCGTGAGCGAGGTCCACGAACTCGACGCATCCCTCGCGCGGTCGACCGAGCACCTCGCGACGGTGCTCGCGGAGGCTCCCGCGATGATCACCTCGGCGTCGACCGTGCGCGACTCCCCACCCGACCCCGAGACGGGTGCGCGTGTCGGCGAGGCCGTCATCGCCCTCGAGAGCGTTCTCGCGCGCGACCCGCGATCCACTCGCCGTGACCCCGATGCGGCGACGGCCGACCTCGAGTCCGCGCTCGCGGAACTCGACGCCGCCGTCTCGCGTGCCCGCTCGGAACAGCAGCGGCTCGACCACGCGCGCGCGGCTCTCGCGGGGGCGCTGCTCACGGCGCGGAGTCAGATCGCCACGACGGCGGCGTACATCGGCCATCGCCGCGGCACGGTCGGCGGCGAGGCGCGCACCCGTCTCGCCGAGGCCGAGCGCCTACTCTCGATCGCCGAAGCGGAAGCCGACCCCGTCGTCGCGCTCGACACCGCGCGGAGTTCGGCGACCTACTCCCGCGATGCCGACGCCCTCGCGCGCTACGACCTCGGCCGCTGAGGTCGCTGAGACGGGCGAGCGCGGCGACGGAGCGTCACGACGACCGGAATCTCCGCAACCGCAGACTGTTGGTGACGACGAACACCGACGAGAACGCCATCGCCGCTCCCGCGATGAGCGGGTTGAGCAGCCCGGACACGGCGAGCGGGATCGCCGCGACGTTGTAGGCGAAGGCCCAGAAGAGGTTGCTCTTGATGGTCGCGAGGGTTCGTCGCGCGAGCCGCACGGCATCGGAGACGACCACGAGATCGCCGCTCATCACGGTGACGTCGCTCGCGGCGATCGCCGCATCCGTTCCCGCGCCCATCGCGATGCCGAGGTCGGCGGCAGCGAGGGCCGCGGCGTCGTTGACACCGTCTCCGACCATCGCGACGACTCGACCGCTCGCCTGCAACTCGCGGATGACGTCGAGCTTGCCGCGAGGGGTGACACGCGAGCGGATGTCGTCGATGCCGACCGCGGAGCCGACGGCAGCCGCCGCCCCGGCGTTGTCTCCCGTGAGCAGCACGGGCGTGAGCCCGAGTGCGCGCAACCGCGTGACACCCTCGGCGCTCGACGGTTTGACCGTGTCGACGACCGTGACGACACCGCGGGTGACCCCGCCCCATGCGACGACCATCGCGGTCTCGCCGCGCGCCTCGGCGACGCGCACGGCCTCGGCGAGGTCGTCGCCGAGGGCGCTCGCACCAGACTCCCGCACCCACTCGGCCCGACCGACGAGCACACTCTCCCCGTCGACGGTCGCACTCACCCCGTTGCCGTGCGACGCCGCGAAGCTCTCGGCCGGCGGCACGGCACTCCTCGCAGCGTCACCGCGCGCGCTCGCCGCCTCGACGATCGCGCGCGCGACCGGGTGCTCCGACCCGTGCTCGACGGCCGCGGCACGCGACAGAACGGTCGCCGCGCTCACGCCCGACGCGGCCGTGACGGTGCCGAGCGACATCCGCCCGGTCGTGACCGTTCCCGTCTTGTCGAGCACGACGGTGTCGACGCGCCTGGTCTGCTCAAGCACCTGCGGGCCCCGGATGAGGATGCCGAGTTGCGACCCCCGGCCGGTTCCGACGAGGAGGGCGGTCGGAGTCGCGAGACCGAGAGCGCACGGGCACGCGACGACGAGGGTCGCGACCGCGGCGGTCAGCGCGATCTCGATCGACCCGCCGACGAAGGTCCACACGAGGAAGGTCACGAGGGCGATCACGAGCACGACGGGCACGAAGACGCTCGAGACGCGGTCGGCGAGTCGCTGCACGTCGGCTTTGCCCGCTTGGGCGTCTTCGACGAGGCGGCCGAGTCGCGCGAGTTCGGTGTCGGCTCCGACACGGGTGACCTCGACGACGATCCGTCCGCCGACGTTGATCGTCGCACCGACGACGCGATCGGAGGGCGAGACATCCACCGGAACCGACTCGCCCGTGAGCAGGCTCGTGTCGACCGACGACGAGCCCTCGACGATGATCCCGTCGGTCGCGATCTTCTCCCCCGGGCGCACGACGAACAGGTCACCCACGGCGAGGCTCGCCACCGGGATGGCGCTCTCGACCCCGTCGCGGATGACGACGGCTTCTTTCGCCCCGAGCTCCAGCAGTGCGCGGAGCGCAGCGCTCGAATCGCGTTTGGCCCGAGCCTCGATGTAGCGCCCCGCGAGCAGGAAGAGCGTGACCGCCGTCGCGACCTCGAGGTAGATCTCGTGGGCTCCCCCGCCGGGCTCGGTGATGAAGTCGAACGACATCGTCATGCCGGGCATCCCCGCCATCCCGAAGAAGAGCGCGTAGAGCGACCACCCGAAGGCCGCGATGACGCCGATGCTCACGAGGGTGTCCATCGTGGTTCCGCCGTGCCGTGCCGCCGACCACGCCGCACGGTGGAACGGCAGCGCCGACCACACGACGACGGGCGCCGCGAGCGTGAGCACGAGCCACTGCCAGTTGAGGAACTGCAGCGGAGGCACCATCGAGAGCACGACGACGGGAAGGGTGAGGATGGCGGTGACGATGAGGCGCTGCCGCAATCGCGCGGTCTCGGTCGTCGCGGCGGCAGCGCCCCCACCGGAGTTCGCTGACTCCGCCGACCCCGGCACCTCGGGCGCACGCCGGAGCGTGCCCGTGTATCCCGCGGCGGCGACGGCCGCGAGCAGCTGCTCGGTCGTGATCGAGTGGGGCGCGGTGATCGTCGCCTTCTCGGTCGCGTAGTTGACGCTCGCGTCGACGCCCTCGAGCCTGTTGAGCCCTCGCTCGACCCGGTTGGCACACGAGGCGCACGTCATGCCCCCGATGTCGAGTTCGACCCCGGCCGTCGCGCCCACCCCCGTCGTCGTCGTCGTCATCGGCTCACGAGCGCGGGGCGTCGAGGGTGTAGCCCGCTTCGTCGATCGCCGCGCGCACCTGGTCGATGTCGAGGGGCTCGGCGCTCTGCACCGTCACGGTCGAGGGTGCCCCGACCACGAGATCGACCGTGATGTCGGTCACGCCGTCGAGGGCGCCGACCTCTTCGGTCACGCTCGAGACGCAGTGGGCGCAGGTCATTCCGTTGACGGAATAGTCGGTCGTGGTCATGCGGGGAGTCCTTTCACGGAGTGAGTGGAGTGAGTGGAGTGAGTGGAGTGAGCGCCGGTGCCGGTCACGAGCGCACGAGTCGCGCGATCGCCGCGGAAGCCTCGCGGATCTTCTCGTCCGCGACCTCGCCGCCCTCGCGGCTCGCCTCGGCGACGCAGTGGGTCAGGTGGTCGTTGAGCAGGGCGAGGGCGACGTTCTCGAGTGCTTTCGTCGCGGCGGACACTTGCGTGAGCACGTCGATGCAATAGGTGTCGTCCTCGATCATCCGATGGATGCCGCGCACTTGCCCCTCTGCTCGCCGCAACCGCTTGAGCAGATCCTCTTTGTCGTCGACGTATCCGACCATGCTTCCTCCAATACCCCTCATGGGTATCAGCAAGCATACCCCCTTGGGGTACCGAGGTGGTCGATGCGTCGGCGACGCCCTACTTCTCGACCTGCACGATCTCTCCCGACGCGATCTTGGCCCGGTAGCCGAAGATCTCCTTGCGGATGACGCGGGCCAAGAAGTAGAGCCCGAGGATGTTGGGAAGAGACATCGCGAAGATCATCGAGTCGGAGAAGTCGATCACCGGCTGCAGGGAGAGCGAAGCCCCCACCACGGTGAAGACGCAGAAGACGATCTTGAAGACGAGCTCGGCTCGAGCACTGTCGTTGAAGAGGTATCCCGTGGCCTTCATGCCGTAGTACGACCACGAGATCATCGTCGAGAAGGCGAAGAGGATGACCGCGACCGCGAGCAGGGTGGGGAACCACGGCGCGACCGTGGCGAACGCCGCCGACGTGGTCTCCACTCCCGGCTCGCTCGAGGTGTCGGCCCACGTGCCCGTGATCACGATCGCGAGAGCGGTCATCGTGCAGATCACGACGGTGTCGATGAACGGCTCGAGCAGGGCGACGAAACCCTCGGTCGCGGGCTCCTTGGTCTTGACCGCGGAGTGCGCGATCGCCGCGGAACCGACCCCGGCCTCATTCGAGAACGCGGCCCGACGGAACCCCTGGATGAGCACACCGACGATGCCGCCCGTGATCCCCTCCGGGTTGAAGGCGCCGACGAAGATCTCCCCGATCGCGCCGGGAACGGCTCCGAGGTTGAGGAAGATCACGGCGAGACATCCGGCGACGTAGATGATCGCCATGAACGGCACGATCTTCTCGGTCACCTTCGCGATCGACTTGATCCCCCCGATGATCACGGCACCGACGGCGACCGCGAAGACGAGGCCGATCACGAACCGCCAGTCGGCGAGGAAACCGTCTTCGCCACCCGTGACGTTGATGATCTGGCTCGTCGCCTGGTTGGCCTGGAACATGTTCCCGCCGCCGATCGCGCCGCCCATGCAGCAGATCGCGAAGAACACGGCGAGCACCTTGCCGAGACGACGGTGGCCGATCTCGGCGAGACCGTCGCGCAAGTAGTACATCGGGCCGCCCGACACGGATCCGTCGGGGCGCTCGCGCCGGTACTTCACCCCGAGCATGCACTCGGCCATCTTCGTGCTCATGCCGAGGAAGCCCGCGAGGATCATCCAGAAGGTCGCGCCCGGACCGCCGAGCGAGACGGCGACAGCGACACCCGCGATGTTGCCGAGACCCACGGTTCCCGAGACGGCGGTCGTGAGCGCCTGGAAATGCGACACCTCCCCCGCATCCTTCGGGTCGGAGTACTTGCCTCGCACGAGGTCGATCGCGTGCTTGAAACCGCGGATGTTCTGGAAACCGAGGTAGAGCGTGAAGAACGCGGCCGCGACGATGAGCCACACGACGATGATCGGCACCTCGACGAAGTTCTCACTCTCGGGGTCACCGAACGGGATCGAGTAGAAGATGATCCCGCTGATGAGGGTCGCGACGGGGCCGACGGCATCCGCGATCGCATCGTCGACGCTCGATGCACGCACCGCATCCGTGGCGCCCGCGGCCGTTGCTGCGAGGGCGGTGAGGGCGCTCACGGGATCACCGTCACAGGGGTCGCGGCGATCTGGATCAGTTTGGCCGGGGTACTCCCGAAGAGCACTTGCTTGAGCTTGGAGTCACCCGTGCGGCCCACGATGATGTGGGCGCCGTTGAGGCGGGCGGCCATCGACACGAGGACCTCGGCCGAACTCCCGTGCACGACCTCGGTCGCGGGGGTGACCTCGAACTCGCTCGCCGCCGCGAGGGCGGGCGAGATGATCTGCGATTGCGCCGCCTCGAGCTCCAGGGTTCTGCTCACCGAGCGATGCTCGTTCTCCGCGGGGGTCGTGAACGAGTACGGCGACCACGGGATGACGTGCACGAGGGTGAGCGTCGCATCCGACTCCGACGCGAGGCGAGCGGCGAACGCCACCGCCCGGCGACTGGATGAGCTTCGATCGACCCCGACGAGTAGTGACGACACTGTCTTTCCTCTCTTTTGGGCCCGCCCCTCCGGGGGAGCTCGACCCGCTGGCCTCGAGTGAATGCGTTCACCCTACGTCGCGACGGGGGCCCGGACGAAGACGTAACCGGCAGTTAACGTGCGGTGGGCGAGCGGCAGGAGCACCCACCGAGCACGCACCGGGCAGGCAATAAGATCTCTCCCGTCGTCACGACAGCATCGGTCGCGGTGCGGGAGCGGAATAGAGGTGGGCGTGGGGTCGAGCAGTCGCGTCGCGCGCACCGTGCGCGGTATCGCCGCCGCCGTCATCGCGACCCTCGTCGCCGGGGTGTTCCACGCGGCGGGTGGCGGCGCCTTCCCCCCGGCACCGATCCTCGCTCTCGCTCTCGCGTTCGCGGTGCTCCTGTGCATCGCCCTCGCCGGGCGTCGCGTCTCGAGCTGGCGACTCGTGCCCGCGGTCGTGGGGTCTCAAGCCCTCTTCCACCTCGTCTTCTCGATCGGCTCCCCCGCGTCGAGCGCCGGCCACACGGCGACCCCCGGCGACGCGGTCAGCCACGGTCACGCCGGGCACGCGCTCGAGACCACCCTTCCGACGAGCGCCCTCGCCGATGCCGGCGCGACGACGGCTCTCTCGCTCGATGCCGTGATGACCCTCGCCCACCTCGCGGCCGTCGTCGTCACGGTGCTCGCCGTGCGCTTCGGTGAGGCGGCATTCTGGTCGCTCGTCGACACGGCTCGCCTCGTGGTCGCGCCGCTCGTGCGCGTCGCGTCGGCGGCCATCGCCCTCGCGGTCGCGCCGGACATCCGCCCGCGGGGCACGCGGATCGACTCGCGCGGCTTCGTTCCCGTCGCCCGCGCCGACGACCTCTCGGCGCTCGGACTCCGTGGCCCGCCGTCGGTCGCCGTCTTCTAGAACTCCGGGCATCCGCCCTCGCGACGTCTCAGCTCGATCATCGATCGTGCGCGTCGCACCCCGACGACGGTCTCGTCGTCGACCATTTCTCGTGCCGCCTCGAGCGCGGCCGACAGCACGCAAGGAACACCATGAACACTCGCACCATCACCCGTTTGTCCGTCGCCGGCACCGCCGGTCTTCTCCTCGCCGTCGCGAGCCCCCTCGCGGCGAGCGCGCACGTGACCATCGACCCGGCGAGCGCCGAACCGGGCAGCTACACCGTCATCACCGTCAAGGTGCCGAACGAATCGGCTACCGCCGAAACCGAGAGCGTGGAGATCGCGTTGCCGACCGACACCCCGTTCTCGAGCGTGCGCTACGTGCCCGTCGCCGGGTGGACGACCGAACTCGTGCGCACCACCCTGCCCGAACCGGTCGAGGTCGAGGCGGGCGAGATCACCGAGGCCGTGACGTCGGTGGTCTTCACCGCCGAGC
Source organism: Marisediminicola sp. LYQ85 (assembly GCF_046600695.1). NCBI lineage: Bacteria > Bacillati > Actinomycetota > Actinomycetes > Micrococcales > Microbacteriaceae > Marisediminicola > Marisediminicola sp. LYQ85. The sequence goes on from NZ_JBKIWO010000001.1 coordinate 1,689,267, forward strand.
CGGGGTCGGAGATCGCCGACGGCGAGCTCCAGCAGTTCGAGCTCTCCCTCGGCCCGGTGCCCGACACGGGGTCGATCGTGCTGCCCGCGACGCAGACGTACACCGACGGCGACGTCGTGTCGTGGTCGGAGACCGAAGCCGACGCGCAGTACCCCGCGCCCGTGCTCTACATCACCGACGAGCCTGCCGGTGACGACCACGGCGCGCACTCCTCCGGCGACAGCGCGGACTCGGACACGGATGCGGCCGACTCGGCGAGCAGCGGGTCGACCGACGCAGGATCGACCGAGACATCCGCAGCGACCGACGTCGTCGCACGCGTGATCGGTGTCGTCGGTTTCGCCGTCGGCGCGATCGGAGTCGTGCTCGCCCTGCTCGCGCGTCGCAAGACGGCGAACTAGCGCGCGACCTCGCGGCCCGCACCGCTCCGGTGCGGGCCGCCCTCCCGCCGCAGGCCGCCGGTGTGGGCCGCGAGTAGGACCCCACCCGCGCCACGCCGCACCCATCGCGCCGAACCCCGCGCGCCGGCCGACGACTCCTACCCCGCGCACGAACCGCGCTAGTCACAGCCACACACGGCAGGATGAGCGCATGACCTCCCCCACCGTTCTCGTTGTCGGCGCCGGTATCTCGGGACTCGCGTGCGCTCGCGCCCTCCGCGACGCGGGGGCGACGGTGCGGGTCGTCGATCGGGGTCGCGCGCCGGGGGGCCGGATGTCGGGACGCCGGGTCGACGGTCGGGCGATCGATCTCGGCGCGTCCTACTTCACGGCCGAACCGGACAGCCGGTTCGAGGCGGTCGTGCACGACTGGCTCGCGCGCGGGCTCGCTCGCGAGTGGACCGATACGTTCCGCACGGCGGGCCCCGACGGCATCCGTGATTCGCGGTCGGGTCCGATGCGGTTCGCGTCACCCACGGGTCTGCGCGATCTCGTGATCGACCTCGCCGAGGGGCTCGACGTCGTGGCCGGGGAGACGGTCGAGGAGGTCACGCCGGCCACGGGTGACACCGCGTCGGTGTCGGTTTCGTTCACCGGCTCGACCGGCGCCGAGGGTTTCGACCACGTGGTGCTCGCGATGCCCGACCCTCAAGCGCGGCGGTTGCTCGCACCGGGGTCCCGCGCGCTCGACGTACTGCACGGCGCAGACGGGTGGCATCCGACGATCGCCGTCGCTCTGACCTTCGCCGAGCACGAGTGGGCGTCCGACCTCCACGGCGCTTTCGTCAACGACTCCCCCAAGCTCTCGTTCGTCGCCGACGACGGCGATCGCCGCGGTGACGGGGCGCCCGTGCTCGTCGCGCACTCGAGTGCTGAACTCGCCCACGCCCACCTCGACGACCCCGATGGGGCGATCGCCCCGATCACCGAGGCCGTCTCGCGGATGCTCGCCCTCACCGCCGCGCCCGTCGACGCGTTCGCGCACCGCTGGACTTTCGCGCGCCCGGCAGCACCCCACGACGACCCGTTTCTGCTCGACGACCGCGTCGGCGTGTGCGGCGACGCGTGGGGCGGCAAGGCGTCGGTCGCCGCGGCGTGGACCTCGGGCGACGCTCTCGGGCGCGCGATCGCTCGGGCGAGCGCGTTCCCGGGCTGACTCCGACCTGAGCGCCGCGAGCGCGATCATCGCGCGATGTCGAACACCGTCACGTTCGCGGCGTTCGCCCCGATCAGATCGGCGACGTCGAGGTGCACGGGATCGGGCAGGTAGGCGTCGCGGGCGTCGACGGTCGTGAAGCGCACGATGAACCCGTAGTCGTGAGCCCGTTCGAGGCCTTCCGTGCTCACGCTCGGACCCTCTGTCACCGAGTCGACCCCGGCGATCGTGGTCACGAAATCACGGACCTTCGCCCGCACCTCGTCTCGCGCTGCGATCGTCGCGGACTCGGCCCACTGGACGAGGACGATGTGGTCGATGGCGGTCACTGTCGGGGCTCCGATGCTGGAGCGCTCTCGGTGAGAGCGCGGATGAGGGATCGTGCGTCGTACGGTCCATGATGCCTCTCTCCGTTGATGAAGAAGGTCGGCACGGACGTGATGTCCATCGCCTCCGCATCGAGCACGTCATCGCGGACGCGCGCCGCGACCTCGGGCGAGTTGAGGTCGCGCTCGAACCTCTCGACATCGAGGCCGAGCTCCGCGGCCCGGCGCACGATGTCCGACGGCAACTGGTTCTCCTGGTCGGCGAAGAGGCTGCGCTCGTACTCGAAGAACCTGCCCTGGAGCGCCGCCGCCTCCGAGGCTTCGGCGGCGGCGACCGCGTTCGGGTGATAGCTCGCGAGCGGCGCATGACGCCACACGTAGCGCACGCGGTCGCCGAGTTCCCGGCGCACCTCCTCGACCGCCCCGGTGGCCTTGAGGCAGAAGCCGCACGGGAAGTCGCCGTACTCGACGATCTCGAACGGCGCGTCGTCGGAGCCGAAGATGTGGTCACGCGACCGATCGACGGGCCGCACGAGCGTGTGCCCGACCGACTCGGCCGGCCGCGCGGCATCCGCGATCCTGAAGATCACGGCCGCGATCACGAAGGCGATGATCGACGCGGAGAGCACCCCCACGCGCGCTTCGTTGCGCACCGCGCCGGTGATGCCGACGAATTCGCCGATCACGAGCGCCGCGATGATGCCCCACGTGACGGGTGAGACGAGTGCCGCGGCGAGGATCCCGCCGCTCAACTGGACCCGGCCATACGGCACTCCTCGCGAGGGCGAAATGGCGGGGGTGCCCCCATCCTGCTCCTCGCGGGGGCGCAGTCACATCGTTTTCGTTCCGGTCTGAGCGAACATCGTCAGCGCCCGACGTAGGCCGCGAGGTGCTCCCCGGTGAGCGTCGACGAGGCCGCGACGAGGTCGGCGGGGGTGCCCTCGAACACGATCCGGCCGCCGTCGTGACCCGCCCCGGGTCCGAGGTCGATGATCCAGTCGGCGTGAGCCATGACCGCCTGGTGATGCTCGATGACGATGACCGACTTGCCGGAGTCGACGATGCGGTCGAGCAGACCGAGCAACTGCTCGACGTCGGCGAGGTGGAGGCCGGTCGTCGGCTCGTCGAGCACGAGAACGTCGCCCTTCTCCGCCATGTGGATCGCGAGCTTGAGTCGCTGCCGCTCGCCCCCCGACAGGGTCGTGAGCGGTTGCCCGAGGCTCAGGTAGCCGAGCCCGACATCGACGAGGCGGTCGAGAACCGCTTTCGCCGCGGGTGTGCGCGCCTCCCCCGTGCCGAAGAACTCGGCGGCGTCGGTGATCGGCATCGCGAGCACCTCGCTGATGTCGCGACCGCCGAGCAGGTGCTGCAGAACGGATGCCTGGAACCTCTTGCCCTCGCACACCTCGCACGTCGTGGCGACCGTCGCCATCATGCCGAGGTCGGTGTAGATCACCCCGTTGCCGTTGCACGTGGGGCACGCGCCCTCCGAGTTCGAGCTGAAGAGCGCCGGTTTCACCCCGTTGGCTTTCGCGAACGCCTTGCGGATCGGCTCGAGCACTCCCGTGTAGGTCGCGGGGTTGCTGCGCCGCGAGCCGCGGATGGCACCCTGATCGATCGAGACGACGCCGGGGCGTCGAGCGACCGAATCGTGGATGAGCGAGCTCTTGCCCGATCCGGCGACCCCCGTCACGACGACGAGCACGCCGAGAGGGATGTCGACGTCGACATCCCGCAGGTTGTGGGCCGTCGCCCCGCGGATCTGCAGCTCTCCCGTCGCGGGGCGGATCGTCTCTTTGAGGGCCGCGCGATCGTCGAGGTGCTGCCCCGTGAGGGTGTCGCTCGCCCGCAGACCCTCGACGGTGCCTTCGAAGCGGATCGTGCCCCCGTCGGTTCCCGCGCGCGGTCCGAGGTCGACGACGTGGTCGGCGATCGCGATCATCTCGGGTTTGTGCTCGACGACGAGCACGGTGTTGCCCTTGTCTCTGAGCCTCACGAGGAGCGAGTTCATCCGCTGGATGTCGTGGGGGTGGAGCCCGATCGTCGGCTCGTCGAAGACGTAGGTGACGTCGGTGAGCGACGACCCGAGGTGGCGGATCATCTTGGTGCGCTGGGCTTCGCCACCCGAGAGGCTCCCCGCAGAACGGTCGAGCGAGAGGTAGCCGAGGCCGATCTCGACGAAGGAGTCGAGCAAGTGCCGGAGTGCCGCGAGCAGGGGCGCCATGGTCGGCTCGTCGAGGGTCTGCACCCACGCCGCGAGGTCGCTGATCTGCATCGCGCACGCGTCGGCGATGGAGATGCCGCCGACCTTCGAGGAACGCGCCCCCTCGTTGAGTCGCGTGCCCCCGCAGTCGGGGCACGCCGTGAACGTGACGGCCCGGTCGACGAACTCGCGGATGTGAGGCTGCATCGCCTCCCGGTCTTTCGACAGGAACGATTTCTGGATCTTGGGGATGAGCCCCTCGTAGGTCATGTTCATCGACTGGAGCGACACCTTCGTCGGCTCTCTGTAGAGGAAGTCGGCGAGCTCGGTCTCGGTGTAGTCGCGGATGGGCTTCGCCGGGTCGAGGAAGCCCGACTCCGTGAAGATGCGCACCATCCAGCCCTCGGCGTTGTAACCGGGGATCGTGAGGGCGCCGTCGGCGAGCGACTTGGCGTCGTCGTAGAGCTGCGTGAGGTCGATGTCGCTGACCTTGCCCATGCCTTCGCAGCGCGGACACATGCCCCCGGTGATGGTGAATTCGCGTCGCTCCTTGACGGTTGCGCCGCCCTTCTCGAGCGTCACCGCGCCCGCGCCGGAGATCGACGCGACGTTGAACGAGAAAGCCTGGGGTGATCCGACGTGCGGGTCGCCGAGGCGACTGAAGACGATGCGCAGGAGCGCGTTGGCGTCGGTGGCCGTGCCGACGGTCGAGCGCGAGTTGGCCCCCATCCGCTCCTGGTCGACGATGATCGCTGTCGTGAGGCCCTCGAGCACGTCGACGTCTGGCCGGGCGAGCGACGGCATGAACCCCTGCAGGAACGCGCTGTAGGTCTCGTTGATCATGCGTTGCGACTCGGCCGCGATCGTGCCGAACACGAGCGAGCTCTTGCCCGAGCCCGAGACCCCGGTGAAGACCGTGAGACGGCGCTTCGGGATGTCGACGCTCACGTTCTTCAGATTGTTCTCGCGTGCACCCTGCACCCTGATGATGTCGTGGGTGTCGGCGACGTGCGGCGAAATCGAGCTCATCGGGTCTCCTCCGGTGCGGGCGGTGCTTGATTCAAGCAGGTGCACCCGACATCGGGAAAGGGCACGGCCAGCGGTGTCTAGGCTTGCGGCAATGGCTACAGTCATCCTCGTGCGGCACGGTCGCACCACAGCAAACGCGTCGGGACTTCTCGCGGGCCGCACCCCCGGTGTCCGACTCGACTCCGTCGGGCTCGAGCAGGCGGCGCGCACGGCCGAGCGATTGAGCGCGGTTCCGCTCGCCGCCGTCGTGTCGAGCCCCCTCGAGCGGTGCCTCCAGACCGCGGGGATCATCCTCGATCGCCAACCCGGCACGACCGGCACGACCGGCTCCCCGGCGGTGACGACCGACGACGCCATCACCGAGTGCGACTACGGCGAGTGGCAGGGGCGCACCCTCGCCGAGCTCGCGAAGGAACCGCTGTGGTCGGTCGTGCAGAACCACCCGTCGGCGGCGGTGTTCCCGGGGGGCGAGTCGCTGCAGGCCATGCAAGCGCGATCGGTCGCCGCCATCCGTCGCACGGATGCCGTGATCGAAGCCGAGCACGGGCCCGAAGCCGTGTGGGTCGCGGTGAGTCACGGCGACATCATCAAATCGGTGCTCGCCGACGCTCTCGGCATGCACCTCGACCTGTTCCAGCGCATCGGCGTCAACCCGGCCTCGGTGTCGATCGTGCGCTACGGCACCGCGAGGCCCGAGGTCATCGCGACCAACACCGACTCGGGCGACCTCGCGTGGCTGCGCGCGGCGGCGCCGACTGTCGATGCCGCCGTCGGAGGCGGAGCGGGCCCTCAGCCATCTGCTGGCTGACGCTCCTAAGCTGACGTCATGGCCACACTCGTGCACGAATTAGTCTGGCCCGACCGCGTCGTGGTCGGCACCGTCGGGAGCCCGGGCTCGCGATCGTTCTACCTGCAAGCCCGCAGCGGACGCAGGCTCGTCTCGGTCGCTCTCGAGAAGGAGCAGTCGGCTCTGCTCGCCGAGAAGATCGACGAGATCCTCGACCACCTCATGACGACCGACGGCAACCCGTTCAGCGTGCCGTCGTCGACGCCGATCGAACTCGTCGACAACGAGCCGCTCGAGCAACCGGTCGAGCAGCAGTTCCGCACGGGGACCATGAGCCTCGGCTGGGACCCGTCGACCGTGCAGCTCGTGATCGAGATGTTCCCGATCGTGGAGGCCGATGCAGACGACCGCGACCCGTTCGACGACGCCGACGAGGAGCGCGACGAGCGCGACGACACCGTCGAGCCGTCGGAGATGGTCGTCGTCAAGATCCCCGTCGGCACGGCCAGGGCCTTCGCCAAGCGCACTCGCGAGGTCGTCGGGGCCGGCAGGCCGCTGTGCCCGTTCTGCGCGACCCCCATCGACCCCGAGGGTCACACGTGCGTTCTGCCTGACGGTTTCTGAGGGTGGCCGATGTCGGCGCCGACCTGCTGAGCGGCGACCTCGCGCTCAGCGGCCGCATCACGACAGCCTCGAACGCGACGTTCCTCGGAACCGTCGGCGACACCGTCGTGGTCTACAAGCCGATCGCGGGAGAGAAGCCGCTGTGGGACTTCCCCGACGGTGACCTCGCGCACCGGGAGGTCGCGGCCCACCTCGTCTCCGAGGCGTTCGGCTGGAACATCGTGCCGCGCACGTGGTTGCGCGACGGCCCCCTCGGCGAGGGGATGGTGCAGCTCTGGCAGGAGCTCGACCCCGAGCAGGATGCCGTCGACCTCGTGCCTTCCGGCGCGATGCCCGAGAGCGGCTGGCGTCACGTCTTCGACGGCACCGACGAAGACGACCGGGCCGTCGCGCTGGTCCACGAAGACACCGCAGCCCTGCGACGGATGGCGGTGTTCGACATCGTCGTGAACAACGCCGATCGCAAGGGCGCGCACATCCTGCCGATGGCCGACGGTCACCGCTACGGCGTCGATCACGGCCTCACGCTGCACTCGGAGCACAAGCTGCGCACGGTGCTGTGGGGGTGGATCGGCGAGGAGCTCTCGACCGACGAGCGCGAGGGTGTCGAGCGCGTGCGCGAACAGCTCGACTCGGGCCTCGGCGAGAGGCTCGGCAGCATGATCACCGACTACGAGGTCGAGGCCCTCAGACGACGCTGTGAGCGGTTGCTCACCCGCGGCGCGTTCCCGCCGCCGCGCGGCCAGATGCCCGCGGTGCCCTGGCCGCTGTTCTGACCCGAGCCTGCCTTCCGATCCTCAGAACAACCCCGCCGCGCCTCCCCAGTCGTCTCCGGAGGTGCCGCCGCCCCGGCGTGACCCGAGGTAGGCCCCCACGACCGCGGCCCCGAGATCATCCGTCTCCGGTGCCACGACCGACCCTCCCACGCGCCTCGCCATCGAGTCGATGAAACGCGCGAGGCCGCGATCGTCGCCGAGCCTGAAGAACGTCGTGTGCGCGCCGAGCCTCATCGAGTTGTCGAGCTCGCGCACCGCGACCGCGATCGTGAGCGGCGCGGGCGGGTAGTCGAAGAACACCTCTCCCCCCGGCTCGAGGTGCGAGGTCGGTTCACCGTCGGTCACGATGAGCAACACGGGCTGCGCATTCGGATGCTTGCGGAAATGCCTGTTCGCGAGAAGCAGCGCGTGGTGCAGGTTGGTGCCCTTCTCCCACTGCGCGTCGAGGCCCACGAGCTCGTCGATCTGCATGACCGAGGCGGTGCGGCCAAACTGGATGAGCTGCAGATCGTCGCCGCGGAACCGGCTCGTGATGAGGGTGTGCAGGGCGAGTGCCGTGCGTTTCATGGGCACCCAGCGGCCGTCCATCGCCATCGAGAACGACGTGTCGACGAGCAGCGCGACGGCGGCCTGAGTGCGGGCCTCGGTCTCTTGGATCTCGATGTCGCCGACCTCGATGCGCACGCCGGAGCCGGTCGAACCACCCTCGCCCGCGGTGCGCGTCACCGCGTTGGTGATGGTGCGGGTGACATCCCACGGCTCGGTGTCACCGAACGCCCACTCGCGAGTGGCCCCCGAACGATCACCCGCCGCTCCCGCCTGCCGGAGGTCGCGCTGACCCTGCCTGCCCGAGAGCTTCTGCGCGACGTCGCGCAGGAGCGACTTGCCGAGCTGCCGCATCGCCTTCGGGGTCATCGTGAGCTGACCGTCGCTGCCGCGCTTGACCGTTCCGGAGTCGCGCAGTGCCTTCTCGAGCTGCTGGAGGGTGCGCGCATCCACGGCCGCGTCGGAGCCGAGCTGCTTGCTGAGAGTGTCGAGGTCGATGTCGTCGATGCTCGACCCGCTGTAGCTCTGTGCGAGCTGCTCGGCGAGCTCGTCGAGGTCGGCGATGTCCTGGAAGACCCCGGTGCCGTCGCCGAGCCCGAGACCCTGCTCGCCGTCCATGCGCTCGGAACCTCCCCAGTTCTCGCCGGGCCGCAACTGGCGGAGCGTGTCGTCGAGTTGCCCGAGAGACGACATCAAGTCGGGAGACCCGAAGGCCTGCTCGGCGAGAGCGTCGAGTTCGGCGCGCTGCTCGGGGGTCATCGAGTTGCGCATGCGCTGTGCTGCGGCGGCCCGCTGAGCGAGCGCATCGAGGAGCTCGTCGATCGACTCGGGACCCTCGGGAAAGAACTCGCCGTGCTTCTGCATGAAGTCGTCGAACTGCTCGGGAGTGTCGTCGCCGCGCTGGTGCGCGGCGAGCAGCTCGTTGAGGTCGTCGAGCATCGCCGTGATCGCCGCCCGGTCGGCGTCGGTCGCGTTCTCGAGAGCGTTCTTCATTCCCGCGAAACGCTGCTCGAGCATCTCGCGCCCGAGGAGATCTTTGATCCTCTCGAAGTCCTCGCGCGCGGCGGGGCTCGTCCAGTCGTAGCCGCCGAGTTCGCTCACGGCGGCGGCCGGGGAAGCGGGGAGGTTGTCGAGCTGCATCTCGGCGAGCGCGCGGTCGCCGTCATCCATCGCGGTGTCGCGCGCGAGCTGCCCCCTCTCGGCGAGAACCGCACGATCGAGGAGCTGTTTGACCTCCTGGAGCGTGCCGTCGAGGTTGTGCTTGCGGGCGAGGTCGCGCCGCTTCTCGGCGACACGCTGCGCGAGGTCGTCGAGGCCCGTGAGGTCACGGCCCCCGCGGCGGAGGAACTCGCGCAGCGCCTGCTCGGGCGAATACCCCGCCATCACGTCGTCGCCGATGGCGCCGAGCGCCTCGGTCAGGTCGACGGGCGGAGCGAGAGGGTCGGGGCCGTCGACGTAGTGGCCGTAGCGGATGTCGCGCGTGAGCCGGCGATTCGCTCTAGCCATAGATCGTCTCGCCTCCCCCGCTCTCCTTGCTCACGCGACGGCCGAGGTAGAGGCCTTCGAGCGCGAGCTCGATCGCGCCCGCGCGCTCGCCGTCGTTCGCGGCGCCGAGTCGCTCGCAGATCTGGTCGTAGAGCTGCGACTCCCCGAGCGCGGGGAGACCCGCGAGGAAGTCGCGAGCGGCGACCTGCTCGCCCGTCGTGACCATGACGCCGCCCTCGATCGCGTCGACGAGCACGCCGAAGTCGAGGCCGCGGAAGTGCGCGCGCACCGTCTCGGCGGTCGCGGTGCGCAAGAGGTGGTCGAGGATCTCGTCTTCGCGCCCCTCCTCGCCAGACTCGAACTCGATCTTGCCGCCGAGCACATCGACGGCGGTCTCGAGGTCGACGGGCCGCGCGACCGCGTCGTCTTCGCCCTGGCGCGTGGCGCGGTGGATCGCGGCCGCCGCGATCGTCTCGGCCCCCGCGATGGAGAAGCGAGCGCTCACGCCGCTGCGCTGGTCGACCGATCCCGACCCGCGCAGCGCCCTCGTGAATCGCGCGAGGATCTCGACCAGGTAGTCGGGCACCTCGGCCACGAGCTGGGCCTCCTGGCGGATGACGGCGACCTCGTCGTCGAGCTCGGTCGGGTAGTGGGTGCGGATCTCCGCGCCGAATCGGTCTTTGAGCGGCGTGATGATGCGGCCGCGGTTCGTGTAGTCCTCGGGGTTGGCGCTCGCGACGACGAGCACGTCGAGAGGCAGCCGCAGAACGTACCCGCGGATCTGGATGTCGCGCTCCTCCATGACGTTGAGCATCGCCACCTGGATGCGCTCGGCGAGGTCGGGCAGTTCGTTGATCGCGACGATGCCGCGGTGGCTGCGCGGGATGAGGCCGAAGTGGATGGTCTCGGGGTCGCCGAGACTCAGGCCGCCCGCGACCTTCATGGGGTCGACGTCGCCGATGAGGTCGGCGACGCTCGTGTCGGGTGTCGCGAGCTTCTCGACGTATCTCTCGTCTCGACTGCGCCACGAGACGGGCAGATCGTCGCCGAGTTCGGCCGCCCTCCGGATGCTCTCGACGGTGATGGGCTCGAACGGGTGCTCGCCGAGCTCCGACCCCTCGATGACGGGAGACCACTCGTCGAGCAGCCCTGCGAGGGTGCGGAGGATGCGCGTCTTGCCCTGGCCGCGTTCGCCGAGCAGAACGATGTCGTGGCCGGCGATGAGCGCGCGCTCGAGCTGCGGGATGACGGTCGACTCGAATCCGTGGAGTCCGGGCCACGGATCCCGACCGTCGCGGAGGGCCGCGAGGAGGTTGCCGCGGATCTCTTCGCGGAGGGACGTGGCCACGTGGCCGGAGGCGCGCAATTCGCCGAGTGTGGCGATGGTGGGGCGGGTCATGGCGTCAGGCTACGCCTGCTTTTCTGGAGCGGACCCTGAGCGTCGTGCGGCGGAGTGTACGCGCGGTTTCCCGCACGGCGGTGCCGTCGATTCCCTCACCACGAGTTTCGTCGCGAGCTCGATGTGCATCGACTCGACCGGTTCGTCGCGCGTGAGTCTGAGCACTGTCCGCAGGGCCGTCGCACCGATCTCGAAGAGGGGTTGGGCGACCGAGGTGAGGCGCGGAACGGTCTGATCGACGAGCGGTGTGCCATCGAAGCCCACGACGCTCAGGTCGTCGGGCACCCTGATCCCCCGACGGTGCGCCTCGGTCATGACGCCGATCGCGATCGAGTCGCTCGCTGCGAAGATCGCGGTCGGCAGGTCTCCCGTGTCGCACAGCGCGGCGAGCCCCTCGGTTCCCGTCGCGCTCTCGAAGGGCCCGTGGCGGATGACCGCGGGGTCGGCCGCGATACCGGCGTCGGCGAGCGCGGCGTGGTAACCGTGCAGTCGAGCGCTCGCGCAATCCGCACCGAGCGGCCCACCGAGGTAGCCGATGCGTCGGTGGCCGAGCGAGATGAGGTGGTCGACGGCCGCCCGACCGCCGGCCCAGTTGGTCGACCCGAGGGTCACGACGTCGTCTTGCGGCGTGCTGAACGGGTCGATGAGAACGACCGAGATGCCGTGCGCGCGCAGCTCATCGAGTTGGGTCGCGTCGACCTCGCTCGCGACGAGGATGAGGCCGCGCCTGCCTGCGGCGCTCAGCCGCTGCGCCCACACCGCGCCGTCGGTCGACGGTGCCTGCCGGGAACTGAGCGTGCTGATGACGACCTCGACGCCCTCTGACGCGGCGACGTCGACGATGCCCCGCATGACCTCGACCGAGTACGCGGAGGTGAGCAGGTCGGTCACGAGGTCGACGAGCGCCGGCGCGGTCGCGGCTCTCCGGCGCTGCTGGGGAGACGCGTATCCCCGCGCGCGGATCGCGCTCGTGACCCGGCGGCGCGTGCTCTCGGCGACGTCGGCCCGACCGTTGAGCACTTTCGAGACCGTCGGCACCGAGACGCCGGCGTCGGCAGCGATCTGCCGCAGGGTGAGCTTGGGTGTGTTCGTGGCCACAGCTCAGGGTAGCGAACATCCGAAACTTTTCGCTCGGTGTCGGCGAACTCGGCGCGCTTGACCGCCGTCATCGCACTGGGTAGCGTCGTGGATGTCGGCTCCGCTTGCGAAAAGTTTCTGCCGACACGTTCAGCCACTGCGATATCGGGCTGCTTCGACGGCGAAGCGGTGAGTTGACACCCACGCCCACCCTCGAAAGACGAGAACACCATGACACCCAGCCTCAAACGCGCCCTCATCGTTCGAGGGGGGTGGGATGGCCACCAGCCCGTCGAGGCGACGGAGATGTTCATCCCCCACCTCGAGGCCCACGGTTTCGAGGTGAGCGTGCACGAGTCGACCGCCGTCTACGCCGACGCGACGGTCATGGCCGACGTCGACCTGGTGGTGCAGTGCAACACCATGACGACGATCGAGAAGGAGGAGATCGCGGGGCTCCGTGCCGCGATCGAGGCGGGCACCGGGATGGCCGGATGGCACGGCGGCATCGCCGACTCCTACCGCAACACCGCGGACTACCTGCAGCTCATCGGCGGACAGTTCGCCCACCACCCCGGAGTGCACCCGAGCGAGGCGAAGGGTGAGCAGGCCGACAACTACCTGCCCTACCGCATCGACGTTCTCGAGTCGGCGGCCGACCACCCGATCACGCGCGGCATCGAGAGCTTCGACGTCGTGACCGAGCAGTACTGGGTGCTGAGCGACGACTACAACGACGTGCTCGCGACCACGACCCTCCCGGCTCGCGAGTGGGATGCCTGGAACCGCCCCATCACGTGCCCCGCCGTCTGGACCCGGCAGTGGGGCGCCGGTCGCATCTTCGTGAGCACCGCGGGCCACAACGTCGCCGTTCTCGAGAACGAGACCGTGCGCACCATCATCGAGAGGGGACTCCTGTGGGCGAGCCGTTGAACGTCGGGATCATCGGGTGCGGGAAGATCATCGCGCAGTACCTCGAGACCTTTGCGCGACTCGACGACGTGCGCCTCGTCGCCGTCGCCGACCTCGACCTCTCGAGGGCACAGGAGGTCGCCGACGCGACCCCCGGAACCGAAGCCCTGAGCGCCGACGAGCTGCTCGCCGACGACCGCATCCGAGTCGTCGTCAACCTCACCATTCCGGCCGCGCACGCCGAGGTGTCTCACCGCATCATCACGGCGGGCAAATCGGTCTACGTCGAGAAGCCCATCACCGCGACGACCGACGAGGCCCGCTCGGTTCTCGCCGCGGCGGAGGCCGCGGGCGTGAGAATCGGCAGCGCCCCCGACACGGTGCTCGGCTCGGGCGTGCAGACGGCCCGCAAAGCCATCGACGACGGGCTCATCGGATCCCCCATCTCGGCGACCGCGACCATGGTGACGCCGGGCCACGAGCGCTGGCACCCCAACCCCGACTTCTACTACGTGCCCGGCGGCGGGCCGCTCCTCGACATGGGGCCGTACTACGTCACCGCCCTCGTGACGCTGCTCGGTCCGGTCGCTCGCGTCGTCGGGGCCGCGAGTGCCACGAGGTCGACGCGCACCATCCGGTCCGGTGAGCGCGAGGGAGAGGTCATCCCCGTCTCGACGCCGACGCACGTCACGGGCCTGCTCGTGCACGAGTCCGGCGCGATCTCGACCCTCGTCACGAGCTTCGACGCGGTCGCGACGACGGCGTCGAACATCGAGGTGCACGGCGAGAGGGGCACCCTCGGAGTGCCCGACCCCAACCACTTCGCGGGAGACGTGCGGCTCTGGTCGCTCGGAGACACCGAGTGGACCACGCTCCCCGTCTCCGCGGGCTACACGCGGGCGGCCCGGGGCTACGGTGTCGCCGACATGGCGTGGGGGGCGGATGCCTCGGGCCCGGGGGAATCGCGAGCGAGCGGCACCCTCGCCTTCCACGTTCTCGAGGTCATGGAGTCGCTCCTCGTCTCGGCGCAGACCCTCGAGTACGTCACCATCACGACCACGGTCGAGAGGCCCGAGGCGGTGCCGCGGACCGACAAGTGACGCTGACCGAGAAGTGACGCTGACCGACCGGTGATCGCCGAGCCCCGCCCGATCAGCGCAGCAGGGTGGTTCCGAGGGCGGCGAGAACGCCGAAGGCGACACCCCAGATGATGATCGAGATGGTCTGCCAGAGGATCACCGCGTTCTTCGACGCCCCGAACGAGACCATGGCGGCCGAGGTGATCTGGCTCGGCAGGATGGTCTGACCGAGGAGGCTCACTCCGGGGACCCCGAAGCGATCGAAGCGCTGGCGGAGTTTCTCGCGCCGCGGCGACAGCTCCTTGGGTTGGGTCACCTTCGAGCGCACACCGTGGGCACTGAGGACGAACACGACCATCGAGATGACGTTGCCGACGACCGCGGCGACGATCGCGACGACCGGGTTGATGCCGGCGAGCACGCCGATGACCGCACCACCGTAGGACTCGATGAAGGGGATGGCGGAGGCGAGCATGACCCCGAGCCACTGCAGCACGGGCGGGAGCGAGGCGGTGAAGTCTTGCAGGGAGTCGATCACGGGGTGCCTTTCGTCGGGGTGCGCCAGCAGACGAATTCGCGCTGGCTCGGTGGTTCCGCTATCGAGTCTCGCGGGCGGGGGTGCCCGGGTGAAGTGTCGCGACGTCACCTCGGTGCAGGCGTTCTCGCACGGGTGACCGTGACAAATGTCACTGGCCTAGCCTGTGGGGATGGACGCTGACCGCACCCGACCCCGCCCCGCACCGGGGCGCGGCGTGCAGGCGACGTGGACATACACTCTCGGGTCGATCGTGTTCATCTTCGTCGCGCTCGACGCCGTTCTGCTCCTCGCGACGCTCGCGGGTTTCTCGATCACCCGGTCGCCGGTCGACGCGATCCTCGTCGCGCTCATCCTCGTCTCGGGTGCGCTCCACGTGAGGTACACCTGGTTCTTGAGGGTGGGGCTCCGGGGCGGGCTCCCGCGCACGGTGTGGACCGTCGCCCTTGTGGTGCCCGCCGCGCTCACCGCCCTCGTCGGGCTCGCGGCCCCGGGGGCGGCCCTGATCTCGGGTGTCCCCCTCTGGATCGCGGTCAACCTGGTCGCCGCTCTCGTCGACAAGCGCCCGCGAAACCTGCTGATCGCCGCGGGCGCCGTCGTCGTCGCGGCCCACGGCGCCGTCGTCACGGCGACCGAGGGTTCCCTCCCCCCGAGCGAGACGCCCGGTTTCTGGATGCTCCTCGTCTACTCGGTGCTCCTGCCGCCCATCCTCCTCAGCAGCCTGTGGTGGTGGGACGTCGTGCGCACTCTCGACCGGCACCGCTCGATGGCCGGGGAACTCGCGGTCGCGCAAGAACGCCTGCGGTTCGCATCCGATCTGCACGACATCCAGGGGCACCACCTGCAGGTCATCGCCCTCAAGACGGAGCTCGCCGAGCGGATGCTGTCGGTCGACGTCGAAGCCGCGCGCGAGCACGTGCACGCGAGCCGCCTCATCGCGAAGCAGGCCCTCGAGGAGACCCGCTCGCTCATCGCCGGCTATCGCGAGGTCGACCTCGAGCAGGAGCTCGAGAACGCCCGGGAAGTGCTGACAGCCGCGGGCGCCGCGTGCAGCCTCGACGTCGCCGAGCTCCCCCGCGACCCCGAAGCCCAGCGCACCCTCGCGCTCGTCGTGCGCGAGGCGACGACGAACATCCTGCGCCACAGCGGGGCGACGAAGGCCTCGATCCGCATCGCCCCGTCAGATGACGGCTCGAGTCTCGTCGTGAGCAACAACGTCCTCGCCGACTCGGCGACGCCGGGGCAGGCCGCGAGCACCGGCCTCGACGGCCTGCGGGCTCGACTGGCCGCGCTCGGCGGCACCCTCGACGTCGAGGCGGATGCCGCGGCCGACCTCTTCGAGCTGCGCGCGTGGGTGCCGGCTCGCGCGGAGGTGACCACGTGAGCGAGACCGGAGCGCCGGGCGCGGAGCACGCGGGCCCGGTCATCCGCTTGCTCGTCGCCGACGACGAGCACCTCATCCGCGGGGCCATGTGCGCCCTGCTCGGGCTCGAGGTCGACATCGAGGTCGTCGCCGACGTCGACAACGGACTGTCGGCGATCGACCGCGCGGTCGAGACCCGGCCGGACGTGTGCCTCCTCGACCTCGAGATGCCCGGAGCCGACGGTCTCGAGGCGGCGTCACGCATTCTCGCCCTCGTGCCGACGCGAGTGATCATCGTCACCCGTCACGCGCGACCCGGAGTGCTGAGGCGCGCCCTCGCGGCGAAGGTGTCGGGTTTCGTGCCCAAGTCGACCCCCGCCGAAGACCTCGCCGACGTGATCCGCGCCGTCGCGGCCGGCAAGCGCTACATCGATCAGGAGATCGCCGCGACCGCCCTCGCGGCCGAGCGCTGCCCGCTCACCGACCGCGAACTCGACGCGCTGCGCGTGAGCCAGTCGACGCGCAGCGTGCAGGAGATCGCCGACCGCCTGCACCTCGCACCGGGAACCGTGCGCAACTACCTGTCGGCGGCCATGACGAAGCTCGATGCGAGCTCACGTCACGAAGCCGCCGACATCGCGTGGCAGCACGGCTGGATCTGACGACGTCGGCCCCGATCAGCGCCGCACGGCGTCGATCTTGAGCATGCGTGCGATGACGCTGTCGAGCTGGCTGTCGTCGAAGATCTTCTTCCAGTCATCTTTCACGATCGACTCGCGCCCGTAGTCCATGGCGATGTGGCAGGCGTCCGAGAACGGGTTGGAGCCGCGCAGACCGTTGGTGAGGGCGATCCAGGTGTGGCCGTAGAGCATCGCGCGAGCCGCTTCGTACGGCACGCCGACGCCGTCGACGGTCTCCTCGAGCGCCTCCTTGAGGAAGGCGCCGATCATGCACGCGATCGTCTCGACGAGGGTCGGCTCGAGCACGGCGAGCTGTTTGACGGTCACGTAGTGCACCGCGATGACGGGGGCGTAGATCGTCGAGATCACGCCGGTCGCGAGTTCGCGCACGGGCGACGACTCGTCGACGCCCTCGAGGGCCGCGATGACCTCCTGGGGTGCCGCCACTCCCCCGAACGTGTCGGCCCACTCCTCTTTCGTTGTGCGCTCGAGGAAGACCGAGGGGTGGCACGGGTGCGCGACCGCGTAGTGGATGTCGTCGCGGCTCGCGAGGAGCCCGGCGTAGGCGGCGGCGGGGTCGAGGGTGAGGATGATCGCGCCGCTCTTCATCGCGGGCACGACGCTCTCCGAGACCCGTCCGAGCACGACGTCGGGAACGGCGAGGATCACGACGTCGGCGTTCGCGACGGCCTCCTCGGTCGGCGTGACCGTGCGCCCGAGCGACTCGATGAGCTCGACGCCCGCGGGCGACGCTTCGCTGTAGAGGGCGGTGTACGAGCTCTTCGCGAGGTTGTTCGAGACGCGCTGGCCCATCTTCCCGCCCGCGCCGATCACGGCGACGGTGATGTCGGCCGATCCCTGACCGTCGGCGTAGGTCACGCTGGTCTCGGGTGCGGTGGTCTCGGTTGCGCTGCTGTCATTCGCACTGTGCAGGGTGTCAGTCATTGTTCTTCCTCCTGAGGTGTTCGATGGTCTTCGTTGTCCACTCGGCTTCCAACCGGCTGGTGGTCTCGGGGTCGCCCTGCCAGGGCAACCAGTGCTCGACGATCTGGTTCACCGACGTCGTGCCGCCGTCGCGGGCGTCGAGGGCCGAGCGGATGCCGTCGTAGTCGAGGCGCCCCTGACCGAGAGGCGTGCTCGTGAGTGCGAAGCCGACCCAGCCGTCTTTGCGCGAGAACGCGAAGTCTTTGACGTGCCAATTGGCCACGTGGGGCAGGCACCGAGCCGTGACGTCGGCCGGGTGCTCGAGGTTCGCGACGGTGTTCGCGGGGTCGAGCACGATTTTGAGGCGGGGGCTCGCGATGGCCTCGACGAGCGCCACGAGGTCGCTCGACGTCACCTGCTCGTAGGTCTCGAGCGCGAGGGTGACCCCGGCCGCCTCGAACTGCGGGAGCACTTCCCGCAGTCGCCGCTCGACCTCGACGGCGTCCGGGCGATCGTCGCCCGCCGTCCACATCGTGCGCACGAGGGTCGCCCCGAGAATGCCGGCGATGTGCAGATAGCGCTGCAGAGCCTCGGGGTCGGTTCCGCGAGTGCCCACCTCGAGCGTGACACCGAGGTCGTCGGCGAGCGAACGCACGTCGGCGAGCTCCCCGTCGCTCAGGTGTGCGAGAGGGGCGTGGTCACAGATCTGGAACAGACGGATGCCGAGGGCCGCGGTGTCACGGATGGCGTCGTCGAGCGTCATCGCTTCGGGGTTCGCCTCCGGGTTCGCCGCAGACATCCGCCAGAGGTAGGCGTAGGTGCTGAGCCCGATCACGAGTCGCCGTCGACGGTCGCGGGTGCAGCGGGTGCAGTGGGTGCAGTGGGTGCAGCAGGTGCCGCCGAGCCGTCGTAGGAGCAGATCGCGGCGACCTTCTCGGCCGACGCGCTCGAGGTGTCGAAACGGTAGGTGAGCCACTCGGCCGCGAGTCGGCGCATGAGCTCGACACCGATCACCCGCTGGCCCATGCAGAGCACCTGGGCGTCGTTCGAGAGCACACTGCGCTCGACCGAGTAGGAATCGTGGGCGGTGACCGCGCGCACTCCCGGAACCTTGTTGGCCGCGATCGCGACGCCGAGCCCGGTGCCGCAGATGAGGATGGCGCGGTCGGCTTCGCCGGCCGCGACCATGCGAGCGGCCTCGACGGCGATGTGAGGGTAGGCCGTGTGCGACTCGGCGTCGACACCGACGTCGACGATGCTCGCGACCCCGGTGTTCGCCGCGAGATCGGCCTTGAGGATCTCTTTGTAGTCGAAACCCGCGTCGTCGGACCCGAGGATTATGCGCAACTGGTCGGTCATGATGATGCCCTTTCGGTGGAACTGAGGTCGGTCGGCGAGTCACGGTCGGCTGCGGCGGCGAGCACGCCCGCGACCGTGCGGGCGATGAGGGCGAGGGAGGTCGCGCCGGCGTCGGGCGTGCCGAGGCTGCGTTCGGCGTGGGGGCGGGCACGGCCCATCTTCGGCAGGAGGTGAGCGGTCGCCGCAGCCGCGTCGTCGGCGACGGCCGCGGCGACGGCCCACGCGGTCGCGAGGTCTGCGCCCGCCTCCACCTCGGCCGTGAGCGCGCTCTCGAACGGCACGAGCACGTCGACCATCGTCTTGTCGCCCGGCACGGCACCGAACTCGAGGATCGCGCGCGTCGCGGCAGCGATTCCCGCGGCGACGGAGTGACGGTCGGGCGCCGCACCGTCGGTCACGGTCGCCCCGATCGTCTCGAGTGCGGCCCCCCAGAGCGCACCCGAGGTGCCACCAGCACGATCCGACCAGGCGTCGCCGGCGATCGCCAGCACGGTTCCCGCCCCGGCCCCCGCGTCGGCGGCCGTGCGCGCGGCGGCGAGCGCTGCCGTCACTCCGCGCTGCATGCCGATGCCGTGGTCGCCGTCACCGGCGACCGCGTCGATGCGTCCGAGTTCGTCTGCGTGGTCGTCGATCGTCTCGGCGATCGCCTCGAGGGCGGTCACGACGGTGCGCGCGGCCGCGGCGGACTCCGCACTCGCGACGGGGATGTCTGCGACCGCGAGAATGGGCGCGTCGAGGTCGTCGACCCGCTCCGCCGCATCCACCGACCCCTTCTTGTATGCGGGGGCGTCCGCGGGCGCCGCCCACAGCGACTCGAGTTCGTCGTCGAGCCAGAAGAGCGTCAGCGAGACTCCTGCCATGTCGAAGCTCGTGACGAGTTCGCCGACCTCGGGTTCGACGACGTCGACCCCGGCCGCCGCGAGGAGCGCGTCGACCTTCGCGTAGACGACGAAGAGCTCTTCGTACTTGACCGACCCGAGCCCGTTGAGGATGACCGCGACGCGGCGCCCGGCCACCTCGGTGACACCCTCGGGCAGTTCGGCGAGGAGGGAGTCGACGAGGAGCGCCGCGAGTCCGTCGGCCGTCGGCACGTCGGCCTCGGCGATCCCCGGTTCGCCGTGGATGCCCATGCCGATGGCCATGCGCCCCTCAGGCACCGTGAAAAGCGGTTCGCTCGAGCCGGGGAGCGAACACCCGGAGAACGCGACGCCGAAACTGCGGGTGTGCTCGTTGGCCTTGGCCGCGACGCGTGCGACCTCGTCGAGCGACCAGCCCGCCTCGGAGGCGGCCGCGGCGACCTTGAAGACGGTGAGGTCACCGGCGATCCCGCGACGCTTGTGCTTCTCCTCTGCGGGAGCGCTCGAGATGTCGTCGGTCACAACGACCGTGCGGGTCTCGATGCCCTCGGCGACGAGCCGCGCCTGGGCCGCGTCGAAGTTGAGCACGTCGCCCGCGTAGTTGCCGTAGCTCAGAAGCACACCGGCGCCGTTGTGCGCCGACTTGGCGACCGATCGCACCTGCTGCCACGACGGAGACGCGAAGAGGTTGCCGAGAGCGGCGCCGTGGGCGAGCCCCTGGCCGACGAGCCCCCCGAATGCCGGGTAGTGACCCGACCCGCCTCCGATCACGAGCGCGACGGTGTTCGGCGTCGACCGCGTCGCGCGGACCACACCGCCGTGCACGCGGCGCACCCAGCGCGCGCTCGCGGCGACGAAGCCGTCGATCATCTCGTCGGCGAAGTCGTTCGGATCGTTGTAGAGGCGTGTCATGAGGTCTCCTGAGGGGCGAAGTGGTCGGTGTCAGCCACAGCTCGGGGGCGCAGGCGCTGCGCCCCCCGGCCGCGTGGTTCGGCTGACTCAGTCGAGCCCGGCGCTCGCCGTGAGGGTTTTCGCCTCGGCGCTGTCGACGAAGCCCTCGGGCTTCTTCATGCGGCTGAGCACGACCATGAGCACCGCGGACAGGAGCATGAAGAAGCCGACGATGAACATCGGCACCTCGTAGTTGCCCGTCCAGTCGGTCACCGCGCCCGTGATGTACGGCGCACTGAATCCGGCGAGGTTGCCGATCGTGTTGATGAGCGCGATGCCCGCGGCTGCGGCCGCTCCCGTGAGGAACTGGGTCGGGAGCGTCCAGAAGTTGGGCAGCGCGGCGAAGATCGCCATGGCCGTGATCGCGATGACGGCGATCGTGGCGGCCGGGGATCCCGCGAAGAGAGCGAGAGGGATGCTGAGCCCACCGACGACGGCCGGCCCGACGATGTGCCAGGTCTTGAGTCCGCGTCGGGTGGCGTCGCGCGACCAGAAGTAGAGCGCGATCGCGGCGGGCACGTAGGGGATCGCCGTGATGAAGCCGCGCTCGATGACGGTGAACTCGGTGCCGTACTGCTCCTGGAACCCCCCGATGATCGTGGGGAGGAAGAACGCGAGAGCGTAGAGGCCGTAGACGAAGCCGAAGTAGATGAGGCTGAGCATCCAGACCCGGCCGTTGCCGAAGACCTTCCACACGCTCGGGTGCTTGCCGTTGACAGCCGACCCCGTCTTCGTCGCCGCTTCGCGCTGCAGCGCTCCCGTGAGCCAGACCTGTTCCTCGTGGGTGAGCCACTTGGCGTCTGCGGGCTTGTCTTTCAGGTAGAACCACGCGATGACACCCACGACGATCGCGGGGATCGCGACTCCGGCGAACATGAAGCGCCAGCCCGCGAGGCCGAAGATGCCGTCGAAGCTGATGAGCCAGCCGGCGAGGGGCGCACCGATCACGGTCGTGAGCGGCTGTGCCAGGTAGAAGAGGGCCAGGATCTTGCTGCGGTGCGCCGCGGGAACCCAGAGGCTCAAGAAGAGGATGGCGCCGGGGAAGAAGCCGGCCTCCATGACGCCGAGCAGGAAGCGCAGGGCGACGAGCTGCTCGAAGTTCTGCACCCACGTGAAGAGCAGCGCGACGATGCCCCACGAGACCATGATGCGGGCGAGCCACTTGCGCGCACCGAAGCGGTGCAGGGCGAGGTTCGACGGCACCTCGAGCAGGATGTAGCCGATGAAGAAGACGCCGGATGCGAAACCGAACTGCGCGGCCGACAGGGCGAGGTCGGCCTCCATGCCGTTGGGGGCGGCGAACCCGATCGCGGTGCGATCGAGGTAGTTGATGAAGAACATGAGTGCCACGAACGGCACGAGGCGGATGGCGACCTTGCGGATCGCGGATTTCTCGACGGCGCTCTGCGCCTCCGCCGAACGGGGTGGGGTGTCCACATCGACTCCTAGGTGATCTAACGACGTTGTTGGATGGCGCCCCGCCGACGATGCGGTGGAGTGCGCGAGATTCATCGTGCCGACTTCGTTAGCGGTTGTCAACCGGTTGACCAGTACTGGCGACGCTTGGGCGCCCCGTGCCGCGCGGCCGATGCGCACCGCCTCGTTAGGCTGGGTGCGTGCCCGCCTACCCCGACGACGATCCGATGAACCTGCGGCTCGAGCTCGAGGTCGTCCCCCAGGGGACCGCCGTCGGCGAAGTCGTCAAACAGCTCATCGGCCTCCTGACCGCCGGCGAACTGACCCCGGGCTCGAGACTCCCCCCGGAACGCCTCCTCGCCGAGCAGCTCGGCGTCGGCCGTTCGGCCGTCCGGGAGGCCCTCGCGGCCCTCGAGATCCTCGGCATCGTGTCGGTGCGCCCCGGCTCGGGCACCTACCTGCGCGACAACACCTCGGAGCTGCTCCCGACCACCCTGAGCTGGGGCATGATGCTCAACGCCGCGCGCACGCGAGAGCTCATCGAGGTGCGCAGCGGTCTCGAGATGCACGCGGCGACTTTCGCCGCCGAACGAGCCGGAGACGACGACATCGCGAAGATGCGCGGATTCGTCGAGGTCATGCGCGACAGCATCGACGACATCGACACCTTTCTCCAGGCCGACATCCGCTTCCACCTGCAGATCGCCATCAGCGCCGACAACGTGGTGCTGCGCGACCTGCTGCAGAGCACGCGGTCTCTGCTGCGACTGTGGGTCGAGCGCGGACTGAGCGAACGGGATCAGGCCGAAGCCGCCTATCGCGAGCACCTCGCGGTGTTCGAGGCGATCGAAGCGCGCGACCCCGCGGCGGCGTTCACCGCGATGCGCGACCACATGGCCACCGCGGGGCACCGACTCGAGAGCGCGAGCGCCGCACCGCAGACTCCGCGCTAGCGCGGAGTGGGAGCTCCCCCGGCGCCGGTCGAGCCGCCCGACTTGCCGTACCTCTTGCGCACGAAGGGCAGGACCTTGCGGATGACCATCCAGGCGATCGGAATGAATCGGAACATCGTTTACTCTCCCAGAGTCTTGCCGTCGGCGCCGAGATAGTCGCGCCACGAGCGTTTCGGAGTCCAGCCGAGCAGTCGCCGGGCTTTCGCGGTGGAGATGCCCGAGGCATCCGGTCGGTCGATCTCGCGCAACTCGATCTGGTCGCCGTAGTTCTTGGCGAGCATCTCGGCGAAGTCGTGCCCGCCGACATTGTCGGGCGACGCGATGTAGAAGAGTTCGTGGCCCGCGAGGTCGGACTCGGTCGCGAGCACGATGGCGTCGGCGAGGTCGTAGACGTCGATGTAGCTCCAGAGTCCGGGGCTCGGCTTCGACTCCTCGGTGATCTGCGGGCCGAGGTTGTGCTCGTAGTTGCCCTCGAACTGCACCCAGCTCGGGCGGATCGAGATCGTGCGCATGTCCGACCTCTCGGTCGCGGCGACCATGAGCTGCTCGCCGAAGTGCTTCGAGAGGGCGTAGGGGTCTTGCGGGTGCACGGGGTGGTTCTCGTCGATCGGGGCGTACTCGGGCAAGAAGTCGCGCTCGGCGAAGAAGAAACCGGGCACGGTCTCGCTCGAGATGTAGACGAATCGTGAGACGCCCGCACGCACGGCGGCCTCGAGAACGTTGAAGGTCGCCATGAGGTTGGTCTGGAACACGACGTGGGGCGCGTTGCCGGTGGGCTCGGGGATCGCGGCGATGTGCACGACGGCGTCGACGTCGCGCACGACCGCGTAGGCCTGGCCCGCGTCGGTGAGGTCGGCTTGCGTGTACTTCGGGTCGCTCGCGGGTTTGCGGTCGAAGTTGGGGCGCGAGAGGTCGGTCGTGCGCACCTCGTGGCCCGCGTCGACCATCGCCAGGGTCACGGCACGACCGACCTTGCCGTGGGCGCCGGTGATGAGGACCTTCATTGTGTCTCCTAGGGATCGTGGCACCCGCCGACGGATCCGATCGGAGTCGAAGGATCGGTCAGGCCGCGGTGACCCCAGTCAACTTACCCCGCTCCGCCCGGGTCATCGGGGGGATCGACGACAACAGCTCGCGCGTGTATGCGTGATTCGGCCTTTCGAAGATCTGCTCGACGTCGCCGACCTCCACGGCCGACCCGTGGTACATGACCATCACGCGATGGGCGAGGTTGCGCACGACCGAAAGATCGTGCGAGATGAAGAGGATGCTGAGCCCGAGACGCTCCTGGATGCCGACGAGGAGGTCGATGACCTGGGCCTGAATGGTGACGTCGAGCGCGGAGACGGGCTCGTCGCACACGAGCACGTCGGGGTCTCGCATGAGCGACCGTGCGATCCCGATGCGCTGGCGCTGACCACCGGAGAACTGGTGGGGGAAGCGGTCCATCATGTCGGGCTGCAACCCGACGAGCTCGAGCAGTTCGGCGACCCGGTCGCGACGGGATGCCGCCGTGCCGACCCGTCCGACGGCGTGGGGCTCGGCGATGACATCCTTGACCCGCATTCGCGGATCGAGCGACGTGTAGGGGTCTTGGAACACCATCTGCACTCCCGCTTGAGCGCTCGGGCGCCGCCCGCGGGTGCGGCGCGTGACGTCGCGCCCCCGATACATCACGGTGCCCTCGTCGGCGGACTCGAGGCCCACGATCATGCGCGCGAGCGTGGACTTCCCGCTGCCCGACTCCCCCACGATCCCCACCGTCTCCCCGCGCTTGAGGGTCAGGTCGACCCCGTCGACGGCGCGCACGGCGTTGCGGCGCAGGAGCGGGCCGGTCGTGAAGACGCGAGTGAGCCCCGTGACGTCGAGAACCGGGGCATCCGCGTCGAGCTCGGGAGGGAGCACTCGCGCACGTTCGGGCTTCGGGGCCGAACCGAGCAATTGTTGGGTGTAGGGCTGGGTGGGGAAGGCGAAGATCTGGTCGGCGTCGCCGTGCTCGACGACGCGCCCGCGATGCATGACCACGAGTCGGTCGGCGACCTCGGTCACGACCCCGATGTCGTGGGTGATGAGGAGCACTCCCATGTCGAGACGCTGCCTGAGGTCGTGCAGCAACCGGAGGATCTGCGCTTGCACGGTCACGTCGAGCGCCGTCGTCGGCTCGTCGGCGATGAGGAGTCTCGGTTGCAGTGCGATGGCCATGGCGATGAGGATGCGCTGACGCATCCCGCCCGAGAACTGGTGCGGGTAGTCGTCGACGCGCGCGGCCGGTGACGCGATGCCGACGAGGTCGAGCAGTTCGATGGCCGACGCTCGCGCACTCTTGCGGCTCGCACCGCGGTGCACACGGAAGATCTCGCCGATCTGATCTCCGATGGTGAGCACGGGGTTGAGCGACGAGAGCGCGTCTTGCAGCACCATGCTCATGCTGTCGCCGCGGAGCCTGCGCCGCTCTTCGGCGTTGAGGGAGAGCAGCGACACGTCACCGAGGTCGAGTCGATCCGCTGTCACGATCGCGGCGTCGTCCTGGATTCCCATGATGGCGCGCGCCGTCACGGTCTTGCCCGAGCCCGATTCGCCGAGCAGGGCGACGAGCTCTCCGGCCCGCACGTCGAGGTCGAGACCGGAGACGGTTGCGAGGGGGCCGGAGGTGCTCTCGAAGGCGATGTCGAGACCACGCACGGTCAATACGCGTGCGGACTCGGGGGTTGATGCGTCCATGCGTCCATCTTGCCGCCTCCATCGCGCCGGAATGTTTCATGCAAATAAACTTTGTGCCGAATTGACCCATTCTGATTGACATATCTGCCGAACAAAGAGGATTCTCAGTTCAGCAAGAGGATCCGGCGGGCGCCTGCCCGCCGCCCCACACGTGCATGACTGAACGGAGAACCCCGTGCTCGAACCAGCGGAGCGCTACACCGGCTACACGGCATACGACTACTTGGAGAAAGGCACCGACTACCGCGCCTTCGAGTACGCGAAACAACTCGGCAGAGTTCCGGAGTACTCCGGACTCGATTTGACCCCCGAGCAGGCCGAGAGGTCGGCGCGACTGCTCGAGAACGAGACCGTGATCTCGCTGCACGAGCACGTGCAGGTGTTCCCCCAAGACATGGGTCAGCTGCGCGACCACATCCGCCAGGGTCGCGAACCCACCGGATACGAGGGGCTGTCGCGGTCGGGCCTCACCGCGGTCTTCGACAACGGGATGGACGGCACGTGCTGCATCTCGAGCGACGCGGGCTGGAAGTACCAGGACGTGCTCCACGACCTCGGCGTGCGCATGGCCGACCTCGCCCACCAGGACTTCGTCATCAAAGGCGAGACGCTCAAAGACATCGAGTACGCCAAAGAGACGGGTCGCATCGCCCACGTCTTCGCACTCGAGGCCGCGACCCCCATCGAGAACGAGGTCGACCGCCTCGACGTTCTCTACGGGTTCGGCGTGCGTCAGATGGGCATCGCCTACTCCGAGGCCAACTACCTCGGGAGCGGGCTCAAGGAGCGCGGCGACGGCGGCCTCACCTACTTCGGCGAGCGCGCTGTCGCCCGCATGAACAAGCTCGGAATCGCGATCGACATCTCGCACTCGGGCGACCGCACGTGTGTCGACGTCATCAAGGCGTCGAAGAAGCCCGTCTTCATCACGCACGCCGGCGCCCGCGGGCTGTGGCCGACCAATCGCATGAAGACCGACGAGACGATCATCGAGTGCGCCAAGCGCGGAGGGGTCATCGGCATCGAAGCCGCGCCCCACACGACGCTCTCGCCCGCGCACCCCAAGCACTCGCTCGAGTCGGTCATGGACCACTTCTCGTACTGCGTCGACCTCGTCGGCATCGAGCACGTGAGCTTCGGGCCCGACACCCTCTACGGAGACCACGTCGGCCTGCACCACGCTTTCTCGGCGCAACTCTCGATCGGCCAGGCCCACGGCCACGTCGACTACGAGGAGGTCGACTACGTCGACGGCGTCGAGAACCCCACCGAAGCCATGGGGAACATCATCAGCTGGCTCGTCAAGCACGACTATTCCGACGACGAAATCCGCGCCGTCGTCGGTGGCAACACGGTGCGGGTCCTAGAGGAGGTTTGGGTCTGATGCGTCAGAGAAGAGTCATCGTCGCCGGCATGGCGACAGCAGCAGTACTGGCATTGAGCGCGTGCGCTCCGCAAGCGCCGGAGAGGTCGGGTGAGTCGACCCCCGAGGCGGGGAACGACACCCTCACGATCGCGACGACGACGGATGTCGTGAACTACAACCCGCTCATCGGCAACAGCCGGAGCGACTACTGGATCACCAACCTCATGTACCCCCACCTGCTGAGCATCGGCGACGACGGCTCGAAGGAGCCGGAGCTCGCGACCGAGTGGGGTTACGTCGACGACACGACGGGGTACTACGAGATCCGCGACGACATGACCTGGAGCGACGGTGAGGCTCTCGACGCCGACGACGTCGCCTACACGATGAACGCCGTCAAGCAGGATGCCCCCGCCGGAACGTTCTACGGGCAGATGGCCAACTTCGAGTCCGCCGAAGCCGTCTCCGACACGCGCATCGAGATCGAGCTCACGCAACCGGATTCGTCGATCGTCGAGGAGATCGGCTTCTGGGGCAACGTCGTGCCGCAGCACGTCTTCGAACCCGGTGGTTCTGTCGCCGAGTTCGCCAACGACGGGTCGGACGGCGGCTGGGTCAGCGCCGGACCGTTCCTCCTGACAGACGCACAAGCGGGCCAGTCGTACACTCTCGAGCGCACCGAGGACTATCCACTCGTCGAGGGCGGAACCCCGATACCCGCTCAAGTGGTCTATCGAGTGTTCCCCGACGTCAACACCGAGATCCTCGCGTTGCAGAGCGGCGAGGTCGACGCGATCGCCAACTCGCTCCCGCCCGCCCAGGTCGAGCAGCTCGAGAACACCGACGGCATCGAGATCGTCGAGGTCACCGGACTCGGGTACGCCCACATGAC
Source organism: Marisediminicola sp. LYQ85 (assembly GCF_046600695.1). NCBI lineage: Bacteria > Bacillati > Actinomycetota > Actinomycetes > Micrococcales > Microbacteriaceae > Marisediminicola > Marisediminicola sp. LYQ85. Next base: position 1,717,123 of record NZ_JBKIWO010000001.1, read on the forward strand.
CTACAACATGACCAATCCCGACCTCGCGAAGACGGATGTGCGCCGGGCTCTCGCCCACGCCGCCGACTACGAGGCCATCCGCAACGTCGTATTGCAGGGCCAGGCCGTGTCGACGGGGTCGAGCCCCCTCATGCCGGTGCTCGCCGACTACTACGACGAGTCCATCACCGAGTACGAGTACGACCCCGAGATGTCACGCGAGCTCATGGAGTCCGCGGGATACGAGGCCGACTCGAGCGGCATGTTCCCTGTGTCGTTCCGACTCATCTACTCGTTGCAGGACCCCGTGACGAGCCAGTGGGCTCAGCTCGTGCAAGACGGCGCCGCCGAAGCCGGGATCACGATCGAGTTGCAGGGCACGGAGCGCAACACCTACCTGGCTCAGACCAACGAGGGTGACTACGACATCTACGCCGGCAACTTCGCGATCATGGACGACCCGGTGACGAACTTCGCGCTGTCCTACCTCCCCGACGGGGCGATCAACTACACCTACGTCGACGACGATGAGCTCAATGCTCTCATCGCCGAGGCGGCGGAGACGTTCGACGAGGAGGAGAAGATCGCGATCATGCGCGAGGCCGCCGCGATCGTGCACGAGGAGGTCTACGACAACATCATGTACACGCAGAACCTCTACGTGGCGCACAGTTCGGAGTGGGCCGGATTCATCTCCAAGCCGAGCGAACTGCTGTCGATCGTCAACCCCGTGTCGCTCGCGAACGCCTACCGCGTCGCCGAGTAGCCGGTCGCCGAGAGATAGAGAGAGGCCGCCCGCGTGTCTATAGCCCTGTTCGTTCTCCGCCGTCTCGGCAGGGGGGTGTTCACGATCCTCTTCGCAGTGACCGTGACCTTCCTCCTGCTGCGGCTCCTCCCCGGAGACCCCGCCCTGGCCATCGCGAGCCCGAGCATGACAGACGAGACGCGGGCGGCCATTCTCACCCAGTACGGCCTCGACCAGCCGATCATCGTGCAATACGGCCTCTACCTGTGGCAACTGCTGCAGGGCAACCTCGGAACATCGTTCACCCAGTCGATTCCCGTCGTCGACGTGCTGCTGCAGAGACTGCCCTGGACCCTCCTGCTCACGGTGAGCGCACTCGTGCTGACCGTCGTCATCGGCATCCCCCTCGGCGTGATCGCGGCCTCCCACAAGAACCGCTTCCTCGACCGCTTCGTGCAGGTGTTCGGAGTCACGGGGCAATCGCTCTTCGTTCCGAGCGTCGGTGTGGTGCTCCTGCTCGTCTTCGGTCTCAACCTCGGGTGGTTTCCGATCGGCGGAGCCTTCAGCGACGGGGTCTACGGAATGGAGTGGTACGCCTCCGTGCTCTCCCACCTCGTGCTCCCCGCGCTCTCCCTCACCCTCATCCAGCTCGGGAGCTATGTGCTCACGATGCGCGGCACCCTCATCGACGCTCTCGGTGACGACTACGTCACCCTCGCGAAAGCGAACGGGCTCTCGCCCCGCCGCATCCTCTGGAAGCACGCCCTGCGCAACGCCCTCCTCCCCGCGACGACCCTCATCGGACTCCAGCTCGGTTTCGTCGTCGGCGGGGCCGTGCTCACCGAGACGGTGTTCGCCTACCCGGGCATCGGTCGCGGCATCTACGAAGCGGTGACGCAACTCGACTTCCCCGTGCTCCAGGGCGCGTTCCTCCTCCTCGCCATCACCGTCGTGATCGTCAACATGCTCACCGACATCGCCTACGGATTCCTCGACCCGAGAGTCAAGACCTCATGACCGCTCCCCTGCCCGAGTCCGAGCTCAACCCGACCTTCGTCGAGTCCGCGGGAACGAACGGTCGGCGGGCGAGCCGCGCCACGTGGCACGCGTTCCGCAAACAGCCGCTCGGCATGATCTCGCTCGTCATCCTCGGGGCGCTCGTGCTCGTCGCGATCTTCGCGCCGCTGCTCGCGCCCTACCCCGCGAGCTACGGCACCGAGGTGCTGCGGCCCCCGTCGTTCGACAACATCTTCGGCACCGACTCGCTCGGCCGCGACGTGTACGCCGAAGTCGTCTGGGGCACGCAGCAGTCCGTGCTCGTCGCCGCGGCGGCGTCGGCGATCGCGATCGTCTTCGGCACCCTCGTGGCCGTGATCGGCGCCTACGTCTCCCGCCTCGATACCGTCATCAGCGTCATCGTCGACCTCACGCTCTCGCTCCCGGTTCTGCCGCTCATGATCCTCGTCGCGGCCCTCGCCGGACCGAGCACGTCGACGATCATCCTCGTCGTCGCGGCGTTCTCCTGGCCCGAGGTCACGAGGCTCGTGCGCTCTCAAGCCCTCACGGTCGTCAAACTCCCCTACATCGACGCCGCGCGACTCATGACGCGCAATCACGCCTGGATCCTCGGCCGCCACGTGATCCCCGCGGTCACGCCCGTGATCGTCGTCTCCGTCGTCGTGACCGCCTCGCGCGCCGTGCTCTCCGCGGCGGGCCTCGCCTTCCTCGGGCTCGGCGACCCGACGACGTGGTCGTGGGGTCGCATCCTCTACGAAGCGCAGACCTCCGGGGCGATGGTCTCGGCGTGGTGGCTCACCCTCTTCCCCTCGCTCGCGATCCTCGCCCTCGTGCTCTCGGCGACCCTCCTCTCGATCAGCTACAACGACGCCAGAAACCCGCGGAACCATGACCGCTGATGCCCTCACCGAGGCGCCGTTCGACCCGCGACTCTCGGTCGCGACCTACGACGCGATCCAGCGCCGCGTGATCGACCGTCTGGGCGACGAGAGCCTCCCCGCGATCGTGACCGACGACCCCGAAGACGTCTCCTACCTCACGGGCTTCTTCCACCACCCCGGCGAACGCCCCGTCGCCGTGCTGCAGACCGCCGACGGGCGCACGATCCTCCTCGTTCCCGAGCTCGAACGCCAGCACGCCGAGGAGCAGCATTCGCGCGCCGAGATCGTCGCGTTCGCCGAGTACCCCGGTCTGGAGAACCCTTTCGCACCCCTCGCCCGAGCGTCGACGGCGCTGCGCGGACGGGTCGGTGTGACGACATCCATCACCCTCCACCGCCTCGCGATGCTGCGCTCCGCGTTCCCCGACGTGGAGTGGGTGCCGACCGACCTGATCGGACGAGCGCGCCATGTGAAGTTCGCCGAGGAGGTCGCCCAGCATCGCGAGGCCGCGCGCATCACCGACCTCATGCTCACCTCGGGAGTCGAACTCGTGGCCGACGCGGTGTCGGCGGGAGGCGCTCTTCCGTCGGAGGCCGAACTCGCGAGCCATGTCGGCCGCATCGGTGTCGGCACGATGTATTCCGAGCACGCGGATGTCGTCGTCATCTCGTTTCTCGCGGGCGGCCTCGTCTACGCCGGGGCGAACTCGGCGATCCCGCACGGCCTCCCGTCGGGATACCGTCTTCGCGACGGCGACACCTTCATGCTGTCGCTCGGCGCCGCGGTCGGCGGACGTTTCGTGGAGGGCGAGCGCACGTTCGTGCTCGGTGAGCCGACCCCCGACCAGCGCCGCTACCACGACACCGTGCGGCTCGCGCAAGCCGAAGGGTCTCGCGCGATCGCCCCGGGAGTCGCGTGCGCGGCGAGCAACGAGAGGTGCCTCGACGTCATCCGTGACGCCGGGCTCGCGCAGTATCTGCGACACCGTCAGGGGCACGGCATCGGTCTCGGGATGCACGAGCCCCCGTGGCTCGAAGCCGGCGACCCGACCCCGCTCGAGGCGGGGATGATCGTGTCGAACGAGCCGGGCATCTACATCCCGGGGCACGCGGGCTACCGCATCAGCGACAGCATGCTCGTGACCGACGAGGGCTCCGAGCCCCTCACGTCCTACCCGCGATCGCTCGAGGATTGCGTCATCCCCCTCTGATCGACGATCACTCTCCCGTTCGAACCGCGACACGAAGGAACACCATGACCGACGAGACCGTCTCCCCCGAATTCGCCGCCGCGACCACCACGGCCCAGCGCGTCACCATCAACGGCAACGAGCTCGCGGTCGAGGTGCTCGGCCCCGAGGGTGCGCCCGTGATCCTCACGCACCACGGGGCGCCGGGCCTCGGATCGCGAGCGGAACCGCGCGCGAGCTTCGGCCGCCTCGCCGACCAGTACCGCGTCGTCGTCTTCGACGCGCGCGGGAGCGGTGCGAGCGAGGGGTCGGGCGTCTTCAGCCACGAGCAGTGGGCCGCCGACATCGACGGTCTCCGCGAGTGGATCGGTGCCGAGACGGTCATCATGGCCGGCGGGTCTTACGGCGGCTTCATGGCCATGGAATACGCGATCCGCTACCCGGATCGCGTGAGCGCTGTCGTCTTGCGCGACACCTCGGCCGACAACGGCAACGCGCATCTCGCGCGGGAGAACGCTCTCGCGAGTGACCGCGTGACGATCGACATGGAGAAGTTCGACCGCATCGACGAGGGTCGGGTGCGTGACGACGCCGACCTCGAGGACTGCTGGCGGGAGATCCTGCCGCTCTACGACTTCCACTACGACCCCGAGGCGACCGAGCGCAAGGTCAAGGCGACCCCCTACCGGTTCGAGGCGCACAACTACGCCTTCTCGGTGAACCTCCCCGCCTACGACCTCAAGCCGCAGTTGCCGAGCATCACGGTGCCGACGCTCATCACTGTCGGACGCACCGACTGGATCACGCCGGTATCGTGCAGTCAGACCATTGCGGACCTCATCCCCGACTCGCAGCTCGTCATCTTCGAGGAGTCGGGGCACTCTCCGCAGATCGAGGAGGCCGAGAAGTGGACAGCGACGGTTCGGTCGTTCCTGAACACGGTGGTTCCCCCGCGGTGAATCCCGCCATCCTCGAGAGGCTCTCCGACCTCGACAAGCGCATCGTCGTCGCCCTGCAGGGCGACGGTCGGGCGAGCTGGCGCGCCGTCGCCGACACGGTCGGTGCTCCGGTGACCACGGTCGTGCGCCGCGGCCAACAACTCCTCGCCGATGGGGTCGTGCGTGTCGCCGTCGTTCCGGCTCTCGCCGCCGACGGCCGCTACGACTCGTTCCTCGTGCGCATCAACACCAAGCCCGGCGAGCACATCGCGGTCGCCGCGGCCCTCGTCGACAACCCCGACGTGCGATTCGTGACCCTCGTCACGGGTTCCTACGACGTCATCGCCGAGCTCATCGTGCGCGGCGGTGCCACGCGATATCCGCGCATCATCGGCGAACTGCAGTCCATCCAGGGAGTCGAGCGATGGCGCAGCGACCTCATCCTGCACGTCTACAAGGTGAGCTTCGACTGGGGGCGCCAGCTCTACGGCGGGCACTTCGAGGTCGATGCCGACCGCGAGGTGGGCACCGCGGCCGAACTCGAGGATTGCGCGCCCGAGCACTTCGATGAGGCCGACCGCAGCATCCTCTCGGCGCTTCGCGACGACGGTCGGGAGACCTTCCAGAACATCGCCGACCGGGTGGGCTTGAACGAGTCGAGCGTGCGCAGGCGATACGACCGGATGAGGGCCGCACGCTGCGTCGACGTGCTGACCCTCATCCCCTCCGCCGCGCTCGGTATGGAAGCCGAGACCCTCCTCACCGTGACCGTGCACCCGTCGCGGCTCGAGGAGGTAGCCCGCGAGCTCGCGCGATATCCGGCGGTGCGATACCTCGCCGCCCTGCTCGATGAGAACGCCCTGCTGTGCGAGGTCATCGCGCCCTCGGCGACGGAGCTGCACACCTTCATCACCGAGTCGCTCGCCCACCTCGACGGCGTCTCGGGATGGACCGCGAGCATGGAACTGCTCTACCTCAAGCGTGGCTTCGTCGAGACGCCGTGGTGGCGGTCACAGCTCGGCTACTCGTAGCGCAGCGACTCCACGGGGTCGGCTTTCGCGGCCCGCGCCGCAGGCAGGGTGCCCGCGATGAACGCGATCGCCATGACGAGCAGGATGATCGCGGCGATCGACACGGGGTCGAACGCGATGAGCGTGAGCCCCGGCAGGTCGGCGAGGAGGGTGTCGGCGAGCGCGGCACTGATGCCGGAGCCCGCGAGCATCGCGAGACCGATGCCGATGGCACTGCCGAGGAACCCGAGGAACGCGGCTTCGAGGCTGAATAGCGCGAACACCCTCCCTGACCCCATCCCCATCGCCTTCATGAGTCCGATCTCTCGCGTGCGCTCCTGCACCGACATGTAGAGGGTATTGACGATGCCGAAAGCCGCGGCGAGCAGGGCGATGATGGCGAACGCGTTGAGCACGAGCACGATGCCGTCGATCACGGTCGTGACGATGCCGAGCTGGTCGGCGATCGTCGTGCCGGTGTAGCCCTCGTCGGCGAGGCGGTCCTGAAGTGCCTCGACCTCGGTTTCGGTCGCGTCGGGGTCGAGCCACACGGTCGCCGAGGAGTAGCGGTCGGCCTGGTCTGTCGTGAGCCCGGTGCTCTGCGCGTCGAAGAGGGCGTCGGTCAACGCGTCGTTGGTGAGGATGCTCGACCCCGTCGGGCTCACGAGAGCCTCCTCGGTGACGCCGACGACGGTGGCCTCGAGAGTGTGCCGGGTGCGTTCGGCATCCGTTATCGCGACGGACACGGTCTCCCCGAGCGCGGCGTCGGCGGAGTCGAACCCGAGCGGCTCGACGTAGGCGACGGGGAGCGCGACCTCGAAGTCGGTCGCTGCACTATCGGGTTCGTCGCCCGCGGCGAAGACCGCGGTCTGGCCGGGGATGAGACTGCCGACACTCGCCTCGTATGCCGTGCCGTCGCCGAAGCGGATGTAGTCGGGCGTGATGGTGCGCGCCGCGTCGACGTCGAGCACCCCCTCGATGCCCTCGAGTTCGTCGATGTCGTCGGATGTCAGGGCGATCACGGTCTGACCACCGACCCCGGTTGCGACGGCGTCGGGGTCGTACTCGACGGGCCCCGAGTCCCCCGTGCCGGGGAGGCCGGCACCGTCGTCGTTCGGCTTGGTGACCGACATCGCGTCGGATGCTCCGACCCCCGAGACGGTGTCGTCGATGTAGGCGTTGATCCCCGTTCCCAGTCCGCTCGTGAGGGCGAGGGTGAAGGCGCCGACGAAGATCGCGAGGATCGTGAGAATGGTGCGGGTCTTGGATCGGAAGGTGTTCGCCACGGCCGATCCGACGAGCGCCGAGGTTTTCACTCGGCGACCTCCCGAGCCGAATCCTCGACGATGAGCCCGTCGCGAATGAGGATGCGGCGATCGCACCGCGCCGCGAGGTCTTCGTCGTGGGTCACGACGATGAGCGTGATGCCGTGCTCCCGATTGAGCCCGAAGAGGATGTCTTCGACCACGGCGCCCGTGGCGGTGTCGAGGTTTCCCGTGGGCTCGTCGGCGAAGATGATGCGCGGGTTGTTGACGAGGGCGCGCGCGATGACGGCGCGCTGTTTCTGACCGCCCGACAGGTTGGCGGCCTTGTTGCCCGCCTTGTCGGCGAGTTCGAGCTGCTCGAGGGCGGCGAGCCCGCGTCGTTTGCGCTCGCTCGACCCCACACCGGCGATCGTGAGCGGGAGCACGACGTTGTCGAGCACCGAGGTGTTGCCGGTGAGGAAGAACTGCTGGAAGACGAAGCCGGAGGTCTTGTTGCGCGTCTTGTTGAGGCGTGACCCGCGCAGGGTCGCCGCGTCGGTGCCTTCGAGGGCGATCGAGCCCGAACCGGGAACGTCGAGCAGGGCGAGCAAGTGCATGAGGGTGGATTTGCCCGACCCGCTCTTGCCGACGATCGCGACGCTCTCGCCCTCGCGGATGTCGAAACTCACCCCCTTGAGCGCGTCGAAACGGTTCTGGCCGGTGCCGTACGACTTGCGCACGTCTCTCACCGAGAGGATCGGGGTGGTCATGGTGCTCCTGGGTCGGGGTTGCTGAACGGGGTCGCTCACGGGGCTCGCTGCCGGGGTGGCTGAGCGACTCCTCCAGCGTCGCCGCGACGTCGGTCGCAGACATCCCCCATCGGCAGACACCCGACTACCGCGGTTGCGGTACATCGGATTGCCGCGCTGGGGTGACCCGCGGGCGCGCGCGAGCCGACAGACTGGAAATGTGATCCGTCCGCCCTCCGAGACCGCCGCCCCGGCGAGCACGCACCACCGCGTTCCCCGGTGGCTGCCCGACCTCGTGCTCGGCGTCGTGATCGTCGCGACGGCGTTCCTCCCCGCGCCGGTGCTCGAGTTCCGCACGAACGGCGCGACCGTCGCGCTCGTGCTGTCATCCGTTCTGCTGCTGCCGTGGCGCACGCGGTGGCCGGTGCCCGTGCTCGCCGTCCTCCTCGCGCTCTTCGCGGTCACCGCGATGCTCGGCACCCTCTCACCGGGGATCGGTCTCGCGATCGCCGCCGCCGTCTTCCGCCTCGCCGATCGCGGTCCGCGTCGCCGCGCGTTCATCGCCGCGGGCTTCGTCGTCGTCTCGGTCATTCTGCTGAGCCTCCCGTCGTCGATCAGCAGCGTCTTCGAACCGAGGGTGCTGCAGTTCGGTCTCGTGGTCGCCCTCGCCGCCGTCGCGGGCGACGGTGCGCGATCGCGGCGCGACTACATCACGGCCATCACGGAGCGCGCCGAACGCGCTGAACGCACGAGGGAAGCCGAGGCGCAGCGCCGCGTCAGCGAGGAGCGCTTGCGCATCGCGCGAGACCTGCACGACGCCGTCGCGCACCAGATCGCGGTCATCAGTTTGAACGCCGGCGTCGCGTCGTCGAGCATCGACAGCCGGCCGGAGAAGGCCAAGGAGGCCCTCGTCACGATCCGCGGGGCAGCGCGCACCGTTCTCGGGGAGATAGGCGACCTCCTCGGGGTGCTCCGCACCGACGACACGACGAGCGGTGGCGACGCGTCTCCGCAACCGGGCCTCGACCGACTCGACGACCTCGTCGAGCAGTTCGCGCGCGTGGGCCTCGACGTGCACACGCGCACCGAGGGTGACCTCTCGGCGGTGTCGGGCACCCCGGCATCCGTCGGCTACCGGGTGCTGCAGGAGGCCCTCACGAACGCCCACAAGCACGGCTCCGAGCACCGCGCCCACGTGCTCGTCGAGGTGACCGACGCTGCCCTCGCCCTCACGGTGACCAACCCGAGCGACGCGTCGACGTCACGGGAGAGCGTCGAGAGCTCGGGGCTCGGGCTTGTCGGCCTCCGCGAGCGTGTCGCCGCGGCGAGGGGAACCGTCGACGCCGCGCCCTCGGCCGGCGGATGGAAGCTCGCCGCCCGGATACCCCTCGGCCCGGGTGGGGAACGATGACGCGCGTGCTCGTGGTCGACGATCAGGCCCTCATCCGGCAGGCGGTGACCGACATCCTCTCCGGCGAAGCCGACATCGAGGTCGTCGGCGACGCCGTGAACGGGCGCCGAGCTGTCGAGCTCGCGACCGAACTGCGTCCCGACGTCGTCGTCATGGACATCCGCATGCCCGATCTCGACGGCATCGCGGCGACCGCCGAGATCTGCGCCGACCCCGCGCTCGGCGACGTGCGCGTGCTCATCCTCACGACCTTCGAAGAAGACGAGTATCTCGTCGGCGCCCTGCGCGCCGGGGCGAGCGGGTTCGTCGGAAAGGGTGCCGAGCCCGATGAGATAGTGCGGGCCGTGCGCGCCGTGCACGCGGGAGAGGCACTGCTCTCGCCGGTTGCGACGCGCGCGCTCATCGACCGTTTCGTGCAGACGAGGCCCGACGCCGTGGCGATGGACAGCCCCGGGCTCGCTTCCCTCACCGATCGCGAGCGCGAGGTGCTCCTCCTCGTCGCGCGCGGTCGCTCCAACGCCTACATCGCGAGCGACCTCGTCATCTCCCCGCACACGGCGAAGACGCACGTGAATCGCATCATGACGAAGCTCCACGCCCACGACCGGGCCCAGCTCGTCATCGTGGCCTACGAGTCGGGACTACTGACCCCCGGGGCCTGACCGTCGACGACCGCCGGCTCGAGCTGGAAGCGGTACCCCATCCCCGACTCGGTGAGGAGGTAGCGCGGGTTCGCCGGGTCGGGTTCGATCTTCTTGCGCAATTGCGCGATGTAGAGGCGCAGGTAGCCCGTGTCGGTGATGTGCTCCGACCCCCAGATGTCCGTGAGAAGCGTCTGCCGGGTCACGAGCCTGCCGGCGTTGCGGACGAGGATGTCGAGCACCTCCCACTCGGTGGGGGTGAGCCTCACGAGCTCCGGTCCACTCGGTGCCGCCCGCGTGATACTCCGTGCGGCGAGGTCGATCGTGATGTCGGAGATGCGGATGACCGGCGACTCCTCCTGGCTCGCGATGCGCCTCGTGAGGGCCCGGATGCGCGCGAGGAGTTCGTCGATCGAGAACGGCTTGGTCACGTAGTCGTCGGCACCCGCGTCGAGGGCGTCGACTTTGTCTGCCGCCCCCGTGCGCCCCGACACGACGAGGATCGGCGCCGTCGACCACCCGCGCACCCCCTCGATGACCTCGATGCCGCTGAGCTCGGGCATCCCGAGGTCGAGCACGAGGACGTCGGGGTGATGCTCGATCGCGGCGTTGACGGCTTCGACCCCGTTGGTGGCCGTGACGACCTCGTATCCGCGCGCGCCGAGGGTGACGCGCAGGGCGCGGAGCATCTGGGGGTCGTCATCGGCGACGAGGATCCTCATCACGAGCGCGGCACCGCTCGCGCGTCAGCGCCGGGCATGTCAGCGACCCGACCCTCGGCCTTCGCAACCTCGGCCATCGGCAGCGCGACGACCATAGTGAGCCCACCGCCCGGGGTGTCTTCGGCCTCGAGGGTGCCGCCCATCCCCTCGGTGAAACCCTTCGCGATCGCGAGCCCGAGGCCGAGACCCGTGAGGTTGTCGGTGTCGCCGAGTCTCTGGAAGGCCGCGAAGATCTCGTCGCGGCGTTCGGGGGCGACGCCGGGGCCGTGGTCGGCGATGCGGATCTCGACGATGCCCCCGAACGCGCTCGTCGAGATGCGCACGCGGGTTCCGGGCGGGGCGTAGCGGCGGGCGTTGTCGAGCAGGTTCACCACCACGCGCGTGAGCAGACCGGGGTCGGCGAGCATCGGCGGGAGGTCTGCTCCGAGGTGCAGCGCGACATCCGCCGGCCCGATTCCGAGCTCGTCGAACGCGGGCAGAATGACGTCTTCAGCGTCGATCGCGGTCACGGCGACCGCGAGCACGCCCGCCTCCACGCGACTCACGTCGAGCAGGTCGGTGATGAGCGACGCGAGGGTGGCGAGGCTCTCTTCGGCCGTGGCGAGCAGTTCTTCGCGGTCGGCGTCCGACCAGCGGATGTCGGGCGACCGCACCCCGCTCACGGCCGCGGTCGCGGCGGCGAGCGGCCTCCGCAGGTCGTGGCTCAGCGCCGACAGGAGGGCACTGCGCATGCGGTCGGTCTTGGTGAGCGGTCCCACTTCGCGCGCGGTCTGCAGGAGGTAACCGTGCTCGATGGCCGCCTCGATCTGCGTCGCGATCACGGTGAGCAAGCGCCGTTCGGATGCCGCGAGGTCGGCGCCGTGCAGTTCGAGAACCGCCCGCTCGCCCACGGGCACGGCCGTCGCGGTGTCGTCGGGCGTCGGCTCCCCGTCTTTGTGCGTCGTGGTGCCGTCGACGACGAGCCGCACCCCGGTGAGTCCGAACGCTTCGCGCGTGCGGCTCACGAGCGCCTGCAGCGCCCCCTCGCCGCGCAGCACGCTCCCCGACACGGTCGCGAGCAGCTCCGACTCGGCGGCGGCACGTCTGGCGGTGCGCGAGCGCCGCGCCGCCTGGTCGACGACGTAACTGACGAGCACGGCGTTGACGAGGTAGAGCCCGAGCGCGAACAGGTGCAGAGGGTCGGCGATCGTCACCGTGTAGAGCGGTGCGACGAAGAAGAAGTCGAGGGTGAGACCCGAGAGCAGGGCAGCGAAGAGCGCGGGCCAGATGCCCCCGACGAGGGCGACGATGATCACGAGCAACTGGTAGCTCAGCACGTCGCTCGTGATCGTCTCCTCGCTCCGCAGCGCGGTGAGCGCGAGCGTGACGAGGGGGCCTCCGACGAGGGCGAGCACGAAGCCCGCGATGCGCCGCTTCATCGTGAGCGCGCCGCCCAGGCGAGGCAGCGAGAACCGCCCTCCCGCCGCCTCGTGATTGACGATGTGCACGTCGATCGAGCCGGCCTCGCGCGTGACGGTCGACCCGATTCCGGGGCCTGTGAGGGCGGCCACGAGTCGGCTGCGCCTGCTCACGCCGATCACGAGCTGAGTCGCGTCGACGCTGCGCGCGAAGTCGACGAGGGCGCGCGGAACGTCGCTCCCGACCACCTGGTGAAAGCTCCCGCCGAGTTTCTCGACGAGCGCGCGCTGCTGGGCGAGGGCTTCGGGTCGCGCGACGCGCAAGCCGTCCTGGCTCGTCACGTGCACCGCGAGCAGCTCGCCGCCGCCCGATCGCGCGGCGATGCGGGCACCTCGGCGCAGGAGCGTCTCACCCTCCGGACCACCGGTGAGCGTCACGACGACTCTCTCGCGGGCCTCCCACGCGCTGTCGATGCCGTGGTCGGTGCGGTAGACCTTGAGGGCGCTGTCGACCTCGTCGGCGAGCCACAGCAGCGCGAGTTCGCGCAGCGCAGTCAGATTGCCGAGCCTGAAGTAGTTCGAGAGCGCCGCGTCGATGCGCTCGGCGGGGTAGACCCGGCCGCCCGCGAGCCGGTCGCGCAACGCTTCGGGAGCGAGGTCGACGACCTCGATCTGTTCGGCCGACCTCAGCACGTGGTCGGGGATCGTCTCCCGCTGCGGCGCCCCCGTGATCTTCTGCACGACGTCGTTGAGCGACTCGATGTGCTGGATGTTGACGGTCGAGATCACGTCGATGCCGGCATCCAGGATCGTCTGCACGTCTTGCCAGCGCTTCTCGTGCGCGGTGCCCGGAGCGTTCGTGTGGGCGAGCTCGTCGACGAGCGCGAGGTCGGGGCGACGTGCGAGCACGGCGTCGACATCCATCTCGGTGAGCTCGACACCGCGGTGGGTCACGACCGCGCGCGGCACGATCTCGAGACCCTCCGTCATCGCGGTCGTGGCGGCGCGACCGTGGGTCTCCACGACCGCGACAACGACGTCGGTGCCCTCATCGCGAAGGCGCCCACCCTCTTCGAGCATCGTGTAGGTCTTGCCCACACCGGGTGCCGCCCCCAGAAGCACCCGCAAGCGCCCACGTTTCATCGTTCAACTCACAACTCGTCGAGAGCGACATTCAGCAGCAGCACGTTCACCCGCGCCTCGCCCAGAAGCCCCAGGTCTCTGTTCTGGATGTTATCGCTCACCAGTTCGCGAACGCTCTCCTCGGGCAGCCCGCGCTCGGTCGCGACCCGCGGCACCTGCTGCAGCGCGTATTCCGGGCTGATGTGCGGGTCGAGCCCCGAGGCGGAGGCGGTGACGGCGTCGGCGGGGATCTCGTCGGGCTCGACGCCGTCGAACTCCGAGATCTGCGCCTGACGTTCGCCGATGGCCGAGACGAGGTCGTCGTTCTCGGGCCCCCAGTTCGAGCCGCTCGAGGCGGCACCGTCGTACCCGTCGCCCGCCGCCGAGGGCCGCGGTTGGAACCACTCGGGCAGCGGATCGCCGTCGGCGTCGCTGAAGCTCTGGCCGATGAGGGCCGAGCCGACGGTCTCGCCGTCGACGGTCACGAGCGAGCCGTTCGCCCGAGTGGCGAAGGCGAGCTGCCCGACGCCCGTGACGACGAGCGGATAGCCGACCCCGAGCACGACGGTGAAGACGAGGAGGGCGCGGATGGCGACGCCTGCGGTGCGCAGGCCGGTGCGAGGTGCACTCATGGTGGTGTTCTTCTCTCTTGAACGGTGCCGGTCAGAAACCGGGGATGAGGGTCACGGCGAGGTCGATGATCTTGATGCCGACGAACGGCGCGATCACTCCCCCGAGGCCGTAGACGAGGAGGTTGCGGCCGAGCACCTTCGACGCGGTGAGCGGGCGGTACTTCACGCCGCGCAACGCGAGCGGGATGAGCGCGATGATCACGATCGCGTTGAAGATGATCGCCGAGAGCACGGCAGACGCGGGCGAGTGCAGGCCCATGATGTTGAGCACCGCGAGGCCCGGGAAGACCCCGGTGAACATCGCGGGGATGATCGCGAAGTACTTCGCGATGTCGTTCGCGATCGAGAACGTCGTGAGTGCGCCGCGCGTGATGAGCAGTTGCTTGCCGATCGCGACGATGTCGATGAGCTTCGTCGGGTCGGAGTCGAGGTCGACCATGTTGCCGGCCTCCTTCGCTGCGGAGGTTCCCGTGTTCATCGCGACCCCGACATCCGCTTGCGCGAGCGCCGGGGCGTCGTTGGTGCCGTCACCGGTCATCGCCACGAGGTGGCCGCCCGCCTGCTCCTTCTTGATGAGCTCCATCTTCTGCTCGGGTGTCGCCTCCGCGAGGAAGTCGTCGACTCCCGCCTCCGCGGCGATCGCCTTGGCGGTGAGGGGGTTGTCTCCCGTGATCATGACGGTGCGGATGCCCATCGAGCGCAACTCGGCGAAGCGCTCCCTGAGGCCGGTCTTGACGACATCCTTCAAGTGCACGACGCCGAGGATGCGGCCGACACCCGCGTCGCTGATCGTCGCGACGACGAGCGGCGTGCCTCCGCTGTTCGACACGCGTTCGACCTGCGCCTGGAGCTCGGAGCGCACCGACGGCGACGCCCCCTCGCCGATCCACGCGAGCACCGCCGACCCTGCACCCTTGCGGATGCGGGTGCCGTCGGGCCGGTCGAGCCCCGACATGCGGGTCTGCGCCGTGAACGGCGCGAACTCGCCCGCAGCAGAATCACCATCGACGTGCACGCCCTGTTCGGCGGCGAGGTCGACGATCGACTTGCCCTCGGGGGTCGGGTCGGCGAGCGACGAGAGCGCTGCGGCGCGGATGAGCTGCTCGGGGTTCACCCCGACGAGCGGCACGAACTCCGAGGCCTGGCGGTTGCCGTAGGTGATGGTGCCCGTCTTGTCGAGCAGCAGCGTTGTGACATCCCCCGCGGCCTCGACCGCGCGACCCGACATCGCGAGCACGTTGCGCTGGACGAGGCGGTCCATCCCGGCGATGCCGATGGCCGAGAGCAGCGCGCCGATGGTGGTCGGGATGAGGCACACGAGCAGGGCGATGAGCACGGGAACGCTCGCGCTCGCGTCGAGGTACGACGCGATCGGGTTGATCGTGAGCGTCACGATGACGAAGACGATCGAGAGGCTCGAGAGCAGCACCGTCAGGGCGATCTCATTGGGCGTCTTCTGCCTCGCAGCCCCCTCGACGAGGGCGATCATCCGGTCGACGAATGTCTCGCCGGGCTTCGAGGTGATGCGCACGACGATGCGGTCGGAGAGCACGCGCGTGCCACCGGTGACGGCGCTGCGGTCACCGCCCGATTCGCGCACGACGGGGGCGGACTCGCCCGTGATCGCCGACTCGTCGATCGAGGCGATGCCCCACACGATGTCGCCGTCACCGGGAACGAGCTCGCCCGCTGTCACGACCACGACGTCGCCGAGGCCGAGGTCGGCAGACGAGACATCGCGGATGTCTGCGGCCTGAGCCCCGGCGTCACCACTCCCGTCGTAGGCGCTCACGAGCCGTGCCGTTGTGCTCGTGCGGGTCTTGCGCAGGCTGTCGGCCTGGGCTTTGCCTCGCCCCTCCGCGACGGCCTCGGCGAGGTTGGCGAAGATCACGGTGAGCCACAACCAGACGGCGATGCCCGCCGTGAAGGTCACGGGGATCGTCGAGCCGCCCGACGACTCGGGGCCGCCCAGGAACGGCTCGGCGATCGCTATCGCGGTGGTGAGAACGGCTCCGACCTCGACGATGAACATCACGGGATTGCGCCACATGAGCCGCGGGTCGAGCTTGCGGATGGCGCCGGGCACGGCGGCGACGACAGCGTCGGAACTGATGGTCGTGGTGGTCATGGCTTAGAGCAGTCCTTCTGCGAGAGGTCCGAGGGTGAGCACGGGAAAGAAGGTGAGGGCGGTCACGATGACCGTCACACCGACGAGGAGGCCGACGAAGAGCGGCCGGTGGGTGGGGAGGGTTCCCGAGGTCGCGGGCACCCTGTCGCCGGCGGCGAGCGAGCCGGCGAGCGCGAGAACGAGCACGATCGGCACGAAGCGCCCGAGCAGCATCACGACGCCGAGCGCCGTGTTGAGCCACGGGGTGTTCGCCGTGAGCCCCGCGAAGGCGGATCCGTTGTTGTTCGCCGCCGAGGTGAAGGCGTAGAGCACTTCGGAGAGCCCGTGGTTTCCGGGGTTCCAGATCGACGTGTTCAGCACGTCGTCACGGATGCCCGGGATCGCGAAGCTCAGCGCCGTGCCGACGAGCACGAGGGTCGGCATCACGAGGATGTAGAGGCTCGCGAGTGTGATCTGCCTGGGGCCGATCTTCTTGCCGAGGTACTCCGGTGTGCGGCCGACGAGCAGCCCCGCGACGAACACGGCGATGATCGCGAGGATGAGCACCCCGTAGAGGCCCGCTCCGACACCGCCGGGGGCGACCTCGCCGAGCATCATGTTGAGCATCGGCATCATGCCGCCGACCGCCGTGTACGAGTCGTGCATCGAGTTGACCGCACCGGTCGAGGTGAGCGTGCTCGAGGTGCCGAAGAGGGTCGACCCGTCGATACCGAATCGCACCTCTTTGCCCTCCATCGCGCCTCCCGCGAGCTCGGGCGCGGTGCCGAACCCTGCCCGCTCGAGGAGCGTGACGATCGTGAGAGACGCGATGTAGAAGAACGCCATGAACGCGAGGATCGCGGTGCCCTGTCGGCGGTCGCCGACCATCCGTCCGAAGGTGCGCGGGAGCGAGAACGGGATCATGAGCATGAGCACGATCTGCAGCACGCTCGTCCACGGGCTCGGGTTCTCGAACGGGTGGGCCGCGTTGGCGTTGAAGAACCCGCCGCCGTTGGTGCCGAGGTTCTTGATCGCCTCCTGGGAGGCGACAGGGCCGCCCGGAAGCGTCTGCGTGGCACCGCTGAGTGTCGGCACGTCGGTGAACCCGGTGAGGTTCTGGATCACCCCGCCCGCCATGAGGATGATCGCGGCGAGCACCGAGATCGGCAGCAGCAGCCGGAGGGTTCCGCGGGTGAGGTCGACCCAGAAGTTGCCGAGGGTGCCCGTGCGAGTGCGGGCGAAGCCGCGCACGAGGGCGACGGCGACGGCGATGCCGACGGCGGCCGACACGAAGTTCTGCACGGCGAGGCCCGCCATCTGCACGGTGTAGCCGAGGGTCACGTCGGGCGAGTAGGACTGCCAGTTGGTGTTGGTGACGAACGACGCTGCGGTGTTGAACGACAGCCCCTCGGGCACCGCGGGGAGCCCGAGCGAGTAGGGCAGCACGGACTGGAAGCGCTGCAGGAGGTAGACGAGGAGAACGCCGATTGCGGAGAACCACAGCACCCCGCGCAGGTAGGCCTGCCAGGTCTGTTCCGACGACGAGTCGACGCCGATGAGGCGGTAGAGGCCGCGCTCGATCGTCAGGTCTTTCTTCGACTCGTAGATGCTGGCCATGTAGTCGCCGAGCGGGCGGTAGAGCACCGCGAGAACGAGGGCGACCGTGGCCACTTGGAGGATGGGGAGCAGCACGTCCATGTCAGAACCGCTCCGGTCTCACGAGGGCGTACACGAGGTAGACGATGGCGGCGACGCCGAGGCCCGCCGCGAGAAAGGAGAAGACGATCACAGCTTCTCGACCCCCTTCGCGACGAGGCCGACGAGCACGAACGCGGCGATGATGCCGAGCACGTAGGCAAGATCGAGCGGGGTGAGAAGGTCGAGCACTGTGGTGTCCTTCAGCAGAAGTGAACGCGCGGCACGGTGAACGCGCCGGCGGGTGCCCGGTGGGGCACGACATCCGATACAACTCCCGAGCGGGCGGCCGTCGACGCGTCCTAACGGAATCCACACGGGTGCGCGGCGAAACCTAACGGCGCCCTAACGCGAGGGCCGCTCACCGCGCTAGCGTGCTGCCATGACCTTCGCGAACGTGGGAACCCTCGGTGCTGTGGCCGGCAAGCGCGACGAGCTCGTGGCGCACCTCGTCGGCCGCAACGACGCTCTGCGCGAGGTCGGATGCCTCGCCTACGAGGTGGGGGTGAGCGACGACCAACCCGACACCGTGTTCGTCGTCGAGCTGTGGACTTCCGCCGAGGCGCACCAGGCCTCGCTCGCCCTCCCCGAGGTGCAGCAGGTCATCGCCGCGGCGCGGCCGCTGCTCTCGGGCGAGTTCGGCGGCTTCCGCTTCGACGTGGTCGGGTCGCCGCTGCGACAGTGAGGTGGGTCGGGCTCAGCGCACCCCGTTCGCGTCGGCCGCCCTCCTGCACCAGACTCGGGGGATGACTTCACCCGCGTCAGCGTCCGCCTCCGCCGCGCCAGCCACCCCCTCTCCCCTGCACGAGCTCGCGGCCGCCCACGGCGTCTCCACGTCGTTCACCGATTGGCGCGACACTGTCGTCGACGTTCCCGACGAGGCCATCCGCGAGGTGCTCGCCGCGATGGGAGTGGATGCCGCAGACCCCGCCGCCGCGCTCGCCGAGCACGCGATGGCACCGTGGCGCCGTCTCCTGCCGCCGTCGCTCGTCGTGCGCGAAGGTGACGACATCCGCCTTCTCGCCCACGTCGGCGAGCGCGACGAACTCGAGTTGACGCTGACCCTCGAGAGCGGGATCGAGCAGTCGCTCGGTGGTCACGATGGCACCGCGCAGCTCGTCGACACCGAGACGCGGGATGTCGACGGTGTCACCGTCTCGGCCATCCCCGTGCCGCTGCCCACCGACCTGCCGCTCGGTTACCACACCGTGCGCGCGAGCTCGGGTGACCGCTCGGCCGAGTGTGTGCTCGTGGTCACGCCGCGCTGGCTCGGCCTGCCCGACTCGTTCGGCGAGGGCAGCTCGTGGGGGTTCGCGACGCAGCTCTACAGCGTGCGCTCGCGCGGCTCGTGGGGTGTCGGAGACCTCGCCGACCTCACCGACCTCGCCGTCTGGTCGGGTGCCGAGCTCGGCGCCGACTACCTGCTCATCAACCCTCTGCACGCGGCCGAGCCTGTCGCGCCGCTCGAACCGTCACCCTACTTGCCGTCGTCGCGTCGCTTCTTCAACCCGCTCTATCTGCGGGTCGAGGAGGTTCCGGAGTTCGCGCAGCTGAACGCCGACGACCGCGCCACCGTCGACGGGATCGCCGCGCGCGTGCACCGCGAGCTCGACGAGAAAGACGCGATCGACCGCGACACCTCGTGGACGGCCAAGCGCGACGCGCTCAAACTCATCTTCGCCCTCCCGCGCCGCGCCGGTCGCGAACTCGACTACCAGGCGTTCACGCAGCGCGAGGGCGAGAGCCTCGAGCAGTTCGCCACCTGGAGCGTGCTCGCGATCGAGCACGGCAATGACGCCCGCGAGTGGCCCGAGGCGCTGCAGGGTGCGACGACCATCGCCGTGTCCGACTTCGCGCGCGCCCACACCGACGACATCGAGTTCGAGATGTGGCTGCAGTGGCTGCTCGACGAGCAGTTGCAGCGCGCTCAGGGCAAAGCGGTGAACGCCGGAATGTCTCTCGGCATCATGCACGACCTCGCGGTGGGAGTGCACCCGGGTGGAGCGGATGCGTGGCGCCTGCGTGACGCGTATGCCACCGGCATCCGCGTGGGTGCACCGCCGGACGCCTTCAATCAGGTCGGTCAGGACTGGCAGCAGCCGCCGTGGCGCCCCGATCGCCTCGCCGAGCTCGCCTACGCGCCGTTCCGCGACCTCATCGCCGGTGTGCTGCGCCACGCGGGCGGGGTGCGCATCGACCACATCATCGGGTTGTTCCGCCTGTGGTGGACTCCCGAAGGCCGCACCCCCGCCGAGGGCACCTACGTGCGCTACGACCACGAGGCCATGATCGGGGTGCTCGCCCTCGAGGCGCAGCGTGCCGGAGCGGTCGTGGTCGGGGAGGATCTCGGGGTCGTCGAGCAGTCTGCGCGCGACTACCTCCTGGAACGCGGCATCCTCGGCACGTCGATCCTCTGGTTCGAGCGCGACGAGAACGGCGACCCTCTGCCCGCCGAGAGGTGGCGCGAACTGTGCCTCGCCTCGGTCACCACGCACGACCTGCCGCCGAATGCCGGTTACCTGCAGGGCGAGCACGTGAAGCTGCGCGACAAGCTCGGCGTGCTCACGCGTCCCGTCGAGGAGGAGGCGGCCGCCGACGAGGCCGAGCGCGGCAGTTGGCTCGATGAGATCCGCAGCCGGGGGTTGCTCGCACCCGAGTCGGGGAGCTCGAGCCCCTCGATCGCCGACACCATCACCGCGCTGCACCGCTACCTGGCGCTCGCGCCGTCGCGACTGCTCAACGTCGCGCTGACGGATGCGGTCGGCGACCGCCGCACGCAGAACCAGCCGGGCACGATCGACGAGTACCCGAACTGGCGCGTGCCGCTCTCCGGCCCCGACGGTTCGCCCCTGTGGCTCGAAGACGTGGTCGAGTCGGAGAGCGCCGCAGCCCTCGCGCGAGCGGTCTCTCATCCGGCACCCGCCGCCGACGCGCAGGACGACACCGTCGCCCCGCGCCCGGAGGAGCAGATCGCCGACGTCGCTCGGTCGACGCCCGATGTGGCAGACCACGGCGAGGTCTAAGCACCCTTCCCCCGCGAAGTGGGGGCGGACCCGGCCGTCCGACCGCACCAAACAGCCGTTTTAAGCAAGATTTTCTCGATATATTCATCCCTGAACCGACCGCCGAGCACTCGCTCGGGAGGGCATGTCGTGTGAGTCTGCGCGCGCCCGGCGTGGTCGCCGCCCGTCAGAGGAGATCGACATCGTGACCGACACCACCGGCCCCACCGGGCACGACCCGCAGAACCCCGACGGAACGACCCCGCCGCCCGCTCCCGAGCCCGCGCCCGCGACGCCCCCAGTCCCGGCCCCGGACGCGGCTCCGGCCCCCGGCGCCGCAGGTGGTCTCCCGACCGGGAACCCGCCCCAGCAGCCCTCGCCGTCCGGCGACCAGGCGCCGAAGAAGCTCGGAACGGGTGCCATCATCGGCATCGTCGCCGGTGGCGTCGTTCTCCTCCTCGTGCTCGCGGTCGTCGTAGTCACGTTCGCCGTGCGCAGCGCGAACAGCTCCGCGTCTGGCGACGGCGACGGCGCACCTGCGGCCGCGACATCCACCCCCGACGGCGCTGTGCGCGGCTATCTCGAGGCTCTCGCCGCCTCGGACGCCGAGACCGCGCTGTCGTTCGTCGGTGACGCGCCCGCGGCATCCGGTTTCCTCTCCGATGAGGCGCTCGAGGCCTCCAACGCGATCGCACCGATCACCGCCATCGAGGTGACCGAGCCTGCCGAAGCCGACTTCTCGACGACCGTCACGGCGACCTACTCGCTCGGCGATGTGCCCGTGTCGGCCGAGTTCTCGGTCAACGAGTACGACACCGAGGGCTCGTGGCAGATGTCGGCGGCCACCGCCGAGCTCGACTTCGGTTCGCGGTTCGAGGGCCTCGATCTGACCCTCAACGGTGCGCCGCTCGAGTCGACGACCGTCGAGGTCTTCCCCGGCAGCTACGAGCTCGCCACGACGACCCCGAACTTCACGATCGAGGGCGAGACCGTTCTGACGGTGCGCGAACCGTTCGACTACCCGAGCCAGAGCGACATCAACGCGGCCCTGACGGATGAGGGTCTCGCCGTGTTCCGCGCTGCGGTGCGCGACGAGGTGGAGGAGTGCCTCGCCTCCAAGAACTTCGAGGCCGGTTGCGGACTCGACCTCCCCGAGGTTCTCGACGACGGCTCGCGTCTCGTCGAAGGTTCGCTCACGCGCACCCTCCTCGCCGAGACGCAGGCCACGCTCGACAATCTGCAGCCACAGGAGCTCGTCACCGACCCGCTCGTCGTGAGCAGCGAGTTCATCGGCGGCGTCAACGTGGAGGCCGACGTGGCGCAGAACGGTTCGACCGGTCGCGGCGACGTGCTCTTCGCCCCGAGCCTCGCCGCCCCCGTCGTCGACTTCACGTCGGGCACGCCCGTCGTGCGCTGGGACTGACGCTCGAGCTTTCGCGTGAGGTGGCGTCGCCGCGCTAGGCACGCCACCTCACGTCGTCGCGCGCAGGCCCTCCTCGCGCACTCTTTCAGGCTACGGTTGAGCGCCCCCAGTTCAAGGAGATTCGTATGTCTGTCGGTCTGCTCGCTGTCGTCGATGACATCCTCACCGCCGCCCTCAAGGCGAGTGCGAAATCCGCGGGGGTCGTCATCGACGATGCCGCCGTCACGCCGCAGTATGTTCACGGCCTCACGCCGGCTCGGGAGTTGCCGGTCGTCTGGCGCATCGCCCTCGGCAGCATCTTCAACAAGTTCGTCATCATCATCCCGCTCGCCCTGCTCCTGTCGGCGTTCGCCCCCTGGGTGCTGCCGTGGCTGCTCATCATCGGGGGCACCTACCTGTGCTTCGAGGGTGCGGAGAAGGTCACCGAGTGGTTCGGCGTGCATCACGCCGCCAAAGACGACGGGCCGCGCGACGAGAAGAAGCTCGTCGCGGGCGCGGTGCGAACCGACCTCATCCTCAGCGCGGAGATCATGCTCATCTCCCTCGCGAACCTCGACCCCGATTTCGGTCTCTGGCCCACGCTCGGGGCGCTGATCGTCATCGGCTTCGGCATGACCGTCATCGTCTACGGCTCGGTCGCGCTGCTCGTGAAGATCGACGACATCGGGTTGCGTCTCATGAAGAGCCCCAGCCGCCAGGTGCGTCGCTCGGGGGCGCGCATCGTCATGTCGATGCCCGCGGTGTTCCGCTTCATCAGCATCGTCGGAACGGTCGCCATGCTGTGGGTCGGTGGCCACCTCGTGATCGCGAACCTCGCCGAGACGTTCTGGCACGCCCCCTACGATCTGGTGCACGCCGCGACCGAGGCGGTGGCCGCGGCCGGACCCGTGGTCGTGTGGCTCACCGACACCGCCATCTCGGCGGTGTTCGGAATCATCCTCGGGCTGATCGTCGTGGCCGTCGTGACCGCGGTGTCGCGCTTGCGCACGCGTGATCGGTCGAAGGTCGACGCGCACTGACGGTGACCCTCCGCGGTTAGGGTTGCTGCGGTGGATCTGTTATTTACGTCGGCCGGAGCTGTGCTCGTCGTTCTCGGACTTCTGGAGGTGTTCCGCACCCTCCTCCACCCCGAGGGGCGCGGGCGGCTCTCCCGTCGGGTGGCGAGCGGGGTCTGGCGCGTCGTCGTCTCGTTCGGTCGGCCGGCGCGCGCGGTCGCCGGACCGATCGCGATCGTCGCGGTGTTCGTCTTCTGGTCGCTTCTGCAGGTCGTCGGCTGGGCGCTCATCTACCTGCCGCACGTGCCCGAGGGTTTCTCCTACGACCCGGGCCTCGATCCCGCCGCCTATCCGCCGTTCCTCGAGGCGGTCTACTTCTCGTCCGTCGCCCTCGCGACCCTCGGGCTCGGGGATGTCATCGCCGCCGACCCGTGGATCCGCTACTTCGCCCCGGCGCAGGCCATCATCGGGTTCGCGCTCATCACCGCGATCGTGTCGTGGCTCATGCAGCTCTACCCCGCCCTCCTGCAGCGCCGCTCCCTCGCGCTGCAGCTCACCGTGCTCAAGCGCAGCGACCTCGCGGGTGAGCTGAGGCGGATGCATCCGGCCACGGCCTCCTCGAATCTCGACTCGATCACCTCCGCCCTCACCTCCGTGACCATCGACCTCGTGCAGGCCACGGAGAGTTTCTTCTTCTCGGAACGCTCCCCCGCCATGTCGCTGCCCGCACGCCTGCCGTACGTGCGCACGCTCACGGCCGAGGCGAAACGCTCCCGGCACCGCGCCGTGCGGTCGAGTGGCGCCGCCCTCGACCAAGCGGTCGCCGCGTTCGCGGAGGAGCTGGGCGACACCCTCGGGTTCGCGAGCACGCGGACCGACGACATTCTCGACGAGTATTCGAGACGGCACGGCGGCGGGATGTGAGCGCCGACGAGCGTCGCGCCAGCGGCAGCGGCAGCGTCAGCGTCGACGGCAGTGTCGACGGCAATGTCGACGGCAGCATGGACGGCAAGGAGCGCGCTTCCGAGGCTCTCGCTGCGCGCCTCGACAGGCCCATGGGAGTGCTCGGGCTCATCTTCTTGTTCGTCGTGCTGGGTCAGAACCTCGCGCAGGAAGCGTGGCTCGTCACCACGCTGAGCGTGCTCGGGTGGCTGTTCTGGGTGGTGTTCGTGGCGGAGTTTCTGTTGCGGGCCTACGTCGCCGGGTTCAGCGCGACGTTCTGGCGCAAGCACTGGTGGCAAGTGCTGTTTCTGGTGCTGCCGTTTCTTCGCTTCTTCCGGGCGCTCACCGTGTTCCGTTTCGCCCGTGTCGCCCGCGTGGCTCGGCTCGGTGGTGTGCTCTCGGCGGGCGTGCGCGGTTCTCGCTCCGCCGGCCGCCTGCTGTCGAACCGCATCGCGTGGCTCGCTGCGGTCACCGCCGTGGTCATCCTCGGGTCGAGCCAGTTGCTCTACGTCGTCGACGGCACGATCACTTACGGCGATGCCCTGTTCCAGACGGCGATGGCGACCATCACGGGCGCGGGGCTCGAGGGGGACGACACTTTCGTGCGTCTCCTGCAGGTGACTCTCGCGGTCTACTCGGTCGTCGTGTTCGCAACCCTCGCGGGATCGTTCGGGGCGTTCTTCCTACGGCAGCCTGCGGCAGAAGCGACCGCCGTTCCGGGGCCTGAGCCAACGACTACGGCTGCGGCTGCGGCTGCGGCTGCGAAGAGCAGCGATCGGAATCCGCCGACCTAGCCGCGTGCCACGACGCCAGCTACGGCCCGGCCCGACCACCGATCGGATGCACCGCCTCGGTCGCATACGCGCGGCCCATCGGGCTCGTCCACGTCAAACTGCCGGAACCATCACGTGCTTGAGTCACACCCCATCCCGCATCCTTCGTTTTGTGGTGCCCGCGACACAGGTGGGCGAGGTTGTCGTGAACCGTGAGTCCGTCACCGTTCCAGGGGATGGTGTGGTCGATGTCGCAGAATCGGGCTCGCCGCGAGCATCCGATGAACCTACAGGTCTCGTCCCGATAGCGGAGATAGCGTTTCAGCTCGGATGGCACCGTGTAGCGGTCTTTGCCGAACGACAGCACTACCCCGGTCTCAGGGTGGGTGAGTATCCGCGTGAACCCCGTCGCGGATGCCGCGAGTTCCCGCGCGGTCTCGGGGTCAATCGGCGTAACACCCTCGAGCATGCCCGGCGTGGCTGCCTTACCCATCACGGTGAGTGCAGGAACGACGATCGACACCTCGGAGCGGATGCCGCGAAGCACCGTCGGCGACCGAAGCCCCGTCTCGGGATCCCCTGGCGCCAGCAGCGCACCCTCGTCAGTGAGCGCATCGACGAGGACATCGGCCTTCAACTGCGTGAGCGTGCGATCCTCGTCGTCCACCTGCAGCGATCGCCCGGCGGCGGTGATGCGATTGTCGATCGCGAACAGCGCCTCGTTGGGCAGGTGCGCGGAGAGCCATCCCATCCCGTCTCTTCCGGGTTCGATCAAGACCTCGCGGCGCTCGCGAGCCGTCTCGTGCCTCTCCGCGAGGCCAGCGCCGTGGACGAGTTCACGGATCTGCCGGGCTTTCTTCTCGAACAGCCCCGCACGCATCCGCTCCGCCAACGGCAACACCTGCGCCTCGAACTCCGCCCGCTCGGCGGCATCGAGCGTCATCGACTCGTCGGCGATGATGACCGCGTGACGTTCGGAGAACCGTCCGTCGCGGAGTCGCGCCAGCGTGGTCGGCAAGTCATCGACGAGAGCGCGGGCTCTCGCCATGAGAGTTTCGGCGGTGCGCTCGGGCAGCGACAGTGCCGCGGCGACCTCCGCCCGGAGCGCACGGCCGAACATCCCGGACCGGTCGCGCGCCGCCGCGAGGCTCAGCTCGCGGTGCCGACGGAACTCGTCGACCCGCGTGAAGCGGTTCGCGGCCAGCCGGGCCTCGTCGCGGTGCACGAGCTGGAGGTCGTCGAGGAGTGCGTCGCCGCGCTCGATCTCCGCAAGCGCAGGGTCGAGTTCGACGTGCAGCATGTGACTGTCGTCGGAGGGTGAAACCTCCCGCTGAACAGTCAGTTCCTCGAACTTCATGCTCTGAGACAACACCGCACCACCGACATTCGACGTCCCGCTGACGGCACCGCACGTGGCACCGATCCGCCCTCGTTGTACAACCGTTATCAGCCTCGATCTCGCGGTGCGCACCAGCCCCGCTAACCCCATGGCTGAGCTCACAATCGCGCCGAAGAGCCATGATCGACGCGGTCGCACAGATCCGACGACCGCGCCGCATCGACAAAATCCGCCTATTGACGATTTAGTACATCGATGTAGATACTCGTAGTACAACGATGCACACGCGGCCCGACGAGGGGCTCGAGGAGGACGACGATGACCTTTGCACCCACGGCCGATCACGCGGCCCGGCCCGCCGCCGGCACCGGCACCGGCACCAACACCGGCACCAAAACCGACGCCAAAACACCCACGGCGACCGACGGCCCCGTGTCGCCGACCCGTCGCGACTCGACCGTGTTCCGTCCCCTGGGCCACAGCGCGGTGAGTCTCACGAACGGGTTTCTCTCCGACTGGCAGCGCACCAATCGCGTCGGCACCATTCCCCACGCGATCGACCAGCTCGAGGTCTCGCAAGCACTCAACAACATCCGTCGCGTCACCGGCGAGCACGACGGCGAGTTCGTCGGCTTCCAGTTCGCCGACTCCGACGTCTACAAAACCCTCGAGGCGATCGGCTGGGAGGCGGGGCGATCGGATGTGACCGAGCTCATGCCGTTCGTCGAAAGCACGATCGACCTCCTCACCCGCGCACAACAGCCCGACGGCTACCTGAACTCGCACTACCAGGTCGACAAAGCCGACCTCGAGCTCGCCCCCGGCGAGCTGCGCTGGGGCCACGAGCTCTACTGCCTCGGACACCTCCTGCAGGCGGGCGTCGCGTGGGCTCGCACGACGGGCCGTCGTGATCTTCTCGACATCGGGTTGCGCTTCGCCGCCCTCGTCGACGAGCGTTACGGCCCCGAGGGTGAGCGCGGCGTCGACGGGCACGCCGAGATCGAGACGGCTCTCGTCGAGACCTACCGCGTGACCGGAGACGAGCGCTGGCTCACCCTGGCGAGGCGTTTCATCGACCTCCGCGGCCACCAGCTCGTGGGCCCCGACCCGCTGGGGTACCCCTACTTCCAGGAGCACGAGCCGATCCGTTCGGTGACGGAGGCGACCGGCCACGCGGTGCGGCAGCTCTACCTCGCTGCCGGCGCCGCCGACGTCGTCACCGAGACGGGAGACGCCGACCTCGAGGCGGCCCTCGAACGCATCTGGTCGAGCGTGCACGAGCACAAAATGTACATCTCGGGCGGCACGGGCTCCCGCCACCGCGACGAGGCGTTCGGGGACGCCTACGAGCTGCCGCCCGACCGCAGCTACAGCGAGACGTGCGCCGCGATCGCGAACTTCCAGTGGAACTGGCGCATGCTCCTCCTCACCGGTCAGTCCCGGTTCGCCGACGAGATGGAGCGCGGGCTCTTCAACGCGATCGCCGTCTCGACGGCCACCGACGGTTGCTCGTTCACCTACGCCAACCCGTTGCAGTTGCGCACCGCGGCTTCCGGCGGCGGCGAGAACGCGCCGGCACGTCGTCAACCCTGGTTCCGGTGCGCGTGCTGCCCGCCGAACCTGGCGAGGCTCGTGAGTTCGCTGCACGACTACGTGGCGACGACGAGCGAACACGACCTGCAGATCCACCTCTTCACCGCGGGCACGATCGCGCTCGGCGAGGTGGGTGGGGCAGCCACGACCGCGACTGTGAGCACCGACTATCCGTCGCACGGCACCGTGACGATCGACTTCGATGCGCCCTTCGACGGCGGTTCGGTTCTGCTGCGCCAGCCCGGTTGGGCGACCGACACCGCAGGCGACATCACCGTGACCGTCGACGGTCGGGATGTCTCACCGCTCGTTCGCGACGGATACCTCGTGATCGAGGCACGCGACGCCCCCATCTCCTCGATCCGGTTGAGCCTCCCCCTTGAGCCGGTGGTTCGACGACCACACCCGTTCGTCGACGCGTCCCGAGGCACGATCGCCGTCACCCGCGGCCCGATCCTCTTCGCGATCGAACAGGCCGACCTGCCCGAGGGTGTGACGCCCGAGGAGGTCGTGGTCCCCGAGCATCCGACCGTCACCGTGGCCGAGCCCGACCCGGTGCTGGGCACCCGGATCAGCATCGCGAGCGCGCGACAACGCCCCGGCGCGGGGGTTCCGCTCTACAGCACGTCGCTCGACGTCGACAGCCTCGTCGATCCGACAGAGTTCGACCTCATCGCCATCCCCTACCACCGCTGGGGCAACCGCTCCGAGGGCGGCATGCGGGTGTGGCTGCCCACCAGCTGACCGACTCCCCTCTTCCCTGAGAAAGGCACGCAATGACGCGAACCACTATCAAGGCCCTCGCTCTCACGACGATCGCGGCCACCGCATTGACACTGTCGGGGTGTTCTCCGGCGAACTCCTCAGACGGCGACACCGTCACGCTCTGGATCCGTGACTACCAGCGCGAGCTCGTCGAGCCGCTCGCCGAGGCATACAACGCGAACAACGAGACGCAGGTCGAGATCACTCTCGTGCCCACACCCACCTTCGTGCAGAAGCTCGCGACCGCGGTCGCGGGAGGCAATCCGCCAGACATGGCTTCGCTCGACCTCGTCTTCACCCCCTACTTCTCGCAAGCCGGGGCGATGGTCGACATCACCGACCGCGTCGAGGCTCTGCCCTACGCCGACGACCTCAGCCCGGCACACGTCGCGCAAGCGCAGTTCGACGACCGCGTCTACGGCGTGCCGTTCACCGGCGACGCGAGTGTGCTGTTCTACAACAAGACCCTCTTCGCCGAGGCGGGTCTCGATCCCGAAGACCCGCCGTCGACGCACGCCGAGATACTCGAGGCGGCGACGGCGATTCGTGTGCTCGGCGGTTCGAACTACGGCTTCGCCTTCTCGGGAGCGTGCGGAGGCTGCAACATCTTCAGTTTTACTCCGCTCATCTGGGCGAGTGACGGCAGGGTGCTCTCTGACGACGGCCGCGATGCCGAACTCGACTCGCCGGAGGTCACCGATGCCCTCGAGCTCTACCGCGACCTGTGGGAGGCCGACACGATGCCGTCGCTCGTGCGCACCGACAACGGCCCGAACGCGGCGACGGCCTTTCTCGAAGGAGTGGTCGGCATGCGTGGGGATGGCACGTCGTTCCTCGGCACACTGGCCGCCGAAGACCAGATCGACTTCGGCGTCGCGCCCCTGCCGGGCAAAGACGGCGGGTCGGCCTCGTTCGCCGGCGGAGACAACCTGTCGATCATGGCCGGGTCGGAGAACCCCGACGGCGCGTGGGACTTCTTGCAGTGGGCCACCGATGTCGAGGCGCAGACGATCCTCGCCGACCAGTCGGTGCTTCCCATCCGACTCGACCTTCTCGACTCGATCTACATCCCGGGCGACCCGCGACGACAGGTGTTCGCCGACGCTCTCGCGGTCGGTCAGGTTCCGTACAGCCCGGTCGAGAACGAGATATTCAACGACAACAACGGCGTCTGGGCGACCATGATCTCGCGCGCGGTGTTCGACGGCGACATCGATGCCGCGCAGCGCGAGGCGCAGGTGTCGGCCCAATCGATACTCGACGAGGTCGTGTACGACGACGAGGAGCTGAACCGATGACCGCCCCCGTGATCACCAGGGCCACCACCTCCCTGCACAACCCGACCGGTCGGGTGCGGCGCCGCGCCGGCTCGGTCCAGCGCAACCGCCGCATCACCGGCGTTCTCCTCGTGCTGCCGGCGCTGCTGTTGCTCGCGACCTTCTTCATCTACCCGCTCATCCGCACGGTCGTCATATCGACGTTCACGTGGCCGTTGCTCGGCAACCGGGCCTTCATCGGTCTCGACAACTACGTCACCGCCTTCGGTGACTCCGCGTTCCTCGGCGCCGTCGGGTTCACGCTCGTCTACACGCTCATCCTCACCCCCGTTCTGCTGATCGTCGGGCTGGCCCTCGCCTCCCTCGTTCAGCGGCGAACCCGGGCAGCTCGCATCTTCCAGACGATCTACTTCCTGCCGGTCGTCATCGGGCTCGCGAGTGCGAGCTACCTGTTCCTGTTCATGTGGCAGCCCGTCATCGGGCCGACCACGAACCTGCTCGCGAGCATCGGCGTGCTCGACGTCACCACGAACCTGTTCGGCGAGACCTCGGGTGCGTTCCTGGTGATCTTGCTCATGGTGACGTGGAAGACGGCTGGCCTGCAGATGCTCCTCCTGCTGTCGGGATTCCAGTCGATCCCCGGCGAAGTCAACGAGGCCGCCGCCGTCGACGGCGCCACAGGGTGGCAGCGTTTCGTGCACATCACCCTGCCGCTGCTGCGCCCCACGCTCGCCCTCGTGCTCGTGTTCTCGGTCGCGGGGTCGCTGCTCGCGTTCGACCAGTTCTACATCCTCACGGCCGGCGGGCCCGACAACAGCACGATCACGGCGGTCTACCAGATCTTCCGCTCGTCGTTCATTCAGCTCGACCTCGGTTACGGCGCCGCGCTGTCCCTCCTCCTCATGCTCATCCTCGGCCTAGTGAGCGCCGCGCAACTGTTGCTGCTCAGAAACTCGGATCACTCATGACCACTGCTACCGCTCCGTCCACAACCGCCACTGTCGGCACCCCACCCGCTGCACCCGCGACGCGACGTCGACAGGGTCGCATCGCCGAAGTGCGCAGCTCGATGCCTCGCGCCGCGTGGGCGATCATCTGCACCGCTCTCGCCGTGCTCGTGCTCTACCCTCTCGCGGTGCTCGTCGTCACGGCGCTCACGGGGCCTGACGGCAGTCTGAGCCTGTCGAACTTCGCCGGGCTCGCATCGCCCACAGCGGGCATCAGTTTGCTGACAGGCCTCGGCAACAGCATCTTCGTCTCGCTCACCGTGACTGCCGTCACCGTTTTCGTGTCGACGCTCGCGGGCTACGCGTTCGCGCGCCTCCCGTTTCCGGGGAGCAACATCGTGTTCTTCGTGGTGCTCGTGACCTTCATGATCCCGTTCCAGGCGATCATCACACCGCTGTTCCTGACACTCATCCAGGTCGGGCTCCACGACAGCCTTTTCGGCCTCGCGCTCGTGCTCGCGACATTCAACCTGCCCTTCGGCATATTCCTCATGCGCAACTCCTTCGCCGCGATCCCGCTCACCCTCGAAGATGCCGCACTGCTCGACGGCAACACCCCCCTCCAGGCCGCGCGCCGCATCATGCTGCCACTCGCGGTGCCCGGGCTCGTGTCGACCGCACTTCTCACCTTCTTCGCGGCGTGGAACGACTTCTTCGCCACCCTCATCCTCATCAACGATCAGTCGAAGTACACCTTGCCCGTGAGCTTGAGCATCCTGTCGGCGGGGCAGAACAATGCCGTCGACTGGGGGCTCATGCAAGCCGGTGTCGCCGTCACCGTCGTGCCGTGCATCGTCATCTACCTCCTGCTGCAGAAGTACTACGTCGCGGGCCTCATCAGTGGAGCGGTCAAATGACCCCAGCATCCACAGAATCACCCGACCCGTGCGCGCGCCCGTGTCGTGGAACACCGAGCGCCTCGCGAAGGGCTGATTCGAGCTAGGCGGCCCGAGGCGGCGGCTCCGGAGCTCCCGGTGCTGTGTCACAGTGGCTGGTGTGACACGAAAGACGCCATGGCCGCGACGATGACCGATGTGGCCGCGCGTGCTGGCGTGTCGGTGAAGACGGTGTCGAACTTCTTCAACGGCTACCAGTACATGCGGCCAGACACCCGTGCGCGCATCGAGGCCGCAGTGGCCGAGCTCGACTACCGCATCAACCGGTCGGCGCGGGCGTTGCGCTCCGGTCGAACGCGGATGATCGCGCTCGTGCTGCCCGAGCTCGACCACTCGTATTTCGCCCAGCTCGCTCAAGAGATCATCGATGCCGCAGACGAGCGCGGCCTTACCGTGATCGTCGAAACCACCCGGGGTCGCCGCGACCGTGAGCTCGCCGCGGTCACCGGCATCGCGGGTCAAGTGGTCGACGGAGCCATCTACGGCCCGGTGGCGCTCGGGCCCCACGACGCTCGACACATCGACGAGGCTTTTCCGCTCGTCGTCATCGGCGAACGCCTCGTCGAGGGTCTCGGCGACCACGTGCTCATCGCCGACCTCGAGGTCGCGCGAACCGCCGTGACGCACCTCACTGCGCTGGGGCGCAAACGCGTCGTTCTGCTCGGCGTCAACGACTCGCCGCTACCGCGAGGGTCGGCCTTGAGACGGCTCGGGGCTGAGCAGGCTCTCACCGAGGCGGGCCTCGCCGTCGACCCCGAGCTCGCGCTGCCCGTCACCGAGTGGCACCGGCAGGAGGGCGCCGAGGCGATCTCCGGCCTGCTCGACCGCGGTGTCGCCTTCGACGCGGTGTTCGGGTTCAACGACGCGCTGGCCCTCGGCGCCCAGTGGGAGCTGCAGCGACGCGGACTCACCGTGCCCGACGACGTGGCCGTGATCGGCGTCGACGACACCGAAGACGGCCGCTTCGCCCAGCCGCCACTCACCACGGTCTCCGCCGGACGCCAGTCGATCGCGCATCTGACAGTCGAGTTGCTCGTGCGCCGCATCGAGCACGGGCGCCCCGCGGCCGGCTTCTCCACCCACCTCATGCCGCACGAGCTCGTGGTGCGCGGGTCGACCGTGACGCTGTCCTCCGCACCGAACACCCCGGCACACTAAACATCCCGGCAACACAACGCTGGCATGATCTGGTCATGGACCTCGATCTCACAGGCAAAACAGCTCTCGTCACCGGCGGAACGAAGGGCATCGGGCGCGCGATCGTCGATGCCTTCGTGGCGGAGGGCGCCAATGTGGCGTTCTGCGCGCGCGACACAGACGAGGTCGCGGCCGTGCAGGCTCTCTACGCCGATGCCGCACCGACGGTGGTCGGCTCGGTGCTCAACGTGCGCGACGCCGAAGCCCTCACCGCGTGGGTCGACGACACCGCCGTGAGCCTCGGCGGTATCGACATGGTCGTGGCCAACGTGAGCGCCCTCGCGATTCCCGACACCACCGAGAACTGGGTCGAATCGTTCGAGGTCGACCTCATGGGCACCGTCAACCTCGTGAAGGCGTCGCTGCCCTACCTCGAGAACAGCCTGGCGCCGTCGATCGTCGCGATCTCGAGTGTCTCCGGTCGCGAAGCCGATTTCGCGTCGGGACCCTACGGCACCACCAAGTCGGCGATCATCGGCTACATCTCCGGTCTCGCCCTCCAGCTCGCGGAGAAGGGCGTGCGCGCCAACGTCGTCTCGCCCGGAAACACCTACGAGCCTGGCGGCGTGTGGGCGGGCATCGAGACCGGCGACCCCGCTCTCTACTCGATGGCGATGGGCCTCAACCCGACCGGACGCATGGGAACCCCGCGCGAGGTCGCCGACAGTGTGGTCTTCCTCTCCAGCCCACGATCGAGTCGCACGAGCGGAACCAACCTCGTGGTCGACGGTGCCCTCACCCGGGGCATGCAGTTCTGATGGAGCTCATCGAGTTCACCCCCGAGCGGTCGCAATACGTCTACACGTTCGGCGGCGCCGAGCCGGTGATGCGGGTTCAGCCCGGCACCGCGCTCGGCCTCTGGTCTGAGGATGCCTACAACCACGCGCTCCGCTCCGTCGACGACCTTCCGAGCGCGAACCTCGACGTGCGCTACCTCAACCCTCAGACGGGGCCCTTCTACATCGTCGGCGCCGAACCGGGTGACACCCTCGCGGTGCACATCGTGAGCCTCACACCGGCACGAAGCTGGGGTGCATCCGCGACCATCCCGTTCTTCGGTGGCATGACGAGCACCGATCGCACCGCCTTTCTGCAGCCCGCGCTACCCGAAGCCACCTGGATCTATGAGGTCGACACGGATGCCGGCACCGTCGGGTTCCAGTCACGCTTCGGTGATTTCGAGGTCGCGCTCCCTCTCGCACCCATGCTCGGCACGGTCGGCGTCGCCCCCGCGGGCAGCGAGGTGCGGTCCTCGCTCGTGCCCGAGCGCTTCGGCGGCAACATGGACACCCCCGAGATGAGGGCGGGCACGACCGCCTACCTCGGCGTCAACGTCGAGGGGGCGTTGCTGTCGATCGGCGACGGCCACTACCGGCAGGGCGAGGGTGAGGCGTGCGGCACCGCGGTCGAGGGCGCAATGGATTCGGTCATCATCGTTGAGCTCATCAAGGGCGGCGGGCCGCTGTGGCCACGGCTCGAGACCGACGAGCACTGGATGGTCGTCGGCTCGTCACGCCCGATGGAGGACTCTTGGCGCATCGCCCAGCTGGAGATGATCCGTTGGATGTCGGAGATGTTCGACCTCCACGAGATGGACGCCTACCAGCTGCTCAGCCAGATCACCGAGGCGCCGATCGCCAACGTCGTCGACACCAACTACAGCGTGGTCGTGAAGGTGCCGAAGGTGTTCTTCGCCCGCACGGAGGCGTTCGAGGGAATGCACCGCGAGTTGCGGGGGCGGGCTCGGCGCATCTAGCTGCGGAGCTGGGCAGCGGTAGCAGGGCCGGCACCGGCACCGGCCCTGACAGCCGCACGCGCCGCGTCGATCATCCCGCCCGCAGCCTCCCGGTCGACCCGCACGATCGCCATCGCCGCGAACACGAGCCCGGTGCACGTCGTCACCCGCAGTTCGCGTTCCGCCGCCTCGAGTTCCGGGCGCGCCGCAGCGACCCCGGCATCGACCGCCGCCCGCAGGTCGGCGAGATAGCGCGAGATCACTGCTTGTAGGCCGGCCTCGTGACCGAGGGCCGACCCTGTGGCGTTGAGCAGCAGACATCCGTTCTGCGAGAGGGCGGTGGGCTCGTCGACCAGCGCTCGGCGGAGACCCTGAAGGTAGGTGTCGAGAGCGGATGGCGCGACCTCGGCCAGCAGGAGGGGGGCGAGCCGCGGGCGGATCATGTCGTCGAGATAGGACTCGACCGCGGCGTCGAAGAGCCCGCGCTTGCTGTCGAAGTGGTGGTAGATGCTCGAGCGGTTGAGGCCCGTGGCGGCCTCGAGGTCGGGCACCGCGGTGGCCTCGTAGCCGAGCTCCCAGAACACCTGCCGCGCCGAGCGCACGACCTCGGTCTCGTCGAACAGTCGCGATCGACCCATGCCGTGCCCGCCTTCATCCGTTTGTGAACTGACCGTTTCAGTATATAGTGAAACGATCAGTTCAGAATGAGGAGGATGGCATGGTCATCGTGTCGCTCGTGCTCGCCGGTCTCGCCGCCGCCCTGCACGTCTACATCTTCTGGATGGAGTCGCTCGCGTGGTCGGGCCGCGCCGCGAGAAAGACCTTCGGGCCCGCGACCGCGGCCGAAATCGAGACGACCAGGGCACTCGCCTTCAATCAGGGCTTCTACAACCTCTTTCTCGCGGTCGTCACCGCGATCGGCATCGTCGTCACTGCGGTGAGCGGGTCTCCCGTCGGCCCCGCCCTCGTGCTCGTCGGCACCGGGTCGATGCTCGCCGCCGCGACCGTGCTGTTCGTCTTCTTCGCCGACAAGCGGTCTGCGGCGATTCGCCAGGGGCTGTTTCCGCTGCTCGCGGTCACCGCGACGATCATCGCGGTAGCCCTCGACCAGCTCGCGCTCTGATCGCCACTCCCTCGAAGCCCACTCTGAAATTCCACCCCCGAAACGAAAGCCGGTAACCCCATGCGCGCTGTCATCCACCACCAGTTCGGTGAGCCCGAAGACGTTCTGACCGTCGAAACGGTCGACACCCCGGAGCCCGGGGAGGGCGAAGTGCGCGTGCGCACCGTGCTGAGCCCCATCCACAACCACGACCTGTGGACGATCCGCGGCACCTACGGTTTCAAGCCGGAGCTCCCCGCGCGGGCGGGCACCGAAGCGGTCGGCGTCGTCGACGCTCTCGGCGACGGGGTCACCTCGCTCCAGGTCGGCCAGCGTGTCGCCACCGGTGGCACGTTCGGTGTCTGGGCGGAGTTCTTCACCGCGAAAGCCGCGACCCTCATCCCCGTGCCCGACGGCATCACCGACGAGGTCGCCTCCCAGCTCGTGTCGATGCCGTTCAGCGCCCTCAGCCTGCTCGACACCATCGACCTCGCTCCCGGCGACTGGCTCGTGCAGAACGCCGCCAACGGTGCGGTCGGCCGTCTCGTGGCGCAGCTCGCCGCCGCGCGCGGCCTCAACGTCGTCGGGCTCGTGCGCCGCGAGGCGGGCGTCGCCGAGCTGAGTGTGCAAGGCATCGGCAACATCGTCGCCACGGATCAAGACGGATGGCGCGACCGCGTGGCCGACATCACCGCGGGCGCCCCGATCACGACCGCCGTCGACTCGGTCGGGGGCGAAGCATCCGGTGACATCGCCTCACTGCTCGCGAACAACGGCACCCTCGTGGTGTTCGGCGCCATGGACTCCCCCACGATGCGGATCTCGTCGGGCACGGTCATCTTCAACAACGTGACCGTCACCGGTTTCTGGGGCAGCACGGTCATGGGATCGATGAGCGCTGACAAGCGCGCCGCCCTCCTCGGCGAGCTCGTGACCCGCGTGAGCGAAGGCTCCCTCACCCTTCCCGTCGAAGCCACCTACAGCTTCGACGAATCTCGAGCAGCGAGTGCCGCGAACTTCGCCCCCGGGCGTGCGGGCAAGGTGCTGCTGCGCCCCTGAGCAGAGGCGGTTCGCGGGCGGGCGGCCGCGCGAGGTGCGGCTGCTCCCTTGAACTGAAGCGGTTCGCGGAGGGAGGGGGTGACGGCGCGAGGTCGCTTCCCGGTGGGGATGTGACGCGGCGACTGAAGGCGGGTTGTCGAAGGTCGTCATTCGCACGCCGCAGCTTCGGCCGGAGCGCAGAGACTGATGTCTAGAGAGTCGCCAGTTGCGGCGAGGCCCTGCCGCCCATCGGATGCACCGCTTCGGTCGCATAGCTCCGGCCCATCGGGCTCGTCCACGTGAGAGTGCCCGACCCGTCCCGCG
The DNA here is from genome assembly GCF_046600695.1 of Marisediminicola sp. LYQ85. Lineage (NCBI taxonomy): Bacteria > Bacillati > Actinomycetota > Actinomycetes > Micrococcales > Microbacteriaceae > Marisediminicola > Marisediminicola sp. LYQ85. Next base: position 1,754,010 of record NZ_JBKIWO010000001.1, read on the forward strand.
CTTGAGTGACACCCCACCCGGCATCCTTCGTCTTATGGTGTCCGCGGCAGAGGTGGGCGAGGTTGTCGTGAACCGTCTGACCGTCACCGTTCCACGGGATCGTGTGATCGATGTCGCAGAATCGGGCTCGCCGCGAACATCCGATGAACCGACAGGTCTCGTCCCGATAGCGCAGATAGCGTCTCAGTTCGGATGGCACCGCGTAACGGTCTTTGCCGAACGACAGCATCGCCCCGGTCTCAGGGTGCGTGAGTATCCGCGTGAACCCCGTCGCCGTCGCCGCGAGTTCGCGCGCTGTCACCGGGTCGATCGGCGTGACGCCCTCGAGCATCCCCGGGGTGGCTGCCTTGCCCATCACAGTGAGTGCAGGAACCACGACCGACACCTCCGAGCGGATGCCGCGAAGCACCGTCGGCGACCGCAGCCCCGTCTCGCCATCCCCTGCCGGCAGTAGTGCTCCCTCGTCGGTGAGCGCGTCGATGAGAACGTCGGCCTTCAACTGCGTGAGCGTGCGATCTTCGCCGCCGACCTGCAACGAGCGGCCGGCGGCGGTGATGCGGTTGTCGATCGCGAACAGCGCCTCGTTGGGCAGATACGCCGAAAGCCACCCCATCCCGTCTCTGCCGGGTTCGATGATCACCTCTCGCCGCTCGCGGGCGCTCTCGTGTCGTTCGGCGAGGTCGGCACCGTGCACGAGCTCGCGAATCTGCCTCGCTTTCTTCTCGAACAGCCCCGAACGCATCCGCTCTGCCAACGGCAACACCTGCGCTTCGAACTCCGCCCGCTCCGCGGCATCGAGGGTCATCGACTCGTCGGCGATGATGACCGCGTGCCGTTCGGAGAACCGTCCCTCGCGCAGCCGCGCAAGCGTCGTCGGGAGATCATCGACGAGAGCGCGGGCTCTGGCCATGAGGGTTTCGGCGGTGCGCTCGGGCAGCGACAGCGCTGCGGCGATTTCTGCCCGGAGTGCTCGGCCGAACATCCCGGATCGATCCCGCGCCGCGGCACGAGATAGTTCGCGGTGCCGACGGAATTCGTCGACCCGCACGAAACGGTTCGCGGCGAGCCTCGCTTCGTCGCGTTGCACGAGTTGAAGGTCATCCAGGAGCGCGTCGCCGCGCTCGATCTCGGCCATGGCAGGGTCGAGCTCGACGTGCAGCAGGTGACTGTCGCCGGATAGCGAA